>NZ_PEEV01000001.1:0-1280000 GCF_002749705.1 Acidovorax sp. 56
GCTGGCTGCCCGTCTCCAGGCTGATGCGCTGGTAGCCCAGGTCCACCGCCTGGCCCAGGATGTGTTCCAGCACCGCACGGCCTACGCCCTGGCCGCGCACGGTGGCGTCGGTGCGCATGGATTTCAGCTCGGCATGTCCGTCTTCTAGGTGCTTGAGTGCCCCTGTGCCCACCAGCCGGCCCGGTGCGGGCGCAGCTTCATCCGGTAGCCACGCTGTCCAGAAGCGAATGTCTGGCTGGCGCAGCCGGGCCATGTCCAGTGCGTGCACGCTTTCGGGCGGCGAGGTGGCGCGCATGTCCTGCAGGTGCTCCTCCATGAATTGCTCGATGCGAGGGTCGCGCAGGTCGTCCAGGCGGATCTGTAGCGTGGGGGCGCTGCTCGTCATCCTGCGGCCTCAGAATAAAAAGTACCGCTGCGCCATGGGCAGCACGGTGGCGGGCTCGCAGGTGAGCAGCTGGCCATCTGCGCGCACCGAATAAGTCTGTGCGTCCACTTCCATCTTGGGCGTGTAGCTGTTGTGCACCATGTCGCGCTTGCGGATGCCACGGATGTTGTGCACGGCGCTCAGCGTCTTGCGCAGGCCAAAGCGCTCGCCAATGCCAGCGTTCAAACCCGCCTGCGACACGAAGGTAAGCGAGGTCTTGGCAATGGCCCCGCCGAACGCGCCGAACATGGGGCGGTAGTGCACGGGCTGGGGTGTGGGGATGGAGGCGTTTGGGTCGCCCATGGCGGCCATGGCGATGAGCCCGCCCTTCAGGATGAGTGCAGGCTTCACGCCAAAGAACGCGGGCTTCCAGATCACGAGGTCGGCCCATTTGCCCACTTCGAGCGAGCCCACCTCATGGGCAATGCCGTGCGCAATGGCGGGGTTGATCGTGTACTTGGCCACGTAGCGCTTGATGCGGAAGTTGTCGTTGCGCTGCAGGATTTCGGCCAGCTCATCGCGGCCCGCAGTGGGGGGCAGCCAGCCGCGCTGCACCTTCATCTTGTGCGCGGTCTGCCAGGTGCGCAGGATGACTTCGCCCACGCGGCCCATGGCCTGGCTGTCGCTGGACATCATGCTGATGGCGCCCAGGTCGTGCAGGATGTCTTCGGCAGCGATGGTCTCCTTGCGGATGCGGCTTTCGGCAAAGGCCAGGTCTTCGGCGATGCTGGCATCGAGGTGGTGGCACACCATGAGCATGTCCACATGCTCGTCCAGCGTGTTGTGCGTATAGGGCATGGTGGGGTTGGTGGAGCTGGGCAGGAAGTTGTCCTCGCCCACCACGCGCAGGATGTCGGGCGCATGGCCGCCGCCCGCACCTTCGGTGTGGAAGGCGCAGATGCCGCGCCCGCCCACGGCGGCGATGGTGTTCTCCACAAAGCCCGATTCGTTGAGCGTGTCGCTGTGGATGGCGACCTGCGTGTCGGTGGCCTCGGCCACGTCCAGGCAGTTGCTGATGGCCGCGGGGGTGGTGCCCCAGTCTTCGTGGAGCTTGAGGCCAATGGCGCCCGCGTTGATCTGCTCGTGCAGCGCATCGGGCAGGCTGGCGTTGCCCTTGCCGAGGAAGCCCAGGTTCATCGGGAAGGCGTCGGCCGCCTGCAGCATGCGTTCCAGGTTGAAGGGGCCGGACGTGCAGGTGGTGGCCAGCGTGCCCGTGGCGGGGCCGGTGCCGCCGCCCAGCATGGTGGTGATGCCGCTGGCCAGGGCCTCTTCAATCTGCTGCGGGCAGATGAAGTGGATGTGGCTGTCGATGCCACCGGCGGTGACGATGTTGCCTTCGCAGCTGATGACCTCGGTGCCCGGGCCGATGATGATGTCTACGCCGGGTTGCACATCAGGGTTGCCTGCCTTGCCGATGGCGGCGATGCGACCAGCGCGCAGGCCAATGTCGGCTTTGAAGATGCCGGTGTGGTCAATGACGAGGGCGTTGGTCAGCACCGTATCCACCGCCCCTTGTGCATTGGTGCGCTGGCTTTGCGCCATGCCGTCGCGGATGGTTTTTCCGCCGCCAAACTTCACTTCTTCGCCATAGCTGCCTGCGCGCAGGGTGTAGTCGGCCTCGACTTCGAGAAGGAGTTCGGTGTCGGCCAGGCGCACGCGGTCGCCCACGGTGGGGCCGAACATTTCGGCGTAGGCGCGTCGTCCAATGGTTGCCATGGGGGTGCTCCGCAAGAACTGGGTACTATGTTTTTGATAGCTTCTAGCGCTTATTCAGTGAGCGCTAGAGGCTGTTTTTGTTCAATGTTCAGAGCGCGCCGTGTGTCAGGCCCTGAAAGCCAAACACCTTACGCTCGCCCGCGTAGTCCACCAGCTCCACGGTGCGCTCCTGGCCGGGCTCAAAGCGCACGGCGGTGCCTGATGCGATGTTCAGCCGCATGCCGCGCGCGGCGGCGCGGTCAAAGCCCAGGGCGTTGTTGGTTTCTGCAAAGTGGTAGTGCGAGCCGACCTGGATGGGGCGGTCAGCCATGTTGCGCACCACCAGCGTGAGGGTGCGGCGGCCGGTGTTGAGCAGGTGCTCGCCGGGTTCGGTGATGAGTTCGCCAGGGATCATGGGGGCTCCAGATCAAATGAAGGCTTAGGCCATTTGCGCCAGCAGCGCGCCACCCATCAGGGCCACGGCCACGCCAGCGGCGCGGCTGATCCACACGGTACGCTGGCGCAGCGCCCAGCCTGCCGCCAGGCCTGCGCCATGCAGCAGCACGGTGGCGGCCAGCATGCCTGCCAGGGTTTGCCAGGCGCTGCTGCTGCCTGTCAGCTCTACGCCATGGGCCACGCCATGGAACACAGCAAACACGCCCGCGCCCAGCGCGGCCACGATGCCCGGCACGCGCAGGCGGGATACGACGAGAAGGCCCGTGGCCAGCAGCGACGCCGCAATCATGGGCTCCACCGCAGGCAGTGCCACGCCTTGCAAGCCCAGCACCGCGCCCGCCAGCAGCATGGCCGCAAAGCCCACGGGGCCCCAAAGCAGTTCGCGACCGGCGCCGCGCGCGGCCAGGGCGCTCCACAGGCCCACGGCCACCATGGCGGCCAAGTGGTCCAGGCCGAACAGGGGGTGCACAAAGCCGCTGATGAAACCGCTGTGGCTGTGGGCTTCTACGCCTGTATGGGCGCTAGCGCTCATAGATAAAGCGCTGGCAGCTATCAGAAAGAGAGCGGATTTGGTGCGGGAGAGGTTCATGTGAAAGGACTCCTGAAAGTGAAAACTGGCGTGGTCTAGGCCAGCGGCCGCCGCGCAAGGGCCGCCGAGCCGCGCAGGCGGCGCTTCGCTTGCGTGCGCTGGCGGCGTCCCCCTCGGGGGAAGGCGCCGAAGGCGACACCGGGGGGCTTCATAAAATCGGCTGGTGCACTGTGACCAGCTTGGTGCCATCGGGGAAGGTGGCCTCGACCTGGATGTCCGGGATCATCTCGGCGATGCCATCCATTACGTCGGCTCGGGTCAGCACGGTGCGGCCCTCGCTCATGAGTTGCGCCACGGTCTTGCCGTCGCGCGCGCCCTCCATCACGGCAGCACTGATCAGGGCCATGGCCTCGGGGTAGTTGAGCTTCAGGCCCCGGGCCTTGCGACGCTCGGCCAGCAGGGCGGCGGTGAAGATCAAGAGCTTGTCTTTTTCGCGAGGAGTCAGTTCCATTTCGTTTCACTCAATACTGGGGTCAATGGCTCGCCCGACCGCTGGTGCGGCCGAACGCGAGGGGTCAGTTCCATTTCGTTCCGCGTAGCCTGTCTACAGTGGGTCTCATGCGAGTGGGCATGTCGCGCACGACGCAAGGCCATTTCATGGTGCACTAGCGCCGATGAATGTGGCAAGTATGTGAATAGTGGCCAGCAAGCCCCGTGCCCGCAATACGCCGTTTGGCCCACGCGGACGCGGTACGTCGCGGGGCGTGCTGCCGTGGCATGGAACCTGCACCCTGGCTCACCCATGTCCACGCCCCCCGCAACCCCTGCCGATCCTGGCCAGCCACCACAGCAGGTCGTCAAGGTGCGCCGCGACTACAACAGTTGGGTGGCCACCGAGACCATGGAGGACTACGCGCTGCGCTACGCCCCGCAGCGCTTTCGCAAGTGGTCGGAATGGCGGGTGGCCAACACCGCGTTTGGGGCGGCGTCGTTCCTGATCCTGGAGGCCGTGGGCGCCACGCTGCTGGTGCAGTACGGCTTCATCAATGCCTTCTGGGCCATCGTGGCCACGGGGCTCATCATCTTCCTGGCGGGGCTGCCCATCAGCGTGTATGCGGCGCGCTATGGGGTGGACATGGACCTGCTCACGCGCGGGGCGGGTTTTGGCTACATCGGCTCCACGCTCACCTCGCTCATCTACGCCAGCTTCACTTTCATCTTCTTCGCGCTCGAAGCCGCCGTCATGGCCTATGCGCTGGAGCTGGCGCTCGACATTCCGCCGCGCTGGGGCTACCTGATTTGTGCGTTGGTGGTGATCCCGCTGGTCACGCATGGCGTGTCGGCCATCAGCCGCCTGCAGGTATGGACGCAGCCGTTGTGGCTGGTGATGCTGGTGGTGCCGTTTGGGGTGGTGTTGCTGCGCGATCCTGGTGCGTTTTCAGGAGTGGTGCACTACGGTGGTGAATCTGCGCTGGGAAATCGCTTCCAATTGCCCATGTTTGGTGCGGCCCTCACGGTCGGCATTGCGCTCATCACCCAGATGGGGGAGCAGGCCGACTACCTGCGCTTCATGCCTGCGCCCGTGCCGGGCCAGCGCGGGCGCTGGTGGCTGGGCGTGCTGGTGGGTGGGCCGGGCTGGGTGGTGCTGGGCGTGCTCAAGATGCTGGGCGGGGCGCTGCTGGCCTATTTGGCGCTCACCCACATGGTGCCGGTGGAGCGCGCGGTAGACCCGAACCAGATGTACCTGGCGGCGTACGAGTACGTCTTTCCGAACTACGGCTGGGCGGTGGCGGCCACGGCGCTGTTTGTGGTGGTGTCGCAGCTCAAGATCAACGTGACCAATGCCTACGCGGGGTCGCTCGCGTGGTCCAACTTCTTCTCGCGCCTCACGCACAGCCACCCCGGGCGGGTGGTGTGGGTGGTGTTCAACACGCTCATTGCCTTCATGCTGATGGAGATGAACGTATTCCGCGCCATGGGCGAGGTGCTGGGGCTGTACTCCAACATCGCCATCGCCTGGATCATGTCGGTGGTGGCCGACCTCGTCATCAACAAGCCGCTGGGCCTGTCGCCCAAGGGCATCGAGTTCAAGCGCGCGCATCTGTACGACATCAACCCGGTGGGCGTGGGGGCGATGGCGCTGGCATCTGTCGTCTCCATCAGCGCGCACTTGGGGCTGTTTGGCCCGCTGCCGCAGGCGTTCTCGGCGGTGATTGCCATGGCCGTGGCTTTTGTCACCGCGCCGCTCATTGCCTGGGCCACGGGCGGCAAGTACTACATTGCCCGCCAAAGCGAGCCGGTGGCCGTGCCCATGCACGGCCCGGTGCCCGGGACAAGGTCCAGCGACACGGTGGCCGACCTGGGCAGCTACCAGCGCCTGGTGGTGCAGCGCTGCGTGGTGTGCGAGCGCGAATACGAAGCCCCCGACATGGCCCAGTGCCCCGCCTACCGGGGCGCGATCTGCTCGCTGTGCTGCACGCTGGATGCGCGCTGTGGCGACCTGTGCAAGCCCCACGCCAGCATGGCTGTGCAATGGTCTGCCGCGCTGCGCTGGGTGCTGCCGCGGGCGGTGTGGCGCTACCTGGACACGGGCCTGGGGCACTTTTTGCTGCTGATGCTGGTGATTGCCCCGCTGCTGGCCGCCGTGATGGGGCTGCTGTACCACCAGGAGCTCAACACCATCGCCCAGGCCATGACGGACACCGATGTGCTGGCCGCGCCCGAGGTGGCCTTGCGCTCAGGCTTGCTCAAGGCGTACCTCGCGCTGCTGGTCATCTCGGGCATCGTGGCCTGGTGGCTGGTGCTGGCGCACAAAAGCCGCCAGGTGGCGCAAGAAGAATCGAATCGCCAGACAGGTCTGCTGGTGCGCGAAATTGAACTGCACCGCCAGACCGACGAGGCCCTGCAAACCGCCCGCAGCGTGGCCGAGCAAGCGCGCCAGCAGGCCGAAGATGCACGGGCCCTGGCCGACCAGGCGAACCAGGCCAAGAGCCGCTACATCAGCGCCATCAGCCACGAGATCCGCACACCGCTCAACTCCATCCTGGGCTATGCGCAGCTCATGGGCGAGGACCCTGCGGTGCCCGCGCACCGCAAGCAGGCGGTGCACGTCATCCGGCGCGGCGGCGAGCATCTGCTCTCGCTCATCGAGGGCACGCTGGACATCGCCCGCATCGAGTCGGGCAAGCTCACGCTCGATGTCGCCCCCATGCGCTTTGCCGATGGCCTGCACGAAATGGCGGGCCTGTTCGAGCTGCAGGCCGCCGCCAAGGGGCTGGCGTTTCAGTTCGATGTGCAGGGCGTGATCCCCGAGGTGGTGCGGGCCGACGACAAGCGCCTGCGGCAAATCCTCATCAACCTGCTGGGCAACGCCATCAAGTTCACCGCGCGCGGCACCGTCACGCTGCGGGTGCGCTACGCCCGCGAGATGGCCCGCATCGACGTGCAAGACACCGGGCCGGGGCTGACGCCGCAAGAGATCGAGCGCATTTTTGAGCCCTTCACCCGAGGGGGCTCGGCGGCTGGGGCCAGCGCCACGGGGGCACCCGGCGCCGGGCTGGGCCTGACCATTGCCAAGATGCTCACCGCGCTGATGGGCGGCGAGCTGACGGTGACCAGCCAGCCCGGCGTGGGCTCGGTCTTTCACGTCAAACTCTTTTTGCCCGAGGTGCATGCCGATGCCCTGGGCAAGGCCGGGGTGGCAGCCTTGCCGCGCCCCGCCAGGGCCCGCACCGGTTACGTGGGCGAGCGCCGCCGCATCCTGGTGGTAGACAACGAAGAGCCCGACCGCGAGCTGCTGCGCCAGTTGCTGGAGCCCTTGGGCTTTGAGCTGCGCCAGGCCGCCAGCGGCCACGATGCGCTGGACCTGCTGGCCACCGGCTACCGGCCCCACGCCATCTTCATGGATCTTGCCATGCCCGGCATTGACGGGTGGGAGACCATTCGCCGCATCCGCGCGCAGGGCTGGGCTGAAGGGGCTGCAGAGGGTGGCGAGGGCGGCACGGACAGGGAAGGCGCCTGCATCGCCGTGGTGTCGGCCAACGCGTTTGACAAGACGCTGGAGAACGACGCAGGCATCCGCCCTGAAGACTTCATCGTCAAGCCCGTGCGCCACACCGAGCTGCTGGACTGGCTGGAGCGCCGGCTGGAGCTGGTGTGGCTGGAGGCGCCTGCGGCTGCACCACAGCCCGCAACGTTGCCTGCCCCTGCCCCTGTCTCCGCCACCGCCCCGCAGTCCGTTGACGCCGCCCCGGTGGTGGCTCCTGCTGCGGCCCCGGGGGCGGCCATCGCCCGTCCCCCCGCTGCCTTGTTGGGCGACCTGGCCCAGTCGGTATCCTTGGGCTACTACCGTGGCATCTTGAATGCCCTTGCCGACATCGAGCGCCAGCACCCCGAGCACGCGCCCTTTGTGCTGCACATGCGGCAACTGGCGCAGCAATTCCAATTCGATGCCATGGGCCAGATCCTGGAGCACACCCCACCATGAATGCGCCTTCCCCCGCATCCACTGCCCCCGTGACCCCAACAGGCATGCTTGACCGCACCGACAGCGATGTGGTGCTGATCGTGGACGACGTGCCCGACAACCTGGCCGTGCTGCACGACGCACTCGACGAATCCGGCTACACCGTGCTGGTGGCCATGCATGGTGAAGCTGCGCTGCAGCGTGCCGCACAGGCCCTGCCCGACATCGTGCTGCTCGATGCCATGATGCCCGGCATGGACGGCTTTGAAGTCGCCCGCCGCCTCAAAGCATCGCCCGCCACAGCGCACATCCCCATCATCTTCATGACCGGCCTGACCGAGACCGAGCACTTGGTGGCCGCGCTGGAGGCAGGGGGCATCGACTACGTCACCAAACCCATCAAGCCCCGCGAGGTGATGGCCCGCATGCAGGTGCACCTGGGCGCCGCCCGCAAGGCCCGGCAAGACGCCCGCCAGGCCCGCGAGGCCCGCAACGCGCTTGACGCCTTTGGCTACGCCAGCATCACCGTGCGCGCTGCCGATGGGCGCATCGTGTGGCAAACCCCGCTGGCGCGGGAACTGCTGCAAAGCTACTTTGGCGAGGTGGGGCCCGATGGCGCACCGACCGCTTACGGTCAGTGGGCGCCTGAGCCCGTGCAAGCCTGGCTGCGCCGCCATGTGCTGGCCGACAACGCCGCCGAGCTGCTGGCCGCATCGCTGGCCGAGCCACCGCGCCTGGCGGTAGAGCAGGGCGCCCGCCGCCTCACCTTCCGGCTGCACCAGCAGGCGGGCGACAGCGCGGGCGGCGGCGACTGGCTGATCGTGATGCGCGAGGTGTCCGATGCAAAAATCATCGAATCCATGAGCCTGTCCTTCAAGCTCACCGCCCGCGAGGCTGAGGTGCTGTACTGGGTGGTCAAGGGCAAGATCAACCGCGACATTGGCGACATCCTGGGGGCCAGCCCCGCCACCGTGAAGAAACACCTGGAGCGCGTGTTCGCCAAGCTGGGCGTGGAGACCCGCACGGCGGCCGCGGCGATGGCGATGAACCGCATCCGGCAGCTGCATCCGCAGTTTGAGGGGTGACTTGGGAAATTAAAGGCATTTGGTGCTCTAGCGCTTTCTGAATAAGCGCTAGCAGCTATGTTTTTGATAGTGGAATGTCGTATCCCGGACGCCCGCTGCACTGCCCATGCCGCTGCGCTCGGCCCCGCCGAATTACATTGGGGCCCTTGCCTCGCTTGATCCACCCACCGCCGACCGCTGAAGGACCCCGCTGCATGCGCCAAGTCATTGCCAACCTGGAAGCTTCCAAAATCCGTGAAATCGCCAACGCTGGCATGGGGCGCAAAGACGTGCTGGCCTTCTGGTTTGGCGAGAGCGATGAAGTCACCCCCGGCGTGATCCGCCGCGCCGCCATCGAGTCGCTGGAAAGCGGCGAAACCTTCTATTCGCAGAACTGCGGCCTGCCCGAGCTGCGCGAATCGCTGGCGCAGTACATGGGGGAGTCGCACCCCACGGCAGGCGTGGATGCCGGCCGCATCGTGGTCACCTCGGGCGGGGTCAGCGCGCTCATGCTGGCGGTGCAGGCGCTGGTGGATGCGGGCGATGAGGTCGTCATCGTCACGCCCGTGTGGCCCAACCTGGTGGCGCAGCCCACCATCATGGGGGCGCAGGTGCGTTGCGTGCCGCTGCGGCCGCAGGGCGGCGCGTGGGGGCTCGATCTGCCCACGCTGTTGGGCGCCATCACGGCGCGCACCAAGCTGCTCATCGTCAACGCGCCCAACAACCCCACGGGCTGGACGCTGACGCGCGACGAGCAGCAGCAAATCCTGGCGCATTGCCGCAGCACCGGCACCTGGATCCTGGCCGACGAGGTCTACGAAAAGCTCTACTACGAGCCCACCGCCCACGGCTGCGCGCCCAGCTTCCTGGACGTGGCCGCGCCCGACGATCGCCTGCTGGTGGCGCACAGCTTTTCCAAAAGCTTTTTGATGACCGGCTGGCGCCTGGGCTGGCTGGTGCTGCCCGAGGTGCTGGTCGATGCCATGGGCAAGCTGATCGAGTTCAACACCTCGTGCGCCAGTGTGTTCACCCAGCGCGCGGCGCTGGCCGCGCTGGCCTACCGCAAAGAGATCACGCCCCGCGTGGTGGAGCATTTCAAAACCTGCCGCGACACCCTGGTGCCCCTGCTGGCCGCCGTGCCCGGCGTGCAGGTGGCTGCGGCACATGGCGGCATGTACGCGTTTTTCCGACTCGAAGGGTTTGACGATTCCATGACCGTGGCCAAGCGCCTGGTGGCCGAGGCTGGCCTGGGCCTGGCCCCGGGCGATGCTTTTGCCCCCGAGGCCCAGGGCTGGTTGCGCTGGTGCTTTGCCTCCAAAGACCCCTCGCGCCTGGTCGAGGGTGTGCGCCGCTTGCGGGCGTGGCTGGAGCTGCAGCGGGCGCTTTGAAGTCGCTGCCGTCGGGCCGCCTTTCCTGTTCGCCACATAAGCGGTGCGCACGCACTTGAGCACCGCCACCCCCAAGTCCCAGCATGGGACCGCTCTGCCATGGGGTGTTGCCTGTAACAGAAAGTGAATAAACTCACAGCCTCTTCGTGCTCCGTGTGACTTGATGCCTTCCCTCGATCTGCGTTCGCTGGCTGCCATGTCCGGCATCATGGCTGTGGTGCTGGGCTTGGTGCTGCTCGGGGTGCGCGCGAATTTTCCTGCGTCCATCCGGGGCCTGCGCTATTGGGGGCTGGCGCCGCTGCTGTGTGCGTCGTCCACGGTGCTGTTCGTGCTCAGCGGCGTGCTGCCCAACTGGTTGTTGGTGCTGGCAGGCAATGGGCTGCTGATGGTGGGGTTTGCCTTCTTTTTGTTTGGCAGTCAGCGGTTTTTTGGCCAGCCCGTGGCGTGGCGGCGGTGGGGCATGGTGGCCGCAGGCGCGCTGTCCCTCATGGCGGTGTTTTTGTGGGTGCAGCCCGACTACCGCTTGCGCGTGTTGGTGTTCACCAGCACCTTGGCGCTGGTGTGCGTGGTGCATGTGCGCTTGCTGTTGCACCACGGCCAGGGGTTTTCCAGCCGTCTGGCGGCCGGGGTGCTGGCGGCCCAGGTACTGGTGCTGGTGGGGCGCGGCGTGTCTTCGCTGTGGCTGGACAGCGCAGATTCAGACCGCTTTGCGCCCTCGTTGGCGCAGACGGCCTACCTGGGGGCCTTCAGCTTTTCGGTGTTGCTCGTCAGCGTGGGGGTGCTGCTGATGGCCAGCGAGCGGGTGCGCTCAGAGTTTGAGCACCTGGCCACGCACGACAGCCTGACCGGTGCGCTGGCGCGCCGTGCTTTGCTGGAGCTGGCCGCCATGGAGATGCAGCGCTGGCAGCGTTACCAGCAGCCGTTTGCGGTGTTCATGCTGGATGTGGACCACTTCAAGCAAATCAACGACACGCACGGCCACCTGGTGGGGGACGCTGTGCTGCGCGATTTGGTCACCCAGGTGCGTGCCGCTCTGCGCGGCGCAGACCGGCTGGGGCGCTATGGGGGCGAAGAGTTTCTGGTGCTGATGCCGGGCACCGATCTGGCCGCTGCCCAAGTGGTGGCCGAGCGGGTGGCTGCCACCGTGCGCAGCGCTGCGCCCCAGGCCCCAGCCCCCCACTGCACCGTCAGCATCGGGGTGGCTGCCGTGCAGGCGGGCGATGCCACGTTTGAGCTGCTGCTGGCCCGTGCCGATGCGGCCTTGTACCAGGCGAAATCCAGCGGGCGCGACCGGGTGGTGGTGGCCCCGGCAGATGTGGTGCTTTTTTAAGTCAAATGGGCCTGTAGCGCTTTGAAATAAAGCGCTAGCAGCTATAAAAAATATAGCTGCCGATGTTTCTAGGGTGGTGTGTGCGATGCGCCGATGCCAGGGCGTTTGCGCCCCAGCCAGCGCCTTGCCACCCACGCCGCTGCGCCCGCCACCATGCCTGCCACGCACAGCCCGTGCAGGGTAGACAGCGACACCCAGGCGTACAGGCCATTGGCGTCAGACCATGGCGCCCAGGGCGTGATGTCGGCGTGCATCACGCTGTCCAGCACCACATGCGACCAGGTGCCTGCCAGGGCGCTGAGCAATACCGTACCTGGCCGCCACTGCTCGCCCTCGCTCAGCCATGCCACGCGGTGGTGCTGCACCTCCAGGTTCCAGCGCCGCAGTAAAGGGCGGCACAGCCAGGGCGCCAGCACGGCCGTGGCCAGCGCGATGGGCACCGCGCCCAGGTAGGTGTGTGTGGGGCCATGCAGCACGGCCGCGCCGCGCAGCATGCCCACCAGCGGCTCAATGTCCATCGCCACCTGGGCAATGCCGAAGGTAAGCACGCTGAAGTGGCGCCCGGCCACGGCCTTGAGGGCCAGGCCTGCGCCCATGTGAAAAGGGGTGAAGGGCATGGGGTTGCAGGGGTGAAGTGATGCCGTCAGACGGCGGTGGGCCACTGCAGCCCATGGGGCAGGGCGGTGGGGCCAAACACAAAATGCAGCACGCGCCTGCGGCCTGTGCCCGTGGATTTGGACGATGCGTGCACCAGCAGCGGGCGCATCAGCAGCGCAGTCCCTGCGGGTGCGGTGCACACTGCCTCGGTGCCTTGCTGGCGCAAGGTGGCCATGGCGGCGGGCGAGAGGTGGCCGTGGGTGTGCGTGCCGGGCAGCACGCGCAGCGGCCCGTCGCTGGGCCCGCAGTCATCCAGGTGCAGCCGCACGGCCACCATGTGCGCCAGCCACGCGGCGGGTGGCTGCACAAACCAGTGCCCCTCTTTGGCCGACCAGCCCTGCCAGCCGGGTGCGGCCACCTGCTGGGCCACGGGCACGCTCAGGTCCTGGTGCGGGGCCACCAGCCAGTTGCGGTGGGCGGTCTTTTCAAAATAGGTGCACTGCACGGCCCGCGCATCGGCGGGCAGGCAGGCGGCAATGTTGGGGTGGGCGCGCAGCTGTTGGGCCAGGGCGGCGCACCAGGGCTGTGCCAGCATGTTGCGCGTTCCGCCCGAAAGGGTGTGGGCGGTTGCCTCGTCTCGGCTTGCCATCGCGGCCAGTGCCTGGCATTGCGGGGCTGGCACGGCGTCTTCCACCAAGGCATACCCGTGGGCCCCAAACGCCTGGGCGGCAGCGCCGCAGCCCGGCGTGCCCAGGCCCTGCTTACTTGGGCTGTCCGCCATCCGAAATCCGCCGTGCATACACCGCCAGCACGATGCGCTCGGAATGCACCAGGTACTCGTTGAGTGCGGCAGACGCCTCTTGCAGCTTGCCTGCCTCGAACAGCTCCAGGATGTTCACGTTCATCTCTACATACGGCATGTGCAGAAACTCCGGGTCGTTGAGCAGGCCAAAGGCCAGCCGCAGCTCGGCCAGCAGGTGCGAGAAGACCACGTTCAGGCGCTCGCTGTCGGCCAGCTCCACGATGGCCATGTGGAACTCCATGTTGGCCGTGCCCACGCCCTGCCAGTCGCCTGCATCGCGGCAGCGCAGGGCCATTTCCACGGCGTCGCGCAGGTGCTTTTTGGCGGGGTGGCGGGGGTAGGCCTGGGCCAGTGCCTGGCATTCGATCAGCCGACGCACGCGGTAGATGTCGATGATGGACGCGATGCTGGGGATGGCCACAAACACGCCCCGGTTGGGCTCGTGCTTGAGCAGCCCTTCTTTGGTCAGCAGGCGGAACACCTCGCGCAGGGTGTTGCGCGATATCTCCAGGCTCTCGCTCAGGGCCGCTTCGGACAGGCGCTGGCCCGGCGTGAACTCCCCGTGCACGATCTTCTGGCGGATCAGCTCCGCCATGCGGTCATTCAGTGTTTGGGGGTTGCTCAGTTCTGACTTCATGCCCGGATGGTAAGGGGAAAGAAGCCCCGCCCCCGCGCACTTTGGGGACCCCTTGGGCGCATTTGCAGGGCCCCTCCGGCACCCGCTGGGCGCGCCGGTCAGAGACGCGCGCAGCGGTTGCTGGCGTCCCAAACCCCACAGTTTGTGCGGAAACCGAGGGTTTTTACTGAGGGTGTGGGTGCTGCTTTGTTGGGCAGAATCGACAAATCGTAAAACAACTGAATATTTTTTGTTCAACAAAAATTATTCGATTGCCACTCAATGGTGCATGTTTTGTTCGTTGATATGGCATGCAAGTTGCATGGCGAGAGGCAGCTGGCTGCGTGCTGGGGACTTTGGGGTCTGCACGCAGCGGCAGAGGAAAAGCGCGCGCAGCGGTGCCTGTGCCCTGGTTCAGGGGGCAGGGCTGTGCGGGGTGTTTGTGTGTCTGTGTGCTCAATGAAGGATCAACATGCTTAGTGACGTCAATCTGTGGCCGCTCATCGGGGTGGCCATCATCATCGTGGGCTTTGTCCTGCGGTTTAACCCCATGCTGGTCGTGATCGTCACGGCCGTGGGCACCGCCCTGGCAGCCGGGTTTCCCATCGACAAAATCCTCGCCACCATCGGCACGGGCTTTATCAAGACGCGCAACCTGCCGCTCATCATCTTGCTGCCCCTGGCGGTGATTGGCCTGCTCGAGCGCCACGGCCTGCGCCAGCATGCGCAAAACTGGATCAGCTCCATCAAGTCGGCCACGGCAGGCCGCCTGCTCATCGTGTACCTGGCTGCGCGCCAGCTCACCGCTGCCATTGGCCTGACCAGCTTGGGCGGCCACCCGCAAATGGTGCGCCCGCTGCTGGCGCCCATGGCCGAAGGCGCCACCGAGGCGCGCTACGGCACGCTGCCTGAGCGCATTCGCCACAAGCTGCGCGCCTTCTCGGCTGCCACAGACAACGTGGGCCTGTTCTTTGGCGAAGACATCTTCGTCGCCTTCGGAGCCATCGTGCTGATGACCACCTTCCTGCACGAAGCGGGCATTGATGTAGAGCCGCTGCACGTCGCGTTCTGGGGCATCCCCACCGCCATCTGCGCGTTTGCCATCCACGCTTGGCGCCTGTACCGCCTGGACGGCGTGCTGGCCCGTGAGCTGAAGGCCGAAGGCATCGAGCCGTTGTCCGCTGCTGCGGCTTCTTCCAACAAAGCCGCCTGAGGAGCGCCGCCATGATTCTCTCCATCCAATACCTGTACTACCTGGTGGGCGCCGTGCTGGCCCTCACGTCCATTGCCACCTTCACCGATGGCAGCAACCCCAAGCGCGTGAGCAGCGGCTTGTTCTGGGGCCTGTATGCCCTCGTCTTCTTGGTGGGCGACCAGTTGCCCCCGCTGTGGGTGGGCGTGGGCGCCGTGGCCATGGCGCTGATTGCGGGCTTTGGCGGCGTGGCCGGTGGCCAGCACAAAAGCCCCAGCGTGGCCGAATACGCGGCCAGCGCCAAGCGCCTGGGCAACAAGCTGTTTGCCCCAGCCCTGGCGATTCCGCTGGTCACCATGATCGGTACCCTGTCGGCCAAGCACTTGTCGATAGGCGGCGTGCCGCTGCTGGACCCCAAGAACACCACGCTGGTGAGTCTGGGCGTGGGCTGCGTTCTGTCGCTGGCGCTGGTGTGCTGGCTGACGCGTGAAACCCCTGCACAGGGCATGCGCGAATCGCGCCGCCTGACCGATGCCCTGGGCTGGGCCCTGGTGCTGCCGCAAATGCTGGGCATGCTGGGCCTGGTGTTCTCGGACGCGGGTGTGGGCAAGGCCGTGGCCTACGTCACCACCACCTACATCAACATGGACCTGCGTTTTGTGGCCGTGGCTGTGTACGTAGTGGGCATGGCGCTGTTCACCATCATCATGGGCAACGGCTTTGCCGCCTTCCCGGTGATGACGGGTGGCGTGGGCGTGCCTGTGCTGGTGGGCGTGTACCACGGTGACCCCGCCGTGATGGCGGCCATTGGCATGCTGTCGGGCTATTGCGGCACACTGCTGACGCCGATGGCCGCCAACTTCAACATCGTGCCTGCTGCGCTGCTGGAGCTGCCAGACAAGAACGCCGTCATCCGCGCCCAGGTGCCCACGGCCCTGGCACTGCTCACGGCCAACGTGTTTTTGCTGTACTTCCTGATGTTCCGCTAACCCTAGTTAATCCCCATTAACTCCAAGGAAACACCATGACGCAGAACGTGCTGCTCACCGGCTTTGAGCCGTTTGACAAAGACCCGCTCAACCCCTCGTGGGAAGTGGCCCGCGCGCTGGACGGCTGGCAACCAGCCACACCGGCATCCGCCGGGGGGGCCTGCACCGTGCGCGCTGTGCAGCTGCCCTGCGTCTTTGGCGATGCCATAGCCCGCCTGGAGCAGGCGGTTGCGCAGTGGCGCCCCACGCTGGTGATCTGCCTGGGCCTGGCCGGTGGGCGCACCGAGATCACGCCCGAGCGCGTGGCCATCAACGTGGACGACGCCCGCATCCCCGACAACGCCGGGCGCCAGCCGGTGGACACGGCGGTGCACACCGATGGCCCGGCCGCGTACTTCGCCACCTTGCCCATCAAGGCCATGGTGCGCGACATGCGCGCCCAGGGCGTGCCCGCTGCGGTGTCCAACACCGCAGGCACCTTTGTGTGCAACCACATCTTCTATGCGCTGATGCACCACCTGGCCACGGGGGCAGGGGGCGTACGCGGTGGCTTTATCCATGTGCCCACCTTGCCTGAGCTGGCGGCATTGCACCCCGGCATGCCCAGCATGGCCTTGGCCACGCAGGTACGCGGCTTGCAAGTGGCCATCGAAACCGCGCTGGCCGTGCAGGCCGATGTGCGCGAAGTGGGCGGCGCGTTGCACTGAGCCTGGCGCACCCCGCTGATTGACGACGCTGGCCGCGCGCACCTTGCACGCGGCAGCACCTGGAGAACACGATGACAACGATGGACCTCAACAGCGACCTGGGCGAAAGCCTGGGCGCCTGGACGATGGGCGATGACGCCGCCATGCTGGAGATTGTCAGCAGCGCCAATGTGGCCTGCGGCTTTCATGCGGGCGACCCTGTCGGCATATTGCAAACCCTGCGCGCCGCCGCAGCGCGCGGCGTGGTGGTAGGCGCCCACGTGGCCTACCCAGACCTCAAGGGCTTTGGCCGTCGCAGCATGGACATCTCCAGCGCCGAGCTGGTGGCCGATGTGATCTACCAGATTGGTGCCCTGCAAGGGCTGGCGGCGGCTGCGGGCACTGCGGTGCGCTACGTCAAGCCGCACGGCGCGCTCTACAACACCATTGCCCAAGATGCCCGCCAGGCCAAGGACGTGATCACTGCCCTTCGCGCTATCAACCCGCAGTTAACCCTGGTGGCCCTGGCCGGATCGCCCCTGGTGCAGTGGGCCCGCGATGCGGGCCTGCGCGTGGTGTCCGAAGCCTTTGCCGACCGTGCCTACACCCCGCAGGGCGCGCTGGTGTCGCGCCGCGAAAAAGGCGCCGTGCTGCACGACCCCGAAGTGATTGCCCAGCGCATGGTGCGCCTGGTGCGCGAGGGCGTGGTCGAAGCCATTGACGGTAGCACCGTGCGCATCGAGGCCGACTCGATCTGCGTGCACGGCGACAGCCCCGATGCCGTGGGCATTGCGCGAGAGCTGCGCAAGCGCTTTGAGGCCGATGGCATCAAGATCGCTTCGTTCATGGCCCCATTCATGGCCCCTTCCATGGCCGCGGCCCAGGGGTAAGGCGGCATGCGTTTCTTGCCCGTCACCCTCAATTCGCTGCTCGTCGAGCTGGCCGACCTGGACGAAACCCTGGCGCTGCTGGCCTCGCTGCAGCACGCCCCGCTGGCCGGTGTGGAAGAACTGGTCCCCGCTGCGCGGACCATCCTGGTGCGCTACCGCCCCTCGGCCACCAGCTCCGCCGTGTTGGTGCAGCACATTGCGCAGCGCGACCTGTCCCAGCGCGCCGAGCGCAGCGATACCTTGGTCGAAATCCCGGTGCACTACCACGGCGAAGACCTGGCCGAGGTGGCGCAGATCCTGGGCATCACTGCGGATGAAGTGGTGCAGCGCCACACGGGCAGCGAGTACACCGTGGCCTTCACCGGCTTTGCGCCCGGCTTTGCGTACCTGAGCGGCGGCCACCCCAGCCTGAACGTACCCCGTCGCAGCACGCCGCGCACCCGACTGCCTGCGGGCTCTGTGGGACTGGCAGGCACCTTCAGCGGCGTGTACCCGCAGGCCAGCCCGGGCGGGTGGCAAATCATTGGCACCACCCCCGTGGCCATGTGGGACATTGCCCGCGCGCAGCCCGCCTTGCTGCAGCCTGGCTATCGGGTGCGGTTTGTCGATATTGCTACTAAATCAATAGCTGCTAGCGCTTATGCAGAGAGCGCTACAGGCCAAAAAAGCCTTAAACCCTCTGGCCGCACGCAGCCCAGCCTTGCCGCAGGGCAGGCCGCGTTGCAGGTGCGTGCCACCGGGTTGCTCACCGTCTTCCAGGACCTGGGCCGCCACGGCCAGGCCGGGCAGGGCGTTTCGGCATCGGGTGCGATGGACCAGGCCGCCCTCAAGGCTGCCAACCGTCTGGTGGGCAACCCCAGCCACCTGGCTGCGCTGGAGACCGTGGGCGGTGGCCTGCAGCTGCGCAGCGTGGGCGAGAACGTGGTGGCCGTCACCGGTGCCGATGCCGTGCTGACGCTGACCACCGCCTCTGGGCAGCGCTGGCCCATGTCGCGCTACGCGCCCGTGGCCCTGGCCGATGGCGACACCCTGGCCGTGGGCCAGCCCACCGCAGGCGCGCGCTGCTATGTGGCCGTGCGCGGCGGCTTTGCTGAAGCCCCGGTGATGGGCAGCTGCGCCACCGACACCCTGGCCCACGTAGGCCCCGCCCCCGTGGCTGTGGGCGACTGGCTGGCCGTGCTGCCCGCCCCGGCTACCTGCGTGGTGGCCGCGCCCGAGCTGCAGCCCGCTGACCTGCCCACGCTGGAGCGTGACGTGGTGCTGGACGTGGTGATGGGCCCGCGCACAGACTGGTTCACGCCCGAGGCCATCGCCCGCTTTGCAGCCCAGCGCTGGCAGGTCACGCCCCAGTCCAACCGCGTGGGCCTGCGCCTGGCGGGCGAGGTGCCATTGGACCGCGCCATCACCGGCGAGCTGCCCAGCGAAGGCACGGCATTGGGCGCCCTGCAGGTGCCGCCCAGCGGCCAGCCCGTGCTGTTTTTGGCCGACCACCCGCTCACCGGCGGTTACCCGGTCATTGGCTGCGTGGCGCCGTACCACCTCGACCGCGCAGGGCAGATCCCTGTGGGCGCGTGGCTGCGGTTCAACCCGATCCAGCCGTTTGCAGAGCTTGCGCCTTGATTGTTCGTGCCGTTGGTTGCACTTTCAAAGAACACCGGAACATTGATATGAAAAAAGTTTTGATCGCCAACCGAGGCGAGATTGCCGTCCGCATCGCCCGCGCCTGTGCCGACTACGGCGTGCAGTCCGTCGCTGTGTACGCCAATGCCGACATCGATGCCCTGCACACCCGCATGGCCGATGAGGCCTATGGTCTGGACGGCGACCGCCCCGCAGACACCTACCTCAACGTCGAAAAGCTGTTGGCCATTGCCAAAAAGAGCGGCGCCGATGCCGTGCACCCCGGCTACGGATTCCTCTCGGAAAACGCCGCCTTTGCCCAGGCCGTGATCGATGCAGGCCTGGCCTGGATTGGCCCTCGCCCTGCCACCATTGCCCAACTGGGCGACAAGGTGTCTGCACGCAAGATTGCTCTGCAAGTGGGCGCGCCGCTGGTGGTGGGCACGCCCGACCCAGTGAAGGACGCGAGCGAAGTGCTGGCCTTTGCCGAGCAAAACGGCCTGCCCATCATCATCAAGGCGGCCTTTGGTGGCGGCGGGCGCGGCATGAAGATCGCATGGCGCATGGACGAAGTGGCCGAGCTGTTCGAATCCGCCGTGCGCGAAGCCGTCACCGCCTTTGGCCGGGGCGAGTGCTTTGTGGAGCAGTTCCTCGACAAGCCCCGCCACATCGAGGCCCAGGTGCTGGCCGACACCCACGGCAATGTGGTGGTGCTGGGCACGCGCGACTGCTCGCTGCAGCGGCGCAACCAGAAGCTGGTGGAAGAGGCCCCTGCACCATTTTTGAGCGACGCACAGCGTGAACGCATCCATACCGCCGCACGCGACATCTGCGCCGCTGCAGGCTATGTGAGCGCGGGCACGGTGGAGTTTTTGCTGAGCCAAAGCGGCGCCATCTCGTTCCTGGAGGTGAACACCCGCCTGCAGGTGGAGCACCCCGTGACCGAGCAAACCACGGGCGTGGACCTGGTGGTGGAGCAACTGCGCGTGGCCGACGGCCTGCCGCTGTCCCTCACACAAACGCCTGTGCCGCTGGGCCACTCCATCGAGTTCCGCATCAATGCCGAAGACGTGGGCCGAGGCTTCTTGCCCACCCCCGGCCCGGTGCAGCGCTTTGACGCTCCCTCCGGCCCCGGCGTGCGGCTGGACACCGGTGTGCAGACGGGCTCCGTGGTGCCCGGCACGTTCGACTCGCTCATGGCCAAGCTCATCGTCACCGGCGCCACGCGCGAGCAGGCCCTGGCCCGCGCCCGCCGTGCACTGCGCGAGTTCCAGATCGAAGGCGTGGCTTCGGTGCTGCCCTTTCACCGTGCCGTCATCGACCACCCCGACTTTGTGGGCGCTGACGGCTTCAAGGTGCACACCCGCTGGATCGAGTCCGACTTTGCCACCCCGCTGGCCGCGGCGGTGCGGGCCGTGCCTGCGGCAGACACCAGCTTGCTGCGCACCGCCATCGAGATCGATGGCCGCCGCGTGCAACTGGGCCTGCCAGCGGTGCTGCTACAAGGCTTGGCGGCAGCAGGCGGGCAGGGCGCTGGTGCCGCAGCACCCGCAGAGGCTGCGGTGGATGCCGCCGCCGTCACCTCGCCCATTGCGGGCAACCTGCACGCCTGGAAGGTGGCCGATGGCGACACGGTGCAAGAGGGCGACGTGATCGCCGTGATGGAAGCCATGAAGATGGAGATGCAGGTGACAGCGCACCGCGCTGGGCGCGTGACCTTGGCTGCGGCGGCAGGCACCGCACAGGCGCTGGGCGCGGTGATTGCGCGCATCGCCTGACAGGGTGGCCCGTGAGGGCTGTCGTGATCGCAGCCCGGGCGACGCTTCTGTTTCGATGGGCCTGTTGGGTTGGGCCGGGCTTTTTTTGAACTTGAAAGATCCGTTCGGGTGGAGCTGGTCGAAACCTTGCACGGCGCATCGACTCGGCTTGGTGAACGGTTCAAGTCGATTCGTTTCGGATCCATCACACCCAGCGAAGCAGGTTCAGAGGGGCCTTCGCACGCTATCGGGCATTGATAGCCCATAAAGAATAAGCATCACCCCGCAACTTTCGGTTTAACTTTATCTGGCTGTCGCGTATCGTCACCTGTTTCTAAAAGTATCAGGGGCGCATGATGCGGGCTGGGACCTCCGGGCTACCGGATTGGAGAGACATTGCCAGTGGCGATCTGGCGCTTTGCCGCGGCGTGTCCAAAGGCCGTGGCGTGGGTGCGCCTGCCAGCGCTGCGCCGCAGCCGGGTGCCCGTGCCCGCGTGTGGGCTGGGTTTGTGGCGCTGCAGCGCGCTCTGCCGTGTGCCGGGGCCATGCCCCAGGCCTGACGCATGGAGCAAGCAAAACCGCCCGGCGGCACCTCCCATCGGAGCACCCGCCCCGCTGCGGGTGACGACGCCAGTGCTGCGCCACTGGCATGGCCCCTGCACGATGAGTCGGAGCTGAATAAAGACCGGCTGGAGCTGGCCCTGGAGGCCGCAGGGCTGGACCTGTGGGAGAACGACCTCGTCACCGGGGCCGTCACCCGCCAGGCCACCAAGACGTTCACCGAGCTGGGCTACTCTCCAGAAGAGATGGCATCCCGGATGCCTGATCTGTTTGACCTCTTCCATCCCGACGATGTAGAGGTGGTGCGCCAGGCGGTGCACGAGCACCTCAGCGGCGTCACGCCGCAGTACCGCTGCGAGTTTCGGTTGCGTTCCAAGCAGGGGGCGTGGGTGTGGTTTGCGAATTACGGCCGCATCATGGATGCCCACGCCGCCACACCGGGGCGCCGCTTGATTGGTGTCACGTTCAACATCGATGATCGCAAGCGCCGCGAGCAAGAGATTGCAGATATCAACCAGCAGCTGCGCGAGCAAAACGCCCTGCTTCAGCAGCTCAATGAAACGCTGGAGGGCCTGGCGTCCAAGGACTCTCTTACCGGCCTTTGCAATCGGCGCACGCTCATGCAACTGGGGGACGCCGAGTGCCGGCGCGCCGAGCGCTTTGGCCACCCCTTGTCTGTGCTGGTGGTCGATATCGACTTCTTCAAATCGGTCAACGACGCCTGGGGGCACTTGGTCGGTGACCGCATGCTCTGCGCCGTGGCCCAGGTCTTTCAGGCGCGCCAGCGTGCCGGGGGTGACATCGTTGCCAGGTTTGGGGGCGAGGAGTTCGTGATCGTGCTGCCCGAGACGGACGGGCCCAGTGCCTTGAAGGCTGCTGAGTCCTTTCGCAGTGAAGTGGCAGCCATGGGCATGCCCGTCAACGATCAGGGACCGCGCCTGTCTGTCACGGTGAGCATAGGGGTGGTCACCGGCTTGCCGGGTGAACCCCTGAATTTCGAGGCATTGGTCAACCGGGCGGACCACGCGCTCTACCAAGCCAAGGGCACTGGGCGCAATGCTGTGTACAGCGCCGATGGCAACAACTTGTCCTTGTTCGCTTCGGAGTAAATCGCTGTAAATGGGCGGGGACCGTCTTTGCCCAGCTCTGCCGCGGCACTGCCGACCAACGTGTCATAGGGGGCGCCGCTTTTGCCTTGTCCTAGTTCGCGGCTTCTGTGGCCACCAATTCGGCCAGGCGGGCTTGCACGGTGGAGTGGTAGTGCGGCTGGATGGCGCCCGGCTTTAGCAGCTCTCGCAGCAGGGCCGCGCTGTTGCATCGCTGGATGGGCTCAAACCCGCCGAACCCCAGGTCAACGATGATTTTTCTGCTGACGGTCTCGCCCAGATGCCTGTTGGCAGCTGCGCATGCGAGCAGTTCCCAGCGTGCCGTGTGCGTCTCGGGGATGGCTTGCAGGTCTTTGACCAGCATCCGCTGGATCATGGGGTTGTTGGTGTACTCGGCCACCAGCATGGCCCGCGCAAAATTCTGCTTTTCTTGTGGGCTGCATTTTTCATCGCCATAAGGCGTGTGGTTGTTTTGCGCGACATGCCGAGCGATCTCCCGGTGCGCCGCATCCACCGCCTCGGCGCTTAACAAGTCTTCCGCAATGGCATTTGGGGTGTTCTTGAAAATCACCCTTAGCGCGTTGTTTGACGTCTCGGTGTCCGGGTCTTTTGCCAGCACTTGGATCACCTCCAGATCGCACCATCCCCTTTTTGCCACGGCCCTGCGCACGGCTTTGCTGCTGTCCGTGGCCAACAGGCGCAGCAACGCTGCATCGGTGGTGGCGTCGGCCACCCGTTTGCGCTGGCCACCGTCCATTGCCAGAATCTTGTCGTGACTGGCCTGGGCGGCCTTCCAGGGGTTGAATTCAGGCTTGGGGTTGGCTGGTTTTACGTAAGGTTTGGCGATGTGGGTGGCGATGGCCGCATCAATCGCTGCGTCGGTGGTCTGTAGCTCGGCAAAGCGCTGGGTCAGGTTCTTCTTCGCTGCGCGGCTGACCTCGTCATGCTTGTCGCGCAGCAGGCTCAACAACACGTCGCTGCTGGCATGGCGCGACATGGCGAGGTTCAGGCGCTCGGGCTTGCGCGGGCTGTTGAGAAAGAAACGCGTGAGTTCCGCCGATGTGTTGGGGTGCATGGCAATGATCTTGCGCAGCCTTGCGTCGTCCATGGGCAACACGGCTTCAAGTACATCCGGCGGGCACCTGGGGTGCTTGGCCAGCAGGCGCACAGAGTCGGGCACCAGTTCCTTAGCGTAATGCGCCTTCCTGTTCAGCCAGACAAAGCGCAGCTGATCAGCGCTCAGTTGCTTGTTCAGCACCAGCGCCTTTTCCCAGGGGAAAAACCATGCACGGTTCAGGCCTGTGAGCACTTTTTTCGATTGCAGCAGCGTAAAGATGAAGTCCAGCAGCACCAGGTCCTTGCTTTTTCGGACCGTGGTCTCCAGCTCCAGCAACGCGTTGGCAATGCGCAGCGGGCTGTGCGCCTGGGCTGCGCCCTCTCGGGCCGCTTCGCGGGTGAGCTTGCCTGCCAGCACGGCCTGCAAGAGTTGCAGGTCGCTGTCGATCAGCGCGTTGGCCGTGTGCATGAAGCGGCGGCGTTCACCGCTTTCACTGAAGTAACTGTCCATTCCTTGGAAAAGTGTCTCCAGGGCAGCAAGTTCTTCCAGGGTGGGCAGGGCATCGTTGGTTGGCACAAAAAATTCCTTTGAACGAGAACTGGGGCCACCCTTGCGACGGGCCGATGGTGGTGTGCAGGATCGCGGCCCTGCGCGGTGGCGCATGGAATATACGTCCCGGCCACGGGAGCTGTGGTGGACAAGTTGTCCGGTTGTCGGGTTGTGCGGTTGGGCCCGCATGCAGCCGCCGCCCGCCAGCCCGGTGTACGCCACCCGGCGTATTTCCCGAAAGCCAGGGGCTCTCCAGAATCCACTCCATCGCACCACACGGCCCACCGGCAACCCCGGCGGGCAGGGCGAAGCGGTTTGACCCCTTTACCTACCGGAGATCACATGCAACGTCGTTATTCCCTCAAAGCCCTCGCGGCCGTCGCTACGCTCGCTGGCCTGTCTGCACTCCCAGCCCATGCGGCAGACACCATCAAGGTGGGTGTGCTGCACAGCCTGTCGGGCACCATGGCTATTTCTGAAACGGTGTTGAAAGACACGGTGCTGATGGCCATTGATGAGATCAACGCCAAGGGCGGTGTGCTGGGCAAGAAGCTCGAGCCCGTGATTGTGGACCCGGCCTCTAACTGGCCCCTGTTCGCTGAAAAGACCAAGCAGCTGCTGGGCCAGGACAAGGTGTCGGTCATCTTCGGCTGCTGGACTTCGGTGAGCCGCAAGTCGGTGCTGCCCGTGGTCGAAGAAATGAACGGCCTGCTGTTCTACCCCGTGCAGTACGAGGGTGAAGAGCTGTCCAAGAACGTGTTCTACACCGGCGCTGCGCCCAACCAGCAAGCCATCCCTGCGGTGGACTACCTGATGAGCAAGGACGGCGGCAGTGCCAAGCGCTGGGTGTTGCTGGGCACCGACTATGTGTACCCCCGCACTACCAACAAGATTCTGCGCGCCTACCTCAAGTCCAAGGGTGTGAAGGACAGCGACATCGACGAGAAGTACACACCGTTTGGCCACAGCGACTATCAGACCATCGTGGCTGACATCAAGAAGTTCAGCCAGGGCGGCAAGACGGCGGTGGTCTCCACCATCAACGGCGACTCCAACGTGCCGTTCTACAAGGAGCTGGGCAATGCAGGCCTGAAGGCCAAGGACGTTCCTGTCGTCGCCTTCAGCGTGGGCGAGGAAGAGCTGCGCGGCGTGGACACCAAGCCCCTGGTGGGCCACCTGGCGGCCTGGAACTACTTCCAGTCCATCAAGAACCCTGAGAACACCGCCTTCATCAAGAAGTGGAGCGACTATGCCAAGGCCAAGGGCATTGCTGGCCACAAGGACAAGCCGCTCACCAACGACCCGATGGAAGCCACCTACATCGGCGTGAACATGTGGGCCCAGGCCGTGACCAAGGCCAAGAGCACGGACACCGACAAGGTGATCGCAGCGATGGCCGGCCAGACCTTCAAGGCGCCCAGCGGCATCGTCAGCAAGATGGACGAGAAGAACCACCACCTGCACAAGAGCGTGTTCATCGGCGAGATCAAGGCCGATGGCCAGTTCAACGTGGTGTGGAAGACCCCTGGCCCTGTGAAGGCCAAGCCATGGTCTCCCTATATCGAAGGCAACGACAAGAAGGCCGACGAACCCGAAAAGAAGTAATCACCCCCTGAGCGGCTGTGCCGCTTCCCCCTCTCTCACGCTGCGCGTGGGAGGGGGACGCCCCCAGCGCACGCAAGCGAAGCGCCGCATGCGCGGCTTGGCGGCCCTTGCGCGGGGGCCCTGGTCTGGGTTCTGCCCTCCGCATGGACCTTTGCATATTGACCGACTGGCCCCCATGAATTTCTCTTTCATCCCTCGCATCTTTGCTTGCCTCTTGCTCTACGCATCGGCGCAGGCCTATGCCCTCACTGCTGAGCAGGCCCTGGCAATGGCCTCGGGCGAGACCGATGACCGCATTGCCGCCTTGCAGCAAGCGGCTGCTGACCCCAGCGAGCAGACTCGCGCCTTTTTGCAGGCGCTGGCGGACGATGCCGTGAAGGTGGCAGGCAACAAGGCTTTCATCGTGCAAGGCGACAAAGGCGTGGACCCGGTGACGGGTGCCGAGGTGCCCGTGCCACCCGATGCCGAAGACATCATCAACAACAACCGCATGCGTGGTGAGATCGACACGGCCCTGGCGGGCCTGGCGCTGTTTGGCAAGGATGAGGCCAAGCGCATGGCCGCTGCCAAGGCGCTGGCCAAGGAGCCGGATGCAGGTCGCCTGCCATTGCTCGACAAGGCGCTGGCGCAGGAAACCAACGACAAGATAAAGACCCAGCTGGAGCTGGCGCGCGCCGCCACGCTGCTGGGCAGCGACGACGCTGCGCAGCGCATCGCTGCAGCCCAGGCACTGTCGCTCAGCGCCACGCCCGATACGCGGCTGCTGCTCAATGAACGCGTCACGGTCGAAGAAGACGCCAAGGTCAAGGCCGCACTGCAGGCCGCACTGCGCGCCATGGAAGGCCAGCTCGCGTGGGGCGAACGCCTGGGCGCTGCGTTCTCGGGCATCAGCCTGGGCTCCATCCTGCTGCTCGTCGCCTTGGGCCTGGCCATCACCTACGGCCTGATGGGCGTGATCAACATGGCCCACGGCGAGCTGATGATGATCGGCGCCTACGCCACCTATGTGGTCCAGGGCATCTTCCAGAAGTATTTTCCGGGTGCGTTCGACTGGTACCTGGTCGCTGCGCTGCCCCTGGCCTTTGGCGCCTCGGCCGCCGTGGGCGCGGTGCTGGAGCGCGGCGTGCTGCGCTTTCTGTACGGCCGCCCGCTGGAGACACTGCTCGCCACCTGGGGCATCAGCCTGGTGCTGATGCAACTGGTGCGCACGATTTTTGGCGCGCAGAACGTGGGGGTGGAAAACCCCGCGTGGATGAGCGGTGGCGTGCAGGTGCTCTCCAACCTGACTCTGCCCTACAACCGGTTGGTCATCATCGGCTTTGCGATTGCCGTGCTGCTGGGCATGGGCTACCTGATCGGCCGCACGCGCCTGGGCTTGTTCGTGCGTGGTGTCACGCAAAACCGCCCCATTGCCTCGTGCATGGGCGTGAACACTGCGCGCATCGACACCATGGCCTTTGCGCTGGGCTCGGGCATTGCGGGCCTGGCGGGTTGCGCGCTGAGCCAGGTGGGCAACGTGGGGCCGGACCTGGGGCAGAGCTACATCGTCGATGCCTTCATGGTGGTGGTGCTGGGCGGCGTGGGCCAGCTGGCGGGCACGGTGTATGCCGCGCTGGGTCTGGGCATCCTGAACAAGTTCCTCGAAGGCTGGGCGGGCGCGGTGCTGGCCAAGATTGCGGTGCTGGTGTTCATCATCATCTTCATCCAGAAGCGGCCCCAGGGCATCTTCGCGGTCAAAGGGCGTACGGCCGACTGATATGGAACACCCCCTGAGTCGCTTCGCGCCTTCCCCCTCTCTCGTATTGCTGCGCAATGCGGGAGGGGAACGCCCCCAGCGCGGCGGGGCGGCCCTTGCGCGGGGGCGTTGGCCTAGGTCGTGTCGGTTTCATGCGTCATGGGTGGCGCAAAGCTCTATGAATATTCGAAATGACTACTAGTTCCTCTTCCCTCCAACTGCCCGCACCGGCGCCGCTGCTCACGCGCGGCGGCTGGTCGGCCTTTATCGTGGCACTCATCGTGGTGTGCGCCGTGGCACCCGTGCTCAACCTCTGGGTGCCCGCAGGCAGCATGTTCCACCTGTCGGACTACGCCGTGGCCCTGCTCGGCAAGATCATGTGCTACGCCATCTGTGCACTGGCCATGGACCTGATCTGGGGCTACACCGGCATCCTGAGCCTGGGCCACGGCCTGTTCTTTGCGCTGGGCGGCTACGTGATGGGCATGTACCTCATGCGCCAGATCGGCCGCGATGGCAACTACAAGAGCGACCTGCCGGACTTCATGGTGTTCCTGGACTGGAAGGAGCTGCCCTGGCACTGGGCGCTGTCCGACAGCTTCATCGCCACGCTGATCCTCATCGTGGCCGTGCCAGGCGTCATCGCGTTTGTGTTCGGCTACTTCGCCTTCCGCTCGCGCATCAAGGGTGTGTATTTTTCGATCATCACCCAGGCCATGACGTATGCGGCCATGCTGCTGTTTTTCCGCAACGAGACGGGCTTTGGCGGTAACAACGGCTTTACGGACTTCAAGCGCATCCTGGGCATGCCCCTTGCCACCCCGACCATGCGCATGACGCTGTTCGTGATGACGGGCGTCACGCTGCTGGTGTTCTTCCTATTGGCGCGCTGGCTGGTGCGCAGCAAGTTTGGCCGCGTGCTGCAGGCCGTGCGCGATGCCGAGAGTCGCGTCATGTTCTCCGGTTACTCGCCACTGCCCTACAAGCTCACCATTTGGACCATCAGCGCCATGATGTGCGGCGTGGCGGGCGCCCTGTATGTGCCCCAGGTCGGCATCATCAACCCCGGCGAGATGAGCGCCGCCAACTCCATCGAGATCGCCGTATGGGCGGCCGTGGGCGGGCGCGCCACACTGATTGGGCCCATCGTGGGCGCGTTCATCGTCAACGGTGCCAAGAGCTGGCTTACGGTGACGGCGCCGGAGTTCTGGCTGTACTTCCTGGGCGCGCTGTTCATTGCCGTCACGCTGTTTTTGCCCAATGGCGTGGTCGGTCTGGTCAAGAAAATCAAAGACAAGACAAGCAAGAAAGGAGCTGCGCAATGACGCCCGATTTGATGGAAGAGGGCGCACGGCGCATCGAGGCCAGGCTTGCGCCTGCGCCGGTGGGCCAAACCGAGTCCGGAGGCCGTGCGGCAGGCTTCTCGCGCATCGCCGTGCCCGGCGAGGTCGATGTGACCCACGGCCGTATCTTGTACCTCGAAGACGTGCATGTGAGCTTTGACGGTTTCAAGGCCATCAACGGCCTGAGCCTGGACATCGCCCCCGGTGAGCTGCGCTGCATCATCGGCCCCAACGGCGCGGGCAAGACCACGATGATGGACATCATCACCGGCAAGACGCGGCCACAAAAGGGCACGGTGTTCTTCGGCTCCACCATCGACCTGTTGCGCCACAACGAGCCCGAGATCGCCAGCCTGGGCATCGGCCGCAAGTTCCAAAAGCCCACCGTGTTCGAGCAGCTCTCGGTGTTTGAAAACCTGGAGCTGGCTTTGAAGACCCACAAGGGCGTGAAGTCGAGCATGTTCTTCAAGCTCGACTCCGTGCAGTCGGACCGGCTGGCCGACGTGCTGCACACGATTCACCTGGCCGACAGCGTGACGCGGCAGTCGGGCAATCTGAGCCACGGGCAAAAGCAGTGGCTGGAGATTGGGATGCTGCTGATGCAAGACCCCAAGCTGTTGCTGCTGGACGAGCCGGTGGCGGGGATGACGGATGAGGAGACGGCGCGGACTGCGGAGTTGTTCCTCACGCTCAAGGGCAGGCATTCGCTGATGGTGGTGGAGCACGACATGGGGTTCATTCGCACCATCTCCGAGAAGGTGACGGTGTTGTGCGATGGCTCGGTGCTGGCCGAGGGCACGCTCGATCAGGTGCAGGCAGATGAGCGGGTGATTGAGGTTTATTTGGGGCGGTGATGGTGGTGAGCCGTTTCTCCGTCTCTCGTTGGTTGGTGGCCAGCTATCCGTTCGGGCTGAGTTTGCCTGCCCTGAGCTTGGTCGAAGGGTCGAAGCCTGGGCGCTTTCCCCCAACTGTTCGGGCTGAGCCTGTCGAAGCCGGGGCTTGTGGGTTGATCAGGCAGTGTGCCTGGGTTGAGGGCGGGAGCCGGGTTGTCGCCCCGGCAGGCGACTCACTTTTCTTTGCTTCGCCACCGGGTGGCCGGCCCAAAAAAAGTAAGCAAAAGAAAGGCGACCCCAAGTCTGCGACCCCTGCGCTGCGCTTCGGGGCAAACCTGCGCCGGAGCGGTTGCGGGGTGCGCCGCAGAACTCACTGCGCGCCTGCGGCGCACCGTTCAAACAGCTGCGGCAAGTCAGTTCACGAAGCACGCGCGCTCCGACGCGCGTGCCACCCCGCAACCGCCCCGGCGCAGGCGCAGCCACAGGGGGTGGACAGCCGAGCAGCCGAACAGCCACACGGGCCTTTGCTGCGCTCGGCCTCGTGGTCGCAGCGCGCAGCGCACGCGCGTTCGGGGCCGAGCGAAGCAATGGCCCGAATGGATGTTCGCTGGGTTCCCTTCTGTGCGTGCCGAGAAGCGCAGGGCAGGGGGTGCGTGCGTGTGCCGCAGGACACACGCACTTCGTGCACTGACTTGCCGCAGTTGTTTGAACGGAGCGCGCAGCGCGCAGTGAGTTCTGCGGCGCACCGTCTGCCCGAGCATCGCAGGTTGCCCGCAGCGCAGCGAAGGGACGCGCACAGTAGGGTCGCCCTTTCTTTGGTCCCTTTCTTTGGGCCGGCCATCCGGCGGCGACGCGAAAGAAAGGGACTCGCCCACCGGGGCGACATCCCGGCCTCTGACCTTCAAGCAAGCATGCCGCACAGATTGGCGAGCGGGCACGCCCCGGCTTCGACAAGCTCAGCCCGAACGGTTGGTTTGTGCTCAACACATCCGGACTGCCTCTGAGCAAGCACACGAAGCGCTTCAAAAACAATAGCGGCCAGCGCTTGATATACATGCGCTAGAGCCCAAAACACCCATAAAACCACCATGCTCACCGTCCAAAACATCAACCAGTACTACGGCGGCTCCCACATCCTGCGCGACGTGAGCCTCACCGCCACCCCCGGCAAAGTCACCGTCCTGCTCGGCCGCAACGGCGTGGGTAAAACCACGCTGCTCAAAAGCCTCATGGGCCTGGTGCCCATCAAAAGCGGCTCCATTGCCTTCGACGGCCAACCCATCGACAAGGCCACCCCCTACGACCGTGCTCGCGCAGGCATCGGCTTCGTCCCCCAGGGCCGCGAAATCTTCGGGCGTCTGACGGTGGAAGAAAACCTGCGCATGGGCCTGGCATACAAAAGTGGATCGACCCCTGTGCCGCCGCACCTGTACGAGCTTTTCCCCGTGCTCAAGCAGATGCTCAAGCGCCGGGGCGGCGACCTGTCGGGTGGGCAACAGCAGCAACTGGCCATTGCCCGCGCACTGGCTCCCGGCCCGCGTTTGCTGATCCTGGATGAACCCACCGAAGGCATCCAGCCCAGCATCATCAAAGACATTGGCCGGGTGATCCGCATGCTGGCGGACCAGGGGGAGATGGCGATCTTGCTGTGCGAGCAGTACTACGACTTTGCGCAGGAGCTGGCCGACGACTACCTGGTGATGGAGCGCGGCGAAGTCATTGCACGCGGTCCTGGCAGCGAGATGGAGGCCAAGGGCATCCGCAACCTCGTGGCCATTTGAAGCCGGCCTTCGCTTTTTTAGTGGCCAACAAAACTCCTCTGGCGACGCAGCGCCTGGCCAGAACCGCTTCGCTGAGTGTTGTTGGCCGCTCTTATTGGTGGGCCAGCGTGGGCGGCGCGCCGCGCCAGCGGGCCATGCTGTCCATGATGAGCACGGTGCACACCATCCAGGTGCCACCCAGCAGCCAGCCGGCCAGCACATCGCTGGCGTAGTGCACGTGCAGCACCACGCGGCTGAAGCCGGTGGTGAAGACCAGCGCGCCTGCTGTACAGGCCGCAGGCAGGTGCCAGCGCAGGGGCAGCAGCCGCACTGCCAGATACGCCAGCATGGCGTAGGCCACGATAGATGCGCTGCTGTGCCCACTCGGAAAGCTGAAGCCATCGGCCTGGGCTGCGCCGTGCACATGCTCGGGCCGCACGCGGGCAAACACGTCTTTGAGGATCTTGGTCAACAACCCGTTGCCAGCCATGGCCACGAACCAGCCTACGGCCAGCAGGCGGTGCTTGCGCCACCACAGCGCTGCTGTCACCGCCACGGTCAATGCCGCCAGCACCCAGCTGTCGCCCAGATGGGTAACGGTGGCGAACCACCGCAGGTCCCCCATGCTGGCCTGGGTGCGCAGTTGGTGGGCAATGGCCTCGTCCACCCGCCCCCAGGTGCCTGTGGCCTGCCCGCTCTCTGCCAGGGCGGCCAGCACTGCGCCGCCTGCCAGCAGCGCGCAGGCGGCAGCAGCCATGGCCATCACCAGCAACGCGGTGGCGCTGGCAGGGTGCAGCCAGCGGCGCAAAGGCGATTGCTGGTGGCGCAGTGCCCGCAGGCCTTGCAGTGCCAGGCCGCCCAGCAGGGCGCACAGGGCCATGCCGCACAGCCACAGCGGTAGGGGGTGTTGGGCGATCCAGGGGGCCAGGGTGTCCAGGGTCATCAGGGGCTTCTTCTTTGGGTTGCTGCAAAGGTGGGTGGGGGCAGCGCAGCAGCGCTGGCAAGGGCCGTGTTTTTACACGAAGTGCCCGGTTGCTGCAGGCTATTCCCCGCCGCTGGCACGGTATCGGCGGGTGGCGGTGCGCCTTTGTAGGTGCCTGCTGACATGCAGCAGCGCAGCGCGCTGGCTGCCAAGGGGCGAGGGGCTGGGCACCATCCATGGGTATGCGCCCGGCGGCGCTTGTCTCTCACCGAACCCTCCGCAGGCCCCACGCCTGCCCGCTGCCATGACCGATATCCAAAGCCCCTTGCTGCTCCATGCCCAAAGCCCCGTTCACCTGGTGGTGCCCCTGCGCCCGGGGGCTGATCTGGACCTGGCGCGCTCGCAACTGAGCGGGGCCTTTGCCCAGTGCGACCACCCCGTGGTGTGGCATGTGCCGCGCGAGCGGGGCGATATCGTGCAACTGGCCGACCATGCCGCAGCCGCTGCGCGCGACAGCGCGGGGCTGCTGGTGGCCGCCGGGGGGGATGGCACCATCAACGCTGTGGCCGCTGCGGCCCTGCGCGCCGGGGTGCCTATGGGGGTGGTGCCCATGGGCACCTTCAATTACTTCAGCCGCGAGCAGGGCCTTGCGATGGATGCCGAGGCGGCCGTGCTGCAGATGCTGCAGGCCCTGCGCGCAGGCGAGCTGCGGCCGGTGCAGGTGGGCTTTGTGAACGACCGCGTGTTTCTGGTGAACGCCAGCGTGGGCTTGTACCCGCGCCTGCTGGCAGAGCGTGAGCAGGCCACGCGCCGGTTTGGCCGCTCGCGCTGGGTGGCCATGGGCGCGGCGGTGTGGAGCATGCTGCGGCCGTCGTCAGGGCGGCGCTGGCGGGTGCTGGTGCGCACCCACCAGGGCGCGCAGGTGTACGAGCAAGAGCACCAGGTAACCACTTTGTTTGTGGGCAACAACCCGCTGCAGCTGGAGCAGGTGGGGCTGCCCCAGGCGCAGTCGGTGGCGCAGGGGGGGCAACTGGCGGTGGTGCTGCTCAAGCCCCAGGGCCGCTGGGCCATGGCGCGCACTGTGTGGCGGGCGGCACTGGGGCAGTTGGAGCAAGACCCCGCCGTGCTGAGCCTGGCCTGCGCTGAGCTGACCGTGAGCCCCAGCGGCTGGCGCAAGGGCCGGGTCAAAGTGGCGTTTGATGGCGAGCGTGAGCGCATGGATGCACCGCTGTGCTTCAAACTGCACCCACGGCCTTTGTGGCTGGTGGCGCCCACCAGGCTGGAGCGCACGCCCGCATCGCCGGTGGAGCCTTTGCCTGCCGCCACGGGCGTTGCGCCATCGCTGGTCACCGCTTAAGGTGAAGCAACCTTCATGGTCCAGGGCGGCTCTGCCGCAGAAGCCATGAAGCTCAGCGCACGCAATCGCTTTTGTCAGAGGAATCTTTGGCGATGGATTTACCCGCTATGCAGCCGCAGCGGCTGATGCATTTGTCCGACCTGCACTTTGGTGCGCACGACCCGCAGGTGTGCGCTGCCGTGCAGCGCCTGGCCCATGCGTTGCAGATCCGTGTGGTGGTGGTGTCGGGCGACCTGACCCAACGCGCCACCCGCACGCAATTTGCGCAGGCGCATGATTTCATCCAGGGGCTGGGCGTGCCCGAGCGTGTGGTGCTGGCAGGCAACCACGACTTGCCTCTGTTTGCCTGGTGGCTGCGCTGGGGACGTGCCTACGACCGCTTTGCCGCACAGTTTGGTGCGCAGCTGGAGCCGCAGCGCCAGGTCGGTCCGTTTTGTGTGGTGGGGGTGAACACCACCCGGCCTTGGCGGCATGAGCGGGGCAGCCTGTCGGCGCGCCAGGTGGACCGGGTGGCTGCAGATTTGCTGGCTGCGCCCAATGACGCCTGGTGCATTGTGGCCAGCCACCACCCTCTGGTGGGCCGCTGCGCGCAGGACCGATCTCACCGCCCCCTGGGGGCCGATGCCGCGGTGGCGCGCTGGCGCGAGGCGGGGGCGGACATGCTGCTCTCGGGCCACGTGCACCAGCCAGGCCTGTCACAGCCCTTGCCCGGGCTTTGGTCCATGCAGGCGGGCACGGCGGTGTCGCACCGTTTGCGCTGGGGGCAGCCGAATAGTTTGGTGGTGCTGCAGGTGCAGTCCGTCGTGCCCGCCGTGGGCCTGGAGCACGTTGGGCCAGCACCGCTTCAGCGCCATGCCCAGCGCTGGGACTTTGATGCGAAAGCAGGCGACTTTGTCTGCGTGGAGGCGAGACCGCTGGGGTGAGGGACCTGTTGCCAGGAGCGAACAGGCACGTAGAAACACGATATTGACCATCCTGCAAGGCGGGCCTATTCTGCGGCGATGGGCTGCGCCACCGTTTTGTGGCCGGCCATCGCTTGATTGCAAGTTTGCAGTGCCAACAGATGGGCTTTCAGTACAACCATGGACAAAGACACCACAGCCTCGACCCCCGGTCCATCTGCCTTTGACCCCGATGAGGTTCTCCAGCACCTCGATGGCCTGGTCTCCCGTGACAAAGGGAGCCCGCTCAGCGCTGCGGCCCGGGCCGAGATGTCGGCCACGCTGCGCTTGGCTGCGCAGACCAGCATGGCACCCTATGCGTTTTCATTGGTCTCGCGCGACGTCACCGTCCTTTGGGCCAAGTTGCGTGGTGGGCCTGTGACGGACAGCCAAAACCCTGATGCAGCCGATCTGGAGCCTTTGAACCGCTGCCTGGCCAAGCTCATTGAAGTCATCACCCGGTACCAAGGCACCATCGACCAGCTCTCGGGCGACGCGATCAAGGTGTTTTTTGGCGCAGAAACCCCCCGAAGCGACGATGTGCAGCGGGCTGTGATGTGCGCGGTAGAGATGCAAATGGCCATGCGCGACCTGAACATGGAACACATGCGCGACCGCGTACCGCAGGTGTTCATGGGCATTGGCTTGAGCACGGGCAAGGCGCTGGCCGGGCGCATCGGGTCGGATGCGTTCTCGCATTTCACCGTGATGGGGGATTTGGTCAACCTGGCTTTCAGGTTGCAGGCTTTCAGTTTGCGCGGGCAGGTGCTGATCAGCGAAGAAACCTATGAGCGCTGCTGGGGGCTGGTGTCTGCCACGGCGCCCATGCAGGTGTTCGTCAAGGGCTACAGCCAGCCTATCAGCATGCGCGAGCTGGTGGCCATTCCCACCCGCAGGCTCAAGGTGCCTCGCCAGGAGTTCCGACGCAGCCACCGGGTGGAGGTACGGATTCCCTGCACTTACCAGATCGTGCAGGACGGCGTTGTCCTGCCCCATGTGGCCCAAGCCGTGATCCGCGACATGGGCTACCACGGGGCCATGCTGGAGTTGGTCGAGCCGCTGGATTTGCAGGGCGAGGTGCGCCTGTCTTTCGACCTGACCTTGGTGCAATACCAGGCCCGAGACCTCTATGCCCGGGTTGTGACCCTCAAAACCGACACACCCCATCCTATGGCGGGTGTCGAGTTCACCTCGACCAGCGCGGAGTTTGAGGCTCGTGCGCAGATGTTTGTGCAGATGATGGTGGCTGCCGGGTAAGTCTGGGCGGCAGTGCCTGAGGTCGTAGATGCAGGCGGCGCAGATGCTCGCGGCGCCGTGATGCGAGCAGAGGGGCCCTAGCAGCCCAGCGCCTGTGCCAAGGCAACCAGACTGGCGCAATGCAAGTCGTTGCCGGGCTGCGGTGTCACGTCTTTGATGTGCTGGGCACCAAACTCCAGGGGCCGCTCGATGTAGACCGTGCGCAGGCCGCAAGCACGCGCTGCGGCCAAATCGTCATGGTGGGCCGCCACCAGCGCCACCTGTTGCGGGGCAAGGTCAAACACCTTGGCCACGCCCAGGTAGGTGGCAGGCGCGGGTTTGTAGGCTTTGAAGACCTCCGCACTCAACACGCAATCCCACGGCAGGCCTGCGCGTTTGGCCATGTTGGTCAGCAGGCCGATATTGCCGTTGGAGAGTGTGGTGATAGTGAACCGGGTTTTGAGCCGCTGCAGGCCTTCCACACTGTCGGCCCAGGCATCCAGGCGGTGCCACACCCGGTTGAGGTGGTGCCGCTCGGCTTCGGACAGGTGCGCCAGACCAAAGCGCGGAAGAATTTCTTCCAGGATGCCCCGGTGCAAGTCGTCGATCAGCGTCCAGCCTTGCTCACCCGCCATCACCCGGGCCATGGCCGGCTGGTAGCCAGCGCGCCAGGCCCGAGCAAAGGCATCGCCGTCCACGTTCGGGTGCTGTGTCTGCATCTCGCGCACGATGCTGCCGTGCCAATCCACCACCGTGCCAAAGATGTCGAAAGCCAGCACCTGGACGGTGCTGGCCAGGGTGTCGGCTGTGCTGGGGGCTTTCGTCATTCGCAGTCCTTCCAAAAGGGGCTGGGCTTTGGGGCTGCCATGGTGACATGGACGGACCGTGTTGCCCGGCCTGCCCGTCACCCATGCGACGCATTCCCCTGTCCCTGCAAGTCTGTGGATGGCGTGCTATGGTTACAAACAACGGGTTTACCCCCGTAACTCTGTTTCTTTTTCGCGCTCTTTCCCGCTCCCAACCCCGTCTTTTGCCCGTGTTGCCCCGCTGTCTTTCGGGGCCACCTTCCTTTGCTGTTGCCCTTGCCATGACCGCGCCTTTGCCCTCAACGTCTCTCGCATCCACCCCGACCGATGACCGCACCCTGGTGCGTGCCGTGCTGGCCCTGGGGGTAGGGGGCTTCTCCATTGGCACGGGCGAATTCGTCATCATGGGTCTGCTGCCTGAGGTGGCGCGCGACATCGGTGTCAGCATCCCGCAGGCGGGCCACGTGATCAGCGCTTACGCGCTGGGTGTGGTGGTGGGCGCACCAGTGCTGGCGGTGCTGTGTGCCCACTGGGGGCGGCGGGCGTTGCTGATGGCACTGATGGCGGTGTACGCCTTGGGCAACTTCGCATCGGCCCTGGCGCCCGGTTACGCATCGCTCAGCGCCATGCGCTTGTTCACCGGCCTGCCCCATGGCACCTACTTTGGCGTGGCCGCGCTGGTGGCCGCGGCCCTGGCGCCCCCAGGGCGCCGTGCGCGGGCCGTGGGCTGGGTCATGCTGGGGCTCACCACCGCAACGCTGGTGGGCGTGCCCATCGCTTCGGCGCTGGGTGAGGTGTTTGGTTGGCGCGCCGCGTTTGTCTTCGTTGGTTTGATTGCGTTGGCCGCCGTCGCCATGGTGCGCCTGTGGGTGCCCAACATGCCCGCATCGCACGGCGCCAGCCCGCTGCGCGAGTTGGGCGCGCTGGCGAGCAAGCAGGTGTGGTTCACGCTGGGCATTGGCGCCATCGGCTTTGGTGGCATGTTTGCGGTGTTCAGCTACATCAAGCCCACGCTGCTGGAGGTGGCAGGCATGCCACCGGCGTTGATGCCCTTCGTGCTCTCGCTGTTCGGCCTGGGCATGGTGGCGGGCAACATTGTCGGCTCGCGCATGGCCGACAAGGCGCTGATGCCCGCCATTGGCAAGGTGCTGCTGTGGTCCATCGTGGTCATGGCGCTCTTCGTGCCTGCCGCGCACCACCCCATCAGCGCGGCGCTGGCCACCTTCTTCCTGGGCACGGTGGTCGCTATTGGCCCTGCATTGCAGATCCGCCTGATGGATGTGGCTGGCGACGCGCAGACCTTGGCCGCTGCACTCAACCACTCGGCCTTCAATGCGGCCAATGCGCTGGGTGCCTGGCTTGGCGGCGTGTCCATCGCGGCAGGCATGGGCTGGACGTCCACCGGCTGGGTGGGCGTGGTGCTGGGCCTGGGCGGCGTCGGGATCTTTGCGTGGTCGCTGAGCAGCGAGCGGGCCACGAAGCGTCACTGATTCCTGCCGCCTGCTTGGTACACTGATTTTTCACAATTATTCTGTCCCAACCCAGGTACCACATGGATCATCACGCTCTGTCCCGTTTGTTGTTGCGCATTGCAGGCGTGGTCGTAATCGTGGCGACCTTGACCTCAGTGCCCAAATCCATCGTGACCCTGGTGGTGGCTGCGGGCCAGGATGCCAATGCTTCCCCTCTGATTACGGCGATCATCGCTTCCCTTGTTCCGCTGATGATAGGGATGGCCCTGGTCTGGCTTCCCGGAACGGTGGCGAATCGCTTGGTTGACAGCACGCCCACTGGCAATAGCCAGGTCGACGTGGCGGCCAGTCTGCAGGCAGTTGCGTTGTCCGTTATTGGCTTCTATTTCTTCGCGTCTTCGCTGTTCGACGCCGTTTTCTGGGTGGCGCGCATCGAGCTCTATTCAGCAGTGATGGAGAGCAGTGAAGCGTTTGCAGGCGCGCCTGCAGTCATGCCCGATGACTTTGCCGGTATGGTAGCCACTGGCGTTCAGGCGCTTGCGGGAGTTCTTCTTTTACTTGGCAGCAAAGGTGTTGGTCGCCTGCTCGTCAAGGCACGTGGACACGCCTGACCAATGCCACCCATTCCCGTGAAGCCAGCGTGCGGTTGACGGGGCATCTGTGGGGATTTGCGCTACAGGGCGCAGCGAACGTACTTGTGAAAGGCGCTGAAGCTGCGTTACAGTGAACACGGGCCAACCCCATTGTTGGCCACGTCGCTCGGACGGTTCCGGGCGCTTACGTGAAAGTTCACCAGCATGTCTGCTTCTCAAGGCAAGCGCCGCTTTGCGCGCATTGATCGCCTACCTCCTTACGTCTTCAACATCACGGCAGAGCTCAAACTCGCCGCCCGCCGCCGGGGCGAAGACATCATCGACATGAGCATGGGCAACCCCGACGGGGCCACGCCGCCGCACATCGTCGCCAAGCTCACTGAAGTGGCCCAGCGGCCCGACACCCACGGCTACAGCGCCAGCAAAGGCATACCCCGCCTGCGCCGCGCCATCAGCCACTGGTACAAAGACCGCTACGCGGTGGACATCAACCCCGACACCGAGGCCATCGTCACCATCGGCTCCAAGGAGGGCCTGGCCCACCTGATGCTGGCCACGCTGGACCGGGGCGACACCGTGCTGGTGCCCGATCCGAGCTACCCCATCCACATCTATGGTGCCGTCATCGCCGGTGCCGACATCCGCAGCGTGCCCGTGGCACCGGACGTGGACTTTTTTGCCGAGCTGGAAAAGGCCATTCGCGGCAGCTACCCCAAGCCCAAGATGATGATCTTCGGCTTCCCCAGCAACCCCACCGCGCAGTGTGTGGAGCTGTCGTTCTTCGAGCGCGTGATCGCCCTGGCCAAGAAGCACGACATCCTGGTGGTGCACGACCTGGCCTACGCGGACATCGTGTACGACGGCTACCGCGCCCCCAGCATCATGGAAGTGCCCGGTGCCAAGGACGTGGCGGTGGAGTTCTTCACCCTCTCCAAAAGCTACAACATGGCCGGCTGGCGCGTGGGCTTCATGGTGGGCAACCCCGACCTCGTGGCCGCGCTCGCCCGCATCAAGAGCTACCACGACTACGGTACCTTCACGCCCCTGCAGGTGGCCGCCATCGCTGCGCTGGAGGGGGACCAGCAGTGCGTGAAAGACATCGCCACCCAGTACCAGCGCCGCCGTGACGTGCTCTACAAGGGCCTCACCGAATCCGGCTGGGCTGTGGATTGCCCCAAGGCCAGTATGTACATCTGGGCCCGCATCCCAGAGCCCTACCGTGCGCTGGGCTCGCTGGAGTTTGCGCGCCAACTGCTCGACAAGGCCAAGGTCTGTGTGTCGCCAGGCATCGGCTTTGGTGACCAGGGCGACGAGTACGTGCGCTTCGCCCTCATCGAGAACGAGGCGCGCATCCGCCAGGCGGTGCGTGGCATACGGGCCATGTTCAAAGCCGATGGGCTGCTGAAGGTCCCCGCAGCGACTGCAGCCTGAAGCAGCCCTGTTCGGTGGGGGGGATGGCCCGGGCTACGCACGTGGTGCCCGCCTTCTCCCCCACCCGTGTACGGTTTCGGCGATGGCTTACGGCCCTCACCTGGGGCCTTCGCTTAGACTGTTTTGCATGTTTCTGGACTACAACCCCGACGACCTCGACGTCACTATTTCTGAACTGCTGGTGGCCACCAGCGACTCTGCGGACCCGGACCTCCCGGCCGCTGTGCCGCAGGTGTTGCAATTGCTGCGCACCCGCTTGGGCATGGATGTGGCGTTCGTCTCGCAGATCACCGATGGCCGCCGCATCATCAAGGCCGTGGACAGCGCCCCCGACTGCTCCCTGCTGGAGCCGGGCATGTCTGACCCTGTAGAGGAAAGCTGGTGCCAGCGGGTGGTGGAAGGGCGATTGCCGGAGGTGATGCAGGATGCGAAGCCCTATGTGGCATCCGGCAAAGCCCCGGATCCCGGATTTCCCATCGGCACCCACTTGAGCACGCCAGTGCGCCTTGCCGGTGGCGCGGTGTATGGCACGTTGTGCTGCTTCAGCCGGGGTGTGCACGCCGGGGCGGACATTGACCGGCTGCGCTACACGGCCAGCTTGCTGGCCACCAAGTTGGCGCCTGCCTCGGCTGTGGTCAACCGTTGACGGCCGCAGGATAAAAAAAGGGGCGCCCGCAGACGCCCCAACCTTGGATCACTTGCAAGTCAGGCAGGCACCGCCCACCAGCGGTGCCGCCGCACTCAGAACGCGTGCCGCATGCCTACCGCAAAGCTGGTGCCACTGGCGTTGAGCAAGCCGCTGCCCACGGTGTTGGTGCGGGTGCTGTCGCGCATGACCATGGCGTACAGGTCTGTGCGCTTGGACAGCCAGTAGTCATAGCCCACGGTAAACACCTTGCGCTGCACATTGCCGCCCGCTGCGGTGGCGGGCACGGGGCCCACGGCGTCGCCGGTGCGGCGTGATGCGTAGCCAGCCAGGATGTTGCCTGCGCCCACAGGCACCGTGGCGCTCAGGTCCCACACTTTGTAGGACACATCCAGAGGGGTGGCTTCGGTGCCCTTGTTTTCAATGCGGCCCAGGTGCGCCCACAGCTTGACGGCCTTGAAGTCGTAAGACCCCGCCCATTGCCACGAGCGGGTGTTGTTGGGCGACGTGCCGTCGGCAAACGTCAGCGGGTTTTTCTTCACGCTTTGCCAGGCCAGCGAGGTGGCCAGGGGACCGTTGGCATAGGCCACCCGCAGGGCCCGGTTGCCACCGCCCTGGGCTTCTGATGCCGCATAGGCCGCAGCGCCGGTGAAGCCTGCGATGTTGGGGCTGTCGTACACCACCGAGTTGGTCCAGGCCGTGCCGCCGGTGAGAGGGCTGCCCACAAAAGTCACCAGGTTCAGCGGGCCGAAGATGGTGCCGTCGCCAAAGGCGTTCGAGCCGATGCTGTTGGCGAACATCAGCGTGGTGACGTTGCCCAGGCGCAGGCGCCCCAGGTCCTTGTGGGCCAACGCCACCCAGGCCATGCGCGAGAAGAAGGGGTCTGCCGCCACATTGACGGGGGCGCCAATGGCATCGTTGCGGCCCACGGCGCCAGTGTCGTTGCGCACAAAAGACGACATCTCGAAGCTCGCCGACAAGCCGCCACCCAGGTCCTCATTGCCCCGCAGACCCCAGCGGCTGGTGGACATGCTGCCGCTCTCCACTTTGCTCACGGCGGTGTTTTGCGCATTGATGCCAGCCGCTGCGCCATTGAATCGACCCACCGAGGCATCCACGATCCCGTAGAGGGTGACGCTGGACGTGCCGGTGCTTTGGGCTTGTACGGCCAAGGACGCCGTGGCCAAAGTGGCCATGCCAACAGCACGCGCCCACGATGCGCGGGAGCGCAGCGCCTGGCGCCGGGCTTGACGGGCGTCGGTGGTGTGACGGGGAAGGAATGAGGTTTGTCTCTGCATGGTGATGTTCTTTCTGAATGGACGCTGGAGATGGAGCCCATGCTGCGCGCCGTCTTGTGGGCGTTGCGCTGCAGGGGCGTGCGCACCAGCCGCCGCAGGGGGCGGGCAGTGGCGTGGGTGGGGCATATCGCCCTGAGAGTGGTGCTTGTTGTGCATCAAGAAATAGTTATATTTACTAACTAAATTCTTGAATACACGTAGAAACCCGAATTACCCTCTGGGCGCAAGGCGAAGCGTGGCTGATGCAGGAACCAGGTGATAGCCCGCGGCCTCGACGTGGCTGTCGGCTCGGTCGGATCTCACCTCAGGACCATTTTCGAGAAGCTGGGCGCCAAGAACCGTACGGAGCTGGCCACGCTGGCCCGGCGGCGGGGGCTGTCGTTACCGCCAGCGACTTCTGCCGAGATGGCTGCGCGGCTGCGGCCGGTGGTGCGTGCGACGTCCCCGCAGGCCGAGGCATCTCTGGGTGGAGTGAACGAAGGTCGCTTGGAGATTCGCCCCGTTTTTGCTTCCCACGCAGCGGCGGGGTAGGGTTGGCGTCGTCCTATTGGACTTCCAGGCCATTGATCAGCCGCTTCATCAGCCTTGGTTCACGCAGCCGTTCGACCCACCAGTCAAGGCCCTTGCCTGCATGTTCTCCCCGCCAGGCGACGTAGAGCGTGTTGGGTTCCCTCGGGTCTGCCGTCATCTTTTCTACCAACTCTCCGCGCGACAGCAGCGCCGCAACCCGAAGCCGGGGGAGCCATCCCACGGCCAGCCCGGCGCGCTGTGCTGCGATCTTGGACGCCATGCTCGGTACCGCCAGTTGCTCCTGTCCACCGTGAACGCCATAGGTCCGCGCGCTGACTCCCCGAGATGTATCTGCCACCACTGCCGCCCGGTATTGCTGGATCGCCTCGCGTGGCAGTGGCTCCGCGACGGAGGCCAGCGGATGGCGCGGCGCCACGGCGAAGACCCAATCCATCACGCCGAGCTCGAACCAGCGCAGGCGGGGAATCGCCGGTGGTTCGTTGGTCGCGCCGATGACCAGATCGGCACGGCCTTCGCGCAGTGCGCTCCAGGTTCCACCCAGCACCTCGTGGGTGATGCGCAAACTCACTCCCGACTGGAGCTTGTCGAAGTCCGTGATCACGGGAAGGAGCGTCTGAAACTCCATGAGCTCGTCCGTCACGATGGTCAGTCGGTCCTCCCAGCCAGAGGCGATCTGGCGCACGCGGGTATTCAGGCGCCCCATGTCGGTCAGCAGACGCTCGGCTTCCTCCGCCAGTAGCCTGCCTGCGGGCGTGAGTTCCAGGCGGTAGCGCCGACGGTCGAACAGCAGGGCGTCGTACCGCGTCTCCAACTGCCGGGCCGCATGGGAGATGGTCGAAGGAGCTTTCCCCAGTTGGGCTGCCGCACGGGACAGGCTGCCGCTTGATCGAATGGCTTGCAGCATGGCGAGTTCGTCTTGGGTCAGCATGGGGGCCTCAGCGGGGAATGCGCTGATTATGTGCAGCCCGGGGCCGGGCTCCGCATGGCGCTACGCGACTGGAGAATGCGCCGTGGGAGCCCTGGGGGCCTGGTTACAGGTTGCTCATGCCGCCATCGACGATGAGTTCGGAGCCGACGATGAACGCGGACTCCTTGGCGGACAGGTGGAGCACCGTCGATGCTAGCTCTTCCGGTGTGCCGAAGCGGCCCAGCGGGATCTGTCCCTGGATCGCGCTTGCCGTGGCATCCAGTGTTGCCTTGTCCATGCCGAGCTTGCCGTACAGCGGCGTCGCGATAGGCCCCGGGCTGACGACGTTCACCCGGGCGCCACGTGGCAGCAGCTCCGCCGAGAGCGTCTTGGCCAGCGAAATCAGCGCAGCCTTGCTCGCGGCGTACACCGAGGAGTTGGGCATACCGATGTGGGCGTTGATGGAGCCATTGATGACGATAGCTGCTCCGGGGCGCAGCAGAGGGGTGAGCGCCTGAATCTGGAAGTAGGGGCCCTTGACATTGGCGTCGAACGTCGCGTCCCACAGCGCCTCGGCTACGTCGGACAGCGGAGCGAACTTGGCTACGCCGGCATTGATGAAGATCGCGTCCAGCTGGAGGTCTTTCTCCTGCAATGCGGTGGCCAGGCGCTTGGCTTCCGCGATGCTCCCGGTGTCGTTGCGCAGTGCAATGGCGCCGTGGCCGATTTCGGCCTGTGCGCGAGCGAGAGCTTCTTCGTCGCGGCCGGTGATGACGACACGGGCACCCTCGTTGGCGTAGGCCTTGGCGGCGGCCAGACCGATGCCGCTGCTGCCGCCTGTGACGAGAACGGTGTGGTTGTTGAAACGGGTCATGGTGGTTCCTAAAGATGGGTGGATGACGGTGCGGCGAGAACTTGTTTTGTCTTCGTTGTCGCCGTAGATGAATGTTCGCCAAATACCCAGAGAAAGCCGTACCAGGTCCTTGATGAAGACGTTCGAATCAGTCGAACGTCTTTTCACGGCATGCTCTTCAGGCAACCGGGAGCTTCACGGTCACTTGGCCCTCATGGATGAGGATTCAGCGGCTCTGGCCTTTTTCAGGTGCGAGTGATCAACGCGCCGCCGTCCAGGCGATGAGGGCGCGGGTTACGCGCGGCAGGAGCGCGCAGCCCCCCTGTTGGAGGGGCTTTTCAATGCAGGCGTTGAGCGTGTTTTGCTATGTGTTTGATAGCTGTTTACGCTTTATTTGAAAGCGGTAGAGGGCTTTTGGACCTCATCAGTGTGGGCTGTAGGCCGCTACATCGCCCAGATGCGGGGCGGCACAGCATCGAGCTGCCACAGGGCTTTGCGCCAGGCGCTGCGCACTTGCTTGAGCAACTGCATGGCAGGCTCCACCTGGGGCGCCAGCACGCGCAACGCCACCACCTGCGGGTTGGGGCTGGTGGCTCCCGCCGTGGCCTTGAGCGAGTGCGTATCCACCACAGCCCGGGCGGCATCCAGCGCGGCATCGCGCCGGGCTCTGTCCAGGGGCGTGCCTGTGACAAAGAACAAACTGCCCAGACAGCGCTGCCCGGCCAGGCCCAGGGGGCTGTGCAGCAGCTGGTGGTCTGCTGCGTTGATGGTGCCGCGCTCCAGCCACACACCGGGCACTTCGATGTGCTGTTCGAAATCGCCCATTTCAAAGGGCTGGTTGGCGTGGGGCAGACCCAGGGCGGTGACGTCCCAGCCCATGCATTCGGCGCCTGCCGCCAGTGACAGTGTCAGGTGGTTGCGGGCGTGGCAGGCGCTGTAGCAAAGCGCCTCCAGCGGCAGCCATTCCAGGCGTGCGTTCTCCGCCAGGGTGAGGTGGGTGCGTTGCAGCGCCAGCTCGCCAGCCGATCGGTAAAACCGCGTGGCCCCCGGTGTGGTGACCAGCCCGTGCGCCCCCGTGCCCACGGTGGCGGCAATCTCCAGCGTGTCGCCGCCCACCAAACCGCCCGGCGGGTGCACCAGCACGTTGTGGCAAACGCTGTCGCCTTCGGGGTACAGGCTTTGCAGAATGCGCAGCGGCCCGTGGTGCTCAAACCGCGCCACGGTCCGGGCGTTTTCGAGGGTGTAGTTCAGTTGCAGGCGCGCGTGCCAGGGCATGTTGGATGTCTGTTTACTATCAAAAATATAGCTGCTTGCGCTTGATGGACAAGCGCAGCAGCCGGATTTATTGAGTAAGCATATTCCATACCCTGCAAGCCCGCAGGTATTTCAGACCTTTGAACAGGTTCTTACAGCCAGGGCTTGAGCCAGCCCAGCCCGTCGCTGGTGGCGTGGGCGGCTGCGCCGCGCGCTGGGCGGTATTCGCAGCCAATCCAGCCGTCGTAGCCCAGGCTGTCCAGCAGGTTGAAGAGATAGGTGTAGTTGATCTCGCCCACATCGGGCTCGTGGCGCTCGGGCACCCCGGCAATCTGGAAGTGGCCGACATTGCCTGTGGGCAGGTATTGGCGCACCTTCATGGCCAGGTCGCCTTCCACGATCTGGCAGTGGTACAGGTCCATCTGCACTTTGACGTTGGCGGCGCCGATCTCGGCGATCAGCGCATGGGCCTGGTCCTGGCGGCTCAGGAAGAAGCCGGGCATGTCGCGGCCGTTGATGGGCTCCAGCAGGATCTGAATGCCATGGGGCGCAGCCTGTTCGGCGGCGTAGCGCACGTTGGCGATGTAGGTGGCGCGCACGGTGGCGGCGTCTGCCCCCTGGGGCACCAGCCCGGCCATCACGTGGATGCGGGGGCACTGCAAGGCCTTGGCATAGTCGATGGCCTTGGCAATGCCTTCGCGGAACTCGGCCTCACGCCCGGGCAGGCAGGCCAGCCCGCGTTCGCCCGCGTCCCAGTTGCCGGGCGGGGCATTGAACAGCACTTGCTGCAGGCCGTTGGCTTGCAGGCGCGCGGCCAGTTCTTGCGCAGAGTAGGCGTAGGGAAAAAGGTACTCCACCGCCTGGAAGCCATCGAGGGCAGCGGCGGCAAAACGGTCGAGAAAGTCCACGTCGTTGTAGAGCATGGACAGGTTGGCGGCAAAGCGGGGCATGAAAAAAGGCTTCCTGAAAAATAAGGGTCAGCGGCGCGGTGCGTTGGTGAGCACCTGCGCCAGCCGGTCTTGGTACAAGCGCGCCAGGCCCACCGTGCTGTGGCCGAGGGTGTCGGCGCTGGCAGGGATCACGTAGGCCTGGGCGTGCGGGATACGGGCGATGGCTTTGTCCAGCACGCCCAGCTCGGGTGGGTTGCGCTCATCGTCTGCCGAGTTGATGGCCAGCACGCGCGCGGTGATGCGTTCCAGCCCGGGCTCGGGGTCGTAGTCGCGCGATGCCTCCCACTGGTAGATGTGGTCGTTAGCATCGCCACGGAAAGGGGCCTTGAGGCGTTGCTCCACCAGGGCGTCGGCCGCAGCGCGGGTGGGGGCCAGCTTTTGCAGGCCCTGGTGACCCCCGTTGGTGCCCGTGCCAAAGAACACCGACGCAAACTGCAGGCTGCGGGGCTGGCGGGTGTAGTTGCCGCCCTGCCATTCGGGGTCGTTGCGGATGGCATCCACCAGCAGGCGGCGCATCATCCAGTTGCGGCCCGACATGGCGGCGGGCAGCGAGGCCATGGGCACGGCAATGTCCATGAAGTCGGGGTAGCGCTGGGCCCACACCCAGGTGTGCATGCCGCCCATGGAGTTGCCGATGATGGCGCGCACATGGCGCACGCCCAGGTGCTCGGTCAGCAGGCGGTACTGGGCCTGCACCATGTCGTCGTAGTTGTAGGCCGGAAAGGCGGCGCGCAGGCCGTCTGACGGCTTGCTGGAGCGGCCGGTGCCGATGGCGTCTGGCAGGATGATGAAGTACTTGCGCGCATCCAGCGGCTGGCCGGGGCCAAACAGCGTGCCTGCAAAGCCGGGCGTGAGCATGCTCTCTGCCGAGCCATTGGTGCCATGCAGCACCAGTACCGGCTCGCCTGTGGGATCGCCCACGGTGGAGTAGGCCAGTTTGAGTTCGGGCAGGGTCTGGCCGGTGTGGAAGCGGAAATCCTTGACGACCCACTCGCCGTGCTTGGGGGCGGGGTAGTCCGCAGCCGATGCACCGCCTGTGGCCAGCACGCCCAGCAGCATGGGGGCAAAGGCTTTACGCCAGAAAGAAAGGGTCATGGTTTGTCTCCTTGTGTGTGTTCTTTCGTCCCCGCGCCTTGTGCGCAGCCCGCCCGTTACCAGTTACCAGTGGGCACCAAAGCTCTGGCGCAGCTCCTCGATCTGGGGCTCGGTCAGCGGCGTGGGGCGGGGCTGGCACAGCATCCACAGGCGCGCGGTTTCTTCCAGTTCTTCCAGCACGGCCATAGCAGCGGCAGGCGTGTCGTGCCACACGTTGGGGCCCAAGCGCGCCAGCATCACAGCGCGCACGGGGCTGCCCTGGGCTGCATAGCGGGTGATGGTCTGCGCCACCAGTGCTGCTGCGGCGGCGTCACCCGGGCGGTGGTAGGGGATGTGCGGCACGCGGCCCACCTTCATGACGAAGTAGGGCGTAATGGGGGGCAGCAATTGCGCATCGGACGCCAGCTGGCCACCTGCAGCGGTGTCGGCCTGCAGTGAGCAGGCCACCAGATGCGTACTGTGCGTATGGATCACGCAGCGCGCTGGGGCTGCTGTCGATGCCGATGCCTCGTAAATCTGCCGATGTAAGGCAATGGTCTTGCTGGCCCGGTCGCCTGCCATCTGCTGGCCGTGTGCGTCCAGGCGTGACAGCCGCTCGGGCTGCAGCGTGCCCAGGCAGGCATCGGTGGGGGTGATGAGGTAACCGTCGGTCAGGCGCACGCTGATGTTGCCGGCGGTGGCATGCATATAGCCCCGCTCAAACAGGCTGCGGCCCACGCGGCATATTTCGTCGCGGGCTTGGGGCTCATCCATGAAGGGGGGGGTAGCGGTCATGCCAGCAATTGTGCAAAAGCCTTGGTGAAGAAGTCGGTGCTACCGAAATTGCCCGACTTCAGCGTGATGTGCAGCCCGTCCTTGGCGTCGGGCGCCACGGCATGGCACCACGGCACGCCGGGGTCAATCTGCCCGCCAATGCGCATTTGCGTGATGCCCAGTGCCTGCACGCAGGCCCCAGATGTTTCACCACCCGCCACGATGAGCTGGCGCACACCGCGCTGCACCAGACCGCGTGCAATGGAGGCAATGGTGTCTTCCACCATGGCACCGGCTTTTTCGGAACCCAGCTTGCCTTGAATGGCGCGCACGGCCGAGGGCTCGGCGGTGGAATACACCAGCACCGGGCCGTTGCCAATATGGCTTTCGGCCCAGGCTAGCGCTTCGGCGGCCACGTCCACGCCTGCGGCGATGCGCAGCGGGTCGATGGCGAGGGCGGGCTTGCCTGCCTTGATGAAATCCATCACCTGCTGGTTGGTCGCCACAGAGCAGCTGCCCGACACAATGGCCTGCAGCCCTTGCGCGGCGGGCAGGCGGGCGGCCTCGTTGCTGGGGGCCACGCCAAAGTTGCCCGGCAGGCCAATCGCCACGCCGGAGCCCGCTGTGACCAGCGGCATGCCCTTGAGGGCAGGGCCCAGGCGCAGCAGGTCGGCATTCGACACCGCATCGACCACGGCCATGCGCACGCCTTCGGCCTTCAGTTGGTCGATGCGCGCGCGGATGGCGGCCTCGCCCTGAGCGACCACGCTGTGGTCGATCAGGCCCACGCGGCTGGGTGTTTGCGCCTGCAGCACGCGCACCAGGTTGGGGTCGGTCATGGGCGTGAGCGGGTGGTTCTGCATGCCGCTTTCGTTCAGCAGCACATCGCCCACAAACAGGTAGCCCTTGAACACGGTGCGCTTGTTGTCGGGGAAGGCGGGCGTGGCGATGGTGAAGTCGGTGCCCAGGGCCTGCATCAGCGCATCGGTCACGGGGCCGATGTTGCCTTCGGCCGTGCTGTCGAAGGTCGAGCAGTATTTGAAGTAGATCTGCTCGGCGCCCTGCGCCTGCAGCCACTGCAGCGCGGCCAGCGATTGGGCGATGGCCTCTTCTTTGGGAACGGTGCGCGACTTGAGCGCGACCACGATCGCATCGGCCTCGGTATCCAAAGGTGCCGTGGGCACGCCCATGGCCTGCACCACGCGCATGCCTGCGCGCACCAGGTTGTTGGCCAGGTCGGTGGCGCCGGTGAAGTCGTCGGCAATGCAGCCCAGCAGTGCACGTGCGCGTGTCATGCCTTGTCCTTGCCTTCGGGGAGCGTGATGCCAGGGAAGATCTTGATCACGGCGCTGTCGTCTTCTTTGGCAAAGCCTGCGGTGGATGCCTGCATGAACATCTGGTGCGCCGTGGCGGCCAGCGGCAGGGGGAATTTGCTGGCGCGTGCGGTGTCCAGCACCAGGCCCAGGTCCTTCACGAAGATGTCTACAGCCGACAGCGGTGTGTAGTCGCCCGCCAGCACATGGGCCATGCGGTTTTCAAACATCCAGCTGTTGCCCGCGCTGTGGGTGATGACCTCGTACAGCGCTGCAGCGTCCACGCCTTCGCGCAAGCCCAGGGCCATGGCTTCGGCGGCCACGGCAATGTGCACACCGGCCAGCAGCTGGTTGATGATCTTGACCTTGCTGCCCGCGCCCGCCTTGTCACCTAGTCGGTACACCTTGCCGGCCATGCCGTCGAGCACGGCGCCCGCTGCGGCATAGGCCTCGGGCTTGGCCGAGGTCATCATGGTCATCTGGCCCGATGCTGCCTTGGCTGCACCGCCGGAGATGGGGGCGTCCACATAGTGCAGGCCCAGGGCGTTGAGACGGGCTTCCAGCGCCACGGACCAGTTGGGGTCCACGGTGGAGCACATCACAAAGGTGCTGCCGGGGCGCATGGTGCTGGCTGCACCGCCCTTGCCGTTGTCGCCAAACAGCACGCTCTCGGTCTGCGCGGCGTTGACCACCACCGACACCACCACATCACTCACCGCCGCCAATGCAGCCGTGGTGGCGTGGGCTGTGCCACCGTCTGCCACAAAGGCATCGGCCACGCCAGGGCGCACGTCGCACACGTGGATGGTGAAACCGTTGTTACGCAGGGTCTTGGCAATGCCAGCGCCCATGGCGCCCAGGCCGATGATGCCGACGGTGGGTTGGGTCATAGTGGTGTCTTTCTAGAGCAAAGAGAAAAAATCAGGCAACGGCCACCCACAGCAGGGCAGTCAGGGCAAAGCCCGCCAAGCCCAGCACAGTGGTCAGCACCGTCCAGGTGCGCAGGCCATCGCCCACGCTCAGGCCCAGGTAACGGGTCACGATCCAGAAGCCCGAATCGTTGACGTGCGACAGGCCCAAGCTGCCAAAGCCAATGGCAACCGTGAGCAGCGCCACTTGCAAGGGGGAATACCCGCCACCTGCAATGGCGTCGGCCAGCAGGCCGCAGGTAGTGATGATGGCCACGGTGGCCGAACCCTGCGCGGCACGCAGCGCCAGCGAGATGATGAACGCCAGCAGGATGAGCGGCAGATGAGTAGCGGTGAGGCTTTGCGACAGCGCTGTGCCAATGCCGCTGGCGGTGAGCACTTTGGCAAACACGCCGCCTGCGCCAGTCACCAAAATCACGGTGGCGGCAGGGGGCAGGGCGGATTCCATGATGGCGTTGGTGCGCTCGCGGTTCCAGCCCTGGTTGCGGCCCAGCAGGAACATCGCCAGGCCCACGGCCACCATCAGCGCGAAGATGGGCGAGCCGATGAAGCCCAGCACGTTGCGCAGGTTGTCGCCCTTGGGCAGCAGCGTGGCGCCGGTGGTGCCCGCCATGATGAGGGCCAGGGGGATCACGATCAGCGCCATGATGGTGCCCACGCCAGGGGCTTTGCCCGCCGGGGTGGTCTTGCTGTCTTCGCTGTTGCCAAAGGCTGCAAATTGCTCGGCCGTGGTGGGCAGCAGGGGGTAGCCCTTGCGGTTGAGCCAGCCCGACACATACTGTGACAGCGCCGCCAGAGGGATGCAGATGGCCAGGCCAATGATGGTGATCCAGCCAATGTCGCCCTTGACGATGGCTGCCCCACCCACGATGCCGGGGTGCGGTGGCACCACCACGTGTGCGGCCAGCATGATGCCCGCTACGGGCAGGCCGAACTTGATGGGGTTGACGCCCGCTGCCTTGCAAAAGCCGTAGACGATGGGCACCAGGATGATGAAGCCCACGTCAAAAAACACCGGGATGGCCAGAACCAGCGCTGCGGCCGTGAGGGCCATGGGCACCCGTGTGGGGCCCAGAAGCTGCGTGAAGCGGTTGGCCAGGCTGGCCGCACCGCCAGAGACCTCGATCATGCGCCCCAGCATGGAGCCCAGCGCCACCAGGATGGCGACCGAACCCAGCGTGCCGCCCATGCCCGCAATCAGCGTGCTGATGATGTCGCCAATGGGCATGCCCGTGGCAAACGCCACCAGAAAGCTCACCAGCATCATCGCCACGAAGGCGTGGACTTGCCAGCGGATGATGAGCAACAGGAGCAGGGCAATACTGCCGGCGCCGATGCTGAGAAGTGCGAGGGTGGACATGAACGAGATATCTCCGGGATGGCTGAGCGAGCACACGCGGCGCTGCTCAAGTTGGTGTGTTTATATGGTTATCATACAAATTTAATGTGGCGGTTTGTTACGGGTTAACCCTGAAGGTGCACTGATTTCGGTGGGTGTGGCGCGCCTACGTTGACGCAACGGCTTGTAGTTGCACGCGCTCGGCGTGGGGCTCTCTTCAGCCGCGCTGCGAGGGGGCTGTGTCCACCACCAGGGGTTGTGCCAGGCGTGCACCGTCCTGCGCCCAGAAGGCGGGGTCGGCCTGCTCAATGCGGCGCAGCGCGTTGCGCATGTGGTCGGTGGCGGCATGCCGGGCTGCGGCGGCGTCACCAGCTTCAATCGCGCGCACGATCTGCTCGTGCTCCTGCGTCACGGCCTGGGCAAAGTCGCTGCGCCGGGCCTCATTGGCGCGGGTGACGCGTGTGGCGCCTTGAAGAAAGCGGGCCAGGTAGTCCAGCGTGCTGATGAGAAACGGGTTGCCCGCCGCCCGCGCAATCGCCCGGTGAAACTCCACATCCTCCTCGGCCCCGTCACGCCCGGCCTGCACGGCATCGCTGATGCGTTGCATGGCGGTGCGAATGGCCTGCACATCGGCATCGCTGCGGCGCTGGGCGGCCAGCTCGGCCACTTCGGATTCGAGGGCGCGGCGCACCTCCACGATTTGCATGACCGCCTCGCGCGATGCGGCGTGGGGCAACTCAAAGTGCAGGGGCTCGATGCCCGGGGCCTGCACATACACGCCACTGCCCTGGCGTGAGTCCACCAGCCCCAGCGATTTGAGCCGCGAGATGGCCTCGCGCACCACGGTGCGGCTGACCTGGAACTGCTGCGCTAGCGCAGCCTCGGTGGGCAGCTTCTCAGACGCCTGGATGCGACCCGCGCGGATTTCGGTCTCCAGCGTGCTGGCGACTTGGTCGGCCAGTTTGAGGCTGGGTTTGACGGCGGAGAAGGGGGACGACATGGGGGAAGCGGGCGGGTGAGATGAGGCGAGAGGCGCTGCGGTGGCGTGCCGTGGACTGTACCGTAGGGGCGCGTGTTGGAGACGTCTCTTGGGTGCCAGTTTGCTTACTTCGGCGCCGAGCAGGAGTCGTCCAGCCGAGCCATGCCTGCCAGCTTTTGCAGGCTGCTGCGTTTTTCAAGGCAGGCTTGGTACTGGGCTTCGGTTGCTTTTTGCTGGGCGGTGCGCGCAGCGTTGGCACGGTCGGTTTGCAGTTGGGCGATGCGTTCGCGGATTTGGGGCATCACGGCCAGGGCGGCTTTTTCGCCCTCGAGGATGGCATTGGCGCGTTGGCTGAAATCGGCCGAGCCAATGTCCAGCACCTGGGGGCGGATGATGACGTCGGCGCGGGCCAGCTCGGCCTGGCCGAGCTTTTGGCCCATGATGGCGATGGACTGGCCCAGCGTGCCCAGCATGTCGCCGGGCGATTGGCCCCGGGCCTTGTTGGAGATGTCCACGGCGATCACGATGTCCGCACCCAACTGGCGCGCAGCATCCACCGGCACGGGGCTTACGATGCCGCCGTCCACGAAGTGGTACTTGCCGATGGTGACGGGCTGGAACACGCCCGGCACGCTGCTCGATGCACGCACGGCCTGGCCCGTGTTGCCGCGTGCAAACACGGTGCGTTCGCCGTCTTCCAGCCGCGTGGCCACGGCCACGAAGGGCTTGGTCATTTGCTCCAGAGGTTTGCGGCGCACTTGTTCGTTCACATAGTCTTCCAGCTTCTGGCCTTGCAGCAGGCCGCCGGACGACCACTGCAGGTCGCGGATTTTGGCCTCGTCCAGTGCCACGGCTTTTTCCTGCATCTCAAAAGCGTTCATGCCGCTGGCATACAGCGCACCGACCACGCTGCCTGCGCTGGTGCCAGAGACCACTGCGGGCGCGAAGCCGTTGGCCTCCAGCATCTTGATCACGCCGATGTGTGCAAAGCCTTTGGCAGCGCCGCCACCCAAAGCGATGCCGACCTTAATGGGGGCCACTGTGGGCGCTGCCGTGGTGGCTGCGGCCGGTCCGGCCGCCACAGGCTGGGTGGGCTGTGTGCCGCCGCATGCAGCAAGGCCCGCGCAAATCAGCAGCGCCAGTGGGCGCAGGAAAACGTCCAACCGCATGTGCAGGATCCTGTTGTCATTCGAGGCGGGGAGTGTAGCGGCTGGGGTTTGGCCCAGGTGTTGGCAATGTCAAGCCCAGCGCGCAGGCCCGGCTTCTGGTGCGGTGCGGCTGCCTACAATCCCGTTTCATTTTGACTTGCACCTGCCTGCGGTCGCGCCGGTTCTGGGTGTTGTTTCTTCCGGTATCGAGGTGCCCTGATCATGACGTTGAAGTCCCCTTGGCTGGCGCTTGTGCTGGTCGCCGCCCATTCTTTGGTGCATGCCGGGGATCGGCTGGCTGTGGGCTGCCAGACGGTGGCGCTGGTGCTTGATGACGGGCTGACACCCCATGCGCTGGACCGCCTGTGGGCCAGTGGCGACCCAGCCCCCGGCGCGCCCGCCGTTTTGCAACTGCTGGGTTGCGACGGAGCCTTGCTGGACAGTATCACGCTGGAGGCCCCCCTGGCCCGGCTGGACCACGCTTTGCTGCGCGGTACGCATGCCCCCGCAGTGCTGGTGACGGTGGACTTGACGGCGCCTGCAGGCAGCTACAGCGGCTTGCTGACCCGGCCGATCCAGGTCATGGCCAAGCGGCTGGAGCCTGCACAGGCCCGCGCTGCAGGGGGGCAGTGGCAGCCCATCGTGCTGGCCCACACCGGCAAGGCCGCATGGAAGAGGGTGCGCGTGGGCGCTGCGGAGCAATTGCTGTCGGTCCGCAGCGAGCCGCAGGAGGGGCACTTCACGACCCGCTATCGCCGCTACATGCAAACAAAGCAGGGTTGGGCCGTGCGTGCGCGCACGCAGCCTGGGCTGTGGGAGTCGGACGGAGACTTTCCTTCGCGCCGGTCTTTTCCCTGAGCGGGGGCATGCGGGGAAGGGCCGACCGGACGGCCCCCCGCGCCTGGCTCATTCGCCCTGGGAACCTCGGTGCGCCCACCCTGTGGTGCGCTTCTCGACCCAGCTGAACAGCTCGTACATGGCCATCGCCATCGCGCCCACCACCATCAGCCCGGCAAAGGCCAGGCCCATCTGCATGGACGAGCCCGCGCTGATGAGCAGGTAGCCAATGCCTTCGTTGGCGGCCGTCATTTCGCTCACCGTGGTACCCACAAAGGCCAGGGTGATGGCGACCTTGAGCGAGCCATAGAAGTAAGGCAGTGAGCGGGGCAGGCCCACCTTGGTCAGCACATCCCAGCGCTTGGCGCCCAGCACGCGCAGCACGTCTTCGAGCTCGGGCTCCAGCGTGGCCAGGCCGGTGGCGATGTTGACCATGATGGGGAAGAAGCTGATGAGAAAGGCCGTGAGGATGGCGGGCCCCACCCCAATGCCGAACCACACCACGAGGATGGGCACGAAGGCCGCTTTGGGCAGGGCGTTGAAGGCGGTCATCAGCGGGTACACGGCGGCATAGGCCAGGCGCGAGCTGCCAATCACAAAGCCCAACAGCACCCCCACGACGATGGCGATACCAAACCCCGCCATGGTGACCCAGAAGGTGCGCCACGCATGGCCTGCGATGACGCCGCCAAACTCCACCAGCTGCGTGCCAATGGCCCAGGGGCTGGGGAAGATGAACTCGGACACATTAAAGGCCGAGCAGATGATTTGCCACAGCAGGATAGTGGCCGCGAGCAGCAGCCAGGGGGACCAGCGTTCTACGGTTTTTTTGTGCATGGTGGTCTGGCCTTATTGCTGGATGGGCGCGCCAGCTTTTCGCATGGCCCCGATGTGGCCGCGCAGCTCGTGCACGATGTCGGTGAACTCTTTGGTGTAGGTCACTTCCAGGTCCCGGGGGCGGGGCAGGTCAATCTCACGCTTGACCACAAAGCGGCCGGGGCTCTTGCTCATCACGTACACCGTGTCGGCCAGAAAGGCACTTTCACGCAGGTCGTGCGTGACCAGGATGACGTTGAACTTCTGCTCGGCCTGCAGGTCGCGCAGGATGCACCACAGCTCTTCGCGCGTGAAGGCGTCCAGCGCGCCGAAGGGCTCGTCCAGCAGCAGCATCTTGGGCTCGTGGATGAGGGCGCGGCAGATGCTGGCGCGCTGCTGCATGCCGCCCGACAGCTGCCAGGGGAACTTGTCCTCATACCCTGCCAGCCCCACCTTTTGCAGCAGCTTGCGGGCACGCTCTTCGTATTCCTTGCGCTTTTGCTTGAAGTGGCTGCGGTAGGGTTCCACGATCTCCAGCGGCAGCAGCACGTTGTTGACTGTGGTGCGCCAGGGCAGCAGCGAGGGCGCCTGGAACGCCATGCCTGAGACCTTGAGCGGCCCGGTCACCGGTTTGCCGTCGATGAGGATTTTGCCCATCGACGGCATCTTCAGCCCCGTGGCCAGCTTCATGAAGGTGGACTTGCCACAGCCAGACGGACCGACGATGGCAATGAACTCGCCCTGGCGGATTTGCAGGTCGATGGCTTCGACTGCAAAGTGGTTCTGCGCGCGCAGCTCGTCGTTGTAGGCGAGCCAGACATCGCGAAAATCCACGAAATAGGATTCGGCAGCCTGCATGGTTTTAAGTAAAAAATGCCTCTAGCGCTTATTGGATAAGCGCTAGCAGCTATTGAATTGATAGTGGCGCAGGCGGTGCTTATTTCTTCGGCAGGATGTTCAGCTCGGTGGCGCTGGGCAAGAAGCTGCCGTTCCACACATCGTCTGCGTTCACGCGGGTCTTGGTGTTGAAAGCGTCGGACACCTGCGAGGCCATCAGCGACAGGCGGCCCGGTTTGGCTTGGCCGAAGCCTTCGGCGCGTGCATCGGCGCTGTTGACCACGGTGTCGATGGCCAGTTGCAGGCGGCGCGTCTCCAGTGCCACGTTCACGATGCCATCGCGTGCGCGCACATGCTCGATGGCGGCAGCGGGGTTGGCGATGACTTCCTTGGCCCCTTTGGTGAAGGCCGACAGGAAGGCCTTGACGGCGGCCGGGTTCTCCTTGATGAGTTTGGGCGACGCAATGATCACGTTGCCGTACAGCTTCACGCCAAAGTCGGCATAAGGCAGCACGACAACGTCGGCAGTCTTTACGCCCCGGGCTTCCAGGTTCAGCAGCGAGGTGAAGGTGAAGCCGGTGATGGCGTCCAGGTCGCCGCGCACCAGCATGGTCTCGCGCAGTGGGGGGTCCATGGCCGTCCATTGCACGTTGCCGACCTTGTTGGCTTTTTGGAAGATGGGGAAGGCACGGCGGCCTGCATCGAACACCGGGGCGCCCAGCTTTTTGCCAGCCAGGTCGGCGGGCGTGGCGATGCCGCTTTTCTTGAGCGCCATCACCGATGCGGGCGTGTTGTTGTAGACCATCATCACCGCCACCGGCTTGTTCTGCGCGTCGGGGTTATTGGCGTGGAACTCCATCACGGCGGCCAGGTCGGCAAAGCCCATGTCGTAGGTGCCTGAGGCCACGCGCTGCACTGCGCCGCCCGATCCGTTGCCAGCGTCCACCGTCACGTCCAGCCCTGCGGCCTTGAAGTAGCCCTTGGCGGCGGGCTGCAAAAACAGCGCAGCCGGGCCTTCAAAGCGCCAGTCCAGCTGGAACTTGATGGGCGTGCTTTGCGCATGCGCCACAGGCAATGCGCTGGCCAGCGCCAGTGCCGCTGCGGTGTGCATGAACGTTCTTTTTTTCATGGGATAGCTCCTGGCGGTTGCCAAATAAGAAGAGAAGGAAGAAGGTGGCTGTACAGGCTAGTCAGCAAAAACGATGCCCGCTTTCAAACACATTACCGGGTTCTGACAGGGGTGGCTCAGCGCGTCAAACCATTCTTCACCGAAGTGGTGCGGTTGGGCATGGAGGGTTTCCCGAAATGGTGCGTGCACCGTTGCAACGGATTGGGACAAACACGCAGACGGGGGCGCGGCCGCGGTGGTACAACGAAGTCGCAGCATCCAAAAATCAGGGCATGGCCTCGCAGACCACAGGCGCTGTTGGACAGGGTTCCTGGGGATGGGTGCGCAGCCCGTTGCACTGCAGCGCGAAGGCTTGCGTCTTCGGGTTCTTTAAAGACCCACGAGAGGGCTCACCCATGCCACACCTGACCGAGTTTTTTGACAACGTGCAGTTGCCCACCATGCCCGACGTGGCGCGGGACCTGGTGGCGACGATGCAGGACGATGACATCCCGTTTGAGAAGGTGCGCAACGCCATCGCGCGTGACCCGGCCCTGACGGCTAAGCTCATCCGCCTGGCCAACAGCGCCCGCTTTGGGTTGGCGCGGCAGGTGGCCACGCTGGACGATGCGCTGACCCTGGTGGGGCTGAACCAGGTGCGCACCCTGGCCTTGGCCGCCTGCATGAGTGGCATGTTCAAAGACACGCCGGGTGTGGAGGCCGATGCCTTCTGGAAGGAGAGCATGGCCACCGCAGGGTATGCGCAGTGGCTGGCGCGCACGCTGGGCTCGGATGTGCAGCAGTCCTGGCTGGCCGGGTTCCTGGTGCGCATTGGCGAGTTGATCATTGCGCAAAAGGCGCCCGAGCAAATGGCCGCCATTGAGCAACTGCCCCACCAGGCGGGCGGCCGCTGGGAGCGCGAAAAGCGCCTGCTAGGCTTTACCGAGGCGCAGGTGACGGCCGAGCTGGCCAAACGCTGGCGTTTCCCCGATTCGATCGTGCGGGCCCTGGAAACCGCCGAAGACCCCGTGGCCGCGACCCCGTTTTGCCGCCTGGGCGGTATCGTGCATGTGGCCATGCTGCTGGCCGAGATCGGGCTGGAAGAGCCCAAGTCCCCCGCCGATACGATTGCCAGCCTGCCTGAGGAGATCAAGCAGGCGCTGCAGCTGGACTCGGAATGGCTGGCTGAGCACCTGCCGCCGGTGGCGGACTTTGTGGATGTGGCCGTGCACTGACGCGACCGCGTTCAAGTCTGCGGTTCAATCCCTCCCCAAAAAGAAAGGCCCCGAAGGGCCTTTCTTTTTGGGGGGCGCGGATCGATCAGGCCACGCGCGCTGCGGCGCTGGCCACGGCCAGTGCTGTCATGTTGAACACGCGGCGCACGGTGGCGGCAGGCGTCAGGATGTATGCCGTGGCGGCCGAGCCCATCAGAATCGGGCCCACCGTCACGCCACCGCTGGTGGTGGTCTTGAGCACGTTGTACAGGATATTGGCAGCGTCGATGTTCGGGCAGACCAGCAGGTTGGCCGAGCCGCTCAGGGTCGAATCGCCTTCGGCCATGTAGGTCTTGCGGATGCCGGGTTCCAGCGCGGCATCGCCGTGCAGTTCGCCATCGCACTCGATTTCGGGGTGGCGCGCCACGAAGATGTCGCGTGCTTCGCGCATCTTGCGGGCTGAGGGGCGCTTGGACGAGCCGTAGCTCGAGTGCGACAAAAACGCCACCTTGGCCGGAATGCCAAAGCGCTGCACTTCCTGCACCGACATCCAGGCGATGTCGGCCAGTTGCTCGGCCGTGGGGTTCTCGTTCACATAGGTGTCGGCGATGAACAGTGAGCCCTGGTTGGTCATCAGCGCATTCAGTGCGGCGTAGTCGTTGGCACCCGCCTGGCGGCCGATGATGCTGTGGATGCGCTCCAGGTGCGTTTCGTACAAGCCTACCAGGCCGCAGATCATGGCATCGGCGTCGCCGAGCTTGACCATCAGCGAGGCGATGATGGTGTTGGAGCGGCGCACGGCGGCCTTGGCCACTTCGGGGGTGGCACCGTTGCGCTTCATCAGTGCGTGGTAGTGCTCCCAGTATTGGCGGAAACGTGGGTCGTCTTCAGGGTTGCACACCTCCACGTCCTTGCCAATCTGCATGCGCAGGCCGGCCTTTTCAATGCGGGCGGCAATCACAGCGGGGCGGCCGATCAGGATGGGGTGGGCAATCTTGTCGTCGATGGCCATCTGCGCGGCACGCAGGGCGCGCTCGTCTTCGCCATCGGCGTAGGCCACGCGCTTTTGGGCGTCAGGCAGGGCCTTGGCGGCTGTGACCACGGGGCGCATGAGCATGCCGGTTTGGTAGACAAAGCGCGACAGGCTCTCCTTGTAAGCCTCCATGTCTTCGATGGGGCGCGTGGCCACACCGGATTCGGCGGCGGCCTTGGCCACGGCGGGCGCGATCTTGAGGATCAGGCGCGAGTCGAATGGCGTGGGGATCAGGTAGTCGGGGCCAAAGGTCAGCTCCTTGCCTGCGTAGGCGTTGGCCACTTCCTCGCTGATGTCGGCCTTGGCCAGGTCGGCAATCTGGCGCACGCAGGCCAGCTTCATGGCCTCGGTGATCTTGGTGGCACCGCAGTCCAGCGCGCCCCGGAAGATGTACGGGAAGCACAGGACGTTGTTGACCTGGTTGGGGTAGTCCGAGCGGCCGGTGGCAATGATGCAATCGGGGCGCACGGCCTTGGCCAGCTCGGGGCGGATTTCGGGCTCGGGGTTGGCCAGCGCCAGGATGATGGGCTTGGCCGCCATCGTCTTGACCATCTCGGCCGTCAGCACGCCGGGGGCCGAGCAGCCCAGGAACACGTCGGCGCCGTTCACAGCATCGGCCAGGGTGCGCGCGTCGGTCTTTTGCGCGTATTGCGCTTTGGATTCATCGTAGCCACCAGGGCGGCCTTCGTAGATCACGCCCTTGGAGTCGCACACGAAGATGTTTTCGCGCTTGACGCCCAGGCCCACCATCACGTTCAGGCAGGCAATGGCGGCGGCACCGGCGCCCGACACAGCCAGCTTCACGCTGCCAATGTCCTTGCCCACCAGCTCCAGCCCGTTGAGCAGGGCGGCGCTGCTGATGATGGCGGTGCCGTGCTGGTCGTCATGGAACACCGGGATGTTCATGCGCTTGGACAGCTCTTGCTCGATGTAGAAGCACTCGGGGGCCTTGATGTCTTCGAGGTTGATGCCGCCCAGTGTGGGCTCCAGGCTGGCGATGATCTCGATGAGCTTGTCTGGGTCGCGCTCGGCCAGTTCGATGTCGAACACATCGACGCCCGCAAACTTCTTGAACAGGCAACCCTTGCCTTCCATCACCGGTTTGCTGGCCAGTGGGCCAATGTCGCCCAGGCCCAGCACGGCCGTGCCGTTGGTGATGACGGCCACCAGGTTGCCGCGGGATGTGTAGTCAAACGCCTTCGATGGGTCGGCGGCGATGTCCAGACAGGGATAGGCCACGCCGGGCGAATACGCCAGCGACAGATCGCGCTGGTTGGACAGGGGCTTGGTGGGCGTGACGGAGATCTTGCCCCGGCTGGGGTTGCGGTGGTATTCGCGCGCTGCGTCGCGCAAGGCCTGTTCGGCGGCAGAAATGTTCTGTGTCATACGGATTTCAGAGAGTCCAGGACGGAGATTGGCGGCAAGCGTACCTGACGCTGTGCCAGCGGGCGGTATCGGTTTATGCGTATGCTGCATGGCGCCCCCTCATTGCGCGCAAGGCTCGCGCCGCAGGGGCCGCAGCGTTCTCATCAGTCGCCCCCGGCCAGACGGGGCCGCCGATGTGCGGCAAGGCTGGCAAGGTGCCCCGCAACGCACAGGTAGGGCGGCGGGCAGTTGCCCTGCGGTTGGCTGCAGGGCAGGGCTGAGGACTGAGATTGGCCACAGGATAACCCGATTGTTGGGCAACCTGAATGAAGTCTGACTAACCCATTGGTATCAGATGCCGGGGTTTTCAAAGGCTTCGCGGGGGCTTTTGGGGCTGTGCGGCATGCCAGCCAGGTGTGCTGGCCGGCATGTGTGCATGCCCACCGCACCGCTCAGCTAAGCAGATCGCTCAGCGCCCGTGCGATCACCTTGGTGGCGCGGCGCAGGTCTTCGAGCTGAAGGCGCTCGTCAGCGCGTTTGGCGTGCGATTCGAGCACGGTGCGCGGCCCTGCGCCATAGATCACGCCGGGAATGCCGCGCTCTACATACAGGCGCACGTCGGTGTACAGCGGGGTGCCCACGGCGGGCACGGGCTCGCCCAGCACCGCCTGTGCGTGTTTCTGGATCGCATCGACCAGCGGCTGGTTGCCCGCCAGTGGCGTCATGGCGTTGGCCAGCAGCAGGCGTTTGATCTCGACGCTGAGCCCGGCGCGCTCGGCCGTGGCCTGCGTGATGGTGTGGCGGATGGCGGCCTCCACTTCCACCGGGTTTTCCTCGGGGATCATGCGGCGGTCGAGTTTGAAGGTGACCTTGCCCGGTACCACGTTGGTGTTGGTGCCGCCTTCGATGCGGCCCACGTTCAGGTAGGGGTGCTTGATGCCCGCGACGTTGGACGTGACCTTCTTGTACTCGTCGTTCTGCGCGTACAGCGCGTTCAGGATGTGCACCGCGCCCTGCAGCGCATCCACGCCGGTGTGGGGCACGGCGGCGTGGGCCATCTTGCCGTGCACAGTCACTTCCATTTGCAGGCAGCCGTTGTGGGCGGTCACCACCTCGTAGCTGAAGCCAGCGGCAATCATCAGGTCGGGCTTTGTGAGGCCGTTCTTCAGCAACCAGCCAGGGCCCAGTTCGCCACCAAATTCTTCGTCGTAGGTGAAGTGCAACTCCACAGCGCCCTTTGTTGGCTTGGCCACGGCTTCCAGCGCCCGCACGGCAAAGGTGAAGCTGGCAAAGTCGCTCTTGCTCACGGCGGTGGCGCGGCCATACATCTTGCCGTCTGCGATTTCGGCGCCGTAGGGGTCGTGGGTCCAGCCCTCACCGGGTGGCACCACGTCTCCGTGGGCGTTCAGGGCAATGGTCTTGCCGCCATCGCCCGGCGCTCCGTAGGGGCGGCGCACGATCAGGTTGGTGATGGACTCCATGCCGTATGCCTGCACATCGGCAGCGGGCACAGCGTGCTTCTCGGCCTCGTAGCCAAAGTCTTTGAGTAGCTCTGCCGTGCGTTCGGCATGGGGCGCATTGTTGCCGGGCGGTGTGTCGGTGGGCACGCGTACCAGGGCCTGCAAAAAGCGCACTTCCTCGTCAAAGTGCTGGTCAATCCAGGCGTCCAGCGCGGCGTAGTTGTTGTTCGTAGTCATGGTTGTGGTTCCTCGGCAAGTTGGCGCAGCACCTGGGTGAAGGCGTCCACGGCCAGCTGCATATCGTTGTTGGTGGTGGATTCGAGCGGGTTGTGGCTGATGCCCGAGTTTTGGCCGCGCACGAACAGCATCGCCTGCGGCATGATTTCGTGCAGTTTCATGGCGTCGTGCCCCGCGCCGCTGGGCATGCGGAACACCGGTACACCCAGGGCATCCACAGCACGCTCCCAGTGGTGCTGCAGCGCGGGCGCGCTGGGTGCCGCGGCGGCGCGCATGGATTCTTCCAGGGTGTAGCGCAGGCCGCGCCGCTGGGCAATGCGGGCGAGTTCGTCCAGCACATCGCGCACTAGTGCATCTCGCTGCGCGTCGGTGGGGGCGCGCAGGTCCAGGCTGAATTGGCAGCGCCCCGGCACCACATTGATGGAGCCGCCGGGCACGTTGAGCAGACCAATGGTGCCCACCGAGTCTCCGTCCCGCGCGGCGCGTTGTTCTATGAAAAGCGCCAGCTCGGCCACGGCGACGGCGGCATCGCGGCGGCGGTCCATGGGGGTGGTGCCCGCGTGGCTGGCGGTGCCAATCATCTCGGCCACAAAGCGCACGCCGCCGTTGATGGAGGTGACCACGCCCAGGGGCAGGTCCAGTTCGTTGAGCACCGGGCCCTGTTCAATATGCACTTCGATAAAGCCCAGGTACTGCGCCGGGTCGCGCTGCAGCTTGGCAATGTCGTCAATGCACAGGCCTGCATGCTGCATGGCTTCGCGCATGGTCACGCCGTCGGCGTCCTTCTGGTCCAGCCAGGCGGGGTTGAAGTGGCCAATGAGCGCGCCCGAGCCCAGGAAGGTGGCCTTGTAGCGCTGGCCTTCTTCTTCGGCAAACCCGATGACCTCAAGGCCGAAGGGCAGGCGTTTGCCCGCGCGGTGCAACTCGCGCACGCAGGCCATGGGCACGAAGATACCCAGGCGCCCGTCGTACTTGCCGCCGTTGCGCACCGTGTCGTAGTGGCTGCCGGTCATGAGGTAGCGCGCGCCTTCCGTGGCCGGGTGGTAGCGGCCCACCACGTTGCCGACGGCGTCCACCTCCACCTCGTCAAAGCCGCAGTCGCGCATCCAGTGGCTGATGCGCTGGGCGCAGGCGCAGTGTGCGTCGGTCAGATACGTGACGGTGAGCTGGCCCTTTTCGGCAAAGCCGGGGTCGGAGTGTTCGGCCAGTTTTTCCTGCCAGTCCCACACGTCGTTGCCCAGCACGGGCTCGGCGGCGAACTTGTCGCCCAGGCGAATCTCGGCAATTCGGTGGATGTTGCGCAGTGCCTCGGCCAATTCAAACTCGGGGTGGTTGTCCAGCCGCCGGGCGAAAGTCTCGATGATCTCCTGCTTGGGCAGGCCCGTGCCGCGCGGCCCACGCACCGCCAGGATGAACGGGAAGCCAAAACGCTCGTTGTACGCAGCGTTGAGCTGCTGAATGCGCTCAAACTCCTCGGGCGTGCACTGCGTCAAGCCCGCCTTGCTTTGCTCGTGGGTGGATTCGGCGGTGAGGCTCTTGGCCACCATGGCTTTGCCCGCCAGCTCGGGGTGGGCGCGGATCAGGCCGAGCTGCGCCTCGGTGCCCGCCGTGCGCACCACTTGGGCCAGCGCATGCTGCAGGTGCGCCATGCTGCGAAAGGGCCGCTGTGCCAGGGCTTGCTCGGCAATCCAGGGCGAGTGTTCGTACAGCCCGTCCAGCAGCGCCAGCGCTTCGGTGGGGCTGGCGGCGTTGAGTTGTTCCAGGGTCAGTGGCATGGTGGGTGCTTCAAAAAAGTGAGCTGCTCGCGCTTGATTGATAAGCGCTGGAGGCCAATTTGATTCATCAATGGGGCTCACACGGCGGGCGCCGGGTGGTGCTGCGCCCAGTGGCGGGCAATGTCGATGCGCCTTGCCACCCATACCTTGTCGTGCTGCGCAATGTGGTCCAGAAAGCGCTGCAGCGCCGTGATGCGGCCCGGGCGGCCCAGCAGGCGGCAGTGCATGCCGATGCTCATCATCTTGGGGGCGTTGTCACCGGCGGGGTCACCCTCGGCGTACAGCGCGTCGAACGTGTCCTTCAGGTACTGGAAGAACGGGTCGGCGTGTGAATAGCCCTGGGGCAGGGCAAAGCGCATGTCGTTGCAGTCCAGCGTGTAGGGCACGATGAGCTGGTGCACCGCCGTGCCGTTGGTGCGCTGCACCTTCATCCAAAAGGGCAGGTCGTCGCCGTAGTAGTCGCTGTCGTAGGCAAAGCCGCCAAAGTCGGCCACCAGGCGGTGGGTGTTGGGGCTGTCGCGCCCGGTGTACCAGCCCAGCGCTCTTTCGCCGGTCATGCGCTCAATGATGTCCATCGCCTCCTGCATGTGGGCGCGCTCCACCGCTTCGGGGATGTGCTGGTAATGGATCCACTTGAGGCCGTGGCAGGCAATCTCGTGGCCCAGTTCCACAAAGGCCGCCGTCAGCTCGGGGTGGCGCTGCAGCGCGGTCGAGACGCCAAACACCGTGAGCGGAAGCTTGCGCTTTTCAAACTCGCGCAGGATGCGCCACACGCCGGCGCGCGAGCCGTATTCGTAGATGCCTTCCATGCTCATGTGCCGCTCGGGGTAGCTGGCGGGGTTGAACATTTCCGACAGGAACTGCTCGCTGCCCGCATCGCCATGCAGCGTGGCGTTCTCGCCGCCTTCTTCGTAGTTCAGCACAAACTGCACCGCAATGCGGGCGCCGCCGGGCCACTGGGCGTGGGGCGGGTTTTTGCCGTAGCCGATCAGGTCACGGGGGTAGGGGGCGGTGGCGTCGTAGATCATGGTGGGTGGGCTTGAAAGGGGCGGGTCAGGCTGCACTGCCAAGACAGGGTTCAAGACAGCGCCAGAGACAGGTCGTTGATGGGCGCTGGGCGGTCAAAGATCAGGCTTTCTTCCACATGCAGCAAATGTGCCTGCATGAGCTGCACGGCGTGCTCTTCGTCCTTGGCCCCCAGGGCTTTGACGATGTCGGCGTGCTCTTCGTGCGAGTGTTCGGCAGCGCTGGCGCTTTGGTACATCAGCGTGATGAGCGAGCAGCGCGAGATCAAATCGCCCAGCATCTGCGCCAGCACCTGGTTGCCCATCAGCTCGGCCATGCGCACATGGAAGTCGCCCAGCAGCTCGGTGCGCTCGGGCGCGTCGCCCTGGGCCACGGCCTGCTTCTCGCGGGCCACATGCTCGCGCAGGGCGCGCAGCTTGGCGGGGGTGACCTGGCGCATGAAGGCGCGCACCATCTCGGCTTCGAGCATGCGGCGCACGGCAAACACCTGGCGCGCCTCGTCGGCGGAGGGGGCGGCCACAAAGGCGCCCCGCGCGGGCTCCAGCCGCACCAGGCGGTTTTGCGCCAGCTGAAACAGCGCCTGCCGCACCAGCGTGCGCGACACCCCAAAGTGGTCGGCCAGCTTTTGTTCGGCCAGCTTGGTGCCCGGCTGCAGGCGGTGCTCGACGATGGCGCGGGTCAGGCGCGAAACGATGAGGCTGGTGGTCGAGTTGTCCATGCGCTGCATGATAGCCGCAAGCGGTGTTTTGTATACACTTTTGGTGGACTGTTTAAGGTGAAAAGGGCTCAATCCCCCGGCGTGCTGCTGGCAAACCGCCCCACCAAAAAGTCCACAAACGCCCGCACCCGCGCCGCCGCCTGGTGGCGCTGGGGGTAGATGGCGTAGATATCGGCCGGGGGCGTGTGGTGGTCTGCCAGCACCTGCACCAGGCGGCCGCTGCGCAGGTAGCGGGCCACGTCCCACTCGGCGCGCATCACGATGCCGTGGCCCTCCAGCGCCCAGTTCACGGCGATCTCGCCGTCGTTGGTGCTCAGGCCGCCGCGCACCTTCACCACCTCCACCGCGCTGCTCTTGCGGGCAGGGCTCAGCCGCCACTGGCCGTAGGCGTCGTCGCCCTGGCGTATGCCTATGCAATCGTGGCGGGCCAGGTCGCTCGGTATTTTGGGGGTGCCGCGCTGCGCCAGGTAGGCGGGCGATGCGCACAGCAGGCGCCGGTTGGGGGCAATGCGCCGTGCAATCACGCGCGCGTCGGGCGGCTCGCCAAAGCGGATGCACACGTCAAACGCGTCCGACGCCAGCGGCGGCGGGTCTACCGACAACTGCAGCTGCACCTGCACTTGCGGGTGGCTGCGCACAAAGTCCGAGATCAGCGGCGCAATGTGGCTGCGCCCAAAGCCCAGCGTGGCATTCACCCGCAGCAGCCCCTGCGGGGTGGATTGCGTGCGCGAGACCAGCTGCTCCATGTCGGCAATGTCGGCCAGGATGCGCCGCGCGTGCGCCAGATAGGTCTCGCCCTCGGGCGTGAGGCTGACGCGCCGCGTGGTGCGGTTGAGCAGCTGCACGCCCAGCCGCGCCTCCATCTGCGCCAGGCGCTTGCTGACGGCGGGCGTGCTCACGTTCAACTCGCGCGCCGTGGCCGAAAAGCTGCCGCAGCGCGCCAGCAGGCTGAAGAACGCCATCTCGGAAGGGGCAGAAAGCGGTGTGCTCATTGTTTCTTTCAAGTTAACAACAGGATAACTTGAAGGGTGTCTTTTTGAATCCGTTGCTCGTTAGATTTGCCCCATGGCGGCTTTGTGAACCGGTTCTCAGGCCAAGACCCCATGGATGCCGAGAACACCCCGCCACCGCAGACCCCCCTTCAGATCAGGAGACCATGACATGACACAAGCCACCCCCAAAACCCACCGCATCGCCTGCATCCCTGGCGACGGCATTGGCAAGGAAGTGATTCCCGCTGGGCAAGAAGTGCTGCAGGCCCTGGCCGCATCCCAGCCCGGCCTGGCGTTTGAGTTCACCAGCTATGGCTGGGGCGGCGACTGGTACCGCGCCCACGGCGAGATGATGCCCGCCGATGGCCTGGCGCAACTGCGCGGCCAGGACGCCATCCTGTTCGGCTCGGCGGGCGACCCACACATCCCCGACCACATCACGCTGTGGGGCCTGCGGCTGAAGATTTGCCAGGGGTTCGATCAGTACGCCAACGTGCGGCCCACGCGCATCCTGCCGGGCATTGATGCGCCGCTCAAGCGCTGTGCGCCGCAAGACCTGGACTGGGTCATCGTGCGCGAAAACTCCGAGGGCGAATACGCCGGTGTGGGCGGTCGCGCCCACCAGGGCCACCCCATCGAGGTGGCCACCGACCTGAGCGTGATGACCCGCGCCGGGGTCGAGCGCATCATGCGCTTTGCCTTCCGCCTGGCCCAGTCGCGGCCCCGCAAGCTGCTCACCGTCATCACCAAGAGCAACGCCCAGCGCCACGCCATGGTGATGTGGGACGAGATTGCGCTGCAAATCAGCCAGGAGTTTCCTGATGTGAAGTGGGACAAGGAACTGGTAGACGCTGCCACCGCTCGCATGGTCAACCGCCCGGCCACGCTCGACACCATCGTCGCTACCAACCTGCACGCCGACATCCTCTCGGACCTGGCCGCCGCGCTGGCGGGCAGCCTGGGCATTGCGCCCACCGGCAACATCGACCCCGAGCGCCGCTACCCCAGCATGTTCGAGCCCATCCACGGCTCGGCCTTCGACATCATGGGCAAGGGCCTGGCCAACCCCGTGGGCACGTTCTGGAGCTGCGTGATGCTGCTCGAACACCTGGGTGAGTACGCCGCTGCAAAGCGCCTGATGGCAGCCATAGAGCAAGTCACCGCCGATGCCACCTTGCACACCGGCGACCTGGGCGGCAAAGCCACCACAGGGCAGGTGACACGTGCTGTGTGCGAGCGACTGGCCACCGCTGCCTGAATCCCTCTGAATCCATTTCCCCCGCCAATACGCTCCCGACAAGAGGCGTGAGGGTGGGGCACCCCTTCGCAGAACGATATTGGAGACAAGCCATGACCACGTTTCAATCCCCCAAGCGCCATACTTTGCGCCACTTGGCAGGCGCTGCCCTGCTGTGCGCTTTGGCTACCACGGCCGCAGCCCAGGCCTGGCCCACCAAAGCCGTCAGTCTGGTCGTGCCCTTCCCCGCCGGGGGCACGACGGATGTGCTGGCCCGCGCGCTGGGGCAAGAGCTGGCCAAAAGCCTGGGCCAGCCCGTCATCGTGGAGAACAAACCCGGTGCAGGCGCCACGCTGGGCGTCGACTTTGTGGCGAAAGCCAAGCCCGATGGCTACACCCTGCTGATGGGCGCGGTGCACCACACCATTGCCACCAGCGTGTACCGCAAGCTGGCGTACGACTTTCAAAAAGACCTCGCCCCTGTCACCACCGTGGCCATGGTGCCCAATGTGCTGGTGGTGCAGGCCGATGCGGCCACGCCCATCCGCACCGTGCCCGAGCTGATCGCCCAGGCCAAGCGCGCCCCGGGCAAGCTCACCTTCGGCTCCAACGGCAACGGCACGGGCCAGCACCTGATTGGCGCGCAGTTTGAATCCATGGCCGGGGTGCAACTGCTGCATGTGCCCTACAAGGGCAGCGGCCCCATGACGACCGACCTGCTGGGCGGGCAGATCACCATGTCGTTCGACACCATCACGCCCGTGCTGCAACACATCAAGGGGGGCAAACTGCGTGCGTTGGCGGTGACCACGGCCAAGCGTTCTGCCGCGCTGCCCGATGTGCCCACGCTGGACGAAGCCGGGCTCAAAGGCTTTGACCTGGGCACCTGGTTTGGCGTGCTGGCCCCCGCAGGCACCCCCAAAGACGTGGTCACGCGGCTGAACACCGAGATGGTCAAGATCATCCAGTCGGCCGACTTCCGCAAGAAGATGGACGACATTGGCGCCGACCCCATTGGCAACACGCCCGAGCAAATGGCCCGCCAGATCAAGGACGACACCGAGCGCTTTGCGCGCCTGGTGAAAGAGGCCAAGGTGGTGCTGGAGTAGGGCGGGGAACCGGTCTGCGGACGGCTTTCAATGGGGCATCCCGATGCTTCCAACACCCGATCTGGCTGCGCTGGTCGATGCCTCACACGCCGATTCGATAAGCTCCGCGTGAACGGCTCAAGCAGGTTCGTGCCGGATCAATCACCCAGCCTGCACCACAATCCCAAGCCATGACCTTGCCTGACCCCCACCAGCACCCCGCCGCCTTCTTGCGCCACCTGTACGACGTGGCCGTTCAACGCGCCCAGCCCCTGCAGGGCCTCAAAGAACATCTGCCCGCCCCGCCCAAAGGCCGCACCCTGGTGTTGGGCGCAGGCAAGGCCGGGGGCTCCATGGCGCAGGCGCTGGAGGCGTTGTGGCCCGCCGACGCGCCGCTCAGCGGCCTGGTCGTTACCCGCTACGACCACATCCCGCCCCGGCCGATCGGGTTGGCGCAGCGCATTGAAGTGGTTGAAGCCGCGCACCCCGTGCCCGACGCCGCAGGCCTGCAGGCGGCCGAGCGCATGCTGGCGCTCACCCAGGGCCTCACGGCCGATGACCTGGTCATCTGCCTCATCTCTGGCGGCGGCTCGGCCCTGCTCACGCTGCCAGCCGACGGCCTCACGCTGGCCGAGAAGCAACGCATCAACAAAGAACTGCTGGCCAGCGGTGCCGCCATTGGCGAGATGAACTGCGTGCGCAAGCACCTCTCGCGCATTAAAGGCGGGCGGCTGGCCGCAGCCTGCGCCCCGGCGCGTGTGGTCACCCTCACCATCAGCGATGTGCCGGGCGACGACCCCTCCATCATCGCCAGCGGCCCCACGGTGCCTGACGCCAGCACCTGCGCCGATGCGCTGGCCATCCTTGCCCGCTACCGCATCACCGTGCCCCCCGCCGTGCGCGCCGCGCTGGAGGCGGGCTTGCTCGAAACCCCCAAGCCCGGCGACGCCGTGTTTGCAGGGCACGCCGTGCACCTCATCGCTACCCCCCAGCAGTCGCTCGAAGCCGCTGCCCAAGCCGCCCGTGCCGCAGGCTGGGCCGCGCACATCCTGTCGGATGAAATCGAAGGCGAATCGCGCGAAGTGGGCAAAGTGCACGCGGCCCTGGCCCGCGCCGTGGCCCAGCGCGGCGCCCCGTTTGCGCGCCCCTGCGTGCTGCTGTCGGGCGGAGAAACCACGGTGACGGTGCGCCCCCGCCCCGAAGGCGCCCCCAAAGGCCGGGGCGGCCGTGCGGGCGAGTTCTGCATGGGCCTGGCCCAGGCCCTGCAAGGCCAAAGCGGCGTGTGGGCCCTGGCGGCCGACACCGACGGCATCGACGGCGTGGAAGACAACGCAGGCGCCATCGTCACCCCCGACACCCTGGCCCGTGGCCGCGCCCAAGGCCTGCGCCTGGACGACCACCTGGACCGCAACGACGCCTATGGCTACTTCAGCGCACTGGGCGATCTGGTAGTGACCGGCCCCACGCACACCAATGTGAATGACTTCAGGGTGCTATTGGTTTTGTAGCTGCTCGCGCTTGTGTATCAAGCGCTAGAGGCCTGAAAGGCTTGAGGCTTGAAGGAGGAGGCCTCACACGGAAAGCGCCTGCTCCACGGCCGCCTTGGCTTCGTCCAGGCTGCCGAAAAACCGCATGGGCTGCGGCGTGGCCTTGGGCAAATGCGCTGGCGGCGGCCACAGCCGTTCCCCCGCCCAGGTGGCATTCCAGCCGCCAATGTCTTTGCCTTTGAGGGTACAGATGGCTTGCCCATCGACCATTGCGACCCAGCTGGTGGGTGGCTGTTGAGTCCAGCTGACGTGTGCCATAGCGCCTTTGCGTGGTGGATTGGGCCCAGTGTAGGGAGGGTGGCGGGAGGGCGGGCACTCTGGAGAACCCTGAGGGGTGGGGTGCGTGCAACAGGTGAGGGACCGCGTGTTGCTGCGTTTGGAACCGGGCAGGCTTTTTCTTTCTGGAGTAAGCGCTGCATTTGGTCAGGCGCAATCGGTCGCAGCACGCGATTGGCCGACTGCTACAGGCTGGTTGCTGTCGCTCGACCCGAAGTCGTTGAACGACTGCTGCGATCGAGAGCAGACAGTGAAGAACATCACTGGGCGTTTTCTGAACCGCAAGAACTGACATAGCTACCGTGGTCACTCGTGGACAACGGCATCTAAAAGGCGCATCGTATTTGTCCCCTCTACTCGATGGGAGACCATCATGGAATCCGCTCCAGTCGTCGTTCATCGCGAGCCTTGGAACAAAGGGAAAATCGTTGGTCAGAAGGCTCCCTTCAAGCCTAAAGACATCTGGGCGCTACGCGTGCGCCTCCAGATGGAGAGCCGGGTGCGCGATCTTGCACTCTTCAATCTGGGAATAGACAGCAAGCTGCGCGGATGCGACCTGGTCGCCCTCAAGGTTCGCGATGTTTGCCATGGCGACCAAGTCGCCTCGCGAGCAATGGTCTTGCAGCACAAAACCCAGCGCCCCGTCCAATTCGAGATAACGGCGACCACCCGTGAAGCACTTCAGCAATGGATCAAGGCAGCCGGACTGAAATCAGAAGACTTTCTTTTTCCGAGCCGACTTCACAAGTCTCCGCACCTCGGGACGCGCCAGTACGCCCGGATTCTCGAGCACTGGGTGGTGCAGCTTGGGCTCGATCCAGCAGAGTATGGAACGCACTCCATACGGCGCACCAAGGCTACGCTCATCTACCGGAGAACCAAAAACCTACGTGCGGTCCAGCTACTACTGGGCCACTCAAAAATCGAATCAACTGTCCGCTACCTTGGCATTGAGGTTGACGATGCTCTTGAGCTATCCGAACAGACCGAAATCTGAGTTGAGAGAGCACCGTATTTCCATAGCGAGACAGCCCTTGGGGGCAGGCCTTAAATCACCCCTGAACTCGGAGTGCTGCCCTTCGATCCAACTTAGGTCAATTGAGCACTTGTCAAACTGTCCCGTGTAAGGAATAGTTAGGCTGATGAGGGGCCTACGCCTTGGAGGGATGATTAAAGATGCTCAAACAGTCCGAGGATTCTCCGCGTCCACTGGTACTTGCTGTCGATGACTCTTCAGACAATCTTTGGGTACTTTCCGGCCTCCTCAAAGATCAGTACCGGGTGAAATTGGCAGGGTCTGGCGAAAAAGCGCTGCAGATCGCGCGCAGCATCCCAGCACCAGACTTGATTCTGCTGGATGTGATGATGCCGGACCTCTCCGGCTATGAGGTATGCCGCCAGCTCAAGGCGGCTCCGGCCACGCGGGATATTCCCATCATCTTCCTGACGGCCATGACGGGGACGGAGGATGAGAAGGTCGGGCTGGCATTAGGCGCTGCCGATTTCATCACTAAACCAATCAACCCTCCAATCGTGCTTGCCCGTGTGGCGACCCAGCTTCAGGCCAAGGCGGGTGCCGATTTCCTGCGCGACCAAAATCAGTTTTTGCAGACGGAAGTCCACAAGCGCACGCGCGAACTCGCCGCTATCCAGGATGTCACCATCCTGGCCATGGCGTCCCTGGCAGAGACCCGCGACAACGAGACCGGCAACCACATCCGCCGCACGCAGCACTATGTGAAGGCGCTAGCCACAGCGCTAAAGACGCATCCGCGCTTCAGCACTGCACTGAGCGATCACGTGATCGACATGCTGTACAAGTCGGCGCCGTTGCACGACATCGGCAAGGTTGGCATCCCGGACCGGATTCTTCTCAAACCCGGGCGGTTTGAGCCGCATGAGTTCGAGATCATGAAGACGCATACGACCCTGGGCCGAGACGCGATACAGCATGCCGAGGACCAGTTGGGCATGCCGGTTGAGTTCTTGCAATACGCCAAGGAGATCGCCTATGGCCACCAAGAGAAATGGGACGGCAGCGGCTACCCACAGGGCCTGGCGGGCGAGGCAATTCCCCTGTCTGCGCGCATCATGGCCGTGGCCGATGTCTACGATGCACTGATCAGTCGTCGTGTCTACAAGGACGGGATGCCACACGAGAAAGCGGTGGACATCATGCGCGAAGGCCGAGGCTCGCATTTCGACCCCGACATCCTGGATGCCTTTCTCGGCATGCTCGAAGAGTTTCAGCGCATTGCTCAAAAATTTGCCGACAGCGACGCGGAAATGGCCGACAAGGCCAAGCACCTGGAATTGGCGACTGCGGTCATTCAGCCTTCTTCCTGAGCTCAATAGGTTCCCAGGCAGCCAGCCTCCATTGCCGGGACCGTCTGGCCTGCATCACTTCGCCCCGGAATAGAGAGGAACGCGTTTCATGAACGCTATTGTTCAGCACTACCACCGCTCCTCCCTGACGGCGAAGCTCGCGTTCGCCTTTTTCGTCATCCTCCTCATGGCAATCGTGCTCAGCGTGCTGGGCATGCAGGCGGTCAGCCGCGTGAACGACGAGATTCAGGACATGTATGAAAGGGACCTGCAGGGCGTTTCCAACGCCCGGGCGATCCAGTTCCACTATGCCAGCATGGGGCGCCATTTGCGCAATGCGCTGCTCACCGTAGAGACAGACGACAGGGCCCAGGCGCTGGAGAGGCTTGATCAGTCGCACCAAGATATCTTGCGCGAGGTCGGTGAGCTTCGCGGGCGCATTGTTCGCGACGACAACAGACGCAACCTTCTGACGTTCGACCAGAACTATGCGGAGTACCGCAAGAGAGTTGAAGGTCTGCTTGAGCTCGCCAGGCAGGGGCAACTTCAAGAAGCGCGCAGACAGGTCTCAAGTCGGGAGTTCGCTGTCGTTGGGGATACCGTGGCCCAGTCTATGGAAGCTGTGGCAGCCACGAAAGAGGACAGCGCCCGGGCTACGCTGCGCTCCGTGCAGGACCTTGCGCAGCAGACCAGGATCCGCGGCAGCACCCTGCTGGTCATGGGCGGCTTGTTCAGTGTGCTTTTTGCGTGGCTTATCGCGCGGTCCATTCGTGTACCAGCGTTCGAACTGCGCACGGCTGTGGAGCGGATTGCAGAAGGAGATCTGCTGCAGGAGGTGCCTCATACCTCGTACCTCAACGACCTGGGCGCGCTGGCGCGTGCAGTGGCGGTGCTACAGCGGGGAGCCCGCGAACTGGAGGTGCAGCGCTGGGTCAAGACACATACGGCCAGCGTCTCTGCCGAACTGCAGTCGACCCAGTCCTTCGTCGAGCTGGCGCAACGCTTCTTCACGCTCTCGGCGCCTTTGCTGGACATAGGGCACGGCGTCCTTTACATCTACGAAAAAAGCCAGCGCCACCTGCGTCTGCTAACCGGTTTTGCCCATCGCGAACGCAAGACGATGGATCAATACATTCAGCTGGGCCAGGGCTTGGTGGGACAGTGCGCACTGGAGCGCAGCGCCATCACGCTCACTCAGCCTCCCCCAGACTACGTACGCATCGGATCGGCGTTGGGCGATGCCGCACCCCGGTGTATCTGCGTGCTGCCGATCCAACGTGGTGACGAGTTGCTGGGTGTGCTGGAGATTGCCAGCTTTCAGATCTTCTCGCCTGCACAGCAGGCCCTGTTGGACGCGCTGATGCCTGCGCTGGCTGCCAATCTGGAGATTCTGGAGCGCAACGTGGCCACCCATCGGCTGCTTGAGGAAACGCAGGCCCAGGCGAAGACGCTGGAACAGCAGGCGCACGAGCTCGCCACGCAAAAAGATTCCATCGCCGCCACCGAGGCTTGGTATCACGGCATCATCGAATCTGCACCCGACGGCTTGATGGTCACGGACGAGCACGGCACGGTGATCATGGTCAACCCGCGCATGCTCGATCTGTTTGGCTATGCGGAACATGAACTGGTGGGCCAGCCTATGGAAATACTGGTGCCATCCGCCATCCGCGACCGGCACCCGGGCTTGCGCCAGGGCTTCCTGGCAGTCGGACTGCCGCGAAACATGGGGGGTACGAATGCCAACCTCAAAGGCGTGCGCAAGGATGGCAGCGAGTTTCCGGTGGAGGTCGGCCTGTCACGCCTGCCTGCCATTGGCGGCCATGGCGTCTGTGTATGCGCCTCGGTGCGCGACGTGACCGAGCGCAACCGGGTAGAGCAGGAAGTGCGCAACAGCCAACGTCAGATCCGCACCCTGGTGGATGGCATCGGCTCCATCATTACGCTCAAGGACAGGGAAGGCCGCTACCAGCTATTGAATGCCACCTATGCGAAGTACGCAGGCACCAGCGAGCATGAGGTTCTCGGTAAAAACGCACACGACCTGTGGCCCAAAGAGATGGCAGACAAGATCTGGGAGGTGGAGAACCGCGTGCTCGAAAGGGGCGAAGCCATCACCTACGAGGAGATCATCCCCACTGCCGATGGATCAGAGCAGCGCTCGTTCATGACCACGAAAACACCGCTGATCAACGAAGCAGGTGAAATCTACGGCATCTGCGGCATCGCCACCGACATCACCGAGCACAAGAAGTCGCAGGAGGCCATGCAGCTGGCCCATGCCGAGCAGACCGCCATGTTCGAGGCCACCACGCTGGGCATCGCGTTCATCAAGGACCGCGTGGTTGTGCGCGGCAACACACAGCTTGACACGCTGTTCGGCACCGGGCAACTTGGCCAGTCCCCCCGTGCCTGGTACGCATCTGATGACGCGTTTGCCCATGCCCTCAATGAGATATACGGACAGCTATCAAGCGGTGAAAAACACCAACGCGAGGAAGAGCTGGTGCGCGCCGATGGCACGCGCTTCTGGTGTCAACTCAGCGGTGCAGCCATTGATCCGGACGACCTGAGCAAGGGGACGGTGTGGATGCTGCTTGACGTGACGATCCGAAAGACGTCAGAAGAAGATATACGGCGGGCCAAGGAAATGGCCGAGGAAGCGACGCGGGCCAAAAGCGAGTTCTTGGCCAACATGAGCCACGAGATCCGCACGCCGATGAACGCCATCATCGGCATGTCGCACCTGGCTCTGCAGACCGCGCTGGACAACAAGCAGCGCAACTACATCGAGAAAGTCAACCGCGCTGCCGAGAGCCTTCTGGGCATCATCAACGACATCCTCGACTTCTCCAAAATCGAAGCCGGCAAGATGTCCATGGAGCAAGTCGACTTCCGGCTGGAGGATGTTCTCGACCACGTAGCCAATCTGATCGGTATGAAGGCCGAGGACAAGGGTCTGGAGTTGCTGTTCAGCACAGCGGACGACGTTCCGACGGCGCTGGTAGGAGACCCGCTGCGACTGGGCCAAATCTTGGCCAACCTGGGCAGCAATGCCGTGAAGTTCGCGGAGCAGGGGGAGATCGTGCTGGGGATCGAGCTGGCCGGCCAGCAAGGCAAGCCAGGTGGTGACGTCGAGCTGCACTTCTGGGTCAAGGACTCGGGCATCGGCATGACGCCAGAGCAATGCCAACGGCTGTTTCAGTCGTTCAGTCAGGCCGACAGCTCCACCACGCGGCGTTATGGCGGCACGGGCCTGGGCCTGGCGATCTCCAAGACCCTGGTGGAGTTGATGAAAGGCCGCATCTGGGTGGAGAGCACCGAGGGGCAGGGCTCGACCTTCCACTTCCATGTGCACTTTGGCCTGCAGGCGCAGCCCATGCCCCGGCGCATGTTTGATGCCAACGAACTGCTGGGCCTGAGAGTTCTCGTGGTGGATGACAATGCTGCGGCCCGGGAGATCCTGTCGACCATGGCGCGCCGTTTCGGCCTGGAGGTGGACATGGCCCGCGATGGCGAGGAAGGGCTGCGCATGGTGGAGGGCGCCGACAGCCGCTCGCTCGCCTACGACCTAGTGCTGATGGACTGGAAGATGCCACGCATGGACGGCGCCGAGACCGTGCGCCGCATGCAGGCGCTCAAGGGTGGGGCTGCACCGGCGGTGATCATGGTGACTGCTTTCGGCCGGGAAGAAGCCATGACTGCGGTGCAGAGCCATGGCGCCCGGGTGAATGCGGTGCTCACCAAGCCGGTCACGGCATCGACATTGCTAGAAGCGGTGGCTGAGGCGCTGGGCAAAGGTCGCCTGGTATCTGATCGCGTGGTAGCCAAGGCCGACGGGCGAACCGAGCATTTGCAGCAGCTCAAGGGCGCGCGGGTGCTGCTGGTTGAAGACAATGCACTGAACCAGGAACTGGCTATGGAGCTGCTGCGCCAGGCCGGCATGGAGGTGGTGCTGGCCAACAACGGCCAGGAGGCGCTGGACCTGCTGGCCGCGGACCCTCGATTCGATGGCGTCCTCATGGATTGCCAGATGCCCGTGATGGACGGCTATACGGCCACACGCCACCTGCGCTCGCTGCCGCAGTTTGCCAACCTGCCCATCATCGCCATGACAGCCAACGCCATGGCCGGTGACAGGGAGAAGGTAATGGATGCCGGCATGGTGGACCACATCCCCAAACCGCTGCGGGTAGAGGAAATGTTTGCGTGCATGGCTCGATGGATCAACCCTGCTGCCACAACCGCCCAGACGACGCCTGAACAGGCTTTCAATCAAGGAGGCAGCGTGGCCGATCCAGATCTGCCGCAATTGCCCGGCGTGGATCAGGCGATTGGACTTCGCATAGTTCAAAACGACCGGCGGCTCTACCGCCGACTACTGGGCATGTTTCTGCAGGAGTACACGGGCTTTGAAACAGCCGTCGCTGAGGCGCTGCATCAGGGCGACTGGCCTCTGGCCACGCGGCTGGCTCATACCCTCAAAGGCGCTGCGGGCACGATCGGCGCCACCAACGTCGCATCGGCAGCAGGGGCGCTGGAGGCAGAGGGCGCCCACGAGTCCCGCGTGCCGGCAGCGCTGGAAATGTTGTCCCAGATTGGAGTTTTGTTACGCCCGCTTATCAAGGCTCTGCAGGAGTCCACGGCGAGCAGCGGGGCTGGCACTGTGCAAGCCCGATCGGAACCTGTTGTTTCCAAGGCGCGCTCCGCCGAAACCGAGGCTCTGCTGAGCCGATTGCGCAAGTTGCTCAGAGACAGCGACGCGGATGCGGGCGACGCGCTGGAGAACTTGGTCGCTCGGTTGGCGGCGGATGGCGACCCGCTTGCTGAGTCCCTGTCTGCCGTGAGCCGAGCCATTGATCGCATCGATTTCGATGCTGCGCTCTCAGCGCTCGAAGTTCAGGCTCCTGCTCAGCCCGGCTGAATCTGGTCCATGAAGCGCCAAATGCGATTTTTTGCCTGCTTTGTGGGCCTTGCGATGGCCGCGGGCAGCGCCTTGGGGCGCTCGCTGGTGCAAATCAAGGACAGCCAAGAGTTGCGCATCTGCGTCGCTGGCTCCAGCGCCGACTACTATCGGACCAATGGGGAGGATTTCGCCCGATACCTTGGTGTTCAAGCGAAAACCGTGACGCTTTCGCAGTGGGATCAGCAGTTTCACAACGCGCAGGGCGTGACAGTTCAGGGAGATCGCTACGAAGCCGCTCCTCTGGCCACTGGAAAATGCGATCTGTACCCGAATGACCTGCACATCACCGAATGGCGCAAGCAAAAGATGATACTGGTGCCGTACTTCACCACGCGCAATGTCGTCGTCTCGCGACCGGAGATGCGATCCGTTTTGCGCGCCGAGGTAGATCTTGCAGGGCGCACTGCATCGGTCCAGGCGGGAACCGCTTACGAAGGATGGATCCAGGGATTCAACGCTGGAGCGGGAGAGCACTCACCGATCGTCATTGAGAACGTACCTACCGCCAAATCCATGCAGGCCGTCGCGCAGCGTCGCGCAGATTTCACCGTGATCGCGGCCGAATCTGCCTTCCACTGGGTGCGTAACGACCTGGAGAACCTGGACATGCTGTTTCCGGTGGGCGAGGCGATCTCGGTAGGCTGGGGTATTTCCTTTGAAGCATCGGACCTCGAGCACGCCATACAGCGCTATTTCACCGACAGTCGTCGGATGGGGTCAGATCTCGATCTGTCCTGGCGACGCAAATATGGCGTGTCGCTGATGGAGTACCAGCTCTTCTCCGCCTCTTTCGACAATAGCGGGAAATGGCACCGGGTTTGGATGGCCTGGGGAATCCCTGGCGGGGCCGCCATTGCGGGAGTGCTGCTGGCCATGCTATTTTGGGCAACGCAGCTCAGGCGCGAAGCGGCCCGGCACAAACTGACCCTAAAAGCGCTGCAGCAAAGCCACGACCAGTTGACCGGCGAGGCCTACCGGCGCAAGGCAGTGTCCGACCTATTGCTCGAGTTGCAACACGCCAACACTCTTGCAGCTTTTGCCCGCACAGTCCTGCACGAACTGGCGAGGCACTTGCCGATGGGGCAAGCCCTGCTGGTGCGAGTAAACGAAGCGCGCGCGATGCAGGCAGTTGCGCACTATGCGGGTTCGGGTGCTAGTGCGGAACAAACGCTCTCTGAGCTGCCCACAACAGCCAGCATGATCGAGCGATGCATCGCAACGGGCGAGTCCGTGCTCATCGAAGCGCCTGGGACTGACTACCTGCGTGTCCAGTCAGGTCTTGGGCATTGCGCTCCCTGCGCCATCTATTTGATGCCGATCAAGCACGCTGGATGTGTCGTGGCCGTCATTGAGTTAGCCGCGACTGAGTCGATCAGGCCAGAGCGCCGCCAGTTGCTAGTGGACATGGAACCCATCATCGCTGTGGGTATCCTGCGCTTCGTTCGTGAAGAGGCCGATGTGGCTCTTGACCTCACCCAGCAAGACAAGAAGGTATCTGCATGAGTGTTTTTGCTGCTTCGAGCCCATCTGCCATTGGGCGAGGCGCACGCTGTCTGGTCGTTGATGACTTTGAGGCGATGCGCAAGGTCACCATCAACCAGCTCCGGCAGATGGGAGTGGAACGCATTGAATCCGCGCGCAACGGTGCCGAAGCCCTGCGCCTTCTGAAGAATCAGCGTTTCGATGTGGTGCTCTCGGACTGGAACATGCCCGTGATGACAGGCGTGGAGTTGCTTCAGGCCATGCGTGCAGACGAACGATTATTCGCAATACCGTTTGTTCTTATCACCGCCGAGGCGGAGCGCAGCCGTGTTCAGGAGGCCATTTCGATGGGGGTGACCTCCCTGCTGCTCAAGCCCTACTCCCCCAAGCAATTGGCTCAAAGGCTGGAGAAGGCCTTGCAATGGAAGCCGCGCGCTCCTGGCGATTTTGCTGGGGAGGGGTTGCCAGCGCAAAATGCGCATGCTCCGGCGACGCAGGACACCGCGAGCACGCCATCAGCCGAAGAGCAGGAAGCTCCTCGACCGACGATACTGATCGTCGACGATACGCCCGACAACCTGCTGCTACTGTCCCAGCTGTTCAAAGGCGAGTATCGGATCAGGCTGGCTCAGACAGGCGCCAAGGCGATGGAGGTGGTGACCTCCGACGACCCTCCGGACTTGGTACTGCTGGACATCATGATGCCCGGCATGGATGGTTTCGAAGTAGCGCGGATGATGCGCGAGCATCCCACATCCCAGAGCATTCCCATCATCTTCGTCACTGCCATGGCGTCGGCGGACGCACGCATCAGGGGGCTCGATCTCGGCGCGGTCGATTTCATTACCAAGCCCATCGACCCCGAAACGCTCAAGCCGCGCGTGCGCAATTTCATGCGCTACGTGCAGCTGCGCAAGGACCTGCAGGCCGAGTTCGACAGCATGGTCGAGGCAGCCCAGTTGCGCGAAGACGTTGAGCGCATCACGCGGCACGACATCAAGGCGCCGCTGGCCGGGGCACTGGGTCTTGTGCAGGCGCTGATTGAGGATGACTCGGTCGGTCGCCGACAAGTGGAGCAGTTGCGCTTGATGGAAGAGAGCGTGATGCAGGTGCTCAACATGATCAACCTGTCATCCGAACTGTACAAAATTGAATCGGGTCGCTTCGTGCTACGAGCGCAGCCCGTGCTTATCGGCGAACTGCTGCGCCGCATAGCCGAGATGAATCGGGTGACCTTCGCGGAGAAGGACCTGTCTATCGCGGTGGACACGGACGTGGCGGTCGGAGCGGAGCCACCTGTAGCGCTTGCGGATTCAACCCTGTGCTACTCGATCTTCCAGAACCTACTAAGGAACGCGTGCGAAGCAGCGCCGCACGGGTCGCGGGTGTCGGTGCAGCTCCAGGATCAGAACCCCTTGCGCATCATCATCAGCAACACTGGAGCTGTGCCAATCGCGATCCGCGACCGGTTTTTCGACAAGTTCGTGACTGCGGGCAAACAGGGGGGACAGGCCTGGGCACATATTCCGCCAAATTGCTCACCGAGGCCCAGCATGGCAGCGTAGGGCTAGAGGTATTCGATGACACCAATACGACCCGGGTCGTCGTGGAGCTTCCGCGACGGTGATGAAGTCAGTTCACGGCAATCAGCAAACCGCCTGATCAGGATAGCCCAGCCGAAAGCAGCCCTTCACTGAGGTCCACTTCTGGCCGATAGTACCCATTCGCGACTGAGATGCGAACGGCTGCAACCGCTGCAATGCGGTCATTCACGGTAACTGACGCAAGGCCAGCTTTGGACTCAGATCTGCCCCCCGCGTGTGGACGGAAACGCGATTGCCCATCACAAAAAAGGGCCGCACATGGTGCGGCCCTTTTGCTTTTCCCAGCGCACCTACCTTCCAGCAGGCGCGCCTTCATCAGTCTTCAATACCCCAACGTCTGCCCATCCGGGTTGCGCGGATCAGAGTACCCATACAGCAGCCCGTTGCGGATCTGGATGGTTTGCGTGCGGCCCATCGATGCCTTCACGGCGATGTTGTGGCCGCGTTGCTTGAGCAGGGCCAGGGTGTCGGGCGAGAGGCCCTTTTCCACGCGCAGTTCGTCGGGCGTCCACTGGTGGTGGATGCGCGGCGCAGCGGCGGCTTCGGCGGGGTTGTTGGCAAAGTCGATGGTGTTCACCACGGTTTGCAGCACGGTGGTGATGATGCGGGCGCCGCCAGGGCTGCCGGTCACCAGCGTGGGCTTGCCGTCCTTGAGCACCAGGGTGGGCGTCATGGAAGACAAGGGGCGCTTCTTGGCGGCCACGGCGTTGGCGTCGCCGCCGACCAGGCCGTAGGCGTTGGCCACGCCGGGCTTGGCCGAGAAGTCGTCCATCTCGTTGTTCAGCAAGATGCCGGTGCCCTTGGCGACGATGCCGCTGCCAAAGTTGGTGTTCAGCGTATAGGTCACGGCCACGGCGTTGCCCGCCTTGTCCACCACCGAGTAGTGGGTGGTCTGGTCGCTTTCATACGGCTGGGGCTGGCCGGGCTTGATTTCCTTGGCGGGGCGGGCGCGGTTGCCGTCGATGGTCTTGGCCAGCGATTCGGCGTAGCGCTTGGAGGTCAGGCCCTTCAGGGGAATCTTCACAAAGTCGGGGTCGCCCAGGTACTCGGAGCGGTCGGCATAGGCCAGCTTGCTGCTCTCAGCCATGTAGTGCAGCGTCTGGGCGCTGTTCTGGCCCCATTGGGCCAGGGGCCACTGCTCCAGCATGTTCAATATCTGCACCAGGTGCGTGCCGCCGGAGGAGGGTGGGGGCATGGTCACCACTTCGTAGCCACGGTAGGTGCCGCGCACGGGTTCGCGCTCGGCCACCTTGTATTCGCGCAGGTCTTGCAGCGTCACAGCGCCTGCGTGCGGCGCGGTTTCTGCGGCAATCTTCTGGGCGATGGCACCTTCATAGAAGGCCTTGGCACCTTGCTGCGCGATCAGGCGCATGGATTGGCCCAAGTCTTTTTGCACCAGCAGGTCGCCGCGCTTCAGGGGCTCGCCGTTCTTCCAGAAGATCTCGGTGGTGGCGGGCCACTGGCCCATGTTCTTCTTTTCTTGCTGCAGGATTTTGGCCAGCGTTTCGCTGACGGGGAAGCCCTTTTCTGCCAGCGCAATCGATGGCGCAATCACCTTGTCGAGCGGCAGGGTGCCCCATTTTTTCAGCGCATGCTCCATGCCGGCCACCGTGCCGGGCACGCCCACGGCGTAGTGGGTGTAGAGCGACTTGCCGTTGATGACGTTGCCCTTGTCGTCCAGGTACATGTTGCGGCTGGCCTTGAGGGGGGCCACTTCGCGGAAGTCCAGCGCGACGGATTTGCCGGTCTTGGCGTCGTGCACCATCATGAAACCGCCGCCGCCGATGTTGCCCGCATTGGGCAGTGCCACGGCCAGCGCAAAGCCAATGCCCACAGCGGCGTCGACTGCGTTGCCACCGGCTTTCAGAATGTCCAGCCCGATGCGCGAGGCCAGCTCTTGCTCGGTCGCCACCATGCCGTTGTTGGCCACCACGGGGTGGAATACGTCCATGTCGAAGTCATAGGCGGCGCTGGCGGCTGCAGCGGCAGCCGTTTGCTGCACGGCGGGCGCAGCAGCAGGGGTTGCAGTGGCTTGCGGTGGGGTCGAGCCGCAGGCTGCAAGGCTGGCCAAGGCCAGCGCAAGGCTGGCGGACAGCAGGGTTTGCCGGATGTTCATTCAGTCATCTCCTGGTTGCTGAGGGTTGGGTGTGCCAGTGTAGGGCGGTTGGGGCCCTGTGCAATGTTGCTGGCGTACCCGCCTCAATCAGTGCCCGGCAGCGCCGCGCGGATGGCGGCGAGCGACTGGCGCTGCTGGCCCTGCGCGTTCAGGTTGCTCTCGCCCAGCCAGGTCTGCAGCGCTGCGCGCACGGCAGGCCATTCGCCATCGGTGATGGAGAACCAGGCCGTATCGCGGGTGCGGCCTTTGTAGACCAGGGCTTGGCGAAAGATGCCTTCCAACTGAAAACCCAGCCGCAGCGCGGCGCGGCGCGAGGGCTCGTTCAGGCTGTCGCACTTCCACTCGTAGCGGCGGTAGCCCAAGGTGTCGAAGGCGTAGGCCATGAGCAATAACTGTGCTTCGGTGGAGGCGGGGGTTTGCTGCAGCAGCGGCGAGAAGGTGACATGGCCCACCTCAATGCAGCCATGGGTGGGGTCAATGCGCATCAGCGACAGGGTGCCCACGGGCTTGCCGGTGGCGGTGTCGATCACTGCAAAGTGGCGCGGGTCGGTGCTTGGCGCGGCCGCTTCGGCATGGCGGCGGTACTCGTCTTCGCTGGCGAAGGGGCCGATGAACAGGTAGGTCCAGTTGCGGCCGTCGGGTGCGGTTTGGTAGGCGGCAAACAGGTCTGCGGCGTGGCGGGCCGCGTTCAGTGGCTCCAGCTGGCAAAACCGGCCCTTCAGCGTGACGCCGGTAGGCGCGGGCCGGGGGCTCCAGTGGGGCATGGGCTCGCCGATGGGTTGGCCGTATTCGTTGGTGCGTTGGGTCATGGTGGCTGATGGCAAGTGATGTGAGGGAGATGGCCAAAGGATGCACGCAAGGTGGTGCGCCGGAGTGCCACTTTAGAATGCCAGTGGCTCTGCAAAAAGAGCCATATTAGATTCATTTGATGGTGCCACGATGGCGCCATCGTTCGCTCCATCCGGGCCCCACTCCATGTCAGAACTTCATGTGTCACCTGTGGCCGATGTGCTGCTGCAAACCCCCCTGATGCGCGGGCCGGGCGCCGAGCCCTTGCAGCGCCAGTTGCTGCAGCGGCTGCGCTCAGCGATATGGGCGGGGCGCCTGCCTGCGGGGTGCCGTCTGCCGGGCTCGCGTGCGCTGGCGGTGGATTTGGCTGTGTCGCGCAACAGCGTGACGGCCGTCTACGAGCAACTGGGGGCTGAGGGCTACATCGAACCGAGCCGCCAGGGCACGCGGGTGGCGGCGCTGGGGCGGGGCAACGCACCGGCCCAGGCTGGGCAGGCGGTGGAGGCTGGCCCTGCGGTGCCGTCACCGAGCGTGGCCGGGCAGGCCGTGGGGCAGATGGCCGAACGGGTGGCCCGGGTGCGCCCTGGACCAGCCGCAACGATGACCCCTGCGACCGCCCCTGACGGTGCGCAGGCGTTTCGCCCTGGCGTGCCAGCGCTGGCGCGGTTCCCGATAAGCGCCTGGAAGCGATCGGTAGACCGGGCCTACCAGCGCGGCGGGGTCAGCGCCCTGGGCTATGGTGATCCGGCGGGTGAGCCCGCTTTGCGCCAGGCTTTGTCGCACCACCTGGCGGTGGCGCGGGGTGTGCTGTGTACGCCCGAGCAAGTCGTCATCACCGAAGGCGCGCAAGAGGCCCTGGCCCTGTGCGTGCGGCTGGTGGCCAACCCTGGCGACACCGCCTGGCTGGAAGACCCCGGCTACCGGGGCGCCCAAACCGCCTTTGCCTGCGGCGACATGAACTTGGTGCCCATGCCCGTGGATGGCTCCGGGCTGGCCGTGCCCGAGGGCGCCTGGGCCGCGCAGCCGCCCCGGCTGGTGTACACGTCGCCCTCGCACCAGTACCCCACCGGGGCCGTGCTGTCGGCGGCGCGCCGCCTGGCGCTGATCCAGCAGGCACAGCGCCATGGCGCGTGGTTGATTGAGGACGACTACGACAGCGAGTTTCGCCACGCGGGCGAGCTGATTGGGGCCATGCAGGGCTTGCAGCCCGGTGCGCCCGTGCTGTATGTGGGCACGTTCAGCAAGACGCTGTTCCCGGCGCTGCGGCTGGGGTTTGTGGTGCTGCCCGCAGCGCTGGCGGCACAGGCCCACACGCTGCTGCACGAGACGCTGCGCGGCGGCCACCGTTTTGAGCAACTGGCGCTGGCCGACTTCATCGACACAGGCCAGTTCACCCGCCACCTGGGGCGCATGCGCCGCCTTTACCGCCGCCGCCAGCAGGCCCTGCGCGAGGCCCTGGCCCAGCACATGGCCGTGCCACACCAGGTGATGGGAGGCGACAGTGGCATGCACCTGACGGTGCAACTGCCACCCGATTGCCCCGACACGGTCCTGGCCGAAGCCGCCCGCGCCTACGACATGGCGCCCGCGCCGCTGTCACGCTTTGCGCTGGTGCCCCGGCCGGGCTGCAATGGGCTGGTGCTGGGTTATGGCAACACATCCGAATCGCAGTACCCAGCGCTGGTGCAGCGCCTGTCGGCCCTGGCATTGCAGGTGCTGCAGGGTGGCCCGTAGCCCATCATTGAGTCGGCATCTTTGAACTTGAAATATCCGTTCAGGCTGAGGTTCTATGGTTCCCGTCAAGCTCTGCCAGCGACCAGCGCGGGATCGAACAGAGCTTGCTGCTTGAACAGTGAGAAAGCCACACGCAAGAGCTTACGGGCAAGCACGACAAGTGCAGCGGTCGTGCTCAAGCCTTTGTCACGCTGAGCACAGTAATAGCCGTTCCACGTCTTCGTGCGCGCCGCCGACATGGCTGCTGCGTACATCAAGCGCCTGATCTCTGGCCAGCCCCTCTTGGACAAGCGCCTTTGCCCCGTTTTCTTGCCAGAGTCGTTGGGGCGAGGGTCCAGCCCGGTAAATGCGATGACCGCATCAGCACTGCCGCCTTGCATCCGCCCAAACAGCATCACCAGCAAAGCGCCACAAACCAGCCCCAGGCCGGGCACGGAGGTGATGTGTTCAAACGCTTGGTGGCTGCTGAGATCAGCCCGCAGGGTAGTTTCTATTTGCCCATCGACATGTTTGATGGCTTGTTGCAAGGCCGCCAGCACTGGCTCGTCCAGGCGTGCAAGCGTCTTGCTGTGGCAGCCGGCTTGAGCCAGTGCGCTGCGCTGACGCACCAGAGTTGCCCGGTGTGCGAGGAGCTCGCGCAACACGGCTTGGCAAGCGGTGGGTGGCTGCCACTGCTGCAAATGCGCATGTTCGTGGCAGATATAGCGTGCCAGCACGAGCGCATCCATCCGATCGGTCTTGCCGCGCTGACCCACCGACTGGGCGTAGCGGCGTGCATCCAGCGGATTGAGGACATAGACACGCAGGCCTGCGGCGTGCGCTGCCAGCGCAAGCGGCACGTGGTAGCGGCCGGTGGACTCCAGCGCCAGTACGCTTGCGGGGCGCAACGTGCGCAGCAGCAGGGCAATGCCCTGGGGTGTATTGGCAAACCGGCGCACGCTGGCCTGGCCCTGCGCGGCCACGTCCAGATGGGCGCTGGCGACATCCACGCCGACAAACTCAGTAGCTTGTTGAGGGTTCATCGCTCAAAATACGAGCGCCGGGATGTGTCCTGCTGTCGGCGTGAGCTTGCAAGAATTGACGATCGGTGCTGCCAAGCGCAGCTTGCCCTCGTCAGGTTCCTTATCGACGCTCGGCGCAGGGATGGGGTAATGACTCAGTAGGTCGGTCAGTTGGATCTGAAGCAACTGCCGATGCTTGTCGATGTCCCTGCATCCCGGCTCCTCGCCCTTTCTTACAGGTTGGTTGATGGGAGCTAAACCATACAAGCTTGTCGAAGCCTTGCGCATCGCTTCGACAAGCTCAGCGCGAACGGTTCCAGTGGGTTCATTCTGAATCCATAGCATGGGCATGAAACCTGCTGAACCTTGAACGCAGCGGGCGGAGCGGTTTTGTGCGAAGGCGTGTTTTGATGAACACAAACTGCATACACTTTGGGCGTACACCAATGCGCGCACAGGGGCAGCGGCGCCGACCCAGCGGTCCGTCGCGTGGCCGCCTACCGCTTGCCTGGGGCATTGCCGCCCCGGCCCGCTTTTGCTTTCTTTGTTTGACCCACTTGCCGGAGACACACCATGGGCCTCAGCACCCACGTTTTAGACACCATGCACGGTTGCCCGGCTGCGGGCATGGGGGTGCGCCTGTATGCCACCCAGAGCGAGCAGGCCACGCTGATCAAGGCGCTGGTGCTCAACCACGATGGGCGCACCGACGCGCCCTTGTTTGACAACGCCAGCCTGCGCACGGGCACTTACCGGCTGACGTTTGATGTGGCGGGGTACTTCAAGGCCCGGGGCGTTGCGTTGCCCGAGCCGAATTTTCTGAACCAGGTGAGCCTGGACTTTGGCATTGCCCACGCCGACCAGCACTACCACGTGCCCCTGCTGGTAAGCCCCTGGAGTTATTCGACCTACCGGGGGTCTTGAGTCTTGGGGTGCTATCAGGTCTTTTTGCTACTTAATTGATAGCTGTTTGCGCTTATTGAATGCGCCTTAGAGGGGGTTTTCATCAATCAACCCATGAAGGCGGCCGCAGCGCCCGCCTCCATGGCCACCCACACGTTCAGCCAGACGCTCAGTGTTGGCCTTCGGTGAGGGTATCGAGTTGGAAATTGCCGCTCTTGTCCCACAGCCAGGTGTCGATGTAGGTCACCTTGCCCATGCGGCTGGGTGTGGGGTAGGGGGCGGCGGCGCGCACGGTGCGCTCAATCTCTGCCACCACCTCGGGCGCGTGGCGGGGGGCGCGGGCCCAGTGCAGGCGGGCCACGCGGCCCTGGCGGTCAATGTCTACCTCCAGCACGCCAATGGCGTACAGCATGGCGGGCAGTTTGCCTTGGTAGATGCGCTGCTGGTTTTGGCTGTAGAGGTGGGCCGCTGCATCCTTGCGGTAGTCGCGCGCGGAGATGGCGGCAGACGCTTTGGGCGCCACCACCGTGGCAGTCAGGGGTGCCGCCGCAGAGTCGCGGGCGGGCATCTTGCTGTCTTGCACCGCGGGCGCCTCAGGCGGTGGTGACTTGCAGGCGGCCAGTGCGGCCATGGCGCTGGCCAGCAGCCAACGCAGCCAGCTGGGGCGGGCGCCCTGGGCACGTTGTGCGCGTTGGGCACTTGAGGGTGGGGTGGATGGCATGCTGGGCGTGGAGTCTGAAAACTCGAAACACAGGGGTTGCATGCGGTACTGCCGCGTGCAACCTTTGAAAGGTGAAAGGGCCGATGTGACGGATGTACGTTTGCTGGCGGAGGCGCTACAGGGTGGCGCAAGCGCGTGGCTGGTGAGGGTGGAGTCTACCGAAGGCTCGGCCCCAAGGGAACCCGGGGCCTGGATGGCGGTGCTGGCCGACCGCGTGATCGGCACCATCGGCGGCGGCCACCTGGAGCACCAGGCCATGGCCGATGCGCGCCGCCGCCTGGCGGGAGAGCCCGGCGAGCCGCAGATGCGCTACGCCCTGGGCCCGGCCCTGGGCCAGTGCTGCGGCGGGGTGGTGCACCTGCAGTTTGAGGCGCTGGGCCCGGCGGACGCCGCCGGCCTGCCTGAGCGGCTGCAAGGCCCGCGCACGCCCGTGGCCCTGTTTGGCGGCGGCCATGTGGGCCACGCCCTGGCGCGGGTGCTGGCGCCGCTGCCCTTTGCACTGACGTGGATTGACAGCCGCGACGGCATCTTCCCGCCCGCACCGCCCGAGGGCGTGGTCTGCGAGCATTCCGAGCCCGTGCACATGGCCGTGCCCACGCTGCCAGCGGGCTCGCGGGTGCTCATCATGAGCTTCAGCCACGCCGAGGATCTGGACGTGGTGGCTGCCTGCCTGCGCCGCCAGCGGCAGCAGCAGGATCTGCCCTTCATCGGCCTGATCGGCAGCAAGACCAAGTGGGCCACCTTCTCGCACCGGCTGACCGAGCGCGGCTTTACCCCGGCCGAGCTGGCGCAGGTGACCAGCCCGATAGGTGTGCCCGGCATTCATGGCAAGCAGCCTGAAGTGATTGCGGTGGCGGTGGCTGCGCAATTGCTGCAGACCCTGACGCCGTAGCGGGCCACGCGGCTTACTTGACGGGGCCGAATCTGGAACAATTCGTGCATACACTTTTGGGTGTTATCGGTCGGTGATTTTCGGTCGCAGCGGTGCCCCGGCCCGCCGGTCTTTCTTGTGTGGAAAGGCCAGCCAGCCAAGGTGCGCGACCTTCGTTTTCTGCTCAGAGCGCCCGCAGTGGTGAGCAGGTTTGCAGCGCATTGCGCTGCCAAGGTTGAGATATGGAAAGCTACGTTCTCGACTGGGCCAACCTGCTGTTGCGCTGGGTCCATGTCATTACCGCCATCGCCTGGATTGGCTCGTCGTTCTACTTCGTCTTTTTGGACAGCAGCCTCACGCCGCCCGAGGACGAAGACCTGAAAAAGCAGGGCGTGAGCGGCGAGCTGTGGGCGGTGCATGGCGGCGGGTTCTACCACCCGGTCAAGTTCGCCGTGTCGCCGCCCAAGCTGCCGGGGCACCTGCACTGGTTCTTTTGGGAAAGCTACAGCACCTGGCTCAGCGGCTTTGCGCTGTTCACGGTGTCTTACCTCTACAGCGCCAGCACCTACCTCATCGACAAGTCGCGCATGGACTGGGCGCCTGCCACGGCGATTGCGGTGGCACTCGGGTTCTTCGTGGTGTTCTGGCTGCTGTACGACGCGATTTGCCGCATCTTTGGCCAGAAGAAGAACGGCGACGCCATCGTGGGCGCGCTGGTGTTTGGGCTGGTGTGCATTGCCGCCTGGCTGGCCTGCCACTGGTTTGCAGGCCGCGCGGCCTTTTTGCTGGTGGGCGCGATGATCGCCACGGCCATGAGCGCTAACGTGTTCTTCTGGATCATCCCCGGCCAGCGCACGGTGGTGGCGCAGATCAAGGCCGGGCAGCCGGTCGATCCCATCCACGGCAAGCGCGGCAAGCAGCGCAGCGTGCACAACACCTATTTCACGCTGCCGGTGCTGTTTGCCATGCTCAGCAACCACTACAGCTTCACCTGGAACCACCCGCAAAACTGGCTGGTGCTCATCCTGATGATGTTTGCGGGCGCGGCCATTCGCCAGTTCTTCGTGATGCGCCACGGCTACAAGCTGGGCCGCAATGGCAACCCGTTGCCGTACGCGCTGGTGGGCGTGGCCGTCATCCTGGGTGCCATCGTGTGGATGCGCCCGGTGCCTGTGGCGCCGGTGCCCGTATCTGCACCTATGTCCGCTCCTGTTTTAGGAGCTGCCAGCGCAGGTGCAGCAAGCGCTATAGGCCAAAATGATGCCAAGGCTGACTTTGCAGCGGTGCAAGCCGTGCTGGAGCAGCGCTGCTACCTGTGCCACGGCGCGCAGGTGCAGATGAAGAATCTGCGGCTGGACTCGCCCGCCCTGGTCAAGCAAAACGCCCAGGCGGTGTACCAGCAGGCGGTGGTGCAAAAGCTCATGCCCATGAACAACGCTACGCAGATCACCGACGCCGAGCGCGCGCTGATTGGCCGCTGGTTTGAGGCAGGGGCGCAGGTGCCCTGACGGGCGCCAACGAGGCGGATGTCAGGCCGCCAGCGCGCTCAGGTCTGAGGGCGCCAGCCCGCTGTGCAGCACCACCCCGGCAGAGGTTTGCTTGGCCTCGTGCTTGGCCACGGCGGCCAGGTTGGCCACCTCTTCGGCATGCCGAAAGCGCCCGGGCGTGATGTGCACCGCGCCCATGGCCAGCGTGGTGCACGGAAAGAACCGGGGCACGCCGTGCCGGTCTTCGGCCTGGATGCCGCCCGCCCGCTGCGCTGCCTCGTCAAACAGGGCCAGGGCTTCGCGGGCAAAGTCCTGCACGATGTTCTTGCAGCGCTGGCGCCAGTTGCTGCTCTGAAAGATCAGCATGAAATCGTCTCCACCCACATGGCCCACAAAGTCGCGCCGCGCATCGCAGTGCGTGGTGGCCAGGCGCGCCACCAGCCGGATCATCTGGTCGCCGCGCCAGTAGCCGTAGTGGTCGTTGAAGGGCTTGAAGTGGTTCAGGTCGGCGTAGCAGGCGACGAACTCGGTGCCGTTGTCCAGCAGCCGCTGCATGTGCAGGCTGATGGGGATGTTGCCCGGCAAGAACGTGAGCGGGTTGGCATGGCGGGCGGCCTCGATGCGTGTTTCGGTCACTGCGCGCACCAGCTGGTCGCCCGTGCCCAGGCCCAGGTAGCGGCCGTTGTCGGTGACGATGTAACCGTCGCTCAGGTAGCGCTGGTCTTGCGATGTGAGGATGCCCACCAGCTGCTCCACATCGCAGTCCAGCTCCACCACGCGGGGGGCGGTGTTGGCAAACGCCAGGCAGGGCTTGCGGCCATGCACCTCGCGAAAGTACAGCGTGGCGTAGTGGTTCATGAACTGCTGGCGGTTGATGAGGGCCACGGGCCGTGTGCCGTCCACCACCGCCAGCGCGTGCAGCTCGGTGCGCTCATGGAACATGGCGGCCACCGCATCGTTGCTGGTGGTGGGGGCCACGGGCGGCGCTTGTACCACCAGCAGGCTGCGCAAAATGCTGGGCCGCGCCATCTGCCCCAGGTGCGGCAGCACGGCCACGCGCCGGTCGTGCAGCACTTCCAGCGCCGGGCCGTCCACGGCATCGCGCGGGGCCAGCGCGGGGCGGCCCAGCAGCCAGCCTTGGCCAAAAGGAATGTCCAGGTCGCGCAGCGCCCGCAGGTCGTCGCGGGTTTCAATGCCTTCGGCAATCAGCGTGGTGCCAAACACATCGGCAATGCCTTTGATGGCCTGCAGCATCTGCAGGTTGTCGGGCCGGTCGCTGATCTCGCGGATGAAGTACTTGTCGATCTTCACGAAGTCGGGCTTGACCTCGGACCACAGCCGCAGGCTGGAGCGGCCATCGCCAAAGTCGTCCAGCGCCATGCGCGCGCCGCAGGCGTGCACCGCGTCAATCGCCTGGCGCAGCAAGGGCATGTCGGTCACGCGCTCGTGCTCGGTGATTTCCAGCACCAGCATGCGGGCGCTCAGGCCCAAGCTGCGCACGGCCTCGCCCAGCCGCTGGGCACCGATCAGGCCCACGCCGTGCACCAGGGCGTCGGCGCTGATGTTCACAAACAGCCGCCCGGGCGCGGCCTGCTCGCTCCACTGCGCCAGGGCCGTGAAGGCGCAAAACAGCTCAAAGTCCTGGAGAATGCCCTCGCTGCTGGCCTGGGCCAGCAAGGCATCGGGTGTATGCAGGGGCGTGCCCTGCGGGCCACGGATCAGCGCTTCGTGTGCGTAGATGCTGCCCTCGCGCAGGTCTGCCAGGGGCTGGTAGACGCAGTGCAGCCCGCCCTCGCGCATCAACCGGGCCAGCGCGCCCGTGCCATGGCGTGCAGCGGGCGACAGCTGCGCCACCATCGCCTCTCGTCGGCTGCACTGAATGTTTTGCATCGCGTGTGTTGGATCCCTGAGCAGGGGCTGACGATAGCGGCGACTTGTGACAATGTGGTTACAAATGGAGAAAAGAAGGGGAGATGGCCGCAGCCCCTCTGCGCTCATATGCCCGCTGCTGCAGCGGATACTTCCAGTCCGTCCCCAGGGGCGGTGTCTTCTGACAAACCCCACCAGACCTCACACCACCACGCTGCCATGCGCCTTTCTAAACACCACCCCCTCCACGCCGCACAAAGGCCAGGCACCGCTGCCCGTTTGCGCGGCCAGCTTCTGGCGCTGGTGGCTCCGCTGGTTTTGGCGGGCTGTGCCTCGGTGGCGGCCCCCACCTCGATTGCGCCCTTCAGCACCGATGGGTGCAGCCTGTTTCCAGACCGATCACCCGCCATGCCGGCGGATTGGTGCGACTGCTGCCTGGCCCATGACCTGGCCTATTGGCGCGGCGGGCCTGAGGAGGCGCGCCTGCAGGCAGACCTGGCCTTGAAGACCTGTGTGGAGCAAAGGACCGGCAACCCGGGCCTGGCCCAGACCATGTTTCTGGGCGTGCGGGCGGGCGGCGGGCCGCTGGTGCGCACCCCGTTCCGCTGGGGCTATGGCTGGCCGTATGGGCGGGGCTACCGGGGCTTGACGCAGGCCGAGGCCGCCGATGTGAGCGCCCAGGAGGATGCATACCGCGCCACCAACCCCAGCTTGCAGTGCCAGGGAGGCGGGCAGGGCGCTGGGGGCGTTGCACCGGTGCGCTGTAGTCCCTGATTTGCTATTTATTTTATAGCTGCTAGCGCTTATGGATTGAGCGCTAGGTGCCAATTTGCCTTGTATTGTGCAGATTTGCCCCAGCGCAAAGCCGCCCAAGAAAAAGGGGCCTGAAACAGGCCCCTTGGCAAACCGTGATGTGCCGGGCAAGCACCCGCAGCGCGGCGCTGCGGGCCTGCCCATCCACCTCATGCCGCGTTAGAAGCGGTGGCGAATGCCCACGCCAAAGCTGGTGCCCGAGGTTTGGTTGGTGATCTTGTCGCCCATGAACATGGCGTACACGTCGGTGCGCTTGGACAGGAAGTGGTCGTAGCCCACGGTGTAGGTCTTGCGGTCCACCTTGGTTTGCGACAGGTCGGTCTTCACCCATTCGACCAGCACCTTGCCCGAGGGGCCCACGGGCACCGAGGCGCCCAGTTGCACGGTCTTGGCCTTGTTCAGGCTGTTGTCGGCCTTGGCCTGGCCATAGCTCACAAAGGGCTTCACCACGCCGAAGTCGTAGGCGCCCAGCAGCATCCAGTCCTTCTTGGTGGTGCCCAGGTAGGTGCCTGCGCCGGGGTTGCTGATCTGGTCGCGTTCATAGAAGCCGGTCAGCGTCAGCGGGCCGCCAAAGTAGAAGAAATTGGCGCCCACGTTCTTCTTGCCGTTGTTGCCAGCCTGCTCGCCAAACTGGTACTGCAAGTTGGCCTTGAAGCCGCCGATGTCGGGCGTGCTGTACACCAGCTGGTTGCTCCAGCCCGTGTCAGACGGGGTGGTGGAACCCCAGCCTGTGCCGTTGAACAGAGGCACGTTCATGTGCAGGATCAGGGGCGAGAAGGTGAACGAGTCGCCCAGCGGGTTGCCCACCACGGAGGGCAGGAAGTTGGGGGCCATCCAGCGGCCCAGCATCACCGAGCCAAAGCCGCCCGACAGGCTGACGTTGGCATCGCGCGAGAAGAAGGTGTCGTTGGTGAAGCGGCCTTGGCTGCCTGCGTCCACCTTGATGAACGAGGTCAGCAAGAAGTTGGCCTTGAGCCCGCCGCCCAGGTCTTCTGTGCCCTTGAAACCAAACCACGAGGTGGTCAGGCCACCGCTATCGACCACCGACTTGCGGCCCGCGTCGCCTGAGTTTTTGATGGAGCCGGCAAACGCATCGGCCAGACCGGACACTTCGACCGAGCTTTGCGCATGGGCGCCGCCAGCGCACAGCAGCACGCCGCCCACCGAAAGGGACAGTGCCAACAGGTTTTTTTTCATGGGTTCTCCTGGGGTTGGAAGGGTTGTAAACAAGGCAAAAACAAAGAATGCCGCTGCAGTGGCACCGCTGCGCATTCGGCTGCGGTGGCGCTGCCGATTGCCGCCAAGTGGTGCACTTCGCCTGCATGCCAGAAGGCTGAGCAAGTTCTGTGCCCCGGCGGTTGCATGTTGTCACTTTTGGCCCCAAGCACCTGCGATGTACGCGGATGCAGGGCGCTGCATGCGCCGGATTGGCAACAGGCCGACGGCTGCCAAAGGGGCATGGCTGCGGGCTTTGAGCTAATCGGGGTAGGTTCAGCGCGGCTTTTGATCTTGCTCAAAGCCTGAAGCGCGTGGGGGCGGCACATTCAATCGCATGCTGCCATCCAACTTATTTTCCTTGCCCGTCCAGACGGAAGTATTTGCCGCCGGCGAAGTGCTGCGCAGGCGCCACGAGGTGTTGACCTCGGTGTTGCACCTGGAGAGCGGCAGGGTGCTGCGGGGCTTTTATGAAGAAGGCTATCTGCGGCACCAGTTGGGTGCGGTAGAAGGCCCCTTCTGGCTGGACGCCGCCTCGGCCCTGCTGGGCCTGCCGCTGCCGGTGGACATGGTGGCCGAGACCCGCGTGCAGGTGCGCCGCGTCCCGATTGCCGACTTTCGCAGCAGCCTGGCCGCCATGCCCGAGGGCGCGCGCGGCCTGCTGCTGGACATGGCCATGGGCTATCGCCAGCAGTCTGAGCTGGCCGTGAGCCGCCTGGCGCATGATGCTGAAACCCGCTGCGCGCAGTGGCTGCTCAACCACGCGCAGCAAGACCCCTCGGGCACCATGCGCGTCACGCTGCACCAACGCAAGCGCCTGATTGCGGCGCAATTGGGCATCGCCCCTGAGACCTTCTCGCGCGTGCTGCGCCACCTGCGTGAGATGGGGCTCATCCACGGCACCGGCAATGTGTTGAACCTGCCGCAGCCGCTGGCCTTGCAGACCATGGCGGGCAGCTGATCTTCAGCGGTTAGCCGTCCGTTCATTCGACGAATCGCCCGCAGGGGCTGAGCGCGTTCGTGCAGTGGGTTGCACGGACGGCGTTTTTGTTGGGGGCTACGTGTGAAGGCGATCTGGCGAGATCGTCGACGGGGCTTAGAACAGGTTCTTAGGGTTTCTCCGTGTGATTTGATGAGGGTTCCACCCAACCCGGGGGGCAGGGGGGCTGCGTATATTTGCTGGAACCCACCACGGTTCATCCAGCCCCCATGCCTGCAATCTCCACTGCCCACGCCGCTGTTGCCCCCGGGGCGGGGTTGCGCCACTGCTTGGGTGCGCCATGACCGCGCCGCCGTCTGCCGTGCATCCGCCCGAAGCGCCCAGCTGGCATCTGCCGGGGCCGCTGGTGCTGCGGATGATGGCGGTGGCGGTGTGTGCCGTGCTGTTGGCCGGTGTGGGCGCGGCATGGCATGTGTCGCAGGTGTCCAGCCAAGAGGCCGTGCGCCGGGTGGTGGCGCAGCAGACCGACGAGGTGGAGGTGATTGCCCGCCTGCTGGCCAGCAAGATAGAGCAAAGCCAGAAGGTGCTGCGCACCGTGGCTGCAGGCATTGCCCCGCGCATGCTGGAGCCCGCCAATGCCCCTGAAGCCCTGCCGTACCAGAGCCTGCCTGCGCTGGGTTTTTTTGACGCCGTGCAGATTGCAGGCAGCGATGGCGAGCTGCGGCTGAACCTGCGCGGCGGGCACGCAGTGCCACCGGCCTCGCTGGAGCCTGCCGAGCGCGATGTGCTGCGCCGCACGCTGGCGGATGGCAAACCCCAGGTGTCAGAGCTGATTGCCGGGGGCACGGGCGATGCGCGCATTGCCTTCACCATGCCGCTGCACCAAGAGGATGGTGCGGTGCTGGGGGCTTTGGCCGGGGCGCTCAAGCTGCAGTCACAAGGCTTGCTGCCACCGTCGATGGCGCTGCCCGAGCGCGATGAATCGCGCCTGGTGGTCTTCTCGCGCGACGGCACCATCCTTGCGCATTCAGACCCCACCCGGGTGCTGGGCAATGTGCGCGACGAAGCGGGCCTGTCGGATGTCTATGCCCGGTGGCTGCAACAGGCGCAGCCGCTGGTGGGCCGTGGTGCGACACAGGTGTTGCCTGAGCACATTGTGAGCATGGCGGGCATGCCGCTGCCGCAGTGGATGGTGGCGCGGGTGAGCCACTCACGGGCGCTGCTGGCGCCCCTGGCCGGTGCCCAGCGCGATGCGTGGTGGGTGCTGGCGGGCGCCATTGGTGCAGGCGTGTTGGCCCTGCTGGGCTTGCTGGGCTGGATGGCCCAGCCACTGGCCCACCTGCGGCTGGCTGCACAGCAGCTGCTGCGCCATGACACCAAGGCGCCCAGGCTGTGGCCCCAGGCGGGTGGCGAGGTGGGCGATGTGGTGCAGGTGCTGGAGCGTCTGGCCCGCCAGGGCAGCCACCATGCAGCGTTGCAAACCACGCTGGGTGGGCAGTTTCAGGCAATTCTGGACCATGCCTCGGTGGGCATTGTCATCACCCGCCACGGCATGCTGGAGGTGGTGGGGCGCCAGACCTGCCTGATGCTGGGCTACACCCCCAAAGAGCTGCAGGGCAAGCCCGCGCGCACCATTTACGCATCGGCCGAAGACTACGCGCGCACCGGCGCCCGGGTGCAGGCCGAGTTTGCGGTGCACGGCGCGTTTGATGGCGACGTGTGCTTCATGCGCAAGGACGGTAGCCCGGTGTGGGCGCGTGTGCAGGGCCGTGGCGTGCGGGCCGATGCGATGGATGGCGGAACGGTGTGGATTCTGGAAGACATCACCGCCGTCCGCCAGGCGCAGCAGCAGCAGACCTGGGAGGCATCGCACGACGCACTGACCCAGCTCTACAACCGCGCCGCCTTTGACCAGCGCCTGGGCGCCTTGCTGGCCGAGCGCAGCACCCGCGTGCGCGATGACGGTGCACTCACGCAGGCCGGTGCACTGGCTGAGGGCGTGGTGCTGTTCATGGACCTGGACCATTTCACCGTGGTGAACGACCTGGCCGGGCACGATGCAGGCGACGATGCGCTGCGCCATGTGGCGCGGCTGCTGGAGTCGCAAGTGCGCCAGATGGGCTGGGCCGCACGCGTGGGGGGCGACCAGTTTGCCGTGGTGCTGCCGGGCTGTGCGCTGGCACGGGGCCAAGCCGTGGCCGAGCAACTGCGCCAGGCGGTGCAGGCTTGGGCGCCGTCCTACCAGGGCAGCAGTTTTACCTTGAGCATGAGCATCGGGTTGGTGGCGCTGGACGCTTCCATGCCCGATGTGGCTGCCGTGCTGTATGCCGCCGACATGGCCTGCTATGACGCCAAGCGCGCAGGCCGCAACCGAGTGGAAACCGGCCGCGCGCGCGAGATGCCCGCGTCTGGGCGCATGGCGCTGGGCTCTGCTTGAGGGCTGCCCGCGCATTGTTGAGTGGGTCGGCCTCTTTGAACTTGAAAAATCCGTTCGGGCTGAGCCTGCTAGAGCCTTGCGCGGCGCTTCGACAGGCTCAGCGTGAACGGTTCAATGGGGTCCATTCCGACTCAATAACCGGGCTTCAGCCCAGCCGTCCCAAGGCCCGGAGCACGTTCTCTGCCGTGGCTGGCGCAGTCAGCACCACGGGTGTGCTGGCTGCTTTATCGCCACGCCCCGCAGCCACCGCGTTGCGCAGCGCCTCGTACACGCTGATGGCCAGCATGAAGGGCGGCTCGCCCACGGCCTTGCTGCCGCCCACGTTGTCTTCGCGGTTCGCCTCGGGCCACAAATCCACTTTGAAGTGGGCCGGGATGTCGCCCGTGGCCGGAATTTTGTAGGTGCTGGGCGCGTGGGTGGTGAGCAGGCCCTTGTCGTTCCACACCAGTTGCTCGGTGGTGAGCCAGCCCATGCCTTGCACAAAGCCGCCCTCGATCTGCCCCACGTCGATGGCCGGGTTGATGCTGTGGCCCACGTCGTGGAGGATGTCCACTTTCAGCACGCGGCTCTCGCCCGTCAGGGTGTCGATCACCACCTCAGAGCAGGCCGCGCCGTAGCTGAAGTAGTAGAACGGCCGGCCGGTGAGGGTGGCTTTGTCGTAGTGGATTTTGGGCGTGCGATAAAAGCCGTCGCTCCACAGCTGGATGCGGTTGGCGTAGGCTTCTTTGACCACGGCTTCAAAGCTGCGCGTGGCCTGGGGCGAGATGACCTGCCCCCCCGCAAAGCGGATGGCCCCGGCGCCACAGCCGTCGAGCCCGCACACGAACGATGCCAAGTTGTCGCGCACATGGCGCGCGGCGTATTGGGCGGCGCGGCCGTTCAGGTCGGTGCCGCTGCTGGCCGCCGTGGCGCTGGCGTTGGGCACCTTGCTGGTGTCGCTGGCCGTGACCAGCACGCGGTGCAGCGGCACACCCAACTCATCGGCCACGATCTGCGCCACTTTGGTGTGCAGGCCCTGGCCCATTTCGGTGCCGCCGTGGTTCACCTGTACGCTGCCATCGGTGTACACATGCACCAGAGCCCCCGCCTGGTTGAACAGCGTGGCCGTGAAGCTGATGCCGAACTTGACCGGCGTGATGGCGAGGCCGCGCTTGAGCACCGGGCTTTGCGCGTTCCATGCGGCAATCTCGGCCTGGCGCTGGCGGTAGCTGGCGGTCTGCTCCAGCTGCGGCAGCAGCGCATGCAGGATGTTGTCTTCCACCGCCATTTGGTAGTGGGTGACATTGCGGCCCTCGCTGGCATCGCGCCCGTACAGGTTGGCCAAACGCACATCCTGCGCGTCGTGGCCTAACGCCCGGGCAATGTCGCCCAGGATGGCTTCGATGACGATGACGCCCTGCGGGCCGCCAAAGCCTCGGAACGCCGTGTGGCTCTGGGTGTTTGTCTTGCAGCGGTATGAAGCAATCTCCACATCGCTCAGGTAGTACGCGTTGTCGGCGTGGAACACGGCGCGGTCGGCCACGGGGCCGGACAGGTCGGCGCTGAAGCCGCAGTTGACGGCCATCTGCAGCTTCAGGCCCGTGATGCGGCCGGTGTCGTCAAAGCCCACGTCGTACTCGTAGGCAAACGGGTGGCGCTTGCCGGTGACCATGAAGTCCTCGTCCCGGTCCAGCCGCAGCTTGACGGGGCGGCCCAGCTTGTTCGCGGCTACGGCGGCCCACACGGCCAGGTGGCCGGCTTGCGTCTCTTTGCCGCCAAAGCCACCGCCCATGCGGCGGCACTCCACGCGCACGGCGTGGTTGTCAATGCCCAAGGCGTGTGACACCCAGTGCTGCACTTCGCCAGGGTGTTGGGTGCTGGAGTAGATCCACCATTGCTTTTGCTCCAGCGGCAGGGCGTAGGCGATCTGGCCTTCCAGGTAAAAGTGCTCTTGCCCGCCCACTTCAAAGGCGCCGCTGAGGCGGTGTGCGGCTTGGGCCAGGCCTGCCGCTGCGTCGCCCCGGCGCACAAACACCGGCGGCAGCACATAGCTTTCGGCCTGCAGCGCGTCCTGCACCGTCAGCACGGCAGGCAGGGGCGTGATGTCCAGCTTGACGGCGCGCACGGCGCGGCGCGCCTGCATGACCGAGTCGGCCACCACCAGCCCAATGACTTGGCCCATGTGCTGCACGGTGCTGTGGGCAAACACGGGCTCGTCGTGCGCAAAGGCGGCCAGCAGCTTGTCGCCGGGCACGTCCTGCGCCAGCACCACGCCGCGCACGCCGGGCAGTGCCAAGGCGGCGCTGGCATCCACGCCATTGAGCGTGCCGTGCGCCACGGTGGAAAGGATGGGCGCTGCATACAGCGTGCCCTTCACCTCGGGCAGGTCGTCGATGTAATGTGCGGCGCCAGCGACCTGGGCGCGTGCGCTTTCGTGGAAGTGCGATTGCCCCATGGCGGTGCGTGCAGGGGCGGGCAGGGCGGTGTCGGGCACGGTGTGGTCGGTGGAAGGTTTCACAGCACGCCCTCCAGGTGGGTTGCATGCAGTTGCGCAATGCTGGCCGGGGCGCCGCCCTGGCTTTCCAGCCAAAACCGCTGCAGCAGGTTGCCCAGCACTGTGCGGCGGTAGTCGCCACTGGCGCGCATGTCGGAGATGGGGCTGAACTCGGCCTGCAGCACGCGCATGGCTTGCTGCACAGTGGCCTCGGTCCACGGCTGGCCTTGCAGTGCGGCCTCGGTTTGCCGTGCGCGCACCGGAGTAGCGGCCACGCCACCGGCGCCGATGCTGGCGCGCTGCACCGTGCCGCCTGCAATGTCGAGGTTCAACACCAGGCAGACGGCGGAGATGTCGTCGTCAAAGCGCTTGGAGATTTTGTAGGCCTGCAAGATGTTGACCCCCACGCTCTGCACTGGCGTGTCGTCGCTGCCCCCCGTGGGGGCGCTCGCCGCCTTGGGGCGGCCCGGCGGCGGCTCGGACTCGGTGGCCGATGGCTTCGGCACCACGATGCGCACCAGCAGCTCGTCGGGCGCCATCACGTTCTGGCGGTAGCCGGTGTACAGGGCTTCCAGCGGCAGCGCGCGCTCGCCCCGCGCCTGGCTGGCCAGAACCACCTGGGCACGCAGCGCGATCAGCAGCGGCATGGAGTCGCCAATGGGCGAGCCGTTGGCCACATTGCCGCCCAGCGTGCCCGAGTTGCGCACGGGCAGGCCCGCAAAGCGGTGGGCAAACTCGGCCAGGCTGGGCCACTGGGCGGTGAGCCGGGCAAACGCTTCGGTCAACGTCACGGCGGCGCCGATGGCGATGTGCTCTGGCGTTTCGTCGATGCGGCGCAGCTCGGCGGCGCGCGTCACATCCAGCACCTGGGGAAACTGGCGGTGTTGCTTGGTCACCCACAGGCCCACGTCGGTGGCGCCTGCCACCACCTGTGCCTGGGGGTGGGCAGCGCGGGCGGCCAGCAGTTCGGCTTGGGTGGTGGGGGTGATGTAAGCCAAATTGGCCTCTGGCGCTTGTGGGGTAAGCGCAAGAAGCTCTAATTTTTGTAGCAAATCGGCTTCGTTCACGGCCATGGCTGGCAGCTGGGCCATGTGCTGCGCGGCGTCCAGAATGGGGCGGTAGCCCGTGCAGCGGCACAGGTTGCCCGACAAATCCTGCGCGGCCTGGGCGCGCGAGATGCTGCGGCCCTGGCACACCTGGTTTTGGTACATGCCGAACAGGCTCATCACAAAGCCGGGGGTGCAGAAGCCGCATTGGGAGCCGTGGCACTGCACCATGGCTTCCTGCACCGGATGCAGTGCGCTGCTGTCCCTCGGCTGCGTTGAGGTGGCCACCGGCTGGATCAGCGGGTCTTCGGCCAGGTCCTCCGCCGTCCACAGTGCCATCCCGTCAATCGAATGGGCCAGGCGGATGCAGCTGTTGACGGCGCTGTAACGCACCTTGCCGTGGCCATCGGCCTCGCCCAGCACCACGGTGCAGGCGCCGCAGTCGCCTTCGCCGCAGCCTTCCTTGGTGCCGGTGCAGCCCATGTCCTCGCGCAGCACCTCCAGCAAGGTGCGGTCGGGTGGTACATTGCCCAGCGCCACGGGCTGGCCTCGGCGCAAGAATTGCAAGGGTCGGGTCGTCATGAAAGATACCGCTTCAATTTCTATTTGTTCATCAGAGGGTAGGGCGCCGCGCCGCTGCCAGCATAAGCACAAGCTTATGACACCCATGCAAGCCCCGCTATGAGAGACCAAGCCCTTTTCGACAAGATAGACCTCCATCTCATAAGGGTCTTGCACACCGTGCTCACTGAACGCAGCGTATCGAGGGCCGCCGTCCGCCTGGGCATGCACCAGCCAGCGGTATCGGCCGCGCTCAAGCGCCTGCGCGACTTGGCGGGCGATCCGCTGCTGGTGCGATCGGGCGCCAGCATGATGCCCACCGATGCTGCGCTGCGCATGGTGGAGCCCGCTGCGCTGATCCTGCGCTCGGCCGAGGCGCTGTTCTCCGACGCAAGGGGGTTTGACCCCCGCACGGCCACCCGCACCTTTCGCGTGGCGGCCAGCGACTACCTGGACCCGCTTTTTTTGCCCCAACTGGTGGCCCGCATCAAGGCACAGGCACCGCTGTGCCCCATTGAAATCCTGCCCCTGTCGGCCGATGCGCACTACCACGCCCACCTGGCCCAGGGCGATGTGGACGTGGTGATCGGCAACTGGCCCCAGCCCCCGGAAGACCTGCACATGGGCCGCCTGTTTGGCGACGAGGTGGTGTGCCTGGTGAGCCAAGACCACCCGGCCGTGCGCCGGGGCTGGACCGAGGCTGACTGGCTGGCGGCTGAGCACATTGCCCCCACGCCCACCCACCCCGGTGCGCGTGGCGTGATCGATGCGCACCTGGACAGCCTGGGCCTTTCGCGCAACATCACCGCGCGGTGTGCGCATTTCAGCGCCATTCCGCACATCGTGGCCTCCAGCCTGCTGGTGTTGACCACGGGGCGCCAGTTTTGCGAGCGGTTCACGGCGCAGCTGCCGGTGGCCATTTTGCCCAGCCCGGTATCGTTTCCGCGCCTGCTGTACTACCAGCTGTGGCATGCGCGCACCCACCATTCGGCAGCGGCCATGTGGCTGCGCGACAGCGTCAAGTCCGTCGCTGCATCGCTACGAAAAGAATAGCTGCTTGCGTATGCTGAATAAGCCGCAAGGCATGATTTGCCCCTATACGACCAAAGATAACAAGTTGTAATTCTGAGAGACAATCCCCGCATGAGTTCTCCCCCCATTCCTTCAGCGCCTGGTGCGGCGCCGCCACGGCTGCAGCTGGCGGGCATCACCAAGCGCTACCCGGCCGTGGTGGCCAACAGCGGCGTGTCGCTGACGGTGCAGCCCGGCGAGATCCACGCTGTGCTGGGTGAAAACGGCGCAGGCAAGTCCACGCTGATGAAAATCATCTACGGCTCGGTCAAGCCCGACGAAGGCAGCGTGCACTTCAACGGCCAGGCCGTGCAGGTGCGCAACCCGCAAGAGGCACGGGCCTTGGGCATTGCCATGGTGTTCCAGCACTTCAGCCTGTTCGACACCCTCACAGTGGCCGAGAACGTGTGGCTGGGCCTGGACAAGAGCCTGACGCTGGCCTTAGTCACCAGCCGCATCACCGCCAAGGCCGCCGAATACGGCCTCGATATTGACCCCCTGCGCCCTGTGCACACCCTGAGCGTGGGCGAGATGCAGCGCGTGGAGATCATCCGCGCCTTGCTCACCAACCCCAAGGTGCTGATCCTGGACGAGCCCACCTCGGTGCTCACGCCCCAGGCGGTCGAAAAGCTCTTTGTGGTGTTGCGCAAGCTGGCGTCTGAGGGTTGCAGCATTCTCTACATCAGCCACAAGCTGCACGAAATTCGCGCGCTGTGCACCGCGTGCACCGTGCTGCGGGGCGGTAAGGTCACCGGGGTGTGCAACCCGGCCGAAGAGACCAACGCCTCCCTGTCGCGCCTGATGATCGGCGCCGAGCCGCCTGCGCTGGAGCACCGTGCGGTGCAGACCGGCGCCACGGTGCTGCGCGTGCAGGGCCTGTCGCTGCCGCGCGCTGACCAGTTTGGCGTGGACTTGATCGACCTGGAGTTTGAGGTCAAGGCGGGCGAGGTGGTGGGTATTGCGGGCGTGTCGGGCAATGGCCAAAAAGAGTTGCTGTATGCCTTGTCGGGCGAAGACCAGCGCGCCGAGCCCGCTAGCATCCAGGTGGCAGGCCAGAGCGCAGGCCGCATGGGCCCCAGCCAGCGCCGTGCCCTGGGTCTGCACTTTGTGCCCGAAGAGCGCCTGGGCCGTGGCGCCGTGCCCACCATGGGCCTGGCGCACAACCTGCTGCTCACGCGCACCAACTCGGTCAGCGGCAGTGGCTGGATCAAGGTGGGGGCTTTGCAAAAGCATGCCGAGGCGCTGATCCAGCGCTTCAACGTCAAGGCCGGTGGGCCCAACGCGCCCGCCAAGTCGCTGTCGGGCGGCAACCTGCAAAAGTTCATCGTGGGGCGTGAGATCGATGCCGCGCCGAAGCTGCTTATCGTCTCGCAACCCACCTGGGGCGTGGACGTGGGCGCGGCCGCGCAGATTCGCGGCTCGATTCTGGCGCTGCGTGACGCGGGCTGCGCGGTGCTGGTGGTGAGTGAGGAGCTGGACGAATTGTTTGAAATTTGCGATCGGCTGCATGTGGTGGCCAAGGGGCATTTGTCGCCCTCGGTGCCGCGTGCCGAAGCGACGGTGCAGCGCATTGGCGAGTGGATGAGCGGCCTGTGGCACGCCGATGTGCAGGCCCATCTGGCCCATGCTGCGCAGCAGGCCACCGCCGGGGAGGCTCAGCATGTTTAAGCTGGAACCGCGCCCCCAGGCTTCGCGCCTGTGGACCTACGGCTCGCCGCTGCTGGCGCTGGCCGTGACGGTGCTGATTGGTGTGGCCCTGTTCATGGCGCTGGGCAAAGACCCGGTGCGGGGCTTGCAAGTGTTCTTCTGGGAGCCGATCAAGTCGCAGTACGCCCTGGGCGAACTCATGGTCAAGGCCACGCCGCTGCTGCTCATTGCGCTGGGGCTGGCGGTGTGCTTTCGCTCCAATGTCTGGAACATTGGCGCCGAGGGGCAGTTTGTGATCGGCGCCGTGGTGGCGGGGGGCGTGGCGCTGCTGGCCGACAAGACCACCGGGCCGTGGATCGTGCCCGCCATCTTGCTGGCCGGGGTGCTGGGCGGCATGGCGTGGGCGGGGCTCACGGCGCTGCTGCGCGACAAGTTCAATGCGAACGAAATCCTGGTGAGCCTGATGCTCGTGTATGTGGCCACGCTGGTGCTGGGTTACCTGGTCTATGGTCCGTGGAAGGACCCCATGGGCTACAACTTTCCGCAGACCAAGACGTTCGAGAAGGTCACGCAGATCCCGCGGCTGATGCAGGGCTCGCGCGTGTCCATTGGCCTTCTGCTGGCGCTGGCCGGGGCGGGGGCACTGTGGGTGTTTCTGTTCCGCACCCGGGCGGGCTTTGCCCAGCAGGTGGGTGGGCTGGCGCCTGCGGCAGCGCGCTATGCGGGCTTTTCATCGCGCCGCGCGCTGTGGACGGCACTGCTAATTTCGGGCGGCGCAGCGGGCCTGGCGGGTGCGTTGGAAGTGGCCGGGCCCATTGGCCAGCTCACACCCTATGTGCCGGCAGGCTACGGCTTTGCCGCCATCATCGTGGCCTTTGTGGGGCGCTTGCACCCCGTGGGCATGATCCTCTCGGCCATTTTGATGAGCATGTTCTACATCGGCGGCGAGCTGGCGCAATCGCGCATGGGTCTGCCCAAATCGCTCACGGGCGTGTTCCAGGGGCTGCTGTTGTTCACGCTGCTGGCGTGTGACACCTTGATTGCCTACCGCATCCGCTGGGCGGCCTCGAAGGGGGGCAAGTGATGGAATCGTACGCACTGCTTATCGGCGCCACGCTCAGCGCGGGCACCGTGCTGGCCATTGCAGCCCTGGGCCTGCTCATCAACGAAAAGGCAGGCATCGTCAACCTGGGGGCCGAGGGCATGATGCTTTGCGCCGCCATTGCGGGCTTTGCCACCGTGGTGCACACCGGCAACACCTGGCTGGGCTTTGCCGCAGGCATGGCCGCAGGCGCGTTGCTGGCCGCCATCTTTGGTGTGCTGGTGATCTGGCTCAACACCAACCAATACGCCACGGGGTTGGCGCTGAGCCTGTTTGGCGTGGGTTTTTCGGCATTTGCGGGCATCAGTTACGTACAGGCCAAGCTCCCCGAATCGCCCAAGTACGCTGTTCCCGTGCTCGGCGATATTCCGCTGGTGGGGCCTGCGCTGTTCCAGCAGCATCCGCTGGTGTACATCACCATGGTGCTGGTGGTGGCGCTGGTGTGGTTCCTGTATCGGTCGCGCGCCGGTTTGGTGCTCCGCTCGGTGGGCGAGTCGCCCGAATCTGCCCATGCCCTGGGCTACCCCGTGCGTCGCATCCGGCTGCTGGCCGTGGTGGCGGGCGGGGCGCTGTGTGGGTTGGCGGGGGCTTACATCTCCACCGTCTACACCCCGCTGTGGGTGGAGGGCATGGTGGCCGGGCGCGGCTGGATTGCGCTGGCGCTCACCACCTTTGCCACCTGGCGCCCGGCACGGGTGTTGCTTGGTGCCTACCTGTTTGGCGGGGTGACGATGCTGCAGTTTCATTTGCAGGCCACGGGCGTGCAGGTGGCCAGCCAGTTGCTGAGCATGTTGCCCTACCTCGCCACCATCGTGGTGCTGGCCCTGATCTCGCGCAACCCTGCATGGATTCGCGTCAACATGCCTGCGTCCCTCGGCAAGCCGTTTTACCCCGGCTCATAATGGTTGTTTTCCGTTTTTCCCCTCCGTTTTCACTGTTTTCTCTCAAGGAATCGACATGACCGATTTGCAAAAGCGTTCGTTGTTCAAAGTGGCGGCGCTGTCTGCCCTGGCTGCCGCTGCCGTCGTGGGCTGCGGCAAGACCGAGGCCCCTGCGCCCGCACCGGCCTCAGCACCTGCGCCGGCTGCCTCTGCTCCAGCCCCCAAGCCTGAGCCACTGAAGATCGCTTTTGCCTACGTCGGCCCTGTGGGTGACGGCGGCTGGTCTTTTGCGCACGACAACGGCCGCAAAGCCATCGAAAAAGAGTTTGGCGACAAGGTGGTGACCAGCTTTGTGGAAAGCGTTCCTGAATCTGCGGACGCCGAGCGCGTGCTGCGTGATCTGGCTGGCCAAGGCAACAAGCTGATCTTTGGCACCACCTTCGGCTACATGGAGTCCATCCAGAAGATCGCTGGCGACCTCAAGGATGTGAAGTTTGAGCACGCCACCGGCTACAAGACGGCCGAGAACGTGCGCACCTACGACAGCCGCACCTACGAAGGCGCTTACATGGCTGGCGTGATCGCTGGCGCCATGACCAAGTCCAACACGCTGGGTGTGGTGGGTTCGGTGCCAATCCCTGAGGTGATCCGCAACATCAACAGCTTCACGCTGGGTGCGCAATCGGTCAACCCCAAAGTCAAGACCAAGGTGGTGTGGGTAAACGAATGGTTCAGCCCGCCCAAGGAAACCGAAGCCGCCACCAGCCTGATCAACGGCGGCGCTGACGTGCTGTTCCAGAACACCGACTCCCCCGCTGTGCTCAAGACCGCGCAAGAAAAGGGCAAGCGCGCCTTTGGCTGGGACAGCGACATGACCGCCTACGGCCCCAAGGCCCACTTGGCATCGGCCGTCATCAACTGGGGCCCTTACTACGTGAAGGCCACGCGTGATGCGCTGGAAGGCAAGTGGAGCACCGGCCAAAGCTGGTGGGGCGTGAAGGAAGGCGCGATTGACATCGTCTCCATCGCTGAAGACGTGCCTGCCGAAACCAAGGCCAAGGTCGAAGAAGTGAAGAAGGGCTTGGCCGACGGCAGCTTCGTGATCTGGAAGGGCCCCATCGTGGGCCAGGACGGCAAGCCCGTACTGGAAAAAGACGCCGTGGCCGACGACAAGTTCTTGGGCGGTATCAACTTCTACGTCAAGGGCGTGGAAGGCAAGATCCCTGGTGCTGACAAGAAATAAGCCACCGCTTTTTACTTCACCGGGCCGCCTTCGGGCGGCCTTTTTCATTCTGTCCTTGGTTTGAACGGTTTGCATCCGGGCACCAAAAGGGCATGATGTTTTCAACCCTACCCACGGAGCTTGCCGATGTTCAAAGTCCCTCCCATTTCCGCCGAGCGCTTGCCCGATCTGCTGCGCCAGATGCCCAAGGCCGAGCTGCACATTCACATCGAAGGCTCGCTGGAGCCTGAATTGATCTTTGCACTGGCCCAGCGCAATGGCGTCACGCTGCCGTATGCCGATGTGGAGAGCCTGCGCAAGGCCTACGCCTTTACCAACCTGCAGAGCTTTCTCGATATCTACTACGCAGGTGCCAGCGTGCTGCTGCACGAGCAGGACTTTTACGACATGGCCTGGGCCTACTTTGAGCGGGCTGCGGCCGACAACGTGGTGCACGCCGAGTTGTTCTTTGACCCGCAAACGCACACCGAGCGCGGCGTGCCGATGGCCACGGTGGTGCAGGGCCTGCACCGGGCCTGCGTGGACGCAGGCCAGAAGCTGGGCGTGAACGCCTCGCTGATCCTGTGCTTCTTGCGCCACCTGAGCGAAGAGTCTGCCTTTGAAACGCTGGAGCAAGCCCTGCCGTTTCGCGAGCAATTCATTGGCGTGGGGCTGGACAGCAGCGAAGTGGGCCACCCGCCCGAGAAGTTTGCGCGCGTGTTTGCCCGCTGCAAGGAGTTGGGCCTGCACCTGGTGGCCCATGCGGGCGAAGAGGGGCCGCCTGCTTACATCTGGAGCGCGCTCGATGTGCTCAAGGTCGAGCGCATTGACCATGGCGTGCAGGCGGTGCACGACGCGGCGCTGATGCAGCGCCTGGCGCAAGACCGCATCCCGCTCACGGTGTGCCCGTTGTCGAACCAGAAGCTGTGCGTCTTCCCCAACCTGGCCGACCACAACCTGGGCAAGCTGCTGGATGCAGGCCTTGCTGCGACGGTCAACTCTGACGACCCGGCCTACTTTGGTGGCTACATCAACGAGAACTTCACCCAGCTCTTCGCGGCCACGGGTCTCACGGCCAAGCATGCTTACCAGTTGGCTTTCAACAGCTTCGAGGCCAGCTTTGTGTCCAACCCCCAAAAGCGGGCTTGGGAGCACAAGCTCAAAGAGACCTTTGAGACGTTTGTCGAGCACGACTATTGAGGTGCCGGGGTCTGGTGCCCCGAGTTGGCGATGCGTTGCACGAAGACGCCGAGAGTCGCTGCCACGCTGGGTTGCAAGTCCTCGCGATAGCTACGGATCTACGGCTTTCGCTGCGGTTGGCGCCTTGCCAGGCGACGATTTCGACTTCTTTTTCATCAACGAGCTTCCAAAGCGGGACACCAGGGCCGTAACCCGCGGCCCTGGCTGCATCCTCTTGCTTTGGGTATGGCGGATAAGTTTGACAATCCGTTCACCATTTGTGTTTTGTCAGGTGTGCGGGGTATCATGTTGCACTTTGTTGCGTTTGGCCCTGTGCGCCCGACGCTCGGACTGTGGCGCGACGACTCCCATGAGCGGTTTCGGACGGAGGTCGTGCTGCTTGCTGCCAGGCCCCCACACGCGGGCGCTGTTCGGCCAGTTCCGTAACCCACACCCTCATCACCTATGTTTCTCAATCAGCTATCCATTGCCAAGCGCCTGGCCTGTGTGCTCGGCCTCATTCTTTCGCTGTCGCTGCTGACCAGCCTGTTTGCCGTGTTCAAGCTGCGGCAAATGGGCGAGGTCACCGATGCCATGCTGGCGGTGAACCTGAAGACCGAGCGCGCTGCTGCAGACTGGCTGCGCAACACCACCGCAGGCGTGCAACGCGCAGCTGCCATTGCCAAGAGCAGCGACGCCAGCCTGATCGAGTACTTTGCCCCCGCCACGGCGGCGGCCATTTCTGAGACCAACGAGCTGCAGAAGTACGTCGAATCGCAGATGGTGACGCCTGAACAAAAGGCGCTGAACGACAAAATCTCGGACATGCGCAAGGCGTACCTGGCGGCGCGTGAAGAAGTCAGCAAGCTGAAAAAAGCAGGTGACACCGAGGGTGCGGCCAAGGCCTTTGCCGAGCGCTTTGAGCCCATGGCCCGCACCTATGTGGCAGGCGTGCAGGAAGTGGCCACAGGCCAGCGCGCCCAGCTGGATGCCGCCGCCAAGCGCAACGACGAGCTGCGTTCGCAAACCAGCGTGCTGCTGGTGGTGTGTGGCCTGGTTTCGCTGCTGCTGGGGCTGGTGCTGTCGTGGTACCTGTCGCTGAGCATCACACGCCCGCTCAAACGTGCCGAGGCCAGCGCCCAGGACATTGCCAACCTCGACCTGACCGGGCAACCCCAGGTGTCGTACTCCAACGATGAAACCGGGCACTTGCTGCGCGCCATTGACCAGATGCGCACGGTGTTGCAAACATCGCTGCAACAAGTACGGGGTGTGGTGGACAACATCTCCACCGCCAGCCACCAGATCGCCTCGGGTAACCAGGACTTGAGCGCCCGCACCGAAAACGCCGCCAGCAGCCTGCAAGAAACGGCCAGCTCCATGGAAGAGCTGACCAGCACCGTGCAGCACAGCGCCGATGCGGCCACCCAGGCCAGCGTGCTGGCCAACTCGGCTGCGCAAGTCGCGCAGCGTGGGGGCGATGTGGTGGCCCAGGTGGTCAGCACCATGGACCAGATCAACAACAGCTCCAAGAAGATCTCCGACATCATCGGCGTGATCGACAGCATTGCCTTCCAGACCAACATCCTGGCGCTGAATGCCGCTGTGGAAGCGGCCCGCGCAGGCGAGCAAGGCCGTGGCTTTGCCGTGGTGGCCAGCGAAGTGCGCAGCCTGGCACAGCGCTCTGCCAATGCCGCTCGCGAGATCAAGGGCCTGATTGGCGCCAGCGTGGAGAGTGTGGATGCCGGTGCCCGCCTGGTGAGCGATGCGGGCTCGACCATGGACGAGATCGTGGCCAGCGTCAAACGCGTGACCGACATGATGGGCGAGATCAGCGCCGCCACCAAAGAGCAAAGCCATGGCATTGGCCAGGTCAACATTGCGGTGACCCAGCTGGACCAGATGACGCAACAGAACGCGGCGCTGGTGGAAGAATCCACCGCTGCGGCCCAGAGTCTGAACGACCAGGCTTTGCGCCTGAGCGAAGTGGTTGGGCAGTTCCGCCTGGGCTACCAGGGGGATTCCACACTCAAGCGCCTGGCCTGAGCAAGCGGTAGAATCCGCAGCTCTTGAAAACCGCTGCCCGGCGGTTTTCTTGTTTCTGAACTTCGGGCCATGTAGAGGAACACCATGTACAAAAACCTCGCCACCGCACTGCGTGCGGCTTGCGTGAGTGCGCTTTTCGGCGCCGCAACCCTTTCCCCCACCTTTGCACAGACGGCCACGGTGGCAGCGCCCGCCAAGTCCGAGCCCATCAAGGCTGGATTTGTCTACGTCTCGCCCATCACCGAAGCCGGCTGGACGCGCCAGCACGAAGAGGGCCGCAAGGCCGTCGAGGCGGCTCTGGGCAGCCAGGTAAAAACCACGTTTGTGGAGAACGTGGCCGAGGGGGCCGATGCCGAGCGCGTGATTCGCGACCTGGCCGCCACCGGGCACCAGATCATCTTCACCCCCAGCTTTGGCTACATGGAGCCCACGCTCAAGGTGGCGCAGGACTTTCCCCATGTGAAGTTCGAGTCCATCACCGGCTACAAGCAGGCACCCAATGTGGCCACGGCCAATGCGCGCTACTACGAAGGCCGCTACCTGGCCGGCATGGCGGCGGGTCGCATGAGCAAGACCGGTGTGGCGGGCTATGTGGCGGGCTTCCCCATCCCCGAAGTGCTGCAGGGCATCAACGCCTTCACGCTGGGCATGCGTTCGGTCAACCCCCAGGCCAGCGTGAAGGTCGTGTGGCTCAACGTGTGGTTTGACCCGCCCAAGGAGCGCGATGCCGCCATGGCGTTGTTCAACCAGGACGTGGACGTGATCGCCTTCCACACGGGCTCTACCGCCGTGATGGCAGCCGCGCAAGAGCGCGGCAAGATGGCCGTGGCCTACCACTCCGACATGCGCAAGACCGGGCCCGACGCACAGATCATTGCCGTCACGCACCAGTGGGGCGCGTACTACACCGAGCGGGTGCGCGCCTTGCAAAACGGCCAGTGGAAGCCTGGCAACCTGTGGGGTGGCGTGCGTGAGGGCATGATCCGCGTGGGCGACTTTGGCTCCAAGGTGCCGCTGGCCGTGCAGCAAGAAGTGCTGGCCGCGCAGAAGGCCGTGGGCGCTGGCAAGCTGCATCCCTTCCGTGCAGGCAAGGTGGCGGTGCGCGACACCGAAGGCCGTGAGGTGATTGCGCCCGGGCAGACGTTGAGCGATGCCCAGATTCTGCAAATGAACTTTCTGGTCGAGGGCGTCAAAGGCTCGCTGCCGCGCTGACCCATCTGCTTCTATTGACTATCCGCGCACGGGTATAGGCCCAGTGCGCAGGCCTATTAAGCTCCAGCCATGCAAGTATTTCGATCTGCCCTGTTGCGCTTTGCCGAGGATGGCCAAGCCCTGTACGACGAAGACGGCCTGCTGGCCGTGGCCCCCGATGCCCAGGGCCGCCAGCGTGTGGTGGCCGCAGGCCCTTGGCAGGCGCTGGCCGCGCAGTGGGCGGGGCAGGGCGCCGTCACGCACTGGCCGGGCCGCATTTTGGCGCCGGGTTTTGTGGATTTGCATGTGCACTTTCCGCAGACCGACGTGATTGGCTCGCCTGCCGATGGCCTGCTGCCCTGGCTGGAGAACTACACCTTTCCCCACGAATCGCGTTTTTGCGCGCCGGAGTATGCCGACGATGTGGCAGCGTTCTTTGTTGACGAGCTGCTGCGCAACGGCGTGACCACGGCCCTGGCGTTTGCCACATCGCACCCAGCCTCGGTTAACGCTCTCTTTGGTGAGGCCCAGCGCCGCTGCCTGCGGCTCGTCACGGGCAAGGTGCTGCAAGACCGCCATTCGCCCGACGGCGTGCGTGACCAGACTGAGCAAAGCCTGCTCGACACCGAAGCCCTGATCCAGCGCTGGCATGGTGTGGACCGGCTGGGCTATGCCATCACCCCGCGCTTTGCCCCCACCAGCACGCCCGAGCAACTGCGCGGCGCGGGCGAACTGGCGGCCCGCTACGGCGACGTGTGGATCCAGTCGCATGTGGCCGAGAACCTGGATGAAATCCGCTGGGCGCGTGAGCTGTTCCCGCGTTCGCGCAGCTACCTGGCGGTGTACGACGACTTTGGCCTGATGCGCGAGCGGGCCGTGTACGCCCACTGCATCCACTTCGACGATGCCGACCGCGCCCTGATGCGCGAGCGCAAGACGGCGGCGGCCATCAGCCCCACCAGCAATCTGTTTCTGGGCAGCGGCTTCTTTGACTACGCGGGCGCTGACCGCGCCGGGTTTCGCTACGGGCTGGCCAGCGATGTGGGCGGGGGCACCAGCTTCAGCCCGTTTCACACCATGCTGGCGGCCTACTACGTGGCGCGCGAAGGGCAGACCAAAACCGGCTTGAGCTTGAGCCCAGCCCAGCTGTGGTGGCAGCACACCGCTGGCGCGGCGCAGGCTATGGGGCTGGCCGGGGTGGTGGGCAACCTGCAGCCCGGCTGCGAGGCAGACTTTCTGGTGCTCAACCCCCAGGCCACGCCGCTGCTGGCGCGCAAGACGCAGCAGGCACAGAGCCTGGATGAGCTATTGTTTGCGCTGATCGTACTGGGCGACGACCGGGTCATCGAGCAAACCGTGATTTCTCAAGCAAAATACGCCCCTAGCGCTTGATGTAAAAGCGCTACCAGCTACATATTTAATAGCATTTCGCCCGTTGCGCCCATCTGCAGCCGGGCGGGTGCTGCAGCGCAGGAGTCAACCGATGAGTATCAAGAGCGACAAGTGGATCCGCCGCATGGCCGAACAGCACGGCATGATCGAGCCCTTCGAGCCCGGCCAGATCCGTGAACGCGATGGCAACAAAATCATCAGCTACGGCACCAGCAGCTATGGGTACGACATCCGCTGCGCGCCAGAATTCAAGGTCTTCACCAACATCCACAGCACGGTGGTGGACCCCAAGAACTTCGACGAAAAGAGCTTTGTCGACTTCCACGGCGACAGCTGCATCATCCCGCCCAACAGCTTCGCGCTGGCCCGCACGGTCGAGTACTTCCGCATCCCGCGCAACGTGCTCACCATCTGCCTGGGCAAGAGCACCTATGCGCGCTGCGGCATCATCGTCAACGTCACACCGTTTGAGCCGGAGTGGGAAGGCTACGTGACGCTGGAGTTCTCCAACACCACACCCCTGCCAGCGCGCATTTATGCGGGCGAGGGGTGCGCCCAGGTGCTGTTCTTTGAGAGTGACAAGGACGACGTCTGCGAGGTCAGCTACAAGGACCGTGGCGGCAAGTACCAAGGCCAGGTGGGCGTGACACTGCCCAAGGCCTGAGGCCGGTTCTGAGTCTCTGCCAAGCCCGGCCTCCAGCGGGGCAGGCGGCTCGGGCTACCCCTGAACCACCACGCGGTTGCGGCCCTGGCCTTTGGCTTCGTACAGGGCTTCGTCGCCCCGGCGCATCAGGCGCTGCGCCGTGTCATCGGCCCCGCACAGGGTCGATACGCCCGCACTCACGGTGATGCGGCCTACCACCGGGTCGGTGAGGGCTGCCTGCGCATCCACCAGCGTCTGGGCAATGGCCCGGGCGCCGTCCAGATCGGTGTCGGGCAGCAGCGCTGCAAATTCTTCCCCTCCCAGCCGGGCGACCACGTCCGAATCCCGCAGGCGCTGGGCCAGCGTGTGGGCCAGGCGCTGCAGTACCTCATCGCCCACGTCGTGGCCGTGCGTGTCGTTGATGCGCTTGAAATGGTCCACATCCACCGTGATGAACGACAAGGGGCGGCCACTGCGGCGCGCCAGCGCCAAGGCGTAGTTCATCTGCGCATCAAAGCCCCGGCGGTTGAGCAGGCCCGTCAGTGGGTCGCTGCGGGCTTGCAGGCCCAGCTCGCGGTTGGCGTCTTCCAGTTGCTGGGTGCGCAGTTGCACCTGGGCTTCCATGGCCTCGTTGGCGGCCAGCAGCCGGTGAGTCATGCGGCGCAGGGCCCACGACAGGCGCCGCACCTCGCGGCTGCTTTGTGTGGCCGGGATTTCTGCCCCCGGCTTGCCCGCTTCCAGGTCCCGCGCGGCGCGGGCCAGTGCGTCCAGGTCTTCGCTCAGGCGGCGTGCGGCCAGCCAGGCCAAAAAGGCGGCGATCAGGGCGGCAACCAAGCCCCCCAGCAGCGCGCGCTGCACCGCTTGCTCCGCCTCCGCAAAAGCGATGTCGACCGGCATGCGCGCCACGATGTGCCAGCCCAGGTCGCTTTCGGCATTGCGGGCATGCATGCGGGTGTGGGCGGTGAGGTATTTTTTGTCGTCCACCCACCGCAGCACCGGGGGCGTGCCGGGGTTCTGGGCATCTGCAGGCACTCTGGCAAAGGAGGGGTCGGGCAAGGTCTGGCCCAGCTTTTGCAGCAAGGCTTGCTGCTCTGCCGGGGCGTGAATGAGCTGGCCAGCCTTGTCAAAAATGAACACCTCCAGCTGCTGCGCATGGGCGGCCGCAGGCATCAGCGTCTGGATCATTTCGTTGATCCACTCCCAATACCCGTGCACGCCCAGCACACCCACCGTGGTGGGGCCGATGCGGACGGGGGCCGAGAAGTCCACGAAGCGGTAGGGATCGCCATTGCGGCTGGGGGGCAGCAGGCTTTCCAGCAGCTTGGCGGGGTGCACATCGCCCACATGGGCGTTTTGAATCCCCGCCTGGAACCAGGGCCGCTCACTCACGTTCTGGCCCACCAGCATGTTGCCCGATGCGGCCCGCACAATGCCCTGGGCGTCTGCCACGCCCAGCCACAGGCTTTGGGGGTGGATGGCCTGCTGGCGTGCCAGCATGTGGATGACCTCGGGGGCCTCCAGCCCGTTGCGCCAGAGCACTTCAGACGACGCAAGCACCTGCACCTCGCGCACACGGTCAAACAACCCATTGGCCAGCAATGCGGCAGTGTTGTCGGCCACGCCTTGCAGCGATGCCCCTGCATCGCGCTGGATGCGTTGCTTCAGCACTTCGCCAAACCCCACCGACAGCAGCACCGACAAGGCCACGACCAGGGTGCCAAACACCAAAGCGATCTGGGTGCGCAGGCTGTGCCCTGGGGTGGAAGACTCGGTCATGGTCGGTTGGTGGATTCGTAGAAGGTGGGTGCGCCCGCAAAAGCGGCGCAGTGCTCAAATCAGAGCCCGGCTTCAGGGCCGGGTTGGCTGCATGGTGGCACTTTACACAGGGTTGGGGTCAGGGTCCAAAATAGACCCATCCCTTCGCAGGCCGAAGTGCATGCCTCGGCCCGCTTGATGCCTTGCGCTGAGGCGGTGCCCCGCAAACAGGTGCTGAGAGCGGCTAACACAACCCCCCTGGCGTCGTTGTCCCGTCTTGTCGTACCGCTCGTATTGCCTGCGACGGAACGCCTGGCCAGGGCCGCTTCGCTGGGTTGTGCTAACCGCTCTAAGATAGGCCACAAACCCCGCTGTGTGGCGGGATGCAGGAGCGATATCGTGAAATGGGAAGGCAACCGGGAATCCGACAATGTGGAAGACCGCCGGGAGGAGGGCGGGGGCGGTAGCAGCCCGATCTTTGGGGGGCGCAGCATTGGCATCGGCACCATCGTGATCGCGCTGCTGGGCGGCTGGATTTTGGGCGTCAATCCGCTCACCATCCTGGGGCTGCTCAGCGGCGGTGCGCCCCCGGCCCATGTGCAGCAGGCCCCTGCCCACCGGCCTCCGGCCGACGACAAGATGGCGCGGTTTGTATCCACCGTGCTGGCCGATACCGAGGACGTGTGGAAGACGGTTTTTAGCCAGGGAGGGGGGCGCTACCAGGAGCCGCGCCTGGTCTTGTTCCGTGGGAGCACGCCCACGGCCTGCGGCACCGGTCAGGCGGCCATGGGTCCGTTTTACTGCCCGGCCGACCGCAAGGTCTACATCGACCTGGGTTTTTACGAAACCCTGAAGAACCGCCTGGGTGCGCCGGGCGACTTTGCGCAGGCCTATGTGGTGGCCCACGAGGTGGGCCACCACGTCCAGAACTTGCTGGGCATCAGTGCCAAGGTCGATCAGATGCGCGGCCGTGTGAGCCAGAAGGAATACAACGCCCTGTCGGTGCGGCTGGAGCTGCAGGCCGATTGCTTTGCCGGGGTGTGGGCGCACCATGCGCAGAATGCGCGGCAGATTCTGGAGCAGGGTGATGTGGAGGAGGCCATGAACGCTGCCGCCCGCATTGGCGACGATGCCCTGCAGCGTGCTGGCGGCGGGGCGGTGGTGCCCGACAGCTTCACCCACGGCACCAGCGCCCAGCGCCAGCGCTGGTTTCACACGGGGCTCAAGCAAGGCAGCGTGCAGTCGTGCGACACGTTTTCTGCCCGCAGCCTGTGAGCAAGCCCACGGGCAGGGTGGGGTCGGGGCTGTGGCGTGTGGAAAGCAGTGGTTTCGTGTTTTTGATGGAAATGCTGGGCAGGCCCATTGAAATAAGCGCTGGTAGCTATTGATTTGATAGCGAGCTCGGGTTTTCTCGGGGGGCAGGGGGTGGCGTGGCGGTTCGAATTGCGAAAAAAATGCCTTTGTCAGCCCACGGTGCGACAATAGCGGGCTAAATGACAAGTTCTTTTTCCAATTTATCGCTGGCCGAGCCGCTGGCGCGCGCCGTGGCCGAAATGGGCTACGAGTCCATGACGCCCATCCAGGCGCAGGCCATTCCGGTCGTGCTGACCGGGCAAGACGTGATGGGGGCCGCCCAGACTGGCACTGGCAAGACCGCAGCCTTCTCGCTGCCGTTGCTGCAGCGCCTGCTCCAGCACGAAAACAGCTCGACATCCCCTGCCCGCCACCCCGTGCGCGCCTTGGTGCTGCTGCCCACGCGTGAGCTGGCCGACCAGGTGGCCCAGCAGATTGCGCTGTACGCCAAACACACCAAGCTGCGCAGCACGGTGGTGTTTGGCGGCATGGACATGAAGCCCCAGACCATCGAGCTGAAAAAAGGCGTGGAAGTGCTGGTGGCCACGCCGGGCCGTCTGCTGGACCACATCGAAGCCAAAAACGCGGTGCTCAACCAAGTCGAGTACGTGGTGCTGGACGAGGCAGACCGCATGCTGGACATCGGCTTTCTGCCCGACCTGCAGCGCATCCTGTCGTACCTGCCCAAGCAGCGCACCACGCTCTTGTTCAGCGCTACGTTCTCGCCCGAGATCAAGCGCCTGGCCAGCAGCTACCTGCAAAACCCCATCACCATCGAGGTGGCCCGCCCGAACGAAACGGCCTCCACCGTAGAGCAGCGCTTTTACAGTGCGGGCGACGATGACAAGCGCCGTGCCATCCACCAAGTGCTCAAGACCCGGGGCATCAAGCAAGCCTTCATTTTTGTGAACAGCAAGCTCGGTTGCGGCCGCTTGGCCCGCAGCCTGGAGCGCGAAGGCTTGAAGACCGCTGCACTGCACGGTGACAAGAGCCAGGACGAGCGCCTGAAGGCGCTGGAGGCCTTCAAGAAGGGCGAAGTGGATTTGTTGGTGTGTACCGACGTGGCCGCACGCGGGCTGGACATCAAGGATGTGCCCGCCGTGTTCAACTTCGACGTGCCCTTCAACGCAGAAGACTACGTGCACCGCATTGGCCGCACAGGCCGCGCGGGGGCCTCGGGGCTGGCGGTCACGCTGGTGTCGGGCAGCGATGCGCGCCTGGTGGGCGACATCGAGAAGCTGATCAAGAAGAAGATCGACCTGGAAGCGCTGGAGTACGACGAAGACCGGCCCAAGGAACGCATCAATGACGGCCGCCGTGCCTGGCGCGATGGTGCTGACTCCAGCGATCCGCGCGATGCCGGTGCTGCCCACCGCCGCGAACCCCGAGAATCTCGCGAGCCCCGCGAAGGGCGTGAACACCGCGAACACCGTGGCTTTCGCCCAGCGGCTGTGTCGCGCGATCCGTTCTTTGCCAAGCCGTACGAGCCCAGCACCACCGATGCCGCCCCCGCCTGGGAGGCAGCAGCCAAGGCGCCTGTGCGCAGTGGCGTCTCGGCCAACATCAAGCCCAAGCGCAAGGTGGCGGCATTGTTCAAGGCTTCGGCCCCTGTCCCTGAGCCTTCCAGCCAATCCTGAGTGGACAGGATCTACCCAGGTCTGTAGGTTTTTAGATCTTTTAGGCTTCTGGCGCCTGATTGATAAGCGCTGGCAGCTATAAAAATAATAGCTGTTTCAGCGGCCATCTCAAAGGCGCCAAAGGCCGTTTCAGTGCGCGTGGGTTTCTGCACTGCCGCGCTGGGGTGCCAGCGACTGAAGCAGTGCAGCGTCCACCGCCGCAAAACCGAGCACCCGCCCCCCGCGCTGCTGCGCAAACCGCTGCGCCGCCGCTGTGTCGGCAAACGCTGGCAGGTTGCCCGCCCGCATGGGCCCCAGGGCCGACGAGCCCGCCACATACACCGCCTGTGGTGCGTCCACCCAGGCCCCTGTGCCCGTATCGGTCACGTAGCGGGCCACGATGGCCTCAAGGGTGCGGCCCCGCGTGTAGTGGGCCACATTGCCCAGGTACTGCATCAGGCTCAGTGGCGAGTCGAAAAAGTAGGCATCCCCGTCCGCAAAAATGACCTGCGCCGCCCAGGCACGCGCGCGCGCCGGGTACATGCCGCACACGGGGCAGCGGGCGTCGGCGGGCACCTCGCGTGCAGCGGCCAGAGCCTGGCCGGATGCCGGGTTGTACGGCGTGGGCGGGGCCACGATGCACACGTCGTCCCCCACACCGGACAGGTTGGCCGAAGGGATGCTGCCTTGTGTTGCCCGCGCCTGCCATTGCCATACCGCTACACCGGCCGTGCCCAGCAGCAAGGCGGCCAGCGCGGCGCGCCGGGTGGGCTTGCGTGCGCCGCCATGGACGGGGCGGGTGGGGTGGGCAAGTGGAGGATGGGGCAGCAGGCGCATGGCGGCCTCACATCCGTGTGTCTTGTTGCGCCCCGCCGCTCAGGTCCACCATGGCGGGCTTGATCTCGGCAAAACGCAGCACCTTGCCACCGTATTCGGCGGCGAATTTCTGCGCGTCGGCCTCTTGCGCAAAGCTGCCGATGGTGGGGCCCATGGAGCCGTGGCGTTTGCCACCCACCACGTAGAGGGCGGTCTTGCCGTCGATCCAGTGGCCCTGTGGTGCATTCCAGTCGGCTTTGCCCATGTCCTGCACGTACACGGCCTGCACGGCACGCACTTGTTCGCCGGCCAGCAAGGTGCTGAACAGCTCTACGGTGTCGCAGAAGAACGAGGGCTTGTCCTGCCCCGCAAAGCGCACCTGCGCCTTGGGGCCGGGGTAGTCGGCCAGCAGCATGCCGTCGAGTTCACAACTGGTGGTGCGGTCGATCTCCACGGGTTTCAGGGACTGGGCGCTGTTGTCTGCCTGGCTGCAGCCGGTCAGGACTGCAAGGCCGGTGAGCGTGCCCAGCGATGTGAGGGCCGCCCAGCCCAGCAGTTGGCGCCGTGTGGCGCACGCGCATTGGTATTGGTTGTGGGATTTTTTCGTCATGGCTTGAATCTCCAGCCCGCCAGGCCCAGCGGCACCACAATCCAGCCCGCCATCACCGCACCCATCAGCCATGGCTTGGCCAGGGCTGGGGGCACGATGCTGGTCAGGCCGTACAGGGTGCGCACGTCGTCCAGCGAGAACACGTTGAGGATGCGGAACACGTCGGCCGGGTTGAGCAGCAGCAGGTATGCCATGGCCTCGCCGCCCACGCTGCCGCCCGTGGCCACCAGGGCTCCCAGCAGCAGCAGGTCAAACACCAGCACAAAAAAGAACCAGGCGGCAATCGCCAGCCCCGAGGCGCGTGTGCGCTCGTGCGTGAGCACCGACAGCAGCACGGCCAGGCTCAAAAAGGCCAGCCCCAGCAGCACCGAGCTGGCCATGAAGCCGCCATAGTGGAATAGCCCTGCCCAGCTGAACTGCCGATACAGCAGCACCGCCACCAGGCCAAACCCCGCCAGGGTCGAAAGCGTGAGCGCGGCCGCCAGCCCCAGGTACTTGCCCAGCAGCAGCTCCAGCCGCGTGATGGGTAGTGACAGCAGCAGATCGAGCGAGCCGCGCTCGCGCTCGCCCACGATGGCGTCAAAGCCCAGCAGCAGCGCGATCAGCGGGATCAGGTAGATGACCAGGCTGACCAGGCTGGCGATGGTGAACTCGATGGAGCGAAAACCCACTGTGCCCTGCTGCGCGCCGCCAAAGTAGGCGATGGCCAGCGAGAACACGGTAAACACCAGCGCCACGGCCAGCACCCAGCGGTTGCGCATGCGGTCGCGGAACTCCTTGCCCGCGATGGTGAAGATTTGTTGGAATTCCATGGCTAGCCCTTGCGCAGGTCGAAGTACACATCCTCAAGCGAGGGTTCCTGGATCTGCAGGTCCTGCAGCGCCGTGCCCAGCGGTGCCAGCGCACCCAGCACGGCCATCTTGCTGCCGCGCGGGCAGTCCACATGCAGGCCTTCCGGCGTTTCCGTCCCGGTGACGCCGGGCATGGCAGAGAGCAGCCCCAGCGCGGCAGGCCGGTCGGCTGCGGCCAGCGTGAGGCGGATGGTCAACGGCATGTGCGCCTGCTCGCGCAGTGCCTGCACGCTGCCCAGGGCCTGCAGCTTGCCGGAGGCCAGGATGGCCAGGCGGTCCACGCGCTCCTGCAGTTCGGCCAGGATGTGCGAAGTGATGACGATGGTCACGCCACCCGCCTGCAGCTCGCGCAGCGTGGCGTAGAAGTCGCGGATGGCCTGCGGGTCCAGGCCGTTGGTGGGCTCGTCGAGCAGCAGAACCTGGGGCTCGCCCAGCAGGGCCTGTGCAAACCCCAGGCGCTGGCGCATGCCCTTGGAGTATTCGCGCACTGCGCGGTTGCCCGTGTGGGCCAGGCCCACGCGTTCCAGCAGCGCGGGGCATTGCGTGAGGGGCGCACCCTTGAGGCGGGCGAAGAAACGCAGTGTCTCCAGCCCGTTCAGGTTGTCGTAGAGCACCACGTTCTCGGGCAGGTAGCCCAGGTGGCGGCGGGCGGCACGAAAGTCGCGGCCCTGCACAGTGGCGCCGCCCACCCGGATCTCGCCCGAGGTGGCGGGCACCAGGCCCAGAATCATCTTGAACAGCGTGCTCTTGCCCGCGCCGTTGTGGCCGATGAGGCCAAAGATCTCGCCGCGCGCGATGCGCAGGTCGATGCCGTCCACGGCGTGCAGTGCGCCGTAGTGCTTGTGCGCGCCCCGCACCTCGATGGCGGGGGGCTCGCTCAGGTCAATGGGGGGAGGGTTGCGTGTCACGTTGAAAATTCCGTTGGGGTTGGTTCGGTTGCATGCGGGGCGCGGGGTCGACCACCGTGGGCACGCGCAGCACCGGAAATTGCTGGCCCACCAGGCGCAGTGCCTGCACGGCGGGGCTGGCCAGCAGCAGCTTGATGGTGGGGTGGCGCCAGGTCAGGCGGTCCACCATGTCGTTGGCTTCGTAGGGCACATCGCCCACGCCGTTGCCGTCGCGGTCCCAGCCCAGGTAGTTGCTCCAGTGGTTGCCGCCGCCGGTGCCCCAGCGCTCGTCGCGGGCGCCCACATAGCGCACCTGTTCGCGGTTGCCGACGAAGTCGTTGTTGTCCACCTTGTTGCGGGTGGAGCCGGCCGACAGGTGCACGCCCACCGTGTTGCGCGCCACCAGGTTGCCGCGCAGGGTGACGTACTCCACGTCGTAGATGAAAAAGCCCCGGTTGTTCTCGGCCACCACGTTGTTCTCGATCACCGAGTCCTGCATGGTGCGCAGCATGATGCCGTGGTCGGTGTTGCCCCAGGCGCGGTTGTTGCGCACCACCTGGTCGCGCACTTCCATCAGCGCCAGGCCGCCCCGGTTGTAGTAGGTGTCGTTGTCCTCCCACAGGTTGTAGTAGGAGTTCATGTAGTGTGTGCCGTAGCGGCTGTGGTGCAGCTTGTTACCGCGAAAGACCGCGTGGTGCGAAACGTCCACATACAGCGCGTCGCGCACAAAGCTGATCTGGTTGCCCTCGATGCGTGCGCCCGTGGTGTTGTACAGCTGCACCCCGTTGCCGCGCTGGGACGAGCCCACATCGCGCAGGCCGGTGATGGTGTTGTGCAGCACCTGCACGTCGTTGGCCTTCTCGATCCACAGGCCGAACAGGTTGTAGGTGAGGTCGTTGTGGCGGACCACGGCGCGGTGCGCGCCAGGGTAGATGTAGATGCCCGCGTTCTGGTCTTTGAGGCTGGTTCCCGAGTCGCGCACGATCAGGCCCTCGATCACCACGTCGGGCGCGGTGACGCGGATGGTGTCGCCCTGCTGCCCGCCGCTGAGGGTGGGGCGGTCGATGCCGCGCAGCGTCAGGGCTTTGTCGATGCGCAGGTTCACACGGTAGGCGCCACGCAGCACCTCCACCGTGTCGCCCGGTTTGGCGGCCTGGATGGCGGCCTGCAGGTCCTGCCCGGGGCGCACCTGCACGGTGGCAGCGTGGGCGGGCAGGGCCAGCAGGCACGCAGCCAGCGCCACGAATGCGGTGAATGCGGTGGCAGCAAGGGGGGGCTTCATCACGCCAGTCCCACCACGGCCTTGATGGCCAGGAAGAGTGCTGCGCCGATCAGCAGGTTCTTGAAGCCCACGTAGCTCAGCATGTCCATCACGCCCGCCCGGCGGTACTGGCCCTGCCACCACGGGCCGTCCTTCACATAGCGCTTGCCCGACAGTCGGATCAGCACCTCGTACACGCTCCAGCCAAACCACCAGCCGATGATGGCGCCCGACGACAACGTGCCCATGGCGGTCATCACCCAGGCCACGCTGGCGGCGATGGCCAGTGAAAAGCCCGCGATCTGCAGGCCACGGCCTGAGGCCCAGCCTTCGCGGCTCCAGGGCCACAGGTGGTCTACCAGTTCCAGTACGACCCAGCGCAGGCCTTTGGCGTCGGCCTTGTGGGTGGGCAGTGCTGGCGTGGTGGGCATGCGTGGGTCCGGCCCCTGGGCGGCCTTGGCCGAAATCTGGTCCTGCACCGTGGCGGGGTGGATCGGGATGAAGTAGCCGTTCTTGCCGATGGGCGTGATCTCCAGGCCATCCTTTTCGCGGCGCTTGCGTTCCTTGGCCAGGGGCGGGCAGCCCTTGGTGTCGGTGTAGAGCACCATGCAATCGAGGCAATGCAGGCATTCGCGGTGGTCGATGCGGCCATCGGCGTCAATCGCCTGTGCACCGCAGCCCACGGCGCATGCCTTGCAGCTGTTGCAGTCCTGCTTGCGCTTGAGGCCAAACCAGCGGAACGTGCTGGGCATGGCCAGCGACGCGCCCAGTGGGCAGATGTATTTGCAATAGGGCCGCTCGATGAAGATCGACACGCCCAGGATGGCCGCCACAAACAGGCTGTAGGGCCAGGCGCGGTTCAACACACCGACGAGGAAGGTGGTCTTGAACGGCTCCACCTCGGCTAGCTTCTCAGCCAGTCCCATCGAGAACATCGACACCACCAGCAACCCGAAGAACACCGCGTACTTGATCCACTTGAGCCGGTCGTGCCACTTTTGCGGCAGCTGGGTCTGAAAGCGCTTGAGGCCCACCGCGCGCGCGATCTTGTAGATGCCCTCCTGCAGCGATCCAAACGGGCACATCCAGCCGCAGAACAACCCGCGCCCGAACAGGAAGACGGTGACGATGATGAAGATCCAGAACAGGAAGATGAACGGGTCGGACAGGAACAGCGACCAGGTCCACTGGAACAGCAGCGAATGGAACCAGGTCAGCACCTGCGTGATGGAGGGCTGCGCCATGGCGCCAAAGCCGATCCAGCCAATGCTGAGGGCCCAGAAGCTGTACTTGAAGGCGTTGACGGGCCACTTGTTCTTGTGGGTGGACAGGCGGGTGAGCTTTTCGCGCAGGGCGTACACCACGCTCACGGCGACCAGCAGCACGGCAAACAGTGCAATCTCCAGCGCACGCGACTTCCACACGCGCACCCAGGGGGCGTCGGGCTCCTCGATGGTGGGGCGCCCGCCTTGCAGCGTGGCGGCGGGCAGCCAGTAGGGCGTGTCGAAGCTGGTGAAGCTGCGTGTGCCCGTGGCCCGGTCCACGCGGTTGCCCAGAAAGCTCAGCTTCCATGGATAGGCGGCCGAGAACGCGGCAGAGCGGATGATGAAGATGACCGACTCGTTGTAGCTGGGTGCGCCTGCGGCCTCGATGCCGTACAGGTTGAGCGCGTCCAGGTCGCGGAAGGTGAACGAATCTGCGCCCTGGCGCACCTGCACGCGGTCGTAGATGCCGCCGCGCACGAAGCCCGATCCCTTGAACGATTCCTTGCCGCCGGTGCGGACGATGAAGAATGCGTGTTCGCCCTCCTTGAGCTGCAGGCGCAGGTTGTTCCAGCCGTTCTCGCCCAGCACGCTCTTGCCAATGTCGGGGTGGTTCAGGTCGCCAAACCACAGCTCGATGAACGGGTCGGGGCCCTTGTCCAGGCCCACCTGTTCGGGCAGCACCCGCAGGCGCTGCACGGTGCCCTGCTGCACCAACTCGGCCCAGGTCATGCGCTTGCCGGTTTCGGCATATCGAGCGGGCTCGCGCACCGTGGGCGAGAGGATGCCCACCTGCCGCGCCACGGCCGAGCCCGAGGCCATCATGACCTGGTTCTGCGCGATCACGGTGACGGTGGCGCCCGAGATGGCGTCGAGGCCCAGCACGTTCTCATCGGGGCGCGACTGGCCCACCTCGATCTTGTCGGCCACCGACTTGCCCAGGTACTGGGCGTTGAACTTGAGCAGCGCGGATTCGGGAATGCCCAGCAGCAGGATGGGCTCGGAATGCTTGAGCACCTTCACGCCCACAAAGCGGCCCTGCGTGTCCATGCCAATCAGCGTGACCACGGGCTTGCCCGAGTAGGCAGGGGTGTCCGTGATGTCGGTGGAGAGCATCACGTAGCCCAGCAGCTTCTTTTGCGCGCTGTCGTTGTCGTACGCCTCCACGTAGGGCGGCTGGCCCTTGCGTTCAGAGAAATGGCTGGCGCCGGGAAACACGTCCTTGCACGGCACCAGCGCGCACATGTCGCGCGCGGTAGAGAGTTCCGCAGGCAGTTCGGCCTCGTAGGCGCCTGCCGCAGCATGCGCGCGCGGCGCCAGCCAAAGTGCTGCCAACAAGACCAGAAGAAGCGTGGCGAACTGCCGACGGAGGGACATCATGGGACTATCTTTTTGATAGCTGCTAGCGCTTATTTATCAAGAGCTAGCGGCCAATTTCATTCAAATATCTAACGGCTCCGCTTTGCGGACGTGCCATTGCTGAGAGTTATGCAGGGCTTCGACAAGCTCAGCCTGAACGGGCTGGGGGAGGTCAAAACACTCCAGCTCTACAAGAAGCGCGGCCTGCGCAACTGGCGCGCTCCAGGCGAGGGCCACCGCGCAAGGGCCGCCCCGCCGCGCTGGTGGCGTCCCCCTTCCCGAATCGCGCAGCGATTCGAGAGAAGGGGGAAGGCGCGCAGCGCCTCAGGGGGATGCTCCGAATCACCCCTCCACGATCATCCGCGTGCGCATCTCCAGATGCAGCGCATGGCAGAAGTGCGTGCAATAGCACCAGAACACACCGGGCTTGTCGGCCACGAAGCTCACCGACTTGGTCTCCAGCGGGTTCACGATGAAGTTCACGTTGTAGTTCGGGATCGCAAAGCCGTGGGTCAGGTCTTCGATCTTGTCCAGGTTGGTCAGGATCAGCGTGACCTCGTCACCCTTCTTGAGCTTGAACTCGCGCAGGCTGAACGCCGGGGCTTGCGAGGTCATCTTCACGGTGACCTTCTTGCCATTGCGGAACACGCCGGACTCCTTGGGGTCCTTCACGGCCAGCGGGAACTCGTCGAGCGTGTAGACCTGCTTGGGGCGCACCAGGTCGCGCTTGAAGATGATGAAGTCATGGGGCTCGCCACGCACAGGGTGGTCGGCCAGCAGCACCATCTTTTCGCCCGAGATGTCGATGAGCTGTTCGTTCTCGGGGTGCAGCGGGCCCACGGGCAGGAAGCGGTCCTTGGAGAACTTGCAACCCACCGCCAGGATCTTGCCATCGGCGGCCCGGGTTTCGGACTGCGAGGCGTTCAAGTGGCCGGGCTGGTACTGCACATCGAGGCGGTCCACCACGTACTTGGCGGTCTTGTCGCCTGCGTGGAACTTGATGGCAGCCTCCACGTTCCACTTCACGACCTGGCTGTCCAGGAACAAGGTGGTGTAGGCATTGCCACGGCCGTCAAACGCGGTGTGCAGCGGGCCCAGGCCCAGTTCCACTTCGGCCACGATGGCGGAGTCCAGCTTTTCAAGCTTGCCGTCAAAGTAGTCCAGCACCTTGGCCAGCTCGATCACGGTGCCGGTGGGCGAGAGCTTGCCGGCGCAGATGAAGTACTTGCCATCGGGGCTGGCGTTCACGCCGTGCGGGTTCTTGGGCACCGACACATAGGCCGTGAGGGCGGTCTTGGGGTCCTTGTTGGCTTCGTGCGTGCCGTCCACCACGGGCACCTTGCTGGTGCCGATGGTTTTGAACTTGCCAGCCTTCACGGCGGCTTCGATGCGGCCCACGTTGAAGAACAGGCAGGCGTCGCGCTCGGCGGACATCATGTCCTCGTACTTCGCGCCCATCTCCGTGTTGTACTGGTTGGTGGCGGCCAGCTTGCCGTCGTACGACGTGGCCACCAGGTCGCAGTTGCCGTCGATCAGCACTTGCCAGCGCACTTCCATCGTTTCTGCATCCACGCAGCTGAACATGGAGCGGTATTTGCTGGAGTCCTCGGTGCCCGTGTTGGGCATGGGAATGGCGAACTCACCGCCGCAGAACACGCGCGTGGTGTAGTTGATGGCGGGGTCCACCGGGTCGGCCTTGTCCGGGAAGATGCCGTGAAAGCCCTGCACGTTGGGCAGCTTGGTGATCTTGTCGCACACGAAGTAATCAAGGCGGATGCGGGCCACGCGGCTGTTGATCTTGTCGTTGATCCAGGCGTAGCGGCCGTCGTAGTTGCCGTCCTTGTACGAGGCGTGCGTGTGGTGGGTGTCGGCCACCGTGTATTCGAGGTGACCATCGGCCTTGGTGCCCATCACCGCCTTGGACTCGTTGGTGATGCCCCAGCCCACCAGGGCGTCAGGCACGAAGCAGGGGATGCGTGTGATTTCGCGGCCGGAGGGCAGACCCAGTACGCGCATGTCGCCGGTATGGCCGCCGCTCCACAGACCGTAGTAGGTGTCCAGTTCGCCGGGCTTGAGGTGGGGGTTGGCTCCGCCGGCCGCGTGGCTGGCGGCGGGGGCTGCCGATGCCGGTGCTGCAGGGGTGGCAGCACTGGGCTTTTCGGTGCAGGCGGCCACACCTGCGGTCAGGCCCACGAGGGCGGCGGTGTTGATGAAGCTGCGTCGGCCCAGGCCGGCGTTGGCGGGTTGCAGGTCTTTTTTATCGCTCATGGTTTACCTCTTTAGGATGGCTCAGGAAAAAACAGGGGGAGCCCGCGCTGGCGGGCGATGGTGCGAAAGGGGAGGCTCCAGCGGCTGGCGGTGCCAGGTGGCATAGATCAGCGGTGCGGGCGGTGGCGGCACTGTTGCGGCCACCTGGGGCGGCGGTGCATCGGCAGGCAGGCACAGGGGGCAGTCCAGGCTGGCGGCGTCTGCCGGGGCCATGCCGTCGGGGGTCTGCACCACCCACTTGGCTGCGCCGGTGCCAGAGCACACCAGCTCCATCGCCCGGGGGTGCAGGGCCGGGGATGCAGCCGCCACCAGCAGTGCGAAGACGAAACAGGCCAATACCCACAGTCGCAGTGATCGGTGTTGGCAGGTGAGTAACATGGCGGTGATAATAGATTCACCTAATATGAATCATATTGATCTGGGTCATCCTTTGGCGGGGCGCCCCCCTGTCCATCAGGGCCCTGCCAAATTACATTGCTTTCACTGTTGGAGCCGATGGCTGGCAAGGCGCTGTGTATGGCCTGTGTTGCCTTTGGCCTTGAATGTTTGACGGTTTGGACTTAACGAAAGACAGGATGTTTGAGATGAAAAAAATTTCCATGGTGTGTGCGGCGGCGGCTTTGGCGTTGACCCTGGTCGGATGTGGTGACAAGAAGCCTGCGGAAGCCCCAGCGGCAGCGGCACCGGCCCCTGCGGTGGCAGCTGCGCCTGCAGCCCCCGCTGCGCCAGAAAACACAGTAGGCAAATCGGTGTACGGCAAAACCTGCGCGATGTGCCACGCCGCCGGTGTGGCCGGCGCCCCCAAGCCCGGGGACAAGGCCGACTGGGGCCCCCGCATTGCCCAGGGCAAAGACGTGTTGTACAAGCACGCCCGCGAAGGCTTTACCGGCGCCAAGGGCATGATGCCGGCCCGTGGCGGTGGCGCCAGCCTGACGGACGATGAAGTCAAGGCCGCTGTGGACTTCATGGCCGATCAATCCATCTGACGGAGGCTGCATGCGGCACAAAGCCCTCTCCTCTGCGGTGCCTGCCCTAGGGCGTCGGCGCTTGGTCATGGCGGTGCCGCTGCTGGGCGGCTTGGCTTGGTCAGGCCGTGCCGCTGCGCTGGAGGCCGCGCCAGGTGCCGTGCCAGGCGTTGTCCTGCGCGACCGCCAGACACTGCTGGGCACGGCGGTGGATATCGTGGTGCAAGGCCTGGATACGGCTGAGCTGCGGCAAGCGGTGGACCAGGCCTTTGCCCGCATGCAGGCGCTGCAGTCCTTGTTCAGCCGCTTTGAACCCCACAGTGCAGTGCGCCGCATCGGCGATGCTGCGGGCGTGCGCGCCGTGCCGGTGCCGCCGGTGGTGATGGGCGTGCTGCAAGAAGCCCAGCGCGTGTCTGCCGCGACCGGAGGCGCTTTTGATGCCACCGTGGGTGGTCTCAAGGCCTGGCATTTTGGGGCGGGGGAGCAGCGCATGCCCGATGCCCGCGAAGTGGCTCGCCAGTTGCAGTACGTCAACGCCGGGGCGCTGGTGCTGGATGCGCGTGCTGGCACAGCGTTTTTGCAGCGGCCCGGCATGGCGCTGGACTTGGGGGGCATTGCCAAGCTGCCGATTCTGGAAGCGGGCATGCAGGTTTTGCAGGCGCATGGCATAGCCAACGCCATGGTCAACGGTGGTGGTGATGTGCTGGTGCAAGGCCAGTTGCAGGGCCGACCGTGGCGCGTGGGGCTGCGCGACCCGCGTGCACCGTCGCAGTTGCTAGGGGCTGTGGCGTTGCAAGGCCCCGCCGTGGTGGCGTCGTCAGGCGACTACGAGCGCTGCTTCATGCATGCGGGGCAGCGCCAACACCATGTGCTGGACCCCCACACGGGCTGGCCTACGCAAGGCGTGCACGGCGTGAGCCTGGTGGCTCGCTCGGTGGCCGAAGTCAACGGCCTGGGCACTGCCATGATGGTGCGGGGCCCCGAGGCCGGCCGGGCTCTGGCTGAGCAAACCCCGGGCCTGGCAGTGCTGATGGCGCGAAGCGATGGCAGCATTTGGCAGTCTGCGGCAATGCAGCGCAGGCTGGTGTCGGTGTAGTCACGGCCACTTTGCGCGGTTCAGCCATTCGCAGCGGACATGCGACAGGTCGTGGGCAGCGTTTCAGCGCTGTGGTCTGAGTGATCTGGCTACAGCGCTGGCGGTTTGCTCAATTGCCCGGTGCCTGGGCTTGTTCGCAATGCACCTGGATCAACTCGCGCTGTGCCAGCGTGCTGCCGAACCGCACAGCGCTAAGGCAGCCGCCCCAGACGCAGCCTGTGTCCAGCCCCAGCAGGTGAGGGCGGTTCAACCAGCCCAGCGTGGACCAATGGCCAAAGGCCATCACCGTGTTTGCTGTGCGGCGGCCTGGTGCTTCGAACCATGGCACCAAGCCTGCCGGGGCACTGGCTGCGCTTTCGGTGCTTTCAAAATCCATCACCCCCTCTGGCGAGCAAAAGCGCAGGCGCGTGAAGGCGTTGACGATCACCCGCAGCCGCTCGGTGCCTTCCAGGGCGCTGCTCCAGCGGTCAGGCCGGTTGCCGTACATCTGGTGCAAAAAATCAGGCAGGTCGGGGCCCTTCAATACAGCATGCACCTCATCGGCCAAAGCCAGTGCGTCTTGCGCCGTCCACTGCGGCAATACGCCTGCGTGCACCATCAGCAGCGTTTCGCCCGCATGTTCGTGCTGGCGTGCCAGGGGTTGGTGGCGCAGCCACTGCAGTAGTGCATCCCGGTCTGGGGCGTCCAGCACGTGGTGGAGCGTGTCGCGCTTGGAGGGCTTGCGTGCGCCATGGGCGGCCGCCAGCAGGTGCAGGTCGTGGTTTCCGAGCAGCGCGCGCAGCGCGTCGCCATGGGCGGCGCAGCGGCGCAGCACGGCCGCCGATTCGGGGCCGCGGTTGACCAGGTCGCCCAACAGGTAAACGGTGTCGCGGCTGGGTGAAAAACCAATGCTGTCCAAAAGCCTGCCCAATGCGCTGTCGCAGCCTTGAATGTCGCCGATGCAGTAAATAGCCATGTCGTTCCAAAAAGGGGTATCGCGCTGATTTTCCGCCAAGTCAGCTTCGTAGGGCGCTCTCCTGCCAATACCGCGCAGCCTGCACCGCAATGGTGAAATGGCGGTGTGGTGAGATACACAGATTTTCTGATGTGGGTGATGTCGGTATTGGCAGACCAGACCGTGGCCAGATTCTGAATGGGCCCATTCCATGCAAGAGGTGGCGTGGCTATGCCCCGGGAGGGTTGGACGGGGCTGCGGGCACTGGGGCTGAATCGCTCACCCTAAATACAGCCTTTTTGAAGGCGTTATTTGAATTCCTTGCGGAACTCCATCAATTTTCCGGACTCAAGGGCAATGGGCGCTATTTTTTCTTATAATCGCGAAACTGCCCTACTTACTTTTGATTACGCACCATGACCACTTACAAAGAACTGCTGAAGCAACGTGAAGCCCTGGAGCAACAAATCAGCGAAGCCCGCCGACGCGAACTGAGCGACGCTGTGAACCAGGTCCGTGCTTTGGTGGCTGAATTTGGTTTGACTTCGCAAGACGTATTCCCCACGGGCCGCGCACGCAGCGCCAGCGCAGGTACCAAGGTCGCTCCCAAGTACCGCAACCCCGCCACCGGTGAAACCTGGACAGGCCGTGGCAAGGCGCCCAAGTGGATTCAAAACGAAAACCGTGAGCAATTCATCATTTAATGATCGGCATTCACGGTCAATATAAAAAAAGCCCGCGTTAGCGGGCTTTTTTTATGGCTGGTCCATTGGCATGCAGGTTTCCAGGATTTTGTCACCAGCCATTGCAGCAGGGTTTTGGGTCCATCGGAGGGACAGTGGACTGCGTTTTACACTCGCATCGTTCCCGGCAGTTTTCCATGCAAACACTTTGGTGTCATTTTGACGTTTTGGAAACAATGGGGCTCCCGCAGTGTGCTTCATCACTATCACCCCCTTTCCTAATCAAAGTTAAAGATGCGGTTGGGGCTTTGGGTGGCATTGCGATGGGCCAGTTTGGGGCGTTGGCATATTGCTGCCTGAGAACTGCGCAATACAGGTGCGGCGCGCTTTTCCTGCCGGGGGATGGGCGTTCAGCGTGAGAAGGGTTGGTGCTTTGCGGGCTTCTCTTGTGCCGCAAGGTGGTGCATTCGCGGTTTAAGTCGTTAACCCGCTTGGGGTTATCCGTAGACGTGTCTTGGTTATGCCTGCCAATGGAGTTTCCGTGCCACGCACGATGGCCCCAGCATTCCGTGTGTGAATCATCGTGCCCCGGGCCCTGTGGCCTTGGTGGTCTACCTCGCGGCGTCCCCTCGCCATAGCGGCTGCCGCCGGATGTCCCCACGATTGCATCCTGGCCCGAGGGTGCCAGAATGGAAGTAGCGCCCCCAGAACCTGTGGATGACCTTTCGTGCCCTCGAAAAGACCGTTAACGGGTTCTGACGCCCGGTCTTGCCACAGTGCTCTGGTGCTTGCGGCAAATGACCGGGCGGGAGGGCTCACGCTCTTTGAACCGGTTTCTCCCCCGTTGTCTTCACAGGAGTTCGCCATGGCCTCATCGCCCAAGCCAGCCACAGCCTTGCCGTCTGCCCCCGCGCACCACGCGTTTTCCTACACCCTCCAGCGCTTTCAGACAGCGTCTGGCAAAGAGGGGCAGTTCTATTCCCTGCCCGCGCTGGCCAAGCAGTTCCCGCAGATCCGCCGCCTGCCCGTGTCGATCCGCATCGTGCTCGAATCGGTGCTGCGCAACTGCGATGGCCGCAAGGTCACGGCCGAGCATGTCAAGGAGTTGGCCCATTGGGCGCCCCAGGCCGAGCGCAAGGACGAGATCCCGTTCGTGGTCTCGCGCGTGGTGCTGCAAGACTTTACCGGCGTGCCGCTGCTGGCCGACCTGGCCGCCATGCGCAGCGTGGCCGCGCGCCTGGGCAAGAACCCCAAGAAGATCGAGCCGCTGGTGCCCGTGGATTTGGTGGTGGACCACTCGATCATGGTCGACCACTATGGCAAGAAGAATTCGCTCGACCTGAACATGAAGCTCGAATTCCAGCGCAACCGCGAGCGCTACGAGTTCATGAAGTGGGGCATGCAGGCCTTTGACACCTTTGGCGTGGTGCCCCCGGGCTTTGGCATCGTGCACCAGGTCAACCTCGAATACCTGGCGCGCGGCGTGCACAAGCGCAAGGATGGCGTCTACTACCCCGACACCCTGGTTGGCACCGACAGCCACACCACCATGATCAACGGCATTGGCGTGGTGGGCTGGGGCGTGGGCGGCATCGAGGCCGAGGCCGCCATGCTGGGCCAGCCGGTGTACTTCCTCACGCCCGATGTGGTGGGCTTTGAGATGACCGGCCAGCTGCGCGAAGGCGTGACGGCCACCGACCTGGTGCTCACCGTGACCGAGCTGCTGCGCCAGCACAAGGTGGTGGGCAAGTTCGTGGAGTTCTTTGGCGAAGGCACGCGCACCCTGGCGCTGCCCGACCGGGCCACCATTGGCAACATGGCACCCGAATACGGCGCCACCATGGGCTTCTTCCCGGTCGATGAAAAAACGATTGACTACTTCCAGGGCACGGGCCGCACCAAGGCCGAGATCGAAGCCTTTGAGGCCTACTTCAAGGCCCAAGGCCTGTTCGGCGTGCCGCTGGCGGGTGAGGTGGACTATTCGCAGGTCGTCAAACTCGACCTCGGCAGTGTCACCCCCAGCCTGGCCGGTCCCAAGCGCCCGCAAGACCGCATCGAGCTGGGCCAGGTCAGCAGCCAGTTCGCTGAGCTGTTCAGCAAGCCCAACGCGCAAAACGGCTTCAACCGCCCGGCAGAGCTGCTGCACACGCGCCATCACATCCACCGCCATGGCGAAGCTGCCGCCGAAGAGGCTACGCCAGACGGTAAGCCCACGCCGGCCGGCGCACCGCGCTCGGTGGTCGAGATGGAGGCCAACAAACCGGCACTGGCCACTGCGCACGGCGAGGCCCGCGCAGCCACGCTGCCCGCCAAGGGGGCTGACCCCACAGTGGGCAATGGCGACGTGCTGATTGCCGCCATCACCAGTTGCACCAACACCAGCAACCCCAGCGTGCTGCTGGCTGCAGGCCTCTTGGCCAAGAAAGCGGTGGAGGCAGGCCTCAAGGTGCAGCCGCACATCAAGACTTCACTGGCCCCTGGCTCGCGCATCGTCACCGAATACCTCACGCAGACCGGCCTGCTGCCTTACCTGGAAAAGCTGGGCTTTGCGCTGGCGGGCTACGGCTGCACCACCTGCATCGGCAATGCGGGCGACCTCACGCCCGAGCTGAACGAGGCCATCACCAGCAACGATCTGGTCTGCGCGGCCGTGCTGTCGGGCAACCGCAATTTCGAGGCGCGCATCCACCCCAACCTCAAGGCCAACTTTCTGGCCAGCCCGCCGCTGGTGGTGGCCTATGCCATCGCGGGCACAGTGCTCAAGGACCTGATGACCGAGCCGGTGGGCCAGGGCAAGGGCGGCAAAGACATTTACCTGGGCGACATTTGGCCGACCAGCGACGAAGTCCACGCCCTGCTGAAGTTCGCCATGAACGGCAAGGCCTTCCGCGAGAACTACGCCAAGGTGGCGACCGACCCCGGCAAGCTGTGGGAGAAGATCAAGGGAGTCAGCGGCACGGCCTACACCTGGCCCGCCAGCACCTACATTGCCGAGCCACCGTTCTTTGCCCAATTTGCTATTGAAAAAGGAGCTGCTAGCGCTTATGAATCAGGCGCTGGAGGTCAAAATGATGCCAAGCTTCCCTCGGTGCTGGGCGCCCGCATCATGGCGCTGTTTGGCGACTCCATCACCACCGACCACATCTCGCCCGCAGGCTCCATCAAGGAAAGCTCGCCCGCAGGCCAGTGGCTGCTGCAGCACGGTGTGCAAAAGGCGGACTTCAACAGCTACGGCGCGCGCCGGGGCAACCACGATGTGATGGTGCGCGGCACCTTTGCCAACGTGCGCATCAAGAACCTGATGATTCCACCCACAGCCGATGGCTCGCGCGAAGAGGGCGGCGTGACCGTGTTCCAGAACGAGGGGCCGCTGCAAGGCGAGAAGATGTTCATCTTCGACGCGGCCATGCAGTACATGGCGCAAAAGACGCCCACCGTGATCTTTGCGGGCGAGGAATATGGCACCGGCTCCAGCCGCGACTGGGCGGCCAAGGGCACGCAGCTGCTCGGCATCAAGGCCGTGGTGGCACGCAGCTTTGAGCGCATTCACCGCTCCAACCTGGTGGGCATGGGCGTGCTGCCACTGCAGTTCAAGGCCGGGCAGTCGTGGGAGACACTGGGCCTCGTGGGCAGCGAAGTCATCGATGTGGTGCCAGACCCCGCGCTCACGCCGCAAAGCGATGCCAAGCTGGTGATTCACCGTGGCGATGGCACCCACCAGGAGGTGATGGTGACCTTGCGCATCGACACCCCCATTGAGGTGGATTACTACCAGGCGGGCGGCATCCTGCCTTTTGTGTTGCGGCAACTGCTGCAGCCTTGAGGTGGGCCCGCCGGGGGGGAGCAGGGGGTGTGCCAACGGCTTGGCGTTGGCGGCGTACCCGCGCCGCAACGGCGGGGAAGAGTGGATGGACAGGCGTTAACGCCTAGATACACTCAAAGCTGTGCAGAGCCTCTTTTGCGCAGGCTGCTGCGGTAGCGCCCCGACCCGTGTGGTGGAGGAGGTTCACCGATGGGGTCGGGAATGTGCGCAGCTGCTGCGTGTGCGGTTGGGGCTTTCAAGGTGGTGTGGTGTGCGGGCCTGCACGGGCGCCTTGCGGTGCGGGCTCCAAATTCCAAATGCTTGTTGTGGCTCACGTTTTCGAATCGGCCCCTGCCCTATGCGTTTTCTTTCTCGCCGCTCTCTTGCAGGCGCCTTTGCCTCAGATTCACCCGCTGTGACGGTGGTGCTGGTGGTGGCCGCCCTGGTGCTGTTGCTGCCGCCCCTGTCCGTGCTGCTGGGGGGCGAGGGGCATGCCCTGCACGGGGTCGAGCCTTTGATGGAGCTGGCCTCGGTGCTGCTGGGGCTGCTGGTGGTTTCGGTCTCCTTGAACGTGCTGGACCCGCGCGAGCAGGGCCGCTCTAACGTGCTGGTGGTGGGGTTTGGTCTGGCCGCGGTGTGCAATTTTCTGCACGGTGCCGTGGCCCACTCGCCCGAAGGGCATCTGGCAGCGGGTTCGGCCGATGTATCGCTGTGGATGAGCACCTGGGCGCGCCTGGCAGAGTGGGCCGCGCTCACCTTGGTGGCGGCACGCTACTCCTTGCCGGGGCAGCCCCGTGCCTGGGCGGCGGCCGCAGGCCTGTGGGCGTTTGGCATGCTGTGGCTGGCTTCGGTGGGCGTGCCCACCTGGTTTGCGCACACGGGGCTGCGCAAGCCCCTGGGGCTGGTCCTGGTGGTTGCGCTGGGGGCCACGGCCGTGTGGCTTTACCGGGGCACAGCGGTGCAGGGACGCGAGCGATTCATGGCCTGGGCTGCGGGCGCTTTCATGTGTGGTGAGCTGGTGGTGGGCTTGGGGGGCGGCATGCAAGGCCAGCACTCCACTTGGGGCAACCCGCTGGCCCACGGCTTTCGGGTGCTGGCCTATGCGCTGCTGTTCCAGGGCGTTTTCATTGCAGGCATCCGTCGCCCTTATGTGCAGGTGCGCGAGGCGCAAGAGCGGCTGCGCGACAGTGAGTTAAGGCTGCAGCTGCTGGGGCGCAACCTGCCCCACAGCGTGCTCTACCAGATCGTGCGCGAGGCAGATGGCACCACCCGTTTTGTGCACATGGGGGATGCGATTGAGCGGCTCAACGGCGTGACGGCGGCGCAGGTGCTCGGCGACATGGAGGTGCTGCACCAACAGATCGTGCCCGAAGACCTGCAGGCGCTGGTGGCCGCGCGCCGTGAATCGTTTCACGCCATGGCATCGATGGAAGTGGTGGTGCGCATGCGTCGCCCGGACGGTGAGTTGCGCTGGATGCGGCTGAGCGCCTCGCCGCGTGCGCTGGAGGGCGGCCGGGTGATCTGGGACGGGGTGCAAAGCGACATCACCGCCGAGCGCCAGGCCGAGGTGGCGGCCCATGCGCACGAGGCGCAGATGGCCGACGTGCTGCGGCGGGTGCCCGGCGGCGTGGCGCGCATCGACCGCGACCTGCGTGTGCTCTACATGAACGCGCAGCAGGCCGACTGGCTGCAGCAGCCGGTGCAGGCCCTGGAGGGGCAGCGCCTGCCCGAGGTGATTTCGCCCTGGCTCATGGCGCGTTTGCGTGGGCCGATTGAGCAGGCGTTCACCGGGCAGACCGTGGTGTTTGAGCACCGGTCGGACTCCGAGAGGGGCACCCAATACTGGCGCACCACCATCGTGGCCGAATCGGCCGAGGGCCAGTCGCCCCCTGCGGTGGTGCTGTTTGCCTATGAATTGACGGATGTCAAGCGCATCGAGCTGGAGCTGGCTGAGCAAAAGACCCACCTGGCCAGCGTGGTCAACGCCATGCCCGACATGGTGTTCCTGAAAGACGTGGAGGGTGTGTACCTGGCCTGCAACCCCGTGTTTGAGCGGTTTGCGGGCCGCCCCGAGCGGGACCTCCTGGGCCTGACCGACCTGGATTTTGTGCCCGAGGCTGACGCCCAGAGGTTCCGGGCCATGGACCGCCGGGCCATTGCAGCCTGGCAGCCAGTGGTGTACGAGGAGACTTTGACCTTTGCCGAAGACGGCTACCAGGGCCAGTTTGAAACCATCAAAACCCCCATCCGCGATTCGCAAGGCCGTGTGACCGGTGTGCTGGGGGTGTGCCGAGACATCACAGACCGCAAGAGAGCAGAGCAAGAGATAGAGCGCCTGGCGTTCTACGACGCCCTGACAGGCCTGCCCAACCGGCGCCTGCTGCTGGACCGGCTGCAACGCTCCATCGCCGCAGGCCAGCGCACCAAAGCCCAAGGCGCGCTGCTGTTCATCGACCTGGATAACTTCAAAGACTTGAACGACACCCTGGGCCACGACATGGGCGACCAGCTTTTGTCGCAAGTGGCCGCCCGATTGGTGGGCAGCGTGCGCGAAGCCGACACCGTCTCACGCTTCGGGGGCGACGAATTCGTCGTCATGCTGGAAAACCTCAGCGCCGACCTGCACGAAGCCGCCACCCAGGCAGAAATCGTCGCCGACAAACTCCTGGCCAGCCTGAACGAACCCTTCGCGCTGGACGGAGGCCAACACTACAGCACCCCCAGCATCGGCATCACCCTGTACGGAGAACAACGCCTGACGGTCGACGAACTGCTCAAACGCGCAGACCTGGCCATGTACCAGGCCAAAGCCGCAGGACGCAACACCCAACGCTTCTTTGACCCCGACATGCAAGCGGCGGTGAACGCCCGCTCCAACCTGGAAGCCGACCTGCGCCAAGGCCTGGCACGGGGCGAACTCATGGTGCACTACCAACCCGTGGTGGACCACGACGGCAAACTCGTGGGGGCAGAAGCCCTGGCACGCTGGCGCCACCCCCAGCGCGGCATGATCAGCCCGGCAGACTTCATCCCCCTGGCAGAGCAAACCGGCCTCATCCTGCCGCTGGGGCAAACCGTACTGCACACCGCCTGCAGCCAACTGGCCGCCTGGGCGCAAAACCCGGCCACAGCGCACCTGACCCTGTCCGTGAACGTCAGCGCCCGGCAATTCAGACAAGCAGGCTTCGTGGCCCAAGTGCTGGGTACCCTGAAAGACTGCCAGGCCGACCCGCACCGACTCAAACTCGAACTCACGGAAAGCCTGCTGCTGGGAGACATCGAAGACACGATAGAGCGCATGGAGCAACTCAAGAAAGAAGGGGTGGGCTTTGCGCTGGACGACTTTGGCACGGGGTACTCGAGCTTGAGCTACCTCAAGCGGCTGCCGCTGGACCAGGTGAAGATAGACCAGAGCTTTGTGAGGGACGTGCTGAGCGACCCGAACGACGCGGCGATTGTGAGGACGATCCTGGCGCTGGCCAAGAGCCTGGACCTGGAGGTGGTGGCCGAGGGGGTGGAGACGGCGGGGCAGCTGGGGTTCTTGAGGCTGCACGGGTGCGAGGGGTTCCAGGGGTATCTGTTTGGCAGGCCTGTGCCTGTGGACGTGTTTGAGCGCGACCATGACCTGAGTCACCCTGAGGGCGCACAGCCCACGCAACCCCCACCACCCGGGGCCCGTGCATGACCGCAGCGGTGCTCTGGATTGACGAGGATGTGGCACACGCGCAGGCAGCCCAGGCGCTGCTGGCCACCACGCTGCCCGATTGCCGGGTCGTGCATGGCACTTGCGCGGCTGATGCGGCGGGGGCGCTGGCCTCGCAGGCGTGGCGGGCGGTGGTGCTGTGCCTGCCACCCACGGCCACCGATGTGGCCGGGCCGCTGGCGCTGTGCGCCGGGCACCCCGTGCTGCTGTGTGTGGCCCCGGCGCAAGAGGCGCTGGCGGCGCGGGGCTTTCGGTGTGGGTTGGGCGACTATGTGCTGCGCGCGCAGGTGCCTCTGGACGCGGATGGCGCGGCGGCCCATGCGCACCTGCCCGAGTTACTGCGGCGCCTGGCAATGTTGTTGCAGCAGCCCGCCTTGCCCCAGGGGCCAGAGCAGCCCCAGGCCCTGGGGCAATTGCAGCGGCAGCGGCTGGCGCTGCAGGTCACGCTGGGGCGCATGAGCCAAGGCATCTTCAAGACCGGGCCCGACGGCCGTGTGCACATCTACAACCAGCGCGTGCTGGAGTTGTTGGACCTTCCCGAATCGCTCATGACCACCCAGCCCACGCTGGCGCAGGTGACGCAGGTGCAGGCGCAGCGCGGTGATTTTGGCGAAGGCTATTCGCTGGTGGATGCGCGCGGGCAGGCGTACGTGGCCCAGGGGGCTGTCGCGGCATCGCCCGCCCTGTACTGGCGCGCCACCCGCGATGGCCGTACGCTGGAAGTGCGCACCACGGCGGTGGACGATGGCGGCCTGGTCCGCACCTTTGCCGATGTGAGCGACTATGTGCGCGTGGAGGCCGAGCTGCGCGAGAGCGAGGCGCGCTTTCGCTCGCTCAGCGATCTGTCGTCAGACTGGTATTGGGAGACCGATGCCCGAGGGTGCTTTGTGCAACTGGCGGGCGACTTGAGCATCAACGGCATCACCCAGGCAGATGTGCTGGGCCGCACCCGCTGGGAGCTGGGCGCGCTGAACATGAACGAGGCCGACTGGGCCACCCACCGTGCCGTGCTGGTATCCAAACAGCCCTTTCGCGACCTAGAACTGCAGCGCAGGCGCCCTGACGGCACCTTGCACTGGATCAGCGTGAGCGGCGTGCCCTTGCTGGACGGGCTGGGCGCTCTGCGGGGCTATCGCGGCGTGGGCCGCGACATCACCGAGCGCAAGGGCGTGGAAAGCCAGATTGAGCGTCTGGCGTTTTACGACGCCCTGACCGGCCTGCCCAACCGCAGGTTGCTGGTAGACCGGATGCAGCGTGCGCTCAAGACCGTGGCGCGGCGGCCTGTGCACGGCGCTTTGTTGTTCATTGACCTGGACAACTTCAAGGACCTGAACGACACCCAGGGCCATGACCAGGGCGACGAGCTGCTGGTGCAGGTGGCGCAGCGCCTGCAAGGCTGCGTGCGCGCCACCGACACCGTGGCGCGTTTTGGGGGCGACGAGTTTGTGGTGTTGGTGGAAGACTTGAACACGGAGGCCGCTCAGGCCAGTGCCGAAGCCGCCCTGGTGGCCAGCTACATCATCACCACGCTGGGCAAGCCCTATGCCATGGGGCCTTTGGGCGACACCAGCTACCACAGTACGCCCAGCATTGGCATTGCGCTGTTTGGCCCGCACCAGCCCTGCTCGGTGGACGAGTTGCTCAAACATGCCGACCTGGCCATGTACCAGGCCAAGGCCGCTGGCCGCAACACCCAGCGCTTTTTCGACCCCGAGATGCAGGCCGCCGCCCGCGCCCGCTCGGCGCTGGAGGCCGATCTGCGCCGGGGCCTGCAGCAGCAGGAGATGCGGCTGTACTTTCAGCCGGTGGTGGACTGCAGCGGCCAACTGCAGGGAGCCGAGGCCCTGGTGCGCTGGTACCACCCACAGCGCGGTGTGGTGGCCCCGGCCGAGTTCATCGGCATGGCCGAGCAGACCGGGCTGATCCTGCCGCTGGGCCAGTGGGTTCTGGAGGCAGCCTGCCAGCAACTGGTGGCCTGGTCGCGCACAAGGCTCACGCGGGCGCTGTTCCTGTCGGTCAACGTGAGCGTGCGGCAGTTTCGGCAGGCCGATTTTGTGGAGCAACTGCTGCAGGTGTTGCAGCAGACCGGCGCCAACCCCGAGCGCTTGAAGCTGGAGCTGACCGAGAGCTTGCTGCTGGCCGATGTGGAGGACGTGATCGCCCGCATGCAGCAGCTGCGCGAGCGGGGCGTGGGCTTCTCGCTGGACGACTTTGGCACGGGTTACTCGTCGCTGAGCTACCTCAAGCGCCTGCCGCTGGACCAGCTCAAGATCGACCAGGGCTTTGTGCGTGACGTGCTCACCGACTCCAACGACGCGGCCATCGTGCGCACGATCTTGGCGCTGGCCAACAGCCTGGATTTGGGCGTGGTGGCCGAAGGGGTGGAGACGCAGGGCCAGCTTGAATTCCTCAAACAGCACGGCTGCCCGGCGTTTCAAGGCTACCTGTTTGGCCGCCCCATGCCCGTGGCGGTGTTGGAGGCCGCGCTCGTGCCCGCGGGCGTCGAAGCGTAAAACTTGATCTGGGGCAGGGCTTGCGCAGGCCCCAGGCACCCCCGCAGGCCCGACAATGCGCGGATGAAAAAGCAGGTATTGATTGCCGGAGGCGGCATTGGCGGCATGGCTGCGGCGCTGGCCGCGTCGCGCGCAGGGTGGGACGTGCGCATGTACGAGCGCGTGGCGGCGTTCTCAGAGGTGGGCGCAGGCGTGCAACTGGGGCCCAACGTGGTGCGCTGCCTGCAGGCCTGGGGCCTGCAAAAGGCCTTGCAGCAAGTCGCGGCCTTCCCCGACAAACTGCAGGTGCGCAGCGCCCTCAGCGGGCAAGAGTTGGGCACGCTGGCGCTGGGCCGCACGGCGGTGCAGCGCTACGGAGCAGCCTACGCCACCATCCACCGCGCCGACCTGCATGCCCTGCTGCACGAGGGCGTGCAGCGCTACACCGACGCCCAACTGCACCAGGGCCTGGCCATCGAATCCTTTGTGGATGCCAGCACCACCGCCCAAAGCGTGCCGGGTGCCGAGACCGTGGTGACGGTGCGCACCAGCCAGGGCAAAGAGATCGAGGGTGACGCCCTCATTGGCGCCGACGGCCTGTGGAGCCGCACCCGCACCCAGCTGCTGGGCTACCAAACCCCCCGGGTGACGGGGCACTTGGCCTACCGCGCCCTGGTGCCTCAAAGCGCGCTGCCACCCTCTTTGCGCACGCGCCAGGTCACCGCCTGGCTGGGCCCGCGCCTGCACATGGTGCAGTACCCTGTGCGCCGGGGGGAGCTGCAGAACCTGGTGGTCATCGTGCAAGGCCCCGCACCCGCCAACCTGGAAACCTGGGACCACGACGCCAACGCCCGCGACCTGGAAGATGCCCTGCACGGCACCAGCACCGCACTGCAGCACGCCGTGCACAGCGTAGAGGCCGCAGGCAGCGGCTGGCGCCTGTGGCCCCTTTGCGACCGGCCCCCCGTGCGCAACCCCGACGAGATGGCCCAGGGCCTGGTGGCACTGCTGGGCGACGCCGCCCACCCCATGCGCCCCTACTTGGCGCAGGGTGCAGGCATGGCGATTGAAGACGCCGCCCAGCTCGAAAGCGCCTTGTCCATGCACGACCTGGACGTGCCGCTGCGCCTGCGCCGCTACGCCGTCAACCGCTGGCAGCGCAATGCAAGGGTGCAAGCCCGCTCCACGCGCAACGGACGCATCTTTCACGCCACCGGCCCGGTGCGCTGGGGGCGCGACTGGTCGCTCAAGCTGCTGGGCGAACGGGTGCTGGATGTGCCCTGGCTGTACCGGGGCGATACGGGTGACGCCAGTCGTTGACAGCTTTTTGCTATTAAATATATAGCTGCTAGCGCTTTATGAATAAGCGCTAGAGCCTGATTTGATTGGAATTTGTTAAGCCCCGGGCGGGCGAGGCAGCCAGCGAAAGGCCGCCGCCCCCACGGCCAGCATGCCCGCAATGGTGAACATCACCACCCCATAGGGGTCAGCCCCCTGGGCTTTGGCGGCCGAGGCGGCTGCGCCTGTGGCCCATTGCATCAGTGCCACCCCCAAAAACAACGCCATGGTGAAGACCGACATAGCGCGCCCTGTCATGGCCGCCGGGTAGGCCGACCGCACATCGGCGTACTGCAGCACCATGTAGCCCGACAGCAGCCCCACCGCAATCGGCCCGGCCACATCCAGCCACGCCAGCGGCCACTCGCCCATGGCGGCAAACAGCGCAGCCATCAGCACGGTGTAGCCCGTCAGCCAGCGCCTGCGGGCGCCGGGGCCCGGGTCCAGCCGACCAAAAAAGGCCGGGCTGAACAGCGACACCAGCGACATCACCGTGGCCACATGGCCGCTGGCCACCAGGCTAAAGCCATGCCGCTCGATCAGCAACGGCCCCAGCCACAGCCCGCGCAGCGACAGCATGGCCGCATAGGTCATCAGCGCCAGCAGCAAAATGCCCGCCGTGTGCGGCAGCAGAAAGAGTGCGCCAAAGCCGCGCACCGCCTGCAGCACCGATTCGCGCGGCAAGCTGTGTTGCGCCTGCGTTGCGGGCTCCCGCACCTTCCAGTAAATCAACCCCCAGGCAAGTGCCGCCAGCGCGGCAAGCACCCCAAACCCCATGCGCCAAGACGATTGCTGCACCAGCCAGGCCAGCGGTGTGCCGGTGAACAGCATGCCCAGCCCGCCCACCCCCATGGCCACGCCAGATACGGCTGCAAACTGCGACGGTGCAAAGTAGCGGGCGATGAACACCGTGCACACCAAGAACGCGGGTGCGCAGCCCACCCCGATCAACACCTGCCCCAGCAGCACCGCCCCATAGCTGGGTGCCAGTGCCGACAGCGCCGCGCCCGCAATCGCCAGCGGAAACGCCACCAGCAGCGTGCGCCGCACGCCGTACAGATCAATGCCAATGCCCATGAAAAGCTGCATGGCCCCAAACGCAAAGGCAAACGCGCCGGCAAACACGCCCAGGGCCTGGGCCGACAGCGCAAACTCGGCCTGCAAGCCCGTGGCCATGATGGCGGTGATGGTACGAAACGCCTGGCTCAGCGCAAAACCGCTCACCAGTGCCAGCAACATGGCCCAGGCCTGCCGGGGCTGCAGCGGCAGCGCCAAAGGACGGGGGAAGGGCGGCGCGCTGGGTGGGTTGGGTGGAGTAGCCATGGCAACAAGCGTAACGCTTGGTGTGGCCGGCACCTGTCTCTCGGGTGCCGCCGCGATGGCTTAGAACAGGTTCTTAGCGCCAGCGGGCCAGGCGTGTAGCAACCGCCCGCAGCCTTGCATCGCCCACTCTGCGCCCATTTGCGGTCCTTGGGGGCGCCACCCACGCCGCGCTGCTTGCGCCAAAAAGCGTTGGAGCGGCATTTTTCCGCACCGATAATCGCCCCCGGGTTTGCGCGGTCAACGGGCAGCCCCGGCGCCCGTTAGAGGGAGGCGCCCTGGAGCTGTTTGCCTTGGCTCCCCATCCTCACAAAATCAATATCGCTGCCGCGATGATTCCAACACCTCAGGAGGTTTTCATGTTGCTTCGCAACCCCTTGTACGGCTTTTGGGCCGTTTTATTGTTGTTCTTTGGGTTGCTGGCCCCTGCGGCTGCCCAGCGCGGGGGCGACAGTGGCGCCTATCAGGTGCTGAGCGCCCGCTACGGCACGGCCGAGCGCAACGTGGACGTGACCGAGCGGCTGCGGCAACTGGCTGGGATGGACCAGCCCATTCGCGTCCACAACGACACGTTTGGTACCGACCCGGACCGGGGCCGCGTCAAGGTGCTGCGCATTTACGCCCGTGGCCCCAACGGCGCCACCCGCACCTTTGAATACCGCGAAGACAGTATTGTGGACGGCACCCAGTTCACTGGCTGGACCGGTGGCAACTGGGGCCAGGGAGGGCACAACGGCGGCTGGCATGGCAACCAGGGCGGTGGCCAGGGCAACGATGGCCGCGATGACGGCGAGTTCCGCATCCTGCAGGCCCTGTATGGCACCTCGGAGCACCACGTGGACGTGACCCGCCGCCTGCGCGACCTGGCACGCGACGACCGCGCCATTGCGCTAACCAACGACACCTTTGGCGTAGACCCCCACCGGGGCCGCAGCAAGACCCTGCGCATTTATGTGCGCACCCGTGGTGGCCAAGAGCGCATGTTCGAATACCCCGAAGGCAGCACCATCGATGGCGCCCGCTTTACGGGCTGGGGCGGTGGCAACTGGGGCAATGAAGGCTGGAACGGCGGCTGGCAGGGCGGTGGCAACCAGGGCGGGTACCAAGGGGGCAACCAAGGCGGCTATGGCAACAACCAGCCGCGCAACCAACTGGTCATCCTCAATGCCGTGTATGGCGCTGGCGGCCAGATGGTGAACCTGACCGAGCGCCTGCGCTCCATGACCCAGGGCGACCGCCTGAGCACCCGAGTGGGCAACGAACTGGCGGGCTATGACCCGGCCCCTAATGTGCCCAAGGTGCTGTGGGTGACCTACACCATGGGCGGCCGCGAGCAGCGCGTGAGCGTGCGCGAGGGCGAGTACCTGAGCCTGCCCTGACGGGCCCGTCCCTGCGGGAGGGTATGACCGCAGGGGCATTGCGATGCTATGAAAAAAAGAGCTGCCAGCGCTTGATCCGCAAGCGCTGGCAGCTCTTTTTTCTTGAATCGGTATCTGTCTCGAATGTCTCTCACTCCCTCTGCCCTTGCGGGAGAGGGCGGGGCAGAGGTGGGCAAATTCTGAGGGCCTGCTGCTTACAGGTTGGTACGCAGGTGCCAGATCTCAGGGAACAGCACCACGTCTAGCATCTTGCGCAGGTAGCTCACGCCGCCCGTGCCGCCGGTGCCGCGCTTGAAGCCGATCACCCGTTCCACCGTCGTCACATGGCGAAAGCGCCACAGGCGAAAGGCGTCTTCAAGATCGGTCAGTTCCTCGCCCAACTGGTACAGGTCCCAGTGCTGCTCAGGGTTGCGGTACACGGTCAGCCAGGCTTGCTCCACCGCATCGCTTTCGGCGTAGGGCTGTGTCCAGTCGCGCTCGGTGTGGCTGGTGGGCACGGCAATCCCGCGCCGCGCCATCAGCCGCAGGGCCTCGTCGTACAGCGACGGTGCTTCGTAAGCGGCCTGCACCTGGGCCAGCAGGTCAGCGCGGTGCTCGTGGGGCTTGAGCATGGCGCGGTTCTTGTTGCCCATTGAAAATTCAATGCTGCGGTACTGGTAGCTCTGGAATCCGCTGGACTGGCCCAGGTACGGGCGCATGGCGCTGTACTCGGGCGGCGTCATCGTGGCCAGCACGTCCCACGCGTGCACCAGCTGCTCCATGATCTTGCTCACACGCGCCAGCATCTTGAAGGCGGGCGGCAACTCATCGCGTGCAATGTGGCCGATGGCCGCACGCAGCTCGTGCAGCATGAGCTTCATCCACAGCTCGCTGGTCTGGTGCTGCACGATGAACAGCATCTCGTCGTGCGCGGGCGACAGCGGCTTTTGCGCGGTGAGGATCGCGTCCAGCTGCAGATAGTCGCCATAGCTCATGCTTTGGCTGAAGTCGAGCTGGGCGCGCTCTTCGTGCACGATGGATTCGGGCAGGGCAGCGCCCGGTGCTTCGCTGGCGGGTGCAGGGGTTTGAGAGAAAGGGCACATGGTGTGGTCTCCTGGTTCGCGCTGGCTCAGGTCACCGCGTGGGTCTGGTTGAACTCGGGCTTTTGCCACTCGCCGCTTTCCAGCGTCAGCCGCAGGTGCTCCACCGCGTTCCACACGTCTTCAAAGCCGATGTACAGCGGCGTCAAACCAAAGCGCAAGATGTCTTTGTGCGGGCCTTTACCGCCGTCGCCTTTGCGGAAGTCGCCAATCACGCCGCGTGCAATCAGTGCCTGCACGATGGCGTAGGCACCGCTGCCCTGGCCGTTCACGCCTGCGCCTTCGTCACGCGTCAGGCACACCTGCGAGCCGCGCTGGGCATGCTCGCGTGGGGTGGCTAGGCCCAGGCCGTGGCCTGCGCAGCGCTCTTCCACCAGTTGGATGAACAGGTCCGTCAGCGCCAGCGACTTGGCGCGCAGCGCTGCCATGCCGCCCAGGCTTTGCGCGGCGGTGAACACATCCAGCCCGCACTGCAGGGCCGACAGGCTGATCATGGGCTGCGTACCGCACAGGTAGCGGGTGATGCCGGGGGCTGGCTGGTAGTCGGGCGTGAACTGGAAGGGCGATGCATGGCCCCACCAGCCCGACAAGGGTTGCCAGAACCGGTTGGCATGGCGCGGGTGCACCCACACAAAGGCGGGCGCGCCGGGGCCGCCGTTCAAATATTTGTAGCCACAGCCAATCGAAAAATCAGCGCCCGCACCGTTCAAGTCCACCGGCACGGCGCCCGCGCTGTGCGCCAGATCCCAAACGCACAAGATGCCCTGGGCGTGCGCGGCGGCAGTGATGGCGGCCATGTCGTGCATGGCGCCGGTGCGGTAGTTCACGTGCGTCAGCATCAGCACGGCCACGTCGGTGGTGAGCGAGGCAGCAATGTCTTCAGGCTCCACCAGCACCAGCTCCAGCCCGCGCTCCTTGCACAGGCCTTCGGCAATGTAGAGGTCGGTCGGGAAGTTGCTGCGCTCGCTCACGATGCACTTGCGCGCAGGGCTGTCTTCGCGGGCAATGTTCAGCGCCGCGCTCAGCACCTTGAACAGGTTGATCGAGGTGCTGTCGGTGCACACCACTTCATCTTTGCCCGCGCCAATCAGTGGGGCCAGCTGGTTGCCCAGGCGCTGGGGCAGGTCGAACCAGCTGGCGGTGTTCCAGGATTTGATGAGGTCGGTGCCCCATTCGCGCTGCACCACATCGGCAATGCGGGCGGGCGCGGCCTTGGGCAGCACGCCCAGCGAATTGCCGTCCAGGTAGATCACGCCCGGAGGCAGGGCAAAGTGGTCGCGCAAAGAGCGCAGGGGGTCTTGGGCGTCGCGGGTGCGGCAGTCTTGCAGGGTGAGGGTCATGGTCGTTAACTCGGGGTTTGCTTCTTTTTTGATAGCTGCTTGCGCTTGATTGATGAGCGCTAGAGGCCAAAAACGTTTGAAATCTTTATAGGGCAATGCCTTGCCTTACAGCGCGTGGCCCAGGCCAGTGCCATCGTGGAACCGGCTTTGCCGGGCCAGGAGGGGCGTCCCCTGGAGGGATGACGCGACGCGGCACAGGGGGGTCATAGCAATGAACGAAGCACAGCCCGCACGGGCGAGGCATCGGCGGTGGTCAGCTTCAATGGCAGCGCGATCAGCTCGTAGTCGCCCTCGGGCACGTCGTCCAGCACCAGGTTCTCCAGCACGCGCAGGCCGCGTCGGCGGATGACCTGGTGGCTGTCGAGCGTCTTGCTGTCGGCGGGGTCGATGCTGGCGGTGTCGATGCCCACCAACTGCACACCCAGGTCGGCCAGCTGCTCGATGGTGGCGGGCGCATAGGCGGTTAGCTGGCCGTCCCACTGCGCAGGGGCTTGGGCGTAGGTGCGCACCAGCACGCGGGCGGGCAGCGCGGGGAGGGCTGGGTTGATGGCGTGGGCAATGTGCTGCCACTCAATCAGCGGACCGCAACCCATGGCATGGATCACACGGCACGGGCCCAAAAACGCATCCAGCGCCACAGTCCCGATGCTGGCGCCGTCCTCGTCGTAGTGCAGCGGCGCATCGGCATGCGCGCCCACATGGGGCGACAGTGTGATGGCGCTGACATTGACCGGGCAGCCCGGGCCCATGGTGGCGCACCACTGCTGGCTGTAAGGCGTATCGCCCGGAAACACCGGGCTGCCTGTGTGAACGGGGGGGGAAATGTCCCAAAGCTTTTGCATGGGACGTGACGGTAATGGCCTGGATTTTTTGTGGTGTCGGTTATTTCCAACAACTACTGATTTTTGGCGAGGGGTTTGCCCGTCTCGGTTGACCGGGGGTGGTGGGCGTGGTTGCTGGGGTGCTGCTGGCGGGTGCGCCCTTTGCCAAGCCTGGGGCAGCGGCCATCGCTGCAAGCGGTATGGAGAAGCAATGAAGGCCACGAGTGTGGAGCCTGACGCAGGCACGCGCTGCGGGTTGGGGCCGTCAACAGCACGGACCTTGGTATCCACGGCGACTTGAGTGCTCAGCAGAGGTCAAGCCGCAACAAGAGCGACTCCGCAGGGCGTCAATCCATTAAATTTAAATTGATAACAATGTTTTAAGTAATTGTGAGTGCGTGCCTGAATTTCGCACGGAAGCTCTCATCTTCCTCACCCAGGCATGGGTCAATTTCCGTTCAATCCTGCTGCTAAACACTATTTCAGCCCAGTGCACATCGGTGCTTACTCTAAAAGATAAATATGATGCAATGCAGAATTTACTTTCATATTTATCATATTTATTTGATAATTTGCACCGATGGAAATGATTCCTTACCTTTTGCGCTGATGCCCGCTGCAAGCAGGGGCAGGTGGGCAACAAGAGGCTTAGTTTTCCAGACCGTTGAGTTCTGCTGGCTTATGCCATGGGTGTCACCCGGCCCAGCAGGCTCTTCCCATATGGATGTAAAGAGAGGACCTCATGAACCACTTGAAAGTCTCTACCCGCCTGATTCTGGGCTTTGGATTGCTGGCACTGATCGGCATCGTGATTGCAGTGATTGGAGCCTTGAACATGCGCTCCATGGCCCAAGACCTTCAAGAGGTCTCTGAGAACCGCATGGTCAAAGTGGTGCAGTTCACTGATATCAAAGACAACCTCAATGCGATTGGGCGCTTTGCTCGCAACATCCTGATTTCTGACGACCCTGCGTTTCGCAGCCAAGAAAAGCAAAAGATTGCAGAGCTGCGCAAGGCCAACAGCGACCTCCTGGCGACGCTGGACAAGACCGTCACGTTGTCCAAAGGCAAGGAGTACCTCGAGGTCATTCGGCAAAACCGTGGCAACTACAACAAGGCCATTGACCGTGCGATAGAAACCGCTGAGCAAGGCGACAAAGCTGCTGCGGGAGCCCTGTTGATCGGTGAGGTGCGCACGCTGCAGAACGTGGTCTTCAAGGCCGTGGAAGATTCGCGCACCTTGCAAAAAGACATCGCAGACAAGCTGGCAAGTGAAGCTGCCAAATCAGCAGCCACCTCTACATTGCTCATGGCCTCCTTGGGCGCTGCCATGCTGGTGCTGAGCCTGCTGGTGGGCTGGGTCATTGTGCGTGACCTGTCCAAGGCCCTGGGTGCAGAGCCCGCAGAGCTGGCCGATGCTGCCCAGCGTGTGGCCGCTGGTGACCTGAGCGTGGAGTTGCACACTCGCAGCGGTGACGAGGTCAGTGTGATGGCGGCCATGAGTGCCATGCAAAAAGCACTGACAGGTGTGGTGGCCACCGTGCGCAGTGGCGCAGACGGTGTAGCCACAGCCAGCTCTGAGATTGCACAGGGCAACACAGACCTGTCCAGCCGCACCGAGCAGCAGGCCAGCGCCCTGGAAGAAACGGCAGCCTCCATGGAAGAGCTGGCCAGCACCGTCAAGCAAAATGCAGACAGCGCCCGCCAAGCCAATCAGCTGGCCGTGAACGCCTCCACCGTGGCGGTGGAGGGCGGTGACGTGGTGGGCCAGGTGGTCAACACCATGAAGGTCATCAACGAAAGCTCCAAGAAGATTGCGGACATCATCAGCGTCATTGACGGCATCGCCTTCCAGACCAACATCCTGGCGCTGAACGCTGCCGTGGAAGCTGCCCGTGCTGGCGAACAAGGCCGTGGCTTTGCCGTGGTGGCCAGCGAGGTCCGCAACCTGGCCCAGCGCAGTGCCAGTGCGGCCAAGGACATCAAGATACTGATCGACAACAGTGTGACCGAGGTGGAGCGGGGCACGTCCTTGGTCGACCAGGCGGGCACGACCATGACCGAGGTAGTCTCGGCCATCCGCCGCGTCACGGACCTGATTGCGGAAGTGAGTGCCGCAAGCAACGAACAAAGCCAAGGCGTGGCGCAAGTGGGCGAGGCGGTATCGCAGATGGACCAGGTCACGCAGCAAAATGCAGCGTTGGTGGAAGAGAGCGCGGCCGCAGCCAGCAGCCTGAGCACGCAGGCCCAGCAACTGCAGCAGGCGGTGGCGGTGTTCAAGCTCGCAAGCGATGCCACCTACGGCGCGACCCGCGCCAATGCCTCGTTTGCCTCACCTACCTCGGCCCCAGTGCGCCAAGCCGTGGCGGCATCGCGCCCCCTGGCTGCAAAGACAAGCAGCCAGAAGATTGGAATGTCGGGCAATACGCCTACCGCAGCCCCAGCAGCCGCTGGCAGCGGTGAATGGGCAAACTTCTGATTGGGGGACCCAATGCTCAATACAGCCACAGTTACACCGTCGTCCTTGGCCGCGTCTGCTGCCAGCACAGGCGCACTGACCGAAATTCGAGAGTTTCTGGCGTTCAAGATTGCCAACGAGGAATACGGCGTGGACATCCTGCGGGTGCAGGAAATCCGCTCGTACGAAAAGCCCACCACCATCGCCAATGCCCCCGAGCACCTCAAGGGCGTGGTGAACTTGCGCGGCGTGATCGTTCCCATCATTGACCTGCGCATCAAGCTGGGTGTGGCCGAGGTTCAGTACAACCACCTGACCGTGGTAATCGTGCTGAGCATCGGCCAGCGCGTGGTCGGCGCCGTGGTGGACAGCGTGTCGGACGTGCTGACACTGGAGCCATCGCAACTGCGCCCTGTGCCGTCACTCGACTCGAACTTCGACCGCGAGCACTTGCTGGCGATTGGGTCGGTGGACGAGCGCATGCTCATCTTGCTGGACATCGAGAAGTTCCTGGCCGATACCGTGTTCGGCGAGATGGATGTTGCAGCCCATTGATTCACCAACGGTTCTTTCAGCCGCCTGTGCCGGGGGCTGCGGACCAGGGGGCATCATAACGTGAAGCGGCACGGGGACTTCTCAACGCTCGCAGCACAGCCCGCACCATCGCCGGCACGGGCGACGCATCGGCGCTGATCCGCTTGAGCGGCAACCTAGGTGCCCGCCGCACGAGGCAAATCAAGCATCGTTGCGGATTTCCTGGGGCGGGTCACTGGGCTGGAATCGAACGTGGACCTCCAGGCCCGGCTGGGAGGGGCGCGCCATGATCTGCCACTGGTGGGCACGGGCTATTTCCTGGCAGATGGACAGGCCCAGGCCTGCGCCTTCGTCGCGCCGCGTGGGGCCACGCCAAAAGCGCTCAAACAGTTTGCCCAAGTCTGCGGGGGCCACCCCTGGGCCTTGGTCTGTGACGCGAAAGCCCGCCGGGTCCGCCAGTACCGTGACGGTGCCCCCCGGTGGGCTGTGCTGGATGGCATTTTCGAGCAGGTTCTTGAGCAAGGTGAACAGCGCTCCGCGGTCTGCCTCCCAGCACAGTGGGGCTTGTTGCCCTTGCGTGCCGGTGTCCGCACTGTGGGTGATGTGCACCCCACTGCGTTCGGCAACGCGGGCCATGTAGTCGCAGACCTCGGCGAGGGCGGCTTGGGCCGACACCTCTTCCATGCGGTAGTTGCGGGGCTCACTGGCCTCGGCCAGCAGCAGCAGTTGCTGCACCTGGCGGGCCATACGGTCCACGTCCTGAAGCAAGAAGGGGTTGCGCTGGGTGGAGGGCACCATTTCGATCTGCGCGCGGATGAGGGCCAGTGGGGTCTTCAGTTCATGGGCCGCATTGGCCAGGAATTCCTGCTGCGTGCGAAAGCCCGCTTGCAATCGGTCCAGCGCGCGGTTGAAGGCTTCGACCAGTGGCGTCAGTTCGTCAGGTAGGTCGCGTGCCTGCAGGCGTGCGTCCAGCGTTTGAGGGGAGATGTTCTGGGCTTCTATGGACGCAGCGCGCAGCGGGTGCAGCATGCGTTGCAGCGTCAGGTGCGTGGCGACCAGAAAGACCGCGAGGAAGGTCAGGCAGGTGGCCAGAATGCCCTGCTGCAATGCCGGGGTGCCAAACGAGTGGCGCATTTTGAGTACCAATCGGTCGCTGGCGGCAAACTGGACATACCAGGTGGCGCCGCGATGTTCGATGGGTGTGGTGGCCGCATGCATTGGCACGCCCTCCCGCTGCAACTCAAACCGTTTGAGCTGCGGGTCAAACGCAGCGCCTGCCGGGGCCAGGGCCGTGGCTTCTTCGCTGGTGGGCGAGAAGACCACCCGGCCATCGGCGGTGGTGATGCGAACGAACACATCTTCTTTGAAGCTGGTGAATAGCCACTTGTCGATTTTTTCCTCATCGAACCCCATGGGGGTGCCGTCGGCGGCAAACTGGGTCCGTTTGGCCAGTCCTTGTGCAAAGTGCTCCGCGCCATATTGCAGCATGTAGCGGTTAAAGGGCTCTGCCAGGAAAAAGACCATCAACCCGACCAGCAGGGCGCTGGTCAGCATGCCAATGCTGTAGACCGCCAGCAGGCGGGTGCGCAGGCTACGAGGCCACTGAAGCTTCACGCAGGGCATAGCCTTGGGTGCGGAGGTTGACGATCTGCATGCACGAGCCCGCTGTGGTCAGTTTGCGGCGCAGCCTGTGCAGCGCCACGTCCAGCGCGTTGGGCGTGACGGCCTCTGTCAGGCCCCAGGCGGCTGCCTCCAGTGTGGACCGTTTGACGGTTCGCCCCGCTTTGCGGGCCAGGCACAGCATGATTTGCAGCTCGGTGGCGGGCAGAGGCACGGCGGTGCCTGCGCAAACCATGTGGCCGTGCTCTGGGCTGATCTGGACGTCGCCGTGGGCGGGCGCAAACTCTTGCACCTGGGCTGGGCGCCGCAGCAGTGCACGCACCCGGGCCACCAGCTCTTCCATTGGAAAGGGCTTGGTGAGATAGTCGTCTGCGCCCGAGTCCAGGCCTTCGATGCGGTCATGCAGTGCATCGCGGGCTGTCAGCATCAAGCAGGGAGTGGGGCGACCGGCGGCGCGCAGGCGCTTGACCAGGTGCAGGCCATCGCCGTCTGGCAAGCCTCTGTCGATGACCACCACGCCGTAGGTAATGTCTCGCAAAGCCAGCCAGGCTGGCTCCATGGCATGAAACACGTCGGTTTCAATGCCAGCATTGCCCAAGGCTTGGCGTACCAAATCGGCCAGCCTGCTGTGGTCTTCAATGAGTGCAATGCGGTTCATGGGGCCAATGTGCAAGCGAATGCTGGGGACGCTCGGTCAGCGCCAGCAGGTGGTCTTTCATCTGGGCAATGCGTTGGGGGTTGGCGTGGCGCAGCAGGGCCTGCTGCATCCACAGGGTTTGTGCCGCCGCTCTGCAATGGAGCGAAAGCAGCGCATCGCAAGCATCATAGGCGCAGGCCTCGCCGATGAAATCGGCCCAGATGGTCTGGTAGCGCCCATGTGCCATCAATGCTGCGGCCGCAAGCTGCCCCTTCGGTCGGTGCAGTGCGTTGTCGCAGAGGCAGCGCAGGTAGGCCCTCAGGTGCCGAGCGGCGCCCGGTGGCTCGGTGTCCAGCGCCACCACCATGGCTTGGCGAAAGGCCTGCACGGTGCGCTCGAAGAGCGCGTCCAGCCGCGCACGGTGATGGGCCTGGGGGCTGTGCAGCCGCCTTGCTATGCCCGGATGGCTTTGCAGGGCATGCGCATGCACCCTTTGGAGAGCCTGGGGCGCGGGCGCTTCCAGCGTGCACACAAACGGGCCCAGGTGCCGCATCTCAGAAACGGTACAGGTAGCCGATGGTGGCCCGCGACAGGCTCGATCGGCCCACGATGGGGCTGCGTTTGATTTCGTCAGGCAACTGGGTGCTGCTGATGTCCAGGAAGATGGTTTGCTTGGGCTGCAGTGGGTAGTCCAGCCGCAAACCCAGCTCCAGCGCCGTGGCGGCCTTGCCGGTGTATTGGGGGCGGTTGGGCTGGGCTTCGCTCGCCTTCACGCCAAAGTAGTAGTCCACGTATTTCTTGTCCAGCCACTGGGCTTGCACCCTTGGGGTGATGCCCAGTGGGCCAACGCTGAAACGCCGGTCCAGTTGCAGCATCGCCTTTTGCCCCTTGCTGTGGCCCGATGCGTCTGCCGTCCATTCTGCGGTGGCGCGCACGAGGGGGTGCGTCCAGGTGGCTGTTCCCCCAGCCCAGAAACCACCTTTGCGTTCGTCCATGCCCGCCAGGATGGGCGCGTCGTCCGCTTTGTAGCCGATGCCTTCGTATTTGAGGCGACCAGTCAGTGCGATGGAACTGCTGGCGCCCACGGGCCATTGGCCCAGCTTGAGATCGGCAGCGGTGCCCGCCACGCGCAGCCAGGTGTTTTCGTAGTGCAGCAAAGGCAGCGCCCGCGTTTTGTTGTCGTCACCCAGGTAGGGGCTTTGAAACACCCCGACGCCAATGCCCAGACCCCATTGCGGCGCCGTTGATGTGGATTGTGTGGACGGTGCGACTTCGGATTGCGCCGCGGCATTGCCCGAAAGCGCAAGAGCGGCGAGGGCCGCCATGGCGAGATGGGAGCGCGCGGCGGCAGGGAATGTGGATGCGAGGGGCTGGGGTTTGTGCACGGAGGGCGTCCTGGTTACGAAAGCATCCATCGTCCGCTGCCTGGACTTACTGGCGACTTACCGTGTGGCCCCTCCTTGGCGGCTGGCTAGGTGGCAGAGTTTGGCCCTCTCTGCCGTGTCAGGGCGGGCCACAGCGGGTCATGTCGCCATGCTTGGGGGCCAGTGGTGGGTCTCGGCCTGGCACGACTGGCACCACGCATACAGCGCGTCGTACATCACCATGCCGTGCCCCAGCATTTCGTGGTCATCGCGGAAGGTCTGGGACAGACCGAGCGACAGCGCGTACAGGCCCGCAGACTGTGGCGCCAAGTCCAGTCGGGAGGTGTCCGCACCCCGCACGATCACGGCCAGTTGCTGCAGTGCGGGCTCGGTGAGGCTGTATTTTTTGAGAAAGGCGTCGAAGCTGCAAAGGTCGCCGTCGTGGGTCATTTCCACGCCAGGCACGTCGTAGGGGATCGCACCTGTGTCTTGGGCCACCCGAAGCACGGAGGCCGCAGGCACGTAGAGAAACTCAGGTGCCTTGTCGATGAACCGGGCAATCAGCCAGGGGCAGGCGATGCGGTCGATTTTCGGGCGTTCGCGGGTGACCCATTTCATGTGGCACTTCCTGGTGTTTCCAGAGGCAGGCCAGCGGCTTGCCAGGCCTCGATGCCACCCACGAGGTAGCGTGCATCCAGGCCGCGTGCACGCAAAGTGAGGACCGTTGAGCGCCCGATGTCCTTGCCGCGTAGGCAGTACAGCAGAACCGGCTTCGATGCATCGAGCTCCTGGCTCCACTCATGCACGCGCGATGGATCACGCCACGATGCCCCGGCAATGACCTGCGGGCTTTGCAGATAGTCCTCTTGGCGCCTCACGTCGAGCGTGCCCGGCACACCAGCCAATGCACCGCCCGTGTCGATGCCAAACGCCAACGCATCCGCCTCGACAGCAGCGCCGTAGCGCTTGTAGACCTTGTCCCACTGAATGTTGGCCATGAACGCATCCACATAGGCGCCTGCCTTGGCGCCAAAGTCCAGGTGGTAGGCGTGCTCGTACATGTCCAGTGCCAGCACCGGCGTGGCACCCGCCAGAAGGTGCGTGTGGTCTGCTGCCCAGTGGTTGATGAGGCGGCTTTCGCGGGAAGACCAGGACAGCAAGGCCCATCCCGATCCACCGCCCATGGCCTTGGCCAGCCCCGTGAACTGGCTGCGCCAGGCGTCCACGGAGCCAAAGTCACGCGTGAGCGCAATGGAGAGGCCGCAGGACGGCAGCACACCATTGCCCCCCAGGTTGTCGAAGTACAGCTCGTGCAGGAACGCCGAGTTGGCCGCGATCAGTTCCTCGCGCTTGAGGCCGTTGACGGTGAAGGTGGCAGCTGTGCTCCAGTCCAGCACTGCGAGTTCGCTGCGGATGGCGTTCAGGCGCTTGACGGCGCCAGCGTAGTTGTTCTCGTAGTGGCTGGTGATCAGTCGATTCGACAGCCCGGTGAGTTGGTCGAGGTCCAGGGTGAGTGGACGAGTGGTGTAGTTCACGGAACGCTCCTTCAGGGGGCAGGGTCAGACTCGGGAAATCAGGGGGTAGACGATCAGGCCCACCAGCGCGGCGGCCAGCACCACGACAGGCTCGGGCAGCTTCTTGAACCGCCACAGCACAGCCGTGGTGGCAAGAAACAGCGCAGCGGTGGGCAGGTCCACGATGGACCGCTGGCCCAGTACCACCACCGCCCCCGCAATAGCACCCACGGCAGCGGCAGTCACGCCATCCACAAACGCCACCACACCAGGGTGCTTGCCATGTTTTTTGAAGTACGGCGCCGGGATTACCGTGAGCAGATAACAAGGCAAAAAAGTCGCTGCTGCCGCGACGACGGCGCCCCAAAAGCCGCTGGTCAAAAAGCCAATGAACCCCGTGGTGATGACGACCGGGCCTGGGGTGATCATGGCCACGGCCACGGCGTCCACGAACTGGCGATCGCTCAGCCATGCGTACTCTTTGACCACCCCGCCGTAGAGGAACGGCACGATGGCCAGACCGCTGCCAAAGACGAATGCCCCTGCATAAGTGAAGTACGCGGCAATCTGCCCGAGCTTTTGCCAGTCGAGGTGGTCCAGGCTGAGTGCCCCGGCCATGGGGGCCGCCCATGCCATGCTGTGCAGCCGCCCCCCAGCTCGCTTCAATGGGCCGCGCACGGCCCACACCAACAGCCCCGCGCCGAGAAAGACCCAGATCACTTCGGACTGGGTGGCAATGGTCACGCCCGCGCTGACCAGGTAGATGGCCCCGAGCAGCCTGTCCTTGCCCACGCTCTTGGTCGTGAGCTTGTAGGCACTCAAGGCAATGATGCCGATGACGGAGGCGCCCACGCCATAGAAGACTGCCTGCATCCAGGAGATGCCGCCGTAGGCTTTGTAGGCGGCCCCCAGTGCCACCACCATCGCAAAAGACGGCAGCACAAACGCCAGGCCGACCAGCGTGGCGCCCCACAGGCGGAAATGCACATAGCCGAGGTAGATGGCCAACTGCGCAGCCAAAGGGCCTGGCATGAGCTGGGCCAGGGCCATGCCTTCCTTGTAGTCGGCATCCGAAATCCAGCCGCGTTGCTCCACCAGATCGCGGTACATGTAGCCGACCAGTGCCACGGGGCCACCAAAGCCCAGTGTGCCCAGGCGCAGCATGTACAGCACCAGTTGCCACAGCGTGTAGACAGGAGCACTTGCAGTGCTGGTATCCGGCGCTGCCGTTACCTTGAGATCGTTCATGTTCATTCCTGAGGTGGTGAGGTGCTACGGTTTGCGGTGGGTAGAGAAATGCGCATGGAGCGAGTCCAGCACCCCGCCCACATCGGCCAACAGGGTGTCGTCGTCTGGCCAGCGCTTGCGTGCACCGGCCAGCACGGCTTCGAAGCCACCCGCTTCGGGCGTGGTTGCGCCCCCCACATCCAGGGCATGCACCATGGCACCCAGGCGCAGCAGGCCGCGATCACCGTCCAGGCCAAAGCTCGCCAGCAGTACCTCAAACGTCACCCGCTCACCCACATGCGAAAACGTGGCGCCGTCGAAGTCAAAGCCCAGTGCATCCGCAGGGCAGTCTGTGATGGCGTTCAGCCACACAAAGCGCGCGCTGGGGTCGATGAAGCGCTGAATGAGCCAGGCGCTGGCCACGCGATCGACCCAGAGATGGCGGCGCGTCGCCCAGAGCCGCCCCTGGTATTGCATGCGGTCACGCCGTGCGATACGGCCCGCTGTGGCCTGAGGCTCGCCGGGTGACTGCAAGGCCTCCACGGCGTTGGTGAAGTCGCGCCACTGGGCTTCGGCCCGGATGGAGGCTTCGCCCGGAAAGAAGTCGATCTTGCGGATCGCCTCATAGGCGCGCGCATGTCGGCGCTGCAAGCGCTGAAGCTCGGCGCCCACCAGCGTGGGCAAAAGCTGGCGGGCTTGCGTCAACTCGTCCAGCCAGGGGGTGTAGTCGGGCGTCCGATCAAACAACGTTTGGTAGGCGGCTTGCTCGGCCATGTGGGTTGCATGCACCTGCAGCAGCCAGGCCTGTCCCCCTTCTTGCAAAGCCTCGTCGGCCAGCGGTTGAAGCTGTGCAGCTTGCTCTGCCTGTGCGGGCAGCAAGTAGGCGCCGTCGCGCAATGCGGCGCAGCCCAGTGCCTTGACGGCACGCCAAATCCGCATGCGCACCGTAGCGCTTGCCGAGGGGAGGCTGACGACCAAGGCCAACCATGAGTGAGAAGGGCGATGCATGGCGCAAGCTTAGGTTTATGTCGCAAGCCTTGCAATGAAGTAGCGATGTCTACATTTTTGATGGACTTGTCCGGGTGGTCAGGCCAGCGAGGCCGCTCTGATTTGAATCAAGTGCCAGCGGAACTCATTTTGTAAAATGAGAACCAAACTCATTTGCGTAAAGATTGACCCCCATGAAAACAATGCACGAGGGTGCCGCCGCCGCCCTGCACCCCAGCACGCAGGCCGCCTCACCGACGGCGGCCTCGGCGTTCCCTTCTGCTGCTTTGGGCCTGGACGGGCTCAAAGTCCGCACCCCTGCGTTGGTGACGGGGCTGGTGCCTGCGCGCGATGGGCGTGAGCACAGCACCTTGCTGCGCTTGCTGGAGATCGGCTTTGTGCCCGGTGAGGCCGTGCAAGTGCTGGCCCGGGGGGCGTGGGGGGGCAATCCCCTTGCCGTGCGGGTGGGGCAGGCCACGTTTGCCCTGCGCCAGCAAGAGGCGGCCATGGTGCAAGTGCAGGTGTTGGCATGAGCGCGGCGGTGAACATGGGCGCAGGCGCCGCCACCCCGGCGGGTGAGTTGATGCGCGTGGCCCTGCTGGGCAATCCCAATTGCGGCAAGACGGCGTTGTTCAACCTGCTGACCGGTGCCCGCCAGAAGGTGGCCAACTACGCGGGGGTGACGGTGGAGCGCAAAGAAGGCGTGCTGCACACGACCAGTGGCCGCAAGGTGCGGGTGCTGGATTTGCCCGGTGCCTACAGCCTGCACGCGCACAGCCTGGACGAAGCCATCACCCGCGACATCGTGCGGGGCCGCCGCCCTGGCGAGGCCTTGCCCGACCTGCTGGTGTGCGTGACGGACGCCACCCATCTGCGGCTGAACCTGCGCCTGGTGCTGGAGGCGCGGGCCCTGGGCCTGCCCATGGTGCTGGTGCTGAACATGAGCGACATGGCCGAGCGCCAGGGCATTCAGATCGACCGCGAGGTGCTGTCGCGCGAGCTGGGCATGCCGGTGCTGGCCACTGTGGGCGTGCGCGGCGATGGCGCCAGCGAGTTGCTGGGCTGGCTCGATTCGCCCGCTGCGCAGGCGCTGAAGGCGCCGCAGGTGCCTGCCCAGGAGGCGGTGGCGCTGGATGCTTCTGCGCTGGATGCGCAGACCCAGGTCATCCGCACCCACCAGCAGGTGCACCGGCTGATGGAGCTGGCGGTGCGCGCTCCGGCCACCAGCCTGCGGGCCGATGACCGCATTGATGCCGTGGTGCTGCACCCTGTGTGGGGCATGCTGCTGCTGCTGACCACGCTGTTCTTGATGTTCCAGGCCGTGTTCACCTGGGCCACGGTGCCTACCGATTGGATCAAGGCAGGGGTCGAGTGGACTTCGGGTCTCATCCAGGAGCACATGGCCGATGGGCCGCTGCGCAGCCTGTTGGTGGACGGCGTGGTGGCCGGGGCCGGGGGCGTGCTGGTGTTCTTGCCGCAAATCCTGACGCTGTTCCTGTTCATCCTGGCGCTCGAAGACTCGGGCTACCTGCCGCGTGCCGCCTTCTTGCTGGACCGGGTGATGGGCACCGTGGGGCTGTCGGGCCGTTCGTTCATCCCGCTGTTGTCGAGCTTTGCCTGCGCTGTGCCGGGCGTGATGGCCACGCGCTCCATCACCCACTGGCGCGATCGGCTTGTCACCATCATGATCGCGCCACTCATGACCTGCTCGGCCCGGTTGCCGGTGTATGCACTGCTGATCGGTGCCTTCATCCCTGAGCGCACGGTGGCTGGCCTGTTCAACCTGCAGGGCGTGGTGTTGTTTGCGCTCTACGTGGGCGGTATCGCCAGCGCGATGGCGGTGGCCGGTGTGGCCAAGTTGGCGCGGTCTGACCAGCGGCCCCCTCAGCTGTTGATGGAGCTGCCTGCCTACCGCTGGCCCAGCGTGCGCAGCCTGCTGCATGGGTTGTACGAGCGGGCGATGATTTTCATCAAGCGTGTGGGCGGCATCATCCTGGCCGTCACGGTGCTGCTGTGGTTCCTGTCCACCTACCCGGCGCCACCCGAAGGCGCTACCGAAGCGGCCATCACCTACAGCTTTGCAGGCCAGCTGGGGCGCTTGCTGGAGGTGCTGGTGGCGCCCATCGGTTTCAACTGGCAGATCGCCATCGCCCTGGTGCCCGGCATGGCCGCACGCGAGGTGGCAGTGGGTGCGTTGGGCACGGTGTATGCGTTGTCGGTCACGGGTGAAGAGGTGGCCAGCCAGCTGGGCCCACTGATCGCGCAGAGCTGGTCTTTGGCCACGGCGCTGTCGTTGCTGGTGTGGTTTGTGTTTGCGCCGCAGTGCATCTCCACCATCGCCGCAGTGCGGCGCGAGACCAACAGCTGGCGCTACCCGCTGCTGATGGTGGTGTACCTCTTCAGCCTGGCCTATGCGGCCAGTTTTGTGACCTACCGAATCGCTTTGGCCCTGGGAGGTGGCGCGTGATGTGGCAACAATGGATCACCGGCTTGATCGTGGCGCTGGCCGCCGCCTACATGGTGTGGCGCTGGCTGCCCGCCGGGCTGCGCAAAAAGCTGGGCCGGGTGCACCCGGCCATGGCGCAAAGCGCTGGGTGTGGCAGTGGCGGCGGAGGTGGCTGCAGCAGTTGCGGGGGATGTTCGTCGTCTGCCGCGCCCAGTGTGACGGTACACCCTGCCGAGGGCCGCGAGCGGTTTTGATGGCCGCTGTGTATGGGGCGCAGCCATCTGCAGCCCTTGTGGCGGCGGTTGGGAGTCCGCGTTAAAGCGTGGCCTTTCCCAGCGTCAGCGTTGCAGCTACGCGTAAATTTGCCCTGCTTGCAACGCATCCAAAGCGTTGCGCATGTTGGCGCGTGCCTGTGCTTCGTAGCGGTAGAAAAACCACTCGTTGTGGTAGTTGCGCGGCCGGTCCAGAAAGCCCTGTAGCACCGCACTGCGTCCGGCCACGTAGAGTGGCCAGCGCACAAAGAAATATTCCTTGCGCACGTTGCGCTCAAACTGGCGGTACACCGCATCGCTTTGACCCAGCACGGCCAGGTCAATGTCCACCACCCAAGTGGCGTCGCCCTGCAGCACGCCCGGGTTGTGGCATGTGGCCATGATGTGTTCGTGCACGGTGCGTACCAGGCTGGGTGGCAACGGCTGGCCGCTGAGGAAGCGCGAGGCCCACTGCGCGCTGCGTGCCTCGTTGTGGGCGCTCCAGGGCCAATACACCGCGTCGTGAAACCACAGGGCCAGCGCTACGGCGTGGGGCTGCTCTAGCGCGCCGGGCAGTTCGTTTTGCACCGTCTGCCAGTGGTCCAGGCAGGCCTGCAGGTGCGATGCGTTGTGGTACGCCCGGGGCCAGCGCTGCCAGCTGCGTAGCAGGCGCTGGCCTTCTTTCATCCACGCGTTGGCAGGGCAGCCCAGAGCAGTGCCCAGGGCCTCCCATTGCACCAGCAGCGCGTCGGTGTCAGCGGTGCTGCGGTGGAACATCCCGCTTTGGCGTTACGCCATGCGGCCGAGCAAAAGGTACTCCATCAGCGCCTTTTGCACGTGCATCCGGTTTTGGCTTCGGCCCGCAGCCTGGGGCTGCTTCACGTCCGCGTTGCGGACATGAGCCTGCACCGAAACAGTCTGCTGGCGCTGTCGCACCACCGCGTTGCATGTCATGCCACGCGGCCGAGCAAAAGGTACTCCATGAGTGCTTTTTGCACGTGCATCCTGTTTTCTGCCTCATCCCACACCACCGATTGCGGGCCGTCGATCACGTCGGCTTCCACTTCTTCGCCCCGGTGCGCGGGCAGGCAGTGCATGAAGAGGGCGTCGGGCTGGGCGGCGGCCATCATTTCGGCGTCCACACACCAGTCGGCAAAGGCCTTTTTGCGGGCCTCGTTTTCAGCCTCGTAGCCCATGCTGGTCCACACATCGGTGGTGACCAGGTCAGCGCCCTTGCAGGCTTCGAGTGGGTCGCTATAGAACTGATAGCTGCTCGCGCTTACTCCGTGTGCGCCAGAGGCCAATTTTTCATCAATCTCATAGCCGCGAGGGGTGCTCACGTTGACCTTGAAGCCCAGCAGCGCAGCGGCCTGCAGCCAGGTGTTAGCCATGTTGTTGCCATCACCCACCCAGGCCACCGTCTTGCCCGCGATGGAGCCACGGTGTTCGATGTACGTGAAGATGTCGGCCAGGATCTGGCAGGGGTGGTATTCGTTGGTCAGCCCATTGATGACCGGCACGCGCGAGTGCGCGGCAAAGCGCTCTAGCTTGGTCTGCTCGTAAGTGCGGATCATCACCAGATCGGTCATGCGGCTGATGACCTTGGCGCTGTCTTCAATAGGCTCCGCGCGGCCCAGTTGGCTGTCGCCAGTGGTCAGGTGCACCACGCTGCCGCCCAGCTGGTACATGCCCGCCTCAAAGCTCACGCGGGTGCGGGTGCTGGCCTTTTCAAAAATCATGGCCAGCGTGCGGTCAACCAGCGGGTGGTGCTTCTCGTACGACTTGAACTTTTTCTTGATGATCGCAGCGCGCTCGAACAGGTAAGCGTATTCGTCAGCGGTGAGGTCGGTGAACTGCAGATAGTGTTTCATGGGCAAAAAAGGGCACGCCGTGGCGTGCCCTGCAAGGTTTATTCGGCCAGGATGGCTTTGACCAGAGGGGTGAGCTTGGCCACGATTTCGTCGGCCTCGGCCACGGTGAGGATCAGCGAGGGCACCAGGCGGATGACGCTGTCAGCCGTCACGCTGATCAGCAGGCCCGCTTCGGCCGCGCGGCCGGTGAGGGCGCCACAGGGCTTGTTCAGCTCAATGCCCAGCATCAGGCCCTGGCCGCGGATTTCCTTCACGCCGCTCAGGCTGCCAAGTTCGCGCTCCAGCGCTGCCTTCAGGTGGGCGCCCACGGTCGCTGCGTTTTGCAGCAGGCCGTCTTCTTCCATGATGCGGATGGTTTCGTTGCCCGCACGCATGGCCAGCTGGTTGCCGCCAAAGGTGGTGCCATGGTTGCCGGGCTGCAGCACGTTGGCGGCCTTGGGGCCCGCCACCACGGCGCCAATCGGCACGCCCGAGCCCAGGCCTTTGGCCAGGGGCATCACGTCAGGCACGATGCCCGCCCACTGGTGGGCAAACCACTTGCCGGTGCGGCCCATGCCGCACTGCACTTCGTCAATCATCATGAGCCAGCCGCGCTCGTCGCACAGGGCGCGCAGCTGCTGCAGGTATTCCACGCGGGTGGGGTTCACGCCGCCTTCGCCCTGAATGGTTTCAAAGAACACCGCGACCACATTGGGGTTGCCTTCGGTGGTCTTCTTGATGGCTTCGATGTCGTTGAGCGGCACGCGCACAAAACCTTCGACCAGCGGGCCAAAGCCGCTGTAGATCTTGGGGTTGCCGGTGGCCGACATGGTGGCGATCGAGCGGCCATGGAAGGCCTTTTCGTAGACCACGATCTCGGGCTTGGCAATGCCCTTGTCCACGCCGTACTTGCGCGCGATCTTGATGGCGGCCTCGTTGGCCTCCAGGCCCGAGTTGCAGAAGAACACGTTGGTCATGCCCGAGCGCTCCACCAGCTTGGCCGCCAGCGCCTCTTGCAGGGGCGAGTGGTAGTAGTTGGAGGTGTGGATGAGCTTGGTGATCTGGTCTTGCAGCGCAGGCACCAGCTTGGGGTGGTTGTGGCCCAGCGTGTTCACGGCAATGCCGCCCAGCGCGTCCAGGTACTCCTTGCCGTTCACGTCCCAGACTCGGCTGCCCTGACCGCGAGCCAGCGCAATCGGTACGCGGCCATAGGTGTTCATTACGTGGGGCGAGGCTGCCTCAATGAAAGCGGTCATGCAGAGATCTCCAGACGGTGCAAAAAAGGGTTGGGCTTGTGGCCAGCGATAGGTCGGTAAGAGACCAGATACGGGGTCTTCAACCCGAAAAACGAAGCACGATTCTAGGGGGAGAGCCATGGCTGGCTGTTGACAATTGCGCATCACTGCAATGCGTTACCCGACGACCCACTGGGAATACCGGGTTAGCTCTTATATAAGAGTTAGAATGCGGGGCCGTAGCAACACTGCGGTGAGCTGCCACTTACCCAAGCGACCCCGATGGTTTCCCCCTCCACAAAAGAAGTCTTCATCCAGGGCATTACCCATGACGGGAAAACCTTCAGGCCCAGCGACTGGGCCGAGCGGTTGGCTGGCGTCATGAGCCAGTTTCGCCCCGGAGGCTCGCGGCCGGGCAGCCACCTGAGCTATTCGCCCTGGTGCATCCCGACCACGCTCAACGGCGTTAAGTGCGTGGTGGTGCACCGCGACCTGCGCGACCATGAGCCCATGGCCTGGGACTTTGTGCTCAACTTTGCCAGGGACAACAACCTGCAGGTGGCTGAAGCGTGCTTGCTTCCCGATGCCCCCACCCCGAAGGCCTGACAGGCCTTTTTTTACGCCCCCGTTTTCTTGCGCCTTGGCTTGAATTGCTTTGCCCGTTGCTTGGGTGCGGCGGGTTTGCGCCCAGGCGTGGTCACGCTGCGCAAGCCGGGCGCTGTGAGACCGTGTGCTTGCGGCGTGGCGCTGGCTGGGTGTGCATTCAATTACAGGCACAAAAAAACCGCCCGAAGGCGGTTTTGATGTTTGCTGACAGCGCACCCGTTACAAACGGCGGGCAGCGGAGGCTACCCGTGCTGTTTGCCTGAAGTGGGTCAGGCGGCCAGTGCCAGGGCTTTCACCTTGGCTGCCAGGCGGCTCTTATCGCGAGCTGCCTTGTTCTTGTGGAAGATGCCCTTGTCGGCAACGGTATCGACCACGCTTTGTGCCTTGGCGAAAGCTTCAGCAGCCTTCACCTTGTCGCCAGCCAGAACAGCCTTTTCGACGTTCTTGACAGCGGTGCGGTATTTGGAACGCAGCGATGTGTTGGCTGCGTTGATCTTGACGTCCTGACGGACGCGCTTGCGGCCCGACGCCAGGCGTGGGTTCTTTTTCTTTGGTTTAGCGGATGCCATGATTTAAGTTCCTTGAGTCTGAGGATGATGCCAGCAAAGCCGATGATTATAGCCCACCCGAGCCACAGTGGGCCAGCCCCGGTTGTGCCGCTTGGCTGCAGGGGGGGCAAAGACCCCGCCTTGGGCTTTCACCATTGCCTCATCCGGTGGGGCGCCAGATAGGCGTTGGCCTGGTGGACGTAAGCGAGCGCAACAAGGGCGCCAGCTGCGTGGCCAGGGCTGCGCGCAGCGAATACACTCCCGGCGGTGTCACTTTTCAAAGCCGCCTCCACCGTATCCCTGCTGACCCTGGCCTCCCGCGTGACGGGCCTGGCGCGCGACCTGCTCATGGCGTCCCTGTTTGGCGCCAGCGCCCTCACGGACGCCTTCAACGTCGCCTTCCGCATTCCCAACCTGTTTCGCCGCTTGTTTGCCGAGGGCGCGTTTGCGCAGGCCTTTGTGCCCGTGCTGGCCACCACCAAGGCCAAAGAGGGCGAAGAAGCTACCCGCCGGCTGATGGCTGCCGTGGCCACCGTGCTGGCCTGGGTGCTGCTGCTGACCTGTGTGGTGGGTGTGCTGGGCGCGCCCGTGCTGGTGTGGGCGCTGGCCAGTGGTATGCGCCAAAGCCCTGAGGCCTTTGATGCCGCCGTGTTGATGACGCGCTGGATGTTCCCCTACATCGGCTTCATGTCCATGGTGGCGCTGGCTGCCGGTATCCTCAACACCTGGAAGCACTTTGCGGTGCCCGCCGCTTCGCCGGTGCTGCTCAACGTCTGCATGATTGCCGCCGCCTGGTTGGGGGCGCCGCAGTTGGAGGCGCGTGGCATTGAACCCATCTTTGCCATGGCCGGTGGGGTGATGCTGGGTGGCATTCTGCAACTGGGGGTGCAGATCCCGGTGCTGCTGCGCATGGGGCTCATGCCGCGCATTGGCGTGACGTGGGGCGCCATTCGGGCGGCCTGGGCCGAGCCGGGCGTGCGTCGCGTGCTGGCGCTGATGGCGCCCATCTTGCTGGGCGTGGGCGTGGCGCAGGTGTCATTGATGATCAACACCCAGATCGCCTCGTACCTGACTCCGGGCAGCGTCACCTGGCTGTTTTATGCCGACCGGTTAATGGAGTTCCCGACGGCGCTGCTGGGTGTGGCGCTGGGGGTGGTGCTGACACCGCAGCTCACGGCGGCCAAAGCGGCAGGCGATGCTGCCAAATACTCGGCCATGATGGACTGGGGGCTGCGCATTGTGGTGCTGCTGGCTGTGCCCTGCGCGGTGGCGTTGCTCACATTCTCCAAGCCACTGGTGGCCACCTTGTTCCATTACGGCAAGTTGGCCGATGGCGATGTGGGGCAGATTGCCGTGGCACTGGCGGGGTATGGCGCGGGCCTGCTGGGGCTGGTGGCCATCAAGGTGCTGGCGCCGGGCTACTACGCCAGCCAGGATGTGCGCACGCCGGTCAAGATCGCCATCGCGGTGCTGGTCATTACCCAAATTCTGAACGCCGTGCTGGTGCCGCTCATCGACCATGCCGGGCTGGCGCTGTCGATTGGCCTGGGCGCCTTGGTCAACGCCTTGTGGCTGTTGATCGGCTTGATCCGCAAGGGCAGCTACCAGCCGCAACCGGGCTGGGCGCGCTTTGCCTTGCAGGTGGTGGCCGCCAGCGCCTTGCTGGCCATTTTGCTGGCCTGGGGCTCGCACTATTTCGACTGGGTGGCCTTGCGTGCCCACAGTGCCCAGCGGGTGCTGTTGCTGGCGGGATTAATGGCGGCCGCGGCGGCTTTGTACTTTGGCGCGCTGTGGGCTGCAGGCCTCAAGCTGCGGCAAATGCTGCGGCGCTGATGGTCCCTGGCCGGTGGGGCTGCGAGGGCCAGGCCAGGACCGCCGAAATGCCGGGTGAATCCATGGGTTTTGCGCCTTGACGCTGCGGCCCGCTCGTTCTCAAAATCTGCCATGTCCCTGAGCTACACCGTCCCCTCGTCATTGGAATATTTCGCGTGCCTGGTGCAAAGCGATGAGCACTTCCCCCTGCTCGAAGCGGCCGCCAGCATTGCCCAGGATGAATACCCCGAGCTGGACGTGCAGCAACTGCTGGGCGATGTGGACCAGATGCAGGCCCGCATTGGCAGGCGCCTGGCGGTCGATGCACCCGCGCTGCAGCGGCTGCACATGCTCAACCAGTTCTTTTTTTCGGACCTGGGCTTTGCGGGCAACGTCAACAACTACTACGACCCCGAAAACAGCTACCTGAATGCGGTGCTGCGCACGCGTCGGGGCATTCCGATCAGCCTGGCGGTGCTGTGGATGGAGCTGGCACAAGGGTTGGGACTGCATGTGCGCGGGGTGGGGTTTCCGGGGCACTTCATGGTGAAGGTGCTGCTGCCCAAGGGGCAGGTGGTGATGGACCCCACCAACGGCCAATCGCTCAGCCGCGAAGACCTGTCAGAGCGGCTGGAGCCCTACAAGCGCCAAAGTGGGCTGGTGGACGACTACGACGTGCCGCTGGGCCTGTATTTGCAGGCCGCCACACCGCGCGACATCATTGCCCGCATGCTGCGCAACTTGAAGGAAGTGCACCGCGCCCAGCAAGACTGGCAGCGCCTGACGGCAGTGCTGGACCGCTTGATCGTGCTGTCCCCCCAGACCTGGGGTGAGCGGCGCGACCGGGGCCTGGCCCACGCCGAGCTGGGCCACGCCAAAGAAGCCGTGGTGGACCTGGAGGCCTACCTGGCCCACGCTGAAGACGGGCTGGATGTGGACATGGTGGCAGACCGGCTCAGCGCGCTGCGGCGCTCGCTGAGCTAAGCCCTCTGACCCCGGCGTCAAAAAACCGGGTGCTGCCTTAAAACGGTTGCCCGTCGCCCCCTGTGGATGGCGCATCAGACCCACGCAGTTGGGCCAGTTGCTGGCGCAGTGCTTCGTTCTCTGCGGTCAGCTCGGCCACGCGGGCGCGCAGGGTTTGCAGTTCATCTGCGGCGGGGGCATCACTGGGGGCTGCGGCCTCATCGGCGGCCTTTACAGGCGTCTCTTCGCGGGTCTTGCGCTTGGCTTCGCGCACGCGCTTGGCGGCTTGCTTCAGTTCGTCCTTGCCTGCCACGGCGGCTGCCACTTGTTCTTCGGCGGGCAGCGTGGCCACAGCGGCAGCGGCATTGAGCGAGATGGTGCCGGACTTGACGGCGGCCACCAGCTCGGGCGCTGCCTGCTTCTGGATTTTCTCGATCATCACCACCTGGCTGCTGCTCAGGCGTGCAGCGCGGGCGATGGCTTCGCGGCTGCTCAGGTCTTCGGCAGGGGCTACGCTGGTGGTGGCGGTGGCTGCATCAGTAGACGGATCCGCCTCGGCTTGGGATTCTTCAGCCGGGGCGCTGGCCACAAAGGCGGCCGCAGCGCGCGCACGGCGGTCGGCCACGATTTCGCGCTTGCGCAGTGCCAGCACACCGCGCTGAAAGTCCGACACGCTGCGGCGGCCCAGGTGCTGGTCAATCATCCACAGGTGCACGTCTTCCATCGACTGGAAGTGGGTGTTTTGCACCGTCTGAAAAGGCAGGCTGTGCTTTTGGCAAATGCCGTAGCGGTTGTGTCCGTCCACCAGCACATCGCCCCACAGCACCAGGGCGTCCCGGCAGCCCTCGGCCAAGATGCTGCGCTCCAGCGCATCGTGCTCGTCAGGGGTCAGGGGGTCGATATAGGCTTTGAGTTCTTCGTTGACAACGATGTTCATGGTGTGAGGGCGCGGGGCCGGGTCTACAGGGCAGGGGCGGCATTGTAGTTGCACGCTGCTGCCGTGCTTGGCAGCGCCTCAGTTGTCCCGCGTGCCCCTGAGTGCCAGCCAGCCCGCCACGGCGGTAAAGACCACCAGAATGCACACGATCACCCAAAAGCCGTGCTCGCTGCCCGCCAGGGGAATGCCCCCCACGTTCATGCCCAGCAGCCCGGTGAGGATGTTGATGGGCAGCGCCAGCACTGTGACCACCGTCAGCACAAACAGGCTGCGGCTGTTGGCCTCTTGCACGCTGGCGGCCAGCTCCTCCTGCAGCAGCTTGATGCGCTCTTGCAGCCCCTGCATGTCGCGCAGCACGACCGAGAACTCTTCGGTCGAGTCGCGCAGCTCCTGCACATCTTCAGCCCCCATCCAGTGCGGCGGGTGTGCCAGCAGCCGGAACAGGGCTGCGGGCTCGGGCGCCAGCAGGCGCTGCAGCCGCACCAGCAGCCTGCGCAGCACGCCCAGGCGGGCGCGTTTGTGGTTGAGCCGGCCTGCCAGCAACTCGTCTTCAATGCCGTCGATGCGCTGCGTCACGCCGCGCACGATGTCCACCAGCCCTGCCGCCTGGGTGCGCATCAGCTGCTCCAGCAGCGCCACGCTCGAGCGCGGGGTGTGCCCCTGGCGCACCGCCGTGCGCAGAGCATCCACCGATCGCAGCGGGTGCGCCCGCGCGGTGATGACCAGGTGGGGCAGCACGCAGATCCACAGCGTGGCAATGTCGGACGGCTCGAACGCGAAGTCAAAGTGCGCATCGTTGAGCACGCCCATCAAGGCGTCGTCATCGCGCTCGATGCGGGTGGAGTACGAGCCGTCTTTGAGGGCTTCAAAAAAAGCGTCAGGCAGGTCGGCGTGGCGCTGCATCCAGCGCACGGCTTGCGCGTGGGCCAGGTTGAAATGCAGCCACACAAAGGCGGCAGGCTGGGCGGGGTCCTGCGGCGCCGCGGTGTCTGGTGCTGCGCCTTGCAGTCGATGGGCGTCCAGCCACTGCACGGCCTCGGTGCTGTCCAGGGGGCGGGCGTGGTGGCCGCCGTCTTGCATCAGATAGCCACAGATCAGGCCTGCGGTATCGCCTCCGTAGCCGCCATGGGGTGCCGTGCTGGCAAGGGGTGCAGTCATGAAGAGGGGAGGGCGAAAACAAAGAACGGAGGTGCTGAGGACAGCCTGTGATGTTGCGGCGGTTGTGTGACTTTTTCATGACTTTTCCGTGGCTGTCATCACTTTGTCACCGGGGCTGGGCAGCATCGGCGCCATCTTTTTTGCACTTCTGACCACTATGCTCCAGAACGCCCCGTTCGACGCCCAGGACCTGATGCAGCGCATCGCCAATGATCTGATCGACAGCTACGACGAAGAGTTGGAGCTGGAGATCGAGGACCGCAACGTGGACGAAGAGGGCGACCTGGTGGCCACGGACAAGCTGGAGCGCCAGCGTTACTTCAAAGAGCTGTTTCGCCTGCAGGGTGAGCTGGTCAAGCTGCAAGACTGGGTGCAGCACAGTCGCCAGAAGGTGGTGATCTTGTTTGAAGGCCGCGACGCGGCGGGCAAGGGCGGCGTCATCAAGCGCATCACCCAGCGGCTGAACCCGCGCGTGGCCCGCGTGGCCGCACTGCCTGCGCCCAATGACCGTGAGCGCACGCAGTGGTACTTTCAGCGCTATGTGGCGCACCTGCCGGCGGCCGGTGAGATGGTGCTGTTTGACCGCAGCTGGTACAACCGCGCGGGCGTTGAGCGGGTGATGGGCTTTTGCTCTGACGACGAGTACGAAGAGTTTTTCCGCACCGTGCCTGACTTTGAAAGAATGCTCGTGCGCTCGGGCATCACGCTGGTCAAATACTGGTTCTCCATCACCGATGAGGAGCAGCACCTGCGCTTTCTGGGGCGCATCCATGACCCGCTCAAGCAGTGGAAGCTCAGCCCCATGGACCTGGAAAGCCGTGTGCGCTGGGAGGCCTACACCAAGGCCAAAGAAACGATGCTGGAGCGCACCCACATCCCCGAAGCGCCCTGGTGGGTGGTGCAGGCGGTCGACAAGAAAAAGGCCCGCCTCAACTGCATTGCCCACCTGCTGGGCCAGTTGCCTTACCAGGAGGTGCCCCACGCCCCCGTGGTGCTGCCAGACCGGGTGCGCAACCCTGAATACCTGCGCCAGCCGGTGCCTGCCTCCATGTACGTGCCCGAGGCGTACTGACGAGAAGGTGTGGGCGAAGTTGTGAGCCAGTCTGCAGGGTGTTTTTGCTCCTTTTTTGGTAGCTTCTGGCGCTTATTTATCGGGCGCTAGGGGCTGAAATGGCACCTATCCCACCTGGCTGGGCAAAGGTCCGCATCAGTGCCCGTGCACACTGCCGCCGGACTGCGATGGCGTGCCGCTGCGGCCAAACTGGTGCCAGGCCCGCCGCAACTGCGTGTCTGAGCTGAACCCTGCCAACTCTGCGGCCTGGGTGACGTTGCGACCCGACTGTAGGGCTGCCTCGGCGGTGGCCAGGCGGATGCGGCGCAGGTACTGCAGCGGCGCAATGCCTGCGTGCTCCAGAAACAAACGGGTCAGGTGCCTGGGCGAGGTGTGGGCCACCTCGGCCATGGCGGGCACATTCCACGGCGACTGGGGCTGCTGCCCGATGGCATCCTGCACGCGGTGCAGGGCGGGGTGCAAGTGGTTGCGGTGGTGCAGAAAGGGCGAGAACTCCGGGTCGTTGGGCCCACGGCGCAGGGCCACCACCATGGCCTGCGCCACCTGGGCGGCCAGCGCGGGGCTGCAGGTTTCGCTGATGCGGTGCAGCAGCAGGTCGATGCCCGTGGTCACCCCGGCGCTGCTGTGCACCGGGCCATCGGCCACAAACACGCGGTTGGCGGCCACGTCGCAGCGCGGGTCCACTTGCGCCAGCTCGCCCAGGTGCAGGTGGTGTGTGGTGGCACGGCGGCCGCTGAGCAAGCCCGCGTGCGCCGCCAGCACGGCACCAGCGCACACGGTCACCAGCTCCAGCTGCCCCGCCGCCAGCCGCAGGCCGCGCAGCCAGTGCAGCAAGGCGCGTGCCTCGGGGTTGTCCACGTCAATGCGCTGCCCCGCCAAGCCCACCAGCACCACCCAGGCGGGTTGCGCCAGGGGGGTGGGCAGCGGCGCCAAGCCGGTCAGCATGGCCCCCACCGAGGTCACAGACTGCGGCGTGGGGCTGATGAAGTGCTGCACAAACCGCGCAGGCTGCCCTTGTGCCACCAGCGCCTGGTTGGCAATGCGCAGTGCCTCGGCAGGGCCCGCCCAGTCGAGCACCAGGCTGCCTGGCAACAGGGCAAAGTAGACATGGATGGGGTGTGTTTCTGGCATCGCTTATTTTGGCCCACCCGCCATGCAGCTGGCGCCGCCTGGCGGTGGGCGGCGTGGTTTAAGGCGTAGGGTTCCAGGGCGTGTCCATTTGACGGGCTGTGCGCTCGGCCAGGGCGGGGCTCAGCAAGCGGCTGACCAGGTGCAGGCTCATGTCGATGCCTGCGCTGATGCCCGCCGAGGTGACCAGCCGCCCCTGATCGACCCAGCGCACATGCTCTTGCACGGTGAGTTGTGGAAACTGCGCGCGCAGATCGCCAATGTCTTCCCAGTGGGTGGTGACGGGCCCCTCACGCAGCACACCGGCCGCCGCCAGAATGAACGCCCCGGTGCACACCGACGCGGTGATGCTGGCGCTCTGGGCGGCCTGTGCCACCCACTGGCGCGTGGCGGGGCATGCGGCGGCGGTGTCGACCACGCCGCCCGGCACGACCAGCACATCAGGCGCTGCCGCGCTGGCAAAGTCGGCATCTGGCAACACCCGCAGCCCAGCGCGGGCGCGTATGGCATCCAGGGTACGGGCCACGCATTGCACGCTGAAGGCCGGGGCTGCACCGGGCTGCGCGCGTTGGTGCATGCGGGTGGCCGTGGTGAAGACTTCATAGGGGCCGCCCAGGTCCAGGGCTTCCACATCGTCAAACACCAAGATGGCGATGTTCAGGGGGTGGCTCATGCGTGCACCCCGGTCAAGGCGGCAGACTGGGCCCGTGCAAGTGCCTCATCCACCGTGCACAGCGTGGCAAAGCGGCCTTGCAGCACGGTCGCGGTGCGGGTTTTGATGTCGGCGGCCGCCAGCGTCTGGCCGTCGAGCTGCACCATGTCCCAGGTGTGGGTGGCGTCCAGCACATAGTCCACGTTCCAGCCCAGGTCAGAGGCGTGGCGGGTGGTGGTTTCGCAGCATTGCTCGGTGCGGATGCCGCTGATGATGAGGTTCTGAATCCCATGGCGTGTCAGCCACACATCCAGGCCCGTACCCACCAGCGCGCTATGGCGCGACTTGGTGAAGGTGGCTGCAGCATCAAAGTCCGCAAGGCCCTTCAGGGGGCTCACGTGGCCGGAAGTCTGCGAGAAGGGATTGGCGGCCGTCTCTGGCCCTTCGGAGTGAAACACCCGCACCACGGGAATGCCCTGGGCGATGCAGCCCTCGATCAAGGCATTTTGTGCAGCCAGGTAGGCGGGCAGGCCTGTTTCTGTGAAAAACGGGCGGTGCCGAAACGATTCCTGGACATCAATCACTATCAGACAAGTTTTCATGGAACAGCCTTTTGCAAGTGGGTGGATATGCGCTTATTTTGAAAGCGCTACAGCCCGCCGTCAGTTCAAGGTTGGACGAGTTTCGATCAAATCAGGACATACATAGAAAAATCTGTGTGTAGTCTTTTTGGGGCTTTTGTGGGACATGAGCGGGCTATGTAGGAGCCGCGCACCGGGCCCGTGCCTTGCTGGCGTGGTTTGCAACCTGCCGTAAATCAAGGCTTGGGCCAATACCTGCTATGGTGATCAGGGTTTTCCCTTGTTTTCTGGAGCCATTGCCCCCATGCCTCACAAAAGCAGTCTGTTTTCGTTGGCGGCGCTCACCCGCGCTTACCGACGCAACCTGGCGGCGTTGGTGCGCGTGGCCAAGCCTGTGAAGGGCAAGAAACACGCGCCTGCGCAGGGTGGCGCTGTGGCCCGCAAAGCGGCGCGGGCGGCGCCCAGGCGCAGCACCCCGCTGGCAGGTGCGTCTTCCGAGTGGTTGGCGGGGATTGCCCCCGGCCCGGCAGGGGCGCGGCGCTTCCATCTTTTTGTGCCTGCGGGGTTGGCGCCAGCCCCGGGGGAGTCGTTTCCGTTGCTGGTCATGTTGCATGGCTGCGGGCAAACGGGGCGCGACCTGGCTGCCAGCTCGCGCATGAACCGCCTGGCGGCGCGCAAGCGTTTTTTGGTGCTGTACCCCGAGCAAGAGCGTGTGGCCAATGCCCATGGTTGCTGGAACTGGTACGACCGCCGCAGTGGCAAGGCCGATGCCGAGGCCGCCACCTTGCTGGCCGCTGTAGACCAGGTTGCGCGCCGCCATCCGGTGGATCTGGAGCGTGTGGCTGTGGCGGGCTTGTCTGCTGGCGGCAGCATGGCTGCGCTGCTGGCGGCGCGCTACCCATCGCGCTTTTGCGCGGTGGTCATGCACTCCGGGGTGGCCCCAGGCACGGCTGAATCCGCCGCCACCGCCGTGGCCGCCATGCGTGGCAGCCGCGATGCACATTTGCCGATCGCACAGGCTCCGCTGCCTGCGGGCGGCTTGGGGGGCGTTGGCGATGGGGTTGCGGCAGATCGCCAGTCCCTGCCGCCGCTGCTCATCCTGCATGGCGATGCCGATGGCGTTGTCTCGGTGCGCAATGCCGCCGCCACGGCGGTGCTGTGGGCCAGTGCTGCGGGCGCACGGGCGACGGCATCGCGCACCCTGCGCCGGGGCCAGCGCTACCCCATGCAGGCCATGGAGTTCAAGGCCCACGGTCAGGTGGTGGTGTCGGTGCGGGAGATCACCGGGCTGGGCCACGCCTGGAGCGGCGGGGCCCCAGGCTTGCCCCACAGCGACCCGGCGGGGCCTGACGCGTCAGCACTGGCCTGGGCTTTTGTCGCAAGGCAGTTTGGGCGCCTGGCTTAGAGCAGGGTCTTGGGAATTTGGGGCTAAATATGCCTCTGGTGCTCGTTGAATAAGCGCAAGGCGCTATCAATTTTGAATGGAGTGGGCGGGCGAATCAAACCAGCCGTGCAGCGACCAGCTCTTTTTTGAGGTAGGCGTAAAACAAGGGCGCCGCCACCAGCCCGGCCGGGCCAAAAATGGCCTCGGCCACAAACATCACACTCAGCAACTCCCACACGCCCATCTGGGTGCGCTGGCCCACCACCTTGGCGTTGATGACGTATTCGGCCTTGTGGATCAGGATCAGAAAGCCCAGGCAGGCGGCGGCTGCCATGGGGGACACCGACAGGCCTACGATGGTCATCACCACGTTGCACAGCAAGTTGCCCACGATGGGCACCAGCCCCGCGATAAACGTGAGGGTGATGAGCACCGGGGTGTAGGGCAGGGCCATGCCCCAGAAAGGCAGCACAAACAGCAGGAAGAGCGCGGTCAGCAGCGTGTTGAACGCCGCAATCCAGAACTGGGCGGCCACGATTTGCCGGAACGCCTCGCCAAACAGCGTGATGCGCTGGGCGAGCTGCTGGGCGAGTGGCCCCAGGGAGGCTTTGGAGGTGCGCACCGCCGCCAGGGAGCCGATGAGCAGGCCCACATAGGCAAACAGCACGCTGCCCAGCCACGCGCGCCCGGCCATGGCCAGTGCGCCCGCCTTGGCGCCCAGGTAGCTGGCGATGATGCGCTGGATTTCTGCCGCGCCTTCGGGCAGGTGGGCGGCCATATCGGCGGGTAGCTTCAGGCGCAGTTCCAGCACTGTGCGGGCCATGTAGGTGAGCAGCTCGCGGTATTGCTGCGGTGCATCGACCAGGTACCCGCGCGAGTGGGTGAGCCCGGCCGCCAGCAATGCCAGGGGCATGAGCATGACCACGGCGGCGGCCACCACCTGGGCGGCGCGGGGCGTGCCGCGCTGCGCCGCATTGGCGCCTTGCAGGCGGTGCAACCCGGCCGTGAGCCAGCCCGTGAGGGCGCGGGTGAGCAAGAAGCCCAGGCACACGCACAGCAGCCCGGGCAGCAGCCCGCGCCACATCACCAGCAGCAAGGCAGAGGCCATCAGCAGGTAGCTGGCCAACACAATGCCCGAGCGCGCAGCCCACAGGGGCTGCGACGGTGCGGTGTAGCTGGTGAGCGCTGCCGAGGGCGACTCAGGCGGGAGGGCTGGGGGCTGGTGCTGCGCCATGCGCGTGCTGCAGATCAGCCAACGACCACGGCGGCACCTTCGCCGCGCGGCGCAATGGCGCCGATGGTGTAGACCTGCTCGCCTGCAGCGCGCAGCGTGGCGGCTGTGGCCTCAGCGTTGGCGGCATCAACCACCACCACCATGCCAATGCCGTTGTTGAAGGTGCGGTTCATCTCGATGTCGTCGATGCCTGCGGTCTTTTGCAGCCAGGCAAACAGCTCGGTCTGGGGCCAGCTGCCCTTGGTCAGGTGGGCTGCAGTGCCTTCGGGCAGCACGCGGGGAATGTTCTCCAGCAGGCCGCCGCCGGTGATGTGGGCCAGGGCCTTGATGGGGTGCTGGGCCAGCGCGGCCAGCACGTTCTTCACGTACAGGCGGGTGGGCTCCATGATGGCTTGCTTGAAGGGCTTGCCGTCCAGCGTGGCGGGCACGGTGCCAGCGGCTTCGGCGCGGTCAATGCACTTGCGCACCAGGCTGAAGCCGTTGGAATGCACGCCGTGGCTGGCCAGCCCCAGCACGACGTCGCCGGGCTGCACGGTTTGGCCGGTCAGGATTTTGGATTTTTCGACCGCGCCCACGGCAAAACCGGCCAGGTCGTATTCGCCAGCGGGGTACATGCCGGGCATTTCGGCGGTTTCGCCGCCAATCAGTGCGCAGCCAGACAACTCGCAGCCCTTGGCAATGCCGCCCACCACGGCAGCGGCCGTGTCCACATCGAGCTTGCCGCAGGCAAAGTAGTCGAGGAAGAACAGGGGCTCGGCGCCTTGCACCAGCACGTCGTTCACGCTCATGGCCACCAGGTCGATGCCCACGGTGTCGTGCATGTTCCATTCAAACGCCAGCTTGAGCTTGGTGCCCACGCCGTCGGTGCCGCTGACCAGCACGGGTTCCTTGTAGCGCTTGGGCACTTCAAACAGGGCGCCAAAGCCGCCAATGCCTGCCAGCACGCCTTCGCGCATGGTTTTTTTGGCCAGGGGCTTGATGCGCTCGACAAGGGCGTCACCGGCGTCGATGTCAACGCCAGCGTCTTTGTAGGACAGGGGGGTAGGGGTAGCGGCAGAGTTGCTCATGGCAGGGTAAGCACGGACCAGCGTGCGCAGCAGACTAAAATTTGCCCAGATTTTACGGGCTGCGCGCTGACCACCCCGCCGCAACCCTTCCATACTGTCCTGTTTTCTCTCTGTTCTCTCTGGAGCCCATGCAGTTCTACGCTTTTTCTTCTCGCTCCAGCATGTCGCCCAGCAGGCTGCTGCCATGAAGCAGCTGGCGCTGGATATCGGCCTGGTCACCGGGCCGACGCTGTCGAGCTTCTATGCAGGCCCCAATGATGCTGCTTTGCAACACTTGCGCCTGTGGGCGGGTGAGGGCAGCAGCCAAAGCACGCGCTCACCGGTGCCCACCTATTTGTGGGGCGAGGCGGGTAGCGGCAAAACCCATTTGCTCAAGGCCGTGTGCGAAGCCCTGCACGAGCAGGGCGCCAGCGTGGGCTGGATGGACGCCTCCGTGGCCAACCCGCCAGACTTTGACGAACGCTGGGCGGCCGTGGTGATGGACGAAGTGCATCTTTACAACACTGCGCAGCAGGCCAGTGCCTTCAACTGGTTTGTGAATGCCATCAACCCGGCCACGGGCGGCCAGCGCTGGGTGCTTGCGGCTGGCGATTTGCCCCCGGCCGACCTGCCGCTGCGCGACGATCTGCGCAGCCGCATGGGCTGGGGCCATGTGTTTCAGCTGCAGTTGCTCGATGAAACCGCCCGCCGCGCGGTGCTGCGCCAGGAGGCCGACGCACGGGGCGTGTTCCTGGGCGACGAGGTCATGGACTTCATGCTCAAGCGTTTCTCGCGGGATCTGGGCAGCCTGATGCAATTGCTGGACCAACTGGATGCCTTTGCGCTGCGCACCCAGCGCGCCATCACCATTCCGCTGCTCAAGGCCATGCTCGAATCGGAATGAACAATGAGGGACAACCCCCTGAGCGGCCAGCGCACGCCAGCAAAGCGCCGCCTCTGCGGCGGGGCGGCCCTTGCGCGGCGACCGCTGGGTTTGGGCCGCGACAGTTTTTGCAATCGCTCACGCAGCGCAACTTATTGAATGATTGAAATGCAAAGAAGCCGCCTTCGCTTGGCACTTTTCGACCTGGACCACACGCTGCTGCCGCTCGACTCGGACTACGAGTGGGGCGAGTTCACCATCCGCATCGGCTGGAACGACCCGGTGGAATTTGCGCGTCGCAACGATGAGTTTTACGCCCACTACCAGGCTGGAACGCTCAACGTGCACGACTACGTGCGCTTTGCCACCGAAGCCGTGCGCCTTCGGGGTGCCGATGCGGCGGCCACGGCGCACCAGCAATTCATGCGCGAGGTGATTGGCCCGGCCATTCGCCCCCAGGCGCTCGATTTGATCCGCCAGCACGAGGCCGCCGGCGACCAAGTGGTCATCGTCACGGCCACCAACGAGTTCGTGACCCGCCCCATCGCCCAGGCGCTGGGCGTGCAAGAGTTGCTGGCCGTGCAACTGGCCCGCGACGCCAACGGCTGGTACACGGGCGAAATTGACGGCATACCAACCATGCGCCAAGGCAAGGTGCTGCGCATGGAACAATGGCTGGCTGCGCGCCAGCTCACTTGGGCCGATGTGGACAGCACCTTCTACAGCGATTCGATGAACGACGTGCCGCTGCTGGAAAAAGTCAACCACCCCGTGGCCACCAACCCCGACCCGCGCCTGCGCGCCCTGGCGCAAGAGCGCGGCTGGCGCATACTGGACCTGTTTTCGGCAGACGCATCCGCTGCCGCTACAGGCGCCCCTGCTGCTGCCTGAAGGCTGCCCCACAGCGCCCATTCACCTGTTTACTGCATACCCATGATCAAGAAGTTCATCGACAAACTGCTGGGCAAATCGACGCCCGGCACCTCTGGCGGCAAGCCCCATTTTGGCAAGCGCGAAGAGGTGCCCGCGTCCGTGCACGGCATCAACCCCGAGCTGGTGGACCGGCGGGCGGCCGATGTGGTGCACACCCTCAAGGACGCGGGCTTTGAGGCCTACATCGTGGGCGGCGCGGTGCGGGACTTGCTGCTGGGCCTGCGCCCCAAGGACTTTGACGTGGCCACCAATGCCACGCCTGAGCAGGTCAAGGCGCTGTTTCGCCGCGCCTTCATCATTGGCAAGCGCTTTCGCATCGTGCACGTGGTGCATGGCCGGGGGCGCGAGCATGAGGTGATCGAGGTCTCCACCTTCCGCGCCTACCTCGATAACTCGGCTGCAGGCCAGGTCAGCGGCAACGAAAAGACCAGCAAGGCCCAGCTGTCGGGCATGCAGCATGCGGTGGACGCCAGCGGCCGTGTGCTGCGTGACAACGTGTGGGGCCCGCAAGACGAAGACGCCACCCGCCGCGACTTCACCGTCAACGCCATGTACTACGACCCGGAAACCCAGGTGGTGGTGGACTACCACAAGGGCATTCAGGACGCCAAGAAGAAGACCCTGCGCATGATTGGCGACCCCGCCACGCGCTACCGCGAAGACCCGGTGCGCATCATCCGCGCGGTGCGCTTTGCCGCCAAACTCAGCCAGCTGGGCTTCTTTATCGAAGCCAAGACCGCCGCGCCCCTGGTGCAGTCGCAAACCTTGCTGGCCGATGTGCCCCAAAGCCGCATGTTTGACGAAATGCTCAAGCTGCTGCAAACCGGCCACGCCATTGCCACCATCGAGCAGCTGCGCAAGCTGGGCATGGCCAAGGGCATCTACCCGCTGCTTGACGTGGCGGTGGAGCGTGCCGACAGCCCGTTTGTCAAAGCCGCACTGGTGGACACCGACCGCCGCGTGAACGAAGGCAAACCCGTGGCCCCCAGCTTTTTGCTGGCCTGTGTGCTGTGGGAAGATGTGCGCAAGGGCTGGGAAGACCGCATGGGGCGGCGTGAACATGCTTTGCCTGCGCTGCAAGACTCCATTGACGAGGTGTTTGAGCGGCGCATTGGCGACGTGTCTGGCCGTGGCAAGCTGGCCGCCGACATGCGCGAAATCTGGGTCATGCAACCTCGCTTTGAAAAGCGCGTGGGTAACACGCCGTTTGGCATGGTGATGCAGCCCCGCTTCCGCGCAGGCTTTGACTTCATGCGTTTGCGCGCCGACATTGGCGAGGTGGAAGAGGCACTGGCCGAGTGGTGGCAAGACTTCCAGACGGCAGACGATGAGCGCCGTGAAGACCTGCTGGACCAGGCCCGCGAAGAGCAAAAGGCCCGTCTCAAAGCCCAGCAGCAAGCACAACAACCCGTGGTGCGCCGCGTGCCCAAAAAGCCCGCTGCTAGAGCCGCTGCCACGGCCGATGCCGCAGCAGCCGATCTGCCGGAGCCTGCTGAAGACGGGTCAGTTCCCAAAAAACGCCGCCGTCGTCGCCGCAAGCCGGGTGGCGCGGGCGGGGATACCGCCCCAGCCATCAGCGAATGAGCGCGATGGCGCCTGTGGATGTCTGGGTGGGCCTGGGCGCTAACCTGGGTGAGCGCGAGCAGGCGCTGCACGAGGCCTTGCAGGCCATGGCCCGTTGGCCAGACACGCGGCTGGTCAATGTTTCGGCCTTGTACGCCAGTGCACCGATCGATGCGGGCGGCCCAGACTACTTGAACGCTGTGGCCTTGCTGCGCACCATTCTGCCTGCGCTGGAGGTGCTGCAGCGCCTGCAATCGATAGAGCAGGGCGCTGGCCGCGAGCGGCCCTACCGCAACGCCCCGCGCACGCTGGACTTGGACATCCTGCGCTATGGCAACGCCGAGCTGGACACCCCCACCCTCACCGTGCCGCACCCACGCATGGCCGAGCGCGCCTTCGTGCTGCGGCCGCTGGCCGAAGTGTCGCCCACGCTGGTGAGCGAGGCTGCCTTGCAGGCCGTGGCAGACCAGCGCATTGAGCGACTGCCAAAAGCCTGGGCGGCTGATTTGCTATCAAAAAAGTAGCTGCTAGCGCTTGATGGGAAAGCGCTGCAGCTTATTTTCCTCTTAATCGACCTTGGCGCCCGAGAGCTTGACCACTTCCTGGTACCTGGCGCGCTCGTTGGCCATGAAGCTCTCAAACTGTTGCGGTGTGGTGGCCACAGGCTCGGCCAGCAGGGCGCCAAAACGGGTTTTGGTCTCAGGGGCCTGCAGCGCAGCCACAAAGGCCTTGTTGAGCTTGTCGATCACGGGCTTGGGTGTGCCCTTGGGGGCCACCAGGCCCCACCAGGTGTCGATGGAGAACCCCTTGAAGGTATTGGCCATGGGGGGCACGCCGGGCAGTGCCGAAGAGGCCTCCAGGGACGTTACAGCCAGCGCCTTGAGCTTGCCTGAGCGGATGTTGGGCGCCGCGGCAGCCAGGTTGTCGATGTTGAAGTCCACCTCGCCTGCCAAAAGCGCCAGCTGTGCGGGGTTGGCCCCGCGATAGGGAATGTGCAGCGCAAAGATGTTGGCGCGCTGCTTGAACATTTCTCCGGCCAGATGGCCCGCGCTGCCGTTGCCGCCGCTGCCGTAGTTGAGCTTGGCGGGATTGGCCTTGGCGTAGGCGATGAGGTCTGCCAGGGTGTGGATCTTGAGTTGCTCCGCTTTGGCGGCGTTCATCACCAGCACATTGGGCACGCGCACCATCTGCGTGATGGCCGTGAAGTCTTTGCCCGCGTCAAAGGGCATCCGGGTGTAGAGCCAGGGGTTGACGGCGTGGGTGGCCGTGGCGGCAATGCCGATGGTCAGCCCGTCGGGAGACGCTTTGGCAATGGCGTCTGCGCCGATGTTGCCGCCTGCACCCCCCTTGTTATCAATGATCACGGTGCCCAGCGAGTCGCGCACACGCTCTGCCAGTGCCCGTGCGGTCACGTCGATCGGGCCACCCGGTGCATAAGGCACGATCAGCCGAATGGGCTGCCCGGCGTCTTGCGACAAGGCCAGCGGGGTGGAAAAGGCGGCGGTGACTGCCGCACTGGCAATGAGGAGGTTTCTGCGGTTCATGGCGTGATTGTTGCAAAAAAGAAAACTGCCTGGGCGCCGAGAACCTTTTCATAGAGGGCCAAAGGCAGCCCTTTGGGCTGCGTGGGGCTGCCAGCGCAGTGCCGTCGTCACGCAGAAGGGCCGTGCTTGTCCGCTTCGGAGGTGAAAGAGTCTGCGTAAAACTCGTCAGCAGGCAGCCCCCGCTGGGCGCTGTACGCTGTGCGCGCCGATTCGACCACGATGGGCGCGCCGCAGGCGTACACCTGGTGGCCCGAGAGGTCGGCAAAATCATCCAGCACGGCCTGGTGCACAAAGCCTGTGCGGCCGGTCCATCCGTCTTGCGGCTGGGCGTCGGACACCACGGGCACATAGCGCAGGTGTGGCATGTGCGCGGCTTGTTCCAACACCCACTGGTGCATGTACAGGTCTTCGGGGCGGCGGCCACCCCAGTACAGCGTGGTGGGGCGGGTGATGGCCTTGGCTTGCATGTGCTCGATCAAGGCCTTGATGGGGGCAAAGCCTGTTCCCGAAGCCAGCAGCACGATGGGTTTGTCAGAGTCTTCGCGAAGGAAGAAGCTGCCAAAGGGGCCCTCGATCCGCAGGATTTCTTTCTCTTTCATCGCGCCGAACACATGGTCGGTGAACTTGCCGCCCGGCAGGTGGCGGATGTGCAGCTCAATGCCTGCGGCTGCCTCTTGCGTGTGCGGTGCATTGGCCATGGAATAGGCCCGGCGGGCCCCGTCGCGCAGGATGAACTCCACGTATTGCCCTGCGTGGTAGCGGACAGTGTCTGCCGCAGGCAGTTGCAGGCGAATCCGCATCACATCGTGGGACTGTTTTTCCAGCGAGGAGACACGCACCGGCATTTTCTTGATGGGGTAGGCACTTTCATCGGTCACCTGGCGCGACTCCAGCACCACATCGGACAGCGGCCGCGCACAGCAGGTCAGCACAAAACCGGCAGCCTCTTCTTCCGCGCTCAGTGCCTTGGCCTGGTGATCGGTGTGGGTGACGGAGCCGCTGGTCTTTTTGCACTTGCAGGAGCCACAGGCGCCGTCTTTGCAGCCGTAGGGCAGGCCTACGCCGCTGCGGATGGCTGCGGCCAGGATGGTTTCATCGCCTTGGCTTTGGAAGGTGCGCCCGCTGGGCGTTACAGAGATCTGGAATGCGGCGCCAGCAGCGTCGTCGGGTCGCGTCATGTTGTGGGTATCCTCGGGGGCTTATGCGAATGGCGCCAATTTTGCCCGCAGAAACTGAAGGCGTGCTGAGCCGAACGGCTTTGCATTGCGTTTGCTCAGTGCGCCGCAGGGGTTTGGCCCTGGCGCTGTGGGCTTCAGAGCCTGTGGGCCGCCTGTTTGACCATTGAACTTTTTCTGCTTGTTCCCCCGAAAGAAATCATGAGTACCGTGGCTTTGTCCAGTGCCCTGGGCGCCTTGCCTGCCCGTTTTCGCCGTGAGCGATTGTTGATCGTGGGCTGTGGCGATGTTGGCAGCCGTGTGGCCCGCAACTTGGCACAGGGGGCAGGGGCTGGGCGCATGCGGGTTATGGCCCTGACTTCCAGCCCAGACCGCCGCGTCGCACTGCGCCAGTTGGGGGCAACCCCGGTGCTGGGAAATCTGGATGATGCAGCGAGCTTGCGGCGCCTGGCAGGCGTTGCCACGCGGGTGTTGCATCTGGCACCACCGCCTACAGAAGGCGGAGGACGCGATGCCTGGTGGCGCGACCCCCGCACCCAGGCCCTGGGCCGCGTGCTGCGAATGCGCCGCTTGCCCGCATCGCTGGTGTACGCATCGACCAGCGGCGTGTACGGCGACTGCGCCGGAGCGCTGGTGCGCGAGGAGCGTTTGCTGGCGCCCTCCACACCCCGTGCCCAGCGGCGGGTGGATGCCGAGGCGGCTGTGCGCCACCTGGGGCGTGCGGGTGTGCGTGCCAGCATTTTGCGCATTCCCGGCATTTATGCGCCAGACCGCGAGGGGGGCACGCCCCGGGCCCGGTTGCTCAAAGGCACACCCGTACTGGAGGCCGCTGATGATGTCTTCACCAACCACATCCATGCCGATGACTTGGCCCGGGCCTGCATGGCGGCGCTGTGGCGAGGGCGTGCCCAGCGGGTGTACAACGTGAGCGACGGGCACCACCTGCGAATGGGTGACTATTTTGATTTGGCTGCGGACCTGTACGGGCTACCCCGCCCACCCCGCATTGCGCGCAGCGCGGCCAAGGAGCAGCTGCCGCTGGTGCTGCTGAGCTTTATGAGCGAATCGCGCCGCCTGGACAACCAGCGCATGGTGCAGGAGCTGGGCTTGCGGCTGCAGTTTCCGGATGTTGCAACGGGGTTGTCAGCACGCCCTGCTGCTTGAGGTCACATCTCGGGGGCTTGGACGGTGTGGGGCTGTCAGCAGGGGGCCTGCCCGCCTTTGGATTTGCACACGCCACCGTTGCCGGGGAACTGGCCGGGGCCTGACCGTGGGTAGCGCGCCCCGGTGTTGTCGATGCAGTAGAAGTTGCTGCAGGTCGTCAGGTAAGGCTGCTGGGGTGCCGGAGCCGGCGTGGGGTAGGCCGGGCGTCGCTGCGGAGTGACCACGACGCGGGGTTGGGCGGCCCGGGCGCGCTCCAGCTCCGCATAGCCTTGCGGCCCCAAGCAGTCCAGGTCCATTTGCCGTTGTGCCGCTTCAATGCGCATCTCCTGGTCGTAGTTGGAGCGAGACAGGCCGGTCGACACCAGCTCCAGGTTCCTGCGCGATTTGGCGCATTCGGGTGAACTGGCGTAGTCCTTGGGCAGGGGGGCTGCTGCGGCGGCCCGTGCGGCGCGCAGGCGCTCTTGTTCCACCTCGCGCTGGCTTTGCGCACTGGCTGCTGCGCTTTCGGCTTGCTGCCGCTGTTGTTTGAGCTCTAACGCCCGCTCGGCAGAGCGCCGCTCCTGCTCAATTTCCTCCGCTGTGCGTTTGGCTTCCACCTCGTGGGCAGCGGCACCCGTTGCGCACTTGCCGTCGGTGTAGGTGACTTGTCCGGTCTTGGCGTCGGTGCAGCGAATGACTTGGCTGAATGCAGGCAGGGCACTGCAGGCACAAAGTACCGCTGCGGCGGGCCATTTCCACAGGGGCTTCAGGCGGTAAGGCATGGCATTGTTCCGGGTTGGAGTGGGCGGCGCAGGTAGTCAGCGGTTTGCCGGGTCTGAAGGCCTGGAGCCTCGGCCGCGATTGTCCTCGGCAGACTGGCCTTGGCTTGGTGGCCGGGCATCGCGCCATACCCTGTCCGGGCTTTGCGCGGGCGGTGGAGGTGGCGGCTGAACGCGTTCAGGGGGGCGTCCCCGCTGGGCTTCCCGGTCGTGGCGCTCTCTGTCTTCCCGGTCTCTGCGGTCGCGATCGGCACGGTCTCTGTCGCGGGCGTTGTCTCGATCACGGCCATTGTCTCTGTCGCGCCAACGGTCATTGGCCGCAGGCGGGTGGTTCCAGCCCCGGCGGTCATCGTCGTAGGGGCGTCCATAGTAAACAGGAGGGGGTGGTGCCACCGGGTAGGGGCGAATCAGCGGGGGCTGGTTGTAGATGTACACCGGTTGGGGTTGGTACACCGGGTAGTAGGGTGCCTCGTAATAGGGGTCTCCCGGCACGGTGGTGCAGGCGGCCAGCCCTGCGCACAGCGCAAAAGCACCTGCGAATCGGCTGATGGATGGTTTCATGGGTGGATCCCTTTGGAGCAGGCTGCGTGCCCCGTGTGCCTGAGTCTAGGCCGCGACTGGTGCGATGGCTTGCAGTGGCGGTGTATCACACCATGACGCCTGGGGCCCCGTTTTGGTTGACGGGGCTGGGGTTTTGAGCACGCTGAGCCTTCCGGCTGTGCGGTAGAGGCAGTCAGCGCCATGCCGTAGGGGCGCTGTCGTGAGCGACGGCCTTGTCCGTGTCAGGGGGTGAAAGCACGCGCCCAAGCGGGTTGAATGCAGCTCACCAAACTCCCCTGGGGTTGTTGTCCCGTCTTGTCGTACAGCTTGTACTGCCCTCGACGTGGCGTCCGGCCAGGGCCGCTTCGTTTTGCCAGCCAATCTTCACCCGGGACCACAAGCTGCGAATGCTCGTGGTCGGATGGCCGTGTCGATCCGTCCCCTGCATTGCCGGGGACGGTAAACGTCATCAGCGGGGGAGAACGCGCCGAATGGTTTCGGCCAAGTCTTCGGCCACAAACTTGGCGACGTAGCCGTCCGCGCCCACGCTGCGGACGTGGTCTTCGTTGGCCGAGCCAGACAGCGAGGAGTGAATCACCACGGGCAGGCCGCTGAAGCGAGCGTCTTGCTTGATGTTGCGGGTGAGGGTGAACCCGTCCATTTCGGGCATTTCTAGGTCGGTCAGCACCATGGCCACACGGTCTGTAACAGACTTGCCCTCGGCTTCTGCGGCCTTGGCAATGGCATTGAGCCGGTCCCAGGCTTCTTTGCCGGACTTGACCATCTCGTACGGTGCTTGGAGGACCTTCAGTTCCTGCTCGATGAGTGAACGGGCCACGAAGGAGTCATCCGCTGCGAGGATGATGGTGCCAGGCTTGAGTTTGAGCTTGGCGCCCACTTTCTCTTCCGTGACTTCATGACCATCGGAGGGCGAGACCATTTGCAAAATGGCTTCCACATCCAGCACCTGGGCCAGGCGGGACTCATCGGTGTTGCCATCCAGGCGTGCAATGCTGGTGACCAGCTTGCCTGCGGCGCCGCTGGTCTCGGCTGACAGCACTTGCTTCCAGTCGAGGCGAACGATGTCCTCCACCGATTCGACCGCAAAGGCTTGCGTGGTGCGCGCGTATTCAGTCACCAACATGATGTTGAGCCCCGTTTGGGGCTTGCAGCCCACGATGGAGGGCAAGTCCAGCACCGGGATCACCTGGCCGCGCAGGTTGACCACTCCCAACGAATGGGCGGTGGTTCCGGCGATGGGCGTGATGCTGGGCATGGCCACGATCTCGCGGATCTTGAACACATTGATCCCGAACAGCTCTGATTTGCCCAGCGCACTGTCAATACCCAGTCGGAACAACAGCAGCTCGAACTTGTTCGTGCTGGTGAGGTTGGTCCGTTCGTCGATTTCTTGCTGAACTGCTTTCATGGTCGGTGTCCTTCGCGCTGATACGCACGTTTACAAATTCTAGAAGCAGTTCGGGGTGCGTTGGGGGGGAAATTTTCAGGCTTAACCCCAATAACCTGCGTTTGGCTGGTGCCGCCCCTGTATCTCGGGGGCTGAAAGGCCGTGGCAGCGCTCCTGAAAATGCTCGTCAATGCGTAAGGGCGTAGCGTTTACGCATCATTTCGCGCAGTTTCCGCTTTCGACCCCCTGCGCGGCAGGGGCAAAAGCCCGTGCGCGCAGACCGGTTCGATGCGCCCAACGCCGGTATCAGCGCTGGGCTATCACGCGGCGGGGGGGCTCAGCCATCAATGAGCTGAGGGTCCCAGGCGAAAACCGTCTGGCGTTGGTCGCCCAGCTTTTCGATGCCGAGGGTAATGACATCGCCAGGTTTCAAAAACTGGGGTGCGGGCTTTTTGCCCATGCCCACACCCGGCGGGGTGCCTGTGGTGATGAGGTCTCCGGGCTCCAGGGTCATGAAGCGGCTGAGGTAGCTGACGAGCTGAGCCACCGTAAAAATCATGGTACGGGTGCTGCCGGTTTGCTGGCGCTCGCCATTCACGTCCAGCCACATCGCCAGGTTTTGCGGATCGCCAACTTCCTCTGCGCTGACCAACCAAGGGCCAATGGGGCCAAAGGTGTCGCAGCCCTTGCCCTTGTCCCAGGTGCCGCCGCGTTCGAGCTGGTACTCGCGCTCGGAAATATCGTTGATGGTGCAGTAGCCCGCCACATGCTTCAACGCATCGGCTTCGCTCACATAGCGCGCACGGGTGCCGATGACGACGCCCAGCTCCACTTCCCAGTCGGTCTTGACGGAGCCCTGCGGCAGCACCACCGGGTGGTTGCAGCCCACGGCGCAATCCACGGTTTTGGTGAAAACGATGGGTTCCTGCGGGATGGGCATGTTGGCTTCCGCCGCGTGGTCTGCGTAGTTCAGGCCAATGGCAATGAATTTGCGCATGCCTGTCCAGGGCACGGCCAGGCGACCGGGCTCCACCACTGGCAGGGTGGATGCGTCCAGACTGGCCAGTGCGGCCATGCCGCTTGGTGACAAGGTACTGGGGCCGATGTCGGGCAGGACGGCGCTAAGGTCGCGTACCGTGCCGTCGGTGTGCAGCAGGGCGGGCTTCTCTTGCCCCTTGGGGCCGTGGCGCAGTAGTTTCATTCCATGTCTCCTTGTTAATTCAATTCCATTTAATTGGACCAACCGCCGTCGATGATCTGGGTGGTGCCTGTGGTGAAGGACGACTCATCGCTGGCGAGGTACACGGCCAGCGCGGCAATTTCTTCGGCGCGCCCCAGGCGGCCCATGGGCTGGCGTTCGACAAATCCGGACTCTACCTGCGCCAAGCTTTGGCCTGTGGCGAGGGCCTGGGCATTGATGCGCTCTTGCAGCGAGGGTGACAGCACGGTGCCTGGGCAAATGGCGTTGCAGCGAATGCCTTGGGCCACAAAGTCGGCGGCCACGGATTTGGTCAGGCCGACGATGGCCGCCTTGGTGGTGCCGTAGACAAACCGGTTGGGTGCCCCTTTGATGCTGCCTGCGACCGACGCCACGTTGATGATGGAGCCGCCACCTTGGGCCAGCATGCCGGGCAGGAAGGCCTTGATGGTGCGAAATTGCGAGCGCACGTTCAGCTCGAACGCAAAAGCCCATTCGTCTTCGGTGCAGTCCAGCACGCTGCCTGCGTGCACAAACCCGGCACCGTTGAACAGCACCTGTATGGGGCCCGCAGACTGCGCCACCGCTGCGATGGCCAGTGGGTCGGTGACATCCAAGGTGTGCACTGTGCAGCCAATGTCGTCCTGGAGCGTGGCGAGCGCCTGGGCATTGATATCGGTGGCGATCACGCGTGCGCCCTGGGCTGCAAAAGCGACGGCGGTGGCGCGGCCTATGCCTTGGCCTGCAGAGGTGACAAAAGCGGTTTTGTTGGCAAGTCGAAGTGTGGTCATGGCGTGGTGGTGCGAGCGGTGGATAAGAGTCAAAGAACCTTGCCGGGGTTGAGCAGCGCCTTGGGGTCGATGGCGTTCTTGATGAGCCGCATCAGCGCGATCTCTTCGGGGGCGCGTGCGTGCCCCAGCCACTCGCGTTTGAGGGTGCCGATGCCATGCTCTGCAGAGACCGTGCCGCCGTACTCTCGCACCAGGCCATACACCAGGGCATTGACCTGGTCCTTGGGCTGTGAGTCGGCTGCGGGCTGGTACACGATGATGTGCAGGTTGCCGTCACCAATGTGGCCATAGAACAGCGACTGCACCCCCGGGAACTGCGCTTGCAGGGCTTGTCTGCAGCGGCTGGCGTATTCGTCCATGCGTGCCACGGGCAGCCCCACATCAAAGGCCAGGTGCTGCGGCCACACAGGGTGCAGTTCGCCACTGGCGTCGCGGATGCGCCAGAACGCCTTGCCATCGGCCAGCGACTGTGCCAACGCAGCATTGGGCACCGCGCCTGTGTCCATCAGTCCCTCCAGCCAGCGCTCAAAGCGTGGCGCATCTTGAACCGGGTCGGTGCCCAGTGCTTCCACCAGCACATAGGCCCCGTAGTTGGTCTCGTCGCCTGGGAACGGGTTGCGCACCCCAGGCGCGTGGCGCATGGCAAATTGCCAGTAGTCAGGCCACATGACCTCAAAGGCCGATAGCAGTGGCCCCATGTTCTGGCGGGCGGAGTTCAGCAGCGCCAGCACATCGGCATAGCTGCGCAGCGCGCAGACGGCCATCATGGTCGAGGCAGGCTGTGGAAACAGCTTGAGCACCACGCGGGTAATGATGCCCAGCGTGCCCTCGCTGCCGATGAACAGGTGTTTGAGGTCAAACCCCGCATTGTTCTTGATCATCTTGTTGAGGCTGGTCACTACGGTGCCGTCGGGCAGCACCACTTCAATACCCAGCACCATCTCGCGGGCCATGCCGTAGCGGATCACACGGTTGCCACCGGCATTGGTGGCCAGGTTGCCGCCAATGGCACACGAGCCGCGAGCCCCCAGGTCCAGCGGGCAGAAAAATCCGGCAGCAGTGGCGGCCTGCTGAATGGCTTCCAGCGGCGTCCCTGCCAGCACCGTCATGGTGGCTGCAGCGGCATCCAGCTCCTCTATGCCGACGAGGCGCTCCAAGGACAAAGCCACCTGGCCAGGCGCTGCCCGGGCACCACCGCACAGCCCGGTCATTCCGCCCTGGGGCACCACAGGCACGCCGTGGGCGTGGCAGATGCGCAAAGCGGTTGCCACGCCCGCCGTGTCGGCAGGGCGCACCACCGCCAGCGGCGGGCTGGGCTGCAGGCCGCTGTAATCGTTGTGGTTGCGCTCGGGGATGTCCGCCCCCCAGAGCACGGCCGATGGACCCAAGGCCGCCAGCAATGTCTCTAGCGGCAGACGGGTCTCGGTCGCGTGGTGCAAGGTGTTCGATTCCATGAGGGGCTCCGAAGAGAGGCCGTGTGAGGTAGACGGTGGGTCGTGGTGTGCAAACGCCTAGCCCGTGAACCAGCGCATAGGCACCAGCACGATGGCGGGGAACAGCACCATCAGGAACATCACTGCGAACTGGGCCGCCATGAAAGGGATGACGCCCCGGGTGACCTCGTCCATCCGCATCTTTCCGACCCCAGCCACCACGTTCAGCACCGTTCCCACGGGGGGCGTGATCAGCCCGATGGCGTTGTTCATGATGAACAGCACGCCGAAGTACACGGGGTCGATGCCTGCGGCCTTGACCACGGGCATCAGCACTGGCGTCATGATTAGGATCGTGGGCGTCATGTCCATGGCGGTGCCCACGGCCATCACCAGCAGCATGATGGCAATCATCAGCAGCATCGGTGAGTCGATCAGTGGCTTGAGGATGTCAATCAGTTGCCGGGGGATGTCGGCCACCGTGATGAGCCAGGCGCTCACCATGGCTGCAGCCACCAGGAACATGATCACCGCCGTCGTCTTGGCCGCGCTCACAAAAACGGCCGTGAGCTCGCGCCAGTGCAGTTCTCGGTAGACCAGGGTGGCCACCAGCAGGGCGTACACCGCCGCCACGGCCGCTGCCTCGGTGGGGGTGAACACGCCCATCTTCAGGCCCACGATCACGATCACGGGCAGAAACAGCGCCCAGGTGGACTCCTTGAGCGCCTGCAGCTTTTCTGCGGTGGATGCCTTGGGGGGCGGCGTGATGTTTTCGCGCTGCGATACCCAATACCAGGCCACGGCAATGGCCAGCCCCATCATCAAGCCGGGCACGATACCCGCCAGAAACAGCTTGCTGATCGACACGTTGGCGGCCACGCCAAACACCACGAACCCGATGGACGGTGGAATGACGGGCGCAATGATGCCCGCCGAGGCAATCAGCCCCCCGGCGCGCGCCTTGTCGTGTCCGGCCTTCACCATCATGGGTAGCAGCAGGGCCGCCAGCGCCGCCGTGTCGGCCACGGCAGAGCCCGACAGTGCGGCCAGCATGCAGGCCGCCAAAATGGCCACAAACCCCAGCCCGCCGCGCTTGTGCCCCACCAGCGTCAGCGCGAGCTTGACAATGCGCTGGGACAAGCCGCCCACGTTCATGATCTCGCCCGCCAGCATGAAGAACGGCACCGCCAGCAGCGGGAACGAGTCTGCGCCGTTGATGACGTTCTGGGCCAGGATCTGCGCGTCAAACAGGTCCAGGTGCCACATCAGTGCCGCACCAGACACCAGCAGAGCGTAGGCGATGGGCACGCCAATGGCCATGGCCGCCAGCAGGGAGCCAAGGAAGATGAAAACAGTCATGGGTAGGTCTCCTGGGCGGATTACTTGTGGGGTGCGCCGGTGCGATCGAGGTGCAGGTCTTCGATCGAGGCCAGGTCTTCCGATTCGGTGACTTGCACCAGCTCGTCGTCTCTGATCTGGCCCGACAGAAGGCGCCAGAGGTCCATCAGCAGCAAGAGGCCGGACACCACGGCAAACACCACGCCCGATGCATAGAAGATGGCCATGGAGGCACCCGTCACCGGCGCTTCCACATCCAGGTTGATGCGCGCCTGGGCCAGGGCCCCACTGAACAGCAGCCAGGTGCAAAACAGCATCAGCCCGTAGCTGGCCACCAGGCAGATGCGCTGGCCAACGGGCGGTAGCTTGGTGAGCAGCATGTCGGTGCCCAGGTGGCCATGCTCGCGCACCGCCACGATGGCCCCGAGGAACGTGATCCAAACAAACAGCCAGCGCGACAGCTCTTCGCTGACCGAAATGCCGGAGTTGAAGGCGTAACGCAGCACCACGTTGCCAAACACCAGCAGCACCATCACCGCAAGGGCCAGGGCGATCAGCAGGTTGATGCAGCGGCAGCACCGGTCAATGAAAGAGGTCAGCATGGGGATGTCTCCGTGATGGCGGGGCCATTCATTTTTGGGAAGGCGGCACTTTGGGCCGAGTCACAAACTGGCGTTGCGCAACAGGCCGCGCTGTGCCAGGTTGTTGATGAAGGCGCGCAGACCAAACTGCCAGGGCGTAGCCGTCTCGCTGTGCGTCACGCGGTTGTGCAGGCCGCCCAGCCATGCACTCTGGATGGTGACCACATCGCCCAGCTTGTGCGTGAAGCCGCTGCCGGGCTGGTCGCGGTCTTCAATGGGTGCAAACAGCGTGCCGAGGAACAGCATGAACCCGTCGGGGTACTGGTGTGCCGCCAGCGTCTGCGCCACCAGATCGGCCGGGTCGCGGCTGATGCTGGCCATGGTGTTGATGCCACGCAGCTCAAAGCCGTCCGCCCCGGCCACGTGCAAGTGCACGGTTTCGTTGCGCACTTGGTCCAGGCCAAAGCCCGCATCGAACAGGCGGATGAATGGCCCTAATGCGCACGATGCGTTGTTGTCCTTGGCCTTGCCCAGCAGCAGTGCGCTGCGGCCTTCAATGTCGCGCAGGTTCACATCGTTGCCCAGCGTGGCGCCCACGATGTCGCCGCGTCCATTCACCGCCAGCACCACCTCGGGCTCGGGGTTGTTCCAGGCCGAATCGGCGCGGATGCCGATGTCCTGGCCGCAGCCCACCGAGGCCAGCACGGGCGCCTTGGTGAACACCTCGGCATCGGGGCCAATGCCCACCTCCAGGTACTGTGACCACAGGCCTTTTTCCTGCAGCAGTGCTTTCAGCGCCATGGCTTGGGGCGAGCCGGGGCGGATGTCTGCCAGGCTTTCGCCAATCAGTCCGATCACCTGGCTTCTGAGCCCCTGCGCGCGGCTGGCGTCGCCCCGGGCCTGTTCCTCAATCACCCGCTCAATCAGGCTCGCGGCAAAGGTGACGCCAGCGGCTTTGACCACCTGCAGATCGCAGGGGGCCAGCAGCCAGGGCGCGCCAGCGTTGTGCTGGCCAGGCAAGCTGTTCTGAACGAGGTCCTCCACACTGCAAAGCCACTGGCCCGGCGTGTCTTGCACCGCCTGTGCGGGCTGGGCTTGGTCCAGCAGGGTGCTCATGGTGGGGTAGTGTTCGGTCAGGTCGAACACACCTTCGGGCCGCAGGGCGACCACGGCGGGCCCGGGGATGGCTCCGGGGGCCCACACACGGCCCACCAAGGTGCCTTGCAGGCCGTCGGTGGGCAGCACTTGCGCAATGGAGGGACTCGGGTGGGCTGGTGTAGGGGCGTGTTTGTCCGCACCGGCCATGGTGGCCGCTGTTGTGGTGGTCATGGAATGTCCTTTACGGTGTCAAATTGCCGCTTGCGCAGCGCACGCCTTGGTTGGCGTGGTTGCGCTGTGCAGTGCCGGGCTCAGTGGTTGTGGCGTGGGGTGTTTTCAGAGATGCGCTGGAACTGCAGCGCGAAGTCCAGCGTCGCGCCATCCACCAGTTGGCCCGTCTTTTCGCGGTAGAGCGCTTCCCACGGAGACTGGCTCTTGGGGATAGGGGGCGCGGGCAGCTCGCGGCGGCGGCGTGCGACCTCTTCGGGCGCCACCAGCGCATCGCAGCGGCCCGTGTTCAGGTCGATGCGGATGGTGTCGCCGCTTTGCAGCCAGCTCAGGCCTCCGCCCACAGCACTCTCTGGCGACACGTTCAGGATGGACGGGCTGTCTGCCGTGCCCGATTGCCTACCATCGCCCAGGGTGGGCAGGGTGTTGATGCCGCGCTGGATCAGTGCATCGGGCGGTTGCATGTTGACCACCTCGGCCGATCCTGGCCAGCCAATGGGCCCCGCGCCGCGCATCACCAGGATGCAGCCTTCGTCGATGTTCAGTGCCGGGTCGTTGATGCGGGCGTGGTAGTCGTCTGCGCCTTCAAACACCACGGCGCGGGCTTCAAAAGTGCCCTCCTGGCCTGGGCGGCTCAGGTAGCGGGCGCGGAAGGCCTCGGAGATCACGGAGGTCTTCAAAATGCCAAAGTCAAACAGGTTGCCGCTGAGCACCAGGAAGCCGGCCTTTTGCAGCAACGGCCGATCAAATGGGCGAATCACCTCGCGGTCGCGGGTTTCGCGGCCTTGCAGGTTGTCGCCCACTGTGCGGCCCGTCACGCTGGCGCAGTCGTTGTGCAGGCGCCCGGCTTGCTGCAACTCCCACATCAATGCAGGCACACCACCGGCGCGGAAAAAGCGCTCGCCCAGAAACTGGCCTGCGGGCTGCATGTTCAGCAGCAGGGGCAGGTCGTAGGCGTGCTCGGTCCAGTCCTTGGCCTCCAGCACCACGCCCGCGTGGCGCGCCATGGCCATGATGTGCACCTGTGCGTTGCTCGATCCCCCGGCCACGCTCACCACCGACAGCGCATTGAGAAAGCTCTCGCGCGTCAGGATGCGCGAAGGGCGCAGGTCTTCATAGGCCATCTCGACAATGCGGCGCCCGGTCTCATACGCCATCTGGCCCCGCTCTCGGTAAGGCGCCGGAATGGCCGCGCAGCCAGGCAGCGACAGGCCCAGGGCTTCGGCCACGGCGTTCATGGTCGATGCCGTGCCCATGGTGTTGCAGTGCCCGGCAGAGGGGGCACTGCTGCAGGCGCGCTGCAAAAATTCCTCTTCGTCAATCTCCCCTGCGGCCAGCTGACGGCGGCTGCGCCAGATGACGGTGCCTGAGCCCACCAACTCGCCGTTGTGCCAGCCGTCCAGCATGGGGCCGCCGGAGAGCACGATGGCCGGAATGTCCACCGTGCTGGCCGCCATCACGCCCGCAGGGGTGGTCTTGTCGCAGCCTGTGGTTAGCACCACGGCATCAATGGGGTAGCCGTACAGCGTCTCCACCAGGCCCAGGTAGGCCAGGTTGCGGTCCAGCGCCGCCGTGGGACGACGGCAGTTCTCAAAGATGGGATGCACAGGGAATTCCATGGGAATGCCCCCTGCGTCGCGGATGCCCTCGCGCACGCGGCGCGCCAAGTCGACGTGGATGCGGTTGCAAGGCGACAAGTCACTGCCCGTTTGTGCAATGCCAATGATGGGCCGGCCTGAGCGCAGTTCTTCGGGCGTGAGCCCGTAGTTCATGAACCGCTCCAGGTACAGCGCGGTCATGTCCGAGCGCTCAGGGTCGGCAAACCAGTCGCGGGAGCGAAAGGGGCGGCGGGGTGTCTTTGGCATGTCGGTCCCTGTGGCGAAAACGGGTGCGGATGAACGAAAGCGATGGATGGCACCAGACGGGTGCATGGTGCATGGTGCATGGTGCAAGGTGCAAGGGCACGCACTTGGCGTGCCCCTGGCGCGCCTGTGGCTTACTTGGCAGCAGTGGCTGCCGTGCCGCGCACCTTGGCCAGTTCGCTCATCAGCTCGTTGGTGGTTTCCTCACCAAACTCCCGGCCGTACTTGGCCAGCACCGGTTGCAGCTTGGCGCGCAGCTTGGCCTGTTCGGCCGCTGGCAGCTCGGTGATTTGCATGCCCACCTTCTTGAGGTCGCCCAGGGCGGTTTCACTCAAGGCGCGGATGGACTTGCGCTCAAACAACGTGGCTTCGCGGGCCGCTTCCTGCACGATTTTTTGCTCTTGGGCCGAGAGGCCGTCCCAGGTCTTCTTGGACATGAGCAGCACCCAGGCGCTGTACATGTGGCGCGAGAGCACCAGGTGCTTTTGCACTTCGTAGAACTTGCTGGTCAGGATGGTGGCGGGCGGGTTCTCTTGCCCGTCCACCGCAGCTTGTTCCATGGCGGTGTATAGCTCGGTGAAGGGCATGGGCGTGGCGTTGGTGCCCAGGGCGTTGAAGGTGTCCAGGAACAGGGGGCTTTGGATCACGCGCAGCTTCAGGCCTGCCAGGTCGTCCGCCTTGTTGATGGGGCGGCGCGAGTTGGTCACATGGCGAAAGCCGTTTTCCCAGTAGCCCAGGCCGACCAGGCCCTTTTCGGGCAGCTTGGCCAGCAGCTTCTGGCCAAAGGGGCCGTCCAGCACGGCGTCGGCTTCTTGCTCGTTGTTGAAGGTCAGGGGCAGGTTCAGCACGCCAAAGGGCTTGATCAGCGACATCAGCGTGGAGGAGTCCGGCACCGTCATCTCCAGCGTGCCGCCGCGCAAGGCCGATGTCATGCTCACGTCGTTGCCCAGCGAGCCGCTGGCAAACAGCTTGGCATTCATCTTGCCGCCGCTCTTGGCGGCCAGTTTTTCGGCAAAGTGCTTGACGGCCAGTGCCTGGGGGTGGTCTTCGCTCAGGCCGATGCCTACCTTGAACACATGCTCTTTGATTTGCGCGGACACCGGGGCGGCCAAAGCGGCCAGCACGGTGGCGGCCAGGGCGAGGGATTTGAACTTCATGTTTGTCTCCGTTGGTATGGCTGTGTCGCGGCAGGTGTGCCGCCCACGCCCTGCGGTTCCTTTGTAGGCCCGTCAGTGACGCAGGCCGAAGGGTAGGTCTGGCCCCCGCATGGGTCTACTGAATTTTTTGCTACGATCCATTCCAAATGGTTATGGGTACAGACGTTTTTCCGGGTAAACCCTTGTCTTTGGCACAGGCTTGTGCGCGGCTGCGGTTTCGGCATTTGCAGTTTCTGGACATCCTCGGGCGCACCCGCAACCTGCGTTTGACGGCCGAGCAGATGCACGTCACCCAGCCTGCGGCCACCAAGATCCTGATGGACATCGAGGAGATCCTGGAGGCGCGTTTGTTTGACCGCTTGTCGCGCGGCATGCGGCCCAACGAGCTGGGGCTTTTTACCCTGCGCTATGCCAGCGCTGTGCTCGACGGCCAGCGCCAGTTTGTGGACGAATTCAATGCCCTCAAGCAAGGCGGGCACGGCCACTTGTCGATTGGCGCCATCACCGGCTCCGCAGCCCATTTGCTGGTGGCGTCGGTGGCTGAAATCCAGCGCCTGCGGCCTTTGCTGGTGCTCAAAATTCTGGAGCAGAGCAGCGACCAACTGGTGGTGTGGCTGGCCGAACGAAAGATCGACCTGATGATCGGCCGTTTCACGGACGAGGCGCAGCGCAGCCAGTTCCATTACGAGCGCCTGTCTGCCGAGCCACTGCAGGTGGTGGCCGGGCTGCACCACCCTTTGCGCGGCACGGTGGACCTGGCCTTGACCGAGCTGGCCCATTGGCCCTGGATTCTGTACCCCGCCTCTACCGCCGTGCGCAAGGTGTCGGACGATATCTTTGGCAGCGCTGGCCTGGCACCCACCTCGGGCGTGGTCGAGACGCCTTCTTTTTTGTTTGCGCTGGAGCTGATGCACACCACCGACATGCTGTCGCTGCAGCCCGCCGCGCTGGTCGAAAAATACGTGAACAAAGGCCTGCTGGCCCGCATCCCTGTGGAGCTGCCGGACCGTATGCCCGACTATGGCCTGATCACCCGGCTGGGCGAGCCGCCGACACCGGCCGCGCAGGCCTTCATGGACGTTCTGCGCGAGGCGGCCAGCCGTCCAATGGACGGTTTTTGAGCGCCCCGATCAATAACGAACAGTTATTGAAAAACAGGTCGATGGCTGCAGGCAAGGGCTGTGCTTGACGGTGCAATGGCCCTGTTCGGTGGCTCTGAATCGCAGCTTTCAGTGCAAGGTGCCCTGAGCCGTTATGCTCTGCGCCCCTCCTTCGCCTCCTTGGCCTTTTTCGCCCCGCCCATGCAAGACACCCACGACACGACCGACGCTGTTCAGGAACCACGCCTTTGGAGCGACGGCCGCTGGACGGCGCGTGTCGTCAAAAACGAAGACGACGACGGCTGGGCCGTGGCGATGACGCTGCAAGGCGAGGCCGAGCCCGCCCTGGTGGGGCCTTGGACCATGGGGCGCGACAAGAAGAACCCTAAGCCCCTGGATGTGTCGGCCTTCAACACCCTGGTCAAAACCGCCAGCGAGGTGATTCGCCGCCACGAGCAGCAGTTGCATGCCCAGCTCAACAAGAGCGTGCACGTCACCGTGCAAGGCCAGCGCCTGCGCGTGGCCCTGGCCATCGTGCCGGACGAAGAGGGCGCCACGGCCACCCTGAGCGCGGAGGATGAACTGGGCGAAGAGCTGGGGCGCGTGCGTGTGCCGCCCACCTTCAAGCTCACGGTTGCCAGTGCCGCTGCTTGGGCGGAGGGCGGCTTTGAGCGGCCCCGGTGAGGCATGCACAGCAGCGCTTGACCACGCAGCCCTGAAAAATCGCACTGCCAGAGTGGGCAACGTGGGCAAAGCGGTCGACGGCAACGGCATGGCTGGGTGGGCCTAGAATCGCCTGCGCCGGGCTTGGAGCCTTTTCACGCCCGGCAGCGTTCTCAGGGCGGGGTGAAATTCCCCACCGGCGGTATCTGTGGCCTGACAAGGTTGCAGGAGCCCGCGAGCGCCTGCAGGGCCGTTCCTCCTTCTGGAAGAACCACCCCGCAGGGTCAGCAGATCTGGTGCGATGCCAGAGCCGACGGTCACAGTCCGGATGAAAGAGATCGCGAAGCCATGGGCCTTAGAGCCTGTTCAAAGTCTTTTTGGAGATTGCATTGGAGTGCAATCGGGATGAGTGGATGCCTTGGATGCGCCGCATGGGCTCGTGCCCATGCAAGCAGCCGGGGCGTCCAAGCGCCCGATTTCACTCCAACCCGTAGGGCAAGTGTCTTGCCGGGTGGTCTGCGTTGTTGCAACGCTTGCCAATAGCACGGGCTATTGGCTGCGCGCTGCGCCTAGCAGCCCATCCCGGCAAGGCACTTGTGCAACTCCAAAAAGACTTTGAACAGGTTCTTACGTTCAGTGGGGTGCCCGTGTGTGGTGCTGCGCGCGTGGCAGTGGTCGGCTTGCTGTGCTCTTTTTGGAGCGGGGCAGGTGGGCTGTGCCATGCAGGCGGGGCTGTGCGCGGGTGCCTTTTGCTGCACGGGGGTCTTTGTTCGCGCGCGCCCTGATTCTGGTAACCCTTTCTTCGCAACGAGATAAGTCCATGAATCAGTCCTTCCATTCCCATGCCGCAGCCGCCAACGCCGAGTTGGGCCGCACCAGCGCAGTGCCCCGCAACGAGCGCGTGGCCATCCTCTGCGCCAACTGGCATCGGGACATCGTTCACCAGGCCCGCGATGCTGCGGTGGCCGAGTTCGCTCGCAGTGGCTTGTCGCCCAGCCAGGTGGTGCACTACGAGGTGCCTGGCGCCTTCGAGATACCGCTGCTGGCCAAAAAGCTGGCGCGCAGCGGGCGCTACGATGCCATCGTGGCTTGCGCTTTGGTGGTGAACGGTGGCATCTACCGCCACGAGTTTGTGACCTCTGCCGTGATCGACGGGATGATGCGTGTGCAACTGGACACCGAAGTGCCCGTGTTGTCTGCCGTGCTCACCCCCCGCGACTTTCACGAGCACGAGGACCACCTGCGCTTTTACCGCGAGCACTTCGTGAAGAAGGGCGTTGAAGTGGCCCAGGCCTGCCTGGCCACGCTGGACAACCTGGGCGCCCTGGTGGAGCCAGGCCGCGAGTGATTGGTTTGCTATTAAAAATATAGCTTATAACGCTTGTATATCAAGCGCTAGGCTGTGTTTTTATATAGACAGGGCGGCCCCGCTTCAAGCTCGCTGCAGGGCATGGCTGGCTATTGCAAACCGCCTTGATGTCTGTCAAATCGCTGCGAGCCCTGCGCGCAAGAATGGGGTTTTTGACGATTTTGTGACGTGCACCCAGGTGCGCTGCGACGCTTGCTGAATGGCCCTTGAAGTTCATGCAGTCTGCAGCGTAGCCCCCAGGGGCACCCAACCGGAGACCTTGCCATGACATCACGCCGTGCTCCCACCACCCCATCCGCTTCGGCCAGCCCTTCGATTTCTTCCAGCCCTTTGGGCAATGTGGAGGCCGCGGCGCCCTCCACACGCCGGCGCGCAAGCGCTGCGACGGGGGCTGTGGTGAAGGCCCCACCCCGCGCCGTGCGCACGGTGGCACGGGGGGATGTGCCACCCAGCCTGCAGCCCGCCACGCTGGCCCGGCATGTGGCGCAGCAAGCGGTGCAGGCTGCGCAGGGGCAGCAGACGGCAGCGGTGTTGTCCTTGCTCAGCAGCGATGACGCCACCCAATCCACCCAGCAGCGCATTGCCAGCCTGCGGGCGCTGCTGGAGGGTGCATCGCAAGACGACCTGGAGGCGTTGCACGAGGCCCTGCGCCAGCATGTGGGCCGTGAGGCCAGTGGCGACGGAGATGCCGATGGCGTCAACCCCGACGAGGAGCTGGCCCGCGACTGGCGCCGGGGGGCCTACCCTTACCGCAACCTGTTGCGCCGCTCGACCTACGAGCGCGAGAAGTTTCGGCTGCAGGTGGAGCTGCTCAAGCTGCAGGCCTGGGTGAAGGAGACCGGACAGCGCGTGGTGATCTTGTTCGAGGGGCGCGATGCGGCGGGCAAGGGCGGCACCATCAAGCGCTTCATGGAGCACCTCAACCCCCGTGGTGCGCGCGTGGTGGCGCTGCAAAAGCCCACCGAGACCGAGCGCGGCCAGTGGTACTTTCAGCGCTATGTGCAGCACCTGCCGACGCAGGGCGAGATCGTGATGTTTGACCGCAGCTGGTACAACCGCGCAGGCGTGGAGCGTGTGATGGGCTTTTGCTCGGATGCCGAGTACAGCGAGTTCATGCGCCAGGCGCCAGAGTTTGAGCGCCACCTGGTGCGCAGCGGCGTGCATGTGATCAAGTTCTGGTTCTCGGTCAGCCAAAAGGAGCAACGCCGCCGCTTCAAGGAGCGCGAGGCGCACCCGCTCAAGCAGTGGAAGCTCAGCCCCATCGACACCGCATCGCTGGACAAATGGGACGACTACACCCGCGCCAAAGAGGCCATGTTTTGCGACACCGACACGGCCGATGCGCCCTGGACGGTGATCAAGAGCGACTGCAAAAAGCGCGCACGCCTGAACGCGATGCGCTACGTGCTGCACAAGTTGCCCTATGCCGCCAAAGACCTGGCACGCCTGGGCACGCTCGACCCCTTGATCGTGGGCCGCGCCCACGTGGTGTACGAGCGCGGGGAGCAGCCGGGCGCGATTTTGTGAGTGGCCTTTGTGACCTGTGCTAGCAGCGCGTGGTCAGCCTGCCGCCAATTGCAGGCTGCCTGCGGGGCCTGCCAGAGCGCGCGTGTCGGCATCGTGCGCTGACAGGCGGAACACCGCCACGGCCTCCACCAGTTGCTGCGCTTGCACCCTGAGGCTGTCGGCTGCGGCAGCGCTTTCCTCGACCAAGGCGGCGTTCTGCTGGGTGACCTGGTCCATCTGGGTGATGGCCTCGCCCACCTGGCTCACACCCTGGCTCTGCTCGCTGCTGGCGGCGCTGATCTCGGCCACGATGTCCGTCACGCGGCGGATGGAGGCCACCACTTCGGTCATGGTGGTGCCCGCCTGATCAACCAGCGCCGAGCCTTGCTCCACCCGCTCCACGCTGGTGTGGATCAACCCCTTGATCTCTTTGGCGGCTTGGGCGCTGCGCTGGGCCAGGCTGCGCACCTCGCTGGCCACCACCGCAAAGCCCCGGCCTTGCTCGCCCGCGCGTGCGGCTTCCACGGCCGCGTTCAGGGCCAGGATGTTGGTCTGGAAGGCGATGCCGTCGATCACGCCAATGATGTCGGCAATCTTCTTGCTGCTGTCGTTGATGCCGCGCATGGTGCTGACCACCTCGGCCACCACGTTGCCGCCTTGCACTGCCACCGAGGATGCATTCACTGCCAGCTGGCTGGCCTGGCGCGCGTTGTCGGCGTTGGCCTGCACGGTGGAGTTGAGCTCCTCCATCGAGGCTGAGGTTTGCTCCAGCGCGCTGGCTTGCTGCTCGGTGCGCATGGAGAGGTCGTTGTTGCCCGTGGCAATCTCGGCGCTGGCACCGGCCACGCTGTGGGCGTTGGTGCGCACGCGCTGCACCACCTGGGCCAGGCTGCCTTGCATATCGTGCAGGGCGTTGAGCAATTGTGCGATCTCATCCTTGCCGCGCGACGGGTTGGCGGCCGTCAGGTCGCCCTTGGCCACGGCCTGTGACACCTGCACCGCCTGCCCAATGGGGCGCACCACCGAGCGGCTGAACGCCAGTGCCCCCACCACGCTGGCCGCGCACACCACCAGCATCACCAGCAGGCTGATGGTGTTGGCCTGAGTGGCCCGTTGGCCCGCCGCTTTGGCCACCTCCGCGCTGGCCTGGGCAATCAGGTCGCCCGCCTGGTCCAGCAGTTGCGAGGGCTCCCGGTCCATGCCCTGCACGGCTTTATCCCCTGCCTGGGCATCGTTGTCTGCGGCCTGAAAGGCCTCGTAGCCCTTGCGGTAGGCCGCGCCCATGCGTTCGTGCGCCTGACTGAAGGCCCGCACTTTGTCCAGCGCCGGGCCGCTGGGCAGGTCGCTTTGCAGCTGGCTGGCGGCCTGGGCCACGGCTTTTTCCTGCTTTTGAAAGGCTGCCCAGTAGCGGTCGCGTTGGGCGGCGTCCTTTCCGCGCAGCAGCACGTTCTTCCACTCTTGCACCTGCACTTTGAAGTCTTGCAGCATGGTGGCAGCCCGCCGCTCGTGCTCGTAGTTGTGGGCCACCGTGGTTTCGTACACGTTCAGAGCCTGGTTGAGCTGCTGGATGCCGAACAGCGCAGCCATCATGAGCAGCAGCAGCGCAGTCACGAATGCGAGTGGGAGCTTGACACTGAGTTTCATGGAACATCCTTTCGTGGACACGGAGTCCGGCTTGGCAATCGGAAAGCGGCAGTGCGACAGGGGTTCGGTGTGTGCTGTCTATTATCACCATTGTCACAAATATCACAATTATTAAAATTTATCTGGCGTTTGGGAAGAGCTAACTGAGCGGGTGGGTGGCGGTGGCTGCAATCGCAGGGCGCTGCTGTGCGAAGTGACTTGCCCAAGAAAAAGCCCCGCACAGGGCGGGGCTCAGAGGGGCAAATGCCCAAGGCCTGAAGGTGCCCAGGTGGGCGCAGGTGTTCAGTCCATGGTCAGCTTTTGCTTGGCCACCACGTCTTTGTAGACGGCCAGTTCTTCACGCATTTGTTTGGCAAAGGTTTCCGGGGTGTCAGCCATGATGATCGAGCCCGTCTCCTCAATGCGTTTGCGGATAGCGGGGTCTTGCACCACCTTGCGCATGGCCGCGTTCACCTTGTCCACGATGTCCTTGGGCAGGCCTTTGGGGCCCACGATGCCGTAATAGGCCATGCGGTTGACTTGCTCCAGGCCCACCTCTTTGAAGGTGGGCACATCGGGCAAGGCGGCCACGCGCTGCGGCGCCGCCACCACCAGGGCGACCAGGCGCTTTTCCTTGATGAAGGGCAGGGCGGAGGGCAGGTTGTCAAAAATCAGCGGCACCTGGCCGGCCACCGCGTCGGTCAGCGCAGGGCCGGACCCTCGGTAGGGCACGTGCACCATGAAAGTCTGGGTGTCCAGCTTGAACATCTCCATCATCAGGTGGGTGATGCTGCCGTTGCCAGGCGAGGCATAGGCGTATTTGCCAGGCTCTTTCTTGATGGTGGCCAGCATGCCCTTGTAGTCGTGAAACGGCAGCTTGGGGTTGGCGGCAATCACGTTGGGGGTGGCCGCAATGTTCACGATGGGCGTGAAGTCGGTGGCCACGTTGTACGGAATCTTGGGGTTGATGGCCGGGTTGGTGGCGGTGGTGGACACCGTGGCCACGCCCAGGTTGTAGCCGTCGGGGGTGGCGCGGGCTGTTTCTGCGGCGCCGATGCTGCCGCCACCGCCGCCCTTGTTTTCCACCACCACAGGCTGGCCCAGTTCGCGGCCCAGGGGCTCGGCAATGGTGCGGGCCACCAGGTCGGTCGTACCCCCGGCGGCAAATGGCACCAGCAGGCGAATTGGCTTGGTGGGCCAAGCGGTTTGGGCGTGTGCGGCTGTGCCGATAACAGCGGCGGTGCTGGCGAGTGCGAGGACGCCCAGGGACAGGGCGGTGCGACGGATCATGGTGTTGTCTCCTTGTTATACGTGGCGGGCAGCACAGGCTGGCGCAGGGAATCGCAGCAAAGGGCGCCTGTGCGCCCTGGGGGTTGTCAGAGTGGCCACACCACTTGGCGGGCGCTGTGGCAGCGCCGCTGGGTGGCGCAAGCCGCCCTGAGCGTTTGGCGTTGCTTCAAGCCGTCCAGCGGTGAAGCGGAACCGGTCAAATGGCTTTGGTGGCCCGCAGCGCTGCAATGCGCGCGTCATCCAACCCCAGTTCACGCAGCACCTCGTCGGTGTGCTGGCCCAGGGCCGGAGGCGCGTTGCGCAACACCGGCGGTGTGGCCGACAGGCGCAGCGGGCTGGCCACGCCGGTGATCTGTTGCACGCCATCGCCTGCCTCGCCATCCTTCCACCGTGGCAACGATACGGCCAGGCCGCGCGCCTGCACTTGCGCGTCGTCAAACGCTTGGGCAATGGTGTTGATGGGGCCGCAGGGCACGGCCTTGTCTTCCAGCAGGGCGATCCAGTCGGCGGTGGTACGGGTGCGCGTCACGGCCTCCATGGCGGGGATCAGGTCGGTGCGGTTTTGCACGCGCAGCGTGTTGGTGGCATAGCGCGGGTCGCTGGCCCACTGGGGCTGGCCTGCGGCGGCGCAAAAGCGCTGGAACTGGCCGTCGTTGCCAATGGCCAGCAGCATGTTGCCGTCGGCGGTCGCAAAGTCCTGGTAGGGCGCGAGACTGGGGTGGCTGTTGCCCATGCGCCCAGGCGCCTTGCCCGTAGCCAGGAAGCCCGAGGCCTGGTTGGCCAGCACGGCCATGCCCACGTCGAGCAGCGCCATGTCGATGTGCTGGCCCTGGCCCGTGCCGCTGGTGGCGTTGTCGCGCACATGCAGCGCGGCCAGAATGGCGTTGCTGGCGTACAGACCGGTGAACAGGTCGATCACGGCCACGCCCACGCGCATGGGGCCGCCGCCGGGTTCGGTGTCGGCCTGGCCCGTGATGCTCATCAGGCCCGTCATGGCCTGCACCATCAGGTCATAGCCTGCGCGCTCGGCGTACGGCCCGTCTTGCCCGAAGCCGGTGACCGAGCAGTAGATGAGGCGCGGGTTGAGCGCGCGCAGGCTCTCGTGGTCCAGGCCGTATTGCTTGAGGCCACCGACCTTGAAGTTCTCCACCACGATGTCCGCCTCTTGCGCCATCTGCCGGATGAGCGCCTGGCCCTCGGGTGAGGCCATGTCGATGGTGACGGAGCGCTTGTTGCGGTTGCAGGCGGTGTAGTAGCTGGCCTGGTTGGTGTCGTTGCCCTCGGCATCCTTCAAAAAGGGCGGGCCCCACTGGCGTGTGTCGTCGCCCACACCGGGGCGCTCCACCTTGACCACGTCCGCGCCCAGGTCGGCCAGGATCTGCGTGCACCACGGCCCGGCCAGCACGCGGGAGAGGTCGAGCACCTTGATGCCTGCGAGGGCGCCTGCGTTGGGGATGGGTGTGGTCATGGGGTTAGTGAACTATAAAATTGATAGCTGCTAGCGCTTGTATATAAAGCGTTAGAGTCCAAAAACGTGTGAGATTGGCATGAGGGGTGAGGTGGGCGTGTCTCCATGCCAGGGACGCCGAGCAAGGGCCGCCCCGCAGCGAGGGTGTCGTCCCCCTTCCCGGCTAAGCTGAGAGAAGGGGGGAAGGCGCGTAGCGCCTCAGGGTGATGTCACGAAAACGCTGCAATCCCCGTCTGCGCACGCCCCAGGATCAGCGCATGCACATCGTGCGTGCCTTCATACGTGTTCACCACTTCCAGGTTCACCAGGTGGCGGGCCACGCCAAACTCGTCGCTGATGCCGTTGCCGCCCATCATGTCGCGCGCCAGGCGGGCAATGTCCAGGGCCTTGCCGCAGCTGTTGCGCTTGATGATGGATGTGCCTTCCACGCTGGCCGTGCCCGCGTCCTTCATGCGGCCGAACTGCAGGCAGGCCTGCAGGCCGATGGCGATCTCGGTCTGCATGTCGGCCAGCTTCTTCTGGATCAGCTGGTTGGCAGCCAGGGGGCGGCCGAACTGCTTGCGGTCCAGCGTGTACTGGCGGGCGGTGTGCCAGCAGAACTCGGCCGCACCCAGGGCGCCCCAGGCGATGCCGTAGCGCGCGCTGTTCAGGCAGGTAAAGGGGCCCTTCAGGCCCTGCACTTCAGGAAACGCGTTTTCTTCGGGCACGAACACATCGTCCATCACGATCTCGCCGGTGATGGAGGCGCGCAGGCCCACCTTGCCGTGGATGGCGGGGGCCGTCAGGCCCTTCCAGCCCTTTTCCAGCACAAAGCCGCGGATGGGGCCCACGGCACCGCCTTCGGACACTTCCTTGGCCCAGACGACGAACACGTCGGCCACGGGGCTGTTGGTGATCCACATCTTGCTGCCCTTGAGCTTGTAGCCGCCATCGACCTTGTAGGCGCGCGTGGCCATGCTGCCGGGGTCGGAGCCGTGGTCGGGCTCGGTCAGGCCGAAGCAGCCAATCCACTCGCCGGTGGCGAGCTTGGGCAGGTACTTCTGCTTTTGCGCTTCGGTGCCGAATTCATGGATGGGCACCATCACCAGCGACGACTGCACGCTTGCCATCGAGCGGTAGCCCGAGTCCACGCGCTCGACTTCGCGGGCGATCAGGCCATAGGCCACGTACGACAGGCCGGGGCCGCCGTACTGCTCGGGGATGGTGGGCCCCAAGAGGCCCACTTCGCCCATCTCGCGAAAGATGCTCACGTCCATCTTCTCGTGGCGGAAGGCGTCGAGCACGCGAGGTGCCAGCTTGTCCTGGCAATAGGCGGCGGCGGCGTCGCGGATGGCGCGCTCGTCGTCGGTCAGTTGCTGGCTCAGGAGGAACGGGTCATCCCATTGAAAAGCGGCGTTGGCCATGTGTGTCTCCAAGTCGAAAGAAGCGTGAAAAGAAACGGGTCTGGGGTGCATCGTAGGTTGTGGCGTGGCGCCCCGCAAGCGAGTTCTTTTCATCCAGACATGCGTTTATGGAATGTATGGAATACTTGCCGGCCACCGCTCCATGGTGGAAAGGTCAACTACAAGTTCCTCTTCATCATGCGCCGCAACATTCCATCGACCCAGGCACTGGCCTGTTTTGAAGTCGCCGCCCGCCACGAGAGCTACACCCGCGCCGCGCAGGAACTCTCGCTCACCCAAAGCGCCGTTTCGCGCCAGATCCAGGCGCTGGAGGAGTTTTTGGGCGTGCAGCTCTTTCGCCGCACACGCCACGGCGTGGTGCTCACGCCCGCCGGCGCACACTATGGCCGCCAGGTGGCGCGCTGGCTGCAGGGGCTGGAGCGCGACACGCTCGATGTGATGGCCCACCAGGGCGAGGGCGGCACGCTGTCGCTGGCGGCAGTGCCCACGTTCGCCACCCGCTGGCTGATACCGCGCCTGCCGCAGTTGGCGCAGGTGCGCCCCGACATCGTGGTGCACATCGATACGCAGACGCGGCCTTTTCTGTTTGCCGACACTACCTTCGATGCCGCCTTGTATGCAGGAACGTCCGAGCAGGTTGCCAATTGGCCCGGCGTGCAGGCCCAGTTGCTGATGCACGAAGAGGTCTTGCCCGTGTGCAGCCCGCGCCTGCTGGAGTCCACAGCGCCCAGAGGCCGGGGCCGAGCCCACCAGCCCGTAGCCGCCGAAGCCCTCGCTGACTTGCCCTTGCTGCAGCAAAGCACACGCCCATACGCCTGGCGGCAGTGGTTTGATGCGATGGGAGTGGACGCCCCCCGCGCATTGGACGGCCCGCGCTACGAATTGTTCTCCATGCTGGCGGTGGCAGCCACCCATGGCATGGGCGTGGCGCTCATGCCGCCCATGTTGATCGAGGCCGAATTGGCCAGTGGCGATCTGGTGGTGGCTTGCCAAAAACCGTTGCGCGGCGAGCGCGGCTATTACCTGGTCAGTCCGAATGCGCCGGAGCAGTCGCCGGTGCTTCAGGCGTTTTCGCGGTGGCTATTCCATGTGGCGAAAGCCGCGTAGAGCGACGTTCGTATTCCGTAGATTCGCAGCTGGTTATGTGTTTCAGCTGACCGCCAGGTGGCTTGAGAGCAAGGAATGAATCAGAGCACCACGCAGGCAGCATCAGCAGCCCTGCGACGCCCTTTTCAAATCTGCAATGGAGATGTTTGCAAGTGCTGCCCGTGACGGCGTAGCAGGGTCGATGAACTGATTGCAGTCTCCATTGCGCCACGGGTGACTTATGGCTGACTCCATCCGCTCAAACGCTGTATTTGGAAACTGGTCGGTCCGGCAGTCAGGGCGTCATAACTGATCATTAACCAACGCCCTTGCGCGTCGGGAAGTAAGCGAATGGGTGATTGGTTGGAGAGGGGGCCTGTAAAGACCCCTCCAGTACCGAAATCAGTATCAGCAGACCCATTGGCTTTCATGCGCACCCACACCGCACCTGCCTGGGGGTTGCTGAAATTTTCCCCATACACGACGCGACTGCCTAAGACCATCAGACTGTCGTCCGGCAGCGGTACAGCAGACTGGAGGTTTGTTCTCGCCGGTAGCCCGATTTTGCCAATGCCGCTAGTCCCGAAGGACGATTGCAATGTGCCTTCAGTGCCGTAACGGGCGACGCCCAGTTGGCAACTGTCATTGTTGGCATCGCAAACGGTACCAATGGACATGAAGCCGCCTTCAGATGTCGGTTGGAGCGACCGAAACCCCAAGTTGCCACCCAATTTAGTCCAAGTGTTTGAAGTCTGCTCACCGGTGTCTTGGGAATGCGTCGCAATGCAGACCCCTGGGTGTTCTGCAGGATCCGTGTAAGTGGTCCCGCCTCGCGTTCCCGCCGACACAATCCTGCCTGAGTTTTGAATGAGCAACGAAGTGCCGGAGGCCAAACATTCAGACGCTGAATTGGCTGTGGTAGTTTTTTGAGCTAACACGCCATCTGCAGAGAACATATCTAAAACGCGGCCATATTCACTCAGCCCTATCAGTTCATACCCGGTTGAACGCAGCAGGAAAATGCGTTGATCACTATGGACGGCAAGTGAAAGGGACTCGGGGTTGCGGCTTGCAGCAGTGGATGCCACGCCGCTCTCGCCAAACGTTTTATCGATCGCACCCTCCTGCGTAAGTGCTATCAATTGGCTGGAATACTTGGCGTTCGAACCAGCAGATGTGAGGCAGGGTGCGGTGAGTGAATGCTCTTGAACGGAACACGGCTGGGCCGCATTGACTGCGACTAGGATGCGCCCGTTTTTTTGCAATTTAATATCGCTTGGCGTGTCGCTACCTAGTATGGAAATCTTTACTTCCCCGTTGGTCCCGAACGTGGTGTCTAGTGCACCGTTCGCAGTCAACCGGATGGCGAATACTTCACGGGCGGTGCGCCCTGTCCAGCTACCGGCCGGTAGCGGTGCTGTTTGTCGTGATCCCGCCAAAATTAACTTGCCATCGGATTGCAGTACCAAAGCGGACGGAACTGGCCAATTGACTTGAGCAGTCCCTCCAGCGCCGTAAGTTGTATCCAATTTGAGCGGGTTACTTGTCGGCACCGTTGGGGTCGAGTTACCTGATCCACCGCCTCCGCATGCGGTCAGAAAAACGAGCAGGCCAGCGGTGGAAAAAACGGTTCGTATGGCTATAGACGGCAGGGTGTACGCAATACGCATGGGAGGTTTTCAATGCTGTTAGAAACGAAAACATTGTGAACTAATATTGAACTTTCGTTCTGTTTCGAGAAGTTATCGCTGCTGCCCGCACCGTTTGTTAATCGCGCACAAACTCCGGCCGGTCATTCTGCTGCGGCTTCAACGGCGCAGCCACCTTGCCTTCAGAACCCTTCTTGCGCCATTACCCCTTTCGGGTGTTCCACTCATTGAGTGGAGTTGGCGCGAAATGCGAAGTGGCTCACCAATAAAGGGGTGTTGGGTGGCACGGTTTTAAGCGTCGCCCAAGTGTTATTAGACTGTGGCGATCTGGTATTGGACTGGCTCCCGCAAGTGAGGGGCACGGGGAATCACTTGCGGGAGATTCTGAATGGCTAGGAGCTATGCCTTCAGGGCTTGCTGTGTCCTACCACACGTTGAACGAGAAAGGTGGCGTTGCTGTCATTAGCTTGTCCTTCCAAGCTCAAGATCAGCCACCGACCTTGCGAGTCAGGCACAAAATGCGTGGGTCGTAGGGTGGAAAGTGGTGTGGTAAGCACCCCCTGCGTGCCAAAGTCTTTGACAGGCTCGCCCTGCGGACTAATGCGCGCCCATACTGCGCCAAATTTTGGGCTGGTGCCAGTCGCGTCGTATTCGGCTCTGTTTGCAAGAACGATCACGCTGTCATCTGACAAAACCAGCGTGGACGCAATGGTCGTGCCTTGCGGGATCGACAAGTATGCAAAACCTTCTTTTCCATACGAAGTCTGTTGTTCCGCATTGGCTTGGTAGCGAGCCATCCCAAGTTGGCAGTCGCCACTACCGCAATTGATTCCCACTGCGACAAATCCATCATCTGACGTGGATTTCAAAGAGGAGAGTCTGTAGGAGCCGTTGAACTTGGGCCAGGCTACTTTCGTCTGCCATGCTGTTTTCGGATCGTGTTCGGTAATACACAGGCCAGTTGATCGGCTATTGCCCCCTGTCACAATTCGCCCGCTATTTTGAATTAACAGTGCAGTTCCGTTTCTATCGTCGCAGGACTTTTGAGAGGAGGGCTGTGTGGCTAAGTTTTCCACAATGCCATCGGCTGTCACTCGATCCAGACGGTTGGCAAAATACTGGGCGAGTAACGTAGTAGTTACATTTGACTCCAGAAGTAGCAGGCTGTCATCGCTGGCCACTGCCAACGAGAGTTGGCTGCTGCTCTGATCAGTCGCTTTCTCAGCAACCCCATTCTGGCCAAAGGTGCGGTCCAGTTGGCCTGTCGCTGTCAGTGCCACCAGATTACTGCTTCGCAATGCAACAGTCCCAGCTGCATTTACGCAAGGCACGTTAGGACTATAGGCTTTAAAGACACATGGCTCTCCTGCGAGCACAGCAACGACGATACGGCCGTTTTTTTGCAACTTGATATCTGCAGGAGCGTCGCTGCCTTTGACGGTGAAGCTAACTTCGCCATTGTTTCCAAAGCTCGTATCGGTTGCCCCGTTGGCTGTCAATCTGCGCACGACGACTTCGCGTGCTGGTTGACCACCGGAGTTGACCGCTGGGAGCGGGGCTGTCCGTCGCGAACCCGTTATCAAGAGTTTCCCATCTGGCTGCATCGCCACAGCGACGGGGACAAGCCCATTGAATTTCGCGGAGCCGTCGGTTCCGTAGCTTGCGTCGACCTTCACTGGATCTACCTGTATCAAAGACGGAGTGGGGTCACCTCCGCCAGACCCTCCACCGCAGCCAACCAGCGCTGTAAGCAGCGTCGCTGAACCTGCAACGGCCCAAAATTTTTGGTGAGAAAGACAGAATTGTGTCGCTGGGTTTCGCATTGGAAATTTATGCAATGGTTCAGAGACCTTGATTGTGAATCATTGTTAAATTTTGTTTGTAGCTACACGTGAAAACTGTGGCTGTAGCCCAACCCCGCAGTAGTGTCAGCCGCGCACAAACTCCGGCCGATCGTTCTGCTGCGGCTTCAACGGCGCCGCCGCATTGCCTTCCGCCCGTTCCTTGCGCCACTGCTTCTTGCGCTCCGTCCACTCATTCAATCGGGCATGAGCCACGGTGCTGTCCTTGGCCATCTGTTCTTCGTTGGCTACCTGCGCCGCCAGTTCCAGGCGGATGCCGTTGGGGTCGAAAAAGTAAATGCTTTTGAATATGTGATGGTCGGTCACGCCCAGCACTTCCACGCCGTGGGCTTGCAGGCGGGCCTTGGTGTTCTCCAGCTCTTGCACGGTGTTGACGCGAAAGGCGATGTGGTTCACCCACAGCGGCGTGTTCGGCGAGGGCTCGGGCTTCACGTCGTCACCCAGGTCAAAAAACGCGATGAACGAGCCGTCCTGCAGGCGAAAAAAGAAGTGCGTGTAGGGGCAGTACTCGCCCGTGCTGGGCACGTAGTCGCTTTGGATGATGTGGTACAGCGGCAGGCCCAGGATGTCTTCGTAGAAGTGACGGGTTTCCTCGGCATCACGGGCCTTGTAGGCGTAGTGGTGCAGCTGCTGGACGGCGGCCGGTGGGGGCAAGGCGGTGGTTGGCGCTGGGGTGCTGGGGGCGGTCATCTGGCGTCTCCTGAATGTGGATCAAATTCTACTATTCATAATTGATTTACTTAAAAATAATTTCAGAGAGGCGGTAGGCGTAAAAAAGCCACCGCTGCGGCATGCGCAGCGGTGGCTTCGGATGAATGCCGGGGCGTGAATTACTGCTTCACGGCTTCCACTTGCACGACCAGGCGCACGTTCTTGGCAAAGCCCCAATCCACGCCGTAGTTCATGCCCCACTGGGTGCGGTCGATGGTGGCCTCAAAGTCGCCGCCGCACACTTCGCGCTTGAGCATGGGGCTTTGGTAGCAGGCGAACTGGTTGGCCTTCAGCGTGATGGGAGCTGTCTTGCCCAGCAGGGTCAGCTGGCCAGTCACTTCACTCACGTTGTCGCCTTTGAAGCTGAACTTGTCCGAGACAAACTTGATGGTGGGGTGGGCCGCGGCGTTGAACAGGTCAGCGCTTTGCAGGTGCTTGTCGAATGCGGGGGTGCCGGAGTTGACCGAGGTGGCGTCGAAGCTGATCTCGACCTTGCCGCTCTTGCCGGCGCGGTCAAATTGCACGGAGCCTTCCTTCTTGTCGAAGCGGGCGCGGTTCACAGCAGCACCAAAGTGGCTGATTTCAAACGTCACAAAGGTGTGGGTGGGATCGATCGCGTAGTTGGCGGATTCGGCCTGTGCAGCACCGGCAAACAAAGCGGCGACGGCGGCCAAGGCGAAGAGGGATTTGCGCATGAAAGGCTCCTGAAAAACCAGAGGTTGAAAGAAAAGATCGCAGGGAGAGAAAACGGAAGGGTCTGAAGGCGATTGCGCCTCAGAGCTTGGCCACGCCGGTCAGCGCCAGCTTGAACTTGACTTGAACGTCGTCGGCCACCATGGAGGTGTCTGCCCACTCGTTTTCGCCAATCTTGAATGCCAGGCGTTTGATGGGCAGGGTGCCGGTGGCCGTGGTCACTGCTCCGCTTTGGGTGAGCGTGACGGGGGCTACGACGTTGACCGCATTGCCTTTGATGGTGAGCTTGCCGGCCACTTCAAACTTGCCGCCGCCCAGGGCCTTGATGCTGCTCGATTCAAAGGTGGCTTGCGGGAACTTGGGTACGTTGAACCACACGGCCTTGGGCAGCTCTGCATCGGTTTCCTTGGAGCCCAGGGTGGCGCTGCCGGTGTCCACGCTGAAGGTGATCTTGCTGGCAGCCAGCTTGGCGGGATCGAAGGCCACCTGGGCGTCAAATTTCTTGAACTGGCCGTCCAGGGGCACACCCATTTGGCGGGCGGTGAATTGGACTTCGCTGTGGGCGGTGTCCAGTTTTTGCTGGGCCCAGGCGGCGGGTGTCAACAAGGCGGTGCCCAGGGTGATGGCGGACACAATGCTTGCAATCTTCATGAAAACTCCTTGGTGCGGAAAAGGTGCGCAGCGCAGTGGGGCTGCAGGGGTGTGGGGGCTCAGCGTGGGCCGGGCAGCATGCGCTGCAGCAGGCCGTCGCGGTCAATGATCTGGTGCTTGAGGGCGGCTGCGACATGCAGCAGGACGAGGCCCGCCATGGCAAACGCTGAGATCTCGTGCCAGGGCTTGATGGCCGCGGCCAGTTCCTTGCTCACGGGCACAAAGTCAGGCAGTTGCCACAGGCCCAGAAACACGATGGGAAACCCTGCGGCCGAGCTGTAGGCCCAGCCGATCAGCGGCACGGCAATGAACAGCACATACAGCAGATGGTGGGTGGCATGGTGGGCCACTTTTTGCCAACCGGGCATGGCCTGCTCCATGGCGCGGGGCAGTGCGGGGGGGCGATGGGTGGCGCGCCACACGAGGCGCAGCAGCGACAGGGCCAGAATGGCCACCCCGGCCCATTTGTGCCAGTTGTAGAGCTTCAGGCGCTGGGGCGAGAAGGGCAAGCCGGTCATGTACAGGCCCAGGCCGAAGATGGCAATCAGAGCAATGCCAAGCACCCAGTGCAGCAGGATGGCGACGCCGGAATACCGGGCGGGGCGAGGGCTCACAGGGTGAGGGGTGGAAGACATGGGCAGTTGGGTGGAAGGGGTTGTTGAACGGGGCCGCCCTTTGGGTGCTGCGGCCGGTGCATTGGGTGCAATGCCTGCAGTTTAGGAAGAGCGCCCCTGTGGCAGTTTCAGGTGGATTGATGCCTTGATTCAAAAAAACTGAATTGATAAGGCTTTTGCGCTCAAAGTTCCCCAATGTTTGAGGGGCGCATGTGACTTGTTGTCGCCGTCTCGTCTTGACGCGGGTCATGGCGCCATGGGGGCAGAGACGTGCACAAAGAGCGGTTCCGGCTCTAGTGCTCTGGGTGTTGAGCATCACCGCTGCGCGTGCGGTGGGCTCTGGATGGGTTGGCTGGGAGGCCTGCGGTGGTTGCTGTTAGCCTCCAGCGCAGGGCTGTGCTCAGTGCTGCAGCGCAGCTGCTTTCCAGGCTTGGGAGGCGGCGTCTGCATCGCCACGCTGCTCTGCCAACTCGGCCAAGTGTCGCCATGCGCTGGCGCGCAGGGGGGCATCATGCAGGTGGGAGCTGGCCTGGGTCAGCAATTGCTGGGCTTTGCCCCACAGCTGCCGCTTTAGGCAGGCCATGCCTGCGAGGTACTGCAGGCGGGCATCGCGCGGGTTGGATTGCTGGGCGGCTTCGATGCGGGCCAGCCAGCCTGCATCGATGGTGTCCAACCCGTCTTCCAGCGAGCGGATCAGCTTGAGTGCCAACCCCTCGGGCAAGCCCTCTGGCAGGTCCACCATCCGCTCCCACACGGGCAGCAGCCAGGCGCGCACCTGGTTGGCATCGCCACCCAGATGGGCCAGGCGCTGGGCGGCTTGCACGGCCAGCTCGGGCATGTTGCGCTCGGTGTTTTCCAGCGAGGCCCAGATTTGCACCAGTTGCACCGGGTCGTGCGCCGACTGGATCAATTCTGTGGCCAGGCCGCGCACAATGCTTTGCGCCGCTCCTGCAGAGAAGGCGCGGTGCTTGCCTAGCAAGCGGGCTGTGTCGAGGGCCTCGCGGGTTTGGCGAGCCTGGCGTGTGGCCTTGAGCTTGATACGCAGGGCCAGCGTGCGGCGGGCGGCGCCTTGGGGCAGGGCGGCCAGGCGCTCCAGGGTGACCTGGGGGTCGCGGTCGTCCAGGCTCCAGCGCGCCGCGCGGATCTGGGCGCCTTCACGTAGTTCTTGCTCTTGGCCGTTGCCGCGCACGGGGGCTTCTTCCAGGGCGTTTTGCAGATGGCTTTCGCGGGTAGCTCGGTCTTGCAGGGCGTGGGACGATTCGGCGGCAATCAGGTGCGCCAAGGCACGCAACTGCTTGCCGTGAGGGACGGGCTCACCCGCCGCCTGCAACGCGCTTTCTTGGGAGAGGGATGCCAGCGCCGATTTGCGAGAGCGCAGAAAACGCCCCGCCAGCATGTGCGTGAGGGCATCGAGCAACGCGTGGTGCATGGCGCGCTCTTTTTGCTGCACGCGCCAGCGGCGTGCCTGGTGCGGCAACTCCAGCAATGCGGCCAGCGCCCGCAACGCGGCGTACACGGTGGTGAACCCGCCCACCAGCAGCAACACGACCAAGTTGAGCGACAGGTCGACGCGGTGAGGGGGCCAATACAGGGTGATGGTGCCCTGGTTGTTTCCTGCAAACAGCGCGGCCGCTACGGCAACGCCAAATAGAGCCAAAAGCCAAAGAGCTGCACGCATATCAGTTTTCCAATGCTCCGCGAGCGTCCTGGACCTTCAAAAGCGACTCAGGGTGCGTCATCTCATCGCCCCGCTGCGGCCGTGGCCAGTGCAGAGAGGGTTTCGTCCAGCCGGGGCAGCTCGGCGGCCTTCATGTGCTGCTGGGCTTGCTGCAGCATGGTGGCTGCGTTTTGGGTGCGGCGGGATGCGGGGTCGAAGTACTTGTTCAGTGCGGCCGTGGCGGCCGTCAGGTCTGCGCGGGCAGAGTCAAACTGCCGTGCCAGCACGCCCAGCCGGGCGTTGAGCAACTTGAGTTTGAGGTTTTCGCGCAGGAAAAAAGTTTGCTCGGGTGCCAGCAAAATGGCCTCGGGCTGGTCGATGCGGCTGACGCGCACCAGCCCACGGGCTTCGTCGCGCACCACTTCCCAACTGCGCTGCAGTGCGGCTTGCCACCACGGCATGGCAGGGTCTTCGGCGGTGCCTGTGCTGCTGGCTGGGGTGGCTGCTTTGCGGGTGGCGGGCGCCTGTGCCACGGCGTTGAGCACGGGCAGTTCATCCACCTGACGCACCAAGTCGTCCAGGCGGCCCAGCAGGCCTGCGGTGTCGGTCACGGTGGCGCGGGTCAGCCGGTCCAGGTCGCGCGCAATGGCCCTTTGCAGGGGGGCCAGTCGGGGCTGGGCTGCCCGGTCAATGCGTTGGTTGGCGGTTTTCAGGGTGGCGACCAGGGGCTCCAGGCCGCCGGTGAGCTGGGCCTGTTGCTGCGCCAGCCGAATGGCCGATTCAATGTCCACCACCAGGTTTTCGTCGCGTGAGCGCGACAGGCTTTGCATCAACTCTTCCAGTTGGCTGCGTTGCAGGGCGACTTCGCTCACCCGGGCTTCGGCCACCGAGAGTCGGGCAGCGGTCTCGCGCACCTGGTCTTCTGCCTGGCGGGCGATGGTGCGGGCCTCGATGGCCAACGTGCCCGAGTCGGCCGATTGCCGGGCCAGTTGCTCTTGAATGCTGCTGAGCTTTTGCCACAGCAGGACGCTGCTGGTCAGTGCCGCAGCGGCCACGGCCCCCAGCAGCAGGTTGGCCAAGCCGATGCCCGCCGTGCCGCTGGGGCGTGTGTGGGCGGCAACAGGGGGCGCTGCCGGGCCTGGATGGGATGCGGCTGGAGCTGCGGGCGCAGGGGGCTGCGGCAGATCAGTGGGGGGCACAGAACTCATGCGCCCGATTCTATCGAGGCCACCACGTCTGCGAAGGCTGGGCGGCATTCCCGCACCTCGCCAAACCCGGCGTCGCGTGCAGCCTGGGCGATGCGGGGGTGCGTGGCCAGTGCGCGCGCTGTGCGCCAGTTTTGCTGGGGCAGGGCGGCCGCGAGATGGGCCACCGCCTCAGAGCTGCTGAGCAGCCAGAGGGATCCGTTGTGGGCGGCTTGCCGGGCCAGGTCCAGGTCTTGGGCCGACAGGTGGGGGGCTCCGCGCTCGTACGCCACCACGAAGTCCACCTGGGCGCCTGCGGCTTCGATCTGGCGGGCCAGCCAGTCGCGGCCCGAGCCCTGGCTTTCATGCACCCCGGCAGAGCGCCCGCGCACGATCAGGATGCGGTCGCCTGGCTGCACCTGGGGGTGGACTTGTTGCCACAGGGCTTCGGAGTCAAATTGCGGTGCATCGGGCGCAGGGCCGTCGATGCGCTCGGTGGGGAATCCTGCTTCCAGCAGCACCCTTGCAGTTCCCGGGCCGGGTGACCATGCTCTTGTTTTGATAGCTTCTAGCGCTTGATTGGAAAGCGCTAGGGCCATATTTTGTTCAAAAAAATACAGCGCCGCGTTGCCGCTGACGAACATGGCGGCGCGGTAGTCGCCCAAGCGCGCACGGGCCTGATGCAGCGCTTGCACAAGGACCGGATCTGCGGCTGGGCCGACATGGATCAGGGGCAGGGCTGCAGCGGCAATGCCCCGTTGGGTGAATTGCTGTACCCAGTGCGCAGCCTCGCGCGCGGGGCGGGTGACGATGACCTGGGGGGCCGCGGCGGTCAAGGCTGTGGCCTGCGGGTTTCAGGCCGTTGCACGGGGCGTGGCGCCTTGGGCTCCACCGTCGCGCAGTCGCTGGGCAATGGCCAGGCCCAGGGCATCGGCTTCGGCCAGCGTGGTTACCCGGGCGGTGGCGCTGGCGCGCACCAATGGGGCTTGGCCTTCGGTGTCGCCCCAGGCGGCATCCAGTTGCAGGGTGTCGCCTGCCAGGGTGCCATGTGCTGCCAGGGGCATGGAGCAGCTGCCGCCCATGGCGCGGCTCACTGCGCGCTCGGCGGTCACGGTCAGCCAGGTGGGCTTGTGGGCCAAGGGGGCCAAGGCGTCGATCAGGTCTTGCCGGTCACTGCGCACTTCAATGCCCAGCGCGCCCTGGCCGGCTGCGGGCAGCATGGCGGTGGGTTCGAACGTGGCGCGGATGCGCGCACCCAGCTCCAGCCGTTTGAGGCCTGCTGCTGCCAGCACAATGGCGTCGTACTGGCCTTCGTCCAGCTTGCGCAGGCGGGTGTCCAGGTTGCCGCGCAGGGGTTCAATCCTCAGGTCGGGCCGCAGGGCCTGCAGCAGCACCTGGCGGCGCAGGCTGGAGGTGCCCACCACAGCGCCCTGGGGCAATTCGTCCAAGCTGGCGTAGCGGGGGGAGACAAAGGCATCGCGGGGGTCTTCGCGCTCCATCACGCAGGCCAGGGCAAAGCCTTCGGGCAGCTCCATGGGCACGTCCTTGAGCGAGTGCACGGCAATGTGCGCGCGGCCTTCTTCCAGCGCCACTTCCAGTTCTTTCACAAACAGGCCCTTGCCGCCCACCTTGCTGAGCGAGCGGTCGAGGATCTGGTCGCCCTTGGTGGTCATGCCCAGCAGTTCCACCGAGTGGCCCTTTGCGCGCAAAAGCGCTTGCACATGCTCTGCCTGCCACAGCGCCAGGCGGCTTTCGCGGGTTGCGATGACGATGGTGGAGGGGGCTTTCGCCGCCGGGCCGCCCCAAGGCGAAAGGCTCCCCCCTTGGGGGGGCAGCGACCCGCGAAGCGGCGGAGCGTGGGGGGCGTCTTTTTGGGGGCTCAAGTTCGTAACCTGTTTGTAATCATTCAGCGGCGGGCGATGCTAGCATGCGCCCGCATCGGTGACCTTGATCTGGCGCGTGTCCCTTGTGGGGGTGGCGCTGGCGAGGCGCCTCTTTTCAATCTCCGGAGACCCTCGCGCATGAAACGATCCGACAAGGACCAGCCCCTGATTGACGATATTCGCCTGCTGGGGCGTATTTTGGGCGACGTGATCCGCGAGCAAGAGGGGGTCGACGCCTATGAGTTGGTCGAGCAGGTGCGCAAGCTCTCGGTGGCCTTTCGCCGCGATGCCGACCAGGAGGCCGACCGCGCGCTCAAGAAGCTGCTCAAGTCCCTGTCGGGCGACCAGACGGTGAGCGTGATCCGCGCCTTCACCTACTTCAGCCACCTGGCCAACCTGGCCGAAGACCGCCACCACATCCGCCGCCGTGCCGTGCACGAGCGCGCGGGCGACACGCAAGAGGGCAGCATCGAAGTGGCCCTGTCGCGCCTGCGCTGGGCGGGCATTGCCCCCAAAGCGATTGCGCAGACCCTGGCCAGCAGCTACGTGGCGCCGGTGCTCACCGCCCACCCCACCGAGGTGCAGCGCAAGAGCATCCTCGACGCAGAGCGCGACATTGCGCAATTGCTCGCGACGCGGGACGACATCCAGGTGCGCGCCCAACTCTACAACAGTGCCAAGGACGCGCTCACGCCGCGCGAACTGGCCGCCAACGAGGCCCTGCTGCGCGCCCGCGTGGCCCAGTTGTGGCAAACCCGCCTGCTGCGTTACAGCAAGTTGACCGTGGCCGACGAGATCGAGAACGCGCTCTCTTATTACGAAGCGACCTTCTTGCGCGAGATCCCCAAGATCTACGCCGACCTGGAAGCTGAACTGGGCCAGTACCCCGTGCACAGCTTCTTGCGCATGGGCCAGTGGATTGGGGGCGACCGCGACGGCAATCCCAATGTCACCGCGCAGACCCTGCAATACGCCTTGGGCCGCCAGGCCGAAGTGGCCCTGCGCCACTACCTGACCGAAGTGCACTACCTGGGGGGCGAGTTGTCGCTGTCGGCCCGCCTGGTGCAGGTGTCGGCCGAGATGGAGGCCCTGGCACTGCGCTCGCCCGATACCAACGAGCACCGTGTGGACGAGCCTTACCGCCGGGCGCTCACGGGCATCTATGCGCGGTTGGCGGCATCGCTCAAGGACCTGACCGGTGGCGAGGCCGCACGCCATGCCGTGGTGCCGCAAAACGCCTATGCCAGCGCGGAGGAGTTTTTGGCCGACCTGCGGGTGATCGAAGCGTCATTGAAGGCCCACCATGGCGAAGCCCTGGCCGCCGAGCGCCTGCATCCGCTGATCCGAGCCGTGCAGGTGTTTGGCTTCCACCTGGCCACGGTGGACTTGCGCCAAAGCTCTGACAAACACGAAGAAGTGGTGGCCGAGCTGCTGGCCAAGGCGCGCATCGAGCCTAACTACGCGGGCCTGCAAGAGGCCGCCAAGCGCGCATTGCTGATCAAGCTGCTCAACGACGCGCGCCCATTGCGCGTGGTGGGTGCCGAGTATTCCGCCCACGCCCAGGGCGAGCTGGCCATCTTTGAGACGGCCCGGGTGATGCGCGAGCGTTTTGGCCACGAGGCCATCCGCCACTACATCATCAGCCACACCGAAACGGTGAGCGACCTGCTGGAAGTGCTGTTGCTGCAAAAGGAAGTGGGGCTGATGAACGGCACACTCGATGCCGAATCGAAGAACCACCTCATCGTGGTGCCCCTGTTCGAGACCATCGAAGACTTGCGCAACGCCGCGCCCATCATGCGCGAGTTCTACAGCCTGCCGGGCGTGGCCGCGCTGGTGCAGCGCAGTGGCGGCGAGCAGGACATCATGCTGGGCTACAGCGACAGCAACAAGGACGGCGGCATCTTCACCAGCAACTGGGAGCTGTACCGCGCTGAGATTGCCCTCGTCGAACTCTTCGATGAACTCGCCACCAGCCATGGCATCCAGCTGCGCATGTTCCATGGCCGGGGCGGCACTGTGGGCCGGGGCGGTGGCCCCAGCTACCAGGCCATCCTGGCTCAGCCCCCCGGCACCGTGCGCGGGCAGATCCGTCTGACGGAGCAGGGCGAGGTCATTGCCTCCAAATACGCCAACCCCGAGATCGGCCGCCGCAATCTGGAAACCCTGGTCGCCGCTACGCTCGAAGCCACGTTGCTGCAGCCCACCAAGCCTGCGACCAAGGCCTTTCTGGACGCCGCCGCGCAGCTCTCGCTGGCCAGCATGGGCAGCTACCGTGCGTTGGTGTACGAGACGCCTGGCTTTACCGATTACTTCTTCAACTCCACGCCCATCCGTGAGATCGCCGAACTCAACATCGGCTCGCGCCCCGCGTCGCGCAAGGCCAGCCAGAAGATTGAGGACCTGCGCGCCATCCCCTGGGGCTTCAGCTGGGGTCAGTGCCGCCTTACGCTACCGGGCTGGTTTGGTTTTGGCTCGGCGGTCGAAGCCTTCATCAACACCGAAGGCAAGGACCCCAAGGCCCAGCTGGCGCTGCTGCAGAAGATGTACCGACAGTGGCCGTTTTTCCGCACCCTGTTGTCCAACATGGACATGGTGCTGGCCAAAAGCGACCTGGCCCTGGCTTCGCGCTACAGCGAGCTGGTGACGGATGCGCGCCTGCGCAAGAAGGTTTTCACCGCCATCGAGGCCGAATGGCAGCGCACGGCCGAGGCGCTGACCCGCATCACGGGCGACAAGCAGCGCCTGACGCACAACACGGCGCTGGCGCGCTCCATCAAGCACCGTTTTCCGTACATCGATCCGCTGCACCATCTGCAGGTCGAGCTGGTGCGCCGCTGGCGTGCCGGGCAGGGCGATGAGCGGGTGCAGACCGGGATTCACATCTCCATCAACGGCATTGCCGCAGGGTTGCGGAATACGGGCTGAAGCTGTGTGTGCTCAGTTGCTGTGTGCAAGGCACAGCTTGCAGAACTAAGCGGGCCCTGGGCCCGCTTTTTTTGGCCAATGGACGCTGTGGTCCTTCACACGATGCGGTGGCACCTTCTGCCTTCATTCATGCGAATTCAGCAAGAGTAAGCGTGCATTCGCTGACTTTGGCGGGCGTGCATCTGGAGTGTTGCAATCCCTCCACCCTTTGAGAAAAATTGTGTCTGACCGTGCAGCGTTGTTTGCAATTGTGGAGTGCTATTGCTTCGAAAAAGATAGCTATCTTTTGTTGATTTATGGTGCTGTGAAGAGTGTTCTCTGGTCTTGTTGAATTGTAATTATTTGTACCTTGTTTCAGTTAACAGCAGGTTGACTTTTGCGTTTTCCCTGTTGACTTTAGTTTGCATTTGATATTTTTGAGGCTCCCTAGAATCCGCGGCTCACGAGATAGCTGTTTGGACTTCAGAGGGGAACTCATGACATATTTGCAAGGGAGATGGGCGCGGATGCGCTCCGGGGCCGAGGCCTTGGCGCTGTGCGCGGTGTGGATGCCAGCGCTGGCGTTGGCGCAATCTGCGGACATTGTTGTCAACCATTCGGATTCGCCAGACCCGGGTCCAGCGGGTGGTGTTTTCACTTACACATTGCGTCTGGACAACAACGGCCCCAACCTTGCGCAGGGTGTGACGCTGGCCGACACACTTCCTTCTGGCTCCACCTTTGTAGACGTGAACACCACGAAGGGCAGCTGTGCCGCTCCCGCCGGTGGGGTTGTCAACTGCTCGATTGGTGACATCGCTTTTACAAGCTCTGAAACCGTCACGGTTCGGGTGCGCTTGCCGGTGGCTGGCGTGTACACCAACCGGGTAACGTCAGGTGCCACGACGGCGGATTCGAACAGCAGCAACAACACCAACAGCGTCCAGAATACGACGGCGCTGGCGGCTTCCAACCTTGCCGTGACTGCCGCTTCCTCCTCTGCCAATGTGGCCGCAGGTCAGGGTTACAGCTACACCGTCGGGGTGGCCAACCAAGGGCCAGACGACGTGCCCGCGGGTGGTGCTGTCACGGTGACGTTTGCAGTGCCCACGGGCTCTTCCATTACCAGCACGCCAACCGGCTCCGGCTGGGGCTGTACGCCCTCTGGCGGCTATCCGCTGAGCTCGGGCTCTATCACTTGCACGCGCTCTGGCAGCCTGGCCAACGGCGCAGCGTCGGGCAACCTGACCATCTCTGCCGTGGCCAACGTGGCGGGCGCGGTGACCGCATCGTTCAGTGCGGCGGCCTCCAAGGCGGATGCGTCTGCGATGCCCGACAGCGACATGGCGAACAACACTGCGACCGTCACTGTGACCTCTGCGTCGGGATCGGACGTGTCTGTCTCCATCAGTGCATCGCCCCTCAATGTGGCGCAGGGCAGCGACGTGACATACACCATCACACCCCGCCATGAAGGCGGCGAGGCTCCTGGGGCATCGGGCTCCGGCGTCATTACGGTGACAGACACCTTGCCTGCTAGCTTGACCTTTGTCTCTGCCACGGGCAGTGGCTGGACTTGCGGCGCAGCAGGTCAGGTCGTGACTTGCACGCGCCCAGGCCCATACACCGGCGGCAATTTTACCAATATGCCGGTGATTACCCTGGTGGCCACGGCAACCGCAGCGGGTGCGATCAACAACACCGCAACCATTTCCATTCCTGAGACCGACAGCAACACGACCAACAATTCCGACAGCGCCAGCGTCACATCGACCAACGATGCCGACCTGCGCTTGGTCAAAACAGCCAGCCTGAACCCGGTGGTGCCGAATCAGGCATATACCTACTCTTTGGCTGTCAGCAATTTGGGGCCATTGGCTATTTCCGCAGGGCGGACCATTACCGTGACGGACGCCTTGCCCTCGGGTGTGTCATTGACAGCGGCCCCATCGGGTTCCGGTTGGACTTGCTCGCCCAGCGCAGGTTTTCCAATGGACGCCGCATCGGTTTCTTGTACGCGCCCAAGGCCGCTGCTTGCAAACACGGACGCGCCGGTCATTACCCTGGCTGTTTTGCAGCCCACGGCAGGAGCCCGCTCCAACACGGCTTGCGTTGCACTGAGCGGCACGAGCCCCGTGGACAACAACGCCGCGAATGACTGCAGCAGCGTTGCAGTCTCCGCCACGGCAACCCAGGCCGATCTTCAAGTCGTGTCTAAAACCGCTAGCCCCGCTACGGTGGCTGCGGGCGAAAACCTCACTTATGTGATCACTGCCATTAACAACGGCCCGGCCGTTTCAAACGATGTGCGTTTGACCGATACGCTGAGCAGTCTGGTGAGTGCTGGCGCCGTGCAGTCGATGACCCCGTCGCAAGGCACTTGCACGGTAACGCCTATCGGTGGCACCTCGCAAAATATGGTGTGCGACCTGGGAACCATGGTCGCTGGAGCGACCGCTACGGTGACTGTGGTGGTTCGCCCCAGTATTGCCACCACGGGCAGTCGCAGCAACACGGCATCCATCACGTCGCTGAGCGTGGGTGACCCTGACCGCACCAACAACAGCGCCTCGGTCACCAGCACCGTCACTGCCAAGGTAGACATTCGGGTGGCCAAGTCCGCCAGTCCTACCACTATCCCGGCCGGCGCGCCGCTGACCTATGTGGCCACCGTGACAAACGACGGCCCCTCGACCGCTCAAGCTGTCAACCTTGTGGACACGCTGCCGACCAACGCGACCTTCATCAGCGCAACGGCTTCTGGTTCTGGCGTCTGCACGACGCCGACCGTTGGGGCGGTGGGTGGAACGCTCAGTTGCACCTGGGGCAGCATTAACTCGGGTTCTCAGCAAACTGTCACCTACAAAGTGCGTCCGCTGCTGTCTGCCGTCGGGGGCAATTTGGTGAACGCGGTTGCGGTAACCACCACAACCGCTGAAGACAACACCGCCAACAACTCGGCCACCACCACCACCCCGGTGACTCCAGCACAGTTGGACGTGTTGATCAACAAGACCGACAGTTCAGACCCGGTGAACCTGGGTGACGAAACGACCTACACGGTCACTATCACCAACAGTGGCCCGTCCTATGCGACGAATCCCGTCGTGGTGGATACCTTCCCAGCACCTGGCTCCACGCCCACGGCCACCTTCAGCTACGAAGGCGCGCTCACGGTGAGCAACGGGGGCTCCTGCACCCAGCCCACAGTTGGTGTGACCAGTGGAGTGCTGCGCTGCACGTTTGCGGGGCTGGATGCCGGGCAATCGGCAACGGTGACCTACAAGATGCGGGCCCAGACCTTGACCCAGCTGGGTGCCACCAGCGGCACGGCCTTCAATCGCGCCACGGTGTCTGTGGACGAAACCGAAACCCAGACGCTCAACAATTCGGTGGATGAGTCGACCACGGCACGGCGCAATGCGGCGGCCCTGCCCACAGACCTTGGCATCACCAAGACAGGGCCGACCAGCCCCGTGAAGGCGGGTGATCTGGTGAACTACATCATCACCGTGCGCAACAACGGCCCCCAGGTCAGCACCAGTGCCCAGATGCAGGACGTGCTGCCTGCAGGCTTGTCCTTTGTCTCGGCGCCAGGTTGCCTGGAGGCTTCGGGCACGGTCACCTGTCCTGTCGGTACGTTGGCCGTGGGTGCTTCGGTGGTGTTCAACATCAACGCGCGTTTGAACACGCCCTACACGGGGGCCAGTCCGCTGGTCAACACGGCGTTGGTCGATGCCGTGGGTGATACCGACCCCACCAACAACTCGGCCTCTGCCAGCACACCCATTGCGGTGCTCACACCAGCGAGCATTCCAACCTTGTCTGAGTGGGCGCTGATCTTGATGGCCGCCTTGTTGGGGTTGCTGGCCATGCGCCAGATGCCGCAGCGACGCCAGTGAGTGAGTGGGGCGGTGCCGGTTGAGCCGGTGCCCAGCCCACCTGATTCCTTGCGTTAGCACCTTGCAGCCCACGTAGGTCTTTGGCCCACGTGGGCTGTTTGTTTTGTGCTCGGCCTGGCCTGCGGCACTTGGCGGAGTTTGAGTGGCGCGTGAAGCCTTGGATTCAATAAGCATTGAATAGGGGCTATGCGGGCTTCAAGTGGGGGCTGATGGTGCCGCGTGGTGTTCATTCGCTCGCCATTGACCTCTGAACTGCTGCAACCCTTGCAGCGTGCAGGGCCGTGAGAGCAGATAGCCCTGGGCCTGTGTCGCGCCCATGCTGCTGAGCATGGCCCACTGGGCCTGCGTCTCCACGCCCTCGGCCACTGTGCGCATGCCTAGTGCCGATGCCATTTGCACGATGCTCCTCACAATGGTCTGGCCGCTGGTTTGCTCAACGGCTTTTTGGACAAAGCTGCGATCGATCTTGAGGGTGTGAAAAGGGAACTGGCTCAGGTAGCTCAGGGACGAGTAGCCCGTGCCAAAGTCGTCCAGTGCAATGCGCACACCCAGCGCTTGCAGTGCATGCAACTGCTGCAGTGCCCGGGGCGCATCCTCGATAAAGATGGATTCTGTGATTTCCAGCGCCAATCGCTGTGGGGGAAGGCCCGAGTGTTCAAGGGCGGCCTGCACCTGGGAAACGAAGTCGGCCTCGCGCAGTTGCAGGGTGGACACATTGATGGAAATGTCCAGCCCCGCCAGGGCAGGCTCTCTTACGGCCGCGTCGCAGGCGTTGCGCAGCACCCAGTCGCCCAGTGCGTCAATGGCGCCTGACTGCTCTGCGATTGCGATGAATTCTGCAGGGCTGATGGGCCCCAGCGTGGGGTGTTGCCAGCGCAGCAAAGCCTCTACGCCGGCGATCTGGCCTGACTTGATCTCGATCAGCGGCTGCCAATGCAGGCTCAGCTCCTGCCGTTGAATGGCCTCGCGTAGGTCGTTTTCCAGCCGGGCTTTGCGCTGGGTTCTCTCGCCCATCTGCAGTGTGTAGACCGTATACCTGCCGCGCCCCTGGTCTTTGGCTTCGTACAGCGCCGTGTCGGCTTGCACCAGCAGTGCATCGACATCGGTAGAGCCTGGCTCAAAAAGTGCGACGCCCATGCTGGCGCCAATGCGCAGGCGCCTTCCATCCACAGACAATGGCTGGTTCAGTGCAGTCACCAAAGCGTCCGCTTGTTCTTGGACATAGGGTAGAAAGCCCACAGCCACCGGGGTTTGCCGCAGCAGCACGGCGAATTCATCCCCCCCGAGCCGAGCGACCAGATGCTCGCCCCCGGTGATGGATTGCAGGCGCTGGGCCACCTTCTGCAGCACCGCGTCGCCCACAGAATGTCCCAGGCTGTCATTGATGGATTTGAAGTAGTCCAGATCAATCAGCAACAGGGCCCCATGCCGGTGGGCGCGCATCTCCTGGGCGATGGCGTGGTGCATGAAGAAGCGATTGGCCAACTGGGTCAGCGAGTCGCTGTGGGCTAATCGCTCCAGTTGCTGTTGCGCGTGCACGATGGATGTTTTGTCCGCCGCCACACCCCGCCAGCCGCAGATATGGCCCCATTCGTCCTTGATGGGTTTACCGGTGAAGGCCAGGTGGAATGGCTCTCCGTTCACGCTCAGGGCGATGGGCAAGCTGTGGAAGGGGGCTTGCTTGTGCAAGGCCTGGGCAAATGCCGTTGGGTCCGTTGTGCAATGCTGCGCAATCCACTGGGGCAAGGCGATGTTTGCCGCATGCGCGTTTGGCAGTCGCAGCAAGCTGCTCAGCCGTGCCGATGCCTGGGCCAGCCTGCCATCGGCGCCGATTTCCCACAGCGCCTCGTTGGCACTTTGCTCAAAGTCTTGGAACACCACGGCCAGCAATTGTTCTTGCCGAATGGCCTCACTGCGCGAAATGAGCAAGGCTGTGGCTTTGCGCCAGGTCGAGAGCGCACCCACCACGTTCATGGGCGCGTAAAACCCGAGCAGCACAGCGACACCCGCCATCATGGGGTCTGCAGAGCTCCACAAGGCCCACCACGCTGCCGTCGAAAAGATGCACGCGTAGGCCACGCTGGCTTTGGGCAAGGGGTTCAGAACAAAGGTGCCAGCGCTCAGCATGCCCGTGAACAGTGTGGCAATGACCAGCTGTTGTCCTGGGGATGCCGTAGAGAACCAGCAAATGGGCAGCAAAGACCACAGGCAGGCCAGCGCACTGGCCTGCAGCGTTGCACGCCTGACGGCGCGCAGTGAAGCCGTGTGCAAAGGCTTGCCACGGCGCTGCGCCCAGCGGTGGACTGCGGCCACAGCGACGGCCACCAGGGCCAGGAACCACAGGTACAAGCCGGGCCCATGTTGGCTGCGCAATGCCCACAACACCAGCGACGCACTGCCCACATTGGCGGCCATGGCATAGGGGGTGAGCCGCATCACGGCGCTGAGGTGCTCGGCCCGGATTTTTCCGGCCTGCACGCCCTCATCCTGGTACATGCTGCCGATGCCAGCCCAAAGCTGTTTGTAATCTGCGAGCAATTTGAAAAACATTGCCATTTGTATCATATTTGCCGAAATTTGTCTTCCGGCAAGCTGAGATCAATGTGACACCGCAACGTGCGTCCGGCGTGTCTGGCGGCTTTCTCCCTCCTTATTCGGCCAATGGGCCTGGGGGCTTGGCGCTACGATTCCTGCAAGCCTGACTTGAACGATTGCTGCTTTATGAACTTCCTGCGCGCACACCACTGGAGCTGGCGCCCTGTGCTGGCACTTGCCGCCACCTTGGCGCTGGCGGGCTGTTCCTCGTTGGATGTGCCACGGGCCGACAACTACCCCGCCAGCGACCAGAAAAAGGCGCGGGCGGTGCACCACTGGGATGTGCTGGCCGACGATGTGGCGGGGCGCATTGCCGACAAAATCCGCCAATGGCCGCCAGGGGAGTACCCCATCCATGTCTCTACCGTGAGCGATGCATCCTTCAACCAGGGCTTTCGCAAGCTGCTGAGCACCCGCTTGCTGGACCGTGGCGTGGCGCTGTCGACCCAGCCGTCTGGGGTGCAACTGGTGGTGGAGACGCAGGTGGTGCAGCACCCGGCAGCCACCATGAACCTGAACCGTGCCCCAATGCCGGTGACTCGGCTGGCCCTGGGCATTGCCGTGGCGCGTGACTTGGTGCATGCGCCGCCCGCCGCGGCCTCGGTGGCGGGCAGCCTGGGCGCGATGGCGCTGCTGGCCGATGCCACCAGTTACCTCACCGAAGGGGGAGCCAGCGGAGGCCCGACACGCACCGAGGTGTTGATCACCACGTCGCTGGAGAATGCTGACCGCTACCTGGCCCGCACCGCCGACGTGTACTACATCGAAGACGCCGATGCTGTGCTGTACCAAGCCAAAGAGCCGACGCCGCCTGCGCAGCCCGTGCCCCTCAAGAGCTGGCGCGTGGTGGCGCCTATCAATACAGCTGTGCCTTTGACTCCGTATTGATCCCCCCGCAACCTTCCGAGCAAACCTTGAGCGCCTAGCCATGAATCGCCGACATTTCCTCAGCACGGCCCGGGTGGTCGCCACCGCACTCACCGTGGGGGGCTTGTCTGCATGCAGCAGCTTTTACTACGGCGACAGGCCTGGGGCAGCGTGGTTTCCCACCAACCTGATCGAGGCCAACCACCGGGCGGTGGATGCCTTGCTGGCGCAGGCGCCGCTGGACGCGCAGCACCCCATCATGGTGGGCACCTTGGTCAATGTGGACCGGGTCACAGAGTCGTCGCGCCTGGGGCGCATTTTTTCAGAACAGATCGCGGGGCGCATGGTGCAGCGGGGACTGCGCGTGGTGGAGCTGAAGCTGCGCGACAGCGTGGCGCTGCAGCGTGAGCAGGGTGAGTTGCTGCTGTCGCGCGAGGTGCGAGAGGTCAGCCAAAGCCACGATGCGCAGGCCGTGGTGGTGGGTACCTATGCTGCGTCTGCCACCGCGCTGTACATCAGCCTGAAGCTGGTCACCCCGGCGGGCAATGCCGTGGTGGCGGCGCACGATTATTCGCTGCCCATGGAAGACAACGTGCGCGTGCTGCTGGCCAACGGAGCGTTGCGCTACTGACGGGGTGGATGGGTGGCCCGGTGCTGCTGGCGCTGATGCCATGCGAGCACCTGGAGCACCTCTTGGTGTAATGATGTGCTATAAAAATAATAGCTGCAAGCGCTTGTAAATCAAACGCTGGCAGCTATTTTTATTGGAAAGAATGCGTGCGCTTCAGTGCAGCATCAAGGCGCCAGCCGTCTTGCTCTTGCCTGCGCGTGCAGGGGGGTTGCACAGGCCGCAGGTGAAATGGCGGTTTTCATACAACTCGGTCACAAACTGGCCGCTGCACTGGCTGCACTTGGTGCGCGTGAGCATGCCTGCGTCCACAAACTTCACCAGGCGCCAGGCGCGGGTGAAAGACAGCAGGGGCTCGATCTCGGCGGTGGCCACTTGCTCGTTGTACAGGCGATAGGCTTTGGTCAGCAGTTCCACAGCGTCCAGGTCCACGCCCTTGGACAGGTATTCGTAGATGTTCAGGAACAGCGAGCTGTGGATGTTTTCTTGCCACGTCAGAAACCAGTCGGTGGAGAAGGGCAACTGGCCCTTGGATGGCGACTTGCCAGCGATTTCTTTGTACAGGCGAATCAGGCGTTCGTACGACAGCGTGGTTTCCGACTCCAGCACCTGCATGCGGGCACCCATCTGGATGAGCATGGCAGCGCGTTCGATCTGCTTGGATTCATTCAGTACGCTTTTGACGGTGGCGGCGGGTGCGGACATGGCGGGCTTTCGTGAGGGGCTGGGGGCAGAAGCGGCGGTGGTCAGTGCTCAGAGCACTTCCGACACGCGGCTGGCCATGAGGATGTTGGCGTGCAAGGTGTTGGTGGCTTCGTTGCCCACCTTCTTGGCGGTGTGGTTGGTCAGCAAGCTCCACACCAGGTTGTCGTCCACACGGAAGCTGCACAGCAGCGTGTTGCGTGAAGCCAGCTTGAGCACCTGGGCGGCAGACAGCGAGGCCAGAATGTCAGCGGCTTCTTCGTTCATGCCCAAGCGGAACACGGCTTCGGCCTTGTCCTGGCGAATCAGGTTCTGGGCCAGCATCAGGTAAGTGAGGTTGGCTTCGCGGATTTCGGCGAGGATTTGTTCGTTGGTCATGGCGGCTTCCTTTTTTCCAGTCCCGGGTCTTGCGTTGCATGCGGCTTGCATGTTTTGCGTGATCCGTTGAAATGGATTGTGAAACCGCCCCAATCAAAAATTAAGTCCGTTTTTGACTGTGCTGCGTGTCTGGTTTAGGGGTGGGCTTTGTAGGAATTTGCCTTACACGAACCTAAGGCCAGAAGGCCTTCTCCCCAGGTAAATGCGTGCTGCTAACAACTTGTTGCAACCATGTCCGGTGTGTTTATCCGCGTTCAACAGGGCGGGTGGAATCACTGCACCACTCGCTCCAGCTGCCCGCAAAAAGTGATGTTTTTCCGAGTCCGGCGACTTCCATGGCCAGCACATTGGGCACCGCGCTCACGCCGCTGCCGCACTGGTGCACCACAGAGCCTGGCGCGCGGCCTGCCAGCAGCGTTTCAAACTCCGCACGCAGCACGGCGGCAGGCTTGAAGCGGCCGTCAGGCCCCAGGTTGTCGCCAAAGGGCCGGTTCAGCGCACCCGGAATGTGGCCCGCCACCGGGTCCAGCGGTTCCACCTCGCCCCGGTAGCGCGGCGCGCCCCGTGCGTCCACCACGGTCTGCCCAGGTTGCTGCAGGTTTTGTAGCACCTCAGTGGCTGTGACCAGGCGGCGCAGAGGCTCCTTTAGTACAAAGTGGCTTTGAAAATGGCTGGGCTCGTCGTCGCTGGTCACTGCGCCGCCTTCGGCTTGCCAGGCTTGCAGGCCGCCGTCGAGCACGGCCACGGCATCGTGGCCCGCCCACTTGAGCATCCACCACAGGCGCCCGCAGTAGTTGGCGCCGTTGCGGTCGTACACCACGGCCTGCATGCCATTGGCAAAGCCCACGCTCGACAGCCACGTCGCAAAGCGTTCGCGGCTGGGCAGGGGGTGGCGCCCGCCAGAGGCAGGCTGGTCTGCCTCTTGGGCCACCAGTGTGCCGTGGGCGCCCGGTGCACCGTGCTTGGCGCTCAGGTGCTTGTCCAGGTCGGCGTACACCGCGCCGGGGATGTGCGCCTGCGCAAACGCCTGCGCCCCGGCCGATGGCTGCATCAGCTCAAAGCTGCAGTCAAACACCATCAATGGCTGGCCGCTGGCCTGCAGGGCTTGCAATTCGGTGGGGGTGATGAGGGTGGTGTAGGTCATTGGCAAAGGCTCCATGGGTGGCACTTTAAAGCGGCTAATAAAACTCTTCTGGCGTCGTTGCTGCGTCTTGTCGTACTACTCGTACTGCCTGCGACGCAGCGCCTGGCCATCACCGCTTCGCTGAGTTTTGTTAGCCGCTCCTAATGTTCTTCCGCTGGGCTGTCGGGGGCGGCACGCGCACGCAGCACGGTCGCCACGATACCGCTGCCCACAATCAACACCATTCCCACCCATCCAATGGTTGGGATCTGGTCATTGAACAGCACCACGCTGTAGATGGCGGCAAACACGATGCCGGAATACTGCAGGTTGGCCACCACCAGCGTGCCGCGTGGGGTTTTGGCGGTGGCGTAGGCGCGCGTCATGCACAGCTGCCCGCCTGCGGCCAGCACCCCAATGGGCAGCAGCCACAGGGCGGGCCACCCCGGCCAGGCCGAGGTGCCGGTGAACAGCAAGGCCAGCCCCCCGGCGGCGGCAGACCCCACGGCAAAGTAAAAGACCGTGCGCGACTCAGGCTCGCCCAAGCGCGACAGCGCCATCACCTGCATGTAGGCGAAGGCAGCCGTCATGCCAGAGATGAGGCCAATGAGCCCTGCGAACGCCTGGTTTTGGTCCAGGCTGGGGCGCAGCATGAGCACGACGCCAACGAACCCGGTGAGCACCGTGACCACCAGCGAGCCCTGAAAGGCGGGCCGTGGGGAGGTGGCTGAGGGGCGCCATGCAATCAGTGCGCCGCCCACCAGAAATGCGGCAATCCACACGCTGCTCATGTAGTTGAGCGTCATGGCCGTGGCCAGGGGCAATTTACCGATGGAGTAGAACCACGCCCCCAAAGACACCACGCCCACCAGGCTGCGCCAGGCGTGCATGCCAGGGTATTGGGTGGCCAGGGACACCCGTTGCGAGCGGGCGAGCAGCCACAGGATGGCGATGCCGATGAAGCCCCGGTAGCACACCAGCTCTGCCGCGTTGAAGTGGGCCGATGCCATCTTCACGCACACCCCCATGCTGGCAAAAAGGAAAGCGGCCAACACCATCCAGAGGGCTTGCATCGAGGGTGAACCTGTTCAGAGGGTTGAAGTAAAAATAGCCGCCAAGGCTGGTTGATCCAGCGCTGGCAGCTATTCTAATGAGAGCAATTCACAGCCGTCCGTTCTATTGGCGCTGTTTTGCCATCGTATTCAGGGCTTTGTGCCGAAGGCGTTGTTTCAGCCTTTGGGGCCCGCATCGCCCATGGTCTGGCGGTACCACTCGTGAAAGTGCTGCATGCCGTCTTCCATGGGGCTCTGGTAGGGGCCGACCTCGTTGTCGCCGCGTTCCAGCAAGGCCTTGCGGCCGGCGTCCATGCGCTCGCCGATCTCGTCGTCCTCGATGCAAGTCTCCATGTAGGCGGCCTTCTGCGCCTCGACGAATTCGCGCTCGAACGCTGCGATTTCTTCGGGGTAATAGAACTCCACCATGTTCAGTGTCTTGGTCGGGCTGATGGGGTGCAGCGTGGACACGGTGAGCACATGCGGGTACCACTCCACCATGATGTGCGGGTACAGCGTGAGCCAGATGGCGCCGTGCTTGGGCGGCTCGCCATTGCGGTAGGCCAGCAGGGCTTCGTGCCAGCGCTCATACACGGGGCTGCCGGCCTTGCCCAGGCGGTTGGCCACGCCCACGGTCTGCACCGAGTAGTTCTTGCCAAACTCCCAGCGCAGGTCGTCGCAAGTGACGAAGCTGCCCAGGCCGGGGTGGAAGGGGCCGACGTGGTAGTCCTCCAGATAGACCTCGATGAAGGTCTTCCAGTTGTAGTTGCACTCGTGCAGCTCCACATGGTCCAGCACATAGCCCTCAAAGCTCAAATCGGCCTGCGGGCCCATTTGAGCCAGGTCTGCGGCCACGTCGTAGCCGTTGTCTTCAAACAGAAGACCGTTCCATTCGCGCAGCTTGTAGTTGTTGAGGTTCAGGCAGGGGTCGTGCGCAAAATGCGGCGCGCCCAGCAACTCGCCCTTGGGGCTGTAGGTCCAGCGGTGCAATGGGCACACGATGTTGCCGCCCGCGCTGCCTTTTTGCTGTGTGTGCAAGGAGCCCTTGCCCTTGAGCATGACCGCCTGGCGGTGGCGGCACACGTTGGAGATGAGTTCAATCCCGCCCTGGGCGTTGCGCACCAGCGCGCGGCCCTCGCCCTCCTGGGGCAGTGCGTAGTAGTCGCCCGCATTGGGCACAGACAATTGGTGCCCCAGATAACGGGGCCCGCGCTGGAAGATGGTGTCCAGCTCGCGCTGGAGCAGCGCATCGTCAAAGTAGCTTGAAACTGGTAGTTGGCTCGCGGCCTGCTGCAGTTGAAGACTTAAATCAGACATGGGTGACCTGACCTAAAGACTCCCCACAGGGAGAAAGTGCGGGAGGTGCGCAGAATGCGCATCTGGGGAAAAAAAGAAACCGGCTAGGGTGGGTAGCCGGCTTGACGGGAATGGGATTATAGGCGGTGGGGTTATTCCCGCAGCCCCCTTACGTGTATTGAGAATTGATCGAGGACAGGGTCTTGGCAGTTTTTGCGATGGCGTGGCGGGCCGTGATTTGCAATAAACGGCCCTGTAGTCTGTCTCGGTGTAGAGGCTGCGCCTAAAATCGCCCGTTTTCATCTGCGCGCACTGCCCACAAGCCCATGCCCAAGGCCACCCCCAAGACCGAACTGCCCCAAGAGCCCACCAGCTACGAAGCTGCGTTGGAAGAGCTGGAGCAATTGGTCACCCGCATCGAATCGGGCCAGATGCCCCTGGACCAGATGCTGGCGGGCTACCAGCGCGGCGCTGTGCTGCTGGCGTTTTGCCGCAAGCGGCTTGATGCGGTGCAAGACCAGATCAAGGTGCTGGACGAAGGCAGCCTGCAGGCTTGGGGGCAAGAATGAGCGCCGCGTGGGACCTGGGAAGCTGGAGCCGGGAACACCTGGAGTGCGTGGAGCAAGCCCTGTCGCGCTGGGTGGGGCAGGGTGCCCCGGCCGGGCTGGGCGATGCCATGCGCTACGCAGTGCTGGACGGTGGCAAGCGCCTGCGTCCGCTGCTGGTGATGGCTGCGTACGAGGCCGCACTTAGTGCGCGCCAGAGCACTTGGGGTGCTGCCGAGCGCAGCGGTGCTGACGAAGCCGCCTTGCGTGCAGCCTGCGCGGTGGAACTGATTCACGCTTACTCGCTGGTGCACGACGACATGCCCTGCATGGACAACGACGTGCTGCGCCGTGGCAAGCCCACGGTGCATGTGCAGTTTGGCGAGGCCCAGGCCCTGCTCGCAGGCGATGCGCTGCAGGCCTTTGCCTTTGAGCTGCTCACGCCTGACGATGAGCGCATTCCGGGTGCTGTGCAGGCCAGCCTGTGCCGCCAACTGGCGCATGCGGCTGGCTCTGCCGGCATGGCCGGTGGGCAGGCGATTGACCTGGCCAGCGTGGGGCTGGCGTTGACCGAAGACCAACTGCGCGAGATGCACCGCCTCAAGACAGGGGCTTTGCTGGAGGGCAGCGTCATGATGGGCGCCGCCTGCGCCTGCGTGCCGCCCCAGGCCAAAGCGGCCTTGCAAGCCTACGGTGCAGCCGTGGGGCTGGCGTTTCAGGTGGTCGACGATATCCTGGACGTGATTGCCGACTCGGCCACGCTGGGCAAAACGGCAGGCAAGGACGCTGCCAGCGACAAGCCCACCTATGTGTCGCTGTTGGGGCTGGCTGCAGCGCAGGCCTACGCCAGCGAGTTGCTGGCCGCCGCCCATGCAGCGCTGGCAGACAGTGGTTTGCCCGACGCGCGTGCCCTGGCGGCCCTGGCCGACATGGTGGTGCGCCGATCGCACTGACCGGGCGACGCTGCGGCCCACCCTGCATGTCGCCTGGAATATGTATTCAATCAGCCCCTGGCGCTTATAGATAAAGCGCTGGAAGCTATCAAAATAATAGTAAATGGCCACGACCTCCTTCCCCCTGCTGCAAACCATCAACGACCCGGCGGATGTGCGCAAGCTGTCACGGGCAGACCTCAAGGTGCTGGCCACAGAATTGCGCGGCTTTGTGCTGGAGAGCGTGTCGCAAACCGGCGGGCACCTTAGCTCCAACCTGGGCACCGTAGAGCTCACCGTGGCCCTGCACCACGTTTTCAACACCCCTGAAGATCGGCTGGTGTGGGATGTGGGCCACCAGACCTACCCCCACAAAATCCTGACCGGGCGGCGCGACCGCATGGCCACCTTGCGCCAGCTGGGGGGCATCTCGGGCTTTCCGCAGCGGGCCGAAAGCCCTTACGACACCTTTGGCACTGCGCACTCCAGCACCAGCATTTCTGCCGCACTGGGCATGGCCATGGCGGCCAAGCGCAAGGGCGAAAGCCGCCGTGCGGTGGCCATCATTGGCGACGGCGCCATGACGGCGGGCATGGCCTTTGAAGCCCTGAACAACGGCGGCGTGACCGATGCCAACCTGCTTGTCATCCTGAACGACAACGACATGAGCATCAGCCCCCCCGTGGGCGCACTCAACCGGTACTTGGCGCAGCTGATGAGCGGCCAGTTCTATGCCGCCGCCAAGAACGTGGGCAAGACCGTGCTGCGCCCCGTGCCGCCGCTGCTGGAGCTGGCCAAGCGCTTTGAGCAGCAGGCCAAGGGCATGGTGGTGCCCGCCACCCTGTTCGAGAAGTTCGGCTTCAACTACATCGGCCCCATCGACGGGCACGATCTTGACTCGCTCATCCCCACACTGGAGAACATCAAGGGCCTCAAAGGCCCGCAGTTCCTGCACGTGGTCACCAAAAAGGGCCAGGGCTACAAGCTGGCCGAGGCCGACCCTGTGGCCTACCACGGCCCTGGCAAGTTCGACCCCGCCGTGGGCTTGGTCAAAAGCACGTCCGCACCCAAGCAGACCTTCACGCAGGTGTTTGGCCAGTGGCTGTGCGACATGGCCGCGCAAGACGAGCGCCTGGTAGGCATCACCCCCGCCATGCGCGAAGGCTCGGGCATGGTGGAGTTTGAAAAGCGCTTTCCCGATCGCTACTACGACGTGGGCATTGCCGAGCAGCACGCGGTGACCTTTGCTGCAGGCATGGCCTGCGAAGGCGTCAAGCCCGTGGTGGCCATCTACTCCACCTTCTTGCAGCGCGGCTACGACCAGCTCATCCACGACGTGGCGTTGCAAAACCTGCCTGTGGTGTTTGCACTGGACCGCGCTGGGCTGGTGGGCGCCGACGGCGCGACGCATGCGGGCGCCTACGATATTCCGTTTGTGCGCTGCATTCCCAACATGAGCATGGCCTGCCCGGCCGACGAACGCGAATGCCGCCAGCTGCTCAGCAGCGCTTTTGAGCAAGACCACCCGGTGGCCGTGCGCTACCCCCGTGGCAGCGGCGCGGGCGTGGCCCCCCTGGCTACGTTGGAGGGGCTGCCCTTTGGCAAGGGCGAGGTGCGCCGTGAGCGCTCGGGACTGGCCGCAGGCAACCCACCGCGCATTGCCATCCTGGCGTTTGGCACCTTGCTGTACCCCGCGCTGGAAGCCGCCGAAGTGCTTGACGCCACGGTGGTCAACATGCGCTGGGCCAAGCCAGTGGATGTGGACTTGCTGCTGGACGTGGCCTCGCGCCACGATGCGCTCGTCACTCTGGAGGAGGGCTCCATCATGGGCGGTGCAGGCAGCGCCGTGACCGAGGCGCTCAACGCCGCTGGCATCACGCTGCCTGTGCTGCAACTGGGCCTGCCCGATGTGTTCATCGAACACGGCGACCCGGCCAAGCTGCTGTCGTTGCAAGGCCTGGACGCTGTGGGGATTCGCGCCGCGATCGAAAAGCGGTTCTTCTGACGGGAGCCTTGCGACCCTGGGGCTGAGTGCCTTGTTCTACCCCCTGGGTCATATGGACAGGGGCCGTTCATCAGGCCCCTTTTTTTGTGCCTGGAATGCTCTCAGTGCGCCCTTTTCTGCAGCGCCCTGACAGCGCGGCGCCAGCTTGCTTGCAGAACCCTGAAAGCCCCTCGCAGCAGGGGCTTTTTCGCGGGAAAACCCCCAAAGCCTGGGGTGGCCATATTCCTACAATGAATGCGGCTGAAACAAGTCCTCGGCACGGCTGCGTATCGCGCGTGCATGCTGGGTTTTGCAATCAAATATCGGAGAGAACCTCATGGATCGTCGTTCCATCATCAAACGCGCAGGCATTGCCGGCGTGCTGGCCGCAGGTGCTGCGCCCGCTGTCCACGCGCAAGCGGCCGTTCGTTGGCGCCTGGCTTCCAGCTTCCCCAAGTCGCTGGACACCATCTTTGGTGGCGCTGACGTGTTTGCCAAGGCCGTCAAGGCCATGTCGGGCGGCAAGTTTGAAATCTCCGTGCATGCAGGTGGCGAACTGATGCCTCCCTTTGGCGTTGTGGACGGCGTGCAGCAAGGCACTGTGGAAATGTGCCACTCGGTGCCTTACTACTTCTACGGCAAGAACCCTGCGTTCGCGCTGGGCTCGGCGATCCCCTTCGGCTTCAATGCACGCCAGATGGACGCCTGGATGATGCACGGCAATGGCCGCAAGCTCATGAACGAGTTCTACGCCGGGTACAACATGGTCAGCTTTGCTGGCGGCAACACCGGCACGCAGATGGGCGGCTGGTTCCGCAAGGAAATCAAGTCCCCCGCCGACTTCAAGGGCTTGAAGATGCGCTTGGGTGGCGGTTTGGTGGGCGAGGTGATGCAGAAGCTGGGTGCTGTGCCCCAGAGCATTCCTGGTGGCGAAATTTACCAATCGCTCGAAAAGGGCACGATTGACGCCGCCGAGTGGATCGGCCCCTACGATGACCAGAAGCTGGGCTTCAACAAGGTGGCTCCCTTCTACTACTACCCCGGCTGGTGGGAAGGCGGTCCTGAGGTGGACTTCTTCATCAACAAGAAGGCTTTTGAAGGCGTCTCTTCCGAGTTCCAGGCCATCATCGAAGCCGCATCGGCTGTTGCCCACAACGACATGCTGGCCAAGTACGATGCATTGAACCCCACTGCGCTCAAGCAACTGGTGGCTGCCAAGACCAAGGTGCTGCCTTTCTCGCAAGCCGTGATGGACGCCTCGTTCAAGGCTTCGATGGAAGTGTTTGCCGAGAACGATGCCAAGAGCCCTGAGTGGAAGAAGATCTACGCGGCCATGCGCACCTTCCAGCGTGACCAGATCCTGTGGTTCCGCTTCGCCGAAGCCCGCTACGACACCTTTATGTCGTCGCAAAAGATCTGACGGTTGCTGGTGCTGCAGGGCTTTGAGCCCTGCATGCCGATGCCCCCGAACCCACTGGCACTCCGTGCCAGTGGGTTTTTTTTATGTCCTGTTGTCCTGACCCAGGTGGGCGCAATGGACTATCAGTGCGCTGACTTGGGAAGGCCGTGAGTGGCGCTTGAGGGAGCGTCGGTGGATGGGGCAATGCAACAGTGCCTTCAGTAGGGGGGGGCTCCAGCCCTGGTGTGGAGCGCACGGGCTGGAGGTGTTGAGCAATTTTTATCTGCAGGTGATGTCCCACAGGATGGCGGTGTTGCAGCCTGTGGGTGCTGTTGGGGCTGAGTGATGCGCCGTTGGATGCCATACGCAAAAAAGCCCCGGCAGACGCAGTGTCTGCCGGGGCTCGGGGGCTTGAATGGGCGCTGGTGTTTGGGTAGCGCCCTTTTCGTTGCGCCTTACTTCTTCTCTTGTTCCAGAGAGTCTTGCAGGGCCTTCAGTGGGTCATCTGCTGGAGCGGATGCTGCGGGTTCGGTGCCGGCCGAGCCTTCCATGCCTGCAGTGGGGTCTGCGGCTTCGGGCATGGCGTCAGGCATGGTGGCTTCCATTTCCATGCGCACCTTGTCCAGGTCATAGACCTCTTCTTTGTCCAAACCGCTGGAGACGATGCCTGGGAAGGCGATGACCAATCCCACCATGGTCAGCTGAATGATCAGGAAGGGGATGGCACCCCAGTAGATCTGCGGCGTGGTCACCGGGGCGATCATCTTCTTGGTGACCTTGTCCATGTACTCCTTGGCAGGGGCTACGCTGCGCAGGTAGAACAGCGCAAACCCGAACGGTGGGTGCATGAACGAGGTTTGCATGTTGATGGCCAGCAGCACGCCAAACCAGATCAGGTCAATCCCCAGCTTGTGGGCTACGGGGGCCAGCAAGGGCACCACGATGAAGGACAACTCAAAGAAGTCCAGGAAGAACGCCAGGAAGAACACCATGATGTTCACGACGATCAGGAAGCCCAATTGGCCACCTGGCAGGCCTGACAGCAAATGCTCCACCCACAGCGGGCCGTCCACGCCCTGGAAGGTCAGACCAAAGATGGTGGCGCCCACCAGAATGAACACCACAAAGCATGACAGCTTGGTCGTGGTGTGCACTGCCTGGGTCAGCAGGCTCATGCTCAAGCGGCCTCGCAGGATGGCCATGATGGTGGCGCCCAGGGCGCCCATGGCGCCGCCTTCGGTCGGCGTGGCCACACCCAGGAAGATGGTGCCCAGCACCAGGAAGATCAGCAGCAGCGGTGGAATCAGGACAAAGGTCACACGTTCTGCGACGCGCGAGAGCAGGCCCAGGCGGGTGATCTTGTTGATGCTGGCGGCCACGAAGGCCAAAGCCACGCCAAAGCACATGGACACCACGATGGTCTCATCCAGTGCAACCTTTTCCACCACTTCGCCAGACCACCATGTGTGCAGGGCTGGCATGTTTTTGGCCACGTAGACAGAGGCGGCCGTGCAGACAGCGGTCAGAGCCAGCAACGAGGGCAGGCCGTTCTTGCCATTGTCTTCACGCAGGGTGCGTGCTTCGGGGGGCAGGGCAGGCACCCACTGTGGCTTGAACACTGCCAGCAAGATCACGTAGAGGGCGTAAAAGCCCGTGAGCATCAGGCCAGGCGCAAACGCACCCTTGTACATGTCGCCCACGCTGCGGCCCAGTTGGTCGGCAATGATGATGAGCACCAGCGATGGTGGAATGATCTGAGCCAACGTACCGGAGGCGGCAATCACCCCCGCTGCCAGGCGCCGGTCGTAGCCGTATCGCAGCATGATGGGCAAAGAGATCAGGCCCATCGAGATCACTGACGCCGCCACCACCCCGGTTGTGGCGGCCAGCAGTGCGCCCACAAAGATCACGGCCAGCGCCAGACCACCGCGGATGGGGCCAAACAGTTGGCCAATGGTGTCCAGCAAGTCTTCAGCCATGCCGCTTCGCTCCAGGATCAGCCCCATGAGCGTGAAGAACGGAATGGCCAGCAGCGTGTCGTTTTGCATGATGCCGAACATGCGCAGCGGCACAGCTTGCAGCAGGGCTTCGGGCAAGACGTTCAGCTCAATCCCGATGAAGGCGAAAAACAGGCCGCAGGCGCCCAGGCTGAAGGCCACAGGAAAGCCCACCAGCAAGAAACAGATGAGCCCCGCAAACATGATGGGGGCGAGGTTGTGTGCAATGAATTCCATGGTGTATGTCTCCGCTTGTGGGGCCGTTCAATGGGCCTCGGCCTTGTTCTTGCCGTTGCCCTTGGCGGCTTCGGCCAAGTTGCGGATGGATTCGGCCAGCTCTTCTTCGGCTGTCTTTTCTGCCTTCTTGGAGGTGGGGTCGTCGATCAGGCCTTTGAGGAACGCCAAGCGCTTGATCAGCTCAGACACGCCTTGCAGCCACAGCAGGCTGAAGCCCATGGGGATCATCAGGTACACGGGCCAGCGGATCAGGCCGCCTGCGTTACTGGACATCTCGCCAGAGGCCAGTGCGCGGGTGAAGAAGGGAATGCCATACCAAAGAGCCGCAAAGCACATGGGCGTGAGGAAGGCGATGTAGCCAAACACGTCGATCCAAATCTGGGTGCGCTTGGAGAAGCGGCTGGAGACCACGTCCACCTTGACGTGCTCGCCTTGCAAGAGGGTGTAGCCCGCAGCGAGCAGGAACGAGGCAGCAAACAAATACCACTGCACTTCCAGGAACGCGTTGGAGCTGATGTTGAACGCCTTGCGCACCACGGCGTTCACACCGCTGATGACCGTGGAGGCCAAGATCAGCCAGACCACGTATTTACCGACCTGGGTGTTAAGCCAGTCGATCCCCCTGGATAACTTCAATAGAGCCTGCATGGTGTCTCCAATAAAAAGGCTTTGCCGACATCGCGCTGGCCTTTCGTCTCGGTAGGGCGAAAGGGTGCACGAACTTTTACAACGGCGCGATTCTACGGAGCACTGTAAGCCGAGTCTGACAGCTGCGTGACGGTGTTATCCCTATGGCTGTATTGGTTCTTTAGCTACTAAAAGTGTAGCAATTAGGGTTTCTTCCTAGGCGTTGAAGTGCGTTTGGGACCCGCAAATTGCCACCACGGCAGCACGCTGCTCATCGCCAGAACCTCGCCGCTGCGCATGGGCGTGTAGCCGGGCAGTTGGGCCATGTGCAGTTGCCATGCGGGCGACAGCAGCAATGCGCGCAGCGCCCGTGTCGCCGGTTGCTCCAGGCTCGATTTGAGGCAGGCCAGGTGGTAGCGCTCGTCCACCAGCGGCACAAAATCCAGCCCGCGTGCGCGGGCCGCCATCTCGATGCCCAGGCCTGCGTCTGCAGCCCCGGCCACCACCGCCTGTGCCACGGCCGTGTGCGAGGGCTCATCGTGGTCAAAGCCCGTGATGTGCTGCCCGGTCAGGCCCGCCAGGGCCAGTTGGTCTTCCAGCAGCACGCGGGTGCCACTGCCCAGGGGCCGGTTCACAAAGCGCGCGCCGGTGCGGGCCACATCGGCCAACGACTGCAGGCCCAGCGGATTGCCCTTGGCCACGATCAGCCCTTGCGTGCGCTTGGCAAAGCCAATGATCTTGTGCAGGCCCGGTTGCAGCAGCGGCTTGTAGGTGCGGGCGGCCAGTGAGCTGGCTGCGGGTTGCTCCAATGTATGAAAACCCGCCAGCGTGCAGCGGCCCTCGTTCAGCGCCCGTATGGCGTCCACGCTGCCAGTGAAGCGGATGTCCAGATGCAGCGCCCCTGACTCGCCGGGCGTGGCCGCGTGGGCACGCAGGGTGGCCAGCGCGTCGTCGTGGCTGGCGTACATGGTTAGCACATGGGCACTGTCGTCAAAGGCCACGGCAAAGGCGCGCTCCAGGTCGGCGTGCAGGGCTGCGATTTGCGGCGCCAGGCGGGCCTGGGCCTGGCGCTCGGCCCACAGCAGCTTGGTGCCGAACTCGCTGAGCTGGGCGGACTGGCCCTTGCCCCAGATGATCAGCTCGCCGCCCAGTTGCTCTTCCCACCGCTTGAGGGCGCCCCAGACATGGCGGTACGACATGCCCAGCGTGCGCGCTGCGGCAGAGATGGACCCCTGCTGCGCCACGGCCTCCAGCATTTCGGGCAAGGGGTTGCGGATCTGGGCGTCGCCCGCATCGCGGCTCAAGGTGTAGTGGAGTTGGATCCTATGCACAGGATTTCATATCGCTGGAGATTGGCTGGGTGCATACGATAGTCGAATCCATGTCCACAGTTACCGAAAGCGCGAACACAGCGCTGCAACTCACTTTCTCTGCCGACCCCGCTTTGTGGACCATTGTCGGCCGATCCCTGTCTGTCAGCGCCACCGCCAGCCTGTTGGCTTGTGGTGCGGGCTTGGTGCTGGGCGCCTGGCTGGGTGTGGCGCGCTTTGCCGGGCGCGGCGCGGTGCTGGCGGTGCTCAACACCTTGCTGGCCGTGCCCTCAGTGGTGGTGGGACTGGTGGTGTATTTGCTGCTGTCGCGCAGCGGGCCGCTGGGCAGCTGGGGCTGGTTGTTCGGCTTCAAGGCCATGGTGCTGGCCCAGGCGCTGCTGGTGCTGCCGGTGGCCACGGCGCTGACGCGGCAGGTGGTGGAGGATGCCGACCGTGCCCATGGCGAGCAACTGCGATCGCTGGGCGCTGGGCCGTTGCTGCGCAGCCTGCTGCTGGCCTGGGATGAGCGCTACGCCTTGCTCACGGTGCTGTTGGCCTCGTTTGGCCGCGCCATCTCTGAAGTGGGTGCCGTGATGATCGTGGGCGGCAACATCGATGGCTTTACCCGCGTGATGACTACGGCCATTGCGCTGGAGACCAGCAAGGGTGACCTGCCCCTGGCACTGGCGCTGGGCTTGATCTTGCTGGCGGTGGTGCTGGCGTTGAACATGGTGATTGCGCTGCTGCGGCGCTGGCGCGAGCGGGTGGACGGTGCCAGCACCGATCTGCCTGTAGGAGTGGCCGCGTGATGGCCGACTTGCCCCTGGACGCCATGGCATCCCCTGTGGCCGCGCCCCTCATGGATTTGCAGGCGGTGGACGTGCGCTTTGGCCGTGTACATGTACTGACGGGTGTGACGCTGCGCATTGCCCCGGGCGAGCGTGTGGCCCTGGTGGGCGCCAATGGCAGTGGCAAGAGCACGCTGCTGCGCGTGCTGCACGGCCTGGTGCCCGCCAGCGCCGGGCACTGCCACACGGCGCCCGCGCGTCAGCAGGCCATGCTGTTCCAGCGCCCCCACATGCTGCGCACCAGCGCGCAAAACAACGTGGCGCTGGCGCTGTGGCTGCGTGGCAGCCGCTGGGCCGATGCACGCGCGCAAGCGCTGGCAGCGTTGCACCGCGTAGGGCTGCAGTCCATCGCCTTGCAAAACGCCCGCACCTTGTCGGGCGGCCAGCAGCAGCGTGTGGCCCTGGCCCGCGCCTGGGCCCTGCGCGCCGAGGTGTTGCTGCTGGACGAGCCCACCTCCAGCCTGGACCCGCATGCCAAGCGCGAGGTGGAAGCCTTGATGGCCGAGTTTGCTCTGAGCCATGACCTTGGCCACGAACCAGGCCACGCCATGCGCGCCAGCGCGCAGCCCGTGACCATGGTGTTCAGCAGCCACAACCTGGGGCAGGTTAAGCGCCTGGCCAGCCGGGTGGTGTACCTGGAGCATGGGCGCCTGGTGGCCGATCTGCCGGTGCATGACTTTTTCAATGGCCCCTTGCCAGAGGCCGCCCGTTTGTTTGTCAAAGGAGAGTTGGTATGAAGAATTTCAAGGTTTTTGGTGCTCTGGCGCCCGTCCATAAAGCGCTAGCAGCTATGATTTTGGTAGCGTGCGGTGCCGCGTCGGCGCAGTCCATCACCATGGCCTCCACCACCTCGACCGAGCAGTCGGGCCTGTTCTCGCACCTGTTGCCTGAGTTCAAAAAGGCCAGTGGCCTGGATGTGAAGGTGGTGGCCCTGGGCACCGGCCAGGCGCTGGACACCGCCCGCCGCGGCGATGCGGACGTGCTCTTTGTGCACGACCAGGCGGCTGAAGAAAAGTTTGTGGCCGATGGCTGGGCCGTCAAGCGCTACCCGGTCATGTACAACGACTTCATTCTGGTGGGCCCCAAGGCCGACCCCGTGGGCACCAAGGGCAAGGACATTGTCGAAGCGCTCAAGAAGCTGGCCACCTCCAACGGCGAATTCGTCTCGCGCGGTGACAAGAGCGGCACGCACGCTGCCGAACTGCGCTACTGGAAACTGGCAGGCGCCGAGGCCAGCAAGGGCAGCGGCTACAAGGAATGCGGCTGCGGCATGGGCCCGGCGCTGAACATTGCCGCCTCCAGCGGTGCCTACGTGTTGGCCGACCGGGGCACCTGGCTCAACTTCAAGAACCGCGCTGACCTGGCCGTGCTGGTCGAGGGCGATACCCGCCTGTTCAACCAATATGGCGTGATGGTGGTGAACCCCGCCAAGCATGCCCACGTCAAGGCGCAAGACGCGCAGAAGTTTGTGGACTGGGTGGTGTCACCCGCCGGGCAGAACGTGATTGCTGCCTACAAGATCGGTGGCGAGCAATTGTTCTTCCCCAACGCAGCCAAGTGATCTGCCATGCCCATATGCAAGCCCCTGTCCAGCCGCAGCACAGCCTCGGTAGGGTCTGCGCGCGTTGCGCTGGCTGCCTTGATGTTGGGAATGGCAGGATGTTCCGCACCAGCTTCCAAGGCACCGATGGCTGACGCGCAGCCCATTGCGGTCTACGCCGCAGGCAGCTTGCGCGAAGCGCTCACTGACATTGCGCGGAACCACGAAGCACGCACGGGCCAGCCCGTGCGGCTCACGTTCGGTGCATCTGGCTTGCTGCGCGAGCGCATCGAGCAGGGGGAGCCCGCCCAAGTGTTCGCTTCAGCGGACACCGAGCACCCGCAGCGCCTGGCCTCCCAAGGGGGCTGGCAGCCTGTCGTCGTCTTCACACGCAATGCCCTGTGTGCGCTGACAGGGCCCCACGTCAATGCCGCGCCAGACACCTTGCTGCCCACCCTGCTGCGCAGTGAGGTGCGGCTGGGCACCTCCACCCCCAAGGCAGACCCCTCGGGCGACTATGCCTGGGCCTTTTTCCGCAAGGCCGATGCGGTGCAGCCAGGGGCCTACGCGGTGCTCGATGCCAAGGCGCTCAAGCTCACGGGGGCGGCCGATTCGCCCAAGCCACCGGCAGGGCGCGGCACCTACGCGTGGGTGATGGAGCAGCGCCAGGCCGATGTGTTTTTGACCTACTGCACCAACGCTGTGTCGGCCCAGGCCGAGGTACCTTCGCTGCGCGTGGTGCCCTTGCCGGCAACGCTGCAGGTGGGGGCCGCCTATGGCCTGGCGGTGCGCACAGATGCCCCGGTGCAGGCCCAAGCGTTTGCACAGTCGCTCACCGAGCCAGCGGCACAGGCCGTGCTGCAGCGGCTGGGCTTTGGGCGGCCTTGAAGGGGCCTGAATCGCCCTGCGTGGGGATGATTCAATCGCTTTGCCGCAGCTTGGCGTAGGCGGTTTGTACGGCACACGCTGCACCAGCCTGGTGGGGTGCAGCGTGTGTCTTTTTCCTGCAAGGGACTGCAGCCGGGTTTGCGCTGCCCTGGGTGGCCACCGCAGCTTGGCGCAGGCGCTTATGCCTCATCGTCACGGTGGTGGCTGCTGCGCCAGATGGCCCGCACCAGCCACAGCCCGCACACCACTGCCCCAAAAAAGCCGAGAAATCCAAATGCCGGCAAGCCGAACAGGGTGGGTCCGCCTTTCACCGTCATCACGATGGACGAGCCAATGATGAGCGCAGCGATCACCAGCGCCATCGCCAGGCGGTTGGCCGATCGGTCGATCTGGTCGCCCACGCGTTTGAGGTGGGCCAGTTCAATGCCCACCTGCAAGTGCCCGCGCCGGGCGTTGCGCAGCAGGCGCGCGATGTCGTCGGGCAGCTGCTCCACGGTGGCCAGCGTGCGCCGCAGCGTTTGCCAGGTGCGCGTTGCAACGGCCTTGGGCTGGTAGCGGGCCTTGACCACTTGCTGCAGTAGGGGCAGCGCCTCGGACGCCATGTGAAAGCCCGGGTCGAGGTTGCGGCCCATGCCCTCCAGCGAGATAAAGGCCTTGATGAGCAGGGCCAGGTCCGAGGGCAGGCCCAGGTGGTGCTCGCGCAGGATGGCAGTCACGTCGGCCAGCATCTGGCCCAGGCTGAGCTGCGCCAGCGGCACGCCGTGGTATTGGTCGACAAAGGCTTCAATCTCGGTTTCCAACTGGCCCAGTTGCGTGCCCGGCCCATCGCCCGTCCAGTCCAGCAGCACATCGGCCACGGCCTGGGGCTGCTGCTCTACCAAGCCCAGCAGCAGCTGCAGCAGTTCGTCGCGCCGCCGCTGCGACAAGCGCCCCACCATGCCAAAGTCGATGAAGGCGATCTGGTTGCCCGGCAGGTAAAACACATTGCCGGGGTGCGGGTCGGCGTGGAACACCCCGTCTTGCACAATCATCTTGAGCACGGCCTGCGCACCCCGCTGGGCCAGCAGGGTGCGGTTAAACCCGGCCTCTGGCGTCAGCGCATCCAGCGCCCCCCCGGGCGTGCCTGCGATGAAGTCCTGCACGTTGACCCGCTCGCTGGTGTGGTGCCAGTACACGCGGGGCACGGTGATCCAGGGCAGGGTCTGCAGGTTGGCGGCAATGCGTTCGGCCTGGCGGCATTCGCCCGCCAGGTCCAGCTCGCGCCGCAGCGACCGGGCAAACTCGCGCACCAGTTGCTGCGGGTGGTAGGGCTTGAGGGCAGGCAGCTCGGCCTCGGCCAAGGCGGCCAGGCGCTGCAGCAACCGCAGGTCTGCGGCAATGGTGTCGGCAATGCCGGGCCTGCGGATCTTGACGATGACCTCGGTGCCATCGTGCAGCCGTGCGCGGTGCACCTGGGCGATGGAGGCGGCGGCCAGGGGGACCGTGTCGAACCAGGCAAACACGGCTTCGGGCTCGCCGCCCAGGTCTTCGCGCAGTTGGGGGCGCAGCGCCTCAAAGGGCACGGCGGGCACCTGGCTGTGCAGCTTCTCCAGTTCGGTGATGAATTCGGGGCCAAACAGGTCGGCACGGCCCGCCAGAATTTGTCCAAACTTGACGAAGGTGGGGCCCAGTTCTTCCAGGGCCAGGCGCACCTGCACCGGGGGCTCGATGCGGGCCAGGTCTGCGGCGTGGGGGCGGTGCAGGGCTTGCCCCGCACGTTCGAGCTTGTCGGCCAGGCCCAGGCGGCGCACGGTGTCGCCAAAGCCGTGGCGCACCATCACCCCCAGAATTTCCTTGAGGCGCCCCAGGTCGCGCGCGGTGTCCAGAGTCTCGATGAGCATGCCGGGATGATAGTGCGCAGGTGGTGGCGTGCCTTGTCCCGGCACAACCCGAGTGCGATGCCGCTGGATGGGGGCAGCCCAGGCCCTCACCCCCCAACTCGGGACACTAGGGTGTTGGCGAGGGCTGGTCCGTCGCGGTCGTGCACGCCTGCTGGGTCTGCTGCCAGGCTGCAATGTCTTGTGCATGGATGGCCAGAAACTGCGCCAGCCGTGCAAAGCGCTGCTTCGTCTTGCGTGCAAACACCCAGTGCACCACGGGCTTTAGTCCACTGAATCCTTGAAATCAGCGGTGCGTGAGGGTCTGGCAAGGCCGCAATCTAGGCGCCGGGCGCAGCCGGGTTGGACACCCGGCGAGCACGGCAACGACGAGTGCGGCCTTGCCAGACCCTCACCCTGCGGGCCGGGGCTGCAGTGGGCGCCCGGCTGCGTTGCATGCTTTGCCATGGCGGCCAGCCTTGGCTGCAGCATGCGCCTTGCCGTGCATCCCGCTGCAACCCCGGCGCGCCGTCGATTTCAAGGATTCAGTGGACTGGCACCCAGCGCAGCGGGGCTGGGCCTACCTCAAAGGTGTAGGTGTAGATGAGCTGTGAGCGGTCTGCGCCATCGGCCTGGTGGCGCATGGAGGCTGCCCACTGCGTGAACGGAAACGAGCGCCCCACCATCTTGGCGGCGGCCAGCATGGGCCTGTCGTAGCTGACGAACTGCGTGCGCATGGACAAGGCCCGCAGCGCGCCTGCCCCCGTGTTTTCAGAAATAGCGCCCACGCTGGGGCAGGGGGCGCCATCTTGCACGTGGGTGCGGCTGACCAGCGGGTCCCACTGCGCACGCCAGTGGTGGTAGTGAAAGGCATCAAAAGCCAGATCGGCCCGCGCGGGCATGGGGAAGGTCAGTTTTTGGTGTGCCATGCGCTGTTCAATGTGGGCCAGCTTCGTCCACGGTATCGGTCTGCATGCCCCATTTGGCAAATTCAGGGGCGAAGGCGTCCAGCGGCAGCAGGCCGGTGCTGGTCCAGGCCCCGATCGGCAGCGGTTGTCCCTCGGCCAGCTGGCGCGCCAGCAAGATGGCGGCCATGCACGGAATCTCCGGCCCATGGTCGTGGTCTGCCGCAATGTGCCAGGCGCATTGGCTGGGCTGGCCTTGCGCATTGCTCCCTGATACGCGGACCACCATGCCGCCCAGCGGGGTGCCCAGTGCGTCAAACAGCCCGCCGCCACGGTGCATGAGCGCCGCCAGTTTTTCTGGCTGCTTTAGCCAACCCCATTGGCGTAGCCTGGCCAGCACACTGAAGGCGCTTTGCGCCAGGCCCACTTCCAGCGCCGCCCGGAAGCTCACCCGCCGTGCCACCCGGTAGTGTGCAGGGAACAGCTCCAGGTCAGGGATGTCGCACACCGCGCCACGGCGGGGCCGCAGGCGCAGAAAGTGCACGGGGGTAGGCTGCGCCCAGCCCAGGCGGTGCTGCCAGCGCCCGTCTTCCCACACCGCGATGGGCAGGCCGCAATAGCTGAGCACGGCGGCCAGTGTGGCCTCGCCCCGGGGTGCCCGCTGTGCGGGGGCGATGCAGATGTCGATGGTGTCGATGCTTTGCCAGCCTGCGCTCAGCGCATCCACCACGGCCGAAGACAGCGCGGGCACGGTGCTGGCGCCAGCCACTGCTGTGCGGCCAGCGCTGGCAAATGCGCTGTGCAGCGCCGCTGGAAAATCACACACAAACCTGCGCCCGTCGGCCAAGTCGATGTAATGGGCACAAGCCTGCGCTGCGGCCAGTGCCACGCCATAGGCCTGTGCTTGAAAGGGCCCTGCCGTGTGGATGACCAGGCCTGCGCCCAGCGCCTTGAGCTTTGCTGCCAGGCTTGGGGCTTCGTGGTCCAGTGCCACACCTTCAGCGCCACCGCCCAGTGTGTCTGCCAGTGCCTGGGCTTTGCCGGCATGGCGCCCGGCGATTTGCAGGTGGATTTGCGGATGGCCCGCCAGTGCCTTGCAGATGCGGGTGCCAAAGTTGCCGTAGCCGCCCAGCACCAAGACGTTCATCGCGGTCAATCGAGGGCTCCTGCTCAAGTCGGGATGGTTGGGTGACAGCCCAGAATTGTGACCGGATGGGCCTGCGGTTCAGGGCGACACAAGGGTCGTTCTGTTTGCCGTCTTTTCTAACTGCTAGGGATCCTCTGCTCGAATCGAGCTGGCCAAGTGTGCGCTGCGGATCGGGATGGGCTGCAAGGCGCAAAACGCAGCAATAGCCATCGCTATTGCGAGTATTTGCAACGCCGCAGACCGCCAGAGACCGCAGATGCACACGGCGCGGTGATTCGTGCATAGGGTCCCTAGGCAGCTCAGGAGGGCATGGGCGCCGGGGCCGCCAGGAAGGGTGATATCGCGACCGAGGGGCGCGGGGGCAGCACCGTGATCTCTGCGGGGTGATAGGCTTTGTGCCACTGGGGCACGGCCTCTGGTGGCATGGCTTTGCTGAAGAAGTAGCCCTGAACATTGCCAATGCCGCTCTCCAGCACGGACTGCAGTTCCTGCTCGGTCTCCACCCCTTCCACGACCACCTCCAGTTGCAGGTCCCGTGCCAGCCGCACCACATGGCGCAGCAGCGACTGGCGGCGAGGGTCTTGTGGTAGCTGGCGCACAAAAAGCCGGTCGCACTTGATGCCACTGATGGGCAGGTCGGCGAGCACACCGAGCGATGAATAGCCGGCCCCAAAGTCGTCCATGAACACGCCAACGCCCAGCGTCCGCAGGTCGTTGATGGCCTGCACCATGTGCGCGCCGCAGGCAATGATGGCGTGCTCTGTCAGCTCCAGCTGCAGCATGCCCCAAGGCAGCCCGCGCCGTTGGAGCTTGGCGCCCAGCCATTGGGCAAAGCCGGGCTCCAGCAGCGTGACGGGCGCCACATTCACGCACACCGTGCTGCTGGGCATGCCTTGGGCCAGCCAGCCCTGGGCCGCGTCCAGCGCATTGGCCAGAACCAGCCGGTCCACCTGGCTGGTTTTGCCCTGCAGCTCGCACACCAGAAAGAAAGCGTCGGGGCTCAGGGGCCCCAGCAGCGGGTCATTCAGGCGCAGCAGCGCTTCGTAGTGAACCTGGGGGCCATACAGGTTGACGATGGGCTGAAAGTGCAGCGTGAGGCTGTTGCGGTTGAGCAGCCGGGGCAGGTGGTCGGCAATCAGCGACAGCTGGATGTCGTGCTCGGGCGGCTTCTGGTGGGCCAGGGTGACGCGCATGAGCGACAAACCCAGCCGCTGCAGATGCTGGCGAACCTGGTCGGAGCGGATGTTTCTGAACTGCTCTACAGCCAACGCGAGGGTGAAGACGAGCAGCACCGCCAACAGCGCTAAACCATTGGCCTGGTTGCCGGTCGCGGGCATCTTCAAGGGAAAGCAGTTGACCAGCAGCCAGTGCAGCACAAGGATGGCACCACCGCTGATCAAATTGTCTCCCCAGCTTTGCGGGCTGTAGCGGTGCGTTAGTGCGCTCATCTTGCCCGCACGGTGCCGGATGGCGGTGTAGCAGGCCACCCCGATGGCCGTGGCTGTGGCCAGTGCAATGGCCAGTCCATTGGCCTCGGAGAAATGGGCCACGTAGCTGCGGGCCAGCAAAAAGTGCCCGGACAGCATGCCCAGTGCCAGCACCAGGCCTGCAGGGATGAGGCGGCGAATGCTGGTGCTGGTGCTCAGCGTAGGGATGGTGAGCCGTGCACTGAAGACCATGGCCAGCAAGCAGCCCAGCGCAGGTCCCAGCTCCAGGGTATGGTGAGACAGCTCGGAGTACATGAACAGGCCCACCACATCCAGTGCCCAGACGATGCAGCCAGTGCACAACGCCGCATGCGATGCGCTGATGCGCCGACTTGAAGGGTCCACGGAAAACGCGGTGTGCTCTACCAGCCGCTGGCACACGTGCACGACCAGCGACGCAAAGCCCCAGTACAGCAGGCTGTGCATGAGTGGCGGAAAGTCCACCCCAAACGCCTGTGTGGCGCCATGCCAGATCGAAACTATTTCCACCCTTTGTTCACCCTCGTTTGATGCGGCCATCATACGGTTGAGGTACAACGGGAATGCAATTGACTTTCAATTGAGGTGCCTGGGCAACATTCAAGATACATTTTGTTGACATTTTAAGGGATCCACAAAATGCCGACCAAGCGCTGACCGCGCGGGCGGGCCGTGGCGCCGAGAGCGCCGGTCTTTTTGAGGGGCCCATGGGGCTGTTGGGTTTGGGCGCGGAGGCAGCTCCGAGCCGCTGTGCAGCGGCGGCGAGGCCGCCTGCCGCCCGGCATCAGTTCACGATGGCGATGCCCTTGATTTGGGCGAAAACGGGCAGCCCGGGCCGCAACTGCAGTGCCTGGGCCGAGCGCTGGGTAACGCGGGCCAGCAAGCGGGTGTCGCCAGCGAGCAGGGCCACCATCCACTGGCCTGGGCTGTCTTCGCGCATCTCCGCCACGGTGGCGGGCACGATGTTGAGAATGCTGCTGTCCTGCGGCGGGGTCAGGGCCAGGCTCACATCACGGGCCTGCACGCGCAGCTTGACGGTTTGGCCCGGCGCACGGGGCTGGGGGCTGACCAGCAGCAGCTCACCCCCGGCAAACGCAACGCTGGTGATGTGGTCCTGCGGCGCGTGGTGCGCGACGGTGCCGGTGACCACGGTGGCTGCGGCGTCGCCTTGGGCCAGCGGCAGGTCCAGCCGGGCAATCAGATCGGCCGTGGGGCCACTGGCGCGCACGCGGCCCGCCTCCAGCAGCACCATGTGCTCGGCGAGCCGGGCAACCTCGTCCAGCGCATGGCTGACGTACACCACCGGAATGTCCAGCGCGCTGTGCAGCCGCTCCAGGTAGGGCAGCACCTCGGCCTTGCGCTGGGCGTCCAGCGCGGCCAGCGGCTCGTCCATCAGCAGCAGGCGCGGGCTGGTGGCCAGGGCCCGTGCGATGGCCACGCGCTGGCGCTCTCCGCCCGACAGCGTGGCGGGCTTGCGCTCCATCAGGGAGCCAATGCCGAGCAGCTCCACCAGTTGTTCCACCGCCACCCTGCGCTGCGCGGCCGGGCTGCGCTGAAGGCCGTAGCCAATGTTGCCGCGCACGTCCAGGTGCTCAAACAGCTGCGAGTCCTGAAACACATAGCCCAGCGCGCGCTGGTGCGCGGGGCGCCAAATGCGGGGCGCGCCTTGCACACCATCGTTTTGCCACACCTCGCCATGCACCCGCACCCAGCCCAGGGGCGCATGCTCCAGCCCCGCCATGGCGCGCAGGCAGGTGGTTTTGCCGCAGCCCGAGGGGCCGAACAGTGCGGTGATGCCGCGCCCGGGCAGCTGCATGTCTACATCCAGCGCAAAGGCGCTGCGCTGCAGTTGCAGGCGCACTTCGATGGGCGGGGCGGGCGAAGCCGTGGCAGGGCTGTGGGGGTTTTGCATGGTCAAAACGCTGCAGCGGCTTTGCGGCGGGTGAGGTTCAGGCCCAGCAGCACCACGAACGAAAACAGCACCATGCCCCCTGCCAGCCAATGGGCCTGCACATACTCGAGCGCCTCCACATGGTCATAGATTTGCACCGACACCACGCGCGTCACGCCGGGGATATTGCCCCCCAGCATCAGCACCACGCCAAACTCGCCCACGGTGTGCGCAAAGCTCAGGATGGCGGCCGTGATGAACCCGGGCCGTGCCAGCGGCAGCGCCACGGTAAAAAAGCGGTCCAGCGGCCCCGCACCCAGCGTGGCGGCGGCCTCCAGGGGCTTCTTGCCGACAGACTCGAACGCGTGCTGCAGTGGCTGCACCGCAAAGGGCAGGGAATAGATGAGCGAGCCCACCACCAAGCCCCAAAACGTGAAGGGCAGGGTGCCCAGCCCCAGCCATTGCGTGAACTGCCCGAGGGCTCCGTTGGGCCCCAGCGTCACCAGCAGGTAAAAGCCGATGACTGTGGGCGGCAACACCAGTGGCAAGGCCACCACTGCCGACACGGCGCCGCGCCAGCGCGAGGGCGTGTGCGCCAGCCACCAGGCCAGTGGTGTGCCCAGCACCAGCAGCAGCGCCATGGTGGTGCCCGCCAGCCGCAGCGTGAGGCCAATGGCGGCAAGGTCGGCGCTGGAAAAAGGCATGGAGCGGGGCGGTGGCTGGGGAGGGCGGGTTAGAAACTATAGCCGTAGGCCTGGATGATGGCGCGGGCCTTGTCACCGCGCAGGTACTTCAGCAGCGCCGCTGCCGCCGCGCTGTTTTTGCCCGGCAACAGCAGCGCAGCATCCTGGCGGATGGGGTCGTGCAGTTGTGCGGGCACCTGCCATGCCGATCCCTGGGCGATCTTGCCGTCCACCATCACCTGAGACAAGGCCACAAAGCCCAGCTGCGCATTGCCGCTGGCGACAAACTGGTAGGTCTGGGCAATGTTCTCGCCCTGCACCCAGCGCGGTTGCAGTTTGGCAGTCAGCCCCAGTTTGTCCATGGCTTGCGTGGCGGCCAGGCCGTAGGGGGCCAGCTTGGGGTTGGCCAGCGCCAGGTGCTTGAAGTCTCCGGTCTGCAGGACCTGGCCCTGGGCGTCCACATAGCCGGGCTGGGCACTCCACAGCACCAGCGTGCCGATGGCGTAGGTGAAGCGCGTCTGGGCTACGGCTTTGCCATCCTTCTCCAGCTTGGTGGGGGTGGTGTCGTCGGCCGACAGCAGGATCTGGAACGGCGCACCGTTGGTGATCTGCGCATAAAACTTGCCCGTGGCACCGAACGACAGCTCGGCTTTGTGGCCGGTGTCGGCTTCAAAGGCGGCCGCAATCTTCTGCATGGGGGCCGTGAAGTTGGCCGCCACGGCAACCGAGACGGTGTCGGCGTGCGCGGCCTGCAGCACAGAGAAAGTGAACCCCGCCAACAAAAGGTGGCGGTTCAGGGGCGCGACGCGATGGAACATGGTGTGGCTGCGTAAAACGCTATTCATTAATGGAATAGCGAGAGTATAGGCACTGGCCTGCAATCACCTTCTGGGCGCATTGCTATGGGCTGGGTTTTGCAGGGTTTGGACGGGTGAGCCAGGCCACTACCCGGCGGGCCAGCGGCGCGGCCAGCATCACCGCCGGGAAGGCGAACAGCCACCCGCTCAGCCAGGCGTTCATCCACAGGCCTGCAAAGCCCGGGTGCAGCGGCAGCGTGCGGTAGGTGGCAATGCCCGACACCAGCAGCGACATGGTGCCCGACAGGATCAGGCTGAACAGCACGGGGCCATAGCGGGCGGGGATCATGCGGCGACCTTATCTTGTGGCTGCAGGGTGGCCGCAGCCCCCAGGCGCTGCAGGGTTTTTGCGAAATGGTGGCCAAACATCCGGGCCGTTTTCACATCGCCCGGGGCAAACGCATCAGCGGGCGAGCCATGGCCTGCCTGCGCCATCAGGCCCGACCAGGAGCCCAGCCGGTTGGCGGCTTCGTCATAGGGAACACCGGCATGCTGCTCAGGCAGGATGGGGTTGCCCACCCACACCATGCCGTGCTGCATGGCAAACACAAACATCGACAGCAGGGTGGACTGCTTGTCGCCCGCAGGCAGCGATGACACGGTGAAGCCCGCCGCGAGTCGGCTTTTGAGCTGCTGCGTTTTCCACAGGCCGCCAGTGGCATCCATGAAGATTTTGAACGGCCCGGACACCCCGCCCAGGTAGGTGGGCGAGCCGAGGATGAGGCCGTCGTAGCGCAGCAGTGCATTTGGATTGAGGGCCAGGTCTTCGGCCCGAAGCAGCTCGGCCTGGATGCCTGGAACGCCTTGGGCACCCTCGCAGACCTGCTGCGCAATGTGGGCGGTGTGGCCGTGGGCGCTGTGAAAAATGATGGCTATGTTTTGCATGGTGTGATTTCCTTGAAGGGCTTCTGGGAGTTGAGCGTGATGGCGGTCATCGTGAAACCAGTCCGATGGCCAGCGCGGACAGGTACAGGCCGAAGCCAAACACGGTGTGGTTGGCCAGGCTGCGCAGGCAGTTTTTGAGTGGGGTGGGCGTGCGCGATGCGGCAAAGCCAGAGCCCATGGCCGGTTGCATTACCAGCAGTGGCGCGGCCACGGTGACAACGCCCATGGCCAGCGCGGGCAGCAGGGTGGGGTGGTGCACCCAGTCCGCGCCCACCATGCCCAGCAGCACGGCGGCAAAGCCCACACCCACGGCGTAGTGCGTGAACCAGCCCCAGGCCAGCTCGCCCCAGATGGGTGGCGCCTTGGCGATGGCGGTATGGGCGATGCGGCCTTGCAGCAAATGCCCGACCCAACGGCCGATGAACGCGAAGTTGAGCATGGGCACGCCCAGGTGCCGCAGCAGCACCAGCCAGGTGTCCATGACGGCGGTGGCGCCCACGCCCATGAGCAGGGCGAGCGGAAAGTCTTGCCATTGAAAAGCCATAAATAGCCCCTTAAACCATTGACGCAGGAACGGTATGAATTCACTATAGAAGTTCAAGTCAACTTGAAGTCAACAGATTTCTGAGAGGTTTTTTCATGGACATTTCGGAAGTTGCCAAACGCTCGGGCCTGCGGGCATCGACGCTGCGCTACTACGAGGAAAAGGGGTTGGTGAGTTCGGTGGGCCAGCCGGGCGAGCGCCGCCGGTTTGCCCCGGGGGTGCTGGAGCAGTTGGCATTGATTGCGCTGGGGCAGTCGGCGGGGTTCTCGCTGGACGAGATCCGCTCCATGTTCCTGCCCAGCGGCCAGCCCAGCATCGACCGGCAATTGCTCTCGGCCAAGGCCGATGAAATCGATGTGATGGTCAAACGCCTCAAGGCCATGAGCCATGGCCTGCGGCACGCAGCGGCTTGCCCGGCCGAGAGCCACGCGCAATGCCCGTCGTTCCAGCGGCTGCTCAAGGCCGCTGCGGCGGGGGCGCTGGAGCGCAAACAGAAGTCTTTGAAGCCCGTGGCTGGGGCGCGGCGCAAGCCTTTATGAGTTGCGGGAGAGGCCTGCGCGCAATCAGCGCTCAGGCATCATCGACCCATGCCTGCTTCTCTTTCTCTCTCTGACGCGCTGGGCCATGCGCTGTCTGACAAACGCATCGACATCCTGCGCCAGATTGGCCAGGGCGGCTCTATCTCGCAAGCTGCCCGAGCCGTGGGTGTGAGCTACAAGGCCGCGTGGCAGGCGGTGGACACCCTCACCAATCTGGCGGGCACCCCCCTGGTCAAGCGCGCGGTGGGTGGGGCAGGCGGCGGTGGTGCGGTGCTGACCGAGGCGGGCCAGCAGCTGCTGACCGCAGCCGATGCGATGGCCCAGGCGCGTGGCGCCGTGCTGGCACGCTGGCAGGCCGACCCCCATGCAGGCCGTGCGGTGGCCCGCTTGGCGGTGCGCACCAGCATGCGCAACCAGTGGCCTTGCCTGGTGCAGGGCCTGCAAGTGCATGGGCAAATTGTGCTGGTGCACCTGGGCTTGGCCCTGGCTGCGGCGGGCGAGGGGGGCTGCGAGCCGCCCGAGAGTGACAGGAGCGACGGCGCTGATTTTCTGGCCGCGCGCATCACGCGCGAAAGCGCCGAGTTGCTGGGCCTGCAACCCGGCCTTGCGGTGCAGGCGCTGTGCAAGGCCACCGCCGTGCGGGTAGAGCGGGCGGCGCCGGGCGCCCCCGTGCCGCAGGCCCCCGCCAGCACCTACCGCCTGCCCGCCAAGGCGGTGCGGGTGGTGCGCGGTGCCTTGGGCGACGAGGTGGCCGCTGAGCTGATGCTGGGCACCCGTGCCACGGGCGTGCAGATGGTGGGCTTTGCGGCGCCGGGCAGTGGCTTGCGCGTGGGCAGCCGGGTGGTGCTGGTGGTGGAAGACACGGCAGTGGTGCTGGCCCTGTCGGGCCTGTGAAACGCATGTCATGTCATGGATTTGCTATCTATTTTATAGCTTGTGGCGCTTGCTCCATAAGCGCTAGAGGCCAATTTTCTCTGATTTTTGGCATGCCTCAGGCTGCCCAGGCCCCATTTTTTTGAGCTGAGCCCGTCGAAGTTTTTGCGCCGGGGGCTCTTCACTGCGGGCCCGGGGCGAGTGCGGGGCCTGCCGTCACCCGCCGCAAGCCACGCCTCGTTACTTGCTGCCGCCCACACTGACCAACGGCGTGCCGCCATTGAGCAGCACCGTGTTGCCCGCCTTGCCTGCGATGGCGATGGCCGCATCGCGCTGCAACTCGGCCAGCTTGATCTCCTTGAGGGCCGGGGTGAGCGAGCGGCTGATGATCTCGTTGGCTTCGGCCTGGCCCTTGGCCTCCACCACCAGGCGCTCGGCTTCGGCCTTGGCCAGCTCCACCTCTTTGCGCTTGCGCTCGATGGCCTGGTCGGTCTCGGCACGTTGGCGTATGGCCGCTTCAATGGCGGGGTCCGTCAGCAGATTGCGCACGTTCACGGCCGTTACGGTGAAGGCGCCTTTGTCGTTGGCGTCCAGCTCTTTTTGCAGCCCGTCGCGCACCATTTCGGCCAGCTCGGTGCGCTTGGTGTGCATGGTGGTGGCGTCCAGCTGGGCGATGGCCTTGTAGATGGCCTCGCGGGCTTCGCGCGATACGCGGCTGTAGGCAATCACGTAGTCTGCAGTGCCCTCGCGCACCACTTGCCGGTGCTGCACCATGTCGCCCTGGTACTTGGTGAACAGGCCGGGCACCGCGCTGGGGGTGGTCTTGTAATAGATGTCGATGTCCACGTCCTTCATGGTCAGGTTGTCGCGGCTTTTCGGGGTCAGGTTTTCCAGCGAGAAGCTGACCTCTTTGGCCGTGAACTCGTCCACCGTCTTGAACAGGGTGAAGTAAATGCCCGGGGGCAGCGCCTCAGGGCTGACCTTGCCCAGCGTGCGCTCTACGCCGACGTTGCCGGTGTCGATCTGGCTGCAGGCACTCAGCCAGGCGGCTGCAACCAGCAGCAAAGGGGTGCGCAGGTGGCGGGTGATGGTTTTCATGGATGGCATGGTGGTCTTCACAGAATGGGGACGGCGGGCAGGTAGTAAGCCAGTGCCAGCAGGGCCAGCAGCAGTGCAACGATGGCCGCAATGCGGCGCGCATGGGTGTGCAGCAGCCGCTGCGTGCGTTGGCGGGCAGAGGCGCCAGCCAGTTGCCATGCGCCATACAGCCCCAGGGCGATGGCCAGCAAAAGCAGCAGGTGCTTCATGGTCGGCCTGGGTGGGCGGTGTTGGCCTGCTGGCACCACGGCCAGTGGGTGCGGTCCAGAGGGTGTGGCATGGTTCTCCCTTTCCTGTTGTTGGTGTGTCTTTGGGTGCCAAAGATACCGCAGCCAAGGTGGTGCGGTGCCAGTGCCCCTTGGGCGCAAAAGGCATCCACTGTGGCGTCACGTGCTGCGGGCGCACTGCGGGCACACGGCGGGTTTGGGGGCAACCAGGGGCGGTCCCGCAGGGCTGCAAAGAGGTGACCCGTGGCGGGGTGATCGGCCTTGGGTGTGCTATTTATTTAATAGCTGCTTGCGCTTGTTGAATAAGCGCTGGAGGTCGTTTTTGGGCTCTTCTAGCGAATGCTAGTGATGAGTCTTTAACAGGCGCGCTGCGCCCCCATCTCCTGAGCATGACGCACCAGCGTCTGCCCCAGGAGAAGGCCATGCGACAGCAACAGATGACGCGCTTGATCCACAGCCTGCCCCAGCTGACGCACCACCAGTGCCAGCAACTGGCAAGCTGCCTGCAGGCGCTGATGGATCGCAGCCAAGCCAGTGCCCTCATTGAGGCGCACGCCATCGATGGCCGGGCTTGCCCCCACTGCGCCAGCTCCTGGCTCGTCAAGAACGGCTCGGCCAATGGGCTGCAACGCTTCAAGTGCCGACAGTGCAAGCGCACCTTCAACGCCCTGACGGGCACGCCGCTTGCGCGGCTGCATCTGCGGGATAAATGGATGGGCCAGGCACAGGCCCTGGGCGAAGGGCTCTCACTGAACCAAACAGCCCAGCGATTGGGTGTGGCGCAAAGCACCGCCTTTCGCTGGCGCCACCGCTTCCTGGCCTGCCCAAAGAATATGCAGGCACGCCAACTTCTGGGCATTGCCGAGGCAGATGAGTCCTACTTCCTGGTCTCCTGCAAGGGACACAGGGGGTTACTGCGCCGTCCTCGCAGACGTGGTGGTCGGGCGCTGGCGGGCTGCAAGGGCTCGGAGTACACCCCGGTGCTGATGGCGCGAGACCGAGCTGGAGCAACGGCAAACTTCATCTTGCAAACAAACCAAGCGGTGAGTGTGCAAGCGGCGCTCAAGCCCTTGCTGGCGCCAGACGCCATCCTGTGCACCGATGGCAGCGTCACGCTGGCCAGCGCTGCGCGGGCTCTGGGAGTGCAGCACCAAGCGGTGAACGTGAGCAAAGGCCAACGGGTAAAGGGGCCCTGGCATGTGCAGAACGTCAATGCCTATGTCAGCAGGCTGCGAGGGTGGCTGCAACGATTCAAGGGTATTGCGACGAAGTACCTTGATTCGTATTTGGGGTGGTTCAGGCTGTTGGACCGATCAGGCCCCAAGGGGCTGCAGCCCGCGCTGGTGCTGGCGGCGGCCATGGGAAACTAAAGCGTCACTAGCATTCGCTAGAAGAGCCCGTTTTTGTTTTGACCTTTGGTGCCCCAGGGGGCTTTGCGCACCACGGCGGCAAGTGAGCGTTGCAGATCGGCAGGGGCGGCGAGGCTTGGCAACAACGCAGGTTGCCCGAGGCCGCAGACGCACGCTCCGCGGTGATGCATGCAGAGGGCCCTAATGCCTGCCCAGCTTGCGGTACACCGTGGCGCGGCTGATGCCCAGGGCGCGTGCTGCCTGCGCCACGTTGCCACGGGCGTCTTGCACTGCTTGGTGGATCAGGGCGGCTTCCGTCGCGCGCAGCGGGGTGGGTGCGGCGGCGCTGGGGCGCTGCGCCAGGGCATGCAAGCGCAGCCCTGACCACAGCGGCAAGTCCAGCGGCGCAGGGTGGTGGCGCGCTGCTGCATCAAACAGCTGGGCCCAGGGCAGGGCCAGCACATCGGAGCAGTGCATGCGCGTGCCTGGCGGCTGCAAAGGCGTGGGAATCAGCTGGCGGGCGGTGCTGTTGCTGCCGAGCAGGTAGCCATCCGCGTCCAGCAGCACCAGGCCGTCGTTGTCTCCCCCCAGCGGGCTGCCGGGCCAATTCAAGCGCAGGCGCAGGCTGTGGGGGCGCTGCAGCAGCAGGGCGTCTTCCATCGCTCGGGCAGACCGCGCCACCAGGTGCCGCAGTTCAGGCCGCTCGGGCACGTCCACCCCCGTCAAGTCCAGCATGCCCACGCAGTGCCCTTCCGGGTCAAAAAGCGGGGCACCTGCGCAGCTATAGGCTCCGTTGTCGTCGCAAAAGTGTTCGCCCCGGTGCAGCCAGACGGGCGCCAGCTCGTTCAATGCCGTTCCGATGGCGGTGGTGCCCACGGCGGCTTCGGACAGGTCCACCCCCACGCGGCCGATCAGCCGGGTGCGTGGGTCTTGGCGGTCTACGGCACCTTGCACATCGATCACCACGCCGCGTGCGTTGGTGAGCATGGCGAAGTAGCGCATGCCTGCGATGGCGCGTGTGAGTTGCTCCAGCACCGGGCGCGCTGCATGCACCAGCGCATGGCTCTCCTCGGCCAGGTGGCGCAGCGTGGGGCCGGTGATGGGCTCGAACACCACGCGCTGGCCGGGGCTGAGACCGGCCGCCAGGCAGCGTTGCCACGAGCGGGTGATCCACGGCTCCAGCGGCGCCTCGCCGCCCGCGCCCAGCAGCATGCTTTGCCGGGCCCTCTGGATCAGGGCCTGGCGGTGGGATGGCGGATCGGAAGCAGCAAGCATCGAAGTCCCCGGAGCAGGGCCTGCGGCGCGCCGGGAGGCGGGGGCGTGCGAGGCTGGGTGGCAAGGGCGTTCCATGCTGGGCGGGTGTGCAGTGCAGCATGTTTCATTTTGAGAATATCCCGTGCAGCGCTCGGCGTTTCTAGGGTTCTCCCTAGGGAGGCGGGGGCAGGGGCGTTTCAAGATGCTGTGTGCGAATCCAGCCAACCCCCCTCCAGGAGACAGCCAGATGCAAGTGCAGTTCACCGTCAATGGCCGTGCGGCCAGCGTAGATGTGCCTCCCAACACCCTGCTGGTCCATGCGCTGCGAGAGCACCTGCTGCTGACCGGCACCCATGTGGGCTGCGACACCAGCCAGTGCGGCGCGTGCACCGTGCACGTCAACGGCCAGGCCGTCAAATCCTGCGCTATGTTGGCCGTGCAAGCCCAGGGGGCCGAGGTGACCACCATCGAAGGCATGGCCGCCCCCGACGGCACCATGCACCCCATGCAGGCGGCGTTCAAGGAATGCCACGGCCTGCAGTGCGGCTTCTGCACGCCCGGCATGGTGATGAGCGCGGTGGACCTGTGCAAGAACCACCCCAACGCCAGCGAAGGCGAGATCCGCGAGCTGCTCGAAGGCAACATCTGCCGCTGCACGGGCTACCAGAACATCGTGCGCGCAGTGCAGGTCGGCCAAAAGGCCATGGCTTCCGCTTAAACACAAAGGAGAAGAACCATGGGTGCATCCGACTTTTCCAAGCTGCCGCACATTGGCGAATCGCTCAAGCGCAAGGAGGACTACCGCTTCCTCACCGGCGCGGGCCAGTACACCGACGACGTGGTGCTGGCCGCTCAAAGCCATGCGGTGTTTGTGCGCTCGCCGCACGCCCATGCCGCCATCAACAGCATCAACACCAGCGCGGCCAAGGCCGCACCGGGCGTGCTGGGTGTGTTTGTGGGCACCGACGTGGCGGCCGACAACATCAACGGCCTGCCCTGCGGCTGGCTCATCACCAGCACCAATGGCGAGCCTATGAAGGAGCCGCCCCACCCCATCCTGGCGCAGGGCAAGGTGCGCTACGTGGGCGACCATGTGGCCATGGTCGTGGCCCAGACACTGCAGCAGGCGCGCGACGCGGCCGAGCTGGTGGAGGTGGACTACGACGTGCTGCCCGCCGTGGTCAACGTGGCCGATGCGGCTGCGGGCTCGGTGGCGGGGGCGGCGCTGCACGACATTGCGCCCGACAACCACTGCTTCAAATGGGCCATTGGCGACAAGGGCGCGGTGGACGCCGCTTTTGCGGGCGCCGCCCATGTCACCCAGCTGGACCTGATCAACAACCGGCTCATCCCCAACGCGATGGAGCCGCGCGCGGCCATCGGCAGCTACAGCCGTGCCAATGACGAGTACACGCTGTACGTGAGCAACCAGAACCCGCACGTCGAGCGCCTGCTGATGACGGCCTTCGTGATGGGCCTGCCCGAGCACAAGGTGCGCGTGATTGCGCCCGACGTGGGCGGCGGCTTCGGCTCCAAGATCTACCTGTACGCCGAGGACGTGTGCCTGACCTGGGCCGCCAAGAAGCTCAACCGCAACATCAAGTGGGTGGCCGACCGCAGCGAGTCCTTTCTGTCGGACGCGCATGGCCGCGACCACATCAGCCACGCCGAAATGGCCATGGACAAGGACGGCAAGTTCCTCGCCATGCGCGTGCACACCGATGCCAACCTGGGCGCCTACCTGAGCACCTTTGCCAGCGCTGTGCCCACCATCCTGTATGCCACGCTGCTGGCGGGGCAGTACACCACGCCGCAGGTCTATGTGGAGGTGGATTCGTGGTTCACCAACACCGCGCCGGTGGATGCCTACCGGGGCGCGGGTCGGCCCGAGGCCACCTACCTGCTGGAGCGCCTGGTCACCCGCTGCGCGTGGGAGCTGGGCCTGGGCCAGGACGAGATCCGCAAGCGCAACTTCATCACCAGCTTTCCGTACCAGACGCCGGTGGCGCTGCAGTACGACATTGGCGACTACCACGCGTGCATGACGCAGGCGCAGCAGCTGGCCGACGTGGCCGGGTTTGCGGCGCGCAAGGCGGCCAGCGAGGCCAAGGGCTTCAAGCGCGGCCTGGGCTATTCGTCTTACATCGAGGCCTGCGGCATTGCGCCGTCCAACATCGCAGGCGCCCTGGGCGCACGTGCCGGGTTGTTTGAATGCGGCGAGGTGCGCGTGCACCCCACGGGCAGTGTGACGGTGTTTACCGGATCGCACAGCCACGGCCAAGGGCACGAGACGACCTTTGCGCAGGTGGTGGCCGCACGCCTGGGCATTCCGGTGGAGAACGTGGACATCGTGCACGGCGACACGGGCCGCGTGCCGTTTGGCATGGGCACCTATGGCTCGCGCTCCATCAGCGTGGGCGGCGCGGCCATCATGAAGGCGCTGGACAAGATCGAGGCCAAGGCCAAGAAGATCGCGGCGCATTTAATGGAAGCGAGCGACGCCGACATCGACTTCAGCGGCGGCGAGTTCACCGTGCGCGGCACGGACAAGAAGATCCCGTTCGGCCAGGTGGCGCTCACGGCCTATGTGCCGCACAACTACCCGCTGGACAAGCTGGAGCCGGGGCTCAACGAAACGGCCTTCTACGACCCAACCAACTTCACCTTCCCTGCGGGCACCTATATCTGCGAGGTGGAAATCGACCCCGCAACCGGCAGCACACGCGTGGACAAGTTCACGGCCGTGGACGACTTCGGCACCATCATCAACCCCATGATCGTCGAAGGCCAGGTGCATGGCGGCCTGGTGCAGGGCATTGGCCAGGCGCTGCTGGAGAACTGCGTGTACGACCGCGAGACGGGCCAGCTGCTCACCGGCAGCTTCATGGACTACGCCATGCCGCGCGCCGACGACTTCCCCGAGTTCAAGCTGGGCCATGTGTGCACCCCTTGCACCCACAACCCGCTGGGCACCAAGGGCTGCGGCGAGGCAGGGGCCATCGGCTCGCCACCGGCCGTCATCAACGCCGTGCTCGACGCCCTGCGCCCGCTGGGCGTGAAGGACTTCGACATGCCCGCCTCGCCCCACCGCGTGTGGGAAGCCATCCAAAGCGCCAAGGCATAAGGAGATCGACCATGTACGCATTTACTTTCGAGGCTCCTTCCTCCACTGCTGCGGCTGCGCAGCTCATCGCCCAGGGCGGCAAGCTGCTGGCGGGCGGGCAGAGCCTGTTGCCGTCCATGCGCCTGCGCCTGGCCAACCCCGAGAAGATCGTGGACCTGAACGGCGTGGCCGAACTGGCGGGTATCCGCCGCGAGGGCAACGCGCTGGTCATTGGCGCCATGACGCGCCATGCCGACGTGGCATCCAGTGCGGATGTGAAATCCGCCATCCCTGCGCTGGCCGACCTGGCCGCCCACATCGGCGACCGCCAGGTGCGCGCACGCGGCACGCTGGGCGGCTCGGTGGCCAACAACGACCCTGCGGCCTGCTACCCCAGTGCCGTGCTCGGGCTGGGCGCCACGGTGATCACCAACCAGCGCGAAATCAAGGCCGACGACTTCTTCGTCGGCATGTACACCACCGCGCTGGAGGAGGGCGAGATCATCACCGCCATCCGCTTTCCGATCCCGAAGCGCGCGGTGTACCTCAAGTTCAAGCAGGCCGCTTCGCGCTTTTCGCTGGTGGGCGTGTTTGTGGCGCAGACCGATGGCGGCGTGCGCGTGGCCATCACTGGCGCGGCCACCAGCGTGTTTCGCCACGCCGGGCTGGAGGCTGCACTCAACCAGAGCTTCACCCCACAAGCCGCCGCTGCCGTGCAGATCGACGCCAGCGACCTGAACAGCGACATCCACGCGAGTGCCGCCTACCGCGCCAACCTCATCAGCGTGCAAACCCAGCGGGCGGTGCAGAAGATGCTTGGTTGAGCAGGGCGCGTAACACCGTAGGTCGGATTAGCCCGCAAGGGCGTAACCCGACAACGCAGCCGGGGGCGCGGCGACCCTACGGCCTGCGGCGCGGGCCGCGTCAACCGTTCGGGCGGAGCTTGCAGGATCAAGGGCGCCGCATTGAGAAGAGTGATTTATAGCCAAATTGGCCTCTAGCGCTTATCTATCAAGCGCAAGCAGCTATCAAAAGAGAAGCAATGAGTTCCCCAGCCTCTGTTGATGCCCTGGTGCAAGCCCTGCAAAGCGTGGGCTACTTTGCCGACCGGCGCCTGGCCACGGCGGTGTTCCTGGCGCTCAAACTCCAGCGCCCGCTGCTGCTTGAGGGCGAGCCCGGCGTGGGCAAGACCGCGCTGGCCAAAGCCCTCTCGGAAGTGCTTGCGCGCAGCCTGATTCGCCTGCAGTGCTACGACGGCCTGGAGCAGCGCGAGGCGCTGTACGAGTGGAACTACGCGGCCCAACTGCTGCACATGCGCGCCGCCGAAGGCAAGGGCAGTGCCGACATGGCGCAGGTGGAGCGCGAGGTTTATCAAGACCGCTACCTGATCCGCCGCCCCTTGCTGCAAGCGCTGCAGGCGCCCGCGCCCGGCGCCGTGCTATTGATTGACGAGGTGGACCGGGCGGATGAGCCCTTCGAAGCCTTCCTGCTCGAATACCTGGGCGAGTACCAGGTCAGCATCCCCGAGATCGGCACGGTGCGCGCCACGGCCACACCGGTCACCATCCTCACCAGCAACCGCACGCGCGACCTGCACGACGCCGTCAAGCGCCGCTGCCTGTACCACTGGCTGGACTACCCCGAGCGAGAACGCGAGCTGGCCATCGTGCGTGCCCAGGTGCCGGGCGCCAGCGCGGCGCTGGCCCAGCAGGTGGCCGATTTTGTGGGCCGCCTGCGCAGCCAGCCGTTTGCCAACGCCTTCCAGCGCGCGCCGGGCATTGCCGAAAGCGTGGAATGGGCCAAGGCGCTGGTCGCGCTCGACACCATCGTGGTGGACCCCGAAGTGGTGTCCGACACCGCAGGCATTTTGTTCAAGCAGCGCGAAGACGTGGCGGCGCTCACGCGCGACATGGCGGCGCAGCTGCTGCAGCCCGCTGAAGCCTGAGGCGGTGTGAAGGCGCAGCCATGGCCCAAGGCGCAACCATCTCCCAGCTCGGCGATGCCCGCACGGGCAAACTGGCCGACAACCTGAGCGGCTTTGGCCGCACCTTGCGCCGCGCCGGTGTGCGCGTGGACGCCGCCCGCATGGCGCTGGCCCAGCAGGCCGTGATGCTGGTGGGCTTGCAGCGCGAGGACTTTTGCGCCGCGCTGGAGGCCGTGCTCGTCAGCCGCGAGCAAGACCGGCTGGTGTTCCGCGAGCTGTTCGATGCCTACTTCAAGAACCCCAACGTGGCCCAGAAGCTGCTGGCACAGATGCTGCCCAGCGCCGAGTCCAAGGCCGAGCCCGCCAAGCGCCGCCCGCGTGTGAGCGAGGCACTGGCCCCGGTGCGTGCCGCGCGCAATGCACCGCCGCCGCGCGAAGAAGACAAGGTGGACTTCGACGCCGCCATGACGGCCAGCGACCTGCAACGGCTGCGGCAGGCCGATTTCAACCAGCTCTCCGCCAGCGAATACCTGCTGGTGGAGCGACTGGCCCGCGAGGTGCCCTTGCCCCTGCCGCACTACGCGGCCCGCCGCACCCGGCCGGGTGCACGGGGCCACCGCCCGCACTGGCCGGGCGCTATGCACCTGGCGGCGCGCAGCGGTGGCGAGGTGCTGCGCGTGCCCCTGCTGCAGCGGCGCCAGCAACCCTTGCCGCTGCTGGTGCTGGTGGATGTGTCGGGCTCCATGGAGCGCTATGCGCGGCTGCTGCTGGCCTTCTTGCATGCCGCCACGGCGCCGCGCAACATGGGCGCAAGTGTTCGGCGCGATGTGTTCGCGTTTGGCACGGGGCTGACGGACCTCACGCCTGCGTTCCGCCTGGCCGACACGGACGCCATGCTGCAGGTGGCCAGCCATGCCATCAACGACTTTGCAGGTGGCACTCGCATGGGCGACAGCCTGGCGCAGTTGCGGCAGCAGCACGCCCGGCGCCTGGTGGGGCGGCGCACCCTGGTGCTGCTGATCAGCGACGGGCTGGACACGGGCGAGCCCGAGGTGCTGGCGCAGGAGCTGGGCTGGCTGCGCCGCCACGGTGGCCGCCTGCTGTGGCTCAACCCCCTGCTGCGCTTCGAGGGTTATGCCCCCACGGCGCGGGGTGCCAGCGAGCTGCATCGCCAGGCCCATGGCATGGTGGCGGTGCACAACCTGGGCCGTCTGCAGGACCTGGCGGCCAGCCTGGCCAGGGTGCTGCGGCTGTGACCGATTTCAGAACAACCCGCCCAAAAACCAAGAGGAAACCACCATGGAAATGCAAGCCAGCCGCACCCTTGCCGTCAGCCAGCAGCAGGCTTGGGATGCCCTCAATGACCCTGAGGTTCTCAAACTATGCATCCCCGGTTGCGACAAGGTAGAGGCCAGCGGCGAGAATCAGTACGCCGTGGCCATGGCGCTCAAGATTGGGCCCGTGTCTGCCAAGTTCGCCGGCAAGATCACCCTGGCAGACATCGTGCCGCCCGAGAGCTACACCATTGCCTTCGATGGCTCGGGTGGGGTGGCCGGATTTGGCAAAGGCCAAGCGCAAGTCAAGCTGGTGCCCTTGCCCGCAGATGCCGCTGGGCAGTCCAGCTGTGAGCTGCACTACACCGTGCATGCCACGGTGGGCGGCAAGATTGCCCAGCTGGGCCAGCGGCTGATCGATGGTGCCGCCAAGACCATGGCGGAAGATTTTTTCAAACGGTTCGACAACGAAATGCAACGCCGCTACCCCCGAGACGCCGCCGACACCCAGATCCAGGACACCCTGTTGCAAGACACGGTGATGCTGGAAACCCCCACCCAGCCCGATGCGCTGCAGGCGCTGCCTACAGCGGCAGCCGCCAGCACCCCCAGTGTTTTCCCCCCTTGGGTGTGGGTGGCCATTGGCGCGGGGGGAATGGCGGCACTTTTCTGGCTGGCCAAGTGAGCGATCGGCGTTGCCAAGTGCGTGGATGACGGAGGCCGTATGGAAAACCTGGATGTGATGGTGCTGCGCACTTTGCTGGGCTGGCGCGTGGCCGGGCAGCGCGCCATGCTGGCCACGGTGGTGCGCACTTGGGGTTCTTCCCCCAGGCCGGTGGGCTCCATCATGGCGCTGTGCGAGACCGGGGCGGTGGTGGGTTCCGTGTCTGGCGGGTGCATTGAGGACGACCTGATCGACCGCCACACCCGCGCCTATGCGCAGCCCGCCGGGGCTGACCGGGGCTTGCCCCACACCATCCCCAGCGGCCCGCCCACGTTCGTCAAATACGGCATCACCGCCGACGAAGCGCACCGCTTTGGCCTGCCCTGTGGGGGCACGCTGGAGCTGCTGCTGGAATACGACCCCCAGCCTCAAAGCCTGGGCCAGCTGGTGGCGCAGCTGGAGCAGGGCCAGCTGGTGCAACGCACCGTGCAGCTGGCCGATGGGGCGGTGAGCCTGCAGCCTGCTGCTGCGCCCGCCGAGCTGACGGTGGACGCGCAGCAGCTCACCAACACCTTTGGCCCCGAGTACCGCATGCTGCTCATCGGCGCGGGGCAATTGGCGGAGTACCTGGCCACCATGGCGCTGTTCAATGGTTTTGCCGTCACGGTGTGCGACCCGCGTGAGGAATACCGGGGCAGCTGGAATGTGCCGGGCGCCAAGGTGGTGAACGACATGCCCGATGACGTGGTGACGGCTTTCAAGCCCGATCGGCGCAGTTGCGTGGTGGCCCTCACGCACGACCCCAAGTTGGACGACCTGGCCTTGCTGGAGGCCTTGGCCTCTGAGGCGTTTTACATCGGTGGCATTGGCTCCCGGCGCAACAACGAGGCGCGCCGCGCCCGCATGGTGGAGCACTTCGGGCAGACAGAGGCGTCACTGCAGCGCTTGCGTGGCCCTATCGGCGTGTACATCGGCAGCAAGACGCCACCCGAGATCGCTGTGAGCGTGATGGCGGAGATCCTGGCCGTCAAGAACGGGGTGACCTTGCCCCGCGATATGGCCGTGGCCCAGGCCAAGAACGAGCGCGAAGTGCTGCACAACGATGCAGGCGCGCTGGTGTGCGGGGTGCGCTAAGAACCTGTTCAAAGTTAGCTGGACATCACCACGGGCCCGCCCTTGGCGATGCCACGCTGGTAGGCGGGGCGGGCCTGCATGCGTTGTTGGTAGGCCAGCAGGTGCGGGCGGGGCTTGCCCGGCTTGGCGCGAGAAAGCGCAGCCTCGACCGCAAAGCTCATCTGAAAGTCAGCCATGGTGAGGTGCGGGCCTGCAAACCAGGGGTGCTGTGCCAGATGGTCCTCCATGAAGTCGAGGGCCGTGTCCACATTCGGGTCCACCAGCTTTTGCTGCACGGTGCCGCACAGTGCCTTGGCGATGGGGCGCACAAAAAAGGGCATGGGCTGCTTGGGGATGCTCATGAACACCAGCTTCATCACCAGCCAGTTCATCAGCGAGCCTTCCGCATAGTGCATCCAGAAGCGGCATTGGCGATACTCTGGCGTGCCCAGGGCCGGTTGCAGCGTTGGCATGGCTTGTGGGGCCTGCGCTGCGTAGGTCTCTACCAAATATTCAATGATGGCCCCGGACTCTGCCACCACGGTATCCCCGTCGGTGATCACCGGGGATTTGCCCAGGGGGTGGATTTTCTTGAGTTCCGGGGGCGCCAGCTTGGTGCGCGGATCGCGCTGGTACACCTTGAGTTCGTACGGAAGCCCCAGCTCTTCCAGAAGCCACAGGATGCGCTGCGAGCGCGAAGTTTCGAGGTGGTGAACGGTGATCATGGTGGCGTATTGGAGCAGCTTTACTCGCTTTGTCCACACGCCCTTGATCCCGTGGGTGACAGCGAATGGGCGCTGCCTGGGCTGCGTTTCAGATGCTGGTGCCCAGGCGGGTGCGCAATTGGCCCCAGCCTGTGAGGCAGGCGGGTGCTGCATTGGCCGCTGCAGCGTCTTCCAGTGCGCGGGCGGTCAGGCTGTCTTCGGGACGGCCCAAGGTCAGCAGCACGGTGGCCAGGCTGTGGGCCAGCCTGCGCAAGGCAGGCCAGTCTTGCGCTTGTGCAGCGGCGTCCCCTGTGTGTACATCGGCGGCAAATTGCTTGAGGCAGGCGGCTCGGTAGGTGGTGAACAGCTGGGCATCGCCCCCAAAGTGGGTGGTGATGGCCAGTTTTTCTGCTGGCGTGCAAGGCACGCTGGACCCCTCTGCGTCGATGGGAGTTGGCGCCGGCGGTGGGGGAAAGGGCGCTGGAGCGGATGCTGGGGCCAAGGCGTCTGCCGCGTCCTGGGTTGCCAGTGCATCGCGCACGCAGTTTTCCAGCTCTTGCACCGCAATGGGTTTCGACAAAACGCGCCAGAGGTTCAAGTCCTCCAGCTGGTCTTTTACGGCAGGCGTCAGGCCTGCGCTGAACACCGCCACCCGCGTATCGCGCCCCAGCAGGGGGTCTGCTGCCATGCGCTTCACCAGCGAGATGCCTGATTCGCCTGGCAGCATCAAATCGGTGATGACCAGCTTCACATCGCGTTGCTGCAGCAACGCGACGGCGGCAGGCACGGTGGTGCAGGTCAGCAACTCAATGGGCAGCTGGTCCAGTGCCATCTCAACAAAGCGGGTGATGGAGGAGTCGTCCTCCACCAGCAAAACGCAGGGGGCTGCGGCGTGGCTCATGCGGCTTTGGCTGGCAGGGTTTGCGCCAAGGCGGCCGGCAGCTCTGCGACCAGCTGGGGCTTGTGGATGACGGTCACGCCTTGCAAGGCAAAGGCGTAAGGCTCTCGCTGCTGCTCGTCCAGCGAGGTCACCACGATCAGGCGGCTGCGTGCAAATTGAGGGTGCGAGCGCAGGGTGGTGATCAGGGTGGCGCCGTCAATGCCGGGCAACAGGATGTCCACGATCAGTACGTCGGGCTGAATCTGGCCGTACATGGCCAGCCCCGTGATGCCATCGTTGGCCGTGTGCAGCACGGCGCCAGGAAAGTGCTGATTGACGAGCAGCGTCACCAGATTCTGGAAGTGGATGGAGTCCTCGATCAGCAGAATCTGGGCACTGCCGCGTGCGCGGGTGGATGGCGCGCTTGGAGCGCTGCCATCCGCCGCTGCTTGCGGCACCGTAGCAGTTTTGCCACTGCCGCCTGTGCGGGCATTGATCCACTGTTCAACCGAGGCCCGCGAAATGCGCCGGTGACCGCCTGGGGTCTTCCAGGCTTCCAGTTCATTGCGGTCCACCATCAGCTGCACCGAGCGCACCGCCAGGCCCAGCATGCTGGCGACTTCCAGGGTGGTGTAGTGATCCTGTACCAAAGAAGGTGGTGGAGTTTTTTCAGATTTCATGAGTTGCGCATTTTCCTCTTTTTTTTATCGCGTTAAAAGGATTTGCATTTGATACAAATGATTGATATGATTGCGCCACGTCGGGCATAGGTCCTGGCGACAACCAGCTTCGCTGTGGAGCCGATTGTTAAAAAATTCGCAAGAGCATGCCATGAAAAAAATTCTGATCGTTGAAGACCATGCTGACATTCGCAAACTGTTGAAGATGACGCTGGAATTCGATGAATTCGAAATTCATGAAGCATCGACTGGTGATGCAGGGTTGGCCTTGAGCCGGGAACTCAGTCCTGACATCGTGCTGCTGGACATCATGATGCCCGGCACCTTGAATGGGCTGGAAGTGTGCCGCCAAATCAAAGCCGACCACGCCACCCGCTTCACCAAAGTGATTTTGTTGACAGCGCGCGTGCAGGCCGGTGATCGCGAGGCTGGCATGGCCGCCGGTGCCGACGACTACCTGATGAAGCCCTTCAGCACCTTGCAAGTGCTGGAAACCATCTACCGCATAGAGGCCGCAGCATGATTTGGATCACTGCCTGCGTGTTGAGTGCGACCACTTTGGTCTGGTTGCGCGCCCGGCTTCGCTGGGTCCCTGTCGATCGGGGCTGAGTGCTGTTGGCTCCTCATCATTTCCTTTCTCTTTTGAGAGCGATTGCCATGCGGTTTTTATCGTTGCTTCGTTGCACAGTGGTTGCCGGGAGCTTGCTGGCAGCTGTGGCTGCCCACGCGCAGACGGTGCTTGAGAGGGTGAGTGCCAGTGGCGTGGTGCGGGTGTGCATCTGGCCCGAGTACTACGGCGTGACCTACCGCCATGCGCGCACGCAGGAGCTGGGGGGCGTAGACATTGAGTTGTCTGCCCAGCTTGCGTCCGACCTGAAAGTGCGCGTGGAGTATGTGGATTCATCTTTTCCCGCACTGGTGGGGGACCTCACTGCAGACCGCTGCGACGTGGCCATGTTTGCGATTGGAGTGACAGAGCAGCGCGCCGAGAAGCTGCGCTTCACCCAGTCGTACTTGCGCAGTGACATCTACGGCATCACCACCAAGAGCAACCAGGTCATACGGCAGTGGGCTGATATCGACAAGCCCGGCGTGCTGGTGGCGGTGCAGGCGGGCACTTTCATGGAGCCCGTCATGGAGCAGCGCCTCAAGCATGCGCAACTGGTGCGGGTGAAGCTGCCCGCGACCCGCGAGCGCGAGCTGGTGGCTGGCCGGGTGGATGTGTTCATGACGGACTATCCGTACAGCCGGCGTTTGCTGGACAACGCAGACTGGGCCCGCCTGATCACCTCGCCCGCCCCCTTTTCGGTGATTCCTTACGCCTACGCGGTCAAGCCTGGTGACGCCAAGTGGCTCGCCACGGTGGACGATTTTGTGGCCCGCATCAAACGCGATGGACGGCTGGAGCGTGCGGCGGGTAACCATGGCCTGGGGCCGATCGTGGTGCGGTAAGCATGGCCCGCACATGCGCACCTGCCAGCACTTCTGCCACTGCACTGGGGCGGTGGTCGAAGGCCAGCACCTTGGTGCTGGTGGGCGGGGCCCTGGCAGCGCTCGGCGCGTTGCTGGCAGTGGTCTTGCTGGCGGTGAGTGACTTTCGCAGCACGATTGCCGCAGACCAAGCCCACGCAGCATTGCTGGCCCGGGTGCTGGAAGACCAAGCCACGCGCACGCTGGAGTCGGGTGAGATGGCGCTGGATGCGCTGTCGGCATCTCCTGTTTTGCGAGCCTCTGCACCAGACGCTGAGCGCATGCAGGCTGCGCTGAACCAAGCGCTGTTGGGTTTGCCCTTTTTGCGAGCGATTGCTGTGGTGGACGTGCATGGCAATGTGGTCGCCGGCACCAATGGCAGCGAAGCGGGCATGCGCATCAATATGGACCAGCTCGGACCGCGAGGCCCCGTGGGGCGCAGCAGCATTGGGCCGTTGATCATGGGCCGTGGGTTGGGTGCCATACGTGCCGCAGGGGCCGCGCAAGAGGTACCCCAAGGCTTGGCCTTCCTTCCACTGCTGCAGTCTTTTGTGACCGAGGCTGGCCGGCCCCTGGTGCTGGTGGGCTTGGCCAATCCGGATGCGTTCTCCAACTTCCAGTACCTGACGCTGGAGACCGAAAGCTATGACTCCGTCATCACCACCTACCGGGGCGGCGTGCTGGCAGGGTCTCGGGGAGGCGCACGCCTGGTGGGTTCCAGCGTGGGCAGCATCCCAGTGTTTACCAATTTTCTGCCTGCGCGCGAGCATGCTTCTTACATCGGCAAGGGCGCCCTGGGCGAGCGGCAAATCCTGGCGTTTCGCACCTCTGGCACCAAGCCGCTGGTGGTGATTGTGGAAGAGTCGTATAGCCATGCCGCCTGGAATTGGTTTTACAGTGCCAGCGCATTGTTGGGGGTGGGCGGCGTGCTGGTGCTGCTGGTGGTTGGGCTTACTTTTGCCATTTGGCGAACGGTGCGGCTGCGTGAGTCGGCCCGCCTGGCCGCAGACCGTGCGCAGCAGCGCATTGCCCAGAGCGAGCGCGAACTGAGCGTGCTGATGCGCAGCGTGCAAGAGCTGATCTTCCGCACCGACGTGCATGGGGTCATCACCTACGTCAATGCCCATTGGCTTGCTTTCAGCGGCAGCCCGGCCGAGCAGGCCATTGGCAAGCGCTTGCAAGACATCGTCGATCCCGCCAGCCGCAGTGCCGTCACGGCCGCCTTGGACCCGCTGGCCGCCGCAGGGGTGCGAAACTGCCAAGCCATGGTCCGCCTGGGTGACGGGCGTGAGTTGCAGTTCGACGTGGCCCTGGTGGCCTTGCAGGCTGAAGGGCGTTTTGTGGGGTTTGCCGGCAGCGCTGTGAATGTGACCGAGCGCTGGGCCGCACAGCGCCGTTTACAGGAGCAGATCGCGTTTCAGAACCTGCTGCTGGATACCAACCCATTGCCCATTGCGGTCACCCAGGCCGATGGGGTGGTGGTGCAGGTCAACCGTGCGTGGGAAGAGTACAAAGGCCTGGAGCGGGCCATGGTGGTGGGGCGCCGGTTGAGCGGCTTTTTACCCGCCAACGAAGCGCAGGAAGAGCAAGAGCACAACCGGCAATTGGTGGCTTGCGGCGGGCAGACCTTTTATGAGACCAAGGTGCTCCATGGCAATGGGGCGCGGCGTGAAACGCGTGTCATCAAGGCTGTCATCCCCGATGTGCAGAGCAAGGCCTCGGGTGTGCTCACCATCTTTGTGGACGTGAGTGAATTCCGTCAAGCCGAGCGTGCCACTCAGGAGGCCCGGCAAGCAGCCGAGGAGGCATCGCGGGCCAAGTCCGAGTTTGTTGCCAACATGAGCCACGAACTGCGTACCCCCTTGCAATCGATCCTGGGGTTTGCTGAGCTGGGCGCCTTGCGTGGACGCGCGGAGCCGCGCCTGGCGGGTATGTTTGAAGACATTCACTCGGCCGGGCAGCGCATGCTGGCCCTGGTCAATGATTTGCTGGAGGTCTCCAAGCTCGAAAGCACGGTGGGCACATTCCATCTGGAGCGCATCGACTTGCGGGGGCTGGTGCACCCGGTGGTGCAGGAGCTGGAGCCTTTGCTCACCCGCAACCAACAATCGATGCACGTGCAAATGTCCGACCTGCCCCTGGTCGCCAAGGTCGATCCTTTGCGGTTGCAGCAGGTCATTCGCAACGTGGTGGCCAATGCCATCAAGTTCTCGCCCCAAGGCTCGGCCATCAGGCTGCTGGGGCGCGTGGATTCGCAAGGGCAGGTGCACCTGGAAGTGCGTGACGAAGGCCCCGGGGTGCCCGAGGCGGAGCTGGAGACGATTTTTGAGGCCTTCGTTCAGTCCAGCAAAACCAAGGACGGCTCGGGCGGTACGGGCTTGGGTCTGGCCATCTGCCGCAAAATCATCGAAGCCATGGGGGGGCAGATATTTGCCCGCAATTTGTCACCCAAAGGCGCGTCATTCCACATCGTCCTGCCTGCTCGCGGGTTCTCCGAGACACAACCCGCTCCACTGTGACGGCGGTTGCGCATCGGCCATGAAAAAAGCCAACCGAACGGTTGGCTTTTTTTGTTCTGAGGCCCTCGACGGACCCCAGCAGGCTTTAGCCGCCCTTCTTGGAGCGCTTGCCAGGGTTCTTCTTGCTGCGGGTTGCAACACCGCGCTCCAGGCTCACGCGCTGGCCACGGCCTGGGGTGGCCAATGTGTAGCCGGGCACGGGCGTGGGGCGGGGAGTGCGCTTGCGGTCTGCTTCGGTAACGATCTTGTTGCCCATGGAAGGTCTCTGGAAAAATGGTGGAAAACAGATATTAGGCCATAGGTCGCGGGCCACCACCAAAAAAAGGTTGTCGCACGCGTGCTTCAGTGCCTTTGAGTAGCGCTATTTGAAGTCTTCGGTGAGTGGTTCGGATACACGCGCTGTGCTATGCAATCTGCAGCCGCGCAAGGACGCGCACCGCACCAGATGCCTGCGCTTGCAGCACCAGCCCTTCGCCCGACTGGGTGTTGGTCTGGGCCAAGTCTTGCAAAACGAACATGTGGGTCACCCAAACCTCGAACTGCCCAGTGCGCTGCGACGCCATTTGCAGCGCACCGCGCAGTTCGCGCAAGTGGTTGGCGCTGGTGGTTTCCACTGCCCCATGGGGGGAGCCCAATGCGTTCCAAACCTGGGGTGGACTGAAGGCCAGTGCAGCAGTGTCGATGCACCGGCACCAAGGGCTGGATTTGACTTGCGCTGGCTGCAACTGGCGCTGCGTAAACCAGTCACCCATGCGCCGGGCCTGCGATCGCCCCGCCTCGCTCAGGTTGCGCTGGGTGCCGCAGTCGTCCAGGCGAAACTGCGGTGGATCGAAGGTGCCAGGCGCAGTGGCGTGCCGAAATGCCATCACCACGCCGCCTGCCCGCAACAGGGCCTGCACATCGCCGTCGGCCCAAGCGGGGAGGACTCCCATGCCCAGGCCTGCCGCCAGCAGAGTGCGCCGGGTGGGCCGATGGAGCATGGGACTCAAGGTCATCACACGCCAGGCTCAAAGGCAAACCCATTGCCCGAAGCGGCCACCTTGCCAAAAGCCGGGAACGGGAAGTGGAATCCGCCCACCAGTGCCTTGCTCGCGGTCACCCGCGCAAAGACTTCGCGGCGTACCTTGCGGGCCGCTTCGGCATCCATGTCAAAGGTCACTGCCCAATCGGGGTTGCGGGCGAAGAGGGCAGGCACGTTGGTCAGGTCGGCCAGGTAAAAGAAGTTCTGGCCGGCAGATGCCACTTCAAACAACGTGTGCCCAGGGGTGTGACCGTAGGCCGCCACAGAACGGACACCCGGCAGCACCTCGCTGCCCGCAGCGAACTGCACCAGCATGTCCGGCGCCATGCCGTTGAATGTGCGGCGTGCATTTTCGAAAGCCCCTTTTTGCCCAGCGGGGGCCGCGGCCATGCGGGCGTCATCCATCCAGAACGCGTATTCAGCCGCAGGCACCATCACCTTGGCCTTTGGAAACGCCAGCTCACCTGCCTTGTTGCGCAGACCGTTGATGTGATCCCCATGGAAGTGGCTGATCAGCACGGTGTCGATGTCAGATGCGGGCACACCCGCTGCGCGCAGGTTCTCCAGCAACTTGCCTGCGGTAGGGCCACCAAAATCGCCCAGCCCGGTATCAATGAGCACCTTGTGCCCGCCTGTGATCACCACAAAGGGGGTGAAGGGCACATCGATGTAGTCGGTGGGCAGGCCCTGTGTCGCCAGCAGAGCGCGCACTTCGGCCAAGGGAGCATTTTTGACAAACTCTTCACCCAGCGGGCGCCGGGCAATGCCGTCGATCACAGCAATGACTTCGGCATCGCCCACCTTGGTGCGGCGAAAGCCCGGCGAGGGCAGTGCGGGGGTACCCAAGTTCGGCGCGTTTTGGGCCCACACAGGCACAAACGAGCCAGCGGCGTAGGCGCATGCGCCCAGGCCGGCACCCAGAAATTGGCGGCGTTTCAGCATCGATACTCTCCAGTCATTTAAAAACCGTTAAGTTTCGGACTGTAGCTTTGGGCCGCGGGGCCTGCTGCGCCGATGCTTTTCCCCTTGCCCTCAAGGGGGTTTGCGAGCGCTTTTACGTAAGGTCAAACGCGCTGCGCAGGGCCTGGCAAAACGACGGGCTGCCGCTGATGGACAGGGTGAGGGTGATGCGGGGCGCACCTGGGGCTCCGGCCCTGCGTTCAATGGCGCCTGTAGCGGCGTTGAATTGCAACGCCAATGGTGCAACGGTTTCCTCGCTGCCTTGCAGGTCGTAGTCCCAGTCGCCTCCGTCTTCCAAGGGAGCCGGGCCTTGCGGGAACTGCTGTTGGCACCACGTCAGCACCTGGGCCACCTCGGATTGCAATGTCGGCCATTGCTGGGGACTGACACTGGCCATAGCGTCAAAGGTGCCGACGCCTTCATAGTCTTCGCTGTAGTCAAAATCAAGGTAGCTGAGTGTCATGGTCGGTGGGGTGCAATGGTGGCTGGAACGGGCGCTTAGGGCAGGCATTGTGCGGCTTGTCGCGGTGGTGGCGGAGCACAATGCGCCACCCAACCCCCGGCTCTCGCCACCTTCATCTGCTTGTCACCATGCCATCCGCCAGCCCTTTGTTGTCCATCGACGATCTGCATTTCGGTTATCCCAGCGCCCCTGTTTTTTCAGGCTTCCAAGCCCGCATTGGGGCCGGTCTGGTGCTGGTGTGTGGGGACGAAAGCACGGGCAAGACCACCCTGCTGCGCTTGCTGGCGGGAGAGCTGACGCCCCAGCAAGGGCGCCTCACGCTGCATGGCATCAGTGCAGGGCAGTCTTCTGAGGCGTATCGCGCCCAGGTATTCCACGCCGACCCTCGCTCTGACACCCTCGAGCCATGGACCGCACAGGCCTGGCTGGACGCCCAGGCCCGGCGCTACCCTGGCTGGGATGCTGACGCCCTGGCGCTGCACATCCAGGGCTTTGCGCTGGCAGAGCATCTGGACAAAACCTTTTACGCCCTGTCCACCGGCACACGCCGCAAGGTCTGCATGGCCGCAGCCCTGGCCAGCCAGGCGCTGCTGACCTTGATCGACGAGCCTATTGCCGGGTTGGATAAGCCCTCGGTGGTCTATTTGGCCCAGGCCCTGGGCCGCAGTTGCCAGGGGGCCGAGCGTGCCGTGGTGGTGGCCCACTACGCGCCTTTGCCTGGGGTGCGGTGGGCAAAGGTGCTGGAGTTGCCCCCGCGCGAATGATCTGTGGGTCACGTCGCCGCCCACAATGTCCCCGCACTGCAGGGCTGGGTGCGCGGGCCTACACTCTGAGCCTGTTTACGATCCCGCAAAGACCGGTGCGCGGCCCCGGGGTGATCGTGGGCAGACTCTTCCTGGAGATTTACCGCATGGATGCCCTGCTTTTTGTTCCGGTGGCGATTGCCATCTCCCTCACGCCCGGCCCCAACAATTTTTGCGGCCTGAACAACGGCATTCGCGCCGGGGTGGGCGCTGCGTTGATTGCGACGCTGGGGCGTGTGGCCGCGTTTGCGATTTTTCTGACCGTGTCTGCGGTGGGCTTGGGCGCCATGCTGCTGGCGTCTGAAACCGCCTTCACGGTCGTGAAATGGGTGGGCGCTTGTTACCTGTTCTGGCTGGGTTGGCGCGCCTGGCGCAGCCGCGAATTTGGCGGCTTGCAAATGCTGGACAACGGTGAGGTGGCGCCAACCCAGGCCCCCGTCCAGCTCAAAGCCCTGATCTCCCAGGAGTTTTTGCTGGGCATCACCAATCCCAAGGCCATCGTGCTGTTTGCGGCCATCTTCCCGCAATTCATCGACCCATCGCGGCCCGCAGCGTCCCAGTTTCTGGTGCTGGGCTCTATCTATTTGATGTCTGAATTTGTCTCGACGGCGGTGTATGCAACCGGCGGGCGCCAGATTCGCCGCTTCATCCGCACATCGCGTGGGGTGGTGCGTTTGAACAAGGCCACAGGCGGCTTCTTCATGGGGGCGGGCGGCCTGCTGCTGGCCTCTCAGCGCTGAAGCCCTGCAGGCCCCGCGCGTGCATGCGGGGCCTTCGTAAAGCCTTGGTAAATCCAGCCCTCTGCCTGGGGGCAAATTGGAGTGCGTGGCTACCATACGGCTCCGGTTTTCACTTTGCTGCGCCTTCATGCCTGCCCAATCCTTCCTTCGCCGTTTCCCTTCTGCTGCGCGCCAAACTGGTCGCGCCCTGTGGTGGTTTGTGTTGCTGGTCTTGGTCGCACTGGCCGGTGCAGGCGGCTGGTGGTGGAAGCAGCAGCAAGCCCCTGTGGCCCCTGCCGCTGGCACCCCTGCTGCCGGTGCGGCCCGGGCGCCGGGGCGGTTCAGCGGGGCAGGGGGCGCGCAGCCCGTGTCGGTGGGCGTGGTGCAGCGCCAGGATGTGCGCGTCATGGTCAGCGCCATTGGCACCTTGAGCGCCCGCGCCACCGCTGTGGTGCGCGCCAAGGCCAGTGGCGAGCTGCTGTCCATCAAGTTCAAAGAAGGTGACGAGGTCAAAGCCGGGCAACTGCTGGCCGAGATTGACCCCCGCAGCTACCATGCCACGCTGACGCAGGTGCAAGGCAACTTGCAGCGCGACCAGGCCCAACTCAAGAACGCACAGCTCGATTTGCAGCGCTACCAGGACCTGCTGGCCAAAGACTCGATTGCCAGCCAGCAGGTCGACACCCAAAAAGCCCTGGTGCGCCAGCTGGAAGGCACGGTGGCTGCCGACCAGGCCCAGGTGGATGCGGCCAAGCTACAGCTGAGCTACACCCGCATCACCGCACCCATCGGCGGGCGGCTGGGCCTGCGCCAGGCCGACCGGGGCAACGTGGTCGGCCCGTCAGACGCTACGGGCATCGTCACCATCAACCAGGTGCGTCCGATGGATGCAGTGTTTTCGGTGCCTGAGGCCCAACTGGTCGCCATCAACCAGCGGCTGGCCAGCGGCGCCAGCCTGCCGGTGGAGCTGTGGGACCGCGACCAGAAGCAGCGCCTGGCGCGGGGCCGCCTGGGCGCGGTAGACAACGCCATCGACGCCACCACCGGCACCATCAAGGCCAAGGCGGCGTTCGACAACGAAGAGGGCCTGCTCTTCCCCAACCAGTTCGTCAACGTGAAGCTGCAGGTCAACCTGCTCAAGGACGTGCTCACGGTGCCCAGCACGGCGGTGCAAAACAACTACGTGTACCTGGTGCGCCCCGATGGCACCGTGACGCAGCGGCGCATCCGCGTGGGCGTGGCCGATGGCGACCGCGTGAGCGTGGAGGGCGAGCTGCAAGACGGCGAGCAGGTGGTGACCGATGGCATTGACCGCCTGCGCGAAGGCGCCAAGGTGGCCGTGATTGACGCCGCCGTGGCCACCCGTGCCGACGCCGCTGCGCAGGACGCGGGCGCCCGCCGCGCCGCCCTGATGGCCAGCCTGACCCCGCAGGAGCGTGAGCAGGTTGCCAAGATGTCGCAGGAAGAGCGCCGGGCCTTCTTCCGCAACCGGCGTGCACAGGCGCCCGCAGGCCCGCAAGGGGCGGCCAGCGGTGCTGCGGCCCCTGCACCGGCTGCACCGGCTACCGGGGCATCCCGCGCCAGTGCACCGGCCTCGGCGGCCACCGCTCCGGCCTCTGCGGCCTCGCACTGACCGGTCGCGCGCCTTCCCTCACCGCGCTGCGCAGGCCCAGTTGTTGCCGCTGCCACCATTGCCCTTGTCGCCATGAACCTGTCCCGCCTCTTCATCCTGCGCCCCATCGCCACCTCGCTGTTGATGGTGGCGCTGCTCATCGCGGGCTTGCTGGCTTACCGGCTGCTGCCCATCTCGGCACTGCCGGAGGTGGACTACCCCACCATCCAGGTCACCACGCTCTACCCCGGCGCCAGCCCCGATGTGATGACGTCCAACGTCACCGCACCGCTGGAGCGCCAGTTTGGCCAGATGCCGGGCCTGTCGCAAATGTCCTCCACCAGCTCGGGCGGGGCCTCGGTCATCACGCTGCGCTTTGCGCTGGATATGTCGATGGACGTGGCCGAGCAGCAGGTGCAGGCGGCCATCAACGCGGGCAGCAACCTGCTGCCCAGCGACCTGCCCATGCCGCCGCTGTACAGCAAGGTCAACCCGGCCGATGCGCCTGTGCTCACGCTGGCCATCACCTCGCCCTCGCTGCCCGTCATTCGCTTGAACGACCTGGTGGAAAACCGCCTCGCGCCCAAGCTCTCGCAGGTCAATGGCGTCGGCTTGGTGGCCATTGCGGGCGGGCGCCGCCCGGCGGTGCGCATCCAGGCCAACCCGACCGCGCTGGCCAACCTGGGCCTCACGCTGGAAGACGTGCGCAGCGCCATCGCAGCGGCCAACGTCAAGCAGGCCAAGGGCGGCTTTGACGGCCCCGCGCGCGCCTCCACCATCGACGCCAACGACCAGCTGCAGTCTGCGCAGGAATACCGCGACCTGATCCTCGCCTTTAAAAACGGCAACCCCATCCGTCTGCGCGATGTGGCGCAAACCGTGGACGATGCCGAAAACACGCGCCTGGCCGCCTGGGCGGGCACGCCCGAGACGGGTTCCAAGTCCGGCGTCATCCTCAACATCCGCCGCCAGCCTGGCGCCAACGTGATCGACACGGTCGATCGCATCAAGGCCCTGTTGCCCCAGTTGCAGGCCACGCTGCCCGCGTCGCTGGACGTGCAGGTGCTCACCGACCGCACCACCACCATCCGCGCTTCGGTCAAAGACATGCAGGTCGAGCTGGCCCTGGCCATTGGCCTGGTGGTGGCGGTGATCTTTGTGTTCTTGCGCAGTGCCTCGGCCACGCTCATCCCCAGCTTTGCGGTGCCGCTGTCGCTGGTGGGCACGTTTGGTGTGATGTACCTGGCGGGCTTTTCCATCAACAACCTCACGCTGATGGCGCTGACGATTTCCACCGGCTTTGTGGTGGACGACGCTATCGTCATGATCGAGAACATTGCCCGCTATGTGGAAGAGGGCGAGCCACCGCTGCAGGCCGCACTCAAGGGCGCCAAGCAGATCGGCTTCACCATCATCTCGCTCACCATCTCGCTCATTGCGGTGCTGATTCCGCTGCTGTTCATGGGCGATGTGGTGGGGCGCTTGTTCCATGAATTCGCCATCACCATGGCGGTGGCCATTTTGCTGTCGGCGGTGGTGTCGCTCACGCTCACGCCCATGCTGTGCGCCCGCCTGCTGCGCCACACGCCCGAAGAGAGCCACGGCCGCCTGTACCAGGCCACCGGCCGGTTTTTTGACCGCACCATCGCCCTGTATGGCCGTGCGCTGCAGTGGGTGCTGAACCGCCGGGGCCTGACCTGGCTGGCCTTTGGCGCCACGCTGGTGCTGACGGTGGTGCTGTACTTGGTGGTGCCCAAAGGCTTCTTTCCGGTGCAAGACACCGGCACGCTGCAGGCCACTACCGAGGCCGACCAGTCCATCTCGTTCGCCGCCATGGCCGAGCGCCAGCAGCAACTGGCCGAGCGCATCCTGCAAGACCCGGCCGTGAAAAGCGTGTCGTCCTTCATTGGCGTAGACGGTGCCAACACCACGCTCAACACCGGCCGCCTGCTCATTGACCTCAAGCCCCACGCCCGGCGCGACCGCGCCCCCGTGGTGCTGCGGCGCCTGGCCGATGACACCCGCGATCTGGCAGGCATTCGCCTGTATGCGCAGCCGGTGCAAGACCTCACCATCGAAGACCGCGTGGCGCGCACGCAGTACCAGTTGCTGATCTCCTCGCCCGACATGGCCCAGCTGCAGACCAGCACCGCCGATCTGGTGCAGCGCATGCGCGCCCTGCCGCAACTGGCCGATGTGGCCAGTGACCTGCAAAACCAGGGCCTGCAGGCCTTTGTGCAGATCGACCGCGCCCAGGCCAGCCGCCTGGGCGTGACGGTGGCGGGCATCGACACCGCGCTGTACAACGCCTTTGGCCAGCGGCTCATTTCCACCATCTTCACCCAGTCCAACCAGTACCGCGTGGTGCTGGAGGTGGCGCCCCAGTTCAAGCTGGGGCCGGAGGCGCTCAGCAGCATCTACGTCACATCAAGCGCAGGCAAGCCTGTGGCCTTGTCGTCTGTAGCCCGCATTGAAGAGCGCCCCATGCCTCTGGCGGTTAACCACGTGGGCCAGTTGCCTGCGGCCACCATCTCGTTCAACACCGCGCCGGGCGTGGCGCTGGGCGATGCGGTCAAAGCCATCCAGGCCGAGCAAGCAGCGGCGCGTGCGGCGGGCTTGCTGCCGCTGTCGGTGGACACGAACTTCCAGGGCGCGGCGCTGGCGTTTCAGGCGTCGTTATCGAACACGCTGCTGCTCATCCTGGCCGCAGTGGTCACCATGTACATCGTGCTGGGCGTGCTGTACGAAAGCACGATCCATCCGGTGACCATCCTCTCTACGCTGCCATCGGCGGGTGTGGGGGCGTTGCTGGCGTTGTGGATGGCGGGGCTGGATGTGGACATCGTGGCGGTGATCGGCATCGTGCTCTTGATCGGCATCGTCAAGAAGAACGCGATCATGATGATCGACTTTGCGCTGGAGGCGCAGCGCGACCAGGGGCTGCCTGCTCGGGAAGCGATTTATCAGGCTTGTTTGTTGAGGTTTCGGCCGATTTTGATGACGACGTTGGCTGCTTTGCTTGGGGCGTTGCCGTTGATGTTGGGCACGGGTGTGGGCAGTGAGTTGCGGCATCCGCTGGGGGTGACGATGGTGGGTGGGCTGATCGTGAGCCAGTTGCTCACGCTGTTCACTACGCCGGTGATTTATTTGACGTTTGAGGGGTGGGCTGAGCGGTGGCGGGCTCGGCGGGGGACTGTGTGATGGATGCTCCTGTTTTTGTAGCTGGTGGCGCTTTATTGGTAGGTGCTGGAGGTCGTTTTTTCTTCATGCCTTTGCATTGGGCGGGAGCCGGGAAGTGCGCCCGGCGGCGCAGTAACTTTCTTTTGCTTCGCCAAAAGAAAGTCACCAAAGAAAAGGCGACCCCAAGTCTGCGACCCCTGCGCTGCGCTTCGGGGCAAACCTGCGTCGGTGCGGTTGCGGGGTGCGCTGCGGAACTCACTGCGCGCCTGGGGCGCTCCGTTCAAACAGCCGCAGCGAGTCAGATGACGAAGCATGGGCGCTTCGACGCCCATGCCACCCCGCAACCGCCCCGCCGCAGGCGCAGCCACAGGGGGTGGATAGCCAAGCAGCCGAACATCCCAACAGCCACACGGGTCGTCGCTGCGCTCGACCCGGTCAGCGCTGCGCCCAGCGCGAGGCGCTTGCGCCCGCGAAGTAGGGCCGAGCAACGCGATGGCCCGTGTGGATGTTGGTTCCCCATCCCCTCTGTATGCGCCGAGGAGCGCAGCGGCCAGCGGATCAGGGATCGCGACTGTTTGAGCGCAGCGAGTTTGAGCGAGACCCCGCTGGACGCGAGCACCGCAGGTTGCCCCAGTGCGCAGCGCTGGGGACGCAGACAGTGGGGTCGCCTTCTTTTGCCTTCTTTTCTTGGCGACGCAAGAAAAGAAGGTGCCCCGCCGGGGGCACATCCCGGCACCCGCCCTCAAATCAGGCACGCCGCAAGATCAGCGAGCAAGCCCCGGCTTCGACAAGCTCAGCCCGAGCGGGTGGAGGTAGCGCCTAGGCTTCGACAAGCTCAGCCCAAACGGGCGGTGGCATTGCATGCAAATACTATCAATTTCATAGCTCCCTGCGCATACTCCATAAGCGCTAGAGCCAAAAAACATTCTAAAACCCAGAGGCCCGCCCCATGAGCCTCTCCACCCCCTTCATCCACCGCCCCATCGCCACCATGCTCCTCACCCTGGGCCTGGCCCTGGTGGGCGCGGTGTCGTACTTCCTCCTGCCCGTCGCCCCGCTGCCCCAGGTCGACTACCCCACCATCTCCGTCAGCGCCAGCCTGCCCGGCGCCAGCCCCGACACTGTGGCCGCCACCGTCGCCACGCCGCTAGAGCGGGCGCTGGGCTCCATCGCCGGGGTCAACGAAATCACCTCGCGCTCCATCCTGGGCAGCACCAGCATCACCCTGCAGTTTGATTTGAGCCGCGACGTGGACAGCGCCGCGCGCGACGTGCAGGCGGCCATCAACGCGGCCCGCACGCTGCTGCCCACAGGCATGCCCAGCAACCCGACCTACCGCAAGGTCAACCCGGCCGATTCGCCCATCATGATCCTGGCGCTCACGTCCGGCTCGCTCACACGCGGGCAGATGTACGATGCGGCTTCCACGGTGCTGGCGCAAAAGCTCTCGCAGGTCGAAGGGGTAGGGCAGGCCTCCGTCAGCGGCGGGGCACTGCCTGCGGTGCGTGTGTCGCTCGACCCGGTGCGGCTGGCGGCCAACGGCGTGTCGTTGGAGCAGGTGCGCAGCGCCATCAGCACCACCAACGCAAACCGCCCCCTGGGCGCGGTGGAGCGTGAAGACCACTACTGGCAGATTGCCGCCAACGACCAGGCCCGCGTGGCGGCCGACTACGCCCCGCTGGTGCTGCGCTGGAAAGACGGCAACGCCATTCGCCTGTCGGACGTGGCCGATGTGACCGACTCGGTGCAGGACGTGCGCAACTTTGGCGTGGCCAACGGCAAGCCTGCCATCTTGCTGCAGGTGTTCAAGCAGCCCGGCGCCAACATCCTCGAAGCCGTAGACCGCGTGCGCGCCATGCTGCCGCAGTTGAAGGCGTCCATCCCGGCGGCCATCGACATTGAGATCGTCTCCGACCGCACGCCCACGCTGCGTGCCTCGGTCAAAGAGGTGGAGCACGCGCTGCTCATCGCCGTGGCGCTGGTGATCCTGGTGGTGTTTCTGTTCTTGCGCAACGGGCGCGCCACGCTCATCCCTGCGGTGGCCGTGCCGGTGTCGCTGGCGGGCACGTTTGGGGTGATGTACCTGGCGGGCTACACGCTCGACAACCTCTCGCTCATGGCGCTGACCATTGCCACCGGCTTTGTGGTGGACGACGCCATCGTAGTGCTTGAAAACATCATGCGCCACATGGAGCGGGGCAAGTCAGCGCTGAAGGCCTCGCTCGATGGCGCGCGCGAGATCGGCTTCACCGTCGTGTCCATGAGCATCTCGCTCATCGCCGTGTTCGTGCCCATCCTGTTCATGGGCGGCATCGTGGGCCGCTTCTTTCGCGAATTCGCCATCGTCATGTCGGCGGCCATTCTGGTGTCGCTGCTGGTGTCGCTCACCACCACGCCCATGATGTGTGCGGCCTTGCTCAAGCACCCCAAGCCCATACCGGCCTCGCCACGCCAAGGTGCGTGGGCGCGTTTCTCGCGGTGGGTCGATGGCTTGCAGGCCCGTGGCCTGCGCGGCTACCGTAAAAGCCTGGCCTGGTGCCTGCGCCACCAGCCGGTGCTGCTGCTGGTGCTGGCGGGGGTGGTGGGGCTCAACGTCTACCTCTATACCGCCATCGACAAGGGCTTCATGCCCGAGCAGGACACGGGCCGCATCTCCGGCTTCATCCGGGCCGACCAGGCCACCTCGTACCAGGCCATGGAGCAGCGGCTGCAGCGCTTTTTGGCCATCGTGCAGGCCGACCCGGCGGTGGAATACGTCACTGGCTCCACCGGCGGCTGGCAGCGCAATGCGGCGCAGATGTTCATGACGCTCAAGCGCGGTCCGGGGCAAGAATCCTCTGACACGGTGATTGCGCGGCTGCGCGAGCAGCTCAAGAACGAGCCCGGCGCACGCCTGTTCATGTCGCCGCAGCGCGACATCCGCATTGGCGGGCGGCAAAGCAGCGCGTCGTTTGACTACACGCTGCAGGCCGACGACATTGCCGAGCTGCGCACCTGGGAGCCGCGCATCCGCCAGGCCCTGTCGCAACTGCCCGAACTGGAGGACGTGAACAGCGACGTGTCGGACTACGGCCTGCAAACCACGCTGGTGATCGACCGCGACGCCGCCACCCGTGCGGGGCTGACCATGGCGCAGATCGATGCCACCCTGAACGATGCCTTTGGCCAGCGGCAGGTGGGCGTCATCTACAACCCCCTCAACCAATACCGCGTGGTGATGGAGGCCGCGCCGCAATACCTGCAAAGCCCCGAGACACTGCGCGGCTTCTTCTTCGTGAACAGCGCAGGCCAGCAGGTACCGCTCACCGCGTTTGCGCGCATCACCACCACCAACACGCCGCTGTCTGTGAACCACGAACGCGGCACGCCTGCCAGCACCATCAGCTTCAGCCTGGCGCCGGGCGTGTCGCTGTCGCAGGCGGCCGATGTGGTGAACAACGCCGTGGCCGAGCTGGGCGTGCCCGTGGGCATTCGCGGCAGCTTCAGTGGCACGGCGGGGGCGTTCCAGTCGGCCCTGGCGGGGCAGCCGCTGCTCATTCTGGCGGCCATCATCACCATCTACCTGGTGCTGGGCATCTTGTATGAAAACCTGGTGCACCCCATCACCATCCTCTCCACCCTGCCCTCGGCCGGGGTGGGGGCGCTGCTGGCGCTGATGTGGTTCAAGACCGAGTTCTCGCTCATCGCGCTCATCGGCGTCATCTTGCTGATCGGCATCGTCAAGAAGAATGCGATCATGATGATTGACTTTGCGCTGGTGCGGCAGCGTGCAGGCAATGTCACGGCTGCGCAGTCCATCTACCGCGCCTGCAGCCTGCGGCTGCGCCCCATCCTCATGACCACCATGGCCGCCATTTTTGGCGCGCTGCCCCTGGCCATCAACCGCGCCGACGGGGCCGAGCTGCGCCAGCCGCTGGGCATTGCCGTGGTGGGTGGGCTGCTGGTGAGCCAGCTGCTCACGCTCTACACCACGCCGGTGGTCTACGTGGCGCTGGACCGCTTGCGCCAGCGCGTGCTGCGCACCGTGCGCCGCCTGCGGGGCGGCTTGCCCCAGGCCCCCACGGCGTTCAACGCGCCCATCGCACCGACCCCAGCGACCCCGGCGCTTGAAGGAAACGATTGATGCCTGCCACCCCCATTCCATTCGGCACACCCTCTATGACGCCACCCAACCGGCCGCCTTCCTCTGCAATACCCGCCGCCCTGCGCTGCGTGCCCACGCTGCTGGCGGTATCTGCGCTGGCCGTGCTGGCCGCCTGCAGCACCCAGCCGGGGTACGAGCGCCCCACGCAAACCGTGCCCGCCCACTACAAGGAAGCCTTGGCCGCCACCGCAGGCGGCATCTGGCAGCCCGCGCAAGCCGGGCAAGCTGGGCAGCAGGGCGCAGAAGTGCCCGCCGCGTGGTGGACGCTGTATGGCGACACCACACTCAACACTCTGCAAGAGCAGGCCGCCAGCGGCAACCAGAACATTGCCTTGTCGCTGGCCCGCCTGCGCGCCGCCCAGGCCGCCGTGGCCAGCAGCCGCGCCAGCCAGGGCCCCACGCTGGGAACCAGCGCCAGCACATCGCGTGCGCGCAGCGGCAGCCAGGCGGCCGATGGCAGCAGCACCGCCCGCATCAGCACCAGCCATTCCATCGGCCTCAATGCCAGCTGGGAGCTGGACCTGTGGGGCCGCATCGCAGGCACCGTGGACGCCGCCCGCGCCAGCGCCCAGGCCAGTGCCGACGACCTGGCAGCCGCCCGCCTGTCGGTGCAGGCCAGCGTGGCGCAAACCTATTTTTCGTTGCGCGCTGCAGAGGCCAACGCACAGATCCTGCGCGAAACACTGCAGGCCTATGACCGCAGCTGGGAGCTGACACGCAACCGCCAGCAAGCGGGCGTGGCCTCGGTGGCCGATGTGGCGCAGGCCGAGTCGCAATACAAATCCACCCAGGTGCAACTGCTCGAATCTGAAAGCAGCCGCACCCAGCTAGAGCACGCCCTGGCCGCTTTGCTGGGCCAGGCCCCCGCCAGCTTCAGCCTGCCCGCCACGGGCACGCTGCCACAGCCCCCCGTGGTGCCCGCCCAGTTGCCATCGCAACTGCTGGAGCGCCGCCCCGACATCGCCGCTGCCGAGCGCCGTGTGGCCGCCGCCAACGCGCAAATCGGCGTGGCCCAGGCCGCATTCTTCCCGGCGCTCACGCTGTCGGGCACGGCGGGGTACCGGGGCTCGGAGCTGTCCAACCTGTTCAACGCCCCCAACCTGTTCTGGTCGCTGGGGCCGCAGCTGGCACTGTCGCTGTTCGATGGCGGTGCCCGCACGGCTGCAGTGGAATCTGCCCGCGCCGCCAACGAACAAGCCGCCGCCACCTACCGCCAAACGGTGCTCACGGCCCTGCAAGAAGTGGAAGACAACCTGACCGCCGCCACCGCCCTGGCGCAAGAGCAGCAACTGCAAACCGAAGCCCTGGCCGCCGCCCAGCGTGCGCTGGATGTGGTGAGCAACCAGTACCGCGCGGGCACCGTGGGGTACCTCAATGTCATCACCGCCCAGGCCTCGGTGCTATCGGCGCAGCGCAGTTTGATTGACGTGCGCAGCCGCAGGCTGGCAGCGGTGAACACGCTGCTGAAGAACGTGGCGGGGCGGTGGGAGGTGGAGGGGCGGTGACCTTCGCGTATTGGCCAAAGGTGAATCCGAACTTCACGGGGCCTGGCGGTGCAGATACCGAGCTTCAGGTATTTGCAGAATAGACCACCACAGCGTTGCGACCTTGTGCCTTGGCTGCATAGCATGCTGAATCGGCAGCGACCATGACAGCCGCTGCGTCTATGAAAGATGCATCGACAACCACCAATCCGATGCTCGCTCCTACGCTGAAAGAGTGCCCTTCCCAGGGGAGGCGGTAGGAGGCCACGGCGCTTCGCAGCTTTTCTGCGACCTCTGTGGCCCGTGGGAGAGGACACCCATGCAACAAAACGGCAAATTCATCGCCGCCCAGGCGTGCCACGGTGTCCGTTTGGCGTACTTGCCCTGACAGGGCGTGCGCGATGTCGCGCAGGAGCGTGTCCCCCGCTGAGTGCCCCCCTGTATCGTTGACCTGCTTGAAGCGATCCAGGTCTATGAACATGACGCAGAGCGGCTTGTCGGCCGCCTGCGAAGTCGACTCTTTCAGCATTTCTTCGAACGCGGCGCGATTGACCAGCCCCGTCAAAGAGTCGTGGCTGGACGTCCACACAAGGCGCTCGCGGTGTGCTCGCGATGCGGTGATGTCCTCGACGGTCCATATGGTGCCCTTGGAGCTATCTCCCGGTGTGACAGCCCTTCCACGCAGTCGTGCCCAAAAGACTTCGCCACCACTGCGCTTCAGCTCCACCTCTCCGTTGAACACACCGTCGCGCATGAAGGCAGGCAGGGCCCTTGCAGACAGTGCGTCATATGCTTGCTGGTCGGGATAGATGATGGAGGCCAATTGGCCCAGGATGTCGGTTCGTTGGAATCCAAGCACGTTGCAAAACTCTCGACTCACCATCTCGAATCGACCGTCGCGTGTCAGCGCAATGCCGATATCTGCATGGTCAAGCACCGCTTCAATTTTGGACAGAAGTGCGTCAGTTTCCCCTTGCTTCTGGCGTCGCAGCTCCATCACTTGAGCGAATGCTTGCCCCAATTGCCCCACCTCACCATGACCGCGGGGCCATTCATCTGCAGACAAATCGTCTTGTGCTAACAGCAAATTGGCGCGTGCGTGAAGCCGGGAAATGGGGCGCGTAATGAGCCACGCCAGTGCCCCCGAAAGCGCCGCTACGACCAGCGCTACCCATGCGGCTGAGGTTCCGGCTGTCTTGCGAGCGGTCGCCACGGGCGCAAGTGCCTCGGACAAAGGGACAATGCGAGTCAACGTCCAATCTGTGTCCGGAATACCGGCCATTGCAACCAGATGTCCTTGGCTTTGGGTGGTTTTGCCGACGGTGTCTATCGGGCTGCCCAAGTCATGCCATTGTTCAAAGGCGTCGGCAAGTTCGGGCTCGTTGGCTGCGTTGCCCAGAATGCGTGCTTGGTTTGTGTGCGCCATGAGTACGCCTTGGCGGTTCATGACGAGCACGCGTGACCCCTCATCCCGATTTGCACGTATCCCATCGGTAAACAGGTTGTTCGAGTTCAGTGTCAGCACGCCTGCAAGAACGCCCAGCACTTCACCACCAGGCCCTCGGGCAGAAATTGCCATGACTACCACTGGCGTATGGACGAGCTTGGCCGTCAGCGGGTCGGAGATGACCGGCTGATCGGTGAGCAGTGCTTGTTGAAAGTAAGCTCGGTCCCCGATATTGGGCAGATCGGTTGCTAGTTTCCCCTGGGAGATTCGTCCCAGCAATTCGCCATTGGGCCTGGCCGCGATCACGCCTTCAAACAGTGAGCCCAGAGCCGGGTTTGCCTGCAGATGTGCCCGCATTGCGCCGGGGGTGCTCCAGAGCTCCACCGGAGTTTGCCGTGTGGTCGCCTTCAGCGCGTCACGCAGCATGTCAACCTTGGTACCAAGCAGCATTGCTGTGCGTTCAGCATCGTCGCTTTCGGCTTGCACCAGCAACTGCTGCATGTTGGCTTCCGTAGCGATGAATGCGAAATGGGCGGTGATGATGGCAGCTGCCGCTGCGGCCGTCACGGCGATAGCGACGATCTGGAACTTGAGCGTGTGAACCCACGCCAAACGCTGGCGGATTGGATGGACAGCAATTTGCATGGCGCAAATACTAACCCCACGCCCCTGTCAATGAATGGGGGTGCAACCCTGTACATGAAGCCGCTCGCTTCATCACCGCTCTCGCTCCATCTCCCTGTGATGGGATGCATCTTTTGCAGGTCTGTTGTTGCTGAAACGGTGCCCGTCGCCCGGATGTCTGCTTCAGCGGCTCTGCTGGGCCTCCATCCCTTTTGTTACAACACCAAAAATGCCCCAGCCGCCACCGCTGTAGGCCCCAGCGCCCCCAGCAGCAGCCCGCCTGCCCCAATCGTCTGGTCGGCAAAGCCGTTTTTCAGCAGCGCGACCCCGGCTGGGTTGGGGGCGTTGGCGATGACGGTGAGGCCACCGCCTGCCACGGCGCCGGCCACCAGCGCGTATTGGGCGGCGGGTGAGATACCTTCGATGAGCGAGCCCAGGTAGGTGAGGGCGGCGTTGTCGGTGATGGCGGTAAGGCCCACAGCGCCCGCGAACAGGGCCAGGGGCTCCAGGCCTGAGACGATGGGCTGCAGCCACCATTGCTGCATGCCGCCCAGCACGACCAGTCCGGCCAGGAAGAAGCCCACCAGCAGTGCTTCTTTGAGGATGAGCGGGCTTTGGTGGCGTGCGTACGCCTGGGTGTAGCCCAGGAACATCAGGAACAGCCCCAGGAACACGACCGGGTGGTGCGCAAACAGCACCACGCCTGCCAGCAGGGCGATGTGCACGGCGGCGACGGATGCGGGCACGGGGCGTTGGTCTGCGGCCTCTTGCCCGGCCTGCAGGGCGGCGGCGGTGGGCAGGTGGCGGCGCAGCACCAGGGCGCACGCGGTGGCGTTGACCAGCACGGCCACGGCGGCCTTCCAGCCAAAGGTGGTGAGCATGAAGGCGCTGTCCCAGCCCCAGGTGGCGGCCACCATCAGCACGGGTGGCGCGGCATACGAGGTGAGCGTGCCGCCGATGGACACGTTGACGAACAGCACGCCCAGCGCCAGGTACTTAAGCCGCTCGGGCATGGCGGGGCGGAAGATTTGCGGGGCCAGCATGAGGGCGGCAATCGTCATGGCGGCGGGCTCGGTGATGAGCGAGCCGAGCAGCGGCACGGCGGCCAGGCCCAGCCAGGCGGTGACGAGCGGGGTGGGCAGCGGCGTGACGCGCGCCAGGGTGTCCACGGCCGCCATCACGGTGCGCAGCACGGGGCGCGATGCGGCGATGACCATGACGACGAAGACGAACAGGGGCTCGGTGTAGTTGCGCGATTCGGCGTACTGCAGGGCCTGCGGGCCGCCTGCGGCCAGAGCCATGGCCACGATGAGCACCATGGCCCAGAAGCCGAAGACCACCTCGACCTCACCGAGCAGGTGAAACAGCCCGGCGTGGCGCCGGTAGCGGTGCGATAGCCGCTCGAAGCATTTGACGGAGAAGGTGTGCAGCAGCGCCAGGCCAAACAGGGCGGCGGCGATCCATTGGATGAGAGGGGTGTTCATGCAGGCAAGCAGTCGTAGAAAAGCCGCGAGGCGGCCCGACCATCGCTGTACCTGTTGCGCCGATTTGCGCAGACACCCAACGCGTATTTTAACGGCTGGCCCTTGCGCAACTGCGTAGGAGAAGTGCGCCCCTGGCGTACGGTCGCTGCTACATCGCCTTGAACAGGTGGGCGTAGAGGCGGCTCACGGCCAGGCGCTCGGGGCGCCCGCGCAGGTTCAGGTGCAGCTTGCCGGATTTGTCGCGAACCACGGTGGCGATGGCGCTGGCACGCACCAGGGTGCTGCGGTGCACTTGCCAGAATTCCTGCGGGTCGAGCTGGTCCGACAGCTCTTTGAGAGGGGTGCGGATGAGGTATTCGGCACCGGCCGTGAGCACGCGCACGTACTTGTCTGCCGCCTCAAAGTACAGCACGTCGCCCACGGGCACCATGTGGATCTGGCTGCCGTGGCTCGCCTGGATGACGGTGAGGCGCGGGGCCTGCTGCTGCGCTGCCAGTGGCGTGGGGGCGAGGGGGGCGCTGGTTGCGCTGGATGTTGCCCCGGGCCACAGGCCTGGCTGGGCCAGCAGTTGGCGCAACTGGTCTACGGTGCGTTGCAGGCTGGGCTCCAGCGCGTGCGCCTGCGCCTCAGTGTGTGCTGGGGCCAGGGCCGCAGTGCTTTGGTTTGCTATTGAATTTGTAGCTGCTTGCGCTTTATGAATCAGCGCTAGACGCAGTTTTTGCACTGTTTTTTGCAGCCGGGCGCTTTGCACGGGCTTGAGCAGGTAGTCCACGGCCTGGGCCTCAAAGGCCTGCACGGCGTACTGGTCGTAGGCGGTGACAAACACCAGCGCCGGAAAAGGCCGGTGGGCGGGCCAGGCGTCGGCCAGCGCCACGGCAGCGTCCAGCCCCGTCTGGCCGGGCATGCGAATGTCGAAGAACAGCACATCGGGCTGCAGCGCCAGCGCTTGCTGCACGGCCGAGAGGCCGTCGCCCACGGTGGCGGCAATCTGCAGTTCGGGCCAGGCGGTGCGCAGCTCGTGCTGTAGCGCGGCGGCCAACAGGGGCTCGTCTTCGGCGATGAGGGCGCGCGGGGCTGCGGGTGTCATGGGTGCTGGATTTTTAAAGGAAAACGCACGCTAGCGCTGGTACCACCAGCGCTGGCAGCTATCAAATCAAGAGTGCCTGCATTGCCATGCAGGGTGGCCAGCCGCTCGCGCACCTGGGCCAGGCCAAAGTGGGTGCTGGCGGTGGGGGCGGTGCCGGGCGTGGGGTGGGCGCTATGGCCCAGGCCCACGCCGGTGTCGGTCACCTCCAGCACCAGGTATTGCGTGGCTGGTGCTGACGGTGTGGAAGGGGCACTGGGCTGCACGCTGGCCCGCACGCTGATGTGCCCACCCGCGACCTGCGGCTCCAGCCCATGGCGGATGGCGTTTTCTACCAGCGGCTGCAGCAGCAGCGGGGGCACGGGCACCTGGCGCAGGGCCTCGGGCAAATCCAGCGTGTAGTGCAGGCGCGGACCCATGCGCACGGCCATCAGCTCCAGGTAGTCGCGCAGGCGGTCAAACTCGTCGGCCAGGGGGTGATGGGTGGCGCGCGATGCGGTCAAGGTGGCGCGCAGGTAGGCAATCAGGTGGTCCAGCATGGCCTGGGCGCGCGCGGGGTCTAGTGCAATCAGCACGCGCAGGTTGGCCAGGGTGTTGAAGAGCATGTGCGGCTCTAGCTGGGTTTCGAGCAGCTTCAAGCGGGCCTCGGCGGCGTCGCGCTCTGTCAGCGCGATGCGTGCCTGCAGGGCGCGGGCCGTGCCCCGGCTGTAGAAGAAGAACGATGCTGCCACCGTGGCCAGCGTGGTGATGACCAACACTGTGGCCAGCGCACCGGGGGTGGCCTGCCAGCGTGCCCAGGTGGAGCACTGGCACCACAGATCGCCCAGCGCGGTGCCCGCGCCAAAGCCGGTGACCGTGCCTGCGGCCACCAGGGCAATGCCCCGCCAGCCCCGGGGCCACATGCCTGCCTCATGGCGTGCCAGCGTGATGCGACCGGCCTCGATGACAGCCCAGGACACCATGCCGATGGCCAGGGAGTACACAAGGTTCTGGTCCCATGGCCCCTTGCCGCCCAGCGTCAGCGCCAGTGCAATGCTGCAGCAAAAGGTGGCCACGATGAGGGCGTGGCGCACCACGCCCACAGCCAGCGCGGCCCCGCCTGTGGCAGCCTCTGGCGCCAGTGTGTGGGCGGGTGGCCGATGCGGTGTGGGGGGCGGGTTGGGCTGCGGCATGGGCATGGTGGGGTGATTCTAGGAGCCACGTTGGCCACTGTAGCCGGGCGCCGAAATGCGCCCAGCGTTGTCGCTCTCAGCGGGGGCGGTGCGTTGCCTTCAGGCGTTCTCGCTCGGTGTGCACCATGCGCTCGCGCAGGCTGCTGCCGCTGCCCAGCACAAACACCGCCAGGCCATGCGCCGCCAACCCGATGGCCCAGCCCATGGCCGGGAAGATGGCCCAGTGCTTGCCGTGGGCCGATGACAGCAGGGCCAGCACCACATTGACGAGCACGTAGAGGGTGGCGTGCAGGTACCAGCCGAGCTTGGCGCCCGCGCGCTTGCGGGCGAGGCGGTCCAGCGCGTCGGTTGGCTCAGCATGGTTGGCGGGGTGCGATGCGTGCAGTGGTTCTGAGGGATGCATGGTGGCTCCTTGGTGGACGATGAAAGGTGAAAGAAAACGGAAACGGAAGCGGAAGCGGAAGCGGAAACAGCGTGAGAGGGAATCGGGCGGTTTGGGGTTAGATCAGCCCCAGGCTGCCCCACAGCCATTGGCCCAGCAGGCGCTGCGGCTGCAGGGTGAACGACCCCGCCACCACGCAGCCTCCGATGTACACGCCCTGCATGGTGCGCCGGTGGCCGCTGAGGTTGCCCTGCAGCAGGTAGCGGAACGACAGCACGATCATCCCCAGTGCAAAGGGCACCAGCAGGTGGATGGGGCCAAAGCCCGCCAGGCGCGGCCCCCGGCTGCCGCTGATGAACAGGGCCGACAGCGCGGTGAGCACCATGAGCGTGACCCAGGCATAGCCTGCAGCGCGGTGCAGGCGTGGGCGCTGTGCCCGGCTGCGGCGGGCCCACAGGGCCACGGGGCCCAGTGCGGTTGCCAGCACGGCGGCGGTGAGGTGGATGGCAACGGCGGGAGGCAGGGTGGAGAGCGTGGTCATGGCTGGTGTCTCGCGGGTGTCGCTGCAGTGCGGTGGGCGTTGGTTGTTTGCTGTGGGCAGAGCGTCTTGGGATGGCGTGACTGTGCCGGGCGCATCGGGTAGGGGCCAGGGCTTTGCGACGAAGTGCGCAGGGGCGGCGCAAAGTGCGGTTGGGCGGCGCGAAATGCTTGCGGTGCCGTGCGAGGTGCGGCAACAGGCCCCGTTGGGTCAGACGATAATTTGCGCTTTAGCTGGCCCGTGGGGCCTGAAGGAATTGCGCGTGGATATCGTTTTGCTGGCCAAGGCCGCCGTCATGGGGGTGGTAGAGGGGTTGACCGAGTTTCTCCCCATCTCGTCCACCGGCCACCTGATTCTTGCGGGCTCGCTGCTCGGTTTTGACGACGCCAAGGCCAAGGTGTTTGACATCGCTATCCAGACCGGCGCCATCTTTGCCGTGATCCTGGTGTATTGGCAAAAAATCCGCGCCACGCTGGTGGCGCTGCCCACCGAGCGGCAGGCGCAGCGGTTTGCGCTCAATGTGTTCATCGGCTTTTTGCCTGCCGTGGTGCTGGGGCTGCTGTTTGGCAAGGCCATCAAGGCGCACCTGTTTACGCCTGTGGTGGTGGCCACCACGTTCATCGTGGGCGGCTTCATCATCCTGTGGGCAGAGCGCCGTGCGCCCGTGGCCACGCGCATTGAGGCGGTGGACGACATGACCCCGCTGGACGCCCTGAAGGTGGGCCTGGTGCAGTGCCTGGCCATGGTGCCGGGCACCAGCCGCAGCGGCTCCACCATCATTGGCGGCATGCTGCTGGGGCTGTCGCGCAAGGCGGCGACGGACTTCTCGTTCTTTTTAGCCATCCCCACGCTGATTGGCGCGGGCGTGTACAGCCTGTACAAGGAGCGTGCGCTGCTGTCGCTGGCCGATGCGCCGATGTTCCTGACCGGCCTAGTCTTCTCGTTCATCAGCGCCTGGCTGTGTGTGCGCTGGCTGCTGCGCTACATCAGCACGCACAGCTTTGTGGCGTTTGCCTACTACCGCATTGTGTTTGGCGTGGTGGTGCTGGCCACCGCGTGGCTGGGGTGGGTGCAATGGGCCGAGTGAGCCATCACCTGCGCCCCCGCCTGAGGTCAGTGCTGGCCTGGGTGTGCTGCGGTGCGAGTGCGGCGGCGCTGGCTCAGGCGGCGGGCGCTGCCGCTGAGGTGCCCGGCGCGGCAAGTTCGGCAACTGTGACAACCACGGCCCCCCAAGAGGCCGCGCCCGCTCCGGCGTCTGCTGCTTCCAAGCCCACGTTGAACTATGTCCTGGGGGGCATCGTAGGCTCCAGCCCCGACTATGCCGGGGGCGCGGGCCGCTCTTACAGCCTGCGCCCGGCTTGGGCGCTGGAATACGGGCGGTTTCGCCTGAGCACCTCGCGTGGCAGCGCCCTCATGGGGCACGGGCTGGCGGGGTGGTCTGATTCAGGCGCCAGTGCCACGCTGGCCCAAAGCGACCGCTTTGCCCTGAACGCATCGCTGCGCATTGACCAGGGGGACGATGGATCGGATTCGCCCATGCGCCGTGGCTTGCCCGAGGTGCGCTCCACCCTGCGTGCGCGCCTGAGCGCGGGCTATGCGCTCACCCCGCGCTGGTCGGTGGGAGCCGGGGTGTCGCAAGATATTTTGGGGCGCGATGGCGGCATGCTGCTGTCGACCAACCTGGGGTACAGCTTTCCCTATTCCGAGCAAACCCGCGTGTCGTTCGGCGTGGGGGCCAGCTTTGCCGACCGGCAATACCTGCGCAGCCACTTTGGGGTGCCAACCTCTGCGGCGGGCTCTACCAGCCCGCTGCCTGCGTTTGACCCCCACGCGGGTCTGTACAGCGTGGATGCGGGTGTGGACGTGATGGTGGCCCTGAGCCGCCACTGGGTTGCGCTGGGCGGCGTGCGGGTGTCGCAGTTGCAGGGGGATGCGCGGCGCAGCCCGCTCACGGTGCAGCCGGTGGGGTATTCGGCATCGGTGGGGCTGGCCTATCGCTGCTGCCGGTAAGAGCGGTTCACAAAACCCTTCTGGCAGTTTTTACTGCGTCTCGTCGCATTGCTCGCACTGCCTGCGACGCAGCGCCTAGGCACAACCGCTGCGCTGAGTTTGGTGAGCGGAGGCCAGCCCTCAAACCGATGACAGCGCCAAATCTCCGGTGTTGCGCCGCACGCAGAACTTGCCACCTTGCTTGCCGCTGTACATGGCGGCGTCTGCCAGCTTGAGCAGCCCCGCGGCGTCCTGGCTGTCGTTGGGGGCAATGGCGTAGCCAATGGTCAGGCCGACCTGAACCTGGATGCTCCCCAGCGAAAACGGCGCGTGGAAGGCGTCCAGCAGCTTCAGGCCCAGGTCGTGCGCCTGCACCGGGTTTTGCAGCTGGCCGGTCATCACCACAAATTCATCGCCGCCCAGGCGGGCGATCACGTCGGTCTGGCGCAGGTGGCCTTGCAGCCGCTTGGTCACGGCCACCAGCAGTTCGTCGCCCACATCGTGGCCGTGTTGGTCGTTCACGGGTTTGAAGCCGTCCAGGTCCATCATGTAGACGGCCAGCAGGCTCTCCGGCCCCACGCGCGACAAGGCCGATGACAGGGCAATCTGCAGCCCGCGCCGGTTGGGCAAGCCCGTGAGGGGGTCGGTGTGGGCCAGCGAGTGCATGGCGTCCAGCTCTTGGCTGAAGTGCAGGGCCTTGGTATGCAATGCCTTGGTGCGCAGGCCCAGTACCCGCATGAACAGCAGCATGTCGATGGTGGCCGAGATCTGGAAGGAGTGCAGGCTCCAGAAGTTGACGGGGATGCCGCCATTGATCACACCGATGATGGCGGCCGAGCCCAGCCCGTAGATGAACCACGCCACCAGCAGCGTGGTGCCCACGCTGTCGCCACTGCGGGCGCGGCGCCATGCGCCGGGGATGCTCATCATCGCGGGCAGTGGCCCCATCACGCTCACGATGATGGACAAGCCCTTGAGCGTGATGAAGTCCAGCGCATACACCACCGCCAATGCCACCGTGAAGACGGCGCCGCAGCGCATGGTGCGCAAAAAGCGGCTCTGTGGGTTATGCCCCGCCAATGCCTGGCTCATGAACAAGAAGCTGCCGGTGATGGCCATGAGCGATGCCAGTCCCACGGCGTGGCCGGTCAGCCACGGGCTGTGGCCCCACAGGTACTGTTGCCCCACCCCAAAAAAATGCAGCGAGTACAGCAGGCTGCCGGTGGTGAGCAAGGCGTATTGGATGAACAAGGGCTCGCGCAGGCTGAACCATTGGGCCAGGCTGTAAAAAATCAGGCACACCGCCAGGCCCGTCAGCACGCCTTGCAGCATTTGCTCATTCACGGTGCGGCTGAGCATGGCCGATGGTGTGTTGAGGGTGATGGGCAGGATCATGGCGCCGCGCGTTTGCACCCGCAGCAGCAACTCGTAGCGCTGGCCTGGTTGCAGGTGCAGGCTTTGCGCGGGGGTGCGGCCTTGCAGGGGGCGCTCGGCGCGCGGGATGTCGGTGCCCAGCACGCTGCGCTGGAGCACCTGGCCGTCCTGCAGCAGCAACACGTCAATGCGGTTGAGGTCTGGGTGGTTGATGTCCAGAATCCAGCGTCCCTCCGACGCCGGATCAACCTGCATGGGAATCAGCAGCCACACCGCATCGCTGCGCACGCCCAGTGTGGCGCTCTTGTTGGGGCTGTTGAATTGGTCGCGCTGTTGCAGCACGGTCTCGGCGCTTTGGCCACCTGTCGGGTCTATCAGCAGCCTCACTGCGGGCCAGGCTTCAACGCTGCCTTGGGCATCGTGCAGCTCCAGGGGCTGGGCTGCATGGGCGGTGCCCATGCCCAGCCACCCCAGCCATACGACCAGCAGCCACGCGCTGGCAACGCACCACGGCCCCCAGGGGGCGGGAGGCGTGCTGCGGCGCCAGGCCATCGGCCGAGTGAGGAGCGCAGAGGGGGCTTTCACGCGCACAGTATAGAAAGCGAGCGGCTTTGCGGGCTCTTGTGTCAGGCATTGGCCGGGGATACGGTCCTGCGGCCCAGCTTCCAGCACCCAGGGGTGGTCAGGCGGTCTTCGAGCCGATTGAGCCAGCCCGGGGCGCGGGGGTCATCGCTCCAGCGGGCCATGGCGTCGTCCATCTGGCCGAGCAACTGGTCGGGCAACTGCAGGGGGCGCGTCTGGCCCATGAGCACGCGGCTCATGAAGTGGTAGCCCAGCACCCGCGTCAGCGCCCGCACGATAGAGAACTCCGGCAACACCACGCGCACGGTGGCATCGATCACGCGGGCGGTCATCAGCACGCCCCAGAACACGGCGCGCGAGAGCCAGGGCACAGGCTGCTGCTGCAGAGCGAGGTCTTGCGCCGTCTGGGGGCCGCACAGGTAGCGGGTCATCAGCGGAGGGAAGGGCTTGGCCAGCTTCCAGGGGATGGCGTGGGCCATGGTTTGCATCAACGCCGTGCCCAGGGCAGGGCGGGGGTCTGGTGCCACCGGGCGTGCGCGGCCGCGCGTCTGCATTTGCTCCATCAGCGATTCGCCCTGGTGCATGTTGTGCACCATCAGGGCCGAGTCGATGCCCAGCACATGGCCCACCACGTTCCAGGCGTGCAGGTAGGCCTCTTCATCGGCCGGGGGCAGGCCAATGCCCAGGCGGCGCATGCTGCGCAAGAACACGTAGCCAAAGGTGAGCAGGGTGTAGGCCAGCTCTTCCTGGTTGCAGGGGGCGCCTTGCTCCAGCAGGTTCCAGCCCCGGGCATACAGCGCCTGGTGCATGGTGGGTGGGGCGGCTGCTGCCAGCGGCAGCGCGGGCAGCAGGCCATCGCCGCGAATGCGGTGGCGGGCGTCCTGCGGGTTGCCCCGCAAAATCAGGTTGCGGATGGTGGCGTGGATCAGCCGCACCTTGAGCACCTGGGCAATGCCCGTGCCCCCAGGCTGCGTGAGCCCGCCGTGCAGCATGACCGGGAAAATCATCGCTGCGGTGGAGCGGATGCGGTGCTCGGTGTGCTGCTCCAGCTGGCCTGCGGTGTGCAGCACGCTGGAGAGGTCGGGGATCACATAGCACTCGGGCAGGCTGGCGCAGAACAGCAAGATGCACGACAGCGCGCCATGCTCCATGAACAGTTGCTCGGCCCGCTCGATCTTGCGGTGGTCTGCCCAGCTCGGCAGCACCTGGCCTGCAGCCACATAGTCTTGCAGTGCCTGGGCCAGGGCGGGGGCAATGCCTTCCCCCTCGGGCCGCCATTGGTGCAGCGCAGCGTTGCTGCTCCACTGCGCAAACAAGCGGTTGACGGTGCCAATGGCCTGCCACTGGCTGGCATCGGGGGCGGGCATGCCTGCGGGCCAGGGGCCCAGAATGCGGGCGATGGTGTCGTCGGCCAGTGGGTCGGTGTCCAACTGCATGGCGTTCAGCTCGGCCTCGTTGGCGGCGCGCAGGCGCGGGTTCATGCGGGGGCTCCTTGGTGGGCGGGTGTCCAGCGTTGCAGGCCTGCCAGTGCGCACAGCAGCGGGATGCCCATGGCAAAGGGGGCGATGGCGCGGGTCTCTGGCGGGTCGCCCAGCGCCATCTGGAACACCATGCCGGTGCCGTAGATGGCCAGGGGCACCAGCGCATCGCGGCGCTTGAACCCACTGGTGGGCACCAGCGGAACGTGCCGGGTGGCCAGGCGGAATGCGCTGACGATGCAAAAACTCACGAACACCCAGCCCACAAAGCCCTGCAGCGTCTCGCCAAACCAGTGGCCGTCGGTTTTTTCCATCGTCCAGGCGCCCACCACGCGGATCAGGTAGGGGTCTGCGCCCAGGTCAAACGCCGTGACCACCAGGGCGGCGATGAGGGACATCAGCCCTGCCTGGCCTAGGCTGGGGGCGCGGTAGACCGGGGTTTGCCAGACGATCAGGTTGGCGATGACGTAGCCCGCGTAGGTGAGCGAAAACCACATCAGCGGAATGACCACGGGCACATCGCCCAGCTGCAGCCCCAGCACCTGGGTGTAGTGGTAGCTGCCAAAAAACCAGCCGCGCGAGGCTCCCATCTGCTCGGCAAACCAGCCCAGGCACACAGCGATCAGCACAAAGCGCAACGCCGCCTTGCCGCCCAGCAGGTGGATAGCGCTGGCCCAGCAACTGGCAAACATCAGCACCGAAGCCACCATGATGGCCACCGTGGTGCTGTTGTGGCTGCCCACGGCCGTGGCTACCAAAAAGCCGGCAAAGAGCAGGTAAACCAACGCAGAAAGACGCGCAGCGGAGATTGGCATGGCTGTGTATCACACTGTAACAATTGAGCAGTGTAGGGGAAAGCCAGCCAAAACCCCTCACGTTTTTTGTGCAACCGGGTTTGGGTATTTCACAAATCGGTAACGATACGGCGGTGTTGCCCCGCCCGCCGACCGGCGCCGTGATCAGCGCTGCGGGTGTGCGGCGGCGCCCACGGCTTGCAGGTTCAGCACCGATGCCTCGATGGCAGCGGCCGTGGCCAGGGGCTGTTCCATGGGAAAGAGGTGGCTGCCGTCCAGCATCATGGTGCGGCCCTGGGTCACGCGCTGGGTCATGGCCATGCCCACCTGGCGCATTTCTTCCGAGTCGCGCCCGCCGATGAATGCGGCGGGGCACTGCAGCGGGTAGCTGCTCAGCAGGCGGCCCAGGTTGTGGGGCAGGGTGTTGTAGATGGCGGTCTCCACCGCCCGGTCAAACCCCAGCACGCGCTTGCCCGCGTGGTCTTGCAGGCCGTGCGCAATGTAGTCCTGCAGCACCTCGGGGTGCCATTGGGCAAAGGCCTTCTTTTTGCGAAAGTGCTCCAGCGCCTCTTCGTTGCTGGCCCAGCTTTCACGGCGGCGGCTGCTCACCTTGCCGGGCGAGATGGAGCCCACCACCTGCGTGCTTTTGGCCACACCCAGCGCATTGGCGCGCCAGCCGCCAATCAGGGGCGAGTCGATCAGCACCACGCCGCGCACCAGAGTGGGGTGGCGGGCGGCGGCCATCACGCTCAAAAAGCCGCCCAGTGAATGCCCCACCAGGTACACCGGCCCCCCAATGCGCTGCACCTGCGTCTGGGCAAAGTCGGCCAGCTGCTGGACCAGGTGGGGCCAGTTGTTGCTGACCGGGTACTGCGGCTCGTGGCCAAAGCGCTCCACGGCGCTCACGTCCATGTTCCGCTCGCGCAGGTGCTTGAACAGCAGCCGGTAGGTGCCGGCTGGAAAGCTGTTGGCGTGCGAGAAAACGATGGGCAGCGGAGGCTGGGTGGGTGTGCGTGGCATGGTGGGGCTGGGCTCAGCGCAGGTTCTCAGATCAGCTTGTCCTGCGGTGTGGTGATTTTGCGCAGCGGCTTGGCGCGCGTGGTGTTGGTCAGGATGGGCGCCTGGGTGCTGCCGCCGTTCCAGGCCGGGTCTTCAATGCTGTCGAACACCTCGCGCAGCTTTTGGCCCCAGCTGTTGTGCAGCATGCGGAAGTAGGGGTTGTTCTCGTCAATGCACACCACCTTGTCGGTGGCGAAGCGATCGGCCTCGTACACCACCAAGTCCAGCGGCAGGCCCACCGAGAGGTTGGATTTGAGCGTGCTGTCCATGGACACCAGAGCGCACTTGGCGGCCTCGTCCAGCGGGGTGTCGGGTGTGAGCACGCGGTCGAGCACGGGCTTGCCGTATTTCGATTCGCCCACCTGGAAGTAGGGCGTCTCCGAAGTCGCTTCGATGAAGTTGCCTGCGGAGTAGACCTGGAACAGGCGCATTCCCTCGCCCTTGATCTGGCCGCCAAACACCAGCGATACGTTGAAATCGACGCCCGAGCGCTTGAGGGCTGCGCCATCGCGGTCATGCACATGGCGCACGGCGGCGCCCAGCACGCGGGCGGCGTCGAACATGCTCTTGGCGTTCCAGATGGTGATGCCTTCGGCGTCGTCGCGGTCCTTGATCTGTGTGGTTTGCAGAATTTCGCGCACCGACTGCGAGATGCTCAGGTTACCCGCCGACAGCAGCACCATGAACCGGTCACCCGTCTTCTCGTAGATCATCATCTTGCGAAAGGAGCTGATCTGGTCCAGGCCCGCATTGGTGCGGGAGTCGGACAGGAACACCAGCCCGGCATTGAGTTTGATGGCGACGCAATACGTCATGGAAGAAGTGGGGTCGTTGTAAGAGAGGAACCCGTGAGTTTAGTCCGGCGTGGGAAGGCACCCTTGGGCAGAGTGCGGGCCAGTAATTGCGTGTGCCGTAGCTGGTGTCCTGTATTGATAGCAACCAACGCTTGGTGGACAAGCGCTGGAGGCCATTTTTACCTGGTTAGCTACTTGCCTCAGATACCCCGGCATCCATTCGGGCTGAGCCCGTCGAAGCCAGGGCTTGCTGCGTGCGTGCAAGGCTTCGACAGGCTCAGCCCGAACGGGTGGGGAAGAGAAGGCGTCTGAGGCAAGTCGCTAATCAGGCATTTTTACTAAAGAATTGGCAGGTCCCAACCTTTTGCGTTCACCCGAAGTTCCGGCGACAGCCAAAGCAACTGCCGCCCCGGGGGTAAAGGGCTATTGCTTACGGGCCAGGCAGTATGTGCCCGTCGCTCCTATCATCCGCCGCTTCACTTGGAGGGGCCTTGCCGTGTTGAACCCACTGATTTTGTCTGGAACCCGCCGCGCCTGCGCGCTGGCCTTGGTGGCATTGCTGGCGGCTTGTGGCGGGGGCAGCGCGCAAGACCCCGGCGATGGCGGCAACCCTCCGGAGCCACCTCCCGCACCGGCGCGTTCCGGCCAGCTTGAATCCACCGCCTTGCTTGGCACCGTGCCGGCCGCTGATATCGCTGCAGCGCTGGCCGCCAAGGAGTCGCTGGCCCAGGACGTGGTGCCGCGCTACAGCGTCACTTCTTACCGGATCGAGTACCTCACCACCGATGCCGACGGCAAAGAGGTGCGCGCCTCGGGGCTGGTCAGCGTGCCGCAAAAGCCAGCGGGTGCCAAAAGCCCGGTGCTCAGCTACCAGCATGGCACCCTCTTTCGCGATGCCGAGGCGCCCAGCAACAACGCGGTGGCGTCCGAGGTGGCGGTGGTGCTCGCATCGCTGGGCTATATCGTGCTGGCGCCCGACTACGTGGGCTTTGGCGCTTCCAAGGGCACGCCCCACCCCTACCTGCTGGCGGCGCCGTCCGCAGCCGCCACGGTGGATTTTCTGACCGCCACCCGCACCTGGCGCGGCCAGGCCAACGTGGCGGACAACGGGCAGCTCTTTCTGACCGGCTACTCCGAAGGCGGCTACGTCACCATGGCCACACACCGCGCGCTGCAAGCAAGCGCCTCGCCCCACCTGCAACAACTGCGCATGGTGGTGCCGGGCGCAGGGCCTTACAACGTGCAGACCACCATGGATGGCCTGGTGGACCTGGTGCGGCAAGAACAGCCGGTGATTGGCGCGCTCATCAACCCGGGCTTCCTGCGCTACCTGGGCGGCAGCGTGCAGCGTGAGGTGCGCCGGCTGCTGCTGCGCGCGCTGATCCCGGACGATGCGGACGTGGTCTACGACACCCGGTTTATCGACCGCTTTCTGGCCGACGATGTGCGCTATCTCGAAGAAGTCAGCAGCGTCTACGACTACAAACCGAACGTACCTGTGCGCCTGTACCACGGCCGCGATGACCGCACCGTGCCCTACGCCAGCTCGGTCAGCACGTTGCGCGCCATGCACAGCCGTGGCGCTGGCGATCTGGTCAGCCTGACTGAATGCCGCGCACAACCGGTGGCCGGGCACCTGCCCTGTGTGCCGCCGTTCATCACCTTCATGCTGGGGCAGCTGGCGCCGGTGGCGCAGGATTTGTAAATCCAGTCACCGCTCTGGTCAAACCTCCCAGAACGCCTCGATCAGTTCACCCTGCGCGTCCAGCAGCCACCACTCGATCACCACATCCCGCTGGCCCACACCCAGAATGCCCAGCACCCCGCGTGGTGCCGACAGGCGGGGGCAGCGCCACAGCTGGTCGCCGGGCTGGGCCATAGCCAGCACCTGGGTGCGGATGGAGTGCGGCACCTCGGGGCTGTGAACATCCACCAGCCGGTCCTCGCCGTCTCCCACTTCCTCGGGTATCGCAGGGATGGGGTGCACGTCAGGCTCCTTCAGATGTGCTGCGTTGCAGGTTCAGCGCCAGGAGGCGGCGCAGGATTTCATCATCGGGCATGTTCGCCGTGTAGTCGGCCCAGCCGTAGGCCGCTGCCACGGCTGCGTCCAGTTGCGCGTGCGCAGCGGCCAGCCAGGCGGGCCGCAGGTTATAGAGGTTGGTCAGCGTGCGTTTGGCCAGCTCTTTTTCGAACCCCGGCTTGGGCACGATGCGGTTGGGGTAGGGCGATGCGCTCAGACCCAGCGGCACCACCTCGGGCACGGTGTGCGTCCACTCGGGCGGGTTCAGCCAGGCTTGGCGCAGGGTGTTCAGGCGCCGGGCGGCTTGGGCAATGGCCATGGCGGCGGGTCGCAGTGCTATTGATGTGATAGCTGCTTGCGCTTGATGGACGGGCGCTGGAGCCTTATTTTGCTCTGAATGCTCGGCGGGCAAGGCCAGAGGCAAAGTGTCGGGCAGGTCGGCCGGGATGAGCGCGCCGCCCTCCAGTGCTTCGGTGCGCTGGTGTGCGGTGTCTGCCGGGGTGAGGCCTGCGGGGAAGGGGAAGGTTTCGAAACAGGTGGTGGGGGTGTAGCGGGGCCGGTCTTCCAGCGAGGTGCCCATGCGCAGCGCCCAGAGTTCGTGGAAGCGGCTGTGCAGGATGCCGAAGGTGGTGTCGTCGGCGCGGGCGATGCTGACGACAGCACTATCGGGAAGAACCGCGGACGAAAACCACGCAAAAACTCTGTGCTTGGCTACACGCGGGGTGATGATTTGGCGGGTAATTGCTTCAAGCGAAGCCTTGAGTGCGGGGCGCGGGTCACCATGGCACCACCAATGCAAACGATGCCAGTCACGACGTAAATTGTCTCGTGTCGGTTTTACGTATTGCTTGACGTGCCCAAACGGTATTTCAAAAAGACTCGCATCGTTTTCGCTCATCTTGTCAAAGTCGATTACCCAAGTGTGTTCATCTCTTCGAACGACACTCAAGCCATTGGCCCACGGGCGCAGGATTTCGGCGTTGGAGCGGCCATGCGGGTTGGGTAGTTGCAGCCAGTCAGCGGCGGTGTCGTGGTCGATGTCAAAGGGGCCGTTCTTCTGAGTGCCAATGAAGGACGTATTTGCGTTGGTGCGCAACCGCTGGGCTCGTGTCAGGTCGCTGGTCTGGGTGTCAGCGTGGGGCGTTAGGTCGGCTGCTATGGTGTTAACTGCAACACCATCAAGGCACGTTGCCTGATGTGCGTGCCCAAAGGCCACCAGCGACACATGCACTGCCGCGCCATCGTTCACCCATGGCTCGTTGCTCCAAGCCTCGAAGATGCGCATTTGTGCGCAGATGGCATCAAGCACCCTGCGGTTGGCGCCACCGCGAATGGAGTTGGTGGTGACCAGCCCTGCACGCTCCAACTGACCCGCCGCCATCTGCGCTCGGGCCTTGTCGAACCAGTAGCACACCAGGTCGGCGCCGCCGGGCACGCGGCCTTCGTAGGTTTTACGCAGCAGGGTGGTGTACTCCTCACCCAACTCGCGGATCATTTTGCGGTCGCCCAGAAACGGCGGGTTGCCGATGACCACATCGGCGCGCGGCCAAGCTGCCTCTGGCATTGCGTGCGATGCACCGGATTGGTGCGGGGGGGGGTGAAGATATTGACCAACAGCGCATCGCGGCACTCAATGTGCTCCAGCGTGTCGAGCACGGGGTTGGTCTTGAACTCGTAGCCGTGCGCCAGGCGCCATTGCAGTTCGCCAATCCACACGGTCACGCGGGCCAGTTCGGCGGCGTATTCGTTCAGCTCGATGCCCAGCACGTTGTGCGGCCCGGTCACCAGGTCGGCCTCGCGGTCCAGGCCCAGTTCGGCGGCCTGCAGGTGGCTGTGGTGTTCCACATCCTTTAGGCACTTGAGCGCGAGGTACAGAAAGTTGCCGCTGCCGCAGGCCGGGTCAAGGGCGCGGTAGTTTTTCAGCTCATCGAGCCAGGTGATGAACAGCGCGTGGGCTGCGCGGTAGTGCCTGTCACCTTTTTTGGCGATTTTGGCCGCCAGCGCTTGTATCTGCTGCGCTATAAGCTCCCATTTTTGTAGCAATGGGCGGCGGATGACAGGGTCGATCAGGCGCTCGATGGTGGCCGGGTCGGTGTAGTGCGCGCCCAGTTGGCTGCGTTTGGCGGGGTCGAGCCCACGCTCAAACAGCGTGCCGAAGATGGAGACGTCGATGGCGCTCCAGTTCAGGTCGGCGGCACGGCGCAGCTCGGTCAGGTCGGGCGCGGAGAGGGGCGGCACGGCAATGGTCTGAAACAGCCCTCCGTTGAACCACGGAATGTCGTCCACGCCATACAGGCCACCGCTTTGCATGGTGCCAAAAAGCTGCGTGAGGCCCTGCGTCAGCCGTTCGGGCGTGGCTTGTTTGTTGTTCACCAGACGCTCGAACATGCGACCAGGCAGCAGGCCCACGTCTTCCGCAAAAAAGCAGAACAGGCACTGCGTGAGAAAGTGCGCCACTTGGTTGGCGCGCTGTTGCTGGCTGGCGATGCTTTCACCGGGCGTGGCGCCGCGCTGGCGCAAACCTTCTGCCAGGGCGGCAAAGCTTTGGGCTGCGGCTTCGGTGATGTCGCGGTTGGTTTGCTGGGGTTTGAAGCTCTCGGGCGCGGTCCATATGCGGCGCAGCAGGGCCAGGTTGGCTGGCTGGTCCATCTCAGCAATGCGCACCTCGTGCGTGGCACTGGGGTGGCCGGTGAACTGGGTGTGTATGCGAATCGTGAGCCGGTCAGACACCACCAGAATGGGCGGGTTGGAGAGCGCCAGGCTGTAGGTGAGCAGCTGCTTGAGCGCGGTGTCGAGGTTTTTGCCCGGAGCCTTGTTCTCCCACGCAAACACGCCGCGCATGAAAACGTCGGCATAACCCGTCTTGCCGCCGATGACGGTACTCTTTTCTTCAAACCGGTAGCCCTCGGAACTGCCGGGCTTGGGCACACCAAGCAGTTCGCACAGGTCCAGAAAGTGGCTTTGCGCGCCTTGCTCTTCGTTAAGTGCATAGGCCGGGCCGGGCACGCCACCGGGCGCGCCCCATTTGGCGATGAAGTCTTGAGGGGTCATGGAATAGGGTGGTGAGTCCGCTGAGGTGCAGGTGGGACGGGAAGGCTGCAAAGTTGCCTCAAGCCCCCGCCATTTTCTTGAGCTGGTACAGCGCATCCAGCGCCTCGCGCGGGCTCAGCGCATCGGGGTTGATGCCTGCCAGCGCAGCTTCCAGCGGGCTGGCGCCCGCGCTCTCAGGCACCTCGGGCGCAGCGAACAGGTCCACCTGCAATTCATCTTCGCCCGCCCGCTCTTCCAGCGCCGCCAGCGCATGCCTTGCGTGGTGCAGCACGGGCGAGGGCATGCCCGCCAGCTTGGCCACCTGGATGCCGTAGCTGCGGCTGGCTGGCCCGGGCTGGATTTCGTGCAGGAAGACGATGTCGCTGCCCGCCTCGGCCGCGCTCACGTGCATGTTGACGGCGTGCCGCGCCTTGGTGGGCAGCTCCGTCAATTCAAAGTAGTGCGTGGCAAACAGCGTGAAGGCGCGGGTCTTGTCGTGCAGGTGTGTGGCAATGCCGCTGGCCAGGGCCAGGCCGTCAAAGGTGCTGGTGCCCCGGCCAATTTCGTCCATCAGCACCAGGCTGTGGGGCGTGGCGGCGTGCAATATCTGCGCGGCTTCGGTCATCTCCAGCATGAAGGTGGACTGCGCGTTGGCCAGGTCGTCCGCCGCGCCAATGCGGGTGTGGATGGCGTCGATAGGGCCAATGCGGCAGCTGGTGGCGGGCACGTGGCTGCCCATGCAGGCCAGCAGCGTGATCAGTGCCACCTGCCGCATGTAGGTCGACTTACCGCCCATGTTGGGGCCGGTGATGATCTGCATGCGGGTGTTGGCGGTCAGCCGCGTGTGGTTGGCGATGAAGCTGGCGTTGGATGTCTCGGCCAGCCGTGCCTCCACCACCGGGTGGCGACCGCCTTCGATGTCGATGCAGGGCTCGGGCGCAAACTGGGGCGCGCACCAGTTCAGCGTGAGCGAGCGCTCGGCCAGCGTGCACAGCACATCGAGCGCAGCCAGGGCCTGCGCCAGTTGCGTGAGGGCGGGCACATGGGGCTGCAACTGGTCCAGGATCTGCTCGTACAGCCATTTCTCGCGGGCCAGGGCCCGCTCGTTGGCCGACAGCGCCTTGTCTTCAAACGCCTTGAGTTCGGGCGTGATGAAGCGCTCTGCATTCTTCAGCGTCTGGCGGCGGCGGTAGTCGTCGGGCACGCGGTCCAGGTAGCTGCCCGTCACTTCAATATAGAAGCCATGCACCTTGTTGAACTGTACGCGCAGGTTGGGGATGCCGGTGCGTGCCTTCTCGCGGGTTTCCAGCTCCAGCAAAAAGCTATCGCAGTTGGTCTGGATGGCGCGCAGCTCGTCCAGCTCGGTGTCGAAGCCGCCAGCGATTACGCCGCCGTCGCGCACCAGGGCGGCGGGCTCCTCGGCAATGGCGCGGCGCAGCAGGTCGGTGCAGCCCTCTGGCGGCTGCAGGTGGCTGAAAATTTGAGCCAAATAAGCCTCTGGCGCTTGTGCATTAAGCGCTAGCAGCTCTGATTTTTGTAGCGTTTTGCCCAGGCCCACCAGTTCGCGGGGGCGCACCTGGCGCAGCGCAATGCGGGCGGTGATGCGTTCCACATCGCTCACGCCCTTGAGCTCGCTGCGCAGTTGCACCCAGGGGCCTGACCCTCCACCCGCGCCCCCGGCGCCGCGCAGTGCGGTGGTGGCCGAGAGGCGGCGGCGGGCCTCGGTGCGCTCGCGCTGGGGCTCCAGCAGCCAGGTTTTGAGCAGGCGGCTGCCCATGCCTGTCATGCAGGTATCGAGCAGCGAGAACAGGGTGGGGGCGTCATCGCCGCGCAGGGTTTTGACCAGCTCCAGGTTGCGCCGCGTGGTGGCAGGCAGGTCGATGAGGTCGTCGCCCCGCTGCACCTGCACGGCGTGCACGTGCGTGAGCTGGCGGCCCTGGGTGTGTTCGGCGTACTGCAGCAGCCCGGCGGCGGCAGCATGGGCCTCGCCCAGTTCGTGCGCGCCCCAGGCCTGCAGGCTGGCCGCGCCCAGGTGCTCCAGCAGCTTGCGCTCGCCCAGGGCGCTGTCAAATTGCCAGTCGGGCCGCAGGCTCATGGGGCAGGTGAAGACGCCGCCCTGGCGCATCACCTGCAGTTGCTGTTCAAAGCGCTCGGTCACGCCCGCGCTGTAGATCACTTCGCTCGGGGCCACACGGCCCAGCCAGTGGGCCAGCTCGTCCTGGGTGCATTCGGCCAAGTGCACGCGGCCTTGCGTCACGCTCAGCCACGCCAGGCCGCAGCGCGCACGCGGGCCCTGGTGCACGGCCAGCAGCATGGATTCGGTTTTGTCGGACAGCAGCTCGGTGTCTGTCAGCGTGCCGGGGGTGACCACGCGCACCACCTTGCGCTCTACCGGGCCCTTGGCGGCACCCACTTCACCCACCTGCTCGGCAATGGCGACCGATTCACCCATCTTGATGAGGCGGGCCAGGTAGTTTTCAAGCGCGTGAAAGGGCACCCCCGCCATCACCACCGGCTGCCCGCCCGACTGGCCGCGCTGGGTCAGTGTGATGTCGAGCAGACGGGCCGCCTTCTCGGCGTCTTGCCAAAACACCTCGTAAAAGTCGCCCATGCGGTAGAACAGCAGGGTGTCCGGGTACGCGGCTTTGAGGCCGAGGTACTGCTGCATCATGGGGGTGTGGTGTTCTAGCGTCTCGGACATGCGTGCTAAAAGTGGCTGAAAGGGGCGGTTTGGCAGGGGGCTGCGGCAATGAGGCGTGGACTGTAGCAGGGTACAGAAGGGGGCGAGCTTGAGAAATCTCTGCCGCTTTGTTTCGATTTGCTGTTACCTTTTGACATACTGTCATCATTGCGGCGGCTATCGTCACCCACCGCCAGGTTCGGCCCTTCATTTTTCAGAGACTCCAGAGCGATCGTGATTTCTTCCGAACTGCTGACAGATCTTCTCTACCCAGAGGGCGACAGCCTGATGGGCCCCCAGGCGCATGGGCGGCTGCAAGCGCTGCTCGATGTGGTGCCTGTGGCGCTGCTGGAGTTTCGCCTGGAGGAAGACCACCTCTACCTGTGGGCGGCCAACGCCGCGGCCCGCCGCATGCCCGGCCTGGGCGCGGTGCGCGAGGAAGGCGTGGTGGCCGAGGTCGTTTTTGATTTGCTCGCCAGCACCTCGCTGGTGGACCAGCTGTGCGCCGTGGCGCGCCTGGGCGTGCCGCTGGACTGCCGCCAGGTGGTGCGCGAGGGCACGCGGGTGCAGCTGGCGTGGGACTTGTCGGCCCGGCGCGTGGCCGACCATTGCATTGTGGTGAGCGTGCGCGACGCCTCTGAGGCCGAAAACCTGCGCGTGGCCCTGGCGAGCGCCGAGGCGGCCCTGGAGGATGCCCGCCGTGATCTGCACGAGCAGACCGAGGTCTTCAACACCATGGAAAGCCTGGCCCATGCAGGCCACTGGCGCCGCATCGAGGACCCGGGCGAGACGGTGCTGCTGTGGTCCCCCGGCCTGTGTGACATTGCCGGGTTTGAGCGCCAGGAGTGGCTCAGCACCGAGCGGGCGGTCAGTGGCATTCCTGCAGAAGACCGCCTGATTTACGACAAGGCCTGCCGACTGGGCGATGGCTCGGACATGGAATACCGCTGGCAGCGCCCCGATGGCGAGGTGCGCTGGATGCGTTCGCGCGTGCGGCATTCGCTGTCGCGCGATGGCATGTCGGTGCAAATGGGGGTGGTGCAGGATGTGACGGATGAGCACCGTGCCGCCGAGCAACTGCGCGAGCAACTGCTCTTCATCCAGCGCATTGCCAGCCGCATCCCGGGGTTCATCTACCAGTACCGGCTGCATGCCGATGGCTCCACGGCCAGCGTGCAGTACATCAGCGATGCCGTGCGCCAGTTTCTGGGTGTCACCCCCAGCGATGTGGCGCGGGACCATGGCCTGCTGCTCAAGCATGTGGTGCCTGAGGATGCGCCACAGCTGCGCCGCTCGGCCCTGGTGTCGGTGCGCCGCATGGTGCCCTGGCAGTGCGAATACCGCGTCAACATGCCCGAGGGCGATGTGCGCTGGCACATGACCAGCGCCGTACCCCACAAGGAGCCTGATGGCACGGTGCTGTCGCATGGCTTCACCATGGACATCACAGACCGCAAGAGAGCAGAGCAAGAGATAGAGCGCCTGGCGTTCTACGACGCCCTGACAGGCCTGCCCAACCGGCGCCTGCTGCTGGACCGGCTGCAACGCTCCATCGCCGCAGGCCAGCGCACCAAAGCCCAAGGCGCGCTGCTGTTCATCGACCTGGATAACTTCAAAGACTTGAACGACACCCTGGGCCACGACATGGGCGACCAGCTTTTGTCGCAAGTGGCCGCCCGATTGGTGGGCAGCGTGCGCGAAGCCGACACCGTCTCACGCTTCGGGGGCGACGAATTCGTCGTCATGCTGGAAAACCTCAGCGCCGACCTGCACGAAGCCGCCACCCAGGCAGAAATCGTCGCCGACAAACTCCTGGCCAGCCTGAACGAACCCTTCGCGCTGGACGGAGGCCAACACTACAGCACCCCCAGCATCGGCATCACCCTGTACGGAGAACAACGCCTGACGGTCGACGAACTGCTCAAACGCGCAGACCTGGCCATGTACCAGGCCAAAGCCGCAGGACGCAACACCCAACGCTTCTTTGACCCCGACATGCAAGCGGCGGTGAACGCCCGCTCCAACCTGGAAGCCGACCTGCGCCAAGGCCTGGCACGGGGCGAACTCATGGTGCACTACCAACCCGTGGTGGACCACGACGGCAAACTCGTGGGGGCAGAAGCCCTGGCACGCTGGCGCCACCCCCAGCGCGGCATGATCAGCCCGGCAGACTTCATCCCCCTGGCAGAGCAAACCGGCCTCATCCTGCCGCTGGGGCAAACCGTACTGCACACCGCCTGCAGCCAACTGGCCGCCTGGGCGCAAAACCCGGCCACAGCGCACCTGACCCTGTCCGTGAACGTCAGCGCCCGGCAATTCAGACAAGCAGGCTTCGTGGCCCAAGTGCTGGGTACCCTGAAAGACTGCCAGGCCGACCCGCACCGACTCAAACTCGAACTCACGGAAAGCCTGCTGCTGGGAGACATCGAAGACACGATAGAGCGCATGGAGCAACTCAAGAAAGAAGGGGTGGGCTTTGCGCTGGACGACTTTGGCACGGGGTACTCGAGCTTGAGCTACCTCAAGCGGCTGCCGCTGGACCAGGTGAAGATAGACCAGAGCTTTGTGAGGGACGTGCTGAGCGACCCGAACGACGCGGCGATTGTGAGGACGATCCTGGCGCTGGCCAAGAGCCTGGACCTGGAGGTGGTGGCCGAGGGGGTGGAGACGGCGGGGCAGCTGGGGTTTTTGAGGCTGCACGGGTGCGAGGGGTTCCAGGGGTATCTGTTTGGCAGGCCTGTGCCTGTTGAAGAGATGGATGCGTTTTTGTACCCGCACCAGTAGCGCCGTGGTGGCGAGCGCGTGAGGCGGCAGCGCCACTTGGCGCAAGCGGGGTGCTACGGGCGCGCTGGCAGGGCCCATTCAGCGGCGAAATATCTCAATCGATAGCGCGTGGGTGCGTTCAGTCTTTAGGGAGTGAGTGATGCGCGATAAGTCATTTGGGTCAGACCGTGGGGTGCGCAGCCGGGGTGCTGCGTTGTGCTGGGCATGAAGCGGGCAGGTGGCGGCGTGGGGGTGTTTGTGGACAAGGTTTTGGACCGCAACGCCCGGGGTCTCAGGGGTTTGGCCGTGGTGGCCGTGGCCGCGTTGCTGGCGGCCTGGCTTACGGTGGATCTGTTTGCCTACTGGCGTGGGGTAGACCGCAGCGAAGACCGCCAGGAAAAACTGCAGCAGGCTGCCGATTTGCTCAACACGCAGGCCATGGGCTCGGGCATGTTGGGGGCCGTGTCGCTGCTGGGACTGAGCGAGCCTTTGCTCAAGGACATGGCCCGGGGCGTGCTTGCGCCAGACTATCCACCAGCTCTCGCCCGCCTGAGCGTGGCCCGCGAGCGGTTTTTGGTGCACGGGGTGTATGTGATGTCCGCCGATGGCACGGTGGTGGCCCATGAGACCGCCGGGCCACGCTCCACCGGCATCAACCTGGCCTACCGCCCGTACTTCCAGCAAGCCATCCAGGGTGGGGTGAGCGTGTACCCGGCCATTGGCTCCAACACGCAAGAGCGTGGTCTGTATTACGCCGCCCCGCTGTACGAGATGGACTCGCCCTCGGGCTCCATCATCGGCGTGGTGATGTTCAAGGTGGGTTTTGAGTCGTTTGACAGCCTGCTGGCGCGCATCGGCATGCCCGCTTTGCTGCTGTCGCCGCAGGGCGTGGCGTTTTCGTCCACGCGACCCGAGTGGCTGTTTGCCGTGGCGCCACCCCTCACGCAGGCCCGCATCGACAGCATCCGCGCGTCGCGGCAGTTTGGGCGGCATTTTGACAAGGGTGTGGCCTCGGCGTTGCCCTTCAGCCCCGAGGCAACGCAGGTTGTGCTCAACGGGGTGCCCCATGCCATAGGGCACCGCAGCATCGATCTACACGACCCGGGTGGGCAGTGGCAACTGGTGCTGCTGGACGATGTGAGTGCTTTGATGCCCTGGTCGCAGCGCTTGCAGGTGGGGGCCGTGGCGTTTGTGCTGTTTGCGCTGCTGGGCTGGCTGCTGCTGGATTTGCTGCGCAGCCGCGCGCAGGTGGCGGCTGCGCTGGAGCGCTTCAGGGTGCTGGGGGCCGCGCTGGAGAGCAGCCCGGTGGCGGTGGTGATCACCGATGGCGATGGGCGCATTGAATGGGTCAACCCCCAGTACGAGCGCAACACCGGCTACACGCTGGAGGAGGTGCGAGGGGGCAAGCCGTCGATCGTGGCCAGCGGCCAGACGCCCGCCGCAACCTACCAGTCCATGTGGGCCACGTTGCTCTCGGGGCAGTCCTGGCAAGGCAATTTTGTCAACCAGCGCCGGGACGGCAGCATCTACCACGACGAGGCGACCTTGTCGCCCGTGTTCGATGCGCGGGGCAAGCGCATTGCGATCGTGGGCCTGCACGAAGAGGTGTCGGAGCGCATGCGCTCGCAGGCCGAGTTGCAGCGCCGCGAGCGCCTGCTCAATGAGCTGCTGGAGCAGCAAACCGCCATTTTTGACAATGCCCCGCCCATCGTGCTGATTTGCGATGGGCAGCTGCGCCAGTTCAACCCCGCGTTTGTGGCCCTCATGGGCGAAACCTCGTCGCAGCTGCTGGGTCGCTATGCGGCGTTTTTGTTTGGTGGCGATGCGCCCTATGAGGCCTTCCGTGCCAAGGGTATGCCGGGGCTGGAGCCCGATGAGGCGGTGCGTGAGACGGCCTTGTTGTACCGGCCCGATGGCAGCAGCTTCCATGCGCGGCTGTCGGGGCGTAGGCTGCAGATGGAGGGGTTTGCCAATGCCTCGCTGTGGGTGATCGAGGACGTGACCGAGGCGCGCCAGGCCGAGGTGGCGCTGCGCGAAATCCATGAGCGGCTGGAGCTGGCGCAGGAGGCTGGCAAGATCGGTGTCTTTGACGTGGACTTGGTCAGTGGCCGCATCCTGTGGTCTTCCAAGCTGGCGGTAATGATGGGCTTTGCCCCCGACTCGCAGCCCCAGTCGCGCGAGGATTGGCTGGCCTGCCTGCACCCGCAGGACCGTGACCGCGCCCGCGAATACTTCGATGCCAGCATCCATGGCACGCAAGACCATTTGCGTGACTCCTGGCGCATCGTGCGGCCCGACGGGGAGGTGCGCTGGTTCCTGGAGGCCGCCCGCATCTTCCGCGATGACCAGGGGCGCGCCGTGCGCGTGGTGGGCGTGAATGTCGATATCCACGACCAAAAGCAGTTGGAGGCCCAGGTGGCTGCGCAGCTGGACTTCCAGCAGGCGTTGATCGACGCCATCCCCGTGCCCTTGTTCTACAAAGGGGCCGATGGCCGCTACATCGGCTTCAACCGCGCCTATGAGCAGGCGTTTGGTGTGCAGCGCGCCGAATTCATCGGCAAAACCGTTTACGACCTGGGCTTTTTGCCCGATGAGTTGCGCTCGCAGTTTGACCAGGATGCTGCGCAGGCCTTGGACGGCGTGCGGGCGGTGCACAAAGAGGTGGACCTGCCTTATGCCGATGGCCAGATGCACCACACCCTGTTCTGGCTGCACGGCTTTTTGAGACCGGACGGGTCTGCGGGCGGTGCGATCGGGACGTTTGTCGACATCACCGAGCGCAAGCTGGCAGAGCAAAGCCTGCTGCGCGCCAAAGACCTGGCCGAGGAGTCGACGGCGCTCAAGTCCAATTTTCTGGCCAACATGAGCCATGAAATCCGCACCCCGATGAACGCCATCATCGGCATGTCGCACCTGGCACTCAAATCGGGCCTGAACCCGCGCCAGCACGACTATGTGAGCAAGATCCAGCAGGCCGGCCAACACCTGCTGGGGGTCATCAACGACATCCTGGATTTTTCAAAGATCGAGGCGGGCAAGCTGTCGGTGGAAAAGCAGCCCTTTGTGCTCGATCGCCTGCTCGAGAGCGTGGCCGATGTGGTGGGCTACAAGGCGGGCGTCAAGGGCCTGGAGTTGGTGTGCGATGTGGCCAGCGATGTGCCGCCCAATCTGGTGGGGGATGCGTTGAGATTGGGGCAGATCCTCATCAATTACGCCAACAACGCCATCAAGTTCACCGACAAGGGCGAGATCAGCATTGTGGTGCGCTTGCTGGAGCAAAGTGCCCAGCGCGTCATGCTCAGATTTGAGGTGCGCGACACCGGCATCGGGCTGACGCCGGAGCAGATTGCGCGCCTGTTCCAGAGCTTTCAGCAGGCCGACACCTCCACCACGCGCCGCTACGGCGGCACGGGGCTGGGGCTGGCCATCTGCAAGAGCCTGGCGGAGCTGATGGGGGGCGAGGTGGGGGTGCGCAGCGAGTTTGGGCGGGGTTCCACCTTCTGGATCACGCTGCCGCTGGAGCGGGGTGCGCCTGCACGGGTGCTGCAGCCCCCGGCCGACCTGCGCGGGCGGCGCGTGCTGGTGGTGGACGACAACCACACTGCGGCCACCGTGCTGTCTGACATGTTGATGGCCATGGGCTTTGAGGTGGACCAGGTGTACTCGGGCCTGGAGGCCTTGCAGACGCTGCGCGAATCCATGGACAAGCAGCGCCCCTATGGCCTGCTGCTGCTGGACTGGCACATGCCGGGCATGGACGGTGTTGAGCTGGCCAGGCACATCCGCAGCCTGGGCATGCCCCAGGTGCCGCAGATGCTCATGGTCACGGCCTATGGCCGCGAGGATGTGATGCGTGCAGCACGCGCCGAGGGCATCGAGACGGTGTTGATCAAGCCCGTCAATGCTTCGCTGTTGTTTGACACCTTGATGCAGCCCCTGGACGGCGCAAGCCACCTGCGCGTACCTGCCGTGGCACCGGCGGTGGAGGTGTTGCCCCTGGCTGTGCGCGGCGCCCGCGTGCTGCTGGTGGAGGACAACGAACTCAACCAGATTGTTGCTGTGGAGTTGCTGCGCGACGCGGGCTTTGTGGTGGATGTGGCGGACAACGGCAAGATGGCCTTGGACCAACTGGAGCAAGCCAGCTACGACGCCGTGCTGATGGACATGCAGATGCCCGTGATGGACGGGGAAACCGCCACCCGGCAACTGCGCCAGGACCCGCGTTACCGTGATCTGCCCATCATCGCCATGACGGCCAACGCCATGGAGTCCGACCGGCAACGTTGCTTTGCTGCGGGCATGAACGATCATGTGGCCAAACCCATTGAGCCAGCCGCGCTGTGGGCCGCGCTGTCGCGCTGGATCCGTCCGCGCCCCGGCCTTGGGGCGCAGGCTGTGCCGGCGCCCGCGCTGTCGCAGCCCCTGGTGGTGCCTGCCGCGCCGGTGCCCCGCCTGGTGGGGTGGCCGCCGGTGGTGCTGGGGCTCAACACCACCCTGGGGTTGCAGCGCGCCCTGGGCAAGCCTGCGCTGTATGCCGACATGCTGACCCGCTTTGTGCAGGCGCAGTCGTCGGTGGTGTCTCAGATCGATGCGGCCATTGCGGGCGACGACCGTGCGCTGGCCGAACGGCTGGCGCACACGCTGCGCTCGGTGGCGGCCAACATCGGGGCGCAGGAAGCCTCAGAGCACGCGCATGCGTTGGAGCAGGCTCTGCGCAACCCGCTGGTGGACCGTTCGACCCCCCAGTTGATTCCGCTGCTGGGTGCGCTGGCGGCGTCCATGGAGCCGTTGGTGGCAGGCTTGCAAGCATGGGTGCGGCAGTCTGAGCTGGCGCAGGTCTCGCCCGTGCCTGTGGCGCCAGTGCCTACCCCAGAGGTGGCCGTGGCCTCGCCCGAAGACGCCTTGGCGCAGTTGCGTCAACTGCTGGAGCGCGATGACCCGGCGGCCACCGAGTTTTTGCAACACAATGCAACTATGCTTCAAGCCGTGCTGGGCGAAAGCTTTGCGGTGGTGCAGACGCAGGTTCGCAACTTTGATTTCGAACTGGCCCTGGAGCAGATGCCCGAGCGGCGGGAGGGTGATCCCCAGGATCGCCCCATTGGTGGCCAGGATCTCTGAACGGTGTACTTCGCAGGAATGCCCATGGAACAAGCGCCCTTTGTCGTGAATTCGTCCACCCTGGTGGACAAGCACATCGCCACCGTGCTGGTGGTGGACGACACGCCCGAGAACCTCACGCTCATGGGGACCTTGCTGCGCGATCACTTCATGGTGAAGGTGGCCAACAACGGCGAGAAGGCCCTCAAGATTGCGCTGTCGGGCACGCCTCCGGACTTGGTGCTGCTGGACATCATGATGCCCGAGGTCGATGGCTACGAGGTGTGCCGTCGCCTCAAGGCCAATGCGGCCACCCGAGACATCCCGGTGATTTTTCTGACCGCCCGCTCAGACCCCGACGATGAGCGCATGGGCCTGGCCCTGGGGGCTGTGGACTACATCACCAAGCCCATCAGCCCGCCCATTTTGCTGGCCCGCGTCAACACCCATCTTGCGCTGAAGGCCACGGCCGATTTTTTGCGCGACAAAAGCGCCTACCTGGAGCGCGAAGTGGCTTTGCGCACCCTGGAGGTGCAGGCCATCCAGGACGTGACCATCATGGCCATGACGTCGCTGGCGGAGACGCGCGACAACGAAACCGGCAACCACATCCGCCGCACCCAGCTGTATGTGAAAACGTTGGCCGAGCGCTTGCGCAACCATCCGCGCTTTGAGTCGGTGCTGACCGAGCGCATGATCGAGCTGCTCTACAAATCGGCACCGCTGCACGACATTGGCAAGATCGGCATCCCGGACAGTATCTTGCTCAAGCCTGGCAAGCTCACGGTGGACGAGTTTGAGGTCATGAAGACCCACACCACCCTGGGGCGCAACGCGATCGAAGACGCCGAGCGGCGGCTGGGCATGCGGGTGGCGTTTTTGAGCGTGTCCAAGGAAATTGCCTACAGCCACCAGGAAAAGTGGGACGGCAGCGGCTACCCGCTGGGGCTGGCGGGCGAGGATATTCCGGTGTCGGCCCGGCTCATGGCGGTGGCCGATGTGTACGACGCGCTCATCAACAAGCGCGTGTACAAGGTGGCCTTCTCGCACGAGCAGGCCTGCAGCACCATCCTCAAGGGCAAGGGCACCCACTTTGACCCGGACATGGTGGATGCCTTTGTGGACATTGCGGAAGACTTCCGCAGCATCGCACTCAAGTACCCCGATCCTGAATGAACAACGGGCCCCTGAAGGGCCCGTGTGGTGCAGTCTTGCGATGCCTTGGGGCTTGCTGCACGGAGTTAACCGCGCAGCAGCCTGGGCTGGCGATCAGAAGGGTGCGTCGCCTGTGGCCGATGCATCGCTTGGCGCGGCTGTTTCGCTCGCTGGAGTTGCCGCGTCTGCCGTTTCTTCCTCTGCAGCCTGGCGCACAGCGGCCTTGTCGCCTGCGCCTGCAAACTTGCTGTATTTGCCCAGGATGGGAACGAGCTGGCCGTAGATGCGTGGGTTGCCCGCCATGCATTCGCGCTGTTCCATGAAGTCGGCTTCGCCCGTGAAGTTGCCGATCAGGCCACCGGCTTCGGTCACCAGCAGCGAGCCTGCAGCCACGTCCCAGATCGACAGGCCGGTTTCAAAGAATCCATCGGTAAAGCCCGCAGCCACGTAAGCCAGGTCGAGCGCGGCAGCGCCGGGGCGACGCAGGCCAGCCGTGCGTTGCATCACGTCGGCCATCATGTTCATGTAGCTCTTGAAGTTGTCGCCCGGGCGGAAGGGGAAGCCGGTGGAGATCAGGCAGTCCTTGAGCTGGGTGCGCTTGCTCACGCGGATGCGGCGCTCGTTCAGGTAGGCGCCACGGCCCTTGGTAGCGGTGAACAGGTCGTTGCGGGTGGGGTCGTACACCACGGCTTGCTCGACCTTGCCCTTGACGGTGAGCGCAATGCTCACGCAGTACACAGGAAAGCCATGGATGAAGTTGGTGGTGCCGTCCAGCGGGTCAATCACCCAGACGAAGTCCGAATCTTTGGCGCCGTACTCTTTGCCCGACTCTTCGGCCAGGATGCCGTGGCCAGGGTAGGCCGTGAGCAGGGTTTCGATGATGATTTTCTCGGACGCATGATCCACTTCGGTCACAAAGTCGTTGATCTGCTTTTGCGAGATACGCACGGATTCCACGTCCAGGGCCGCGCGGTTGATGATGGCGCCGGCGGCGCGTGCAGCCTTGATGGCCACGTTGAGCATGGGGTGCAGATTTGACGACATAGATTGTGGTGGTGAGCAAGGCTTCGGATCGCGTTGCGCGATGCAAATGTCTTGCGGATCATGAGCGGTGATCGCAGCCGGGCGATGCGGGCAGCGACAATAAGCCTTCTATTTTAACTGCACCGCCGGATTTTTACCTAGCAGCCCGTTCATGAAGACCCGTTTTGTCCTGATCAACACCAGCCATGCTGGCAATGTGGGCGCCGCCGCCCGCGCCATGAAAGTCATGGGTTTTGACGACCTGGTGCTGGTGGCGCCGCGCTGGCCCAATGTGCTGCGCAAGGAAGAAACCATCCAGCGCGCCAGCGGTGCACTGGATGTGCTGGAGAAGGCGCGCATCGTGGCGACGCTGGATGAAGCCCTGGAGGGCATCAGCCACCTGTGCGCCACCGCCATGACCCCGCGCGACTTTGGCCCCCCCACGGTGGAGCCCCGTGCGCACTTTGAGATGCTATTGAAACAAGAGCGCCTTGCGCTGGATGCACAAGCCTTGCAGCCTGAAAATGCTTCAAGCGCAGTGGCTGGTGAGGCCGACGGCGGCAGCCCGGCGCCAGCGGGTGGGCACACCGGCGTGGCGTTCCTGTTTGGCTCCGAGCGCTTTGGCATGACCAACGAAGACGTGTACCGCTGCCATGCGGCGCTCTCCATCCCCACCAATCCGGGCTTTGGCTCGCTCAATCTGGGCGCAGCCATCCAGGTCATTGCCTACGATTGGCGCCAGGCGCTGGGCGGCTTTGCGGTGCAAGACGCGACGCCTGCCCGCGTGCAAGCCGACGCGGCCCAGGTGGCGGGCATGCTGGCCCACTGGGAGCAGGCACTGACGGGCATCGGCTTTCTGGACCCCGCTGCGCCCAAGAAGCTCATGCCCCGCCTGAACCAGCTTTTCAACCGTGCGCAACTCAGCCCCGAAGAAATCCACATCCTGCGTGGTGTCGCCAAAGCCATGCTCGAAGCCGCCCAGGCAAAGCGCTAGACTGCATTTCCATATTCCAAAAACAAGCCCAACATGTTTGCCCGCCTGCGCTCCGACATCCAGTGCATCCTTGACCGTGACCCTGCAGCGCGCAGTACCTGGGAGGTCATCACCTGTTACCCCGGCCTGCACGCCGTGTGGTTGCACCGGCCTGCGCACTGGTGCTGGGGGCACGGGCTCAAGTGGCTGGGGCGTTTCATCTCGCACTTTGCGCGCTGGTTCACGGGCATTGAGATCCACCCCGGCGCCAAGCTTGGCGAGCGCGTGTTCTTCGACCATGCCATGGGTGTGGTGGTGGGTGAGACGGCCGAGATTGGCGACGGCTGCACCATCTACCAGGGTGTGACGCTGGGTGGTACCTCGCTGTACAAAGGCGCCAAGCGCCACCCCACGCTGGGCAAAGACGTGGTGGTGAGCGCGGGGGCCAAGGTGCTGGGTGGCTTTGAGGTGGGCGATGGCGCCAAGATCGGCAGCAACGCCGTGGTCATCAAGCCCGTGCCTGCTGGCGCCACGGCGGTGGGTATTCCGGCGCGCATCATCCCGTCCAAAGAAGGCCAAAGCGCCGATGTGACCGAACCTCAGCAGCAGCGCAAGTTCACGGCCTACGGCATCACGCAGGAGGACGACCCGCTGTCGCAGGCCATGCGTGGGCTGATCGACAACGCGTCGTCACAAGAGCACCAGATCGCCTTGCTTTGGCAGGCGATTGAGAAGCTGTCGGCCATGCAGAAGACGCAAGACTGCGTGCCTTGCGATGCGGCCCTCAAAGAGCAGTTTGAGGCGGGCAAGCTTACCGAGCTGGTGGGCAAGTAACGCTGCCGGGGTGCTACCCCGTGCCCGCGCAGCGGATGGCCCTGCAGTGCCAGGCCAGGGCCGCTGCTTCAGTTCTTGATGTACAGCGTGATGGCCGCGCGGGTGGATTCATCGGTCATGGGCACGCTCATCCCCAGCTGAAACCCTCCACCGCTGCTGCTCAATATGCTGTAGCGCACCACGGCGCGCAACTCTACGGGTTTGCGGCCTGTGGGTGGGATGGGCAGCGACACCCGCACCGTGCACTCGGTGCGCGCAGGCAGGTTGACGGGGCAGAGCACGCTGATCCCACCTTCGCTGATGTCCATGGTTCGCACGGCCATGGGTGCGCGGCCTGCGATGAGCAACTCGGCCTGCACCCGCAGGATGCGCCGTTCGTGATTGCGGCGTTCGTCGTTCGAGGGAAGGGGGAGGGCGGCGGTCATTCGGTCAACAGGTACTCAAGGCGCATGCCCGGGCTTGCAGTGCGCCGGGCTGCGGCCCTTCAGGCAGTCTGGGGGCGTTGGGCGTTTTTAGGGCGAAAGGCTTTGCAGACTTCGTCCCGCGTTTCCATGTAGGGGCCGCCAATCAGGTCAATGCAGTACGGAACGGCGGCAAAGATGCCCGGCACGATCTGTTGGCCGTCGGCGTCCTTGAGGCCTTCCAGTGTCTCGGCAATCGCCTTGGGCTGGCCGGGCAGGTTGATGATGAGGCTTTGGCCCCGCACCACCGCCACCTGGCGCGAGAGGATGGCCGTGGGCACAAATTTCAGGCTGATCTGGCGCATCTGCTCACCAAAGCCCGGCATTTCCTTGTGGGCCACGGCCAGGGTGGCCTCAGGGGTCACATCGCGCAGCGCAGGGCCCGTGCCGCCGGTGGTCAGCACCAGGCTGCAGCCGGCATCCACCAGTTCGATCAGCGTGGCGCTGATGGTGTCCTGCTCGTCGGGGATAAGGCGGGCCTCGAAGTGGACGGGGTTGCGCAGTGCGCGCCCCAGCCAGTCTTGCAAGGTGGGCAGGCCCTTGTCTTCATACACACCCGTGCTGGCACGGTCGCTGATGGAGACGATGCCGATTTTTACGGCGTCATGGCCAGGGTTCGCTGCTTCACTCATCGCCGTCAGCCCCGGTGTCGGCCGCATCTTCGCGCTCCAGCCCGGTGCCGCCCAGGTGCTCGCGCACCAGCTGGAACAGCTCGCGGTAGGCTCGGCCCTTGCGCGGCGCCAGGCCTTGCGACACCGCGGCCTTGTCGGCGGGCGGTGCATCCTTGCGGGCCTGGCGGATCAGGGCGCGCAGCTGCTGCGTGTCGGTGGTGGGGTGTTCGTCCATCCACAGGGGCAGGGTGGCGTCGTCAACAATTAGGCGGTCGCGCCACTGCTCGGCCAGGTGCAGCTGCAGTTTTTCTGAGGCCGAACCCTTGTGCTGTTCTTCCAGCGCGGTGCGCGCGGCCTGCACCACCTCGGGCTCCAGCTTGCGCATGAGCTTGCCCACGTACTGCATCTGGCGGCGCTTGCCTTCAAAGTTGGTGATGCGCTTGGCCTCGGCCAGGGCATCCACCAGCTTGTCGGGCAGGCCCACAGCATCAAACAGGTCCGAGCGCAGGCTCAGCAGTTCTTTGCCCAGGTCTTGCAGTTCGTCGCTTTCGCGTTTGAGATCGGTGCGGCTGGCATCGGGCGTGCCTTTGAGTTCGGCCTTGAGCTGGATGTCCATTTCGCTGCCTTCGGCAACGAATTGACCTCGCACAAAGTAGCCTTTTTTGGGTTTGCGTGACATGGGTGGGGGCAAAGAGAGAGGTGGCAGCGAGTGCGCCACAGTGGCAAGTATCATAGCCGCCGCTATGAATAAACCTTCTACCCGCGCGAAAAGCGCCCCGGCCGTTGCCAAGGCTTCCGCCTCCTCCCACGCACCCGCCAGCGGTTTCAGCTACAGCCGCCCGTTTTTTGAAGAGCTGGTAGACCGGGCCCTGGCCCACGCCAAGAAGCTGGGCGCCACCGATGCGGGGGCCGAGGCGTCTGAAGGCTGCGGCCTCTCGGTCAGCGTGCGCAAGGGCGAGCTGGAGAACGTGGAGCGCAACCGCGACAAGTCACTGGGCGTGACGGTCTACCTCGGCCACCGCCGTGGCAACGCCAGCACCTCCGATTTTTCGACCAAGGCGATCGAGCAGACCGTGCAGGCCGCTTATGACATCGCCCGCTTCACGGCCGAAGACCCTGTGGCTGGTTTGCCCGATGCGGCAGACATCGCCCCGCCCGATACGCATCGTGACCTGGATTTGTTCCACCCTTGGGCCATCACCAGCGAAGCCGCCGCCGAGATGGCCAAGGCCTGCGAGGCTGCCGCGCTCAAGACGCACCGCCGCATCACCAACAGCGAAGGCGCGGGCGTGTCGGCCCAGCAAAGCCATTTCTTCAGCGCCCACACGCGCGGTTTTCGTGGTGGCTATGCCAGCTCACGCCACAGCTTCTCGGTCGCTCCCATCGCATCGCTGCCAGGCAAGAACGGCGAGATGCAGCGCGATGCCTGGTACAGCTCCATGCGCAACGCGGCCGACCTGGCCTCGCCCGAGGCCGTGGGCCGCTACGCCGCGCAGCGCGCCCTGAGCCGCCTGGGCAGCCGCAAGATCCCCACCACCCAATGCCCCGTGCTGTTTGAATCAACCCTGGCCGCAGGCCTGCTGGGCGGGTTTGTGCAAGCTGTCAGCGGTGGCTCGCTGTACCGCAAGAGCAGTTTCTTGCTCGACTCGCTGGGCAAGATGGTCTTCCCCAAGCATATCGACATCCTGGAAGACCCGTTTGTGATGGGCGGCAAGGGCAGCTCGCCGTTTGACGAAGAGGGCGTGCGCGTGGCTCCGCGCAAGGTGGTCAAGGGCGGGCGGGTGGAGGGCTATTTCCTCTCCAGCTATTCGGCCCGCAAGCTGGGCATGAAGACCACGGGCAACGCCGGTGGCTCGCACAACCTGCTGATGACCTCGCGCCTCACGCAAGCCAGCGACAACCTTGACGCCATGCTGCAAAAACTGGGCACGGGCCTGTTTGTGGTCGAGCTGATGGGCCAGGGCGTCAACTACGTGACGGGCGACTATTCACGCGGCGCGAGCGGCTTTTGGGTGGAAAACGGCAAGATCGCCTTCCCCGTGCACGAGATCACCATTGCAGGCAACCTCAAGGACATGCTCAAGGGCATTGAAGCCGTGGGCGCCGATGCCTACAACTACGGCGCCAAGACGGTGGGCTCCATCCTGGTCAACCGCATGAAGGTGGCTGGCAGCTGATACGGGCGTTCACGCCCCACGTAAAAAGGCTCCTGGGTTCCAGGAGCCTTTTTTCTTGTGTGAGCCGCTTGTGGAGGCCCGATGTGCCTTGTGTGCAGCTAATTGCTCATATTTTGATAGCTGCTTGCGCTTGCTGAATAAGCGCTAGAGGCCATTTTCTTCTAATGACTCGCCTGAGGGCTTGCCAATCCTTCAATACCCTGCGCTGGGCTTGGCCGGTGCTGCCGCAGCCTGGGCCCCAGCAAACTGCCCGCGCAGCTTGCGTGCTGCATTGGCAAACATCAGCACATCCACCCCCACGGCCACAAAGGTGCAGCCCAGGTCCAGGTAGCGCTGGGCCAGCACGGGGTCCGAGGTGAGGGTGCCGGCGGCCTTGCCGCTGGCGATGATGGTCTTCATGGCGCCCTCGATGGCGGCCTGCACCTCGGGGTGGCCAGGGTTGCCTCGGTGGCCCATCGATGCAGCCAGGTCGGCCGGGCCGATGAATACGCCGTGCACCCCGTCCACCGCGCAAATGGCCTGCAGGTTGGTGAGGGCGGTCACGGTTTCGGCCTGCACCAGCAGGCAGACTTCGTCGTCGGCAATCGAGAGGTAGTCGCTGCGGCTGCTCCACATCGACGAGCGCCCCACCGCACTACCCACGCCGCGAATGCCCAGCGGCGGGTACTGCGTGGCGGCCACAATGCCGCGCGCTTGCTCTGCCGTGTCCACCATGGGCACCAGCAGGGTTTTGACGCCGATGTCCAGCATTTGCTTGATGAGCGCGGTGTTGCCTTCCACCAGCCGCACGATGGGGTGCGAGGGGTGCGAGGCCACCGCCTGCAGCGCTCCCATGGTGCTGCGCAGGTCGTTGGGGGCGTGCTCGCCGTCAATCAACAGCCAGTCGTAGCCCGTGGTGGCAGCGGCTTCGGCCAGGTACGGGTCGGCCATCGACAGCCACAGGCCAATTTGCGGGCGGCGCTCGGCCAGGGCGGTTTTGAAGGGGTTGTGGGCTGGCATGGTGCGTGGGATGAAAGGGGCTTGGAGCCTGTGCAGTCAGTGCGGGTGGCTCGGAAGGGGTTGGGTCTTTGCTCTTGGGATTGTCACGCCACCCGGTGCTGCGCGGGCGCGCCTGGGCCGGTGAGGTGGTCCACGATGTTTTGGGCGGTGATGGTGGACACCCTCAGCGATGCCCCTTGGGTCACGCCGGCCACATGCGGCGTTAGCAAGGCGTTGGGCAATTGGGCCAGCGGGTGGCCAGCGGGCAGGGGCTCGGTGTCGAACGTGTCTAGGCCTGCGCCTTCGAGGTGGCCGGTTTGCAGGGCATTGATCAACGCGGCTTCGTTCACCACCGGGCCGCGCGCCGTGTTGATGAGGATGCTGCCCTCGGGCAGCAATGCAAGCTCTGCAGCGCCTATCAGGTTGCGTGTGCTGTCGGTCAGCGGGCAGTGCAGGCTCAGGATGTTCACCTGGGGCAGAAACTGGTGCAGGTCGGGCTCGGTTGCAAAGCCATCGGCCTGGCCGTGGGGGCGCAGCACCAGCACGCGCGCACCCAGCGCGGCGGCCAGTTGCGCCGTGCCTTTGCCAATGGCGCCGTAGCCAATGATGCCCACCGTGGCATCGCGAAAATCGCGCCCCTGCCAGGTGCTGGGGGCCCACTGGCCCGCGCGCACCATGCGGTCCAGCAGCGGCAGCTGGCGCGTCAGGGCCAGCATCAGCGCCACCGCATGCTCGGCCACGGCGCGGGCGTTGGCACCAGGGGCCACGGCCACGGCCACGCCGCGTGCGCGGGCGGCGTCCAGGTCAATGCCATCCACCCCGGCGCCGTTCTTGGCCACCAGGCGCAGGGCGGGGGATGCCTGCAGCACCCGCTCGCTCACGGGCTTGATGCCACGCACCAACAGCACCTGGGCGCCGGTCTCGGCCAGCCGTGCGATCAGGTGGTCTTCGGTGATGGGTTCGGCCATGAAGTGGATCTGGCCGCCTGCGGCATGCACCAGCGCCTGGGCTTCAGCCGCCCAGTGCGCGGCGGTAACGAGGACGTGAAAGGGGTTTGGGCTCATGTGGTGGGTGTTGGGTTCATGCTGTCGATTCGGCCTCTTTGCGCTTGAAATATCCGTTCAGGCTGAGCTTGTCGAGGCCTTGCGCAGTGCTTCGACAAGCTCAGCGTGAACGGTTCAAGTGAGTTCAAGCCCAAGCAACAGTTTCAGGGTTGTTGTGTAGCCCAGTCGGGCTGCAGGCGCACGTGGCGGATGTGCTGACGGAACACGGTGTAGGCCAGGTGCAGCGTGCCATCGGCGTCCTGGCGCAGCGAGGGGTAGGAGTACTCGCGGTTGCGGTCTTGCTCGGAGTCGTTGCTCATGCACCAGCCGTCGCCCACTTCCAGGTTGCGCTGCCAGGGCCAGGTCAGGCCGTCGTCGGCCGACAGCGCCAGCGTCATGGGTGCGCGCGGTGCGCCCCAGAAGGCCTTGCGGGCAGCGGGGGCGGCCACGGTGGCACCCTGGGCGCCTTCGCCGGTGTCTTCCAGCTCGTCGTACAGCGACTCGCGTCGCTCGGTGGCGTTGGCGGCGCTGCTGGCGTTGAAGATCATGACCAGGCGCCCGTCGGCCAGGCGCAGCGCCTGCACCGACGAGTTGTTGTTGGGCAGCACGGTGGGCTGGGGCGTTTGCCAGGTCAGGCCGCCATCGTCGCTTTGGGTGCGGTAGATGTGGTCGGCCCAGCGGCTACGAAAGAACGCCAGCAGGCTTTGGCCATTGGCCGAAGGCACGATGTTCATGTGCACACAGCCCAGGCTGCCGGGCACGCTGATGCGCTGCCAGGTGCGGCCCTGGTCGGTGGAGCGCAGCACGCCGCTGTCGTCATGGCTGCCATCCCAGGGCTGGCCTGCTTCAGCGCGGCAATAAAACACGGGCAGCAGCCAGCTGCCATCGTGGTGCACATGGATGGGCTGGCGCACAAAAGTGCCTGCGGGAGCATCGGCCAGGGTCTCGGTGGCCGACCAGGTCTGGCCGTGGTCGGCAGAGCGGCGCACGCGCACCACGGCAGTGTTCTGGTGGCCCGAGAGCTGGGCGGTGTGCAGCAGCCACAGCGTGCCATCGGGCGCTGGGAAGAGGATGGGGTTTTGCTCAGACCGCTCCGTGTCGTGCGACAGCTGCACGGGCTCGGACCATTGCTGGGCGCCGGGTGCTAGGCGCGACATGAAGACCGAAATGTCCGAGCGCCCCTCCATCGAGCCGCCAAACCACACGCAGGCCAGGGCGCCATCGCCCAGCACCATCAAATTGGCAGCGTGGGCCTGAACGCGGGGAGAGGGCAGGTCGGCCACCTGGCGGGTGGCGTCATCGGGGTGCTGTTGCAGCAGGCCGTCGGGCATGGGGGTCTCCAAAGGGGCAAGGGGGTGTCTTGATGGCCTGCGTTGCCGCAGGCGGTCCCTCCCGGTGTTGAGGGGCCGGGAGGGCGTGGTCGTCAGTCGGCCTTGATCTTGGCGGTCTTGATCAGGTTGCCCACGCGCTGGTATTCCGCGGGCAAGAAGGAGCGCAGCTCGTTGGCGTTGCCATTGCCCACCGACACACCCAGCTCGCCCAGCTTGCTGGCCACTTCAGGCAGCTTGAGGGTTTTGGCCAGCGCGGCAGAGAGCTTGGCGCTCACGTCGGCAGGGGTCTTGGCGGGCGCAAACAGGGCGTACCAGGCCGAGAACTCGAACTGTGGGTAGCCCAGCTCGGCCAGGGTGGGCACATCCGGCAGATCGGGCAGGCGCTTGGCACTGCCCACGGCCAGCGCACGCACCTTGCCGCCGCGCAGCAGGGGCATGGAGTTGGTGGCGGTGTCGAAAATCACCGGCACGCGGCCACCGATCAAATCGATGATGTGTGCGTTACCACCCTTGTAGGGGATGTGGGTCATGTTGACCTTGGCAATCGACAGGAACAGCTCGCCTGCCAAATGCAGGGGCGAGCCATTGCCCGACGAGCCATACATGATGGCCTGTGGGTCTTTGCGGGCGGCATCCACCACGTCTTTGAGCGTCTTGTAGGGCGAGTCGGTGGCGGTGATCACGATGATGGGCGCGCTGCCGATCATGCCGATGGGCTCGAAGTCCTTGAGCGGGTCGTAGTCGGCCTTGAGCAAGTTGGGGCTGGCCGCGTGGGTGGCCAGGCCGCCCACCAGCAGGGTGTAGCCGTCGGCCGGGGCGCGCGCCACAATGCCGGCGCCCAGCAGGGCCCCCGCGCCGGGCTTGTTGTCCACCACGGTCGCCGTGCCCAGGGCATCGCCCATCTTCTGCCCGATCAGGCGGCCCAGCATGTCGTTGGCACCCCCGGCAGGGTAGGGCACCACCATGGTGATGGGCTTGCTCGGGAAGGCCGCTGGCTGCGCGTGCGCCAGGGGCATGGCGCCCGCCAGTGCCATGCCTGCCAGGGCGGCCAGCAGGGGTCTGCGGGTGATGTGTTTGGCGTGTTGTTGAATGCTCATGGTCTTGTCTCCTTTGGTTGTGAACGGTTCTAGTGACCTTTTTTGCCGTCTGCCCTGTGGGTTATCAGACGGATTGTTTTGGGGGCTGCGATGTCTCAGTCCAGCAGCCCCTGACAAACATACTTGGTGTGCAGGTAATCGTCGAGCCCATGGGTCGAGCCCTCGCGGCCGTAGCCTGACTCCTTCACCCCCCCAAACGGCGCAGCCTCCGCCGCAATCGCCCCTTCGTTGATGCCGACGATGCCCGTCTCCAGGGCTTCGGCCACCCGCCAGATGCGCTTGACGTTCTGGCTGTAGAAGTACCCCGCCAGCCCAAACGGTGTGTCATTGGCCTGGGCCACCACTTCGGCCTCATCGTCAAACACCGTGAGCGGCGCCACCGGCCCAAAGGTCTCCTCACACGCACAGGCCATGCTGGCATCCGCTCCGCTGAGCACCGTGGGGGCGTAGTAGTTGGGCCCCAGGTGGGCCAGGCGTTGGCCCCCGGTGAGCACCTTGGCCCCCTTGGCCACAGCGTCCTGCACATGCCGCTCGATCTTCTCCACCGCCCGGTCATTGATCATGGGGCCGATCTGCGAAGCCGGGTCGCTGGCCGGGCCGACCTTGAGGGCAGCCACCTTGGCCGCCAGCTTGGCGGCAAAGGTGTCAAACACGCTGCGGTGCACAAACACCCGGTTCGGGCAGACACAGGTCTGGCCACCGTTTCGGAACTTGGCCGCCATCAGGCCGTCCACGGCCGCATCCAGGTCGGCATCGTCAAACACGATGAAAGGTGCATTGCCCCCCAGCTCCAGAGACAGCTTCTTGAGCGTGTCGGCACTGCGCCGGGCCAGGTGCTTGCCCACAGGAGTAGAGCCGGTGAAGGTGATCTTGCGCACCCGGCTATCGTCCAGCCACACATCCACCACCGCAGGGGTGTTCTGGCGTGAGGCGGTAACGATGTTGAGCACACCCGCAGGCACGCCTGCCTCATGGGCCAACTGCACCAAAGCCAAAGACGTCAGCGGCGTGTCCTCGGCAGGCTTGCACACCACCGTGCACCCTGCTGCCAGGGCCGGGGCGATCTTGCGGGCGATCATGGCGGCGGGGAAGTTCCAGGGGGTGATGGCAGCGACCACGCCCACAGGCTCCTTCAAAGCAAACATGCGCCGACCGGGCACCGGGGCCGGAATGACCTCGCCATTCATGCGCGTGGCTTCTTCACCAAACCACTCGATGTAGCTGGCGGCATAGGCCACCTCGCCCTTGCCTTCGGCCAAAGGCTTACCTTGCTCCAGCGAAATCAACGCACCCAGATCATCCTGGTGGGCCAGCACCAGATCGTTCCAGCGCTTGATGATGGCTGCGCGCTGCTTGGCGGGGACTTTGCGCCAGGTGGGAAAGGCAGCATGGGCGGCATTCAGGGCGGCCAGGGCTTCAGGCGCACCGGAGTCGGGCACGGAGGTGATGACGGCGCCGGTGGCGGGGTTGGTGACATCCAGGCGGGGGCCAGTGAAGGCAGTCCACTGGCCGGCGATGAAGTTGGCGCTGCGGATCAGGTCGGTGCGCGTGAAGGCCAGGGGCAGAGACGGGGAAGGAGTGGCGGACATGGGTTTGAGTGAAATGGGGCTCTGGCGCTTATCTAATAAGCGCTAGCAGCTATTGTTTTGATAGTGAATGGGCGTGGCGTTAGCTGACAATCCCCATGTGCCACGGCACAAATTCGTGATCACCCAAACCCAGCAATTCGCTCTTCGTTTCCTCGCCGCTGGCATGGCGCAGGATCTGGTCAAAGATGCGCTGGCCCAGCTCGGCCACGGTGCACTCGCCGTCAATCACCACGCCGCAGTTGATGTCCATGTCCTCCTCCAGCCGCGTGAACATGGGCGTGTTGCTGGCCAGCTTGATGGTGGGCGCGGGCTTGCTGCCAAACATGGAGCCACGGCCGGTGGTAAAGCAGATGAGCTGCGCACCGCTGGCGATCTGGCCGGTGGAGGCCACAGGGTCATAGCCCGGCGAGTCCATGAACACAAAGCCGTTTTCGGTGATGGGCTCGGCGTATTCGTACACGGCGCGCAGCGGAGTGGTGCCGCCCTTCATCGCGCTGCCCAGCGATTTTTCAAAGATGTTGGCCAGGCCGCCCGCTTGGTTGCCGTGGCCCACCACGCCGTTGAACTGGGCGTTCTGGCCTGCGGTGTACTTCTCCCACCAGGCCAAGCGGTCCAGCAGCTTCTGGCCGACTTCGGGGGTGATGGCGCGGCGGGTGAGCATGAACTCCACGCCGTGGATTTCGGGCGTCTCGCTCAGGATGGCGGTGCCGCCGTGGCGCACCAGGATGTCCATGGCCGCGCCCAGGCCGGGGTTGGCGGTGATGCCCGAGAAACCGTCCGAGCCGCCGCACTCCAGCCCAATCTTGAGGTGGCTGGCGCTCACGGTGGTGCGCCGTGCTTCGTTGGCGATGGGCAGCATTTCTTCAATGGCGCGGATGCCTGTCTCGATGGTCACGCGGGTGCCGCCCACGTCCTGCATCACCATGGTGCGCATGAGCTTGCCTTCTTTCAGCCCCTGCGAATCGACCAGCGAATCGACCTGGTTGCGCTCGCACCCCAGGCCCACGATGAGCACGCCCGCCAGGTTGGGGTGGCGCGCGTAACCCGCCAGGGTGCGGCGCAGCACATCAAAGTGCTCGCTGGGCGAGGACATGCCGCAGCCGCTGGTCTGGGCAAAGGCTGCCACGCCATCCACATTGGGGTAGGCGGCCAGCCGCTCGGGTGTGAAGTGCGCGGCAATGCGCTTGATGACGGTGGCCGAGCAGTTCACCGACGACAGGATGCCGATGAAGTTGCGTGTGCCCACGCCGCCGCCCGGCCGCACAAAGCCCTGGAAGGTGGCGCGTTCGGCCTCGGGCACATACTGAACGGGTTGCACATCGGCCCCGAAGGCGGGGTCACGGTAGTAGTCCACCAGCTGCAGGTTGTGGCTGTGCACGTAGTCGCCGGGCTCCAGGTCGCGGGTGGCCACGCCGATCACCGTGTCGTACTTCTTGACTTGCTCGCCTGCCGCAATGCGGCGCGCGGCAATCTTGTGCCCGGCGGGCACCTGGGCGCGGGTGCGCAGGCCCAGCTCCGGAATGTCCTGGCCCAGGGCCAGGGCGGTTTTGGCAACCAGCACGTTGTCGTTGGGGTGCAGGTGCAGCAGGGTGCTATCGGTGCGGGACATGGAGGCTTTCATCAATGGGGGCCTGAACGTGGCAGCGCCCCGCGTTGGGCGCTGGGGCTTCGTGCGTCACCTTGCGCTCAGCTCTTCATCAGCTCGCGCAGCTTCAGCTTGTCGATCAACACGGTCTCTTTTTGGTAGACGGTGTTGACGTATTTTTCGTAGTCGGGCCCGTCCAGATAGAGCAGCGGCGCATCGAGCTTGTCGATCACCGACTTGAACTCGGGGCTGGCCACCGCTTGCTTGAAGGCATCGCGCAGCTTGGCCACGATGGCGGGGTCCAGGCCCTTGGGGGCGCCAATGCCGTTGGGGGCGTCCACCACCACGTCGTAGCCCAGCTCGCGCAGGGTGGGCACGTCCTTGAAGCGGGCCGTGCGCAGCTCGCCCCAGGTGGCCAGCAGGCGCAGCTTGCCCGCTTCGACATGCGGCGCCCACGAGCTGGAGTCGGCCAGCGCATCCACATGGCCGCCCAGCACGCCCTGCAGCGCCTCTGCGCCACCCTTGTAGGGCACGTGGTTGAGCTGGATGCCCGCCACGCTGGCGAACTCTTCCATGCCCACATGTGTGGCGCCGCCCACGCCCGCGTGGGCGTAGCTCACTTTGCCGGGGTTGGCCTTGGCGTAGGCCACGAAGTCCTTGAGTGTCTTGAAGGGCGAGTTGGCAGGCACCGCAATGCCGAAGGTCTGGCCCGAGGTGCGCGCGATGTAGGTGAAGTCTTTGCGGGGGTCTGCCTGCAATGTGCCCAGCTGCGAGAAGCGCGTGACCGAGATCGGGATTTGCCCGATGGTGTAGCCATCGCCCTTGGCCGATGCCAGCGCCTTGGAGCCGATCATGCCAGAGGCACCCACCTTGTTCTCGACCGCAATGCTTTGTCCCAGGATGCGCCCGGCCACGGTGCACAGTGCGCGCATGGACTGGTCGGCCGTGCCGCCTGCGGGCCAGGGGCAGATGAAGGTGATGGGGCGCTCAGGCCAGGCTTGCGAGAAGAGGTTGCCCGATGTGGTGGCCAGTGCGCTGGCGCTCAAGGCGCCGAGCACGAAGCGCCGCCGTGCAATGCGTGGGGTCTGCATGCTTGTCTCCGTGGGTTTTTATGTTGTTGGTACCCATTGTTGAGAAATGCTGCATAACAATCTAATGAAAATATAGACTGTCTTCATTGCATTTAGGTTATGAAGAAAACTGGGCAAAAAACTGTAAAAAGGGAGTCACGCCATGGCACAGATCGACCGCGTACTGCGCAGCAACCTCAAGCTGCGCCACCTGCAAATGCTGGTGGCACTGGACCAGTTCCGGCACCTGGGCCGGGCGGCCGAATTCCTGTCGATCACGCAGCCTGCGGTCTCCAAAACCCTGGCCGAGATCGAGTCCATGTTTGGCTTGCCGCTGTTTGAGCGATCGACCCGGGGCACCGAGCCCACGGCGGCGGGTGCCAGTGTGGTGCGCTTTGCCCGATCGGTGCTGGCGGGGTTTGACCGCACGCGCGACGAGATTGCGGCCGAAGCCAGCGGCGCCATCGGCCGCACCAGCGTGGGCGCCATGGTGGCCGCCACGCCCGTGTTGCTGGCGCCGGCGGTAGAGCGGCTCAAGGCCCGCTCCAGCCGCACCACGGTGTTGATTGACGAGGGCGACCTGACCCGCCTGCTGCCCAAGCTGCGCCTGGGCGAGCTGGACCTGTTTGTGGGCCGCCTGGAGCCCGGCTACGCCTCGCCCGACCTGGAGACCGAGGCGCTGTACGACGACCCCATGGCCGCCGTGGCGCACCCCAGCCACCCCCTGGCGGGCAAACGCAAGGTGCAGTGGGCCGACATTGCCGCACAGCCTTGTGTGATGCCGCCGCCCTGGGCGTCCCTGCGGGTCAAGCTGGAGCAGCAGTTTTTTGCCCACGGCCTGCTGCCCCCGGCAGATGTGGTCGAGTCGGCGTCGTTTCTGTCGCAGATCACCTTCTTGCAGCAGCGTGGCGCCGTGGCCTTCATGGCGCGCAGCGTGGCGGCGCACTTTGCGCAGCAGGGCATGGTGGCGGTGCTCAAGCTGCCCGTGCCGGTGGATTTGCCGCCCGTGGGCCTGATCACGCTGCGCGGGCAGCGCGTGACGCCGGTGACCACGCAGTTGGTGGAGTGCTTGCGCGAGGTGGCGCGAGGCACTTAACCCGAAAACTCCGCCAGCAAGCCCAACACGCTCTGCACGGCGGCTGATGCCTGGTGGCGGTGCGCGATGGCCATAGGGCGCATGAGCTGGGGCCGCAGGTGGCGCACGTGCACGTCTGGCGCGTCTTGCTGGTCCTGCACTTCTTCCATGGGCAACAGCGCTGCGCACTGGCTCGCGGCGGCCAGGCTTTTGAGCGCGCCGGGGTAGCTCAGTGCGAGGAACGGGCGAGGGTGGTGCCCCGCCTGGCCAAACCAGCTGGCAATGAGCCCGTGCATCTGCGTGGCTGGGGCAAACGATGCCCATCGGCGCGTGGCAAGCCAGTCGGGCGTGACGAACTCGGGGGCGTCCCATGCGGCGGGCAGCAGGGCCACCATGGGGTCGGTGCGCCAAGGCATCTGGCGCACCTCGGGCACGGGGGGCTGCGGGCTGGCAACGATGCCTATATCGAGCGAGCCCGCCTTGAGCCGCTGCATCGACTCGGCCGAACCCACGGCTTCGAGCCGGATTTCCACGCCCGGGCTGCGTTGGGCCAGGGCTTCGAGCATGCGCGGCAGCAGCCGGGTGCTGACCCCGGCCGACACGCCCACCCGCACCACGCCCTCGCGCCCGCAGGCGCGGCGGCGCACCCGCTCCACCAGGTCGTCTGCGGCCTGCAGCAACTGGCGGCCTTCTTGCACCAGCACCTCCCCGGCGGGCGTTAACTCCGCCTGGCGGCGGCCACGCACCACCAGCTCTGCCTCCAGCCGCGACTCCAGCTCCTTGATGTGCAGGCTTACGGTGGGTGGCGCCAGGTGCAGCGCCTGGGCGGCCGCCGCAAAGGTACCCAGGTCGGCAATGGCAATCAGGGTTTGCAGTTGGTCGAGGTTCAGGTTGCGCATGGGCGTGACATCAGTATTTGTGAATTGAATTGTCAGTTAATTCAACTTTACAGATGTTTTGCGCAGCGTGAGCATGCTGCTCCATGAAGCCACTTCCTTTGACGTCTTCCGCCGATCCCGCCGAACAGGCCCCGCCGTCGGCACCCTCCTCAGGCCAAGCCCTGGCGCCGCGCAGGCATTGGCCTGCAGGCGCCACATGGCGGGGTTGGCTGGCACGCGCTGCGGCCGCCTTGGCCCGGGCAGAGCAACGTGTCACCGCGCAATTTCGGGTGCCACCGGGTGGGGGGTGAGGGGGCCATGGTGGCCGCGACACCCGTGCGGCGGGCGTCGGCGGTGGGTTGGCCGCCCGTGGGCCTTGTCACATTGCAGGGGCAGTGGGCGATGCCGGTGGCGACGCGGCTGGTCGATTGTTTGTGGGCGATGTGCCGCCAAGAAAAAAGCGCTGCCGAGGCAGCGCTTTTTGCGGGGGGAGGAGGGGCCGCAAGGCCACCTGCCCTGATCCTCAGAAGGCGGGGATGATCGCGCCCTTGTACTTGTCCTGGATGAACTTCTTCACTTCAGGCGTGTGCAGTGCTTTCACCAGCTTCTGGATGCTGGCATCGTTCGCACGGTCCTTGCGGGCGGCGATGAAGTTGGCGTAGTGCGAATCGCCGGACTCCAGGAACAGCGCGTCCTTTGAGGGGTTCAGCTTGGCTTCGATGGCGTAGTTGGTGTTGATGAGGGACAGGTCCACATCGTCCAGCGCACGGGGCAGCAAGGCGGCTTCGAGCTGGCGGAACTTCAGGTTTCTGGGGTTCTTGACGATGTCGATCGGCGTGGCTGTGATGTTCTTGGGATCCTTCAGCTCGATCAGGCCCTGGGACTGCAGCAGCAGCAATGCGCGGCCGGTGTTGGAGGGGTCGTTCGGGATGGCGATGAGAGCGCCCTCCTTGAGCTCGCTCACGGCCTTGATCCTCTTGGAGTAGGCGCCGAAGGGCTCAATGTGCACTTTGCCATTCGGCACGGCGACGATGCTGCTCTTGCGGTCTTTGTTGTAGCTGTCCAGGTAGGGCTGGTGCTGGAAGTAGTTGGCGTCGAGCTGCTTGTCTTCCACGGCCGCGTTCGGCTGGATGTAGTCGCTGAATTCACGCACCTGCAGGTCGATGCCTTCGGCCTTGAGCTGGGGCTTCACGAAGTTCAGGATCTCGGCGTGCGGCACGGAGGACGCGGCCACCTTCAGGACCACGTCAGCGGCCTGAGCGCTCAGCGCCAGGGTGGCGATGGCCAGTGCGGAAAGGGCTTTCTTCAGCATTGCAATGTGTCTTTCAAAGAGAGGAGATGACTTCCGGCGGTGGGGCCGGGCTGTTGCAAAGTTTAATTCCCTGGTTTGGTGCATCACAGGTTTTTATTTTCATATCGATATAACGATGCGGCCTCTTATTTCGACAAGTGCTTTTGTTGATTTGAGGCAAAAATTGGCCTCAGCGCTTATCCTAAAAGCGCTGACAGCTATGAAATCAGGAGCATTTGGTCGCGCGGCGGCACACGATGGGCGGTGGCTTACCAGTACTGGGGGTAGCGCCCCGGGCGGGTCAGGTTGTTGTACAGCAGCGCGACCAGCACCAACACCACAGCGCCCGTGAGCGTGGGGAACCACAGAAAGTCCCATGTGGGTTGCGCCAAAAAGATGATGACGGGGTTGGACCCGGCCGGTGGGTGCACGGTGCGCGTCCACATCATGACGGCAATGGCGGTGCCCACGGCCAGTGCCATGGCCCACCAATGCGGCCCCGCCCATTGCAGAAACACCAGGCCAATGAGGGAGCTTAAAAAGTGCCCCACCACCACGTTGCGGGGCTGAGAGAAGGGCACGTCGGGAAAGCCAAACACCAGCACGCACGACGCGCCGAACGAGCCCAGGATGAGTGACAGCGCCCATTGTTGCCCTGCCAGTGCCACCGTGGCGATGGCCAGGGCGCCCCCTAACCATGCCAGGGCGATGGCCCGCAGCGGTGGGCGGGCAGGCAGGGCGGCGCCCTGGCCGCGCAGTTTTTGGATCAGCATGTGGGGTTCCTTGTCATCACGGTATGTCCATCATGTAGACAGAGTTGTCTACATGATGGAATGCTAGCCGTTGTAGACAGATTTGTCTACCATGTGGTCCATGACACATCTGTTGATTGCTTTGCAAGGCAAAGACGCCGACCTGGCCGCGATGGGCGTGCGCGAGCGCATCCTGCACACTGCGCATGCGCTTTTCTATCGGGAGGGGATCCGCGCCACTGGCATTGACCGGATCATTGGCGAGGCCCATGTCACCAAGGTCACCTTCTACCGCCAGTTCCCTAGCAAGCACGATCTGGTGGCCGCCTACCTGGAGCATCGGCATGCCTTGTGGATGCAGTGGTTCAAGGGCGCTTTGGCAGATGCGCCATCGGACAGCGACTTTCCGTTGCAATGCGTGCTGCAGGCGCTGCAAGCCTGGTTTGAGATGCCTGAATACCGGGGCTGCGCTTTTATCAATGGTGTGGCGGAGGCCGAGGGGCTGGGGCCCTGGGTCGTTGAGGTCTCGTTGCGCCACAAACAGGACATGGCCGATGCGATTGCGGCCCGGCTGCCCTCAGGGCCTGCATTCACCGCCCTGGCGGATGCGGCGGCCATGGCGGTAGACGGTGCCATCGTCCGCGTGCAGATGACCAAGGAGCCCGCGCCAGCGCTGGCGGTGCTGCAGGGCATTTTGCGAGCGCTGTGGGGGGCTGCGTCTGCGCAGCAGGCGCATTAGTTGGCGCCTGCTGGGCTGTTGTTTGCACAAGGCCAGCGGCAATCGCTGGCCTTAGCCGGAGCTGCCGGGTGGCTTGGCTGCGGCGGGTTTGGCTTTAACCCTTGGCGATCAAAGCCGCAATAGCCTCACCGACCTGCGTAGTGTTGGCCGTGCCCCCCAGGTCCGGCGTGCGCGGCCCACCCTTGAGCGTCTCTTCGATCGCACCCACGATCGCATCGTGCGCCTGGCGCCCCGCACCCTGGCCCTGCGTGAGGAAGTCCAGCATCAGCGCCCCCGACCAGATCATCGCAATCGGGTTGGCAATGTTCTTGCCGTAGATGTCAGGCGCGGAGCCGTGCACGGGCTCGAACAGGCTGGGGAAGTTGCGCTCGGGGTTGAGGTTGGCCGAAGGGGCCAGGCCGATGGTGCCCGTGGTGGCGGGGCCCAGGTCCGAGAGGATGTCGCCAAACAGGTTGGTGGCGGCCACCACATCAAAGCGCCCGGGCTGCAGCACAAAGCGGGCCGTCAGGATGTCGATGTGTTGCTTGTCCAGCGTGATCTCGGGGTAGTCCTTGGCGACGTCGTCGGCACGCTTGTCCCACCAGGGCATGCTGATGGCGATGCCGTTGCTCTTGGTGGCCAGGGTGACGTGCTTTTTGGGGCGGCTTTGGGCCAGGTCGAAGGCGAACTTCAAGAGGCGGTTGGCGCCGTGGCGGGAGTAGACCGATTCCTGGATGACGATTTCGCGGTCGGTGCCTTCGTACATGATGCCGCCAAGCGATGTGTACTCGCCCTCGGTGTTCTCGCGCACCACGTAGTAGTCGATGTCTCCGGGCTTGCGGCCTGCCAGGGGGCAAGGCACGCCTTCAAACAAACGCACGGGGCGCAGGTTGATGTACTGGTCGAACTCGCGGCGGAACTTGAGCAGCGAACCCCACAGCGAGACATGGTCGGGCACGGTGGCGGGCCAGCCGACGGCGCCAAAGAAGATGGCGTCCATGCCGGACAGTTGTGCCTTCCAGTCGTCGGGCATCATTTTGCCGTGCTGGGCGTAGTAGTCGCAGCTGGCCCACTCGAAGGTGTGCAGTTGCAGCTCAAAGCCAAAGCGGGCGGCGGCGGCCTGGATGGCGCGCAGGCCTTCGGGCATCACTTCTTTGCCGATGCCGTCTCCGGGCAATACGGCGATTTGGTAGGTCTTGGACATAGGTCTCCTTGGGCAATCAAGTTGGGCAGTGGCTGCATTTTTGGCGAGAATGCCAGCAAATACAATCAGCGCTCTGTGGTCTGATTGTTTACACATCGTGCATAAAAATCCTTCGCCCGACGACCTGCGGGTGTTCACCGTGGTAGTGCGCAAAGCCAGCTTTGCCGAGGCGGCGCAAGAGCTGGGCGCTTCGCCCGCCTTTGTCAGCAAGCGCATCCGCCTGCTGGAGGAAGACCTGGCCGTGAAACTGCTGCACCGCACCACCCGCCGCGTGAGCGTGACGGAGGAGGGCGAGCGCGTTTTCCATTGGGCGCAGCGCATTCTGGACGACATGGACCAGCTGCTGCAGGAGGTGGCCGTGACCCGCGCCGAGCCGCGTGGCCTGCTGCGGGTGAGCTGCAGCTTTGGCTTTGGCCGCAGCGTGGTGGCGCCGGTGCTGTCGCAACTGGTCGAGCGCCACCCCAGCCTGCAGGTGCGGCTGGAGGTGTTTGACCGGCTGGTGGACGTGGCGGGTGAGGGGTTTGACTTGGACGTGCGCGTGGGTGACGAGATCGCCCCGCACCTGATTGCCCGCCGCCTGGCCGACAACCACCGCGTGCTGTGCGCTGCCCCGGCTTACCTGGCGCGGCGGGGCACGCCCCGCACGCTGGCCGAGCTGCCCAGCCACGACTGCCTGGTGATCAAGGAGCGCGACCATCCCTTTGGCGTGTGGCGCCTGCGCCATGCGGGGCAAGAGCAAGCGGTGAAGGTGCGTGGCCCCTTGTCGGCCAACAATGGCGAGATGGTGGTGCAGTGGGCGGTGGATGGGCGCGGGATTGCGCTGCGCTCGCTGTGGGATGTGGGGCCGCTGCTGCAGCGGGGCCAGCTGGTGCAGGTGCTGCCGGATTGGCAGCAGGAGGCCAACATCTGGGCCGTGTACCCGACGCGGCTGGAACGCTCGGCCAAGGTGCGGGTGTGTGTGGAGTTTTTGCAGGAGCAGTTTCGCCGCAGGCCTTGGGATGCCGGGCTGCAGGCTGGGGAGGGCGGCGCATGAGCCCCGTATGGTCTGGCTGGCTGCCGCCCGAAAGCCTCGCCGTGTTGGCTGCAGCCACTTGGGCCACGGCCAGTTTGTTCTCTGCAGCCGCGTCGGCACGCATGGGGGCGTTTGCCTTTACCCGCTGGCGCATGGTGTTTGCGGCCGTGCTGCTGTGGGGCATGGCGCTGGCCACGGGCAGCTGGCGCAGTCTGGCGGAGGGCGGTTTGGGTGCGGGGCCGGGGGTGGCCGGCGAATGGGCTTGGGGTGCCGTGGCCTGGGATGCTGTGGGCCTGCTGGTGCTGTCGGGCGTGATCGGTATCTTTGTGGGTGACACGGCGCTGTTCGCCTGCATGAACCGGCTGGGGCCGCGCCGTTCGGGCTTGCTGTTTGCCACGCATTCGCTGTTCACGGTGGTGTTGGCGGCGCTGTTCCTGGACGAGTCGCTCAAAGGCTGGGCCTTGCCGGGCGGCGTGCTGCTGGTGGGCGGTGTGATGGGCGCCATTGCGTTTGGCAAGCGCGGTGGCGTGGCACACCAGCTCGAATCCACCCAGGGCCAACTGGCGGTGGGTGTGGCGCTGGGGGTGTTGTCGGCCCTGGGGCAATCGGTGGGCACCTTGGTGCTTAAGCCCGCCATGGCGGCGGGGCTCGACCCGGTGGCCGCATCGGCCGTGCGCATGACGGCTGGCTTTGCGTGCCATGCCCTGTTGTGGTGCGCAGGCTTGCCCATGGCGCGGGTGCAGTCGCCCCTGCAGTGGCGCGACCTGGCCTACACCTTTGCCAGTGCCACCCTGGCCATGGCCGTGGGCATGACGCTGATCCTCAAGGCCCTGCAGCACGGCAGCGCCGGGCTGGTGGGCATGCTGTCGTCGGTGTCGCCCGTGCTGCTGTTGCCCCTGCTGTGGTGGCGCACCGGGCAGCGCCCGGCCTGGGGCGCTTGGGTGGGGGCTGCCATGGCGGTGCTGGGGTGTGCGTTGCTCTTGGGGTGAGGTGGTTTGAGGTAGGTCGCACCGCCCGTGCTTCTATGAACGGGTTCTGTAGGCCAGGAGCGCTGCGTTTACATATAAAAATAGCTGCTAGCGCTTGATTAACAAGCGCGAGCAGCTATTAATTTAGTAGCGAATGTGCGGGTGCTCGAGGGCGATCAGCCTGCCAGCGCAGCCTTCACAGCGGCAGACACCTGGCCCATGTCGGCCTTGCCTGCCAGGCGGGTCTTGACCACGCCCATCACTTTGCCCATGTCGCCCGGGCCTGCGGCGCCCAGCTCGGCCACGATGGCCTTGACAGCGGCCAGGGTCTCTTCGGCCGACATGCGCTCGGGCAAATAGGCCTGCAACACCACCATTTCAGACTTTTCCTTGTCGGCCAGGTCCTGGCGGTTGGCGCCTTCAAAGGCGGCAATGCTGTCCTTGCGCTGCTTGATGAGCTTGTCCACGATGGCGACGATGGCCGCATCGTCCAGTTCCACACGTTCGTCCACTTCCTTTTGCTTCATGGCCGCTTGCAGCAGGCGAATGGTGCCCAGGCGCTCACTGTCCTTGGCGCGCATGGCGGTTTTCATGTCTTCGGTGATTTGGGCTTTCAGGCTCATCGTTATCTCCTAAAGGTTAGCGACAGGATTTGCACAAAGCCGCTTCAGCTAGGCGCGTCGCCGCAGACAGTAGTTCAGCTACGGCAAGGCGGCGCAACGACGCTGAAGTGGCTTTGTGCAAATCCTGAAAACAAAAAACCCGCGCTTGGCGTCCCTAGCGCGGGTTGTGTGTCGGCCCAGGGCCGGCAACGATCAGTACAGCTTCTTGGGCAGCTGCATGCTGCGAACGCGCTTGTAGTGGCGCTTCACGGCGGCTGCCTTCTTGCGCTTGCGTTCTGCTGTGGGCTTTTCGTAGAACTCGCGGGCGCGCAGGTCGGTTAGCAGGCCCAGCTTTTCAATGGTGCGCTTGAAGCGACGCAGTGCAACGTCAAAGGGTTCGTTTTCTTTTACGCGGATCGTAGTCATTAGCTAATGTTTTCCAAAAGTGTGCCGGCAGAGGGTTTCCAGGAGATCGGGCCTGAAGACCGTGCGTGGCGGGTTCCCCGTCTGTAACTAGTATTTGGCCGACGGGGTGATGCCAGCAAAGCCGAGGATTATAGCCTTTTATTTTTTGCGTGGTGGCTGTGTTGCATGTCTCTGGGCCCGCAGGATCTGCCAAGGCGTTGCAAAGGGGCTGTGGCTTGGTTTTTGCTTTGAAGTTGCAAAGTATTTACAAATGGCTACATCTTCTGTGAAGGCCCGCAAACATGCCCATCACGCACCGCTTGTCGGCTTGGCTAGGGCGCCTGAGTGTGGGGCGCAAGCTGATGCTGATCTACCTGCTCGATCTCACGGCCGTCATCTATGTCTCCAGCATCCTGATCCACGAGAAGAACGAGGCGATTGACTTCACCCGCAAGGAGACCGTGGGCACGGCCTATGCCTCGGTGGTGCGCGATGGGTTGATGGGGCAGTTTTTGCAGGCCCCTGGGGTGGCGCCGTCGGTGCTGGCCGTGCAGGAGCGTTTGTCTGCCATGCGCGACGCCCACGACGACAAGCTGCACACGGCCCCCGCCAGCCAACGCTTCAGCGATGCGTTGGGCCGTTTTGCGGCCTTGCAGGAGGGAGCCCAGGCAGGATTGAAGGCAGCGCCCCAGGCTAGCCTGGCTGCGCTGGCGGCAGCCCGGGGGCAGCTGCTGCGCGATGGGCGTGAGCTGCTGACCACCGTGGCCAACCAGTCCAACCTGATCCTGGACCCGGCGCTGGACAGCTACTACGTGATGTCGCTGGTGGTGTTGCGCTTCCCCGAGCTGCTGCAGGCGGTGCACGACACCATGGTGTTCTTGCAGGCCAGCCCCCCAGCGCGCGGTCCCCAGTGGTCGTCGGAGCTGCTGACGCTGGCCGGTCGGCTGGATGCCGTCATGCTGGGCATCGAGTCGGACTACAACCAGGCTTTCATCGCGGGCACGCCCGAGATGCACAAGGCGCTGGGTGGCCAGCGCGAGGCGCTGAAAGCATCGCTGATGGAGCTGCAGAGCCTGCTGCAGGCCATGGCGGCGGGGGAGTCGCGCCGCAGTGTGGCCGATGTGGCGCAGCAGCAGGCAAAGGTGCTGCAGGCACTGACCTGGGCGTGGGACTCCGGCATCACCGACCTGGACCGTCTGCTGGCCCAGCGTGTCGATGGGTTGTTTGCCCGCATGTGGCTGCACCTGGGCACCGCGCTGGTGTTGCTGGGTTGCATCTTGAGCCTGGTGACCTTGGTGGCTCGCCAGATCGCCAAGCCCCTGCAGCACCTGGCCAAGGTGGCAGATGAAGTGCGCCACAGCGGCGACCACAGCCTGCGCGCGCGCTGGAGCAGCCGCGATGAAATCGGCCGCCTGGTCACCGCCTTCAACGACATGCTGGCCCAGCTGGACCGCGAGCGCCTGCTGCAGCAAGAGCTGGCCGCCAGCGCCCGTGCCGCGCAGGCGCAGCGCGAGCTGGTAGAGGCCTTCCCGATTGCGCTGATGGTCACCTCCATCCCTGAGCACGAAGTGCTGCATGCCAACGCACCCGCCAGCCCGTGGCTCAACGGCCGGGGGCGGGACCCCTGGGTGGCGGGCCTGGAGCCTGGGGTGCGCGCGCGGTTCTTCCAGCGCCTGGCCGATCTGGGCTCGGTGGACGAGTTTGAGGTGCGCTGGAAGGGCGGCGCAGAGCCCTCATGGGCCGTGCTGTCGGCCCGCCGCCTGCACTACCAGGGGCGCGATGCGGTGCTGACCTCGTTCACGCCCATCAACGTGCTCAAGGTGATGGAGCAGCGCCTGGAGCTGTGGGCCAAGGTGTTTGAGGCCTCGTCCGAGGGCATCATCATCATGGACGCCCAGCACCAGGTGCTCAGCGTGAACAAGGCGTTTTGCCGCAGCACCCACTACGACTTCTACGAGCTGATTGGCGAGAGCCTGGGCATGCTGCTGGAGGAAGGCACGGGCGAGCCCTTGGAAGTGCAGATGGCGAACACCATGCGCGACAAGGAGTCATGGCAGGGCGAGGTGCGTTTTCGCCGCCGCTCGGGTGAGACGTACCCGGCCTGGCTCATGGTGTCGGCCGTGCGCGAGGGCAAGGACGGGCTGGTGTCCAACCACATCGGCATCGCCATTGACATCACCGACCGCAAGCTCAACGAAGAGCGCATCCAGTTTCTGGCGCACCACGACGTGCTGACCGAGCTGCCCAATCGCTCGCTGTGCGTGCAGCACCTGCAGCGGGCGCTGGTGCAGGCCAAAGAGTCGGGCACCCAGGTGGCCGTGCTGTTCATCGATCTGGACCGCTTCAAGACCATCAACGACACGCTGGGCCACCACATTGGCGACGGGTTGCTGCGTTCGGTGGCGGCGCGGCTGGTGCAGGCGGTGCGCGCGCTGGACACCGTGAGCCGTCTGGGAGGCGATGAGTTTGTGGTAGTGATGCGCGACGTGGCGGGCCGTGACGACGTGCAGCAACTGGTCGAGCGCCGCCTGATTCCGCTCATCCGCCAAAGCCACCCGGTGGAAGGGCATGAGCTGAACGTATCGTGCAGCGTGGGCATTGCGGTGTACCCCGAAGACGGTGCCGACCTGGACGAGCTCATGCGTCGCGCCGATGCCGCCATGTACGAGGCCAAGACCACCGGCCGTGACATGGCCATGTTCTATTCGGTCGAGACCGACCAGCGCGCCCAGGCCCGCCAGTCAATGGAGCAGCACCTGCGCCGCGCGCTGGAGCGGGACGAGTTGCACGTGCACTACCAGCCCCGCGTCAGCGCCCGTGGCGGGCGCTTGCAGGGTGTGGAGGCTTTGCTGCGCTGGCGCCACCCGGTGCTGGGCTCCGTGCCGCCCATGGACTTCATTCCGATTGCCGAAGAGACCGGCATGATCCGCGCCATTGGCGCCTGGGTGCTGGAGCAGGCGTGCCTGCAGTGGGTGCAATGGCAGGCCTTGCCCGCTGTCGATGGCCTGACGCACCCGTTGTGTGGCGTGGCCGTGTCAGTCAACCTCTCGGCCACCCAGCTGGCCGATCCCCATCTCGTGCCCGACATAGCGGCGCTGCTGCAGCGCACGGGCGTGCCCGCCCACCGGCTGGAGCTGGAGATCACCGAATCCCAGCTCATGGACAACGCCGACGCCGCCGCGCAGCAGCTCGCCGCCCTCAAGGCGCTGGGGGTGCAATTGGCGATTGACGACTTCGGCACCGGCTACTCCAGCCTGGGCTATCTCAAGCGTTTCGAGATCGACCGGCTCAAGGTCGATAAATCGTTTGTGCACGACATGCTCACCAACCCGGCCGACATGGCCATCACCCGGGCGGTGATTGCGCTGGGGCATACCCTGGGGCTCAAGATCGTGGCCGAAGGCGTCAAAGACCTGGTCACGGCGCAGGTGCTCAGTGCGCTCGATTGTGAAGAGCTGCAGGGCTACTACTTCAGCCGCCCCCTGCCACCGCAGCAACTGGAGGTGTGGGCGTTGCAGAACCCGACATTCCTGTCCTCGGCACCCCCACCACCGCAACTGGCAGCCAGTGCCTCCCAGGTCACTACGCCGGGGTGATCGCAACACCGTGGCGGCGCAGCGGATCCTGGCGCGGCAGGGCCATCCGTGCTGGTGGATTTTTACGCGGCCTCGGTGGGTTGCGAACCTGGCAGCGCCTGCGCGCAGGCCATGCCGCTGGCCCAGGCCCACTGAAAGTTGTAGCCGCCCAGCCAGCCGGTGATGTCCACCACCTCGCCAATGAAGTACAGCCCCGGCTGGGCCTTGCACTCCATGGTCTGCTGCGACAGCGCTTTGGTGTCCACGCCGCCCAGCGTCACCTCGGCCTTTTTGTAGCCCTCGGTGCCCGTGGGCGTCAGCTCCCAGCGGGCCAGTTGCTCGGCCAGCTTGGCCAGGGCTTTGTCTGATGCTTCGGCCACGGGGCGTTGCCAGTCGGCCTCGCGCTGCGCCCACGCATCGGCCAGGCGGCTGGGCACCAGCGTGGCCAGCTCATTGGCAATCAGCTTGCGCGAGCGGGCCTTGGCCTGCTGCAGCGCTTCGGGCAAATCCACCGTGGGGGCCAGGTTCACAGCCAGCGGCGTGCCCTCGCGCCAGTAGCTGGAAATTTGCAGTACCGCCGGGCCTGACAGGCCACGGTGGGTGAACAGCAAATCCTCGTCAAACGCCATGCGCTCTTTCTTGCTGCCCGTGCTGATTTGCACCGGCAGCGCCAGCCCTGACAGTTGGGCGTAGGGCGCCCAATCCGCACCATCGAAAGTCAGTGGCACCAGCCCGGGGCGCCGCTCCACCAGTGGGATGTTGAACTGCTGCGCCAGCCGGTAGCCCAGGTCCGTCGCACCGATTTTGGGAATCGACAGGCCCCCCGTTGCCACCACCACGCTGCGCGTGTGCACCGGGCCTCGGTTGGTATCAATTTGATAGCTGCCAGCGCTTGATCCATCTGCGCTAGAAGGCAAAAAGGCTATGTTCTTGACACTGCAAGGTTGCCACCGCGTGACCTGGCCCGCCTCGCACTCGGCCAGCAGCATCTGGATGATGTCTTCGGCCGAGCGGTCGGCAAACAACTGGCCCTTGTGCTTTTCATGGAAGGGGATGTCGTGCTTTTGCACCAGCGCGATGAAATCGGTCGGGGTGTAGCGCGACAGCGCCGAGCGGCAAAACTGCGGGTTCTGCCCCACAAAGTGCTTGTGCGGCGCCCGCACATCCAGATCGCGGTTGGTGAAGTTGCACCGCCCGCCGCCTGAGATGCGGATCTTCTCGGCCACCTTGTCACTGTGGTCGATGAGCAAGACCTTCAGGCCCCGCTGGCCCGCCTGGCCTGCGCAAAACAAGCCAGCGGCGCCAGCGCCGATGATGACGGCGTCAAAAAAAGGAATGGAAGACACAACAACCCACCGATGGACAAAACGCGTGATTGTCCACTGGCGGGCTGGCTTGCTGGGCAAGCAGGCGTCAGAACTGCGCTCGCAGCGTCACGCTCACGTTGCGCGGGTCACCGTAGTTGGGGTAATCCAGGTTGGCCCAGTATTTCTTGCTTGTCAGGTTGTTGATGGCGAGTGTGGCGCTGAGCTTGGGGTTGAACTTCCATGTGGCGCGCAGATTGACCAGGGCCATGGGCGACTCGGTGACGGTGACCGTGCCCAGCGTGGGGTGGGGGATGTTGTAGCCCACGATCTTGCTTTGCCACTGCACATCGCCGCCTATCGACAAGGGCGCGAGTGCGCCGGTGAACTGGTAGTCAGAGCCCAGTTGCAGCTGGTATTCGGGCAGGTTGGCGTAGATGAGGTCGGTGGCGGCGCGGGTGACCATGGTGCGGGTGAAGCCCGCCTTCGCGCGCCATTGGCGGTTGATCAAGCCAGACACTTCGATCTCAAAACCGTGCGAACGTGTGCCGTTGACGGTTTTGTAGGCGCTGGTGCCATCGGGCAAGCTGGCTTCGGGCACGCTGCTGTCGCGCACGCCATAGTTGTTTTGCTTGGTCTGGAACAGCGCGAGGTTGGCCTGCACACGCCGCTCCAGCAGCTCGGCCTTCAGGCCTGCTTCGGTGTTGGAACCCACCACCGCGCTCAGTGGTTGGTTGTTCACGTCCTTGTAGTTTTGCGGGTTGAAGATGCGGCTGTGGCTGGCGTAGGCCGACAGCGTGGGCGTCAGCTCGTACACCACCCCCAAGAATGGCGTGATCTTGCGGTTTTCGTCCTGGATGGCTGAGGTGCTGGTGTAGGCGCCGCTGGTGTTGTAGGCGTCTGTCTGCCGGTGCCAGTCGGTGATTCGGGCGCCGGTCAGCAGCGAGAGCGGGTCGCTCAGGCGCCAGCGGGCCGATGCGTACAGGCCCGTCTGGCGCGTGATCTGCTCTGTGAAGGCCCCGGTGGCGCGGTAGGTGGGCGCGGGCGCGCTGCCGTCCCAGGTGTAGAGGTTAGGAATGTTGTAGGTCCAGCCCGTCAGGCTGCTGTAGCTGTCGGTGTGGGCCTCTACGCGCGATGCGCTCATGCCCACCACCACGTCGTGCTTGCGCCCGCCCAGCTGCACTTTGCCCGACAGGTAGGCGTCGAGGGTGTCCTGGGTCTCTGTGCCGCCGCTGACGGCGGCGCGCAGTGTCAGGCCTGCGCCTGTGCTGCGGTTGAGGTAGCCCGAGCCGTAGGTGGCCAGCCGAAAGGAGTCGCCTTCGGTGTGGTTCAGGCTGACTTTGGCACTCCAGTCCTCGTTGATCTGGTGGTCCACGTTGGCGTAGAGCGTGGACGAGGTGCGCTCCCAGCGCGTCCATGATGGTGAGAAGCTGGTGGACACCGGCAGGTTGGCCAAGCCGCCGTCTGCGGCAAAGCGTGGGATGGTGCCCCAGATGGGCGCCTCGGGCACATTGCGCTGGCGCTGAAAGCCCACGGTGGCTACGGTGGCGTTGCCCAGGTCGGCCTCGATGGCGGCCAGCAGGGCGGTCTTGTCCTCCTGGTAGCGGTCGCGAAAGCTCTCCTTGGTTTGCGGCGCCACCACCAGGCGGCTGCGCACGCTGCCGTCACTGTTCAGCGGGGCGTTCAGGTCCAGCTCGCCGCGCCACAGGTTCCACGACCCAGCCGTTAGCGCGACCGACGCAGCAAATTCTCGCTGCGGGCGTTTGCGGATCATGTCCACCGTGGCCGAGGGCACGCCAATCGCCGTGAGGATGCCGTTGGCACCGCGCACCACGTCGATGCGCTCGTACAGCGCAGTGTCGTACTCCTGGTTGGTGCCGCCGCTGTACGTGGGCAGGCCATCGACCTTGAAGTCGGTGATCTGAAAGCCCCGCGCGTAGTAGAGCGGGCGCTGTGTGTCGTAAAAGCTCACCGCAATGCCCGTCACGTTGCGCAGCACCGCGTCGATGCTGGTGAGCGATTGGCGCTCCATCTGCGCACGGTCCACCGTGTTGGTGGATTGCGGGTTCTCGCGCGGTGTCAGCGGCAGGCGGGTGGATGCACTTTCGCGTGCGCCAGAGATGGTGATGTGATCCAGCGACTTGGGCTCTACCACGGCGTCGGCGGTGGAGGCCGCCTCGGTTTGCGTGGTGGCTTGCTCTGCGGGCGGGCTTTGTGCCCACGCTGGGCTCAGGGTGAGCAGCGCCGCGGCCAGCGCAATGGGGTGAAGGTGAGAGAGGGCAGCACGGGGGCTGCCAGCAAGGCACAAAGAGCGCATGCGGGATCCTGAAGAAGGTCAGACAACTGGCTGGCTGCGCTGCTCCTTCAGGGGGCACGGCTTGCTAACGAAGGCGTGTATTGTAAATTTATTGAGAATGGTTCACGTTTGATTGTTTCAAGGCGTTGTGGTTTGGCGACGTGCCAACCCAAGCCCAGGGCTCACCCCTTCCAGGTGAACGGAAACTTCAGCTGCTTGAAAAATCCGTTGGGCACGTAGTCGCCCAGCACGCCGTAGTGCTCTGGCCAGAGCTTGGTGCTTTTGACGGCAGTGCCAAACAGGTAGTCCAAAAAGGCGAAGTGCGCGGCGTAGTTTTTATCGAGCGCTTCCTGGTCCTGGCTGTGGTGCCAGTGGTGGAAGTTGGGCGTGACCAGCACGTAGCGCAGTGGGCCCAGGCGCACGCTCACGTTGGCATGGTTGAACACCGCCTGGAAGCCCACGATGACGATGTACGCGTCAATCACTTCCTTACTGAAGCCCAGCACATAGATGGGCGCCAGCACCATCGAGCGGGTGATGATCAGCTCCAGGATGTGCTGGCGCGACCCGGCCATCCAGTCCATGCTTTTGACGCTGTGGTGCACCGCGTGCAGGCGCCACAGCAGTGGCACCTCGTGGTAGGCGCGGTGCGTCCAGTACTGCACCAGGTCGGCCACCAGGATGATGCCAAACAGCGCCACCCAGAAGTTCAGGCCCTGCACCCAGCCGCGCACACCATCACTGGCGGCCCAGCCAAAGAACTTGTGCACGATGAGGTTGGTGGCCAGCAGCACAAAGCCCACCACCATGTGGTTCACGATGAAGTGGTGAAAGTCGGTCTGCCACTCGGCGCGAAAGATGGGTTGGTCCTTGCGGTGGGCAAACAGCTTTTCGATGAAGATGAAGATGAGCGAGCTGCCCAGCAGGTCGAGGATGAACCAGTCCAGCCCGATGTAGGGCGTGTGGTCGGGGAAGTTCGGGTTCACCTCCACCTTGTGCCCGCCCAGCAAGGCGGCCAGGGCCACCATGGCGAAAGAGAAAGTGGCCAGCCAGCGGGCGCGGTTGAACAGGATGTTGACCAGCGAGATGCCCCCGGCAATGGCCATGGCGGCCAGCATGATGGTGCGAATCACGTTCACGTCGTAGCTCTTGCGCAGCTCGGGTGTGGTGAGGTACTGCGGAAAGTGAAACGCCAGCACACCCAGCAGGCAAAGGACGGCGAGTGTCAGCGCGATAACGCCTGACACCAGGCCCTTGCCCGTGCGCAGGGCGCCGTGGCTTTCGGTGAATTCGTTGAGTTTTTCTAGTTGAATCATGGGTTTTCCTCCGTGCGAGAGTGATGCCGGACATCCCCAGCGCTGCGCGAGTGTAGCGAAGCTGCTACGGCGGATGCTGGTTGTGTGATGTAGCGCAAAGCAAGGCCCTCAGACGCCTGCGCGGTTTCTAAAATCGCAGCATGAACATCCCTTCACACCAACTCAGCATGACCGTGCTCATGTCTCCCGACATGGCCAATTTTTCAGGCAACGTGCACGGCGGCGCCATTCTCAAGTTGCTCGATCAGGTAGCGTATTCCTGCGCCAGCCGGTATTCGGGCTGCTACACCGTGACGCTGAGCGTGGACCAGGTGATGTTTTTGCAGCCCATCCATGTGGGCGAGCTGGTGACCTTTTTGGCCAGCGTGAACTACACCGGCAGCTCTTCGATGGAAGTGGGCGTGAAGGTGGTGGCCGAGGAGATCCGATCGCAGGTGGTGCGGCACGTGAACAGCTGCTTCTTCACCATGGTGGCGGTGGACGAAAACCGCAAATCGGTGCCCGTGCCGCCGCTGTCTCCCTCCACCCCCGATGAGCGCCGCCGCTGGGATGCGGCGGTGATGCGCAAGACGCTGCGCAAGGAGTTGGCCGAGCGCTTTGCCCAGGTGCGCCAGACTGCGGGGCAGTGAGGCACGCCCTGGGCATCGCAAGCTCTGCTCCCATGGCCATGCCCGGATGTTGTCCGGGCCTTTTTGATGGGGCGTGCGCGGAAGGCTTGGCCGTTGCGATCAGCGTGCCGCGCAGAAGCCAAACTCTGCTGCCGCGCCCGGTGCCAGGGTCTTGTTCCAGTCCACCCCGGATGCGTTCAAGCTGCTGCCAGACTGGGTCCACACCGCGTTCCAGAGGTTGTTGACCTGGCCGCTGATGGGCAGCGTGATGGCCCAGGTGCCGCTGGCGCTGCCCAGGTTGCTGACCTTGACACGCTGGCAGTAGCCAGCGCCCCAGTCGCTGTCCACCGTCTGCAGCACAGCAAAGTTAGGGCTGGGCGCAGGGGTCGGTGTTGGGTCAGGGGTTGGAGTGGGAGTCGGCGTTGGCGTTGGATCGGGTGTCGGGTTAGGGGTGGGTGTAGGCGTTGTGCCATCGCCCCACAGCTTTTGCAGCAACTGCACTTTGTCGGTGCGCACTGTGCTCCAGTCGTCGTTCAAGATGCCGCCGGTGTCGCCGCTGTTGGGGTTCCACGACCAGTAAAAGCCGCTGCGAATGCCTTTGCCCACCAGGTAGTCCACCAGGGCGTTTTGCCACTGCACATCGCGGGCATCGCCACGGCCGTATTTGCCACCAAACTCACCCAGCATGACGGCGTAGCCAGACTGAACGAAGCGGCCAAAGTGCTGGTCCCAGATGGCGGGCATGTTGGCCGGGAAGTTGGCGGCATTGAAGTACGACTGCACGTACACATCGGGCCCGTACACGTGGGGCGCGAGCAGCAGCCGGTTGGCCGGAATGTTCAACGGTGTGCACTCCAGGGGCTCCAGGCTGCCGCCCCAGAAGTGCCCGCCGCTGCTGGAGCAGCTGGGGTTCTCGCCAATGCCCTCCACCGCAATCAGCCACTTGGGGGCCACCTGCAGCACGGCGGCTGCGGCGCGCTCTGCCGCGCGGTTCCAGTCGGTGGCGGCATTGCCGGTGCCCCAGGTGGCGCTGCCGTGGGGCTCGTTCTTGATGTCCAGGCCAATCACGCCGGGCACGTTCACGTAGCGCTGGGCCACAAAGGTCAGGTCGGTAATCCACTGCTGCTCGCTGTAGCTAGAGGTGTACCAAAGCTCGCTGATGCTTTGGCAGTCGGGCGTGTGGTGGTCCAGCAGCACGTACATGCCGCGGTTGCTCAGCTCGTTGATGACCTTGTCCATCACTTGCAGCGCGCTCAGGCCTTGCAGGTCGGCGTTGCGGCTGTAGTCGATGCTGTTGGGCGCGTTGCCGCGCAGGGTGGTGGGGCAAAACGGCAGGCGCACGGCGTTAAAGCCCTGGCCCTGCATCTGGGTGATCATGTCCTTCCAGTTGCGGGCCCACAGACCGTGCACCACGTTGTTGTTGGTCTCAAAGCCAAACCAGTTCACACCGCGCAGTTGCACCGGCTGGCCTGCGTCGTTGAGCACTTTGCCAGCGCTGATTTCGTAGCTCCAGGCGAGGCTGCTGGTCAGCAGGCAACCGGCCAGGGCGAGTTGTTTCCAAAGCGTGTGGGCTTTCATGCAGGGGCTTCTTTCCAAAGGATGGGATGGACATGCTTTGGTTGCCACGCGCAGGGCAGCGGCCAGTGGGTGGCATGGGCTGTGGTGGTGCGCCAAAGCGGGGGGAGTGGATTGCAAACCAATTGCAAACGCTTCTCAAATGCTATGCGCAGCCCAGCCGCCACGCGCTGCAAGGCGCGTTGGGCTTGTAAGGCTCTGTTAAATGTGTGGTTTATGCCCCCACGCGGGGCGGTGCAGCGGCGGCTGCCATCGCAGCCGCTGCGGCTGTCAGCCCGCGCTGCGGGCCAGAGGGGCGGCGTCGGCAGCCTCTTGCGTGGCCAGGGCCACGCCCCGCACCACATCGCCCACCACGATCACCGAAGGGCTGCCCAGTTCCTCTTGGACGAGGGTGGTGTGCAGCGTGCCCAGTGTGGCTATCGCATGCCGCTGCTGTGGCAGGCTGGCGTGCTGGATGATGGCCACGGGCGTGCTGGCGGGCAGGCCACCGCTCAGCAGCTCTTGCTCGATGGCGGCGGCGCCGCTCACGCCCATGTAGATGACCAGGGTGAGCTTGGCGTCGCGGGCGGTGCGCGCCAGTGCGGCCCAGTCGGTGCCGGTGTCGCCTGGTTTGGCATGGCCGGTGACAAACACCACGCCGTGCGCATGCTCGCGGTGCGTGAGCGGGGCGCCCAGCGAGGTGAGGCCGGCCAACCCCGCGGTGATGCCGTTGATGACGGTGACGGGCACACCGGCTGCGCGCAGGTGCTCCACCTCTTCACCGCCGCGCCCAAAGATGAACGGATCGCCCCCTTTGAGGCGCACCACGTTCTCGCCCTCGTTCACGGCCATCAGCATCAGCTTTTCGATGAACGCCTGGGGCGTGCTCTTGCAGCCGCCGCGCTTGCCCACGTACACGATGCGGGCGCTGGGCGAGGCGTGGGCCACGATGGCGTCGCTCACCAAGTCGTCCACCAGCAGCACCGTGGCGGCCTGGATGGCCTTGAGGGCTTTGATCGTCAGCAGCTCAGGGTCGCCGGGCCCTGCGCCCACCAGAGTGCATTGCCCACCGGTGCCCAGATGGGGGCGTGCCGTGCCTGAAGGATGGGTGTGTGTGGGGCGGCTCATGGCAGTGTCTCTTTCGTGGTTTGCTCAGCCAGACGCAAGATGTGTTCCACCTGCCGCGCCAGCGCGGGCGGCACAGGCAGGGCGCCCGCGAGCACCTGGCGGGTGTACTCGGCGGTGGTGGCTACGTCGATCTCGGTGGGTAGCCCGGGCACCTCGGTGGCGGTGCCGGGTTGCTGCTCTTCCAGCAGCTGGTGCTTGCCGGCGACAAAGGCGTCATAACGGGGCGTGCGGCGCGGATCGGTGGCCACTTCGCCCTCCAGTCCGCGCGAGAGCAGTGCGCTCATCCCCATGCCGGTGAATGTGGCGTGCAGCATGTCCAGGTACTCGGGGTGGGTGTAGGCCGTGACCACCACCGCAGGGCCCGCGCAGGGGTTCATCAGCTTGACGGCACTGTGCCCGGGGTTGCGCAGGCCCACCACCTGGCGCACGGCCAGCAGGCGCGCCAGGCCGGGGTGCAGCCGCTCGGTGTGGATGTGTGCCACTTCTCCGTTTGCTATCGTTTTAGGAGCTTCTAGCGCTTTGATATCCAGCGCTTCAAGCACATCGGATGCCAAAATGCGGCGCGCCTCGGTGCGCATGCCGTGCAGCAGCACGGGCAGTCCCTCGCGCGCCAGCAGCAGGGCCAGCAGTGGGGTCAGCACCGGCAGCTTGCGGGCACCGTTGTAGCTGGGCAGCACGATGGTGGGGCGGCTGGTGGCGGGCAACTTGGCCAGCCGCTGGTGCGTGGCATCCAGAAAGCCGCACATCTCTTCGGGCGTTTCGCCCTTGATGCGCATGGCCAGGCAGAAGGCGCCAATCTCCAGGTCGGTCACGCTGCCGTCCAGCACTTGGCCAAACAGGTCGGCCGCTTGCTCACGCGTGAGCGGCTTGGAGCCGCGCGGGCCGCGACCGATTTCCTTGATGTACTGACTGATAGCCATGGTTTTGTGTGGCGGGACTTGTGAAATAGGGCTCCAGCGTCGTTATTTCGGCTTGCCGTACAGGCGTACTGTCTGCGCCGAAAATGCCTAGCTGGAGCCCTATTGCACAAGTCCTGGTGCGGTGGTTGTGGCAGTGAGGTGGGTGGGGCGCTATTTTGGCGCAACCCAGACAACTTTTGGTTATATGACGGCCTGTGTCGCGGGTTTGGACGCCAGCGGCCCGGTGGTGCGCACCATGCGCTTGAGTTCGGGCAGGCACGAGCCGCAGTTGGTGCCGCAGCGCAGCTTGCCTTGCAGCTGGGCCAGGCGGTCGTCGTCGGTGCCGTGGCAGTGCGCCAGCTCGGCGGTGATGGCGGCGTCCGTCACGTTAAAGCAGGTGCACACCGATTTGCCGCGCGACTGCACGGCCACGGGGGCCTTGGCACCGGGCACCAGCAGCAGGCGGCCATAGGTCTGCGCGGGCAGCTCTTCCTGCAGCAGGGTCTTGAGCCAGCCCTCGGCGCTGGTGTCGCCCGCCAGCACGATGCCTTCGAGCGTGGTGGTGTCACCGTGGCGTGCCAGCCGCGCGGCGCGGCGCTGGCCGCGTTTTTTGTCGGCATAGCGCAGCGTGTCGGTGGTGGCCAGGCCCATCAGTGCTTCGATGCGTTCCACTGTGGCGTCCGGCGGGGCTTCGTGCGCGGCGGCGCGCAGCAGCACGCCCACGCGCTCGCGCCCGGGTTCGCCCAGCGGCGTGTTGTTGCTGAAGGGCACACAACTGGCAAACGGAAACTGCGCCATCAGTGCGGACAGCGCTTCCCGTGCGGCCTGGGCGCTGTCGGCGGGCAGCCAGGCCATGGCCAGCAGTGTCCAGGGCAGCTCGGCCTTGAGCACCTTCACCGCCGCGTGCTTGAGCTCGGGCTGCTTGGACGTGGGGCAATAGGCCGAGGTGGTGAGCGCGTTCACGCCTGCCAAGCGCTCGCCGGTGGACGAGCAGCCGCTCAAAAATTCGCTGCCCCAGTGCATGGCCATGAAGGCCTGTGACAGGCCCACCGTGGTATCGGCCTGCGCGGGCACCACGATGGTGCCGCGCTTGCTCGTCACGTAGACCAGGTCGCCATTCTTCAGGCCGCGCCGCTCCATGTCCTGCGGGTGCAGCTGCACGCTGGGCTCGGCCACATGGCCGAACAGGCGGCCCAGGGTGCCGGTGCGGGTCATGCCGTGCCACTGGTCGCGCAGGCGGCCCGTGGTCAGGCTGAAGGGGTAGCGCGATTCGCGCTGCTCCGCCGTGGGCTGCCATGCGTGCGCGGCAAAACGGGCGCGGCCATCGGCGGTGGGGAAGATGCCGTCCTCGTACAGACGGGCCTTGCCGGTGGTGGAGCCCTCAGGCAATGGCCATTGTTGAGGCCCTTGGGATTCGAGCATGTCCCACGACAGGCCGGTGATGTCCAGGTCGCGCCCGCGCGTGCTTTCGCGGTGTTCGTTCCACACGGTTTCAGAGCCTTGGTCCGCATGCTCGGTGGTGTAGGGGAACAGCGTGGGCTGGCCGGGGCGCAGGCGTGCCTCCAGCTGGTGCGCAAACTGCACCGCAATGGCCCAGTCGTGGCGTGCCGCGCCGGGTGCGGGCACGGCAGAGCGCACGCGCGAGATGCGGCGCTCGCTGTTGGTCACGGTGCCGGTTTTTTCACCCCATGTGGTGGCGGGCAGCAGCAGGTCGGCGTACCGCGCGGTCTCGGCCGTTGCAAAGGCCTCTTGCACCACCACAAATTCGGCGCGCTGCAGTGCGCGGCGCACGGTGGCCTGGTCGGGCATGCTTTGCGCGGGGTTGGTGCAGGCAATCCACAGGGCCTTGATCTCGCCGTCGGCGGCGGCCTGGAACATCTCCACCGCCGTCTTGCCGGGTTGGCTGGGCACATCGGCCACGCCCCACAGCGCGGCCACCTCGGCGCGGTGCTGGGGGTTGGCCAGGTCGCGGTGGGCACTGAGCAGATTGGCCAGGCCACCCACCTCGCGCCCGCCCATGGCATTGGGCTGGCCGGTCAGGCTGAAGGGGCCTGCGCCGGGCTTGCCGATCTGCGCGGTGGCCAGGTGCAGGTTGATGAGTGTGGCGTTCTTGGCGGTACCGCTGCTGCTCTGGTTCAGGCCCTGGCAGTACAGGCTCAGGGTCGCTTTCGAGGTGGCAAACCACTGGGCTGCAGTGGTCAGGTCGGCCACCGAAATGCCACACACCTGGGCCACGCGCTCGGGCGTGGCGTCGCGCACCAGGGCCTTGAGTTCGTCAAAGCCCGTGGTGTGCGCGCCGATGTAGGCGGCGTCGATCCAGCTCTCCCACAGCATGATGTGCAGCATGCCGTTGAACAGCATCACGTCGCTGCCCGGCTGGATGGGCAAAAACAGGTCGGCCATGCCCGCCGTGTCGGTGCGGCGCGGGTCGGCCACGATGACCTTCATGCCGGGGTTGGCGGCGCGTGCGTCTTCGATGCGGCGGAACAGGATGGGGTGCGCCCAGGCCGCGTTGCTGCCCACAATGAACAGGCACTGCGCGTGTTTCACGTCGTCGTAGCAGGCGGGGGGCGCGTCGGCGCCCAGCGTCTGCTTGTAGCCCGCCACGGCGCTGCTCATGCACAGGCGCGAGTTGGTGTCGATGTTGTTGGTGCCGATCAGGCCCTTGGCGAGCTTGTTGAAGACGTAGTAGTCCTCGGTCAGCAACTGGCCGCTGACGTAAAAGCCTACGGCGTCGGGGCCGTGCTGCTGGATGGTGTGGGCAAACTTGTCCGTGGCCAGGCCCAGGGCCGCATCCCACGACAACGGCTGAGGGGCATCGCTGCGTTGCGCGCGGTGCAAGGGTTGCAGCAGCCGGGTCTGCAGCGTGATGGGGCTGCTGGCCGTGAGGTGCAGCGTCGAGCCCTTGGTGCACAGGCGGCCAAAGTTGGCGGGGTGGTTCGGGTCGCCCCGCACCCCAGTGATCTGGGGGCCGTCGCTTTCGATGATCACGCCGCAGCCTACGCCGCAGTAGGGGCAGGTAGATTTGGTTTCTTGCATGGCGTGTGGCTTTGAATGTTTTACGGCGCTAGCGCTTTATTTATAAACGCTAGCAGCTATTATTTTTATAGCTATGGAGCCCGTTGGGGCTGGTGCAGGGGTCTGGGGGCTGGGCTTGTTGGCAAGGGGCGGGCGCGCAAGGCACCCTGCGCCTACGCACCCACCGTGCGGCGTGCAGGCCCGGCGATGGGCCGCGTCAAATCCGTGGCCACGGTGGCCAGCTCTGCAGCGTCCAGGTACACGGCACCGTCCTCCACCTTCACGGTGAACTTGGGGGTGCAGCCCTCATCGGGGGCCGATGCCTGGCCGTCGCACAGGCCGATGGTCCAGTTGTGCATGGGGCAGGCCACATGGGTGCCAAACACAATGCCTTGCGACAAGGGGCCGCCCTTGTGCGGGCAGCGGTCGAGCAGGGCGAAGACGCCGCCCGCGTCGTTGCGGAACACCGCCACATCCAGGCCCTGGGGGCGGGCAACGCGGCGCGAGCCCAGCACGGGGATGTCTTCGATGCGGCAGATCAGTGTCCATTCAGTCATGGTGGCGATTCCTTGTGGTTGTTGGGGGGCTCTGGGCTCTGTGTCAAGCGGCCAGGGAGGCATACATGCCGGTGACGCGGTCCATGCTGGCCAGCAGGTTCTCGCTGGTCACAAACACCTCGGACACCTGGCGAAACGTATTGGCGCCTGTTTGCATGCGCTGCAGCGCGGCGTCAAAAAACACCCATTGCCCGTCGGCCAGTTGCAGTTCCTGGCGAATGCGGTCGGTGGCTTGCGGCGCGGTGCGCAGCAATTCGTTGGCGCTCAAAAACTCTTTGCGCGCCTTGTCAATTTCGGTGGTGCTGGTGGCAGCGTCCACCTGCAGCATCGCGGCCAGGCAGAACTTGGCCATGCGCTGGCTCAGCATGCGCTGGCGCCCGGCCACGTTGACCAGATGGCCCACGGGCTTGCCCGAGGCCGCTTCGTATTGCACGGTGCCCTGGTGGGCCAGGGCCAGCACCTTGGCGTCGGCCTGCAGCAGGCTGCTGGCCGCGTCTTTGGAGGGCTGGGCCGTGGTCAGCACGGTTTTGTAGGCGCCCCAGGCGGCTTCCAGCTCGGTGTAGGTGGTGCGGATGTCTGCTTGCGGGGCGTAGGCCTTGAGTTCGGCCAACTGCCGCTCAAACAGCTTGATGGACTGGGCCAGCGCCTGGCGCGCCGGGTTGGCATCGGCCTGGTGGGCCAGCATGAGCCAGGCTTTGGCCATGCGCTGGCTCAGCATGCGCTGGCGGCCCGCCTTGTTGATGGCGTCGTTCACATCCTGCACCTGGGCCCACGCCGCCACCGGGGCGCCCACGGCGCCTGCCAGCAGGGCGCCAGCGCTGGCGTTCAGAATCCATCGGCGTTGCAGCATGGGTGGGCTCCTTGGTGGTGAGGGGGCGGGCAGCGGGGCAGCAGGCAGCGGCGTTAGGCGCCCAGGGGTACAAACTGGCGTGTGTCCACGGCGGCTTTGTCAAACTCGAACCAGGGGTCGGGCTCGCCGTCCAGCGCAAACTGCAGCTGCTCCCACAGCGCCTTGCGGCCTTCGTGGTCTTCGAGAATGCGCTTTTTCACATAGTCCAGGCCCACGCGGCTCACGTAGTGCACGGTGCGCTCCAGGTACCAGCCTTCCTGGCGGTACAGCTCGCAAAACGCGCCCGTGTACTCCAGCACTTCTTCGGCAGTTTTCAGCTTGGTGAAGAAGTGCGCCACCTCGGTCTTGATGCCGCCGTTGCCAGCGATGTACATCTCCCAGCCGCTGTCCACGCCGATGATGCCCACGTCCTTGATGCCGGCCTCGGCGCAGTTGCGCGGGCAGCCGCTCACCGCGAACTTGACCTTGTGCGGGGCGTACATGCGCCACATGGCGCGCTCCAGGTCCTTGCCCATCTGCGTGCTGTCCTGCGTGCCCATGCGGCACCACTCGCTGCCCACGCAGGTCTTCACGGTGCGCAGCGCCTTGGCATAGGCGTGGCCGCTGGGCATGCCGATGTCCTTCCACACGTTGACCAGGTCTTCCTTCTTCACGCCCAGCAGGTCAATGCGCTGGCCGCCCGTGACCTTGACGGTGGGGATGTTGTACTTGTCCACCGCGTCGGCAATGCGGCGCAGCTCGTCAGCTGTGGTCTCGCCGCCCCACATGCGCGGGATGACGCTGTAGGTGCCGTCCTTTTGGATGTTGGCGTGGCTGCGCTCGTTGATGGCGCGGCTTTGCGGATCGTCCTTGGCGTCCTTGGGCCAGGTGCTGATCAGGTAGTAGTTGACGGCGGGGCGGCAGGTGGCGCAGCCGTTGGGCGTCTTCCATTCCATGAACTTGAAAACGTCGCCAATGCTGAGCAGTTTGTTGGCACGGATCGCCTCGCGCACGGCCTGGTGCCCATGGTCGGTGCAGCCACACATGGCCTTGGTCTTGGGCGTGGCGCTGTAGTCACCGCCCGCGGTGAACATGATGATCTGCTCGACCAGGCCCGTGCACGATCCGCACGATGCGCTGGCCTTGGTGTGCTTGCGCACTTCATCGAGCGTGAACAGGCCCTTGTCCTTGATGGCCTTGCAGATAGCGCCCTTGGTCACGCCGTTGCAGCCGCAGACCTCGTCGGTGTCGGCCATGGCGGCGGCCTTGTTGTGGCCCTGGTGGCCCACGTCGCCGATATTGCTTTCGCCAAACATCAGCTTGTCGCGGATGTCGCTCACGCTGCGGCCATCGCGCAGCAGCTTGAAGTACCAGCTGCCGTCCACCGTGTCGCCATACAGGCAGGCGCCCACCAGCTTGTCGTCCTTGATGACCAGCTTTTTGTACACGCCGCCGAAGGGGTCGCTCATCACGATCTCTTCGGTGTTCTCGCCGCCCTGGAAGTCGCCCGCGCTGAACAGATCGATGCCCGTGACTTTGAGCTTGGTGGACGTGAGCGATCCCTGGTAGCGGCCGATGCCGAACTCGGCCAAATGGTTGGCCAACACCTTGCCCTGCTCGAACAGAGGAGCCACCAGACCATAGGCAATGCCCCGGTGCGCGGCACATTCGCCCACGGCGTAGATGCGGGCGTCGGTGGTGGTTTGCAGCGTGTCGCTCACCACAATGCCGCGGTTCACGTACAGGCGCATTTTTTCGGCCAAGGCCGTGTTGGGGCGGATGCCCACGGCCATCACCACCAGGTCGGCGGGCACCTCGGTGCCATCTTTGAACTTGACGCTGGCCACGCGGCCTTCGGCGTTGCCCACCAGCTCTTGGGTCTGTGCTTTCATCAAGAACTGCATGCCGCGCTCTTGCAGCGACTTTTGCAGCATCTTGCCGGCCACGTCGTCCAGTTGGCGTTCCATCAGCCAGTCGCCCACATGCACCACGCTCACTTGCATGCCGCGCTTCATCAGGCCGTTGGCTGCCTCCAGGCCCAGCAGGCCACCGCCGATCACCACCGCGTGCTTGTAGGTGGCTGCGGCGTCGATCATGGCCTGGGTGTCGGCAATGTCGCGGTAGGCCAGCACGCCTTGCAGGTCTTTGCCGGGGATGGGCAAGATGAAGGGGTTGGAGCCTGTGGCGATGATGAGGCGGTCGTATTCGGCGGTGATCACATCGCCGTCCTTGCTGGTGGCGCTCACCACGCGGCGCACGCGGTCCACATCATTGACCGTGAAGCCGGTGTGCAGCGTGATGTGGTTGTCGGCGTACCACTGCCAGTCGTTCAGAATGATCTCGTCCAGCGTCTGCTCGCCTGCCAGCACGGGCGACAGCAGGATGCGGTTGTAGTTCGGGTGTGGCTCGGCGCCAAACACCGTGATGTCATACAGATCGGGGGCAATCTTGAGCAGCTCTTCCAGCGTGCGCACACCGGCCATGCCATTTCCCACCATCACCAGTTTGGGCTTTTTCATCGTGACTCCGTCGGTTCCATCGCCAGGGGCGAATCGAAAAGCAAAAAAGGCGTCCACACGATGCTGCTTCGGACCTCGAAACCGCATGTGGGGACGCCTTCGTCCGTGCAACCCTTCTGTGCGCCGTTGCACCGGTGAATTGCGCGACCCGCTTGGGCCGTTGCTGGTGTTAAGCAATGCGTGTGCCAGCTTGTGTGCACCGCTGTGGGGCATGCCTGGTGCAGGCGCTGCGGGCTGGCGGGTGCGATCCGGTTGGCGGGCCGCACCCAGCCGGGGCGCGCTCGAGGCGGCTCCCGGCTTGCCGCCTTGTTCGCCGCCGCGTGCACCACGTTGGGCACGAAACCTGCGTGCCCGTGGTGCATGAGCTTTGAACTGGACTTTGGCCAGGTGTCCCTGCAGGGGCGCAAGGACATCAATGAAGACTTTGCCGCCCTGGTCGAGGGCCGTGGGCATGAGCGTGCGCGCGGCGCCATTGCTGCCATTGCCGATGGCGTGAGTACCGGCGGCCACGGGCGTGAGGCCGCGCAGACCAGCGTCAATGCGCTGGTGACGGACTACTTCGCCACGCCCCCCACCTGGGACACCACCGTGGCGCTGGACCGCATTCTGGCCGCCCACAACAGCTGGCTGGCCGCGATGAACCGGCGCCGCCAGCCCGCAGTGGGCCTCACCACGATCACCGCGCTGGTGCTGCGGGGCCAGTCCTACACCCTGGCGCATGTGGGTGACACGCGGGCGTATTTGCTGCGCGACGGGCGCCTGCAGCGGCTGACGGCCGACCACGTCATCGCCCAGCGCGACATGGCGCACCAGCTCACGCGCGCCATGGGGCTGGACGACCATGTGGTGGTGGACTACAGCCAGGGCGAGGTGCAAAGCGGCGACCTGTTTGCGCTGCTGTCAGACGGGGTGCATGGTTTTGTGCCCGAGCGCCAGTTGCAGGCCCTGCTGCAGGCCGCCCAGCCTGCCCAGGTGTTGAGCGAGCAGCTGGTGGATGCGGCGCTGCGCAGCGGCAGCACCGACAACCTCACTGCCATGGTGATTCAGGTCAAGGGCGTGCTGGAGAGCACGCTGCAAGACGAATCGCGCCGCGCCCTGGCCCTGCCGGTGCTGCCGCTTTTGAAGGTGGGCGACACGGTGGATGGCCTGACCGTGCGTGCCGTGGTGGCCGACAACGGCGTGCACCGCGTGTACCAGGTAGAGCAGGTAGAGCAGGTAGAGCAGGTAGAGCAGGTAGAGCAGGTAGAGCAGGTAGAGCAGGTAGAGCAGGTAGAGCAGGTAGAGGCCTCTGCGCAAAGGGGTGGGGCAGGGCGCCTGTACGCCCTCAAGACCCTGTTGCCCCAGCGCGCCCATGATGCGCAAGAGCGCGCCACGCTGGCCCACGAGGCCTGGGTGGTCCGGCGCATGCAAACGGGCGCGGCCGGTGCGCACCTGGCCCGATTGGTGGACTGGCCCTTGCGCCCGGCACCCGGCGCTGCGGCGCGCGATGCCAGCGGCTTTTACCTGCTGTACGAATGGCACGCGGGCCGCACGCTGGGCGACTGGTTGCGCCACCGGGCCCACGGCCAGCCGCTGAGCGTGGCGCAGGCGGTCGGCGCCGTCACACAGGCGGCCCAGTTGCTGGGCTGGCTGCACCGCCAGGGCGTGGTGCACCGCGACATCAAACCCGACAACCTGCATCTGGGCGACGACGGTGTGCTGCGCGTGCTGGACCTGGGCGTGGCCCTGAGCGGCCGTGAGCCCGAGGCCACACGCCGCCTGCATGCGGGCACGCCCAGCTACATGAACCCCGAGCAGTGGGCGGGCTACGAGCGCAGCAGCGACACACAGGGCCAACTGCCCGATGCAGGCAGTGATTTGTTTGCGCTGGGGGTGACGCTGTACCAATTGCTCAGCCATGGCCGCCTGCCCTACGGCGAGGTGGTGGCCCACCAACTGGGCCGTTACCACCGCGACCCGCAGGCCCCCAGCCGCCACAACCCGCAGGTGCCCATCTGGCTCGACCACATCGCCCTCAAGGCCGTGGCCCGTCAGCGCACCCAACGCTTTGAAACCGCCGAGGAAATGCTGCTGGCTCTGGAGCGCGGCGCCTCACGGCCCCTGCCCGTGGGCGGTGCGCAATCCCTATTGCAACGCGATGCGACCGCAGTGTGGAAGATTGCGTTGGCGGTGAGCGTGCTGGTGAATTTGTTGTTGGTTTACTGGCTTCTGTTTTTGCCGCGCTGAGGGGTGCTATTGAAAATATAGCTGCTAGCGCTTATAAATAAAGCGCTAGCAGCATATTTCATGCAATGTGTATGGCCGGCTTTTGGTGAAACCCGCCATGCGCTGCGCGCACGGCCGCCCTTTTATTCAGCAGGCCTCTTTGCGCTTGAGATATCCGTTCGGGTTGAGCTTGTCGAAACCTTGCGCGGCGCTTCGACAAGCTCAGCGTGAACGGTTCAAGTAGGTTCGTGCCGGACCAATAACGAAAGGGCGCAAGCGCTATCGCGCTTACGTGCTTCACGCAATTCACGCGCTGCGCGCACGTCCACCTTTCTCTGCCCACGTTCTGGTCCAGCGGATCTGCATCACCCGCAGCAGCACCAGCATGGCCGCAGCGCACACCGCGATGGACACAAAGCCCCACAGGTAGCTGCCGCTGTATTGCTTGGAAAAGCCCATGGCGTTCGGGATCAGGCCGCCGCCCAGTGCCCCGATTTCGCCAATCATGGAGCCCGCCACCGCCGTGGACAAAGGCCAGCGCAAAGGCACCAGTTGGAACAGGGCCCCATTGCCTGCGCCCAGCGCGGCAAAGCACACCAGAAACAGCAGCACCGTGACGGGCAAAGACTCCTGCGCAAACCCGCACAGCACCAGACTGACAGCGGTGATGCACAGCACGCCCGTGAGGGTGTTCACGCCACCCCAGTGGTCTGACAGCCAGCCGCCAAACACCCGCAGCGCTGCGCCCAAAAAGGCGGCCAACATGGTCAGCTGCCCGGCCTGCACTTTGCTGACGCCAAACTGCCCATTGAAGTAGCTGGGCAAGAAGGTGGTGAGTCCAATGAAGCCCCCAAACGTCACGGCATAAATCAGGCTGAAAGCCCAGCCGTCTTTTTCAAACAGGCAGGCCACGTGCTCGCGCAGGCTGGCGTGGGCGTCCAGGTCTGGGGGCTCCTGGGCGTACACCGCCATCACGATGGCCGGAATCGCCACGCTGATCGCCGCAAAACCGTACACCGTTTGCCAGCCAAACTTTTGGGCGAGGGCGGGCGCCAGCAGCGCCGCCACGGCCGTGCCCACATTGCCTGCACCCACAATGCCCATGGCCAGGCCCTTGTAGCGCGGTGGAAACGAGCCCGAACCCAGCGACAGCGCCACCCCAAAACTGGCCCCCGCCACCCCCAGCAGAACGCCCATGGCCAGCAGGTCGTTGTAGGTGTGCACAAAGAAGTAGCCAAAAGCCATGGCCACGGCAATGCCCGCCATCTCGACCAGCGTGGCGCGCTTGCGGCCGATGTACTGCGCGAGGATGCCCAGCGGGAACCGCATCAGCGCGCCTGCAAAGATAGGCAGCGACAGCATCAACCCCATTTGGGTGGGGGTGAGCTGGAAGTCCTCCCGGATGAACGGAGCCATGGCCCCGTTGATGACCCACACGGCGCACGAAAAGCCGAAGTAAAGAAACGAGGACCACAGCGTGGGGGCGTGGCCCGACTTGAGGAATTCGCGGAACTGGAGCATGGAGCGCGCCTGTGCAAAGGTGCCACGGGCTGGTGGCCTGCCTGCGCAGCCCATGTGTTGCCCGTGTCAAAAACAAAAAAGGCGCCTGCGCGGTCTCTGGGCTATCCACTTCCAGCCCTTGCACCGCGAAGACGCCTGCGTCTTGTTCACCCAATCCGCCTTTGCACCGGGTCAACCTGCAGCCTTCGTTGGCTGCAAAACACCACAAGCAAGCCGCATGCCAAAAATTGAAGCGTGATGGCCACTTTTTATTGGTGGTTTGCACCAGTTTGGTGTAATTTCAGGTCGTATGACGAATTTTGATTGATTTAAATATTTAATTTGATATAGGTGATTTTGGGTATGGCGCGAAGTGTGTTTTTTATGCTTTGGCATGTCCAAATAGTTATGTAAGAAACAATTCTTTTCATTTATTCTGGTTGTGCGGCAGTGCTCTTGGCTCGGGGCGGTAGCAGCCCCTTGAGCAAAGAGTTCACTGGCATGTCAGCGTGAAGTGGCTTTTCAGGAGTTATCTATGCGAATGAACCTGCCCGTTGTCTCTCAGGAGTACCCCTTTCCCAAAGGCGAAACATTGGTCTCGACGACCGATCTGAAAGGGCGCATCCTCTACTGCAACCCCATGTTTGTGGAGGTCAGTGGCTACGAGAAGCAAGAGTTGCTGGGCCAGCCCCACAACATGATCCGCCACCCTGAAATGCCGGAAGAGGCCTTTCGCGACATGTGGGACACCATCGCCAAGGGCATCCCCTGGTCCGCCGCCGTGAAGAACCGCCGCAAAAACGGCACCTACTACTGGGTGATGGCCAATGTCACGCCCCTCATGCAGGGGGACCAGCCCGTGGGCTACATGTCGGTGCGCACCGAAGCCACCCGCGAGCAGATCCAGCAGGCCGAGCAGCTGTACAAGACCATGCGAGCCGAGAAAGAGGCCGGGGCATTGGTGCACAAGCTGCGTGCCGGGCGCCTGATCAAAGACAACCTTTGGGGGCGCACCACCGAGCTGCTGCGCATGGGCGCGCTGGGCAAGATGCTGGTGTGCATGGGCGCTGTGGTGCTTGCCGCCTGGCTGGCTGCATCGGCAGGGGGGCACAGCCTGTCGCTGGTGTCTGGCTTGGCCTGGCTGGGTGTTCTGGCCCTGGCCGTGGGAGCGGCCGCCTACATGCACAACGTGACGATTGCCCCCCTGAACCAGATGCTGCTGTGGGCCAACCGCATGGCGGCGGGGGACCTGACCCAGAAGATTCAAGCGTCGCGCGATGACACGGCCGGTCACCTGCAAAAAGCCTTGTCCCAACTGAATGTGAACCTGCTCTCCATCGTGCGCGATGCACGCCAGGAGGCCGAGCGCATGCAATTGTCCACCCAGGAAATCGCGCAAGGCAACCAGGACCTGTCAGCGCGCACCGAATCCCAGGCGAGCAACCTGGAGCAGACGGCGGCTTCGATGGAAGAAATCACCGGCACCGTGCGGCAAACGGCCGAGTCTGCCCGCCGTGGTACCGAGTTGGCCACCCAAGCCACTTCGGTGGCTGAGCACAGCAGCGAAGTCGTCAACAGCGTGGCAGCTACGATGAAGCAGATCCAATTCGCTTCCGGGCGTATCAGCGAGATCACGCAGTTGATCGACAGCATTGCCTTCCAGACCAACATCCTTGCGCTGAACGCTGCGGTGGAGGCCGCCCGTGCGGGCGAGCAGGGCAGAGGCTTTGCTGTGGTGGCTTCGGAGGTGCGCAGCCTGTCGCACCGCACCCTGTCAGCGGCCAAAGAGATTCGGCAATTGATTGACGACTCGGCTAACAAGGTGCAAGAAGGCAACGTGAAGACGGACATGGCGCAAAAAACCATGTCTGAGTCACTGGACCTTGTGCGCCGGGTGAATGCACTGATGGGCGAAATCCACGGAGCTTCCAGCGAGCAGCTCAGTGGCATCTCGCAAGTGAACTCTGCCGTGGCGCAGTTGGACACCATCACCCAGCAAAACGCAGCACTGGTTGAAGAAAATGCCGCATCTGCCATGCAATTGAGCACCCAAGCCAAGTCTGTCTCAGAGACGGTGCAGGTGTTCCGCATCGATGCATCGTCCAGCGCACACAGCGTGGATGCTGTGGCGCTGCGCAAGTCCATGAAGGCAGATTCAGGCCAGAGGGCGTTGGCTGCGGCGTAAGGCCTGGGGGCCGCCCTTGTCTGTGCTCGCGGCCTTTGCGCAGGGTTCAGCACACAATGCCCGCATGCGAATCATGAAGCAACTCAATCACCTAGGTTCTGCCGTTTTGTTGGCAGTGGTCGTCATGCTGGCCGCCATTCTCTTGCTGCACAGTGGGGGGCTCGTGGTTGACTGGAAGCCCAAAACCATGCCTTATCGTTTGACCAGCAACCCCTTCATCGGGTGGAGCCTGGTCGCCGTCCTGGGGGCCGGTTTGCTCTTGATTCGAAAGGGACCACCACTGGCGCAGTGCGTGGCGGCTCTGTTGCTCGTCGGCTTTGTTTGGGGCCTGGCCGCTGTCACTGCGCTGTTTTGGGATGCGTTTTTGTCTCCCGTTCTGGTGTTCGCGGTGTTGCCTGTGCAGCTCGCGGCGATCAGCACGCTTCGGTCGCTGTTGCAGGAGCGTGGGGCTGCCCCGCCGACTTAGAGTGGTTAACAAGACCCTGTCATAGTTCAATGCCTGGTGGGCGCTGAAGACGCATGGTTCGAAACAAAGAACAAAGCAATCAGCGCTGCGCTGTTCAAGAAGATCGAACCGCTGCTGCCAGTATTCACGCCTTCAGCCAGAGGCGGTCGGCCCAGCCTGAGTGACGAGCCGGCTGCTCGATAGCATCGTCGTCGTGCATGGGGCCATGCGTGGCCAGACCCCGAGGCCTTACACGGGCCTCAATCTCACGGACAGAGGAAAACTTGGGAGCAAGCGCCATCCCATCACGGACCGCCAAGGAACCCTATTGCTGTCTTGCGCCACCGAAACCAACCTTCACGATTCGGTGGTCTTCCATGAGCTGATTGAAGCCTTGCCAGCGGTGCCGCACTCACCTCAAAAGCCGCCGTATCTAAGACCGCATCGCCCGCAAAGGCATCGAGCGCAATGATCGGCTTGGGCTCCATCGCTGGGTCGTCGAGCACATTCATTTCTGGCCCGCAGCCTTAGGCGAAGCTACGCATTCGCTTCGAGTGACCATGGATGTTCGCGTCGCCCAGCTTTCCTTGGCTTGCAGCGTCATCTGCTATTGCCGTTCACCGACGTGGGCCTGGACAGCTAGACGCTGCCTAACGATCTGATTGAATTGAACACCGTCACCTGCACGCCTGCATCGACCACAGCCGCTAATATTCCTGTCAAGGCATAGGCCGCAGGAACATTGATCGATCCAGGGAGGAAAGCAACGCATGGCTGTAAACCATCTTGATGTGGATGACGGGGCAATCCACCCCGGCACGCGCACATCGCTATACCTGCCTTCGCTCTCGCTGGCAGATTGCGTGTGTGCCTATGTGGCTCGCGACACCTTGGGCGCCCAACTGAGCCCCAAACAAAGCTTGAGTCATTTGCCGGTGTCTCCGCTGGTCAGTCTGATTTGGTTGATTCACGGCGGAAGATCGTCAGTGCATATCGATGGTGATGAACTCCCCTCGTCGTCCAGGCGCGTTGTCTTGCGTGGCCCTCGCGCAGAACCCAGCGTTTGGCAGGACCGCGGCCCCGCCGCGGGATTTTCACTGACGATATTCCCTGATGCATTTCATGCACTGACCCATCTGAACGTAGCCAGTTTGGTAGACCAGGCAAAGAGCTTGCAATCCGTACTCGACAAAGAATGGCAGAAGATGGCCATTGCAGTTTTGAAGGCGAGTGATGACCTGGCGCGCATTCAAATTATCGAAGCTTTTTTAATGCCTCGCTGGACGCAAAGACGCGTTCAGCAGCCTGCGACAACGCTGTCGGATGGATTGATGCTGTTCAACGACTGGTTTGACGCTACAGCGTCGCGTACGTCTGCATCAATACCTGGGCACAGCACGCGCCAACGAGAACGGCTGACAAAAGAACAATTAGGCTTGCCCATGCGCGCGCTGCGCGGACTGGTGCGCATGGAGTCCACGTTGACGCGAGGGCACGCTTCCAACGCGTTTGGTGCTCCGTCTTTGGTGGATGTGGCCCACACGATGGGGTTCTCTGACCAAGCGCACTTTTCCAGAGAGGTGAAACGTTTCTCCGGCTTGAGTCCTACTGAATTGCAGCGTGCCATTGAGACCCAGGAGTCCTACTGGCCCTACCGCTTGAGGCAGGCGCTGAAGGTGCGTTGACAGCCCTGCATCCAGCCCGCAGGCACGCAGATGTGCCCGCAATGCTTGCCGCATCCGATCTCCGAAAGTGCATCGCAAATGTCGTTTTGATTCAAGACCGCATCTGCGCAGCTCCCTAACATCCGAGGCTTTTGTTTTTCCATCGAACAAAACCTCGGTCATGCCCCCCCTTTATCCCTCGCGCACGGCCAAAAGTTGGCAAGCACGTCTCACGGTCGGCGCGAGATCTATTGGCGCCGCCTATCCATTGCGGGCGTGCACGCCCGCAATCCCCGCCTTCATGCTTAAGAAAAATCACACTCAACAAGGGTATCAATGCAGCGCGCTTTCATAAAACTGGCATGGACCGTCGTTTTCGGCATCAGTGTTCTGATAGCAGGCTGCGGCGGAGACGGCGGCCCTTCTGCTGTCGGCGCTCCTGCGCCCACACCTGCCCCCAACCCTACCGTAGGGGCCAGCGGCCCGGTTGCGGCGGACACCACGGCACCAAGCGCTCCAGGAGCTTTCACTGCAAGCAGCAGCACCAGCGACACCGTATCCATAGGCTGGCTGCCCAGCACCGACAACGTCGGAGTTATCGGCTACGAAATTTGGCGCAACGGCAAGCGTCTTCAAGCCACCCCAGGTGAACAGACTATCTTTCAGGACAAGGGGCTGGCACCCGGCACCACGTATACCTATGCGGTGCGCGCGGTGGATGCCGCCGGCAATTTCTCCGCGTTTGGTGCGAATCTGAATGTGGGCACACTGGCCATCGCCAGCCCGGCCGATACCACCCCGCCCACTGCGCCCACTGCGCCCGGCGCAAGCCAAGTCACCGCGACAAGCCTGACCCTCAGTTGGGGGGCCAGCACCGACAACACAGGCGTCGTCCGCTACGAGGTGTACCGCAATGGCACCACCTTGATCGGCAGCACAGCCCAGACATTTCTTCTATTGACTGGCTTGACGGCCAACACGACGTACTCCTTGACCATCAAGGCCTTTGATGCTGCAGGCAATGTTTCTGGCGCCAGCACCACCGTCGTGGTCAGCACGGAAGCAGCACCGGTAACCCCCGTGCCGCCTGTACAGCCTGTTCCTCCTGTAACCCCGACACCCGTAACCCCTGCTCCTGACACCTCCGCCCCGAGCGTACCGACTGGTTTGACGGCAAGCAATGTCGCCAGCACCAGCCTGACGGTCAACTGGACGGCCAGTACAGACAACGTAGGTGTCGTGGCTTACAAGGTATACCGAGGCGGTACGCTGGTTGGCTCAACCAGTGCCACCAACTACACCTTGACCGGTCTGACCGCCTCCACCAGTTATGCGATTGCGGTGCAAGCGATCGATGCGGCGGCCAATGCGTCTGCGGCAAGTGCTGCGCTCAACGTCAGCACAACCTCGGCTGCAGCTCCGATCGGGGGCTATCCTGTGTCGGTAATTGGTCCGGTGGAGATCATCAGTTGGGCACCGGCTACCGCCTATCCTGGCGTCCCCTATCGCTACCGTGTCGGGGTCATAGGCGGGCAGGCGCCATACATCTATTCCGTCGTTACGGCACCGCCAGGTGTGACTATTGCAGCAGGCACGGGTGAGCTGTCGTGGACAGCCCCCGCCAGTGCGGCAAGCCCTGTTTCCATCAAGCTACGTGCCACCGATTCGCTGGGATCGGCTGTCGACCAAACGCTCAGTGTGCAAGTCACCAGCAACGGCTTCTACTTTGTATCGCCCACCGGCAATGACAGCACCGGCACAGGAACACTGGCCTCCCCCTGGAAGACCATTGCCAGCGCCCTCACAAAAGGTGCGACTGGCGACACCTTGTATGTGCGCGGTGGCAGCTATACCGGCGGCTTTGACTTTGTGCTCGACAAGATCACGCGCCTTGTGGGCTACCCCGGCGATGCCATGCCCGCCATCGACTTGAACTTCACCAACATCAACCCGCGTTCCTCGCGCACCTGGGTGGAGGGTCTGGAGATTTTCAACTTCAGCCACCATGGCTTCCATGTGGATGGCAACCAGAGCGACCTTGTCTTTCGGCGCAACCACATGCACCACCTGTACGACCCGAGCCAATCCGAGAATCCATCCTTCATTTTCTTTGCGGACAATCAGTACTACGACCGCATCATCATCCAGGACAACATCTTCCACGACCTGTTTGACCGCGGATCGGGCCTTCACGGCGATACAACGGCTAACTACCACGGTGGCGCGTCCGTCATGTACAACGTGCGCAGTGCATTGGTGGAAAACAACGAGGTCTGGGCGATTGACGGCCCCTGCTTCAAGGACAAGGACAACGGCCAGCGCAACACCTTCCGGGGCAACTACTTCCACGACTGCGCTTCAGGCGCTATCCATTTGGCCAGCCAATTCACGCAGGACCGCATAGAAGTGTCCTGGAATGTGCTGATCGGCGGCGTCTCGATTGGGCAGCAGCCCGGCTACATACGCGACATCGACATACGCCACAACACCCTGTTGGGAAGCATTGACTTCGGATGCGTGGTGGGCGATCCGAATAGCAAGAATTTCATCGTTCGGGACAACATTCTCGTCCCTGACAATTTCTTTGCCTACGCATCCATCAACTGCAAGTTCCCTGACAACACCCTGGATCTGTCGTCGCAAAACAAGACGCTGGGCCCGGAAGGCCGCTTTGACTACAACCTTATTGACTCGTCATATGCCTACGTTTTTGGCTATGGCTGGTATGCCACCAATCTAGACTGGGCTGCATGGCGTGCCACCTACGGCAAGGACGCGCACTCCAAGAAGACCACTGCGCTGCTCACCAATGTGGGCCTGAAAGACTATCGCCCCAAGGCCACTTCGGCAGCCTGTGGCGCCGCATCTGACGGCCGCGCGATGGGCGCATTGGCGTGCGCGCCATGATGAGCGATGGCCTTGGGCATCGGCCTTCTGGTTACCGCTTGTGGCGGTGGTGGCGATCCTTCTACTGCGGTCGCTCAAGCGCCCACGGCTACCGTTGCGATGCCTCCAAATCCTTGCGCAACAGCCCAGTAGCAATAGTTCCTGACGCGACGGACACCACTGTACCGGGTACTCCGAGAACAGTTGCGACAAGCAGCAGTCCAAGAGGCAGCCTGCTCGTAGGCTCTGCTACGTCTGCAGTGGTCACTGCCGCAAGGCACCACAGTCCTTGAATGTCCACCGAACAACGCTCCCCAATGCCCACCACTTACCGCTTCATGCAACGCACCACCGCCTTCACCAGCGCGCTGACCCTGGTGTTCTTCGTCACCGCCACCGTGACCCCATCAATCGAAGCGGCCACGCCACTTGTGCCCGCCGAACGCAGCCTCGTGGGGGAATATGTGCAGTCAGGCCGTGAAACAATAGCCCAGATGGCTGTGCTGGACGATCGCACCTTCTGCTTCGCCTTCGTGGGCGGCTCAGTCGACTTGTTGCTGGCCGGGCACTGGAAGCTCGCCCCCGATGGCAAGGGCATCCAGTTCGATGAAGTGAAAGTGCCAAAACTGCAGTTCCCCGCGTTTGCCACTCCCAGCCAAGGAGGAGTCAACAATACGTTCGAAATCGATGGTTATTCGATGTCGAACGCTGTGAAGCCGGTGTTTGCCTATTCAGCAACCAACGCTGAGCCCACCGAGTTCCGACCACTGTTTGCACCCACGCACAACAGCTGGGCCGAGCGGTACACACTCCCGCCCGTACCTGCCGCTCAGGCGCGCTACTTCTATATCGGCAGCGCCGAGAACGATCCTGATGCACCCTACGGCTCAGCTGCCCGCAATGGCCCAAAGCGCCACAAGGTTGTGCAGTACGAGCTGCGGGGCCCGGGCAAAGTGCTGGTGGGCTTCAACGCCGAGCAAAACCTCATTGACCTGAGCCAGCCAGCACGGATGCTGGGCGACACGCTGCACCTCAGCGCTCAGCCCCTTGCCAAGCGCAGACCGATCTCAAGTGAACGGGCTGAAGAAGCACGCGAAGGCTGCATCCGCCCGATATTCGCGCTGGCGGCAGGCAAAACGCCAACGGGCGGTCAAGAAGGCGAAAATACCAACCCCGACCTCAAAGGCCGCGCGGAGCTCGTGCCCATCAAGACTTTTTACGTTGACCCCGCGCGCATCAAAGGCGCACCATGGTTTTCAGCCAAAGAGTTCTGAAACGACAGACATCACTTGGCGGCTGCTTCTGCTGCTGTTGGAGGCAAGCCTGACTGTTGTACGCAGTGGCTTTGCCAGCGGTTTGCCCGTGACCATCCGCGCCACCAGCAACCCCCTGGCAGTGGGTCATGTTGAGTGCAGTACCGTGGACTTGCAGCCCTGGGGACCTTCGCATTGCCGCTGGACGCCTATGCACCATGCGGCGCCCCCCAAAAGCAGCGGCCCAGTTCACGGATGATTCAGTCGCTGGGTGGCCGAGCGCAGACACGTCCGGTGGCTGCCTTTGGCAAATTGCAGACCCGCTTGCGGACCTGCTTTGGGCGCGGTGTCGGTATGCAGGGATGCCTCAAGTGCTTGCGCGCACTGTCAACTCAAACCCCAGGTTCACCGAATTGCTCTCAGGCAATTGCCCTTGCATCAGGGCCAGCAGCATGCGTGCCCCGGCCTCGCCCATGGCGGCGCGGGGGGTGCGCACCGTGGTCAGGGGCGGCAGCATCTGGTCACTGCCTGCCAGGTCGTTGAAGCCTGAAATGGCCACGGTGCCCGGCACGGCGATGCCCAGGCGCTGGGCGGCCAGCAGGCCGCCTTGGGCCAGGTCGTCGTTGCAAAAGAAAATGGCGTCCACCTGCGGGCGGGTGCGCACGATGTCTTCAAGCAAGGTGGCCCCCAGGCGGATGGAGGAGGGCTCGGGGCTGAGCACTTCCAGCTTTGCGTCGTACAGGCCCGCATGGCGCAGGCACCGCCGGTAGCCCTCGGCGCGTTGCAGTGTGCGGGGGTCCAGTTGGGCGGCCGCAAAGGCGATGTGGCGGTAGCCGCGCTGCAGCAGGTGCTCAGCCATGGCATAGCCCGCGTCTTGCTGCGAAAAGCCGGTGCAGTACACGCCTGGGGCAGCCGTCACCTCCATCAGGTGCACGCAGGGCACCCCACTGGCGGCAATCATCTGGCGGGCGTTTTCGGTGCGATCAAAGCCTGTCACCAGCAGGCCTGCCGGGCGGTGGGCCAGGTAGGTGCGCAGCAGTTGCTCTTCTTCCAGCGGATCGTAGTGGGTCACGCCAATCAAGGCCTGGTAGCCCAAGGGAAAGAGCACGCGGTGCACGGCATCCAGCACATCCACAAACAAAGCGTTGGACAGCAGCGGCACCAGCACGGGCACCTGCACGCTGCGCTGCGATGCCAGGGCGCGCGCTGCGGGGTCAGGCACATAGCCCAGTTGCTGCACGGCGACCTTCACGCGGTCGACCAAGTCTTGCGCGACGCCGCGTTCGCCCCGCAAAGCGCGCGATGCGGTGATGGGGCTCACTCCAGCGGCTTTGGCCACGTCGCTCAGGGTGATGCGGCCACTGGAGCGGCGTTTGCTGTCGGGTTTGGTCAAGGGTTTTCCCTCGTTGGGGTTTGAGGATGTGGATTTAGGATAGCGCTGTCCTTGCTCTGGAACAAGGCGGAATTCCCTATTTTGTGGCAATTTCGGCAGGGTTTCAGTTTCACAGCACACCAGTAGGCGGTGTGCTTTTTTAGAATTTGATTGGATAGCGCTACCAATATGTCTGTGAACAGTTCTTCGGTGTTTTTGGTGGTCATGGGGGTGGCGGGTTGCGGCAAGTCCAGCCTGGGTCAGTCCCTGGCAGCAGCGCTGCAGTTGCCGCTGATTGAGGGGGATGACCACCACAGCGCCGCCAGCCGCACCAAGATGAGCCAGGGCGTGCCTTTGACCGATGCCGACCGCGAGGGCTGGCTGATGGAATTGGGCCAGTTGCTGCAGGCCCGCCCTCAAGGGGCTGTGTTGACCTGCTCAGCGCTCAAAAAAGCCTACCGCGACCGGCTGCGTGCCGCTTGCCCCTCGCTGCGCTTTGCTTTCTTGCAGATCGACCGGGCTGAGTCGGAAGCCCGCGTCAAAGCCCGCGCACAAACCCATTTTTTCTCGGCAGCGCTGGTGGACAGCCAGTTCGCCACGCTCGAATCCCCCACGGGCGAGCCTGGCGTGCTGACGCTGGACGCCGCCTTGCCTTTGTCCATCCTGGAGCAGCAGGCCTGCGCATGGCTCACCACCCTGGAGGCCGCATGAGCGCCGCATCTCCTTCCACCCCCACCACTCCACAGGGTGAGGGCCGCGCGGCCAACAGCCGTTTCACCCGCGTCGCCAGCGTGCTGATGGCCTTGTGCCTGGGCACCATGGCCGTGGCTGTTTTCTCTAACGTGGTGCTGCGCTACGGCTTTGGCAGTGGCATTCCCGCCAGCGAAGAGCTGTCGCGCCTGCTGTTTGTCTGGATGGTGTTCATCGGTGCTGCGGCGGCTTACCCCGCCGGTGAGCACATGGCCTTTACCAGCCTGGCCGGTCTGCTGGCCCACAAGCCGCTGGCGTTTGGACTGCTCACGGCCGTGATTCGGCTGCTGGTGATTGCGGCTTGTGTGATGTTGGGCTGGGGTGCCTGGCAGCAAGTGGTGGTGGGCATGGGCAGCCATTCGGTGGTGCTGGGGTACTCCTCGGCCCTGCTGCCGTTGCCTGCCTTGTTGTGTGCGCTGGCGATTGGCGTGATGGCTTTGGTGGAACTGGTGCTGCGCAAGCCGCTGGACCTGGGCCACGGTGCGGAGGTGGAGTGATGTTTGGAATGACGCCTGAAGCAATGGCCTTTGTGGTCTTTTCGGTGGGCATGCTGGTGCTGATGGGTACGGGCATGAACATGGGGCTGGCGCTGGTGCTCACGGGCGCTGGCATGGCATGGGTGCTGGATTTTTGGGACACCCAACTGCTGGCGCAAAACCTGGTGGCGGGGGTGGACAGCTTTCCGCTGCTGGCGGTGCCGTTCTTCATTCTGGCGGGCGAGTTGATGAACACAGGCGGCATCAGCCGCCGCATCATCGACATGGCCCAGGCCTGGGTGGGGCACATCCGCGGCGGCCTGGGCTACGTGGCCATCGGCGCTGCAGTGCTTATGGCCAGCATGAGCGGTTCGGCCCTGGCCGATACAGCCGCATTGGCCACCATCTTGCTGCCCATGATGCGCCAGCAGGGCTACCCCATGAACACCTCGGCCGGGTTGATTGCCTCGGGCGGCATCATCGCGCCCATTATCCCGCCGTCCATGCCGTTTGTGATTTATGGTGTGACGACCAACACCTCGATCTCGGCGCTGTTCGTGTCGGGCATCGTGCCAGGGTTGATGATGGGCGTGGGCCTTATCTTTGCCTGGCGCTGGGTGCTGCGCGACCTGGACCTGCCCAAGGGCGAGCCACTGCCGGTAAAAGACCGCCTGCGCGCCACGGCCCGCGCTTTCTGGGCCATGCTCATGCCGCTCATCATCATCGGGGGCATGAAGTCGGGCGTTTTCACGCCCACTGAGGCCGCCGTGGTGGCCGCGTTCTATGCGCTGGTGGTGGCGCTGTTCATCCACCGCGAAATGCGCGTGCCCGAGATTTATGGCGTGCTGGTGCGCGCGGCCAAAACCACCTCCGTCGTCATGTTCCTGTGCGCTGGCGCCCAAGTGGCCAGCTACATGATCACGCTGGCCGACCTGCCCAATGTGCTCACCAGCTGGCTTGGACCGCTGGTGGAAAGCCCGCGCCTGTTGATGGCCGTGATGATGATCGTGCTGGTGCTGATTGGCACCGCACTGGACCTCACGCCCACCATCCTGATCTTTGCCCCGGTGATGCTGCCGATTGCCGTGAAGGCGGGGATAGACCCGGTGTATTTCGGCCTGATGTTTGTGCTCAACGGCGCCATTGGCCTGATCACGCCGCCCGTGGGCACCGTGCTCAACGTGGTGGCGGGGGTGGGGCGCATTTCCATGCACAGCGTCATCAAGGGGGTGAACCCCTTCTTGCTGACCTACGTGCTCATCCTCGCCCTGCTGGTCGTATTTCCGCAAATCGTGACCGCCCCCGTCGTCTGGCTGAGATGAAGCACCCCCTGAGTCGCTTCGCGCCTTCACCCCTCTCTCGCATTGCTGCGCAATGCGGGAGGAGGACGCCCCCAGCGCGGCGGGGCGGTGCGGCCGGCGTAGGCCCTTGCGCGGGGGCACTGGCCTAGACCGCGTCGGTATCGGTCGTCTATGTCCTTTGATTCCTTTCCTCTGTTCCTCACCCCTCACCACAATGGAGACAACCATGAAAACCTTCCGTCGCACCCTTTTGGCCGCCTTGTCGGTGGCTGCGCTGGCCTGCTCGTTCCAGGCCGCTGCGCAAGACTTCAAGCCGCGCATCATCCGCTTTGGTTACGGGCTCAACGAAGTCTCCAACCAGGGCCGCGCCACCAAGCTGTTTGCCGAAGAGGTCGAAAAGGCCTCGGGCGGCAAGATGCGGGTGCGTGCCATTGGCGCGGCCGCGCTGGGCTCTGATTTGCAAATGCAGCAGGCGCTGATTGGCGGCGCGCAAGAGATGATGGTGGGCTCGACCGCCACGCTGGTGGGCATCACCAAAGAAATGGCCATCTGGGACACCCCCTTCCTGTTCAACAACACCAAGGAAGCCGATGTGGTGCTGGACGGCCCGGTGGGCCAGAAGGTGATGGACAAGCTGCAGGAAAAAGGCCTGGTGGGTCTGGTGTATTGGGAGAACGGCTTTCGCAACCTCACCAACAGCAAGCGTCCCGTGGCCAAGCTGGAGGACATGAACGGCATCAAGCTGCGTGTGATGCAGAACAACGTCTTCCTCGACAGCTTCAAGACCCTGGGCGCCAATGCTGTGCCGCTGCCGTTCTCTGAACTGTTCACCGCGCTGGAAACCAACACCGTGGATGGCCAGGAGAACCCCTTCAACACCATCTTGTCGAGCAAGTTCTATGAGGTGCAGAAGTACCTCACCGTCACCAACCACGTCTACAGCCCCTGGATCGTGCTGGTGAGCAAGAAGTATTGGGATGGTCTGTCGAAGTCCGAGCAAAAGGTGCTGCTGGACGCTGCCAAGAAGAGCCGCGACTTTGAACGCCAGGACACCCGTGCCGAAGCCGACAAGGCGCTGGCGGACTTGAAGGGCAAGGGCATGCAGGTCAACGACCTGCCCGCAGCAGAAGCCAACCGCATGCGCGAAAAACTGGGTGCTGTGAACGCCAGCATTGCTGCCAACGTGGGCGAAGGCCTGTGGAAGGAAGTGCAGGGCGCTGTGGCGCAAGCACGCGCCGCCAAGTAAGCGCAGGGCAGGGAGTAGGGGCTGGGTGGGCTTCCACCCTGACGGCGTAGCCCAAACCCTCCACGCAAAAGCCAGCAGCCCTTGGGCCGCTGGCTTTTGTGCTTTTCAAGGCCCGCCGGCGGATGCCGTGTGCAGGCCTGCACCCACGCACTCTGTGCCTGGCCTGGTAACCAGACGTCTCATAAGGCATCTACGGTTGCATTCAGAGCACAGATGGGCTGAAATGTTCTGAAGCCTGTTCAATGCTTTTGGGGGTAGAGCCCTGAAGGGGTCAGAACAGGTCGGTTCATCCATCGTGCTTTGCGCTCTACCGGGAGGTTGCCATGACCGTTGTTGCCGAAATCCTGAAATCCAAACCCGACACCACCGTGTACACCGTACGCCCCGCTGATTCGGTGCTGGACGCCTTGCGCCTGATGGCCGAAAAGGGCATTGGAGCCCTGCTGGTGACACAGGACGATGACCGCATCGTGGGCATCTTCACCGAGCGTGACTACGCCCGCAAGATCGCGCTGCTGGGCCGCACGTCCGCCGCCACTCAGGTGCGCGATGTGATGACGCCCGACGTGCTGTTTGTGCGACCGCACCAGACCAGCGAGCAGTGCATGCAGATCATGAGCAACAACCGCCTGCGCCACCTGCCGGTGGTGGAGGCCGACCAGCTCGTGGGCATGATCTCCATCGGTGATCTGGTCAAGGACATCATCTCCGAGCAGAAATTCATCATCGAGCAGCTGGAGCAGTACATCACCGGCCACCGTTGATGCCAGCCCCCGGCGCGCAGCGCACGGGGGCCGCCCGCTGCGGCGTCAAGGCTGCAAGCGGAAATGCGCCATCGCGCTGCTGACCTGATCGGCCTGCGAGCGCAGCCCTTGTGATGCCGCGGCGGTTTCCTCCACCAGGGCCGCGTTTTGCTGGGTCATGCGGTCCATGTGCTCCACCGCCTCCAGCACCTGCGAGATGCCCGACGCCTGCTCGGTGCTGGCGCTGCTGATCTCGGCCATGATGCCGCTGACCCGGGCAATCGCCTGCACGATGCCTTGCATGGCCTGGCCCGCGCTGTCGGCCTGGCGAGAGCCCTCGTCCATGCGCTGCACCGAATCGGTGATCAGTGCCTTGATCTCATGGGCGGCCTGGGCTGAGCGCTGGGCCAGGCTGCGCACCTCGCTGGCCACCACCGCAAACCCACGCCCTTGCTCGCCTGCGCGGGCGGCTTCCACCGCCGCATTCAGCGCCAGGATGTTGGTCTGGAACGCAATGGAGTCGATCACCCCGGTGATGTCTGCGATCTTGCGTGAGCTTTCGTGGATGCCCTGCATGAACGCCACCACCTTTTGCACCTGCGTGCCCCCGTGCTCGGCCTCTTCGCTGGCCTGGCGGGCCAGGGCATGGGCCTGGCTGGCGCTTTGGCTGTTGGCGCTCACCGTCTGGTTCAGGGTTTCCATCGAGGCGGCGGTTTGCTCCAGCGCGCTGGCCTGCTGCTCGGTGCGTGCGCTCAGGTCTTGCGTGCCTGCGGCAATCTCGACCGATGCCGTGTGCACCGTGGCGATGGACTGCTGAATGCCTTGCACTGTGTCCGCCAGGGCGCGGGTGGATTGGTTCAGGGCGCGGGCGATGTCACCAAACTCGTCGTGGGTGTTCAGGTGCAGCGGCTGGCCCAGGTCGCCCACGGCCAGGGCCCGGGCTGCGCCCAGGGTTTGCTGCACGGCGGCTTGCGCCTGGCGCACCGTGGCCAGGCTCACCCACAGGGTCACCACCAGGGCGGCCAGCAGTGCGGCGCTGAACCACCACATGAAGCGCTGTGCCTGCGCCACGCGCTCTTCCAGCATGGTGTCCAGGGTTTCGTAGCCTTTGGCGATGAGGGCGAACTGGGTGTCGATGGCCTCGGTCAGGCTGGCGAAGTAGGCCTGGGGCGAATGGCTCAACTCGGTGGGCGTGAGCAGTTGCTCTTGCATGGTCTGCAGCGCCCGGCTGGCGCTTTCTGCGGCCTGTTTTTGCGCGGTGGCCAGTGCGCGCTGCACCAGTGCATCGGCCTCGCCAGCGCGGCTGAGCATGGCCTGGGCCTTGTCAGTCCGCAAGCGGGCGGTGGTCACCACCGTCAGGATGGCAGCGCGGTCGGCGGGGCTCAGCTCGTGGCGCGTGAGGGCGGCGGCGCCCAGCGCACGGGCCTGGCCCAGCGATTCGGTCAGGCCGGGCAGTTGCTCCAAAGCGCCCGACATCAGGTAATAGCTGGCAGCCTCGGGGTCCAGCGTCAGCGTGGAGGTATCCAGCACCTGGTACAGCCAGTCCAGCTGCAGGCTGATCAGTGCGGTGTGGGCGCGGAAGCTATCGGCCGCCTTGGTGCCTGGCGCAACGACCAGCGTTGCCAGCGCGGCCCAATCCGTTGCCACTTGCTGGGCGAGGGGTTGCAACTTGCGGTCTTGCGTGCTGGCGGCCAGGGCGCTTACAGACTGCTGGGCTTGGGCCAGGGCGGTTTGCACCTCGGCCTGTTTTTTCTCACGCTGTGCGATGAAGCTCGCATTGCCTGACAGGGCTCCGTTCGAGAGGCCCCGGTGTTGCTGGCTCAGTTGAATGAGGCGCAGCACCTGCTCGGCGGGTTTGAGGCCCGATTGCTCTGTCTTTGCCGTGCGCAGGGTTTCATAGCGAGCTTGCAGCACCAAAGCCGATGCGGTAACGGCCAGCAGCATGCAGGCTGCGCAGACCAGTGCAAATTTTTGCCAGAGTTTCAAGCGTGCAATCAGTGCATTCATCCTCGTGGTTCCCGTGTTGATTTGGCGACCCTCACGTTGCAGAGTCCGCAATTCAGTTTAGGCGCGCCCCAGGGGGATGGGGCGAGGTGCACGCTCAGGCAGCGGTTTTTTCCACGTGGGTTTGACGTGTGTACAAAAAGTCGATCACCGCCTTGCGGTACTGCACGTAGTGCGGGTCTTCGGCCAGCTCCACGCGCTTGCGCGGGCGGGGCAAGTCCACGTGCAGCACCTCGCCAATGGTGGCGGCGGGGCCATTGGTCATCATCACGATCTTGTCGGACAGCAGCACAGCCTCGTCTACGTCGTGCGTCACCATGACCACGGTGCTTTGGGTGCGCGCCACAATCTCCAGCAACTCGTCTTGCAGCTTGGCGCGGGTCAGGGCGTCCAGCGCGCCAAAGGGCTCGTCCATCAACAGCACCTGGGGCTCCATGGAGAGCGCCCGGGCAATGCCCACGCGCTGCTTCATGCCGCCCGATATTTCGCCGGGGCGCTTTTGGCCCGCGTGCGTCAGGCCCACCAGGGCCAGCGCGGCGTCGGTGCGGGCCTGGAGCTGGGCCTTGTTTTCCTTGGCACCAAAAACGCGTTCCACGGCCAGGTAGATGTTGTCAAAGCAGGTGAGCCAGGGCAGCAGCGAATGGTTCTGGAACACCACCGCGCGCTCAGGGCCGGGGCCCTTGATCTCTTTGTTGGCGCAGATCAGCACCCCGTTGGTGGGGGTGGTGAGGCCTGCAATCAGGTTCAGCAGTGTGGACTTGCCGCAGCCCGAGTGCCCGATGAGCGCCACGAACTCGCCTTTCGCAATAGTCAGGTCGATGCCCTTCAGCGCCGGGAAAAGCCCCTTGGCGGTTTTGAACGTTTGCTCCACGCCTTGGATTTCGATGAACTTGGTGGTGAGAGAGGTATGCATGAGGAGCTCCTGGTTTTTCCGAGGACCACCGTGGAGCCGGCTTTGCCGGGCCACGGGGGGGTGATGCGCCGATGGCGCGGCTCTCAGGGGTGGGTCAAGTTTTGACCTCTTCAAACGTGAATGCGGTGGCCAGCTTGATGAGTGCGTACTCCAGCACCAGCCCGACGATGCCGATCACGAAGATGGCGATGATGATGTTCTTGACGTTCAGGTTGTTCCACTCGTCCCACACCCAAAAGCCGATGCCTACGCCGCCCGTGAGCATCTCGGCCGCCACGATCACCAGCCATGCGGTGCCCACGGCCAGGCGGATGCCGGTCAGCATGTAGGGCAGCACGGCAGGGAACAGGATCTTGGTGGCGATCTTCCACTCCGACAGTTGCAGCACACGTGCCACGTTCATGTAGTCCTGCGGCACGCGCTGCACGCCCACCGCAGTGTTGATGACCATGGGCCAGATGGAGCAGATGAAGATGGTCCAGATGGCGGCCGGGTTGGCGCCCTTGAACACCAGCAGGCCAATGGGCAGCCAAGCCAGGGGCGACACGGGGCGCAGCAGGCTGATGAGCGGGTTGAACATGCGCGACAGGAAGTTGAAGCGCCCGATGACAAACCCGGCCGGAATGCCCACCAGCGCCGCCAGCCCAAAGCCCACGGCCACGCGCTGCAGGCTCATCAGCACGTTCCAGCCCACGCCCTGGTCGTTGGGGCCATTGCGGTAGAAGGGGTTGCTGAACACCTCCACCGCCTGGCCCCAGGTCTCCAGCGGGCTGGGGATGCTCTTGCCCGTGGAGACGGACACCATCGACCAGACCGCCAACAGCAGCGCAACGCCGCAGGCGGGTGGCAGCACCGCCATCCAGAAGTTGCGTGACCACGCCGCCATGTCGCGGCCATTGGCCTTGGTGGGGGCCGAGGCCATGGGCTTAGAGGTGTTTGGGGCTGTAGCGCTCATGGATAAAGCGCTAGGCGCTATGGAGTTTGTAGCGGGCTTGTCCGCGTGGGGCGCGGCGTCCAGCGGGGTGTGAAAAACAGCACTGACCATGGCGATCTCCTGGTTTCAACGTGGGGGAGGGCGGGGCGTGGGTGTTGCGATGAAGGGGGGCTTCAGGCCTTGATCTTGAAGCCGTCGGCGTACTTCTTGGGGTCCTTGCCGTCCCACACCACGCCGTCGATCAGCTTGTGGCTGCGCGTGTCGCTCTTGGGCAGGGGGGTCTTGGACGCAGTGGCGGCCTGCTTGTACAGATCGATCCGGTTGATGGCCTTGGCCACGCCCGCGTAGTCGGGGTGGTCCTTGAGCAGGCCCCAGCGCTTGTGCTGGGTGAGGAACCACATGCCGTCAGACAGGTAGGGGAAGTTCACTGCGCCGTCATTATAGAACTTCATGTGGTTCGGGTCGTCCCAGCTCTTGCCCATGCCGTCCTGGTAGCGGCCCAGGATGCGCTGGTTGATCGCGTCCACACTGGTGTTCACATAGGCCTTGCCCGCAATGGTTTCGGCCATCTTGTTCTTGTTGGCCAGGCCCTCGTCGATCCAGCGGCTGGCTTCCAGGATGGCGGCTGTCACGGCGCGGGCGGTGTTGGGGTACTTCTGCGCAAACTCTGCCGTGGTGCCCAGCACCTTCTCGGGGTGGTCTTGCCAGATGGCTTGTGTGGTGCTGGCCGTGACCCCGATGCCGTCCATGATGGCGCGCTGGTTCCAGGGCTCGCCCACGCAAAAGCCGTCCATGTTGCCCACGCGCATATTGGCCACCATTTGCGGTGGGGGCACGGTGATGACCTTGGCGTCCTTCATCGGGTCAATGCCATGCGCGGCCAGCCAGTAATACAGCCACATGGCGTGCGTGCCGGTGGGGAAGGTCTGGGCAAAGGTGTATTCGCGCTTTTCGCTGGCCATCAGCTTGGCCAGCCCGGCGCCGTTCACGGCGCCCTTGTCCGCCAGCTTTTTAGACAGCGTGATGGCCTGGCCGTTGTGGTTCAGGTTCATCAGCACGGCCATGTCTTTCTTGGGGCCGCTCACACCCAGGTGCACGCCATACACCAGGCCATACAGCACGTGGGCAAAGTCCAGCTCACCGTTGACCAGCTTGTCGCGCACACCGGCCCAGCTGGCTTCCTTGGTGGGGATGATGGTGACGCCGTACTTCTTGTCGATGCCCAGCACCGAGGCCATCACCACGCTGGCGCAGTCGGTCAGCGGGATAAAACCGATCTTGACCTCTTTCTTCTCAGGCGCATCCGACCCCTGGGCGTGGACAAGCGCACGCAGTGCGGGGCTGACACCCACGGCGCCCACGGTAGCCGCTTGCAGCACGGTGCGGCGGTGGAGGCTGGTTTTCAACAAATCGGTCATGGCACATCCCTCAAGGGCAAGTCGGTGAAGAAAACAAAAAAGGCGTCCTCACGCTTTGCACGGCCGCCGGGGCAGCACGTTGCAAGGGTGGGGACGCCTTTGTCCTGGGTGGAGCCTGGGGCTCCTTGGCTGCATTCACCCGCCGTTGGGTGCCTGCCGCCAGTACAAGACCTTCATTGGTCTATGCAGGAGCTAATGCAAGCGGTGTGCCAGCTTTGAAAAGAATGCGTTTGCTATTTATTTGATAGCTTCTCGCGCTTGTAGATAAAGCGCTGCAGCATGATTTGGCTTGAAGGGGTATGCCTGTTGTGCACCTGTGGCATGGCGCAGGCCTGCACGCGATTTGTGCGTTGCACCATCGCTGCTCCTTCGCAGAGCCGTGGCCGCTCCATGGGCGTGCTGCTGCGGTGTGGTGCTGCCCCATTGCGGGGTGGTGTGGCGTGGTGCGGTGCGAAGGGCGGGGCGGTGCTCGCCGTCAGCCGAGCAGGTCCATCACGTCCAGCATGCGCTGGGCCACGTCCACCAGCTTCAGGCCCTTGTCCATGGCCGTCTTGCGCAGCTTGTCGTAGGCGGCCTGTTCGCTCAGGCCCTGGCGCTGCATGAGCAGGCCCTTGGCGCGGTCGATGGTCTTGCGGTCCTTGAGCTCGGTCTTGGCGTCGGCCAGCTCTGCCCGCAAGGCCTGCTCGTGCTGAAAGCGCGCCATCGCCACATCCAAGATGGGGCGTATGCGCTGCGGCGCCAGCCCCGCCACGATGTAGGCCGACACGCCTGCGGCCACCGCGTCCTTGACGTGCGAGGTGTCCTCATCGTTGGTGAACATGACGATGGGCCGGCGGGCATCGCGCGTGGCCATCACCACATGCTCCAGCGCATCGCGGGCTTCGCTCTCGGCGTCCACGATGATCAGGTCGGGCTGCAACTGGGCCAGCCGGTCGCTCAGGAAGACGTCGGCGGGCAGCGTGGCAATGAGGTTGAAGTTGTTCTCCAGCAGGCCAATGCGCAGCGCGCGGGAGCGCTCTGCCTGCAGCAGGGCGTGCTCGTCATCCGGGTCGGTCACGGCAAGGTCGGGGGCGACCACCACGATACGTAATGCCTCATTCATACCGCTACTTTAAGCAAGATTTACGCCATTTTTTGGTGCACTGCAGCGGTGCAGTGGCCAAAGGGGTGCGCTGCCGTGGCTTACAGGGCCTGAAACTTGCTAATAAATGTAACCCTGGCAGGGCATACCCGATGGTGCGGGGCCCGGCTGCTCTTCTATACCTCCGGTCACTTGATCATTCATTTCATATTCAGGAGCCCACTGCATGAAGAATCACATTGCGCGTCGCCGTTTCCCGGTGGCCTTGGCCCTGCTGCCCACCCTGGTCGCAGCCGCTGTGCTGGCCGGGTGCAGCAAGGTGCCAGACACCCTCAAGATTGGCGTAGCCCAGCCCTTGACCGGCCCGCTGGGGGCGCTGGGGCAAGACTTGCTCAACGGCGTGAACCTGGCCGTGCAAGAGCTGAACAAGGACGGCTTCATGGTGGACGGCAAGCGCGTCAAGCTGGAAGTGGTGGCGGTGGACGACAAGGCCGACGCGGCCACGGGCAAGCAGGTGGCCCAGCAGCTGGTGGATGCCGGGGTGGTGGCGGTCATCGGCCACCTCAACTCGGGCGTGAGCATCGAGACGGCACCCATCTACGCGGGCAAAAGCATCCCGCAGATCGCCATCTCCACCAACCCCAAGTTCACACAGCTGGGTTTTGACACCTCTTTTCGCATGGTGGCCAACGACACCTTGCAGGCGCGCGCCATTGGCTCGTTTGCGGCCACCCAACTGGGCGCCTCGCGCTACGCTGCGCTGGACGACGGAACGCCCTACGGCAAGGGCCTGGCCGACGGCGCTGCCGCCCAGCTCAAGGCCGAGAACAAGGAAGTCGTGGTGCGCAAGTCGTTTGACGACAAGACCGTGGCGTTTGAGGCGCTGGCGGGCGAGCTGAAGGCCGCCCGGGTGGAGGTGATCGTCTCCACCCTCAACGACTTCCAGGCCCTGGCACTGCTCAAAGAACTGCAAAAGGTGGGCCACACCAAGGTGCAACTGCTGGGCGGCGACACCATCAAGACCACCGACATGCTCAAGGGCGCAGGCCTGGTCGAAGGGCTTTACGCCACCTCCCCCGTGTTGGAGGCCAAGGAGTTCACCACGGGCAAGCCGTTCCTCGAAAAGTACCTGGCTGCCTACAAAAAGCCACCCGCTTACGGCGGCCACTACAGCTACGACAGCACCTATGTGCTGACCGCAGCCATCCAGAAGGCCAAGTCGGCCGACCCCAAAGAGATCACCAAAGCCATGCACGCCATCAACGGCTACGCCCCCGTCATCGGCACCATGAGCTGGGACGACAAGGGCGAGCAGCGCTACGGCGCCGTGGGCGTGTACGAGCTGCGCGGCGGCAACTGGGAATTGCGCATGCGCTCTGACCGCTGGTAAGCGCAAGGTGGCAGCGGCCCGCAAACCTGCTGGCGCCATGTCCGTGGGCAGGCTCTTACACTCGGGGCATGAGTTTGCTGATCCTGGGTATTGAATCTTCTTGCGACGAAACCGGCGTGGCGCTGGTGCGTTCATCGGGCACGGGCGTGCCTGCGTTGTTGTCCCACGCGCTGCACAGCCAGATCGAAATGCACCAGGCCTACGGCGGCGTGGTGCCCGAGCTGGCCAGCCGCGACCACATCCGCCGCGTGTTGCCGCTGGCCACCCAGGTGCTGCACGATGCCGGGCAGACCCTGACCGACGTGGATGTGGTGGCCTACACCCAGGGCCCCGGCCTGGCGGGGGCCTTGCTGGTGGGCGCGGGCGTGGCCTGTGCGCTGGGGGCTTCGCTGGGCAAGCCGGTGCTGGGCGTGCACCACCTGGAGGGGCATTTGCTCTCGCCCTTTTTGAGTGCCGACCCGCCCGAGTTTCCGTTTGTGGCGCTGCTGGTGTCGGGCGGCCACACGCAGCTCATGCGGGTGGACGGGGTGGGGCGCTACGAAATCCTGGGCGAAACCATTGACGATGCGGCGGGCGAGGCGTTTGACAAATCCGCCAAGCTCATGGGCCTGGGCTACCCCGGCGGGCCTGCCTTGTCGCGCCTGGCGCAGCAGGGCGATGCAGCGGCCTTCAAGCTGCCACGGCCACTGCTGCACAGCGGCGATCTGGACTTCTCGTTTGCCGGGCTCAAAACCGCGGTGCTGACCCAGGCCAAAAAGCTGGGCGCAGACCTGGAAGCCCGCAAGGCCGACCTGGCCGCCAGCACCGAGGCGGCCATCGTCGATGTGCTGGTGCGAAAGACCCTCACCGCCCTCAAGCAAACGGGCCTCAAGCGCGTGGTGGTGGCGGGCGGTGTGGGCGCCAACCGCCTGCTGCGCGAGCAGCTCAATGCGGCCTGCGAGAAAAACCGCGTGCGCGTGCACTACCCCGAGCTGCACTTGTGCACCGACAACGGCGCCATGATCGCCATGGCCGCCGCCATGCGCCTGCAGGCCGGGCAGCAGCAGGCCAACACCGCCTACGCCTTTGACGTGAAGCCGCGCTGGCCGCTGGATGCGATCACCGCCCCTGCGGCTTGATCAGCTTCGCTACTGGAGTTTTGCTATTAAAAATATAGCTGTTAGCGCTTATTTATCAAGCGCTAGAGCCCAAAAACACCCAATATCAGAACGGGTAGTGGCGTGGGGCTGTCTGCACCGTGATCCAGCGCAGCTCGGTGAAGGCATCAATCCCCGCCTTGCCACCGAAGCGGCCGTAGCCCGAGGCTTTCACGCCGCCAAAGGGCATCTGTGCCTCGTCATGAACCGTAGGGCCGTTGACGTGGCAAATGCCGGACTCGATGCGCCCGGCCACCTGCCAGGCGCGCGCCACATCGCGGCCAAACACGGCGGCCGAGAGGCCGAACTCGTTGTCGTTGGCACAGGCCACGGCTGCTTCCACGCCGTTCACCCGCACGATGGCCTTCACGGGCGCAAAGGACTCCTCGCGATAGATGTGCATGGCGGGGGTCACATGGTCCAGCAGCGTGGCGGGCATCAGCGTGCTGCTTGCCTTGCCGCCGCACACCAGCATGGCGCCTTTGGCCAGTGCGTCGTCGATGAGTGCATTGCAGCGGGTGACGGTGGCTTGGTCTACCACCGAGCCCAGCACCACCGGGCCTTTGCGTGGATCGCCCAGCGGCAGGCTGGTGGCGCGTGCGGCCAGTTTGGCCACAAACTCGTCGGCCACTTTCTCGTCCACCACGATGCGCTCGGTGGACATGCAGATCTGCCCCGAGTTGGCAAAGGCGCCAAACGTGGCCGCAGCCACGGCGGCGTCCACATCCGCATCGTCCAGCACCACAAACGGTGCCTTGCCGCCCAGCTCCAGCACCGCCTGCTTGAGGTACTTGGCGCAGGTCTGCGCAATGATGCGGCCCACCTTGGTCGAGCCGGTGAAGTTCACGCGCCGCAGGGCCGGGTGGGCCACCATGGCCTCCACCACAGCGCCCGCATCGGCGGGGGCGTTGGTCACAAAGTTGACCACGCCCGGCGGCAGTCCGGCTTCTTGCAGCGCCTCGATGATCAGGCCGTGCGTGGCGGGGCACAGCTCTGAGCCCTTGAGCACCACGGTGTTGCCGCAGGCCAGTGGCGTGGCGATGGCGCGCACGCCCAGAATCACCGGCGCATTCCACGGCGCAATGCCCAGCACCACGCCCGCAGGCTGGCGCACCGCCATCGCCACCGAGCCCGGCACGTTCGAGGGAATCACCTCACCATTGATCTGCGTAGTGATGGCGGCGGCTTCGAGCAGCATGTCGGCAGCCAGGTGCACGTTAAAGCCTGCCCAAATGCCGGATGCGCCTGTCTCTGCCGCTATGGCTTGGGCAAAGGCATCGGCCTTGGCTTCCAGTGCATGGGCGGCTTTCATCAGCAGGGTGCGGCGCGCGCCTGGCCCCAGGGCGGCCCAGGCGGGGAAGGCCTGCGCTGCAGCCTCTACCGCCGCCACGGCATCGGCCACGGTGGCGGCAGGCGCCGTGGTGGCCACGGTGTGGTCCAGCGGGTTGCGGCGCTCAAACGTGGCGCCGTTGGACGCAGCACGGGGCTGCCCGCCAATCAGCATGGAAATGGGGCTCATGGGGTGTCTCCTGTGGGGGTAAAACCGTGGCGATGGATCGATCAACGGCCCATGCCACGCACCCTGTGGATGCTAGCCAGCACACGTTGCGTTCGCTTGACCCACAGTGCACAGCGGTGTTGACCGAGAGCGCACACCGCCTAGGGATAACCCCCAGCAACCCACTTGCGCAGCGCAGGGTCTTGGTCCGCCACCCATAATGGCCCGCACCCCAGGACCCCTATCCCCCTATGGCCGAAGCGACCCGCCTCACCACCGACAACCTGCCGCCGCAGCAGGCCGCGCTGGCCTGGCGCGACTGGATGGCCACGCTGTTTGATGGGCTGGAGTCTGATCTGTACGGCGACACCGGCTTTGACGGCCACCTGCACACCGCCTGGGCGGGGGATGTGGTGCTGACGCAGCTGGAGGCCAACCGCCACCGCGTCATTCGCCGCCCACGCACAGCCCGTGCAGGCGCGCAGCACTACCTCAAAATCGTCGCCCCCTGGCAGGGGCAGGCCCTGGTGCAACAGCACGGGCGGCAGGCGGTGGTGCAGCCCGGTGGCTGGGCCATCTACGACACCACGGGCAGCTACGAAGTGGCCAACCCCCAGCGCAGCCGCCACCTCATCGTGAGGGTGCCCACCAGCCAGCTGGCCGAGCGTGGCCTGCACCTGCCCACGCTAATGGGCCGTGTGGTGGGCGGCCACGCGGGCATCTCGCGCGTGGCGCTGGACGCCATGCGCAGCACCTACAACGAGCTGCCCAGCATGACCCCCGAGGCCGCACGCGGCGCCGGGCGGCTGATTGGCGAGCTGGTCTGCCTGTCGCTGCAAGAGCTGGCCGGGCAGGGCCCTGGCGTCGTGCTGCAAGAGGCCTTCAAAGACCGCATCCGCGCCTACATCGCACAGCACCTGCGAGATCCGGCGCTGACCATTGAGCGCATGGCCCAAGGGCTGAACTGCAGCAAGCGCCACCTGCACAACGCCTTTGCCGACGCCGATGAAACCCTGGCCGAACACATCCTGCGCCGCCGCTTGCAGGCGTGTATGGATGAGATGCGCAATCCCGACTGCCGCCACCGCACCATCAGCGAGATTGCCTTCTCGTGGGGCTTTAGCAGCGGGGCGTATTTCAGCCGGGTGTTCCGGGCGCAGGTGGGGGTGTCGCCTACGGAGTACCGGGTGGGGGTCGTCGGCCAGTCGCGGCTTGGATTAGAGCTGGCATGGGTTGGTTGCCAAACCAAATGATTCTTCGGTATTTGGCTTGTGCGCAGCATGCCCCGCGCGGTGCTGCAGGGCAGAGGGTTGAGTGCCCCCATTTCTTTACCAAAGGTTGACACAAGCGCCTTCAGGGCGACAACGGAAACCGGGACAATGGATGTTGTTGAGAATGATTGTCAAATACATCCATGAAGCCTTTCCGTTCCCATTCACTAGCGTTGTCAGGCCCCAGCCCGCGCCGCATGGCCATGGCGTTGCCTGCTCTGGGGTTGGCCCTGGTGCTGGCGGGTTGCAGCAGCCTGCAACCGCACAGCGCTGATGTACCAGCGGTGCCCGTGCCTGCCGGGTGGTCTGCTGCCAGTGCAGGGGTTGCGGCCACACCACTGGCGCAGTGGTGGGGGCGGCTGGGTGACCCGGAGCTGACGGCGCTCATCACCGAAGCGTTGGCCGCCAACACTTCGGTGCGCAGTGCACAGGCGGCATTGCAGCAGTCGCGGGCGTTGGTGGATGTGCAGACGGCGGGCACCTTGCCGCAGATTGGTGCCTCGGCCTCGGCGCAGCGCAGCCGCGCTTCTGGCAGCACGGGCAACAGCTACAGCGCCGGGTTTGACGCGAGCTGGGAGCCCGATGTGTTTGGCCGCCTGCGCGCCGGGGTGACGGCCACCGAGGCCGATGCCCGCGCCGCAGAGGCCAGCCTGGCCGATGTGCAGGTGTCGCTGGCCGCCGAGGTGGCGGTGAACTACATCGAGCTGCGCGGCCTGCAGCAGCGCCTGCAGATTGCGCGCAGCAACCTGGCCAGCCAACAAGAAACGCTGCAGATTGCCCAGTGGCGGCTGCAGGCGGGGCTGACCACCTCGCTGGTGACCGAGCAGGCCCGTGCTGCGGCTGAGCAGACCGCCGCCCAGGTGCCCGCGCTGCAAAGCAGCCTGGCGCAGTCGCGCCACAGCCTGGCGGTGTTGACCGGGCAAGCGCCTGCTGCACTGGATGCACGCTTGGCGGCCACCGCGCCGGTGCCCACGGCGCCGAACGACCTAGCGCTGGACATTCCCGCGCAAACGCTGCGCAAGCGCCCCGATGTGCGGGCCGCAGAGCACCGCGTGGCGGCGGCGGTGGCGCGGGTGGCCCAGGCCGATGCGGCGCGGTACCCTGACTTTTCGCTCAGCGGTTCCTTGGGCCTGCGGGCACTGACCTTGGGCACGCTGACGGGGGGCAATTCGGTCGCCAGCGCGCTGGCGGCCAGTCTGTCTGCCTCGCTGTTCGATGGCGGCGCGGCCAAAGCCCAGGTGCGGTCGCAGCAAGCTGCACTGGAGCAGGTGCGTGTGGGCTACGAAGCTGCCGTGCTCACGGCGCTCAAAGACGTAGAGGACGCCCTGGTGGCCTTGCAGGGCGATAACGAGCGCCTGGCGCGCCTGCAGGCTGCCGCAGATGCCGCTGCCAACGCCGCGCTGATGGCGCAACAACGCTACAGCAGCGGCCTGATCGACTTTGCCACCGTGCTGGAGACCCAGCGCACGCAGCTGTCTGCGCAAGACAGCGTGGCAACCACCGTGGCCAGCGTGGCGGCCGACCATGTGCGCCTGTACAAGGCCCTGGGCGGCGGCTGGCAGTAGCCGTGGCGGGGCTCGCACTGGCCCTGCCTTGTCTGGCGTGCCGGTGTTACAGCACCCCAAGCACTTGCCAGTGCATGGCTCCCTGGCCCACGTCCTTCCCATTTTGATGACCCGATTTTTCCCATTCCATGAACCATCCTGACGCTTCTGTGAATTCATCTTCCCCTCAACCTGCCGCACCCCAGACCACGGCGGCAAATGGCCTGAACGACTTGCTGGGCAGTGCGCCACGGCGCCGCTGGTGGCAGCGCACCACGGTGTGGCTGGGCGTGGTGGGCCTGTTGGTGGCGGCAGGTGGTGTGTATGCCTGGCAAGCCAGCAAGGCCGCCAGCGCGGCCCCCAGCTTCGTGACCGAAGAGGTGCGGCGCGGCAATCTCACGCTCAACGTGGCTGCCAATGGCACGCTGAACCCCACCCGAACGGTCACCATCGGCAGTGAGCTGTCGGGTACGGTGCGCAGCGTGCTGGTGGACGTGAACGACAAGGTCAAAAAAGGCCAGGTGCTGGTGGAGCTGGACACTGCCAAGCTCGAAGCGCAGGTGCTGCGCTCGCGGGCGTCTCTTGCCTCTGCGCAGGCCAAGCTGGCCCAAGCCCAGGCCACGACCAAGGAGTCCGAGGCTGGCTTTGCGCGCCTGCAAGAGGTGGCGCGCCTGTCCGGTGGCAAGGTGCCATCGGCCACCGAGTTGGACGCCGGGCGTGCCACGCTGGACCGTGCTAAAGCCGACGAGCTCAGCGCCCGCGCTTCGGTCGATGACGCCAAAGCGGCGCTGTCCACCGACGAAACCAGCCTGTCCAAGGCCTCCATCCGCTCGCCTATCAACGGGGTGGTCCTCACCCGCAGCGTAGAGCCTGGCAACGCCGTGGCCGCATCGCTGCAAGCCGTGACGCTGTTCACCGTGGTGGAAGACCTGACGCGCCTGCGGCTGGATGTGAGCGTGGACGAGGCCGATGTGGGTTCGCTCACCGTGGGGCAAAAGGCCAGCTTCACCGTCAGCGCCTACCCCTCACGCCGCTACCCGGCCGAGGTGACCCGCGTGTCCTTTGGCTCCACCAAGACGGACAACGTGGTGACCTACATCACCTGGCTGGACGTGGACAACAGCGATCTGAGCCTGCGCCCAGGCATGACGGCGGCAGCCACCATCACCTCGACCGAACGCAACGACGTGCTGCTGGTGCCCAACACCGCGCTGCGCTTTACCCCGGCCCAGGCGGGGGCTGAGTCTGCAGCCAAGCCTGCCAGCAGCAACCGGGGCATCGTCTCGCAGCTCATGCCCGGGCCGCCCCGCAACGCGCCCTCGGGCCGCAAGCCTGCCGGTGGCAATAGTGGAAATGGGCAGCGCGAAGGCGCTGGCCAGACGCGCCAGATCTGGCTGCTCAAGGATGGCACGCCGCAGCCCATGACGGTGAAGGTGGGCATCAGCGACGGGCGCATGACCGAAGTGAGCGCTGAGGGCCTGGAGCCCGGCACCAAGGTCATCACCGACCAACGCACTGGCAAGGCCGCGCCATGAGTGCAACCCGGGCTGACCAAGGGGGCGCTGACGCGGGGCCTCCCATCATCGAGCTGCGCGGCGTGACCAAGGTGTATGGCGAAGGGGCGCTGGCGTTTCAGGCCCTCAAGGGCGTGGACTTGTCGATTGCGCAGGGCGACTTCGTGGCCATCATGGGCCCCAGCGGGTCGGGCAAATCCACGGCCATGAACACGCTCGGTTGCCTGGACCGTCCCACCACGGGTGAGTACCTGTTCAAGGGCGTGCATGTGGAGGCCCTGTCGCGCGATGAGCGAGCGATGCTGCGCCGCCGCTACTTTGGTTTTGTGTTCCAGGGCTTCAACCTGCTGGCGCGCACCTCGGCGCAAGAGAACGTGGAGCTGCCCTTGCTGTACCGGGGCGAGCCAGCGGGCGTGCGCAAGGCAGCCGCTGCGCGGGCGCTGGATGCCGTGGGCCTCAAGGGCTGGGAGCACCACACACCGGCCGAACTCTCCGGCGGGCAGCAGCAGCGCGTGGCCATTGCCCGCGCCATCGTCACCGAGCCCGTGGTGCTGCTGGCCGACGAGCCCACCGGCAACCTCGACACCCAGCGCAGCCACGAAATCATGGAACTGCTGTGGCGCCTGAATGCCGACCTGGGCATTACGGTGCTGATGGTGACGCACGAGCCTGACATGGCCGAATACGCCCGCCGCATCGTGCGGTTTGTGGATGGCGTGGTGGACACCGACACTATCAACCCGGCCCCGGCAGGGCTGCGCGGCCACGCCGTTGCAGCGCCCGCAGCGCAAGGAGCGGTGTGATGCTGTTCAGTACGATTCTTTTGGCGCTGCGCTCCATCCGGCGCAATCTGATGCGCTCGTTCCTCACCATCTTGGGCATCGTTATTGGCGTGAGCGCGGTCATCACCATGGTGACCTTGGGCAATGGCGCCACCATGGCGGTGCAGACGCAGATTTCAAGCCTGGGCACCAACTTGCTGCAGGTGCGCCCCGGCCAGCGCATGGGGCCGGGCGGAGGCACTGGTGCGCCCTCGTTCAAAGACACCGATGCCGATGTGATTGCGCAGCAAATTGGCGGCATTTTGGCCGTGGCGCCTGAGGCGCGCGCCAGCGCCACCGTGGTGGCCGGGGGGCGCAACTGGACCAGCAGCGTGATTGGCAGCACCAACGCCTGGCTGGAGACCGGTAACTGGACCTTGCAAGCCGGAGGCCGCGCGTTCTCTGAGCCCGAGCTGCGTGCGGGCGCGGCGGTGTGCGTGGTGGGCGAGACCATCCGTCGCGAGCTGTTTGGTGGCCGCGACCCGGTGGGTGAGCAACTGCGCGTCAAGGCCTTCTCTTGCGAGGTGGTGGGCGTTCTGACGTCCAAAGGGCAGGGGGCGTTTGGCAACGACCAGGACGACATGGTGCTCATCCCCATCAAGACCCTGCAGCGGCGCGTGACGGGCAACACCCGCGTGAACACGCTGCTGGTGTCGATGCAGGATGGCAGCGACCCTACCCGCGTCAAAAGCGCGCTGACGCAGCTGCTGCGCGAGCTGCGCAAGCTGTCGGACACCGATGAGGACAACTTCAACGTGCTGGACACCAAGCAACTGGCCGACACTTTGTCGGGCACCACAAAGGTGTTGACCATGCTGCTGGGCGCCGTGGCCGCCGTGAGCTTGCTGGTGGGCGGCATCGGCATCATGAACATCATGCTGGTGAGCGTGACCGAGCGCACCCGCGAGATCGGCCTGCGCCTGGCCATTGGCGCGCTGGAGCGCGAGGTGCTGTTGCAGTTCTTGATCGAGGCCGTGGTGCTGGCCGCACTGGGCGGACTGGTGGGCATTGTGCTGGCCACAGCTGCATCGCTGGGGCTGGCGCAGGTGATGGGCGTGCCCTACCTGTTCAATCCTGGGGTCAACCTGCTCTCGTTTGTGTTCTCGGCGGGCATTGGCGTGGTGTTTGGCTACTTTCCGGCCCGCCGTGCGGCGCACATGGACCCAATTGATGCGTTGCGCCACGAGTGAGTGGCACACCCACCGCCCATCGCGGTGGTGATGTGCCCAGCGCAAAGGCACAAAAAGGCCCCTTTCGGAATCTCCGAAAGGGGCCTTTTTTTGGGGCTGGTTTTGATGGCCTGGGCGTGCAGCGTGCTGCACCCCAGAGATGCATTAGTGAATGGTCAGCGAAGTGGCTTTGCTCACGGGCTCCACGCGCACCAGTGTCAGGGTGAGCACGCCGTTTTCAAGCTTGGCCGTGCTGGCAGCTGCGTCAATATCCTGGGCCAGTTCCCAAGCGCGTTGCACCTGGCGGGGGGCGCCTTCGGCGCTTTGCAGCTTCACCACATTGCCTTCGATGGTGATGTTCAGCTGCTCGCGTGTGAGGCCCGGCACATCCAGCTGCAGCGTGGTGCTTTTCTCGTCCTGCGTCACGGTGCAGCCTGCTGTGGTGGGCTGGGCCGCAGCGGTGGCGCCCAGGCTGCCCATGAGAAAACGTTGCAAGGCCAGGTCGGCAGCGCGTGGGTTGGGGTTGAAGGCGGCGCGGCGGATCACGGGGGCGAAGATCATGGGGTACTCCTATACACTGCGCGGCTCTCGGGGTGGTCGCCGCATGCACAGGAGGTGTGTACGCATCCACGGGATTTCAAGGGAAAAATGAGCATGAATAAATTGCAAACTGCGGGCTTGAAATGGGGCCGCGCAGCACTATTTCAGGCCGCTTGCACGGTGGCGGGTGCAGCGGTGCTGGGCCTTGCACCCGTGGCATCGGGCTGGGCCCAAAGTGCTGCCTCCACGGCCGCAGTGCCCGCAGGCAAGCCCATCAAGGTGGCTTTGATTGAAAGCTTGTCGGGCGCTTTTGCGAACACCGGCGAGGCCGTGTTTCGCAACGTCTACTGGGCTATGGAGCGCGTGAATGCGCGTGGCGGCGTCACGCTGCCTGCCGCTGCTGGCGGCAAGCGCCCGCTGGTGCTGGAGCGCTACGACAGCAAGGGCCAGAACGAAGAGGCACTGTCGGCCCTGCGCGCCGCCATTGACGATGGCGCGCAGGTCATCTTGCAAGGCAATTCGTCGGCCACCGCGGCGGTGCTGATCGAGGCCATCAACAAGCACAACGAGCGCGAGCCCAGCAAGCGCGTGCTGTTCCTCAATTACTCGGCGGTGGACCCGATCCTCACCAACGAAAAATGCAGCTTCTGGCACTTCCGCTTTGACGCGCATGCCGACATGCGCATGGCCGCGTTGATGGAGGTGATGCGCGAGGACAAAGCACTCAAGAGCGTGTACCTCATTGGCCAGGACTACAGCTTTGGCCAGGCCGTGCTGCGCGAGGCCAAAAAGCAATTGGCCGCCCAGCGCCCCGATGTGACGGTGGTGGGCGACGAGCTGCACCCCGTGGGCCGTGTCAAAGACTTCGCACCCTACGCCGTCAAGATCAAAACCAGCGGCGCACAGGCCGTGGTGACAGGCAATTGGGGCAACGACCTCACGCTGCTGGTCAAGGCCGCACGCGAGGTGGGCTTTGAAGGCAGCTTCTACACCTTCTATGGCAACGCCTTGGGTGCGCCTGCAGCCATGGGCGATGCGGGCATTGGCAAAGTGGTGGCCGTGGCCGACTGGTTGCCTAACGTGCCCGGCGCGCAGAGCGAGGCGTTCTACCAGTCGTTCCGTGATCGCTTCCCCAAGCCGCAGGATGACTACGTGCACATGCGCATGCAGCTCATGGTTGAGGCCCTGGCCCAATCGATCGAGCGCGCAGGCACCACCGACGTGGTGGCTGTGGCCCGCCAAATGGAAAAGGCCAACGTGCAGCTTGCTGGGCAGGGCGGCGCCATGCGCGCGGCCGACCACCAGTTCCAACAGGCCCTGGCCGTGGGCGTGATGGACAAGAAGGGCGCGCCCGGCGTGAAGTTTGACGTGGAAGGCTCGGGCTATGGTTTCCGCGTGGTGCGGCAGATCCCTGCAGCCAAAGCCGAGCAGCCGCACAGTTGCCAGATGCAGCGGTTTTGAGGCAGCGGTTCTGAGGCTGTCTGTGCAGGGGGCACCGCGCAACGCCCCCTGCATATCGATATGAAAAGTTAGCGCAACCGGTGGGGGCCTGCGGGCCACAGAATTTGCTGCATCGATCACTCATGCGCGAATCGCCTCCACCGTGCCCTACGCCCTTTCTCTGCTCGACAAAAGCCCCGTGCCCGAGGGCGCTACCGCCGCCGAGGCCCTGCAGCGCACCGTAGCGCTGGCGCAGCGCGCCGAGCAACTGGGCTACCAGCGTTTCTGGGTGGCAGAGCACCACGGCAACCCGGGCCTTGCAGGCTCGGCCCCCGAGGTGCTGGCGGCCCACATCCTGGCGCGCACTTCGCGCATCCGCGTGGGTTCGGGCGGCGTCATGCTGCAGCACTACAGCCCCTTCAAGGTGGCCGAGCAGTTCAAGTTGCTGGCCGCCCTGGCCCCAGGCCGTGTGGACCTGGGTGTGGGCAAGGCGCCCGGCGGGCTGCCGTTGTCTACCCGTGCGCTGCAGGCCGTGCACGACAAGACTGCCAAGCCCGACTTTGCCGCCCGCTTTGCCGAGCTGGACGCCTTCCTACAGAACGCGCTGCCCGCGGCCCATCCATTGGCTGGGGCCGTCGCCCAGCCCCAGCCCCCCAGCTTGCCAGAGCGCTATCTGCTGGGCGGCAGCCCAGACAGCGCGGCACTCGCGGCCCGCCACGGCTGGAACTTCACGTACGCCGGGCACTTCAATGGCGACCCGGCCAACATCGAGCGATCGCTGAAGGTGTACCGCGAGGCCGCAGGCCGTGCCCCGTCGCTGGCGCTGTATGCGCTGGTGGCGCCAACGCAAGCACAGGCCGAGCGCGTGGTGGGCGCGCTGCGTGTGTTCAAGCTGCACCTGCCCACGGGCCAGACCTTCAACCTGCCCAGCGAGCAGGCTGCTGCCGAATTTGCGCGCCAGGCGGGTGTGAGCGAGTACCGCCTTGAAGAAACCCGCCCGCATGTGATTGCAGGCTCGCAAAGCCATGTGCGTGAGCAACTCGATGCCTTGGCCGAGCGCTACGGCATCGAAGAGTTTGTGGTCGATACCCCCGTGACGGGCTTTGCCGACCGGCTCGCATCGGTCGAACTGCTGGCCGGAGCCTTTGACGCCGTGGCGGCCTGAGCGCCCGCTGCTTTCCATCCTTCCCATTTGTTGTCGGAGTTTGTTCCCATGAGCCAAAAATCCCCCATCCGCTTTGGTGTGATGCTGCACGGCGCCGGTGGCCACATGAATGCGTGGAAGCACCCCGCAGGCCCGGCAGACGCCAGCGTGAACCTGGACTTCTACATCCGCACGGCGCAAAAGGCCGACGCCAACGGCATTGCCTTTGCGTTTGTGGCCGATGGTCTGTTCATCAACGCAAAGTCGATTCCGCATTTCCTCAACCGCTTCGAGCCCATTTCCATCCTGTCGGCGCTGGCCACGGTCACCTCCAAGATTGGTTTGGCAGGCACCATCTCCACGTCGTACAGCGACCCGTTCACGGTGGCGCGGCAGTTTGCCTCGCTGGACCTCATCAGCAGTGGCCGTGCGGGCTGGAACGTGGTGACCACACCGCTGGAAGGCACCGCGCAGAACTACAGCCGCACCCACCCGGACCACGCGCTGCGCTACGAGATCGCCGACGAGTACCTGCAGGTGACGCAGGGGCTGTGGGACAGCTGGGATGAATACGCCATCGTGCGCAACCGTGAAACGGGCCAGTTCTTCGATCCTGCCAAGCTGCACACGCTCAACCACAAGGGGCGCTTTTTTGAGGTGGCCGGGCCGCTGAACATCGGTCGCTCGGCGCAGGGGCAACCTGTGATCTTCCAGGCGGGCTCGTCCGACGCCGGTATCGGCCTGGCGGGCAAGTTTGCCGACGCGGTGTTCACCCACTCACCGTCGATCGAGGAGACCCGGGCGTTTTTGCGCAAGGTCAAGGCCAGTGCGGTGGCGCACGGGCGCCAGGCCGATGAGGTGAAGATTTTCCCGGGCATCGGCCCCATCGTGGCGGCCACGCAAGAAGAGGCCGAAGCCAAGTACCAGACCATTCGCGAGTTGCTCACCATCGACGAAGCCCTGGCCTACCTGGGGCGGTTTTTCGATCACCACGATTTCACGCAGTACGCGCTGGACGCGCCGTTTCCTGAGCTGGGCGACATTGGCAAGAACAGCTTTCGCTCTACCACTGACCGCATCAAGGCCGATGCCCAAGCGCGCGGGCTCACGCTGCGCCAGGTGGCGCTGGAAGTGGCTACCCCACGCTCGCAGTTTGTGGGCACGGGCGAGCGCGTGGCCGACGAGATCATCCGCTGGGTGGACGAGGGGGCGGCCGATGGCTTCATCCTGGGCTTTCCGGTGCTGTCGCAAGGGCTCGATGATTTTGTGCAGTTCGTCATTCCGGCGCTGGAGGCACGTGGCCGCTATGAGCGCACGCTGCCGGGCCAGACGCTGCGCGACCACCTGGGGTTGCCCCGCAAGGCCAGCCGCCATGCGCCCGACAGGCAGGCCGAGTTGCCCGTGCCCAAGGCCGCGTGATGGGCGCCGCATTGCCTGTGCAGGTGGCTCCGGGCAGCGATCGCGCTGAGCAGGTACGCCGCAGTGTGGCGTCGTCGATTGGCGAGTTCAAGGCGCTGCGGCGCGATCTGCACCAGCACCCCGAGCTGTCGTTCCAGGAGTTCCGTACCGCAGCCATCGTGGCCGAGCGACTGGCGCAGTGGGGCTATGAGGTCACCACCGGCATCGCAGGCACGGGCGTGGTGGGCACGCTGCGCAGGGGCCGGGGCGAGCGCCGCTTGGGCATTCGGGCCGACATGGATGCGCTGCCTATTCAGGAGGCGACGGGCCTGCCCTATGCCAGCGTGAACCCCGGTGTGATGCACGCCTGTGGGCACGATGGGCACACCACGGTGCTGCTGGCAGCCGCCCGCTACCTGGCGCAAGAGGGGCAGTGGGATGGCACGCTGCACTTGATCTTTCAGCCCGCCGAAGAGGGCGGTGGCGGTGCGCGGCAGATGATTGCCGAAGGGCTTTTTGAGCGCTTCCCGTGCGATGCAGTGTTTGGCCTGCACAACTGGCCGTGCGTGGAGGCTGGGCACTTTGGCTGCGTGAGCGGCCCGGCCATGGCCTCGGTGGACCAGGCCCTCATCACCGTCCGCGGCAAGGGCGGGCATGGGGCTGCACCGCAAGACACGGTGGACCCCGTGGTGGCCAGCGCGCACATCATCACTGCGCTGCAGTCGGTGGTGTCGCGCAATGTGGACCCGCTGGACATGGGGGTGGTCACCGTGGGTTCCATCCATGGCGGCCATGCGGCCAACGTGATTCCCGAGAGCGTCGAACTCAAGATCACGGCCCGCGCCTTCAAGCCCGAGGTGCGGGCGCTGCTGCAGCACCGCGTGCCCGAGGTGGCGCGTGCGCAGGCCGAGAGCTTTGGTGCCACGGCCGAGGTGGACTATCGCCTGGGTTACCCCGCCGTGATCAACCACGACAAGGAAACCGCCTTTGCCCGGCAGGTGGCGCTGGACACCTTTGGCGTGACGGCCGTGGATGCGGGCTTTCGGCCGCGCACGGCCAGCGAGGACTTCGCCTTCATGCTGCTCAAGCGCCCCGGCAGCTATGTGTTTGTGGGCAATGGCGATGGGGCCTCGCTGCACAGCCCGTACTACGACTTCAACGACGCAATCCTGGCGCCCTCTGCCAGCTATTGGGTGCGGCTGGCTGAGCAGTTTCTGGTCACTGGCCCCAGCGAATCTCAGGAGTCCATCGCATGAGCGACCTGTTTGTCTACACAACCCCGCTGGACCCCCTGGCCCAGCCCCTGGTGCAGGAGCTGACCCACGAATACGACAGCCGCTACGGTGAGTTCTACCAGCAGGACGGCAGCCCTCGGGAGATGGAGAAGTACCCGCCGCAGCTGTTTGCGCCCGCGCAGGGTGGCAATTTTGTACTGCTGCTGCGGCGAGGGCAGGCGGTGGCGGGTGGCGCCTTCAAGCGCTATGACGACGACACGGCAGAACTCAAGCGCATGTGGACCCACTCGCAGTGGCGCCGCCAGGGGCTGGCCTGCAAGGTGATGGCTGAGCTGGAAGCGCAGGTGCAGCGCCAGGGCTACCGCCGCATCTACCTGACCACGGGGTTTCGCCAGCCTGAAGCGGTGGGCCTGTACCAGGGCCTGGGCTACTCGGCCTTGTTTGATGTGGCGGCCCCGGCGGGTACCTACCGGTCGCTGCCGTTTGAAAAGCGCCTGTCGCCCGAGGTGCCTTCCCTGGCCGATGCGCCGCATTTTCTTGCGTCCCGCGCCCAGCACTTGTTTGTGCAGCCGGCGGGGCTGCTGGGCAGCGTGCATGGGCCTGCGCCTGAAGCGTCAGCAGCCCACGCCCAGGCAGCCTGATCCTGGGTTGCAGAGAACCCCTATTTTTGTTTTACGAAGGACTGGCCCATGTCAACGACGACCACCCTGGATGACGCTGGTCACCTGCGCCCGCTGGGCTCCACGCCGTCTGCCCCATTGTCCAGCGGCGCTGCCCGCGCCCCTGCGCCCGCTGGGCTGGAGGCCCCCGTGCACCACCCAGCCCCCAGCAAGGGCGACTACTCGCACTACAAAGTGGTACCGGCGCGGCACCGCGCACGCGCTGTGGGCACGCTGTTTGCCGCCGCCGTCATAGCGCTGGTGTTGTATTCGGTGTTTACCAACCCGCGCTGGGGCTGGGGCGTATTTGGCGAGTGGTTCTTTGCAGAACCCGTGCTGGTGGGCTTGGGGCGCACGCTGCTGCTCACGGCATTGGGGGCGGTGTTGGGCTTCACGCTGGGCACGGCGCTGGCATTGGCACGGGTGTCGCGCTCGCCTTTGCTGGCGGGGCTGTCGTGGGTGTTCATCTGGATTTTTCGCTCCATCCCCATCATCGTGTTGCTGCTCATCATCAACAACCTGGGCTATCTGTACGAGACGCTCAGTGTGGGGGTGCCTTTCACCGATTGGACGTTTTTCTCCTACCCCACCACGCAGCTCATCAGCCCGTTTGCTGCGGCGCTGATCGGCCTTACGCTGAACCAGGCTGCATTTGCGTCAGAGATCGTGCGCGGGGGCATCCTGGCGGTGGACCAGGGGCAGCTGGAGGCCGCTGCCGCCTTGGGCCTGCCACGGCGGCGCCAGGCGTTTCGCATCGTGTTGCCGCAGGCCATGCGCTCGATCCTGCCGGCGGGGTTCAACGACATCATTGGCCTGGCCAAGGGTACGTCCAACGTGTACATCCTGGCGCTGCCTGAGCTGTTCTACACCATCCAGATCATCTATCGCCGCAATCTGGAGGTGATCCCGCTGCTCATGGTGGCCACGGTGTGGTACCTGGTGATCCTCACGGTGCTGTCGCTGGCGCAGCACTACATCGAGCGGCATTTCTCCAAGGGGGCGTTGCGCAACCCGCCGCCTTCGCTGTTCAGTGCCATCGCCCAGCGCCTGTGGCCTGCGCGGTCTGCTCGGGGTGTTTCCGCCTCTGCGCAGGTCGCAGTGCAGCAGGCCGTCGCGCAGCCCACGGCCGCGCCGGTGGTGCCCCGATGGACAGGAAGCCACAGCCGGGGTGGGGAGGTCACGATCCACGGGGTGACCAAGCGCTATGGCGACCTGCAGGTGCTGCATGGCGTGACGCTCACGGTGCAGCCGGGCAGCGTCACGGTGATCCTGGGGCAGTCTGGCTCGGGCAAGTCCACCTTGCTGCGCACCATCAACCACCTTGAACGCGTGGACGGCGGCTTCATCGCCATCGACGGTGAACTGATCGGCTACCGCCAGGATGCCGACACGCTGTACGAGCTGGGCGAAAAGGACATCTTGCGCCGCCGCGTGGACGTGGGCATGGTGTTTCAGAACTTCAACCTGTTCCCGCACCTGACGGTGCTGGAGAACATCATCGAAGCCCCCATCCATGTGCGTGGTGTGCTGCGCACCGAGGCCGAGGCCCTGGCGCTGGAGCTGCTGGACCGCGTGGGCCTGGCCGACAAGGCGCACAGCTATCCACGCCAGCTCTCGGGTGGGCAGCAGCAGCGCGTGGCGATTGCGCGGGCCCTGGCGCTCAAGCCCAAGGTGCTGTTGTTTGATGAGCCCACATCGGCACTCGATCCTGAGCTGGTGGGCGAGGTGCTGGATGTGATCAAGGAGCTGGCGCGCAGCGGCACCACCCTGGTCATCGTGACGCACGAAATCGGCTTTGCCCGCGAGGTGGCCGACACCGTGGTGTTCATGGAGCGGGGGCGCATTTTGGAAACAGGCTCGCCGGCCAAGGTGTTCAACCAGCCTGACCACCCGCGCACCGCTGAATTTTTGGCCAAGGTGCTCTGACGCGGGTCTGCCCCTATTCACTGCAAGTCCACCAACACACCCTCGCGGGGCTCGGCCGCCCTGTGGCTTTCATTGATCGCTTTGATTTCAAACCAAGGAACTTCTTCATGCCCACGTTTCGCCAAACCCTCTCGTCTGTGCTGCTGGCCCTGGCCGCCACTGCGGCCCTGATGCCGCTGCACGCCACTGCCCAGGCCGTGGACCTGAGCCCGGAGCAGCCCGGCCGCCCCCGCTCGCAAAAGGTGGACGATGCGCTCAAGCTGCTGCCCCCGGGCTTCAAGTTTGCCAAGGACGGTGTGCTGACGGTGGGCACCACCACGGGCCGCCTGCCGTTTGGTGCTTATGCCACCGACAACAAAACCCCAGTGGGCAATGCCCCCGACATTGCGCAACTGGTAGCTGACAGCCTGGGCCGCAAGCTGGAGTTGGTATCGGTGGCCTGGGCCGACTGGCCGCTGGGCTTGCAGTCTGGCAAGTTCGACGTGGTGATCTCCAACGTTACCGTGACGGAAGAGCGCAAGGAGAAGTTCGACTTCTCTACCTACCGCAATGACCAGTTGGGCATCTACGTGGCTGCCAACTCCAAGATCCAGTCCATCAAGGAGCCCAAGGACGTGGCGGGCCTCAAGGTGGTGGTGGGGGCGAGTACGAACCAGGAGCAGATCCTGTTGCGCTGGAACCAGCAGAACGTGGCGGCGGGCCTCAAGCCGGTGGACATTCTGTATTTTGACGATGACGTGGTGCTGTACCTGGCCCTGGCCTCAGGGCGCGCCGATGCGTACCTGGCGCCCAACGGCATTGCAGCCCACAACGCGCGCGATGGCAAGACGCGCCTGGTGGGCGCATTCTCGGGCGGCTGGCCCCAGGCGGCAGAGATTGCGGTGGCCTCGCGCAAGGGCTCGGGCATAGCCGATGCGGTCACCGCAGCACTCAATGCGCAAATCAAAAACGGCAACTACGCCAAGGCGCTGGAGCGCTGGAATTTGCAGTCTGAAGCGATCACCGCATCGCGCACCAACCCACCCGGCTTGCCGAAGAAGTGAGGCAACGGCCCGCGATCCATGCAGGTCGCGAGCCCGATCCGACATATCTTTCGTTGATAGGAACACCATGGCATTGAACCTTGTGCGTCGCACGGTGCTGGCGGCGGGCGCCGCGCTGGCATTTTTCTCTGTGGCCAGTGCGGCGATGGCTGCGGCGGCGTTTGACTTCAGCCCCGAACAAAAGGGCCGCCTGCGTGCGGACAAGAACGCGGCGGCCATCCAGGCCATCCCCAAGGGCTTCAAGTTTGTAAAGGAAGGCGTGTTCACGGTGGCGATTGCGCCGTTTGCGCCGCCCATTTCCACCTACGCCAGCGACGCCAAGACCGTGGTGGGGTTTGACCCCGACTACGCACAACTGGTGGCCGATGTGCTGGGCCTGAAGCTGGAGCTGCTGCCCATTGCCTGGGCCGACTGGCCGCTGGGGCTGAGTTCTGGCAAATACGATGCCGTGATCTCGAACGTGGGGGTGACGGAGCAGCGCAAGGAGAAGTTCGACTTCTCCACCTACCGCCTGGGCCTGCACGGGTTTTATGTGCGCACCGACAGCAAGATCGCGGCGATCCAGGAGCCCAAGGATGTGGCTGGGCTGAAGGTGGTGACCGGCTCGGGCACGAACCAGGAGCGCATCCTGCTCGAATGGAACAAGAAGAACCTGGCCGCAGGGCTCAAGCCCGTGGAGCTGCTGTACTTTGACGACGACGCAGCGCGCCTGCTGGCGGTGGTGTCGGGCCGTGCAGACGCCAACTTCAACCCCAATGCGCCGCAGGCCTACCACGCGGCCAAAGAAGGCAAAACCAAGCTGGTTGGCACCGTGAATGCGGGCTGGCCGCTCAAATCGGATGTGGCCATCACCACCCGCAAGGGCTCGGGCCTGGCCGATGCGTTGACCCTGGCGACCAATGGACTGATCCAAAGCGGCCAGTACACGCAGGCGCTGCAGCGCTGGGCTTTGCTGGAGGAGGCCTTGCCAAAGTCCGAGACCAATCCCCCCGGCTTGCCGAAGTTCTGACCATGGCCATTGCCCACCTTGCATTCCTCACCCCCGGCAGCTATGCCGAAGCCAGCCCGCTGCAGGGCCTGCACGAAGCCCTGGAGTTGTTCGCGCTGGGCGAGGCACTGGGTTACCAGAGCGCCTGGGTGCGCCAACGGCACCTGGAGCGTGGGGTGTCGTCTGCCACCACTTTTCTGGCTGCGGCCAGCCAGCGCACGCAGCGCATTGCACTGGGCACTGCGGTGATCCAGATGGGCTACGAGAATCCGTTTCGCCTGGCCGAAGACCTGGCCACGGTGGATGTGCTGGCACAGGGGCGGCTACAGGTCGGGCTGAGCGCTGGTGCCCCGCTGTATGGCGACTTGCTGGGCGAGAGGCTGTTGGATGGGGATGCGTCGGCCGTGGACTTCTCGCACGCCCGCGTGCAGCGGCTGCGCGAGAACCTGCGCGGTGACCTGATTGGCGACGAGGACACGTTTGTGGAGTCGCCCGCGGGGCGCCAGCGCCCACGGGTGCAGCCACACGCGCCTGGGTTGGCGCAGCGGCTGTGGTACGGCGGCGGCTCGTTGCGTTCGGCCCGCTGGGCGGGCGAAAACGGTTATCACCTGCTGATTGGCAACCTGAACCGGGGTGAGCAGACGGATGATTTTTTTGAAGCGCAGCGCAGCCAACTGGCGCTGTACCACGCGCACTGGGCCGGGGCTTGCGCCCCGCGCGTGGCGCTGGGCCGCGTGATCGTGCCGCTGGACGGTGCGGACGCCAGCACCCGTGCCCGCTACCGCACCTGGGCTGCATCGCGGCATGGGCGCACGCTGGCTCCGCAGGGCGAGCGCCGCACGCTGTTCGCCCGCGACCTGGTGGGCACGGCCGATGAAATCCTGGAGCACTTGCGCAGCGACCCCATCGTGCCCTTGGTGCAAGAGCTGCGGCTGGAGTTGCCGTATGACTTCAGTGCGGCGGAATACACCCAGATATTGAGTGACACCGCCCGCCTGATCGCGCCGGAGCTGGGCTGGGTGCCTGCCAGCGCGGTGGGCGACTACCGCGCAGCGCGGGCGGCGGCCACTTCGCGCCCCAGCTCAATCACCGCCATGGCGTAGTAGCTCGACCAGTTGTAGCGCGTGACGGCGTAGAAGTTCTCGGTGCCCACCACGTAGGTGGGCGTATCGCCGCCGTTTTGCAGCTCGATCAGGGCCATGGGGCCTGTGTGCTGCGCGCCCGCTGCGTCAAGCACCGCGCCCTTGGCCTGCAGGCTGGCCGCGCTGAAGGTGGGCAGGATGTCGGGCGCAAGCAGTTCGTCGAGCTTGAGCGTGGCGGGGTCGAACTGCACGGCAAAGTGCGTGGGCATGCCCGTGGTCCAGCCGTGGCCCTTGAAGTAGTTGGCCACCGAGCCAATCGCATCGGTGGGGCTCTTGAACAGGTCGATGCGGCTGTCGCCGTCAAAGTCCACCGCAAACCGGGCCCAGCTTGACGGCATGAACTGCCCCAGTCCCATGGCGCCTGCGTAGCTGCCCTTGACCTCAAACGGGTCGATGTTGGTGCGGTTGGCCAGGCTCAGCCATTGCTCCAGCTCGCGGCGAAAGAACTCGGTGCGCTCTTTGGCGCGCGGGTGCGCGGCGGGGAAGTCGAAGGCCAGTGTGGCCAGCGCGTCCATCACGCGGAAGTTGCCCATCTGCTGGCCGTAGATGGTCTCGACCCCGATGATGCCGACGATGATCTCGGCGGGCACGCCATATTCCTGCTCGGCGCGGGCCAGGGCTTCGCGGTGCTCTTGCCAAAAGCGCACCCCTGCGCGGATGCGGATGGGGTCGATGAAGCGGCTGCGGTACACGCGCCAGTTCTTGGCGGTGCCAGAGGCGGGCGGCAGCATGAGCTTGGGCACGCCGCCCAGATAGCGCGCCTGGCCTACGGCTTGGCGTACCCATTCACGGTCCAACCCCCGGCGCGCGGCCAGGTCGTCGGCAAACTGCATGGCGTCTTCGCGCTGGGCGTATGGGGTGCTGCCCTGCACCGTGCTGTTGCGTGTGGCCGCTGGTTGTGCATGTTTTTGGGGCTTGGCGCTTGCAGGTATTGCGCTGGCAGCTATTAAATATGTAGCAAGCAGAACGGTCTTGAACATGAAGCGGGTCTGAAAGAGCGGGGCCGATTCGGTGTCGGCCCGCAAGGGGGTAAGGGTGCGTTGGCGGGGTGGGGCCAGGTTTGGGGCCTGGACCTTGTCAAGGACCTTTGCGGGCTGCAGGCCAGGGCAGGGCGTTGAATTCGCGCCGCAGGGCACTGAGCTGCGCAGCCGGGTGGGCTGCATAGCGTACCTGCTCCAGGCGCAGCAACCAGTCGGCAATGGGTTGAATGGGCTGCGCAGGGGTTGATTGAGGCGCGTGTCCCGGGTTGGTGGCGCTTTGGCTCCAGTGCGCCAGCACCTTCTGCGCCATGGTGCGTGGCGGCAGGTGATCGGGCAACGGCAGCCCAGCGCTGGCCAGGCGCTTGCGGGTGCGGGCCAGCAGGCGCAGCCACGGATCGTGCTGGCTGCGCTCCCACCAACTCCACCCTGCGGCGCCCAGCGCGGCCACGCCCAGCAGGCCGCCCAAAATCGTCGTCAGGTCTTGCCAGCTGGGCGATTCAAAGCCCAGCTTTTTGAGCAGGTCCATCTGGCGGTTTTGGGTGTAGTTCAGCACCCATTGGTTCCAGCGGTTGTTGACGGCCTCCCACGCTGCGCGCAGTTGCTGCAGGGTGCTCACGCCGATCATGGTGCCCATGGCCGAGGCGAAGGCACCCCGGGGCGCAGCCAGGCGCTCAAAGGCCCCCACGCGGCCGGGGGCCACGGCGCCGGTCGGGTCCACCCGCACCCAGCCGCGCTCGGGCATCCACACCTCGGCCCAGGCGTGGGCATCGCTTTGGCGCACGGTCCAGTAGCCGTCCACCGGGTTGATGGCGCCGCCTTGGTAGCCCGTGACGATGCGCGCGGGCACGTCCATGGCCCGCATCAGCACCACAAAGGCCGATGCAATGTGCTCGCAAAAGCCTTCCTTGCGGTCAAACCAGAACTCGTCGGCGGTGTGCTCGCCGTACACGCCGGGCTCCAGCGTGTAGCTGTAGCCACCAGTGCGCAGCCGGTTCAGCGCCGCGCTGACCAGGGCGGCCGTGTCGCCGTTGGCCAGGGCCGGGTCGGCGCGCATCTGGGCTGCCAGTGCCAGCGTGCGGGGGTTGAAGCCTGGGGGCAAGGCCACAAACTCGCGCAACTGCCTTGCTGCGGTGGTTGGGCCGTGGCGGAATTCGGGGTAGCTTTCGGCCCGGTAGCGCACCACGTCCATGATGGGGCGCGCTGCCATCCACTGCAAATCCTGCGTCATGTAGGTGGGGTTGCCGGGCAGCTCGGGGGCCTGGGGGGTGGCTTCCAGCACCATGAGCCAGGGGCGCCTCTGGGGCTCCAGCGTCACTTCGTAGCGCAGCGCGGGGCCTTGCACTTGCAAGTTGGCAGGCAGGCCCGCACGCGCGGCCCAGGCGCTGTCCTCGCGAAAAGGCTCGGCCCGCCATTCGCGTCCATCAAACCCCGCGAGCACGGGGCCACGGAAGTACATGGTCGAGGGCGGGGGCAGCTCTTGTGTCGGGTTGTCGAAGCGCAGGCGAAATGCCACGGCTTCGTTCAGGGCCAGCTCAGCGATGCTGCCCACCTTCATCGATCCCGACAGGCCACTGCCGCCCACGGTTTGCTCGCTGGGCACCCCCCACAGCGGCGCCATGCGGGGGAACAGCATGAACAGCGCTGCCATGATGGGCGCGCCCAGCAGCGTCATGGTGAACGCGGTGCGAAACGATTGCAGCAGCGGGGGGCGCCCGACGGGCATGTGGGCATTGACCAGCGCGGTGAGCATGCCCAGCAGCCCCACCAGCATGGCGGCTGCGGTCAGCAGCGATTGCGAGCTGAAGAAGCTGCTGACCATGGTGAAGAAGCCCAGGAAGAAGATGACCAGGGCATCGCGGCGGGCGCGCAGCTCCAGAGTCTTGAGGGCCAGCAGGGTCACCACCAGCGTGACCCCGGCCTCGCGCCCGACGAAGGTGCCGTACGAGAAGATGGTGGCGCCAAACGCCACAGGCGCTATCAGGCCCGAGGTGATCCAGCGGCTGGGCAGCGGCCTGCTGTACCAGGCCAGCCAGCTGCGCCACAGCAGGATGCCGGCCACCAGCAGGCTGGTCCACACAGGCAGCCACTGCGCTTGGGGCGCAATAACCCAGGCGATCACGGCCAGCAGGAACAGGGTGTCCCGCGCTTCGCGGGGCAGGTGGGCCAGGGTTTGGCGCAGTGTGGCGCGGGGCGCCGTGGCGGGCTGCGCGCTCATGGGCAGGCCGTCCCGCACTGGGGCGCCATCAGCGCAGTCCCCCACAGATGGTGAAATTTGCTATTGAAAAGATAGCTGCTTGCGCTGGATTGGATTGCGCTAGATGGCATTTTTATGGGTGTATTCAAGCGATGGGGCTGGCGGCGCGTGTCAGCACAGCGCCAAGGCTTCCAGGCACTGCATGCGGTGCGCTGCGCCGTTGCCTGGGGCAATCTCACGCCCTGGCACGCGCAGACCGTAGTCCAGGCCCAGGCGGTCGGCTTGCAGCACCCAGGCCGTGACGCGGGAGATGCGCGCCTCAGGGTCGGGCAGGTTGGCTCTGTTCACGTCCAGCCACAGCTCCTGGCGCTGGCTTTGCTGGGCGTCGCGGCTGACCAGATCATCGGTGCCGCTGCCCAGCGACTTGGCCGCTTTCTTCCACACCACGAGTTTGAGCGGGTCGCCCCGCCGGTAGGCACGCACGCCGTCAAATTCGCCAATGCCCTGGCTGTTGGCGCTGCCCTTGCCTGCGGCGCGGGGCTCGCCGGGGGGCAGGGGCGTGGCGGGCACCTCGGGGGCGGGGTACACCAGGATTTGACAGGCCGGGCGCCAATAGGTCCAGACGCGGAAAGTGCCCATGGGAAAGCGCGTTTCGGCCGTCAGCGTAGGCACCGGGTGCAGGCCGCGCCGCTGGGGCTGGAACGCCACCTGCACCGTGGCCTGGCCCTGGGCGGGTACATCGGTCCAGGCCCAGTGGTGCTCGGCGTGGGCTTCGGGCTCGTGCACGGCCACGCCAATGCCATAGCGCGGCGTGGTGCGGGGGCTGGACAGTTGCACCTCCAGCGCGGCGCTGGTGCCCATGAACTGGGGCTGGGGCGGCTTGAGGTGCAAAGTGATGCCGCGCAGCGTGGCGTGGCAGATGTGCATGCCGATGGCGGCACTGCCCGCCAGCATGAAGGTGAACAGGTAGCCCAGGTTGAGCTGAAAGTTGATGGACGCTACCAGCAGCACCAGCAGGGTGACGGCCAGCATCCACCCCGGCCCGGTGGGCACGATATAGACGTTGCGCTGGGTCAGGGTGAGGGTGTCATCGCGCTTGAGGCGCCCCTCCCACCAGGAACGAAAGCGCCGACGCAGCGGCGCCAGGGGCGAGAAGCCCCCGACAACGCCTGCCAACGGCTTTGGGGTTGCGGGGCGGGTTGCTGTGCCAGCCATCACGCCAGGGGGGTGGCATCGACCATGGCACGCACTTGCTCTACCGCGCCGCGCCCGGCATCGCCCACGGGCACCAGGCGGTGGGCAATGGTTTGGGGCAGCACGGCCTGCACGTCGTCAGGGGCGACATAGTCGCGCCCGCTGATCAATGCCTGCGCCTTGGCCGCGCGCACGAGGGCAATCCCCGCACGGGGCGACAGGCCTTGCAAAAACCATTGGCCCGAGCGCGTGGCGGCCACCAGGTCTTGCACGTAGTTCAGTAGAGCATCGGACGCATGCACGGCCAGCACCTGGCGTTGCAGCTCGGCCAGCTCGGGGGCGTCCAGCAGGGCGGGCAGGGTGTCCACCATGTCGCGGCGGTCTGATCCGGCCAGCAGCAGACGCTCTGAGGCGCGGTCGGGGTAGCCGATGGAGATGCGCATCAAAAACCGGTCCAGCTGCGATTCAGGCAGCGCGAAGGTGCCAAGCTGGTCGAGTGGGTTCTGTGTGGCAATCACGAAAAAGGGGTGGGGCAGAGGCCGGGTGGCGCCTTCGACCGAGACCTGCTTTTCTTCCATGGCTTCGAGCAAAGCACTTTGCGTTTTGGGGCTGGCACGGTTGATTTCATCGGCCAGCAGCACTTGGGCAAACACCGGGCCGGGGTGAAAGACAAAGCCTTCCTTGCCGCGCTCGTACACCGACACGCCGGTCAGGTCGCTGGGCATCAGGTCGGCAGTGAACTGCACCCGCGAAAACTGCAGACCGAAGGTGCGCGACAGCGCGTGGGCCAAGGTGGTCTTGCCCACGCCGGGCACGTCCTCAATCAGCAGGTGGCCCCCGGCCAGCAGGCAGGCCACGCAGTCTTGAACCTGGGCCTTTTTGCCTACGATCACCGTGTTAAGCTGGTCTAAAAGCGATTTGATTTTGTGCTGTGCATCCATGGCGCAACGTTATCCGAAAAACTCTGAAAAATCTGAGACACGGGGACAAGACTGTGAGCAAGACGGGCTATTTCACGCACAGGGACTGTTGGAAACACGAAATGGGCCCGGGCCACCCCGAATGCCCCGAGCGCCTCGATGCCATTGAAGACCGCTTGCTGGTCACCGGCGTGGGCGATGCGCTGGAGCGGTTTGAAGCCCCCGAGGCCGCATTGGCCGACATTGAACTGGCGCACGACCGCATGCATGTGGCGGCGCTGCGGGGCCTGTCGGATCGCCTGAATGAAGAGCTGATGGCGGGCGGGCCCAACTACTCGCAGCTGGACACGGACACCTCCATCAATGCCCACACCTGGAAAGCCGCCTTGCGCGCCGCAGGCGCTGCGCTGGCCGCCACCGATGCGGTGATGGCGGGTGAGCTGGAAAATGCCTTTTGCGCCGTGCGCCCCCCGGGCCACCATGCCACCCGCAGCAAGGCCATGGGGTTTTGCTTCTTCAACAACGTGGCGGTGGCCGCCAAATATGCGTTGCAGCGCTACAACCTGCAGCGCGTGGCGGTGGTGGACTTTGACGTGCACCACGGCAACGGCACGGAGGACATCCTGGCGGGCGATTCGCGGGCGCTCATGGTCAGCATCTTCCAGCACCCCTTCTATCCGTACAGCGGCGATGTGGACCCGGCCCCCAACATGGTGAACGTGCCGGTGGCGGCCTACACGCGGGGCATGGATGTCCGGGAGATCATCGAGATGATGTGGATCCCGAGGCTGGAGGCCTTCAAGCCTGAGATGATTTTTGTGAGCGCGGGCTTTGATGCCCACCGCGAGGACGACATGGGCCAATTGGGCCTGACCGAGCAGGACTACACCTGGATCACCCAGCGTGTGAAAGACATTGCCCGGCGCTACTCCAAGGGCCGCATCGTGTCGTGCCTGGAGGGCGGCTACGTGATGGGGCCGCTGGCCCGCAGTGTGGAGGCGCACTTGCGCGTGTTGGCGGATCTTTGACGTGTATTCTTTGTTGGATGTGAAAGGTAGTTGAACGGATGACGGTTTTGGACACGGCGCAAATGTCGCTGCAAACGCCGCAATCGCCTCTGGCGGTGGCGCGCGATGAGCGGGGGGTGATCACCCTGACCTTGAACGATCCGGGGCGCTTCAATGCCCTGGGCTCGGAGATGCTGGTGGCGTTGCAGCAGGCGCTGGACGCTGTGGCCCAGAACCCGTCTGCGCGGGCCGTGGTGCTGGCGGCGCAAGGCAAGGCGTTTTGTGCGGGGCACAACCTCAAGGACATGGCCGCCCACCCGGAGCAGGCGTGGTACCAAAAGCTGTTTGCGCAGTGCAGCCGCATGATGCTCACCATCCACAAGCTGCCTGTGCCCGTCATTGCGCGGGTGCAAGGCATGGCCACCGCTGCGGGCTGCCAACTGGTGGCGCAGTGTGATCTGGCGGTGGCTGCGGAAGACGCCAGCTTTGCCACCAGCGGCATCCACTACGGCCTGTTTTGCGCCACGCCCAGCGTGCCGCTGGTGCGCAATGTGCCCGCCAAGCGCGCCATGGAGATGCTGCTCACCGGAGACTTCATCGACGCTCGCACCGCCCAGGCGCAGGGCCTGCTCAATCGCGTGGTGCCAGCCGATGCGCTGGATGCCGAGGTGGAAACACTGCTCCAGTCCATTCTGGAGAAGCCCCGCGCTGCCATTGCCATGGGCAAGGCGCTGGTGTACCAGCAGCGCGAGCTGGGCATCGAGGCGGCCTACCAGTTGGCCGGGCAGACCATGGCGCTCAACATGATGGACCCTGCCGCCCAGGAAGGCGCGCGGGCCTTTGCCGAGAAACGCACACCGGAGTGGAAGCGCTGATGGCAGGCTCTGTAGATACCCCCATGCTGGACGATGTGGGGCAGTGGCTGCGTGCCTTTGCCGCGCCCACGGTGTTGATTGAGCTGGCCAGCCTGCTGGTGTGTTTGGGGCTGGCCTGGGGCATGGTGGCCTTGCTGCGCCGTGGGCTCAAGCAAGAGGGGCATCGCTCCATTCTGTTTGGCCGCAAGGTGGTGGATGGGGCGCTGTTCCCCATCGTGCTGCTGGCATTGGGCTATGTGGCGCGCACCGCGCTGCTCAACTGGGTGCCGCTGGCCGTGTTCAAGGTGGCGATTCCGGTGCTGGTGTCGCTGGTCGTGATCCGCATTGGGGCCAAGGTGCTGCAAGTGGCGTTTCCGCAGTCCCAGTGGGTCAAACCGATCGAGCGCACCATCTCCTGGCTGGCGTGGCTGGCCATGGTGCTGTGGGTCACGGGCCTGTTGCCTCTGGTGCTGGGCGAGATGGAGCAGATCCACTGGAAGGTGGGCAGCGTGAACCTGAGCCTGCGCACCATGGTGGAGGGGGCCTTGACTGCGGCGGCGGTGCTGCTGCTCACGCTGTGGGTGTCGGCTGCCATTGAGTCGCGCTTGCTGCGCTCAGCCACGGGGGCTGAGTTGTCGCTGCGCAAGGCCGTCAGCAACGCGCTGCGGGCTGTGATGATTTTCTTTGGCCTTATCGTGGCCATGTCGGCGGTGGGGATTGATCTCACGGCCTTGTCGGTGCTGGGGGGGGCTGTGGGCGTGGGCATTGGCCTGGGGCTGCAAAAGCTGGCCTCCAACTACGTCAGCGGCTTTGTCATCCTGACCGAGCGCAGCATGCGCATTGGCGACAACGTGCGCGTAGACAACTTTGAAGGCCGCATCACCAACATCAATGCGCGCTACACCGTGGTGCGGTCTGCGGCGGGGCGCGAGTCCATCGTGCCCAACGAGATGCTGATCACCCAGCGGGTTGAAAACCTGTCGCTGGCCGATCCCCGTGTGTGGCTGTCCACCGTGGTGAGTGTGGCCTACGACAGCGATGTGGATCTGGTGATCCAGCTGTTGACCGAATCGGCCCTGGCCAGCAACCGCGTGCTGCGCGATCCCGCACCGTCTGCGTCTTTGTCTGCTTTTGGCGCCGATGGCCTAGAGTTCACGGTGGGGTTCTGGATTGCCGATCCGGAAAACGGCACCCTGGGCCTGCGCTCGGACATCAACCGGGCCATTTTGGCGGCGCTACGCGCGCACCATATCGACATTCCGTTCCCCCAGCGCGTCATGCACGTGCAGGTGGAGGGCAGCTTGCCAGGGGCCGGGCCCACCGTGGCTGCCTTGGTGGGGGCCGATGCGGCATCCGCACCGCAAAGCCAGGGGCAGTGACCCTGCGTGCCGCAGGTGACAGCAAACTCTTTGTGCGCCAGTGAATTGCTGGCCTATAATTCACAAAAAGCACGGTCGTTCGTTTTTTGAAGATTTGCAGCCAGCAGCGCATCCTTTTGTTGGGTTCGCTGCAGTGCGGCATAGAATCATCTGGTTTACGTAAACGTCAATTCAACCAACTCTCTAGGAGCCGCAGCAATGAAGGTCTTGGTCCCTGTCAAGCGCGTGGTGGACTACAACGTGAAGGTCCGAGTGAAGTCGGACAACACGGGTGTGGACATCGCCAACGTGAAGATGAGCATGAACCCCTTTGACGAAATCGCCGTTGAAGAGGCCGTGCGCCTGAAAGAAAAAGGCCTGGTGACCGAAGTCATCGCAGTCTCCTGCGGCGTAGCCCAGTGCCAAGAAACCCTGCGCACGGCCATGGCGATTGGCGCAGACCGCGCCATCCTGGTCGAGACCGATGTCGAACTGCAACCCCTGGCCGTGGCCAAGCTGCTCAAGGCCCTGGTGGACAAAGAGCAACCCTCGCTCATCATCCTGGGCAAGCAAGCCATCGACGACGACGCCAACCAGACCGGCCAGATGCTGGCGGCCCTGGCGGACCTGCCCCAGGCCACCAACGCCAGCAAGGTCGAATTGGCTGCCGACAAAGTCAATGTGACCCGCGAAATCGACGGTGGCCTGGAAACCCTGGCCCTGAGCCTGCCCGCCGTCATCACCACCGACCTGCGCCTGAACGAACCCCGCTACGTCACCTTGCCCAACATCATGAAGGCCAAGAAAAAGCAGCTGGACACCGTCAAGCCCGAAGACCTCGGCGTGGACGTGGCGCCTCGCCTCAAGACCCTCAAAGTGACCGAGCCTGCCAAGCGCGGCGCAGGCGTGAAGGTGGCCGACGTGGCCGCCCTGGTCGAGAAACTCAAGAACGAAGCGAAGGTGATCTAAATGTCGGTACTCGTTATTGCTGAACACGACAACGCCAGCATCAAAGGCGCCACCCTGAACACCGTCACCGCAGCTGTGGCCTGCGGTGGCGACGTGCACGTGCTGGTGGCTGGCCACAACGCTGGCGCCGCTGCTGCTGCCGCTGGCCAGATCGCAGGCGTTGCCAAAGTCATTCACGCCGACGCAGCAAGCCTGGCCCACGGCCTGGCCGAGAACGTGGCAGCCCAGGTACTGGCCATCGCCAGCAACTACAGCCACATCCTGTTCCCCGCCACCGCTGGTGGCAAGAACGTGGCCCCCCGCGTGGCTGCCAAGCTCGACGTGGCGCAGATCAGCGACATCACCAAGGTGGTGAGCCAAGACACCTTCGAGCGCCCCATCTACGCAGGCAACGCCATTGCCACCGTGCAAAGCGCAGACAGCGTCAAAGTCATCACCGTGCGCACCACCGGCTTTGATGCCGCAGCTGCCACGGGTGGCAGCGCCGCTGTCGAAACCTCAGCAGCGACCGCCGATGCAGGCAAGAGCAGCTACGTGGGCAGCGAAATCGCCAAGAACGACCGCCCCGAACTCACCGCCGCCAAGATCATCGTCTCCGGTGGCCGTGCTCTGGGCAGTGCGGAAAAGTTCAACGAAGTCATCACCCCGCTGGCCGACAAGCTGGGCGCCGCCATCGGCGCCAGCCGCGCTGCAGTGGATGCGGGCTACGCACCGAACGACCTGCAAGTGGGCCAGACCGGCAAGATCGTGGCACCGCAGCTGTACATCGCGGCCGGCATCTCGGGTGCCATCCAGCACTTGGCGGGCATGAAGGATTCGAAGGTGATCGTGGCGATCAACAAGGACCCTGAGGCGCCGATCTTCAGCGTGGCCGACTATGGCCTGGAAGCCGACCTGTTCACGGCTGTGCCTGAATTGGTCAAGGCGCTGTAAAGCCCTGCGGCTTGCACAAAGGCATCGTTCGCGATGCCTTTTTTTTGACGAAATTTCGCTTTCCTGGAGACATTGATGAGCTACACCGCCCCCGTCAAGGACATGCTGTTCGACATTGAACACCTGGCCAATATCGAACAGATCGCACAGATTCCCGGCTTTGAAGACGCGGGCCTCGACACGGCCGCTGCCGTGCTGGAAGAGTGCGCCAAGTTCAACGAGGGCGTGCTGGCTCCACTGAACTTCGAAGGCGACAAGAACCCGTCGAGTTGGAAAGACGGGGTGGTCACCACCACCCCGGGATTCAAGGAGGCCTTCCGCCAGTACGGCGAGGGCGGCTGGCAAGGGTTGCAGCACCCGGCCGACTTCGGCGGTCAGGGCCTGCCCAAGACCATTGGCGCGGCCTGCATCGAGATGACCAACAGCGCCAACATGAGCTTCGCGCTGTGCCCGCTGCTCACCGACGGCGCCATCGAGGCGCTGCTCACGGCCGGCAGTGACGAGCTCAAGGCCACGTACCTCGAAAAGCTGGTCACGGGCGAGTGGACCGGCACCATGAACCTGACCGAACCCCAGGCGGGTTCGGACCTGGCCCTGGTGCGCTCGCGCGCCGAGCCGCAGCCGGATGGCAGCTACAAGGTGTTTGGCACCAAGATCTTCATCACCTACGGTGAACACGACATGGCCGCCAACATCGTGCACCTGGTGCTGGCGCGTGTGCAGGGTGCGCCCGAAGGTGTGAAGGGCATCAGCCTGTTCGTTGTGCCCAAGTTCATGGTCAACAAGGACGGCACGCTGGGCGCGCGCAACGATGCGCACTGCGTGAGCATCGAGCACAAGCTGGGCATCAAGGCATCGCCCACGGCCGTGCTGCAGTTTGGCGACAACGGGGGCGCTATCGGTTACCTGGTGGGCGAGGAAAACCGCGGCCTCGAATACATGTTCATCATGATGAACGCCGCGCGCTACGCCGTGGGCATGCAGGGCATCGCGATCTCCGAGCGTGCCTACCAGAAGGCCGTGCAGTACGCCAAGGACCGTGTGCAAAGCCGCCCCGTGGATGGCAGCATCAACGCCAGTGCGGCCATCATCCACCACCCCGACGTGAAGCGCATGCTCATGACCATGCGTGCCACCGTCGAGGGTTGCCGCGCCATGGCCACCGTGGCCGCTGCCGCGTTCGACGCAGCCCACCACCATCCGGATGCCGACACGCGCAAGCAGAACCAGGCGTTCTATGAGTTCATGGTGCCGCTGGTCAAGGGCTACAGCACCGAGACCAGCCTGGAAGTGACCAGCCTGGGCGTGCAGGTGCATGGCGGCATGGGCTTCATTGAAGAAACCGGCGCCGCGCAGTACTACCGCGACGCGAAGATCCTGACCATTTACGAAGGCACCACCGCCATCCAGGCCAACGACCTGGTGGGCCGCAAGACGGCACGCGATGGCGGGCAGGTGGCCAAGGGCATCGCCGCGCAGATCGAGAAGACAGAGGCCGACCTGCTGGCCAGCGGCACGCCCGCTGCACTGGCTGTGGCCAAGCGCCTGACGGCCGCGCGCAAGGCGCTGCTCGACGTGATCGACTTCGTGGCCGGTGGCACCAAGGCCCAGCCCAACGCCGTGTTTGCGGGCAGCGTGCCCTACCTGATGCTGGCGGGCAATGTGGTGGCGGGCTGGCAACTGGCGCGCAGCCTGCTGGTGGCCCAAGACCTGTTGCAAAAGGGACAGGACGAAGCCTTCATGCGCGCAAAAATCACCACGGCCCAGTTCTACGCTGACCACCTTCTGGTGAAGGCCCCCGGCCTGCGCGACAGCATTGTCGAAGGTGCCGCCAGCGTGACCGAGCTGGCATTGGAGGCGTTCTAACGCGTCCTGAAAGGGCAGCCCGCCCGTTGAGGAATGAAAAAAGAGTGAGACGAGGCCTGTGCAGGGTGCAGGCCTTTACTATAAAAATAATAGCTGCTAGCGCTTGTTGAATAAGCGCTAGAGGGCTATTTCAATCAAAACCTGTTTCTGGAAGTTGTTGCCATGTCCAAACTGCCCGCCGCGTTGCAAAACCTGTCGTTGCCCGTCATCGGATCGCCGCTGTTCATCATCAGCAACCCCAAGCTCGTCATTGAGCAGTGCAAGGCCGGTGTGGTCGGCTCCATGCCGTCACTCAATGCGCGCCCCGCCGAACTGCTCGATGAGTGGCTGGCCGAAATCACCGAGACGCTGGCCGCCTACAACAAGGCCCACCCCGACAAGCCCGCCGCGCCCTTTGCCATCAACCAGATCGTGCACAAGAGCAACGACCGCCTGGAGCACGACATGCAGGTGTGCGCCAAGTACAAGGTGCCGATCATCATCACCAGCCTGGGTGCGCGTGAGGATGTGAACCAGGCGGTGCACGCCTGGGGCGGCATCGTGCTGCACGACATCATCAACAACAAGTTCGCGCACAAGGCGATTGAAAAGGGCGCTGACGGCCTGATCGCCGTGGCGGCGGGTGCCGGTGGACACGCGGGCACCAAGAGCCCGTTCGCGCTGGTCCAGGAAATTCGCCAGTGGTTTGACGGCCCCTTGGCGCTCAGCGGCTCCATCGCCAGCGGCGGCGCGGTGCTGGCTGCGCAGGCCATGGGGGCCGACTTTGGCTACATCGGCTCGGCCTTCATTGCCACGCACGAGGCCCGTGCGGTGGATGCGTACAAGCAAGCCATTGTGGAGAGCAACTCCGACGACATCGTCTACAGCAACCTGTTCACGGGCGTGCACGGCAACTACTTGGCGCCCTCGATCCGCGCCGCAGGGCTGGACCCCGAAAACCTGCCCGAGTCCGACCCCAGCAAGATGAACTTTGGCGGTGGCGCCCAAAAGGCCTGGAAGGACATCTGGGGCTGCGGCCAGGGCATTGGCGCCATCAACGCCGTGACCAGCACGGCCGAGCTGGTGGCCAAGCTGCGCCGTGAGTACGAAGAAGCGCGGGCGCGCTTGAAGCTCTGATCGGCGCATGCAGTGCATACCGCTGGGCTTGGTCGCTCAGTGGTATGTTTGCTATTGAATGTATAGCTGCTAGCGCTTATTCAATAAGCGCCAGGGCTTGATTTGATTTAGTTTTTGGGGGCCGGGCTGTGGCGTTGGGCGGCACGCATCACAGCCCGTACGTCAGCTCCCGCGCCTTGCCCCAGAACACGCGGTACATGAAGATGGTGTAGATCACGATCACCGGCAGCGTGATCGCGACGCCAATGCCGATCACCGCCAATGACTCTGTGGCGCTGGCGGCTTCCCACACCGTGAGGCGGTCGATGACGATGTAGGGGTAGATGCTGTACGACAGCCCGAAGAAGGCCAGCACAAAAATCACCACCGTGGCCACAAACACCACCCAGCCATAGCCCGCTGCCACCACCCGCGGTGCGGCCAGCACATGCCGAATGGCGAAGAAGGCGGCCACGCACGCCAGCGGAATCGGCAGCAGTGCAAAAAAGCCGGGCAGGGCAAACCACTTGTTGAACACCGTGTGGCTCACCACAGGTGTGGCCAGCGAGATGCCCACTAGCGCAAAACCCATGGGCCACAGCACGCCCTGGCCCCAGCGCAAGGCCTTGCGCTGCAGTTCGCCCTCGGTCTTCATCACCAGCCAGCCCACGCCCAGCATGGCGTAGGCGGCGGGCAGCGTCAGCGCAATGCCCACGGCAAACAGGCGGCTCCACAGGTCGGTGTGAAAGCCGGTAACGTACGCCCCCAGCATCCAGCCTTGGGCCAGGGTGGTGATCAGGGAGCCCAGCGCGAACAGGTGGTTCCAGGCGGCCTTGTGTGCGTCGCGTGCCTTCATGCGAAAGTCAAACGCCACACCGCGCACGATCAGTCCGATCAGCATCACCGCCACGGGCAGGTACAGCGCCGACAACACCAGGCCGTGCGCCATCGGAAAGCACACCAGCAGCACGCCGACGCCCAGCACCAGCCAGGTCTCGTTGGCGTCCCAGAAGGGGCCGATGCTGGAGACCATCACATCCTTCTCGGCGTGCGTGGCCAGCGGCAGCAGCATGCCCACACCCAGGTCGTAGCCGTCCAAAATCACGTAGGCCAACAAGGCCAGGCCCATCACAGCCATGAAGATCAGGGGCAGGGCGGTGGCCCAGTTCAGTAGTTCCATCATGCGGGGCTCCTGCCGTTCAAACGGCTTGGGGTGTGGCGGGCGCCACGGCGGGGGCGGGCAGGGCGGCGTGTTCGGCCATGTGCTTGATGACGCCCACGTAGGCGGCCAGCAACAGCGCATACACCGTGAGGTAGGCCGCCAGCGTGCTGGCCACCATGCCACTGGGGTGGGGGGCCACGGCCTCGGCGGTTTTGAGCAGGCCGTAGACCAAGTAGGGCTGGCGCCCGATTTCCGTCACGTACCAGCCCGCCAGCGTGGCCACCCAGCCTGAGAACGTCATGCCCACCAGCGCCCACAGCAATTTGCGGGGCAGCACGCCAGCACTGTGCGCGCGGCTGCGCCACAAGGCCCACGCGGCAACCCAGGCCACGGCCAGCATCAGCAGGCCCACGCCCACCATCACCCGAAAGCCCCAGAACACGGGTGCCACGGGCGGGTGCGCACCCGCAAACTCGTTCAGCCCCTTCAGCTCGGCATCCGGGTCATGCGCCAGAACCAGGCTGGCTGCCTTGGGGATCTGCAGGGCGTAGTCGGTGCGGCCTTCTGCCTCGTTGGGCAGGCCAAACAGGGTCAGCGGCGCGCCTTTTTCGGTGTGCCAGATGCCTTCGATGGCGGCGATCTTGGCGGGCTGGTGCTCCAGCGTATTCAGGCCGTGCAGGTCGCCCATGAAGATTTGCAGTGGCATCGCCACGGACACCGCCACCACGGCCGTGCGCAAGGCTTGGCGGGTGCCAGGTGCGGCCGTGCCTTTGAGCAACTGCCAGGCGCTGACCCCCGCAATCAAGAAGCCTGCCGTGAGGCACGAGGCCAGCAGCTTGTGCCCCAGCCGGTAGGGGAAGGACGGGTTGAACACAATCGCCAGCCAGTCCACCGCATGGAATTTGCCGTCGATGATCTCGTAACCCACAGGGGTCTGCATCCACGAGTTCAGGCTCAAAATCCAGAACGCCGACAGCGTGGTGCCGAAGGCCACCAGCAGGGTGGCTGTCAGGTGCACGCGGTCAGACACACGGCCCCGACCAAACAGCATGATGCCCAGGAACGAGGCTTCCAGAAAAAATGCCGTCAACACCTCGTAGCCCAGCAGCGGCCCGGCGATGTTGCCCGCACGCTCCATGAAGCCAGGCCAGTTGGTGCCGAACTGAAAACTCATGGTGATGCCCGAGACCACGCCCATGGCGAACGTCAGCGCAAACACCTTGGTCCAGAAGTAATAGGCCTGCCCCCAACCAACGGCTGCTGGCGTGCCCCGCGTGGCCGCGTGGCGCAGCCGAAAGAACACCAGAAACCAGCACAGGGCAATGGTGATGGTGGGAAAGAGGATGTGAAAGCTGATGTTGGCTGCGAACTGGATGCGCGACAGCGTGAAGGTATCGAGCGCGTCCATGGCCTCAGCCCCCCTTGGCGTTGTCGCCCGCGCGGCCCTTGCCAGTCAGGCGGTCTTTGAACTCCAGCACCCGGGTCACCGCCGTGCCCATGCCCATCAGCTGCAGGGCGGTTTCGGGGGCCAGGCGCTGCACATCGTCAAACCAGGTCATCAGCCGGTCGATCAGCTCGTGCATCTCGCGCATGCGCTCCTGGGCATAGCGTTCTTCGTCCGAGGTGGGCTCTTCCAGCAACGCCATGCGCAGCATGGACAGCGTGGGCTCGATCTCGCGGCGGCGGCGCTCCTCGGCCAGTACGCGGAAGATTTCCCACACATCCTTGGGGGCCTCAAAGTATTCGCGCCGGTCCCCGGGCTGGTGGCTGAGCTTGACGAGCCGCCACGACTGCAGTTCCTTGAGGCCCATGCTTACGTTGGAGCGCGAGAACTCCAGGGTCTCGGCAATCTCGTCGGCATTGACGGGGCGCGGCGACAGGAAGATCAGCGCATACATCTGGCCCACGGTGCGGTTGATGCCCCAGCGGCTGCCCATCTCGCCGAAATGGGACACGAATTGGCGATTCAGAGGAGGGAGGTTTTTGACGTAGGTCATGGGAAGCGCATTGTGCTCCAAATTTATTGAATTTTCAGTAAATACTGAAAATTCAATAAATTGCCTGTTTCGTGATTTCGGGCGGTGCTTGCTCAGAGGTGATTTGCCTCTCAGCGCTGGGGTGAGGACGGCCTTGCCTTCACCGGTTTGGGCCGGGGCTGGCACGCTTTACATGGAAAGAGGACAATAGAGGGTTTTACATTTGCGCCTGCGAACCATTTCGCCAGCGCGCGTTGGTGAATCCCGTTCTCTGCATGTCTCAACACACCTCACGCCTGCCGCTGCTGGACACCGTCAAGGGTCTGGCCTGCGCAGCCATCGTTGCGCACCATCTGGCCTTTTATGGCCCCATGTCCGACATAGCCCAGCCCCTGGCGCCTGACCTGATGGCCTGGCTGTACGACTACGCGCGCATGGCGGTGCAAGTGTTCTTGGTGCTGGGCGGCTACCTGGCTGCCTCCAGCCTGGCGCCCGAGGGTGTGGCCCGCTTCGGCCAGGTGGGCCAGCAACTGAGCAAGCGCTTTGTGCGCCTGGTGGTGCCGTATGTGGTGGCGTTGTTGGTGACTGTGCTGATCAGTGCGCTGGTGCGTCCCTGGATGGAGCACCCCTCCGTGCCCGGCGACCCGAGCCTGGCCCAGTTGGTCACCCATGCGCTGCTGCTGCACAGTCTGGTAGACCATGAATCCCTGTCGGCCGGAGTCTGGTACGTGGCGATCGACTTTCAGCTCTTTGCCCTCAGCCTGCTGATCTTTGCTGCAGTGCGGGCGTTGCCATCAGCCATGGCCAAGCAGCGCGCAGCCTTGCTGGGCCAGGCCGTGGTGGTGGCCGGTGTGGCGGCTTCGCTCTGGGGCTTTAACCGCGACGCGCAGTGGGATGTGTGGGCGGTTTACTTCTTTGGTGCCTATGGCCTGGGCATGATGGCCTTTTGGGCGAGCCGCGCTCCGCAGGCCACGGGCTGGGTGCTGGCGATGGCCGTGCTGGGCGGTGTGGGTTTGGCGTTGGAATTCAGGGCGCGCATCGCGCTGGCGCTGGCAACGGCCTTGCTCATGGTGTGGGCCATGCGTACCCCTGCGGTGCGGCAGTGGCGTGGGGTCTCGCCGCTGGTGCGCCTGGGGCAAATGTCCTACTCCGTGTTCCTCATCCACTTTGCCGTGTGCCTGCTCGTCAATGCCGTGGTCAGCAGCCTGTGGCCCGCATCGCCGTGGGTCAATGCCTTGGGCATGCTGCTGGCGTTTTCGCTGGCCATGGTGGCAGGGCAATGGCTGTACCGCACCGTGGAGCAGCGTACCCCCACATTGCCCACCATGCTGCGCTGGCAGGCGAGCCTGGTGGCCGCAGGGGTGCTGGTGCAGTTGGGCAGCAACTGGGGTTGATACCTGGCGGTGCGCCCGCGTGTTGACGCAGGGGCGCAGCCCACAGGCTTGCCAGCTTTGCCGCGAAGCCCTGCGGGTCCGTCTCCGGTGTTCAGCGATGCAGCTCGCCCGCGCTTTCGGGCTGGTACACGATGCGTTTGACCTGCACCGTCATGGCCTTTCCGCCAGGGCCGGGCCAGGCCAGCTCATCCCCCACTGACAAGCCCAGCAAGGCGCTGCCCACAGGCGCCAGGATGGAGAGCTTGTCTGCGCTGCCATCGAGGTCACGCGGGTACACCAGGGTCAGGCAAAACGACTTGCCTGTTTCCACGATGCTGAACTCCACGGTGGAATTCATGGTGACCACGTTGGGTGGAATCTCTTCGGGCGCCACCACGTCCGCCCGATCCAGCTCTGCCTGCAGGTCTGCCTTGCCCGGGAACACACTGGAAGGCATGGCGGCCAGCAGGGCTTCAATGCGGTCGAGGTCGAGAGAGGACAGAACGATCTGGGGCTTGCGTGCCATGGCAGTACCTTAGAACCTGTTCAAAATCTTTTTGGAGATTGCATTGGAGTGCAATCGGGATGAGTGGATGCTTCGGGTGCGCAGCATGGGCTCGTGCCCATGCAAGCAGCCGGGGCGTCCAATCGCCCGATTTCACTCCAACCCTTCGGGCAAGTGGCTGGCCGGGCGGTCTGCGGCGTTGCATCGCTTGCCAATAGCACGGGCTATTGGCTGCGCGCTGCGCCTAGCACCCCATCCCGGTCAGACACTTGTGCAACTCCAAAAAGACTTTGAACAGGTTCTTATATGTTTGGTTGAAAGCGCGGGACTGTAGCCCACAGGGCAATCTCGCACTGGCCCGCAGGGCCATACCACCATGCCGCTGCCTTACCGTTGTTGCACGCGAAGCGGAGAAGGGTGCGCAGCGCCATTGCAGCGCTGCGTCCATGCTTCGCAGGGCTTATCGCACCTGGCTGCTGTAATTCACCGGCACCCACACCCAGCCGCTGCCGGCCTGGCGCAGCCGGCCCATGCCCGGAAAGCTGAAGTGGCTCACCGCCACCAGGCTGCCATCTTGGGCCAGTGCTTCAAACAGCCGTGCGCGGCTGGCGGCGGCCTGGGGCTCGTCGGTGTCAAAGGCAATGGTCACTTCCGGGGACTGCAACTGCACCGACGCCACGTGGATCAGATCGCCCACCAGCACCAGGCGCTGTCCCTGGCTTTCCACGGCGTAGGCCGTGTGTCCTTCGGTGTGACCGTGGGCGGACAGGGCTCGAATGCCTGGCACCACCTCGCTGTCAGGGGCAAACGCGGCGAACCGGCCAGCCTTGACGTAGGGCTGCAGCGATGCCACCGCCCCTGCAAAAAAGCCCTTGGCCTCGGCAGGGGCCGCGTTGGCTTTGGCGGGGTCCAGCCAGAAGTCGGCATCGGCTTTTTCGGCATGCACGGTGGCGTTGGGGAACACGCTTCGGCCTTTGGCTGCCAAGCCACCCACGTGGTCGGGGTGCATGTGGGTGATGAGGATGTCATCCACCTGCTCGGGCCGGTACCCTGCCGCGCGAATCTGCGCCGCCAGCTTGCCCAGCGTGGGGCCAAACAAGGTGCCCGCGCCAGCATCCACCAGCACCAGGCGCTTGCCGGTGTTCAGCAGCCAGGCGTTGACCGAGGTCTCCAGTGGCGCGTGCTGAAAGTGCTGTGCCAGGCCCTCTGCGACGCGCCCCGCGGGGGCGTGCAGCAGTTGGTCTACGGGCAATTCCACGGTGCCATCGCTCAGCGCGGTCACCTCTATTTGGCCCACCATCATGCGGTACCAGCCGGGGGCCTGCACCTTGTGCTGTGGGGCTGCGGCCACGGCCACCTGGGGCAGTGTGGCGGTGGCGATGAAGGCGCCGCCCAGGGCCAGTGCGGTGGCCAAGGTGGTGGCGCGGGCCAAGCGCAGGGGCATGCGCTTGGAGGTCGCCCAGGTGGGCAGAGAGCGCAAAACGGACAAAGCGGTGGTGGTGGATTTCGAAGTCATCGGGTGCTTTCTGGCGGCATGGGCCGCAGTGAAATGGATGGATGGGCGGATGGGTTGAGAGACGAGGCGCTATTGTTATTCTTTGCGTTTTTTGGAACAATAGGTTTGATTGCAAACCTACGTTGCGAATTTTGCAAAGAACGGCTGCGTGCACAACCCCCTCAAATGCCCCGGGGTTTGCTGAAGACCTCTGGGCCCTGACTTCGCTACCGGCGCAACCACCCATGCTCGATTTTTTGGAAACCTTTCTCGCTGTGGCCGCCGCCGGTTCGTTCTCGTTGGTGGCCCGCAGGCAAAACGTGGCGGTGTCCTCCATCACCCGCAAGATTGATGCGCTGGAGTCAGAGATGGGCTCGCGGCTGTTTCACCGCAGCTCGCGGCGGCTGGTGCTGACCGATGCGGGCGAGCAATTTGTTCCCCGTGCCCGCAATGTGATTGCCGAGCTGGCCGAGGCCAAAGAGGCCATCCTGGCGCAGGACGCCGGGCCGCGCGGCTTGCTGTCGGTGACGGCGCCCACGGTGTTTGGCAGGCAGCATGTGCTCAGTGCTGTGGCCAGCTTTTTGCACCGCTACCCCGACATTGAGGTGGACCTGCACCTGACCGACCAGATCGTCGACCTGACGGAGCAGCGCATGGACGTGGCGGTGCGCATTGGCCTGCTGCCCGACAGTGACCTGTACGCCACGCAACTGGCGCAGGTGCGGCTGGTCACCTGCGCCAGCCCTGCCTACCTGGCCCACGCGGGCCGACCTGCCAGCGTGGCCGATTTGCTCAGCCACCAGTGCATCACTGGCGCAACCCCTGCGGCGCAAGGCATTGCCTGGCGTTACCCCGGCGTCAACCGCAATCAGCCGTTGCCGGTGCAAGGGCGGTTTCGGTCCGACGACAAAGACGCCATGCTGCAAGCAGCCCTCAAAGGCCTGGGGGTGCTGCACATCGCCACCTGGGTGGTGTGCAACCACCTGCGATCGGGGGAGCTGGTGGCACTGTTCCCACAACAGGAGCGCACCGCACCGGCGCTGCCAGACATGCCATGCATCCACGCAGTGCGCTTGCCCGGCCGCAGCCATGCCACCAAGGCGCGGCTGTTCATGGATCACCTGCGCGCCGAGATCGGTGCCGAGCCGTGGTGGGACCGTTTGCTGCACGAGCCTGCTGTCAGCGGGGCTGCGGCCTGACACGGCTGGGCCATGGGTCTACCCATGGTTTTCAAATAACTGTATATTTATACAGTTATGAAAAGCCCTCCAGCACCCTCTGAATCTGCCGACTTCGCAGCGCCGGAGGAAATCCGCATTCCTGTGCAAGCCATTCGGGGGCGGGGCGCTGCATCGGCCCCGCCACACCGGTTTGCGCGCGATGTGCGCGAGGCCGTGGACGATGGCTGGGGCAACGTGGCCAGCCCGCAGGTGCAGGGGTTGCAGGCCCATACGGGGGGCGAGGAGGGCGGGATGGCATCAACCTCTGCATGGGACGACGAAGGCGAAGGCGGCGCACCAGCCCTGGCCACCCGCGTGCACCTGGAGACAGCCCGCAGCGCTTTGTGTGCCAACGATTCGCCCGACATCTTTTTTGAACTCTCGGTGAATCCCTACCGGGGCTGCGAGCATGGGTGTGTCTACTGTTACGCCCGGCCCACGCACAGCTACCTCAACTTCTCTCCGGGGCTCGACTTTGAAACGCAGATCGTGGCCAAGCACAACATTGCGCAGGTACTGCGCCAAGAGCTGGCCCAGCCCCGCTATGTGCCGCGTTTGCTCAACATCGGCTCGGCCACCGATTGCTACCAGCCCGTGGAGCGTGAGCTGCGCCTGACCCGCAGCGTGATCGAAGTGATGCGCGATGCGTGCCACCCGTTCTCGCTCATCACCAAATCGAGCGGGGTGGAGCGCGACCTGGACCTGCTCGCCCCCTTGGCCGCGCAGCGCCTGGCAGCGGTGTACGTCACCATCACCACGCTCGATGGCGACCTGGCCCGCCGCATGGAACCACGCGCTGCGGCGCCCCACCGGCGGCTGCGCACCATCCGCACCCTGGCCGAGGCGGGGGTGCCCGTGGGCGTGAGCGTGGCGCCGCAAATTCCGTTCATTACCGAAGACATGGAGCAGGTGCTCGAAGCCGCCCGCGATGCCGGTGCCACCAGCGCCTTCTACACCGTGCTGCGCTTGCCGTGGGAGCTGGATGCGCTGTTTCGCGAATGGCTGCAGGTGCATTACCCGCAGCGTGCGGCCCGTGTCATGGCCCGTGTGCAAGACCTGCACAACCTGTCGGATGCGCAGCGCAGCGCGGGCAAAACCTATGAAGCCGACTTTGCCACCCGCATGAAGGGCACTGGCCTGTGGGCCGACCTGGTGCGCCAGCGCTTTGCCACGACCTGTCGCCGCCTGGGCTTGAACCGTGAGCGCGAGGGGCTGGACTTAGGCCAGTTCAGGCCTGGGTTGCTGCGAGGACAAGGCAGCTTGTTTTGACGCACAGGGTGCTGACGTGGTGGCGCTGCGCAATGCACCATGCCAGTGATTGCATGCGCGCTTTGGTGAGCTTTGGCCTCACCTTGGTGCCTTTCTCACAATCTGCGCAGCAGGCCCCTGAAAACGCAATTCGCTGCTGCGCCAGCCCCTTGGTTCAGTGCCATGGCAAGGGCGCGCTCTCCTAAGCTTGGCATCTGATTTAGCCCCCGCTGCAGCCAGCCTGCAGCGCCCCCAATGCTGACTTGAGGAAACCCCCATGGCCCTGCGTGATTTCAAAGTGCTGACGTTTGATGTGGTTGGAACCCTGATCGACTTTGAGGGCGGCATGCTCGCCTACCTGCGCCAGGCCGTGCCTGGCAGCGATGTGACCGATGAGCAGTTTCTGGCCGCTTACCGCGCTGCCCGCAAAAGCCCCGACACCGACTGGTACCCCAACGACCTGGTGCGCTGCTGGCATGTGGTCGCCCCCCAGCTGGGCCTGCCCGACAGCGATGCGCTGGCCCAGGGCTTTCGCGACTCGGTCGCGCAGTGGCCCGCCTTCCCCGATTCCATCGAAGCGCTGGCCCGGCTGCGCAAGCACTTCAAGCTGGTCACCATGACCAATGCCCAGACCTGGGCGCTGCAGCACTTCCAGAAGACGCTGGGCTCACCCTTTGACCTGCTGCTGGCTTGCGACGACGCCCTGTGCGAAAAGCCCGATGCCCGTTACTTTGCCTATGCCCGTGGCCGCTTTGAAGGCGCCTGGGGCTACAAGCAGGCCGACAACCTGCACGTGGCGCAAAGCCAGTACCACGACATTGGCATTTCCAAAAAGCTGGGTATCACCACCTGCTGGATCGAGCGCCGCCACGGCCTGGCCAGCTCCGGCGGCACCATCGAGTCCGAGCACACCGTGCCCGACTACCACTTCCACACCCTGGCCCAGTTGGCCGACGCGGTGGACGCAGGCCAATGAGCCAGGTGTTGAACGCGGCCACCCTGGCCGCCGTGACCGCGCCTGTGCAGGACCTGCTGCCCGATCTGGTCGCGCTGCGGCAAGACCTGCATGCCCACCCCGAGTTGGCTTACGAGGAGCGCCGCACCGCAGGCATCGTGGCGCAATCCCTGCGCCTGCTGGGCTTGCAGGTGACCGAGGGCGTGGGCGGCACCGGCGTGGTGGGCACCCTGCAATGCGGCGGCGGTGCAGGGCAGGGCCCCAGCGTAGGCTTGCGGGCCGATATGGATGCGCTGCCCATGGTGGAGCTGGGCCAGCGCAGCTATGCCAGCCGCCACGCGGGCAAGCACCACGGCTGCGGGCACGACGGGCACACCAGCATGCTCATTGGCACCGCCCGCCAGCTGGTTCGCACCCACCAGGCGCTGGGTTTGCGCGGCACGGTGCACTTCATCTTTCAGCCCGCGGAGGAAGGACAGGCCGGTGCGGCCCGCATGATCGAAGACGGGCTGTTTGAGCGCTTTGCGTGCGGCAGCGTCTACGCCCTGCACAACTGGCCAGACCTGCCCCTGGGGCATGCGCAAACGCGCCCCGGCCCCATCATGGCGGCGGCCGACCGGTTTGACATCACCGTGCGCGGCAAGGGCGGTCACGCGGCCCAGCCCCAGCACACCCCCGATGCCATCCTGGCTGCAAGCCAGCTGGTGGCGCAGCTCAATACCATCGTCTCCCGGCGCATCGACCCGAGTGAATCAGCCGTGCTGTCGGTCACCCGCATCGAAGGCGGCCACAGCCACAACGTGCTGCCGGCCGAGGTGCAGATCACCGGCACCGTGCGCAGCTTTGATGTCACGGCGCAAGACCGCATCGAAGCCGCCCTGCGCGCCACCTGCCAAGGCATGGCCCTGGCCAGCGGTACCGAGGTGCTGGTGAACTACCAGCGCTACTACCCAGCCACCTTGAACACCGCAGCGCAGGCGGCCCTGGCTTTGGACGCAGCCCAGACCGTGGGCCTGCAAGCCCAGGTGGCGCCCCGCGCCGCGTTCACGTCCGAAGACTTTGCCTTCATGCTGCAGCGCAAGCCCGGTGCTTACCTGTGGCTGGGCCAGGGCCGTGCAGACCCAGGCCCCGAGGGAGAACGGGCCTTGCACCACCCGTGCTATGACTTCAACGACGACGCGCTGCCTTTGGGCGTGCGCTGGTTTTGCGAAATCGCCGCCCGCGCGCTGGCTGCGCCTGGGCCCCGCTAAGGGCGCATCACATCCTTGCTACGGGGGCGCCACGCCCCCGCTTCCTCTCTCCATTTCAGAACCGTCCCATGCGTATCACTGTCCTCAAAAACACCGCCACCCTGACGGACCTGCAGCCCCAGGGGGGGCCGGCACGCCCTATCACCCAGCCGCCTTGCGCCTTCAGCGGCATGGATGTGGATTTGGCTGGCGCAGCCCCGCACCAGACCGGCATCTGGGAATGCACCCCTGGCAAGTTCGAGCGCGTGCTGCCCAACGCCGAGGTCATGCACATCCTCACGGGTGCCTGCATCTTCACCCCCACCGGGGGCGAGCCGCTGCACATCCAGGCGGGCGATACGCTGTTCTTCCCGGCCGACACCACGGGGGTGTGGCACATCACCGAAACCCTGCGCAAGGTCTTTTTTATCGTGGCGCAGTGAGGGCAGTGACCGCCTGCGCCTTCGGTGGGCGCTGCTGTAGAAATCTATCGGGCTTGAAATCGGGCTTGAAATGAAATAAGGCTCTTCTAGCGAATGCTAGTGATGAGTCTTTAACAGGCGCGCTGCGCCCCCATCTCCTGAGCATGACGCACCAGCGTCTGCCCCAGGAGAAGGCCATGCGACAGCAACAGATGACGCGCTTGATCCACAGCCTGCCCCAGCTGACGCACCACCAGCGCCAGCAACTGGCTAGCCGCCTGCAGGCGCTGATGGATCGCAGCCAAGCCAGTGCCCTCATTGAGGCGCACGCCATCGATGGCCGGGCTTGCCCCCACTGCGCCAGCTCCCGGCTCGTCAAGAACGGCTCGGCCAATGGGCTGCAACGCTTCAAGTGCCGACAGTGCAAGCGCACCTTCAACGCCCTGACGGGTACGCCGCTTGCGCGGCTGCATCTGCGGGATAAATGGATGGGCCAGGCACAGGCCCTGGGCGAAGGGCTCTCACTGAACCAAACAGCCCAGCGATTGGGTGTGGCGCAAAGTACCGCCTTTCGCTGGCGCCACCGCTTCCTGGCCTGTCCCAAGAATCTGCAGGCACGCCAACTTCTGGGCATTGCCGAGGCAGATGAGTCCTACTTCCTGGTCTCCTGCAAGGGACACAGGGGGTTACTGCGCCGTCCTCGCAGACGTGGTGGAAAGGCGCTTGCGGGCTGCAAGGGCTCGGAGTACACCCCGGTGCTGATGGCGCGAGACCGAGCTGGAGCAACGGCAAACTTCATCTTGCAAACAAACCAAGCGGTGAGTGTGCAAGCGGTGCTCAAGCCCTTGCTGGCGCCAGACGCCATCCTGTGCACCGATGGCAGCGTCACGCTGGCCAGCGCTGCGCGGGCTCTGGGAGTGCAGCACCAAGCGGTGAACGTGAGCAAAGGCCAACGGGTAAGGGGGCCCTGGCATGTGCAGAACGTCAATGCCTATGTCAGCAGGCTGCGAGGGTGGCTGCAACGATTCAAGGGTATTGCGACGAAGTACCTTGATTCGTATTTGGGGTGGTTCAGGCTGTTGGACCGATCAGGCCCCAAGGGGCTGCAGCCCGCGCTGGTGCTGGACGCCGCCATGGGAAATTAAAACGTCACTAGCATTCGCTAGAAGAGCCTGAAATAAGCCACCAGGGCTTATTAAATAAGCGCTGGCAGCTATATTTTTGGTAGCGTTGTGCGAATGCCCGATGGGGCAGGGCACACTGCATTGCTGGGGGCTCAGCCTTGTGCTCGGTCGCGCATGCCGTCCACCGCCAAGCCCGGCGCATGAGGGCGCTGGGCCTGCTGCGGTCAATGCCCCCCAGCGATGGCAAGCCGTGGTTCGTGGAGTCCCATCAAGCCGCCCGCATGGCTCTCCAGCTTGAAGGCGCGAACGGCCTCAATCAGTTGCTTGGACTGCGTCTCCAGGCTTTGTGCAGCGGCGGCACTCTCTTCCACCAAGGCCGCGTTTTGCTGCGTTGTCAGGTCCAGCTGGCTGACCGCCTGCCCGATTTGGGACACCCCAGAGCTTTGCTCGCTGCTGGCCGAGCTGATCTCCCCGACCACCTCCGACACGCGTTGAATCGCGCCCACCACTGCCGCCATGGTCTGGCCTGCCTGGTCCACCAGACTGGTCCCGGTGGCCACTTTTTCCACGCTTTCATGGATCAGTGATTTGATCTCCTTGGCTGCGCTGGCACTGCGCTGTGCCAAGTTGCGAACCTCAGAGGCCACTACCGCAAAACCCCGCCCTTGTTCGCCAGCACGCGCCGCCTCTACGGCCGCATTCAGCGCCAGGATGTTGGTCTGGAAGGCAATGCCATCGATCACGCCAATGATGTCGGAGATCTTGCGCGAGCTTTCGTTGATGCCTTTCATCGTTTCGACCACCTTGGTCACGGCCTCGCCCCCTTGGGTCGCTACCTTCGATGCATCCAGTGCAAGGTGGTCTGCCATCTTGGAGTTCTCGGCATTGTTGCGAATGGTGGCCGTGAACTGCTCCATGGTGGCTGCTGTTTGCTGCAAGGCGCTGGCCTGCTCTTCGGTGCGCTGGCTCAGGTCGGAATTGCCCATCGAAATTTCGGTGGCGCCAGTGGAGATGGAGTCAGACGCCCCACGCACCTTGACCACGATGTTGGACAGGTTCTTTTGCATCGTGCCCAAAGACTCCAGCACGCTGCCAGGGGAGGCGGTGTTGGCGCCAGGGATGTTGGTCAAATCGCCTTCAGCCACTTTGTGCGCTGCATCGCTCAGGGCGCTGGGCTCTGCACCCAGCGCGCGCATCACGCTGCGAGTGATTGCCAGGCCGCACACCAAGGCCAGCGCCATGGCGATCAGGGCAAACCCGATCAATACGTTGCGATGGGCCTCGAAGTCTGTCTCTGACTCCGCAATCATCTGCTTGGTGGTGGCGTCCACCATGGCCTGGTAGCGACGGACGTCAGTGACCAGGGCTGCAAGCAAAGGGCGGCATTCGTCGTTGATCTTGGTGATCGCCTCGTCCCGTTGGTCACGCAACGCCAAGTCCACGATGCGCAAGGCCACGGGGCCATAGACCTTTTCTGTCTTTTCGATGGCCTCGAACTGCGCTTTCTCGTTGGATGGCACATTCGGTTTGCCCAACGCCGCCCGGAGCTGGTCCAGCCGCGACTGCACGTCTTCATGGGCCTTCGTTACCGCCAGTTTCTCCACATCGCGCTCGGCGGGCTTGGTCGCCAGCACCAGGTTGCGCGCGGCGATCGCCCGGCGGTCTACCGCAGTTTGAACCCCCCGCACCAACTCGGCGCGAGCACTGATGCCCGTGACAAAGTCGTGGAACTCCTGCTTCTCGTCGCTCAAGTCTTTGAGGGACAGACCCGATACGAACAGGATCAGCAGCACCATCAGGCCGAAGGCAAGGCCCAGTTTTGCCTTCATGGTCATGGATTGGAGGTTCATTTTTGCACCTGATTAAATTGATACAAACGATATTTTTGCTTCTTTGCCCAGATGTGTCAAATTTTTTTGCAATATTTAGGCTGAAAACTCCATCTTTTTAAGATTCCCTTCAGATTGGAGGGTACGGCGTTGTGGTGATTTTTGCTAGATGGGCGCTAGAGCGTGTTATGAACTTTGCTGCGTGAGCACGGAGCAAAGGGTAGAGTTTGCAGATGCCCCGCAAGCCTTACCCGACAGACGTTAGCGATGAAGAATGGAGCTTCGCTGCGCCCTACCTGACCTTGATGAATCAGCACGCGCCCCAGCGCGAGCATGATCTGCGCGAAGTCTTCAACTCGCTGCGCTGGCTGGTGCGCGCAGGAGCGCCCTGGCGGATGCTGCCCAACGATCTGCCGCCGTGGGAGGCGGTCTACCAGCAAAGCAGGCGTTGGCTTGACGCGGGCTGCTTCGAGGCGATGGTGTCGGATCTGCGCTCCATCATCCGCGTGGCACAGGGTCGCCAGGGCCAGCCCAGCGCAGTAGTGATGGATGGGCGCACGCTGCAATCGAGTTGCGAGAGCGGTCCACGTGCAGGCTACGACGGCTACAAACGCAAGCGCGGCAGCAAGGTGCACATGGCCGTGGACACGCTGGGCCACTTGCTGGCAGTGCATGTCACGCCTGCACACGAACAGGAACGTGCGCAGGTGCAGCGCCTGTGCGAAGACGTACAGCAGGCCACGGGCCACACGGTACAACTGGCCTGGGCAGACCAAGGCTACACGGGTGAAGCGGCATCCAAAGCGGCGCAGGACAACGGCATCGACCTGCACATCGTGAAGCTGCCCGAGGCAAAGAAAGGCTTTGTACTGCTGCCGCGCCGCTGGGTGGTGGAGAGAAGCTTCGGCTGGCTGGCGAGGTTCCGCAGGCTCTCCCGGGACTACGAGCGACTGCCCGAAGTGCTCGGCGGGCTGCATTTCCTGGTGTTTGCGGTGCTCATGTTGCCCGCTGCCGCACGGGTGCTGGCTGCAGCGGGAAGTTCATAACACGCTCTAGGGGGGGCGACATCTCCGTTGGGCTTTCGAAGGTGCTCGGCCGCGCACCAAGCTCGGCGTGTGGCTCGTTATCCCCTGCGTTGTGGCTTCCGTTTGGCGGCCAGCGCGGCTGTGGCGAGTTCTTTCGGGGACAGCACATAGTCCGGGCATTCAAGCAGCCGGGCGATGGCCAGGTCGATGAATGCCCGCACGCGCTTGGGCTGCGCCGTGCGGTTGCCGTAGTAGATGTGCATGCCAAGGTGCGCACTCAGGTGGGGAAGCAGCACGGGCACCAACCGACCAGCGCGGATGTGCTGGGCCGCATAGAAGTTCGCAAGCTGTCCGATGACCTGGCCGCTCAGCACGGCCAGCAGCTCCAATTCGGAATCGTTGGAGGCAAACGCCGGTGACATCTGCCGGTGCTCCACCTTCCCGTCGACGTTCAGATACCACGGTGAAACCCTTCCCGTCGTTGGGTGGCGATACACGCTGCACCGGTGGGCAACCAGCTCATCCAGCGAGCCTGGGACCCCATGCGCCGCAAGGTAGCTGGGCGCCGCACAGACGATCATCTGGATGGGAAACAGGGAGCGCCCAATGACGCCCTCGTTGGGCGACACACCAATTCTGAAGCCCACGTCCACGCGGTCCTGCACCCAGTTGCCAATGCCATCGTCTAGCTGGATTTCAGGCTGGATGCCCGGATAGGCCGTGCAGAACTCGTCCAGCAGCGGCATCAACAGGGGCGCAAATGAAGACTTGGGGCCGACGATGCGCAAAGGCCCTGCAATGCTCTCCTGGCCCTGCCGGGCCGATGCGAGCGCCCTGTCCAGCGCTGCCAATGCGGGCTGCGTGTTTTCAAGCAGGTTCTTGCCTTCTTCCGTCAGGGCCAGGTTGCGTGTGGTGCGGTGCAGCAGTCGCACCCCAAGGTGCTGCTCCAGCTGTGCAATCGTCTGGCTGGCGGCCTGCGGCGTCACGCCCTGGGCAAGGGCCGCCTGCCGAATGCTCCCCAGCTCTACCGCTTTGGCAAAGGTGGAGATGGCTTTGAATTCATTGATGGGCATGGCACGTAGGAAAGGGATGTTTTTGGGGAGGATGGCCCGTATCAGTATCAACTTTTCATTGCGACTGGTGCAAGCTTTGTGTGGCTAGTAGCTTGCTGGTGATTTGCCTAAAGTGCGGGCCAAGGGCGATGGCCTGCGCCGCTAAAGCGCCGCAGCAGCGGCCTCTTTGAGCAGGTTCTTAGCCGCCGTGCCGCGTCGCCCGGATCTCCATCACCGTCAGGACAACCTGGACACAAACCATGCCCATGAAACACAAGGCTTTGGCGACCACCTTGGTCGCCGCGATGGTCGGCATTGCGGGGGCGGATGCCGCTGCCGCCGACTACAAAAAGAACCCATTCACTTTGGTGTACGAGGGCGCGATTGCCCGCAATGAGCCCGGCAAGGTGCAGATCCACCCCGTGCGCTACCAGCTCAATGGCCTGGACATTGCCGCCAACGTCTACACGCCCGCGAACTACGACCCCACCAAGGCTTACCCCGCCTTGGTGGTTGCGCACCCCAATGGCGGTGTGAAAGAGCAGGTGGCCGGGCTGTATGCGCAGCGCATGGCAGAGCAGGGCTACATCACCATCGCCGCAGATGCCGCCTACCAAGGCGCCAGCGGCGGGATGCCGCGCAGCGTGGACAAGCCGTCCAACCGCATCGAGGACATTCACGGTATGGCGGATTTCATCGGTCGCTACGCTGGCGTGGACGCGGCGCGCCTGGGCTTGCTGGGTTTGTGCGGTGGCGGTGGCTACTCACTGGCAGCGGCGCAGACCGACAAGCGATTCAAGTCGCTGGCGACGGTGAGCATGTTCAACAGCGGTCGGGTCCGCCGCAACGGCTATGTGGATTCGCAGCTCCACACGATCGGGGCGCGGCTGCAACAGGCCTCTGCGGCTCGGGCCCAAGAGGCTGCAGGAGGCGAGGTCTTGTACTCCGGCGATGCGAATCTGACGGACGAGCAGATCGCCCAGCTGCCGTTTGATCTTTACCGCCAAGGCTATGCGTATTACTGGAAGACGCACGCCCATCCCAACTCCACCTTCAAATACACCACCAGCAGCCTGATTGACCTGGTGCGCTTCGATGCCACGGACCACATCGAGCTGATCGAGCAGCCCCTGCTGATGATTGCCGGCAGCAAGGCCGACAGCCTGTACATGAGCCAGGACGCCATCGTCAAAGCCAAGGGCACCCGGGACAAAGAGCTGTTCACCATCGAGGGGGCCACCCACATCGAGACGTACTGGGTCCCTCGGTATGTGGACGCCGCCATTGGCAAGCTGGCCGCGTTCTACGCCCGCACACTTTAGGAGGATGCCCATGCACGAGAGCCACACGCGCCACAAGCACCACATGCTCCACCAGCGCGAACTGGGCCGGTCTGGTCTGCAGGTCTCGGCACTGGGCCTGGGCTGCATGGGGTTGAGCCACGGTTATGGCCCAGCCACGGACCGCAGCGAGGCCATTGCACTCATTCGTGCAGCGGTGGAGCGGGGGGTGACCTTCTTTGACACCGCTGAGGTCTATGGCCCATTCCTCAACGAGGACCTGCTCGGCGAGGCCTTGGCCCCCGTGCGCGACGAGGCCGTCATCGCGACCAAGTTCGGTTTCACCTTTGGCGACGACGGCAAGCAGCAAATCCTCAACAGCCGGCCGCAGCACATTCGCGAGGCGGTCGAGGGCTCGCTCCAACGCCTGCGCACCGAGGTGATTGATCTGCTGTACCAGCACCGTGTGGACCCCGAGGTGCCCATTGAGGATGTGGCAGGCACCGTGAAGGACCTGATCGCTGAGGGCAAGGTGCTGCATTTCGGCCTGTCCGAGGCGGGTGCGCAGACCATCCGGCGGGCCCATGCCGTGCAGCCTGTGGCCGCAGTGCAAAGCGAATACTCCCTGTGGTGGCGCGAACCTGAAGAGGCCATCCTGCCCACCCTGGAGGAGCTGGGCATCGGCTTTGTGCCGTTCAGCCCTTTGGGCAAGGGCTTTCTCACGGGGGCCATCGACCACAGCACGCACTTCGGCCAAGACGACTTCCGCAGCGTGGTTCCGCGTTTCAGCGCCCAGGCTCGGCAGGCAAACCAAGCGCTGGTAGATGCCTTGGGCGCCATCGCAAAGACCAAGGGGGCGACGCCCGCCCAGGTGGCCCTGGCGTGGTTGCTGGCGCAAAAGCCGTGGATCGTTCCGATTCCTGGCACCACCAAGCTGCACCGCCTGGACGAAAACCTGGGTGCGGTTGATATGGCATTGAGCACTGCAGAGCGGGCCTCGATTGACCAAGTGTTGAATCAGGTGCCCATCCAGGGGGACCGCTACCCCGCTGCGCTGCAGGCGCGCGTGGGGCGCTGAGGCGCTTTGGTTCATCCCACACAAGCCATCCCGCGCGACCTTGGCACACGGTCATCCCACACGGTCGTCGCACGCGGCCATCCCACTCATCCCCCACTAGGAACTTCACAATGAAACCATTCACGGTCGCTGCGCTCGCACTTTCGATGCTGGACGTTGCTGGTGCAGCAGAGTCCGAGTTGCTCATCTCCCGCGCCGCATCGCGTCAGGTGCAGGCGGCGTCGGCGCAGAACTTCACCGGCAGCGTCAAAGTCGAGATGCTTCTCACGCCCACCGATGCCTCGCATCGCACGTCCGCTGGCAGCGTGACCTTTGCGCCGGGCGCACGCACCGCGTGGCACACCCATCCACTCGGGCAGACGCTGATCGTTACCTCGGGGGTGGGGCGCGTGCAGCGCCAGGATGGCCCGGTGCAGGAAATCCGGGTGGGTGATGTGGTGCACATTCCCGCGCACACGCGCCACTGGCATGGCGCAGCACCGGACAGCGCCATGGCGCACGTCGCCATTCAGGAGGCACTGGATGGCAAGACCGCAGACTGGTTTGAACAGGTCAGCGAAGCGGTCTATCAAGCTCCACCCGCAGTGGCCGCTGCACCCCAAGCCGCTGCCGCTCAGCCATCGCGTGCCCAGCAACTGCTGGGGGACATAGCGCCCAAACTGGCCCAGTTGACCGATGACGTGCTCTTTGGAGATGTCTGGGCCCGGCCAGGCCTTTCGCCGCGAGACCGAAGCCTGGTCACCGTCAGCGCGCTCATTGCGATGAATCGCCCCGACCAGCTTCGCTCGCACATGGCCTTGGCGCGCCGCAACGGGGTGACCGAAGCAGAACTGGTCGAGGCGGTGACGCAGCTGGCGTTTTATGCCGGATGGCCCAACGCGGTGACGGCGGTGGGCGTGGCGCGTGACGTTTTCAAGAATGATCCCCAATGATGGGAATGCGTTGTGCCTGCACGAAACCAATCTCCCGACTTGGCGTCACGATGCCCCGCGTTGGCAGCGGCTTTGATCAGGGTCTCAGCCCCAGGCCGCGATAGCGATGTACTTTGGGTGCAGGCCAGGCGGCATACCGATGGAGCGATCGGCCCATTGAAGCGTGAAGTACCAGAGGACAGCGCATGAGCGAAACGAGTCAGCGCTGGACGGCGCGGATTTATATGGACAACTGGCTGTTTGGCCGCATTGCCGATAGCGGCTGGTACCAGTCAACCAGTGGCCGCCCACCCCTCCAACCCGATCTCAGCAGCAACGCCAGGACGGCGAAAGCTGGGCACACTCGATGTGTTCAGAACATGAGCCGTAGATACCAAACGACCCTCAGGCGTTAGCGCACCAGATGGTGCGTGTGGAGACTACGCTGGCGGTTTCTTGGCGCGTGACGCACTTCGCTGCGCTGATTTGCACAGCCGCTGGGGTGCATGTCCGCAAAGCCCAGCGCATGCTGTTCTGCATCGCGGGGGCATGGACGGTACTCTAGAGAAAATATGGCTCTCTTCCGTTTCGAGTGGAACGCTACATTCCCCACTGGAGTGAAGGTCAGGCCCTTGCCTTTTGCAAAGGACTGCCCGGCAGGTGAGTGAGCTTGCCAGCGATCAGGAACGCCATGGCGATGAAGTGGTCGGCGGTTGCATAGCCGCGGGCTTTAGCCTTGGCCGCCTGCGGTAGTGAGTTCACAGCCTCCACATAGCCTGTGTGCAGATGAGAGGCATCAAACGCCTTGAGGATTCCCGCCCAGTGCTGCTGGATAGTCTTGGCTAAGTCCTGCATGGGTTGCAAGCGGCAACGCTGTGCCCAATGCAGCCATTTCTTGAGTGCCTGGGCGCGGGTGGCGGCATCCGCTTGTGAGTTGCGGTAAATATCTCGCAGCGCCTCCTTCATCCGCCACGCCCTGGCGGTCTTCAGTCGTGCGTGGGGCAGCCAATCCATCTTTGCCTGCTCTTTGTCCGTCCACCTGGCTTTGTCCTTGAGCCAGCACCAGCGGGTCTTCTTGAGCCAGCGCTCGCCCTTGGCTTCTTCCCTGCGAACAGCATCAACTGCCCGATTGGCCAGCTGCACCACATGGAATCCATCAAAGGCAATCGCCGCCTGGGGCAAGTGCTGGCCTGCTCCTGCGATGAAGGCCTTGGACATGTCCATACACACCACCTTGATGGCCTCAGGTCTACCTTGGTGACTCTTGATGTCTTGGGTAAACCTTTGCACCGTGCTGGCATCCTTGCCGGGTGTGGCATAGATCAGCCGCGCTTGCTGCAGGTCGTGCACCAGGGTGATGTAGCTGTGGCCTTTGGCGCAGCTGGTCTCGTCAATACCGATGACGGTCACATCCGCGTAGCTCTCTTTGGCCCGCGCCAGGCCGACGTGGGCATCGATCTGGCGCCACAAGGCGTTGTCCGCGCAGCGCAGGATGCGCGCACATGCGGCCACCGGCATCTCCCGGGCCAGTGTGAGGGCCAGCGCCTCGAACATGAGCGTGAAACGGCTGCCCTCACGCGCCCAGGGAACACTCAGCTGGCTCGTACAGCCGCAGGCGCTGCATGACACGCGAGGCAGCGCGCAGTGCACATAGGCTTCAAACTGAAAGAAATCCAGATGCCGCCAGCTGCGCTGGCGGTGGTCATGCAGCTTCTGCTCAGTTGCGGCGCAAGCGGGGCAGGTGGCATGGCTGGATTGCCAGACCACGTACAGGTCGATGCGCCTGCGCTCTACATCCAGTGCAACACGCTCCACAACCCAGGGCGCAGCCAGCCCCAGCGCTTGGCAGAACAACGCTTCTTGCATCGGCAGGCTCCTCTTCAGCGGGTGTCAATGGATTTATTTGTACTGTAGCGTTCCACCCGAAACGGAAGAGAGCCGAAAATATGCCGCTATCGCATATGGATAGAGCGCTAGGTGCTATGGAAGTAATAGCGTTTTGGCTGTGCGCCATACCGCCTGTGCTATCCACCCCAGAGCCTCTGCACCGCCTGGGTATACGCCGGTATGCCCACCACGATGTTGAGCGGAAACGTCACCCCCAGGGAAAGGCTGACGTACAGCGATGGGTCGGCTTCCGGGATCGCATAGCGCACCACGGCTGGCACGGCGATGTACGACGCGCTGGCCCCCAACACCATCAGCAGCACCGCATCGCCCGCCGGCACCGCGGCCAGCCATGCCAGTCCCAGGGCCAAGGTAGCGTGGGTGATGGGCGCCAGCACCGCGTAGGCCAGCAGCCAGGGCGACTGCTTGCGCACCGCAGGCAAGTTGCGTGCGGTAGACAGTCCCATGTCCAGCAAGAACAGGCACAGCATGCCCTTGAACAAATCGCCCGAAAACGGTTGCATGGCCACCTTGCCCGCATCGCCCGTCACCAGGCCAATCACCATGGCACCGAGCAGCAGCAGTTGCGTGCCGTCGGTGAACGACTCGTGCAGGATCTTGCCGACAGACAGGTTGTGGGGCCCCTTGTTGCCCAGATGAGCGCCACCGCTGCCCATGCCCGCAACGCCCAGGGTGGCCGCGCCGCTGGCGGTCATGCCCACCACTTGCGTGGTGGCCACTGCCTGCTGTTGCCGCAGCGCATTGGCCAGCAGCACCGCCAGGATGATGGCGGGTGATTCCATCAACGCCATCGCGGCGGCCATGTAGCCGCCGTAGGCGATGTGTTGTGCCTCCAGGTACTGCGTGGCGGTCACAAAAGTCACCGCGCTCACCGATCCATATGTCGCCGCCACGGCTGCGGCGTTAAAGCCCGACAACACGCGCCGCAGCAGTGCATAGCCCACCAGGGGCACGACCACCGCCAGCAGCGTGGCCAGCCCCAGGCTGCTGGCCACGCTGGGTGTAAAGCCTGAGGCTGCCAGCGCAAAGCCGCCTTTCAAACCCAGTGCCATGAGCAGGTAAATCGACAGAAATTTGGAAATGGCTGCGGGCATTTCCAGGTTGGATCGCACCAAGCCCGCAAACACCCCCAGGGCAAAAAACAAGATCGCGGGGTCCAGCAGGCTTTGCATTTTTCTTCTCCGAAACGATGGCAGAAACCCGATGCTAGGGACGTCTCAGTGCAAAGTAAAATCGATTTAAATGCAGTTATGTATAGATAAAAATCTATGAACATCACTTTTCGCCAACTGCGCCTTTTCCTGGCTCTGGCTGAGACCGGCAGCGTCAGTGCCGCCGCCAAGGTCATGCATGTCACGCAGCCCACGGCGTCCATGCAGCTGCGCGAGGTGACGCAGGCCGTGGGCCTGCCCTTGTACGAGGTGGTGTCGCGCCGCGTGCACCTCACAGAGGCGGGGCAAGCCCTGGCGCGCACGGCGCGCGCCATTGCGGGCGAGTGGGATGCGTTTGAGCAGCGCGTTTCAGGCGCCAAGGGCCTGACCAGCGGGCGCCTGAAGGTGGCCGTGGTCAGCACCGCCAAATACTTTGTGCCGCGCTTGCTGGGCAGCTTTTGCAAGCTGCATCCGCACATCGACATCTCGCTCGAAGTGCTCAACCGCGACCACGTCATCACCCGTCTGCGTGCCAACCAGGACGATCTCTACGTGATGTCGATGCCGCCCAGCGATCTGCCGCTGGAAGACCATATCCTCATGCCCAACCCGCTGGTCCTCATCGCCCCCGCAGGCCATCGGCTGGCCGCCAAAAAGCGCATCCAGATCGATCAATTGCAGGCCGAGCGCTTCATCTTGCGGGAGAAAGGCTCGGGCACCCGCATGGCCACCGATGCACATTTGCGCCAACTTGGCTTTGCGCCCAGCGCCGTGCTGGAGCTGGGCAGCAACGAAGCCATCAAAGAATCGGTGGAGGGCCAATTGGGCGTTTCCATCGTCTCGCGCCACGCCCTCGGGGCCCATCACGAGGGCCTGGCGGTGCTCAATGTGCAGGGCTTTCCCATCCAGTCGCAATGGCACTTGGTGTGGCCCAAGGGCAAGCAGTTGTCGCCGATTGCACAGGTGTTCAAGGGCCACTTGATGGAGGAAGCGGCGGGGTGGATGGAGGGCCGCTGAATGTGTGGGCCTGAGCTGGGGGGATGTCTCCGGTCGTGCGCTGCTTCGGCTCCATTTGGATCGCAGTTGCTGCGTGCGCCATCTGCACTTACGCGGGTGCCCCGGATCACAGAAATATATGAATGATTTTGGCTGCTAGCGCTTATTCTTTAAGCGCTAGCAGCTATTTTTTTGATAGTGATTCAGGCGCATCAGCCACCGTAGCCAGGATGCCCCCGAGCCCGAAGTCAAAACGTGTGCAGCACCCCGGCTGTGATGCCCGTGGCGCGGTCTGGGTTGGCCACCCCTTGGTAGCCCGCGCGCCACTGGGTGCGGTCCAGTTCGGCATACAACTTGGTGCGGCGCGACAGCTTGTACTCGGCAAACACCATGGCGCGGGTGTAGCCGTCGGCTTGCAGGCCGGTGCGCTGGCGGTTCATTCGATACACAGCGGCGGTGAGGTCCACCGCATCGGTCACCGACCAGGTAGCGCCAGCGGAGTGCACACGCTGCACCGTGCGGGCGGTGGCAGAGGTGTCGCCCTGGTGGCGTGCGGTGTTGACGGCCAGGCGCACGCTGCCCCACTGGTACGCCGCGCCCAGCGTGCTGGCTTGCAGCGGCAGCTCGCTGGCCGTCTTGAAGCGCTGGTGCGCCCCGGAGACGACCCAGCCTGCGTTGGTGTAGGAGAGGCCTGCACCGACGGAGGACTGGGCCGAAGCACGGCCGGTGTTTTCGCCAAAGCTGTACATCGCCCGGGCGGTGAGTGGGCCGAAGCGGCCGGTGTACTTGAGTGCGTTGTCCAGTCGGTAGGAGCCGCTGGTGGAGCCTGCCGCACCGTACTCCACGCCCAGGCCGTGGCTGCTCAGGGCGGCCGTGGCGATGTTGGGGTTGAACGAGGCGAAGCGCATGCCCACCGGGTCCACCGGGCTGATGGCATCGGCCAGCAGGTTGGTTTGGCGCCCAGCGGTGACTTGCCCCCAGTCGCCGCCCAGCCCCACGGTGGATGCGCGGTCGAAGAACTTGTTGGCATTGGCGGGGCTGCCGGTGTCCAGGTTCAGCCCAGTCTCCAGGTTGAAGAGCGCATGCAGGCCGCCTCCCAGGTCTTCGCGGCCGCGCAGGCCAAAGCGGCTGGTGTTGTTGACACCGCTGGCCACGCTGCTGACCGATCCGCTGCTGGGTGCGTTGGCTGCCGTCATGCCCGTGCTGTGGCGCACGCCGACATCGGCAATGCCATAAATGGTGAGACTGCTTTGAGCTAGCGCGACAACAGGTGTGGCGAGTGCGGGTGTGGCCAGGGCGGCGGCCAGGGCCAGGTGCTTGGGGGTCATAGGTCTCCTTGTTTTTGAATGTGGCTGCGGTCTGGGCGCAGCGCAGCGCCGCACCAGGCTGTGCTGGTGCGCTGTGGCTGATCGGTTGGGCAATGGGTGGCGCCAACAGCGCGCGCCGGGTGCGGCCGGTGCGCAGGACGTTGGCGCTGGGGATTGGGGGCAGGGCGCTTGGCGCAGGGCGCAATGGGGTCGCGCCCCAAGGTCAGCGGGCTGCCGCTGGCTCCATGCCGGTGCTGCGCACGATGGCGGCTGCTGCGGGGGCGGCCAGGAAGCGGATCAGGTGCTGGGCCGCCTCGGGGTTCTGTGTGCCCACGGCCACCCCGGCCGAGAAGAACACCCGCTGCTGGACTTCATCGGGCAAGGCACCCACGTAGTCCAGCTCCTTGAACGGCAGCAACTCGCTGACCTGCTGGAATCCGATCTCTGCATCGCCGCGCGCCACCACGGTGCCCACGCGCTCGCTGTAAATCTTGGTGGCCTTGTCCTTGATCTGCTCGGCCACACCCAGGCGCTGGAACAGCTCGGTCGAGAGGTAGGTGCCGCTGGCGCTGGCCGAGTAGGCGATGGACTTGGCGTTCAGCAGGGTTTGCTTGAGCGCCTCCACCGTGCTGATGTCGGGCTTGGGCGTGCCCTTGCGCACACTCATGCCAATCATCGAACGGGCCAGGTCCACACGGCTGCCGGGTTGCACCTTGCCCTGGGTGATGAGCGCTTCCAGCCCCGAGTCGGCCAGGATGACGATGTCGAACGCCTCGCCCCGGGCAAAGCGGCTGGGGATGGAATCGGGGGCGGTGCCCATGGAGGCGCCCCGCGCCGTGACCACCTTGTGGCCGGTGGCCTGCTCGTACAGCGGAATGAGCTGGTCGTAAGCGGCTGAGAAGCCGCCCGAGGTGATGACGCGGATCTCTGCTGCTTGCGCGCTGGACGGTGTGGCCGCGCCCAGGGCCAGGCCCAGGCTCAAAGCAGCGCCCAGCAGGGCTCCGATGACCCGACGGCGGGGCTGGGTGTGTGCGGTGGTGGTTGGAAGGGTTTGCATGGTTTGTCTCCGGGTCGTTGTTGTTGTCTGCGGGTTGGAATGGGCGGCTGAAGACGGCGGTGGAATGCCGCCGCTCGGGAATCAGTCGGCGGTGATCTTGCGCTCGCGGATGATGCGGCTCCACTTGGTGTTCTCTGCCGCGATGAACTGGCCCAGCTCCTCACGGGTGCCCGGGGCGGCTGTCTGGCCGTGCTTGAGCAGGTTCTCGCGCACCTCGGGGCTGTTGAGCACTTTCACCAGCTCGGTGTTCCAGCGGTCCAGCAAAGGCTTGGGCGTCTTGGCGGAGGCCACGAACGCGTACCAGTTGGTGGCGTTGAAGCCTGGGAAGGTCTCTGCCACGGTGGGCACGTTGGGCAGGTAGGCTGGGCGGGTCAGGCCTGTGGTGGCCAGCGGGATGAGCTTGCCCGATTCAATATGGGGCAAAGCCGTGGGGGGCGCCGCGTAGAACGAGGCCAGACGGCCGCCCAGCACGTCCTGCAGTGCGGGGGCGCCGCCCTTGTAGGGCACATGCACGGTATCGATCTTGGCCACGTCATTGAGCAGCTCGCCCGCCAGGTGGGCGGCGGAGCCGGGGCCGGTGGAGGCAAAGTCCAGCTTGCCGGGCTCGCGCCGGGCCTTGGCCACAAACTCGCCCAGGGTCTTGATGCCCGTGCTGGCGGGCACCACCAGCACGTTGGGGAAGGTCACGCCCATGGTGATGGGGGCGAGGTCTTTGAGCGGGTCGTAGCGAACGCTCATGAAATGGGGGGCAATGCTCAGGGGGCCGATGGAGCCAAACAGCAGCACCGTGCCATCTGCCGGGCCTGCTGCCACCTGGGCGTGGGCCAGGTTGCCCCCGGCGCCGGGCTTGTTGTCCACGATCACACTTTGGCCGATGTTCTCGCCCAGCTTCTTGGCAATCACGCGGGCGGCGATGTCTGCCGAGCCACCTGCCGCAAAGCCCACCACCAAGGTGATGGGCTTCTTGGGCGGGAAGTCTTGGGCTTGCGCGGCGGTGTGGGCCAGTGGGAGGCAGGCCGCAAGGGCAGCTGCCGCGATCAAGGGGCGTCGTTGCATGGTCAATTCCAGAAGGGGCCGAAACACGGTCGGCCGTGCGAAAGGCGCCAGTCTAGGTAGCGCGCAATAATCTGTGAATTGCAATTTATGAAGCGACTATTGCATGCAGCGCATTAAATTCGACCTGGGAGAACTGCAGGCCTTTGTGGTGACGGCAGAAAAAGAGAGCTTTCGGTTGGCGGCCGAGGCCTTGTGCCTGTCTGCCCCGGCCCTGAGCCGGCGTGTGGAGCGGCTGGAGCTGGCCCTGGGGGTGCGCTTGCTCGAGCGCACCACCCGCAGCGTGGCGCTGACGGCCGTGGGGCAAGAGTTCTTGCTGGAAGCGCGTGCGGCCCTGGTGGGGCTGGACGAGGCGGTGCAGCGCGTGAGCGACCAGGTGCAACTGCGCCGAGGGCGCGTGGCGGTGGCTTGCATCCCCTCGGTGGCCACCCATGTATTGCCCCGCGTGCTGCGCGCCTTTGCGGTAGCCCAGCCCGAAGTGCAGGTGCATGTCATCGACGAAAGCGCCAGCCAGGTGCTGGACGCGGTGCTGCGGGGGGAGGCAGATTTTGGGCTGAGCTTTACTGGCAGCCAGGAGTCGGCGCTGCGCTTTGAAGCGCTGACCCGCGAACGCTATGTGCTCGCCATGCCGCGCAACCACCGCTGGGCTGGGCGCGAAGATGTGGCCTGGTCAGAGCTGGCCGGGCAACGCCTGGTGTCGGTATCGCGTGACAGTGCCAACCGGCTGCTGCTGGACCAGGCCACCGCCGACTTGCCCGAGCGACCTGTGGCCTGGTACGAGTGCAACCATGTCGCCGGGGCCCTGGCGTTGGTGGAGGCGGGGTTGGGCCTGGCCGTGCTGCCGCAGCTGGCGTTGTCGTCCGATTCGCCACGGGTCTGCGGTGTGCCCATGACGGCACCTGACCTGTGGCGCACCCTGGGGCTGCTGCAGCGGCGCGACCGTGTGCTGGCCCCGGCGGCTGAAGCGCTGCGGCAGCGGCTGCTTCAACTGCGTGCGGTGGATTGAGGGATGGGCACGGTGCGCCATGGGGAGGCAGGCCTGGCGTGCATCGGTTGACCCTGCGTTAACGCATTCTTTACAAAATAGCCAGCGAATTTCCTGCCGAAATGCTTTTTGGTAGCCTCCGCGATACGCCGGTGTAACGGAGTGCAATGGCATGAGAATTTTGCGGCGCCTCGCATAGGCTACGCCCCTCTTTACACACAGAGGGCTTTCCGTGAATCTTCCAGAAACCAAAAATCCATCCAACATCTCTGGTCTCTTCATGTTCTCCAAAACCACCACTGCAGCGCTCTGCGCTGCAGCACTGTGCGTGCTGTCGGCATGCGGTGGTGGAGGCGGGGGTGGCGATACCAGCCCGACCACTCCGGTCACGCCTGGCAATCCAGCCACCCCAGGGGACACCACCCCCGTGACCCCGACCCCAGTGGCGGATGCCGGCTGTAGCGAAGACGGCCATGTGATGACGGTGGCCGGCAACACCGCCCAGATCGACGCCAACGTGTACCACACGGACGGAACTACGGTCATTGCCACCCAGCAGCGCAAGTTCGCAACGTCCAATGGCGCGAGCTTTCGCGGCAGGACGGGCCTCTTCCTGGTGAACCAGGTCAACACCACCACCTACAGCAATGTGGCCATCAACGGATCGTTTGGTGGCGCCGTCATGACGACGACCGAGAACAATTATTCGAGCGTCGTTGGCGATGTGCGGCAGACCTATGGATTGACCGTATCGAATCTGTTCCAGGGCGCCACCACCACAGCCAGCAGCTATTTCACGCCGTATGCGTACACCGGCGGCCCGGTGAGCCCGGCTCTGAATACGCCTTATGTGGCCAGCTTCTCCACCACCACAGAAGTCGGCGGCACCGCACAGCCTGCGCTGGCACAGACCAGCACCACCACCTACTCGGTCGAGTCGGTGACGGTGTTGGCTGGCACTTTCCCTGCGTGCAAGATCAAGGTCGAAGTCACGGGTGGTGCGACCACCGGCAACGTCAGCTACGCGTGGCTGGTGGCCTCGGGCCGATACAAGGGCTTGTTCTTGCGCTCGGCCAATGCCAACGGCGTGAAGACCTCAGAAGCCACGCGCCTGCTGCTGAACGGCCAGTAAGCCGATCAGCCTCCGGCGTTGACCGGGCTTGCAGTGGTGCCTTGTTGGGGGCTGCTGTGCCCGCAATCCAAAGCAAAAAGCCCCGCATGCACAGGCATGCGGGGCTTTTTTATGGGGGCTCTGATCTGTCACATCTAGCCGTACTCAGGCGGCTTTGGCGGCCTCTGCCCTTTGCGCCCCAGGTCGGCCAATGAAGTAGGGCCCCAGCGGAATGTCGGTGCGTCCCGTTGCCATCAGCTCTGCCATGGTCTCGCCCACACCGGGGCTGATGGCAAAGCCCTCGCCATTGAAGCCAAACGCGTAATGCAGCCCCGGCACCTTGGCGCTGGGACCCATGATGGGCTGCCAGTCGGGGGTGTAGCCTTCAATGCCGCTCCATACGCGAATGAGTTGCACATGCTCAAAAGCAGGCACAAAGCGGCGCAGTTCGCGCAGCTGGCGCAGGATGTTGTCGGGCTTGGAGTAAGCGCGGATGTGGTCTGCATAGGCCGGGCCTTTGAGGCCGCCGCCAAACACAATGTTGCCGCGCGATATCTGGCGGAAGTACAGCCCCTCGTGCTCTATGGGCGATGACAGCCCGATGGACGGGCCGATGGCGTAGGGCAGGGGTTCTGTCACGCCCATCTGGGGGCCGCGCGGGTCCAGGGATACGCCTTCGCCAAACTGCTCGGCCATGCGGTTGGACCAGGCACCACAGGCCACCAGCATCTGCGGCGCACGGTAGCGGCGGCCGTCAGCCGTGTGGGCGGTAAAACCGTGGCCGTCGTGCTCCACCTTCAACACCTCAGCGTGCTCCACGATGTTCGCGCCTGCGCGGCGCGCAGCGCGGGCAAAGGCAGGGCCCGCCAGGCGTGGGTTGGCGTGTCCATCTTCGGGTGAGTACGAGCCTGCCACCACCCCCGGCGCAAAAATGCCCCAGCGCTTGCGCAGCTGCTCGGCCGTCTGCATCTCCAGGCGCAACCCGTAGGGTTTCACGTCGTGCGTGTGTTTTTCGATGATGGCAGCCTGCTTTTCGGTGTAGCACACGCGCAGGTGGCCGTAGGGCACAAACTCCGCGTCTTCGCCCAGCAGGTCCTTGATGCGGCCCCACACCGCACGTGCGCGGTTGGCCAGGGGCAGCTGGTGCAGCTCGCGGCCCTGGCGGCGCACGTTGCCAAAGTTGGTTCCACTGGCTTGGCGGCCCACCAGCTCGCGCTCCAGCAGCGTGACGGACTTGCCATGCTGGCGCAGAAAGAACGCGGTGGTGGTGCCCATCAGGCCACCGCCCAGCACCAGCACGTCGCTCTCCTGCGTGGTGGATGGGGTCGTGTGAGGGTGTGCGCTGCTCATGGCTGCACCTCGCGGGTGTTCATCATCAGGGGTTTGACGGGGGCTTGCGAGCGCAGGCGGCCCACCTGTTCGATAGGGATGCTGCAGGTGTGTGCGATGACCTCGGCGGCTGCATGGCCGCAAAAGCGCCCCTGGCAGCGACCCATGCCGACGCGGCTGAAGGCCTTGGCGCGGTTGACTTCCTGGCTGTCCAGCTCGGTTGCGCAGCGGCGCAGCTCGCCCGCCGTCACGGCTTCGCAGCGGCAGACGATGGCGTCATCGGGCAACAGGGCGGCTTGCGCATGCGGCCAAGGAAAGGCATGCACCAGCCCTTGGCGGAAACGGTCCATGTTGGCCAGCGTGCCGCGCAGGCCAGGGGCCTGGTCGCGGTAGGCCACTTGCCCTGTCGCGTGGCCTGCGTCACTCAGGGCGGCCAGTGCCGCCAGTCGGCCCGCCGCCTCGGCCCCATCGGCGCCCAGGATGCGTGTGCCGTCGCCCGCCAGGTAGACGCCCCTGGTGGTGCTACGGCCATCTTCGTCGATGCGCGGCAGCCACTGGCGGCTCAGGGGCTCGAACGCAAATTCGCACTGGGCCAGGTCGGCCAGCTGGGTTTCGGACCGCAGGTGCCAGCCCAGGCCCACCGCGTCGCATTCAAAGCGCTGGATGGCACCCTGCGCGGTGCGCACCGCCACGGCCTGTACGCCCAGGGCATCGTCACCGTCAATCTGTACCGGAGTGATCCCTTGCAGCACCGGCACGCCCGCAGCCCGCAGCCCGCGTATCAGCCCCAGACCACGCAAAGCCAGCGTGGGGCGGGCGAGCAGACCGGTGATGGCCTTCCAGGGTTTGCTGGCGGGCGCGGTGTCCAGCACGGCGACCACTTTGGCCCCGGCTTGCACGTACTGCGACGCCACCAAGTAAAGCAACGGCCCGCTGCCCATGAAAACCACTTGCGAGCCAATGGCACAGGCCTGGGCCTTGAGGGCGATTTGCGAGGCGCCCAGGCTGTAGCAGCCTGCGCGGTGCCAGCCGGGCACGGGCATGAGCCGGTCGGTGGCGCCAGCGCACAAGATGAGCGCGTCATACGCCAGCGTGGCGGGCTCACCCTGGCTCACCACATGCAACTCGCCTGCTGTGTGGTTCCAGGCCAGGGTGTCAGGCCGGTAATCGATGTGGGGGCGCAGGGCTTCAAAGCTGCTGTGCAGGGCCTGGGCTTTGGCCGCTTCGGTGCCGTAGAGCTTGCTGTAGGGGCGCTTGAACCCTTCAGGCTGGCGGCGGTAAATCTGGCCACCGTCGCGGCGGCTTTCGTCTACCACCGTGGGGCGCAGGCCTGTCTCGACCACCGCTTGCGCGGCGCGCACGCCGGCGGGGCCGGTGCCTACGATGACGATGCGGGGGGCTGTCATGCGGTGCCCTCGCTTGCCGGTGTTGCCCGCACGGGCAGGGGTTGCCCATGGCGTTGCAGCGATTCGGCCAGGTCTTGCGTCACCGGCCAGTGCTGGGCCGGGGGCTGTGTCAGCACCGCCATGTTGGCGGCCACGGGGGTGGAGCAGGCACGCAACCGTTCGCCCTGCGGTGTCCACACCCAGCAGTCCTGACACGCGCCCATGAGGCAAAAGCCCGCACGGGGGCCATCGCCAAATTCGCTGTCGCGGGCGCGGCGGCCGTTGCACATCAGGGCCACCAGCAAGGTGTCGCCCTCCAGTGCAGTGCAGGGCTTTGCATCGATGGTGAGAGGGACGGCGGGCCGGTTGGCCTCGGCCAGCCGCACAAAGCGCGGCGGTGGGGTGTATTCCATTTCTAAATCATCCGTGTCGTTGTTGCTTCGCCTTGCCGTGCTGCAGCACTGTCTGCGGCTTCGCGCCTAGACACAAATGATTTGGAAGTGGAATAGGCGGGTGCAGGCATGGGGTGTTAGCGATCAGGTCAGCGCTGGTGCGGAAACAGGCGCTCGATAGGGCAGTGCGTCTTGATGAAGGGTGACTTGATGACGATGTAGCTGAAGTACTTGGCAATGCCCAGGTTGCGCTCCAGCAGGTCTTCGATCACTTCCTGGTAGTGGTTGACGCCACGGGTCAGGAAGCGCAGCAGGTAGTCATACCCGCCGCTCACCAAGTGGCATTCCAGCACCTCGTCCACCTCGCGCAGCGCGGCCTCAAAGCGGGCAAAGTCTTCGCGGCGGTGGTCAGACAGGGTGACTTCGGTGAACACCGTGAGCGTGTCGCCCAGCTTTTCGAGCCGCAGGTGGGCACCGTAGCCTGCGATGTAGCCCGCCTGCTCCAGCCGCTTGACGCGGATGAGGCAGGGACTGGGCGACAGGCCTACCGCGTCGGCCAAATCCACATTGGTCATCCGGCCGTTCTTTTGCAACTGGCCCAGAATGCGCAGGTCCAGGCGGTCGATCTTGAAGGCTTCGTTCATCATGGTGTGCAGGGGCTTGAAGAAAAGAGTGCATCCATTCTGCGGCTGCGCAGGGGGCTGTAGCGATGTGGTTTACACGTGTTCTTTCGGTACGCTTCAGTCTTTCAAGGCGGCCCGCACATCGGGTGCGGCCAGCACATCGTCCAGAGTCTTCTTCAGGCGCTCAAACATCAGGCCGAAGTCCGACTCGGTGAACGTGAGCGCGGGCGCAAAGCCCAGGATGTTGTCGCCAAACGCACGGAACACAATGCCATTGCGGTAGGCCGTGGCGGCCATGCGGGTGGGCAGGTCCAGCGCGGCATCAAACCCCGTCTTGGTGGTTTTGCTGCTCACCAGCTCCAGTGCGCCCAGCAGGCCACGGTGGCGCGAATCGCCCACCAGCGGGTGGGCCAGCAAGTCGTCCAGCCCCTGGCCAAACGCGCGGGCCACGCGCTGGCCGTTGGCCAGAACGCCGCCTTCTTCGTACAGGCGCAGCACCTCCAGTGCCACGGCGGCGCTCACCGGGTGGGCGGAGTAGGTGGCGCCATGGCCAATGGGGGCACCCTTGGGAGCGCCATCGGCAATCGCCGCGTACACCTTGTCGCTCATCAGTGTGGCGCCCATGGGCACATAACCAGAGGTCAGGCCCTTGGCGACGGTCATCAGGTCGGGCTCTACGCCCTCGGCGTCGCACGCAAACATGGGGCCTGTGCGGCCAAAGCCGGTGATGACTTCGTCGACCACAAACAAGATGTCGAGCGCACGCGCGGCCTCGCGCATGGCCTTGAGCCAGCCCTTGGGCGGCACGATGACGCCGCCTGAGCCCTGGATGGGCTCGCAAAAGAACGCGGCAACGTTCTCGGCACCCAGCTCGGCCACCTTGGCCTTCAGGGCTGCGACGGACGCATCGATGATGGCTTGCCCATCGGCCGGGTTGGCGGCGCGGTAAGGGTTGGGCGAGGGGATGTAGTGCTGCGTGGGCAAGGGCAGGTCAAACCCACGGTGGAACACTGGCAGCGCCGTGAGGCCTGCGCCAGTGGACGACGAGCCGTGGTAGCCGCGCTCCAGTGCGATGAAATGCTTCTTGCCCGGCTTGCCCAAGGCGTTGTAGTACTGCACGATGAAGCGCACGGCCGCATCCACCGATTCAGAGCCGCCCAGCGTGAGGTACACGTGCTGCAGCGACGCAGGCGAGATCTGCACCAGCTTGTCGGCCAGGCGAATGGCGGGCTCGCTGCTGAAGTGGAAGTACCCCGTGGCATAGGGCAGCTTGCGCATCTGGTCGGCAGCAGCCTGCACCACGCTCTCTTGCCCGTAGCCCACGTTCACGCACCACAGGCCTGCGAATGCGTCCAGCAGTTGCTGGCCTTTGCCATCGGTCAGCCAAATGCCTTGTGCGGCGGTGAGGATGTTGGGGCCGCGCTCTTCGTGCGTGCGCCAGGGCGCCACCGGGTGGATCAGGTGGGCACGGTCCAGCGCGTCCAGCGCAGCGAGTTGGGGCAGGGCTTCAGAGTGGGTCATGGCATTGGAGGGTGGTGGGCAAGAGGCTTGCAAAGGTCTGAAATCAAGGGGCGCCGGGGTGTTGCCAACGCGGCTTCATGAAGACAAAGGTTAGGCCGATTGCCCCTCAACTTGGTGCTGCAATTGGGGGGCTTTGGCACAGCAGCCTGCGGTTGTTGCGGGCTCTACAGCAGATCGTTTGGTACGCCCAGGTGTGGTGCGAAGGCGCGTTGCATCGCCCCGAAATGCAGCAGCAGTGCACAAGGTTGAACGCCGATGGCTGCATGCCGTGGCCGCCTTCAGTAGCCGCGTGCGCGGTCCACCAGCCCTGTCATGGGCTCGCCTGCGTGAAAGCGGTGCAGGTTGTCGATCACCACCGCAGCTGCACTCAGGGGCTGGGTCATGCTCGCAATGTGAGGGGTGATTTGCACCTGGGGGTGGCGCCACAGTGGGTGCGCGGTGGGCAGGGGTTCGGGATCGGTCACGTCCAGCACGGCTTCGCTGAGCTGCCCCGTGGCCAGGGCGGCCAGCAGGTCGGCGGTGACCAGCTGCGGCCCACGGCCCACATGCACCAGCGCAGCCCCCACAGGCAGACGGCTGAACAGGTCGGCGTTCAGAAAGCCGCGCGTGGCATCGGTCAGCGGCAGCAGGCACACCAGCACGTCGAGTTTTTCGAGAAACGCAGGCAATTCGTCGCTGCCGGCGTAGCAGCAAATACCGTCCATCTGGTGTTGTGACCGGCTCCAGCCTGCGCAGGCAAAGCCCAGGCCTTGCAGTGCCTGCAGCACGGCTTGCCCCAGCGAGCCCAGGCCCAGCACGCCGATGCGGCGCTGGCTGGCAGGGCGCACGGGCAGGGCCTTCCATTCGCCGCGCTGTTGTTGGCGGCGGTACTGGGGCATGTCGCGGTGCAGGTCCAGCACGGCGCGGGTCACGTACTCGACCATGCCTTGCACGATGCCGGGCTCCACCATGCGCACCACGGGCAGTTCGGGCGGCAGGGCGGCAAAGTTGAACTGATCGACGCCCGCACCCGAAGAGAACAACACCTGGAGGTTGGGAAAGCACTCCGAAATGTTCTCTGGCGGCTCCCACGCTGCCAGAAAGCGCACCTTGGCCGGATCGCCCATGTCGGGCCAGATGCGAAAGTCGATCTCGGGCGCCTGGGCGCGGAAGACCTCGGCCCACTGCCGGCCTCGCACCGGGTCAGATTTGTAGACAAAGGTGGCGGAGGGCAGGGGGGCTTGGGGGCTCATGCGATGGTGTGCGGTAGCAAAGACAAAAAGGAGAAATCAGCCCACGGCCTGGGTGACGATGGCGAACAGCTTGGGTGCGTCTGCCGGGTGCTGTAAAGGCGTGCCACGCACCATGGTGGTGGGGGCGTCTACCCGCAGCAAGCCAATGCTTTCCAGCCATTCGGCCAGGCCCGAGTCAAAGTCGATGTCAATGCGGGTGAAGTGACCCGCATTCATGCCCGCCAGGTGGGCAATGAGTGCCTTGGCGCTCTCGGCATCGGGGGCCACCACCGGGCCAATGGCGTGCCCTCGGCCAAAGCGGCGCAGCATGGCAAAGCCTTGTTGGGTGCCGTCATGGTCCAGAACCACGCAGGCATCGGCTTGGGCCAGCAGGTCTTCTATCAAGGCAGGCCGGGGCATGCCACGCGCATCCGTGTCCAGTTGCTGCAAGGCGGCGGCTTCGTTCTGGCCTGCAGGGCGCAGGCGCCAGCCTGAGGGTAGGGCAATCAGCGGGGTGGGCTGCGCCACGCCCTGGTGTTGGCGCACTTCGCCCGTGCGCACAAAGCCCAGCCGTTCATACAAGCCCCGGCCTTCAGCCGTGGCGTGCAGCAGCACCGTGCAGTCCTCCAGGCCACCCAACAGCGTGGTCATCAGCCGGTGGCCAATGCGGCGTCCCTGGCAGGCGGGGGTGACGATCACGAGGCCAATGGTGGCGTGTGCGGGGCCCCAGCGCCAGCGCTGTGCCGTGGCCAGGATCTGGCCATCGCGCTCGGCTACCAGTCCCTCGGAGTGGGCAAACACCTGCTCCCAATCGGTGGGACGGTGGGGCCAGCGCAGCTCCGCCGACAGGGCGTGGGCGCTGGGCAGATCGGCCTCGGTCATGGGGCGCAGCAGCACGCCGTCGTCGGCTGGAGCGGCGTTTTCCAGTGCCGAAAAAGGGGACTTCAAGTGCATGTACGGCAACCTCTTGTCAGTGAAATTGCTGCCTATCTTGGCCGACAACGCGCCAGCACACCAGCGCGAATAAGGGTTTGCCAGCAACTTGCAAGCTTCGTCTGTCCGGCCTGTGGCTTTTGCAATTCGCTGCGGCAGCAGGGGCGCTTACGGCGACAAATGCTGGGGCTTACTGCCTAGCATCAATGACGGATTTGGCTAGGGCTGAGGGGTGCGTTGCTGCAGCTCTTTTTGCACCTGGCCTTGTGGTTGCCTTCCCCGCTATTTCGCTTTCTTTGCCTTCTCATTTTGAGTGCCCGTATGTCGTTATTTGATCCCCGCTCCATCGCTGTCAGTAGCGGCCACTTCATTGGTGGCCGCCTGGTGCAAGACACCCCACGCCTTGGTGTGCTGCGCCCCTCTGATGGGCAAATGCATGCCGACTTGCCACTGGCTGATGCCAGCACTGTGGATGCAGCGGTGCAAAACGCCTGGCAGGCCTGGCGCAGCAGCGACTGGGCGCGCCGAGCGCCGCGTGACCGTGCCCGCGTGTTGCGCCGCTGGGCTGATCTGATCGACGCCGATGTGGCCCTTTTGGCACCGTTGGAGGCCGTGTGCTCTACCCGCCCGGTGCGTGACGCCACGGCTTGGGATGTGCCTTTTACGGCGGAGGGGTTGCGCTTTTTTGCCGAGTACGCCGACAAGCTGGGCGGCGATGTGGCTGCCACGCGGCACGACCACCTGGGGATGGTGGTGGCCGAGCCCTATGGCGTGGTGGGTGCCATCACGCCTTGGAATTTTCCGCTGGTGATGATGTCCTGGAAGGTGGGCGCCGCGCTGGCCGCAGGCAATGCGGTGGTGCTCAAGCCTTCAGAGATGACGCCATTTTCCGCTGTGCGTCTGGCTGAGTTGGCGGTGCAGGCCGGTGTGCCTGCAGGCTTGTTCAACGTGGTGCAGGGCGATGGGCGCACCACGGGCGATGCACTCACGCGCCACCCGCTCATTGCCAAGATGACGTTCACTGGCTCTACGCGTACGGGCGCGGCCATCATGGCCAGCTGCGCGCTGCAAGGCCCCAAGCCTGTGACGCTGGAGCTGGGTGGCAAGAGCCCGCAACTGGTGTTTGACGATGCCCCGGACCTGGACCGCCTGGCGGGGATCATTGCCGGGGCCATCACTGGCAATGCCGGGCAGGTGTGCGTGGCGGGCTCGCGCCTGATCGTGCAGCGCGGCATTGCAGAGGCCTTGGTGGATCGCATTGCGGCCAGGTTTGCTGCATTGCGCCCTGGGGCTACCTGGGATGCCGATGCCACGTTGCCCCCCATCATCTCTGCGCTCCAGGCAGCGCGCATCCTGGACATTGTGGAGCGCGCACGCGATGCAGGCGCGCAAGTGCGCTGCGGTGGTGGTCTGTTTGATGGTGGGCCGGGCGGTGCGTACTTCCAGCCCACATTGATGGAGGGTGTGACGGCCTCCAACCCTGCGGTGCAAGAGGAGATCTTTGGCCCGGTGCTTACGGTGCAGACCTTCGACACCGAAGAAGAGGGCCTAGCCCTGGCCGCGCACGAGCACTATGGCCTGGCCGCCGGGGTGCACACCGCAGACATCGGCAGGGCCCTGCGGGCCATGCGGGACATCTCTGCGGGCACGGTGTGGATCAACCGCTACGGGCGCAGCGCCGACTTCGTCATCCCTACCGGGGGCTACCACCAGTCGGGCATTGGCAAAGACCTGGGGCGCCAGGCGGTCGAGGCCAATTTGCGCTTCAAAAGCGTGCTCATCGACTTTGCTGCAGCGCACTAATGGTGCGGGTCTGCACGCATGCAGTGCACACCGCACGGCATGCCGCAGCCCCCCACTCAAAGCGCAACTTTCTGGCGTGGACAGGGCCCATTTCCCAACATGTTCTGCGCCCTTGCATGCTCCAATGAATTTGTAATAACTCTGTCGCAAACGGTAATTAAGGGATGCGACCCGCTGCGGTCGGTGACCGTTCAAACTGGAATCGAGACCATGACTTTTCGCCCCAAGTACGTGACTTTTGACTGCTACGGAACGCTCACCCGCTTTCGCATGGGTGAGATGACACGTGAGTTGTTTGCAGACCGCATTCCTGCGCAGCACATGGAGCAGTTCATTGCCGACTTCACGGCCTATCGGTTTGACGAAGTGCTGGGCGACTGGCAGCCCTATGAGGTGGTGCTGAAGAACGCCGTGCGCCGTCTTTGCAAGAAATGGAAGATCCAGTACTTCGATGCAGACGGCCAAAAGTACTACGACGCTGTGCCCACCTGGGACCCACACGCGGACGTGCCTGCAGGCCTGGCCAAGGTGGCCAAGGAGATCCCGCTGGTGATCCTGTCCAACGCGGCAGACGACCAGATCCAGAAGAACGTGGCCATGCTGGGGGCCCCATTCCACCGGGTGTACACCGCGCAGCAGGCCCAGGCCTACAAGCCGCGCCTCAAGGCCTTTGAGTACATGCTCGACTCGCTGGGTTGCAACCCGGAAGATGTGCTGCACGTGTCCTCCAGCCTGCGCTACGACCTCATGTCGGCTGACGACATCGGCATCAAGAACAAGGTGTTTGTGAACCGTGGCCACGGCCCGGGTAACCCGGCCTACGGCTACACCGAGATCCAGGACATTGGCGGCCTGCCCGGTGTGGTGGGCCTCTGACGCCCGCAATGGCCCAGCACCCTTCTTTGTATCGCTGACCTGCCCACACCATGAAGCTCGACTCGTACTGGAATGATGCCTTGCCCCTGTGGCCAGCAGGCTCTACGGGAGGCGCACGCAGCCTGCCTGACAAGGTCGATGTGGCCATTGTGGGCGGTGGCTTTACCGGCCTGTCTGCCGCACTGGCCCTGGCCCGCAAGGGCGCCCGTGTGGTGGTGCTGGAGGCTGGTCCCACCGTAGCGCCCGAGGCGTCGGGCCGCAATGGCGGGCATGTCAACAATGGCCTGGCGGTGGACTACGCCGATGTCGCTGCCAAGGTGGGGGTGGAGAAGGCCCGCGCCTGGTACCACGCTTACGACGATGCGGTGAACACCGTGGCGCGCCTGGTGCAGCAGGAGTCCATCGATTGCGACTTTCTGCGCCACGGCAAGCTCAAGCTGGCCACGCGCCCCTACCAGATGGACGCACTGCAACGCAGTGTGGAACGCCTGGTGGCGGACGGTGTGGACACCGATGTGGAAGTGCTGAACGCTGAGCGTGTGCGCGCCGAGGTGCAAAGCGAGCGTTTTCACGGTGGCCTGCTGTACAAGCGCAGCGCGCAGATGCACATGGGCCGTTTTGCCCATGGGCTGGCCCAGGCGGCCGAGCGCCAAGGCGCCACCATTTGCACCAACACCTGTGTCAACCGGCTGGAGCGCGTGCAAGGGCAGGTGCACCGCTTGCACACGGCGCAAGGCGTGGTCACGGCCCAGCAGGTGCTGCTGGCCACGGGTGCGTCGCGCCATGGCAGCTACGGAAGCTTTGGCTGGCTGCGCCGGCGCATCGTGCCCATTGGCAGTTTCATCGTGGTCACAGAGCCTTTGGGGGCGGAGCGTGCCCAGGCCTTGCTGCGCGAGCGCCGCACCTACACCACCATTGCCAATATCCACCATTACTTCCGCCTCACTGCGGACCACCGGCTGGTGTTTGGCGGGCGTGCACGCTTTGCCATCTCCAGCCCGCAGTCAGACGCCGCCAGCGGCGAGATCCTGCGCGCAGGCTTGGCCGAGACCTTCCCGCAACTGGGCCCCGTGCGGCTCGATTATTGCTGGGGTGGTCTGGTGGACATGACCCAGGACCGCTTGCCGCAAGCGGGTGAGCGCGATGGCCTGTTTTATTCGATGGGCTACAGCGGCCACGGAACGCAGATGTCGGTGCACATGGGCGAGCGCATGGCCGAAGTGATGGCAGGCAATGCGGCAGCCAACCCCTGGCAGGGGCGCCACTGGCCCGCCATTCCGGGCCACTTTGGCCCCCCTTGGTTTTTGCCTGCTGTGGGCCTGTACTTCAGGCTCAAAGACCGTCTGGCGTGATGCCGCATTCGCTGACAACCGTATTTGCCCCGCGTGATTTTTCAATAACCACAACCCTGACCCCCACCCCTTTTCAACCAGGAGAGCGACCATGAGCGATAGCCACAAACAGTTCGAGAACCTTGTCGGTCCCAGCGAGAGCATGCGAGTGATGGAATCGCTCAAACGCGGTGCGTCCCGCCGCGATGTGCTCACCATGCTCATGGCCTGCGGTATGCAGGTGGGCGCAGCGGGTGGCCTGGCAAGTTTGGCCACCTCGGCCCATGCGCAGACGCCCAAGCGCGGCGGGCGCATTCGCGTGGCCGGGGCCACGGCAGCCGCCACCGACACGCTGGACCCTGCCAAGCAGTCCAACCAGACCGACTACTCGCGCGGCAGCATGATCTACAACGGGTTGACTTCGCTGGATGGATCGCTCACTCCCCAGCCAGCGTTGGCTGAATCGTTCACCACGCAAGATGCCAAGACCTGGGTGTTCACCCTGCGCAAGGGCGTGGTGTTTCACGACGGCAAAGCCTTGTCACCGGCCGACGTGGTGTTCTCCATCCTGCGGCACAAAGACCCTGCCACGGCCTCCAAGGCCAAGGTGCTGGCCGACCAGATCGAGACGGTGCGCGCCAGTGGCCCCAATGAGGTCACCATGGTGTTGTCCGCCCCCAATGCCGACCTGCCCGTGATCCTGGGTACCTTCCACTTTTGCATCGTCAAGGACGGCACCACCGACTTCAATGCAGGCATTGGCACGGGCCCTTATAAACTCAAGGAGTTCAAGCCCGGCGTGCGTTCATTGATGGTGCGCAATGAAGCCTACTGGAAGCCCGGCAAACCTTACCTGGACGAGATTGAATTCGTCGGCATCGGGGATGAGACTGCCCGTGTGAATGCGCTGCTGTCTGGTGGCATGGACCTGGTCGCCTCGGTCAATCCCCGCTCGGTGGCCCGCGTCAAGAGCACGCCCGGCTACGCCATCTTCACCACGCAGTCGGGCCAGTACTCTGACCTCATCATGCGCAAGGACATGGGCCCCGGCATGAGCCCCGATTTCGCCCAGGCCATGAAGTACCTGTTCGACCGCGAACAGATGAAAAAGACCATTGCGCTGGATTACGCCGTGCTGGGCAACGACCAGCCCATCGACCCAACCAACCGCTTTCACTTCAAGGACCTGCCACAACGCAGCTTTGACCTGGACAAGGCCAAGTTCCACCTGCAAAAGTCCGGCGTCACGGGCAAGATTCCCATGGTGGTCTCGCCAGCGGCCATGTATTCGGTGGAGATTGCACTGCTGCTGCAGCAAGCAGGCCAGCGCATCGGGCTCGACATCGACGTCAAGCGCATGCCTGCCGACGGCTACTGGTCCAACCACTGGCTCAACAGCCCTGTGGGCTTTGGCAACGTCAACCCGCGCCCCAGCGCCGATACCATCCTCACGCAGTTCTTCAAGTCCGATGCGGCCTGGAACGAATCGCGCTGGAAGAGTGCACAGTTCGACCAGTTGCTGCTGGCATCGCGTGCCGAGACCGATTTGCCCAAGCGCAAGCAGATGTATGCCGACATGCAGACGATGATCCACAACGAGGCAGGCATCGGCATCCCGCTGTTCCTGGCCAGCATCGACGGGCATTCGACCAAGCTCAAGGGTTTGTCGCCCATTCCTCTGGGCGGCCTGATGGGCTACTCGTTCGCCGAGCACGTCTGGCTGGACGCCTGACGCGCGGGCCCCGGCACACTGCAATGGAAGGCTTTGCATGAACCGCGTGATTCTCTCGCTGCTGGCCAAGCGCCTGCTCATTGCGCTGCTGTCGCTGCTGGCGGTGTCGGTGATCGTTTTTTCGATCACCGCCGTGCTGCCCGGCGACGCTGCTCAGGAACAGCTGGGCCAAGATGCGACCCCTGAAGCCTTGGCTGCCTTGCGCACCCAGATGGGGCTGAATGTGCCCGCCCCCGAGCGCTACCTGAAGTGGCTGGGGGGCGTGGTGCGCGGTGACCTGGGGCAGTCCGTAACCACGCAGATGCCGGTGGCCGAACTGGTGGGCAGCCGCCTGCCCAACTCGTTGCTGTTGGCCGCAGTGACGGCGCTGTTCTCCGTGCCCATCGCCCTGGTGTTTGGCATTGCCTCGGCGGTGTGGCGCGGTTCGTGGCTGGACCGCATCGCGTCGAGCCTGTCGGTGGCCGTGGTCTCGGTGCCCGAGTTTCTGGTGGCCACGCTGGCGGTGCTGGTGTTTGCGGTGCAGCTGCGCTGGCTGCCTGCGCTGTCTTACGTGAGCGACATTGAATCGCTGGGCCAGATGCTGCGCGCGTTTGCCATGCCGGTGCTCAGCCTGTGCTGTGTGATCGTTGCGCAGATGATGCGCATGACCCGTGCCGCAGTGATCGACCAGCTGGAGGCCCCCTACATCGAGATGGTGCGGCTCAAGGGTGCATCGCCCATGCGCATGGTGCTGGCCCACGCACTGCCCAACGCGGTGGGGCCGATTGCCAATGCCGTGGCGCTGTCGCTGTCGTATCTGTTGGGCGGGGTGATCGTGATCGAAACCATCTTCAACTACCCCGGCATTGCCAAGCTGATGGTGGATGGCGTCACCCAGCGCGACATGCCGCTGGTGCAAACCTGCGCCATGATTTTCTGCACGGGCTACCTGCTGCTGGTCACGCTGGCCGATGTGTGTGGCATTGTGGCCAACCCCCGTTTGCGCCACCGCTGATGAGCCCAGGAGCGAACTATGCGCACACAGAAACACCGGCACATGCCGCGCAATACAGTTGAAACAACGGGGACCTTTTGATGGACACACTTCCTTCTTTGCCCACCCAGGCTGCCCCCGCTTCACGCCGCAGCGGGGTGGGGCGTTGGCTGGCAGGCTTTGGCTTTTCCGGGTTGGTCGGGCTGGCCATTCTGGTGTTCTGGCTCGCCACGGCGCTGGTGGGGCCCGCGCTGCTGCCCAGGTCGCTGGTGGACTTGCAGGCGTCTGTGGTCTATGCCCCCATCGACGCAACCCATTGGCTGGGCACCGACTACCTGGGGCGCGACATGCTGGTGCGCGTGGTGCAGGGTGCCCGCTACACCGTGGGCCTGGCGCTGGTGGCCACGATGTTGGCCAGTGGCACGGGCACGGTGCTGGCGCTGCTGGCCGCGTCCAGCGGGCCGGTGCTGGATGCAGTGCTCAGCCGCTTGCTCGACACCCTGACCTCCATCCCCAGCAAGATGTTTGCGCTCGTGCTGGTGGCAGGCTTTGGGTCTTCGGTGGGCATGCTGGTGTTTACGGCCGCGCTCATCTACGTGCCTGGGGCCTTTCGCATTGCCCGCTCGCTGGCCGTCAACATCAATGCGCTGGACTACGTGACGGTGGCCCGCACACGCGGTGAAGGCAAGCTCTACATCATGCTGCGCGAGATACTGCCCAACATCATTGGCCCCATGCTGGCCGACCTGGGGCTGCGCTTTGTGTACGTGGTGCTGCTGCTGGCCAGCCTGAGCTTTCTGGGCCTGGGCATTCAGCCCCCCGAGGCTGACTGGGGCTCTCTGGTGCGCGAGAACATCGGCTCGCTGTCTGACGCAGGCGCTTCGGTGATTGCCCCCGCGCTGGCCATTGCCAGCCTGACGATTGCCGTCAATCTGGTGATCGACAACCTGCCGGGCCGTGCAGCCCGCGAACGCTAAGGAGCTAAGAATGGGTGCTTCCGTCATCGTCGAAGGCCTGCACATCACCGCAGGCGACCAGACCCTGGTCGATCATTTGAGCTTTGCCATCCAGCCCGGCGAGGTGCTGGCACTGATTGGAGAGTCGGGCTCGGGCAAGACCACCACGGCCCTGGCCTTGATGGGCTATGCGCGGCGCGGCTGCGCTATCTCAGGGGGCAGCGTGCGCATTGGCGATACCGATGTGCTGAAGCTCTCGCCCGCAGGGCAGCGGGCCATGCGCGGGCGCACCGTGTCGTACATCGCGCAGAGTGCAGCGGCGTCGTTCAACCCCTCGCGCACCATCATGGACCAGGTGGTGGAGCCTGCGGGCATCCACGGCACGATGACGCGGCAAGAGGCCGAGCGCAAGGCCGTGGAGCTGTTCCGCGAGCTGGCCTTGCCCAACCCCGACACCATTGGCCAGCGCTACCCGCACCAGGTATCGGGTGGGCAATTGCAGCGGCTGATGGCGGCCATGGCGCTCATCACCGATCCCGATGTGGTGATCCTGGACGAGCCCACCACCGCGCTGGACGTGACCACGCAGATCGAGGTGCTGCGCGCCTTTCGGCGCGTGGTGCGCGAGCGGCAGGCCACGGCGGTGTATGTGAGCCACGACCTGGCCGTAGTGGCGCAGATGGCCGACCACATTCTGGTGCTGCGCGGCGGCAAGACGCAGGAGGTGAACACCACCGCCCGCATCCTGGCCGAGCCCGCGCACGACTACACCAAGAGCCTGCTGGCCGCTGCCCGCCCCGCGCCGCGTGCCACAGAGCATTGCAAAGGCGAGGGCGAGCTGCTGCTCGATGTGCGCGAGCTGTCTGCAGGCTACGGCGCTGTGGACGCCAAGGGCCAGCCCGCCACGCTCATTTTGGAAGACATCAACTTCAAGCTGTACCGGGGCCAGGCCATTGGGGTGATTGGCGAATCGGGCTCGGGCAAGACCACGCTGGCGCGGGCGATTGCGGGGCTGATCGCGCCATGCAAGGGCTCCATGCTGTTCAACAACCGCGAGCTCAAACCTGACCTGGGGCAGCGCAGCAAGGAAGAGCTGCGGCAGATCCAGATCGTGTTCCAGATGGCCGACACGGCGCTCAACCCCTCACAGACCATCGAGCGCATCCTGGCGCGCCCACTGCAGTTCTACAAAGGCCTGCAGGGGCCCGCTTTGCAGCGCCGTATCCATGAGCTGCTGGACCTGGTGCGCTTGCCACACAGCGTGGCCCAACGCCTGCCGGGCGGGCTCTCGGGCGGGCAAAAGCAGCGGGTGAACCTGGCGCGTGCCCTGGCGGCCGAGCCCGATTTGATTCTGTGCGACGAAGTCACGTCGGCCCTGGACACGGTGGTGGGCGCTGCCGTACTGGATTTGATGGCCGACCTGCGCCGCGAGCTGGGCGTGTCCTACCTCTTCATCAGCCACGATCTGCACACGGTGCGTGCGGTGTGCGATGAAATCATCGTTATGCAGCATGGCCGCAAGCTCGACCAGGTGGCGCGTGCCGACTTTGACAAGGGCCCGCACCACCCGTACTACGAGCTGCTGGCCGCCTCGGTGCCCGAGCTGCGCCAGGGCTGGCTGGAAGAGCGTGACCCGCAGCGCCTGGCTGCCGCGCCTGCACTGGCAATGGCTGCCTGATCCGTTCACAGGTCTTCAAAGAGGAGCACTCCATGATTCCCGCATTCCGCATCGCCGTATTGCCCGGAGACGGCATCGGCAAAGAAGTGATGCCCGAAGGCCTGCGCGCCATCCAGGCCGCCGCCGCCCGCTTTGGCTTTGAGCTGCAACTGCACACCTTCGAGTGGGCCAGCTGCGACTACTACGCCCAGCACGGAAAAATGATGCCTGACGACTGGAAGGCACAACTGTCAGGCATGGACGCCATCTTCTTTGGCGCCGTCGGCTGGCCCGCCACCGTGCCCGACCATGTCTCGCTGTGGGGGTCTCTGCTCAAGTTCCGCCGCGAGTTCGACCAGTACATCAACCTGCGCCCCGTGCGTTTGTTTGAAGGCGTGCCTTGCCCCCTGGCAGGCCGCAAGCCCGGAGACATCGACTACTACGTGGTGCGCGAGAACACCGAGGGCGAGTACACATCGCTTGGCGGCATCATGTACGAAGGCACCGACCGCGAAATCGTCATCCAGGAATCGGTCTACTCCCGCCACGGCGCCAACCGCCTCTTGAAGTTCGCCTTCGACCTGGCCCAAAGCCGCCCCAAAAAGCACGTCACCCTGGCCACCAAGAGCAACGGCATCGCCATCAGCATGCCCTGGTGGGATAAGAGGGCGGACGACGTCGCCAAGGACTACCCCGAGATCACCCTGGACAAGCAGCACATCGACATCCTCACCGCCCGCTTTGTGCTGCAGCCCGGGCGCTTTGACGTGGTGGCCGCCACCAACCTGTTCGGTGACATCCTCAGTGACCTGGGCCCGGCCACCACCGGCACCATCGGCCTGGCCCCTTCGGCCAACCTCAACCCCGAACGCAATTTCCCCAGCCTGTTCGAGCCCGTGCACGGCTCCGCGCCCGACATCTACGGCAAGAACATTGCCAACCCGATTGCGATGATCTGGTCGGGGGCGCTGATGCTGGACTTCCTCACGCAGGGCCAGGGTGCGGGGCGCCAGGCGCACGATGCGATCGTGGGTGCGATTGAAGAGACGCTCAAGGGTGGGCCGCGCACGCCGGACCTGGGGGGCACGGCCAACACGACGCAGGTCGGTGAGGCCATTGCGGCTTTGATTGCCCAAGGTTGATAGATTTTTGCTCCTAAAACAATAGCTGCTAGCGCTTATTAGATAAGCGCCAGAGCCCCATTTCACTCAAACCCATGTCCGCCACTCCTTCCCCGTCTCTGCCCCTGGCCTTCACGCGCACCGACCTGATCCGCAGCGCCAACTTCATCGCCGGCCAGTGGACTGCCTTCACTGGCCCCCGCCTGGATGTCACCAACCCCGCCACCGGCGCCGTCATCACCTCCGTGCCCGACTCCGGTGCGCCTGAAGCCCTGGCCGCCCTGAATGCCGCCCATGCTGCCTTTCCCACCTGGCGCAAAGTCCCCGCCAAGCAGCGCGCAGCCATCATCAAGCGCTGGAACGATCTGGTGCTGGCCCACCAGGATGATCTGGGTGCGTTGATTTCGCTGGAGCAAGGTAAGCCTTTGGCCGAAGGCAAGGGCGAGGTGGCCTATGCCGCCAGCTACATCGAGTGGTTTGGTGAAGAAGCCACGCGCATGAATGGCGAGGTCATTCCGGCCCCGGTGCCCGGTCGGCGCATGTTTGCTTTGAAGGAGCCTGTGGGCGTGGTCGCTGCCATCACCCCCTGGAACTTCCCCGCCGCCATGATCGCCCGCAAGATCGCCCCGGCCCTGGCAGCAGGGTGCACGGTGGTGTGCAAGCCTGCCGAGGACACGCCGCTGACGTCTTTGGCTTTGGTGCAGTTGGCCCATGAGGCAGGCGTGCCTGCGGGTGTGCTCAACATCGTTACCGCCTCACGCCAGAACACCCCTGCGGTGGTGGATGTGTGGCTGGACGATAGCCGGGTGCGCAAGATCACCTTCACCGGCTCTACTCCTGTGGGCAAGCACCTGGCCCGGCGCAGTGCCGACACGCTCAAGAAGCTGTCTCTGGAGCTGGGGGGCAATGCACCTTTCATCGTGTTTGACGATGCCGACCTGGATGCGGCCGTGGACGGCCTGATGGCGGCCAAGTTCCGAAACGGTGGCCAGACCTGTGTCTGCCCGAACCGGGTGTTTGTGCACCGCAGCGTGTTTGACACCTTTGCCGCCAAGCTGGCGGCCAAGGTGGCTGCCCTCAAGGTCGGCCCGGCCAGCGATCCGGCTTCGCAGATCGGCCCCATGATCAATGACCGGGCGGTGGAGAAGATCGAGCGGCATGTCAACGACGCCGTCGCCAAGGGGGCCAAAGTGCTCACAGGGGGGCAACGCCTGGCGCACCTGGGGCCCAACTACTACGCCCCCACGGTGCTCAGCGGAGCGGATGCCAGCATGGCCTGTGCGTGTGAGGAGACCTTTGGGCCGGTGGCGCCGCTCACGGTGTTTGACGACGAGGCCGAGGTGGTGGCCCAGGCCAATGACACACCGTTTGGGCTGGCGGGGTACTTCTACAGCCAGAACGTCAGGCGCATCTGGCGGGTGGCCGAAGCCCTGGAGACGGGCATCGTCGGTATCAACGAAGGGGCGATTGCGGCGGAGGCTGCGCCGTTTGGGGGGGTGAAGGAGTCCGGCTACGGCCGCGAGGGCTCGACCCATGGGCTCGACGATTACCTGCACACCAAGTATGTTTGTCAGGGGCTGCTGGACTGAGACATCGGTGCGGAGAAAGCAGGGACCTTGGTGGTCCCTTCTTTTTGGCGGGTGGCTGCTGCGTTGCTGAGCAGCAGCAAAGAACTTACGTGCTACCAACTACGCGTCGTCGCAGCGGATGGCGATTGGCGGGGGCAAGGCTTCACTCCGCCGGTCGACGCGGTTGCAGCGGGTGCACTATGAAAGTCATGGTGCTCCCCACAGAGATAGCAACAGCAGAACCCAAAATCCGACCAGCAAAGAGGCCAGCGCAAAAGCAAATGCCTCACGGTTGACGGGCTGGTGCTTTGCGTAGTGGTACCAAGCTGCTACCGAAGTAGCTCCGACGGCGAGTGAGACTGCGCCACAGAGTTTGGAGCTGAACAATTCTGCGAACGCTCCGCCAACGATGAGCCCGATAAACGCAAGCCCCAGGAAGGCGACAGGCTGAGAAATTTCTGAATCCTCAACGCTTTCTGAGGCAGTCGATTTGGCTTCAGTTCGGCTTTGCCAGTAGAGGCCGCATACGGTTCCAAGGATCACCAGTGCGATGCCGTACTCCGCAGTAAACGATGGGATTGCATTGGAAAGAGCAAACGCAAGAGCTATTGACCCAACTGTGCAGACAAGGATGCGCCAGATGATCAGTGCGACGAGAGCGGAGAGAGCGTCTTCCATGGATTCTGGTTCTCAAGTGCTGCGGGCGAGCTAGGAATCCCAGAGTCGAGGACGTGCACACCAGACACAGCATTGGGCTGAAGGTGTTTCAGTATAGGCACCTCCTTGGTCAGACTTTGACTGTGGTGATGCGTTCATTTTGGCGAGTCAGCCAGCTTGTTAACTGCGAGGCGGTGCAGAGCCCTTGCCTCGGTACGCTGGCCAGCGTTGCGTTCTTCTTGCAGCCCGCAAACATGTCCAGCTCAGGCTTATACGCGCCGGTCTGCACGTCCATCAGCCCCAGCACCGAGTGGAAGTAGTTGTCGTGCGTGATGCGTTGCTCTGCCAGTTCTTTTTGCAGGCAAGGGGTGCTGGTGCCGTTGCGGGACTGCATGGCGGGTGAGAGCCAGGTGATCCAGGGGACGTGCTTTTGCACGTCTGGGGCGATGGAGTAGGGCAGGCCGTGCAGGTAGATGTTGTTCTCGCCCAGCGATTCACCGTGGTCTGCTACATAAATCATAGCTGGTTGCGCTTTATTTTCATGTCCTGCAAGCCAATTCAATACAGAATTCAGAAAGTGGTCGGTTTCCACGATGCTGTTGTCGTAGGCATTGATGACGGCTTGCTGTCCGCACTCTTGCAGCGCGGTGGAGTTGCATTCGGGCTGGAAGGGCTTGCGCTCGGGGGCTGAGCGTTTGGAGTATGCGGGGCCGTGGCTGCCCATCTGGTGCAGCACCACCACCGTACCGCGCTGGCGTTGGTCAGCGGGCAAGGCGGCCAGGCGCTGGTCCAGGTCTTTGAGCATGATGCTGTCCAGGCAGTCGCTGCCGGTGGGGCACAGTTCGGGGTCTTTTTGGGCCGAGGTGTCTGCGTTGGGGATGCGGTCGCAGGTGCCCTTGCAGCCCGATTGGTTGTCTACCCACAGCACGGCCAGACCTGCGTGTTGCAGCACATCCATCAGGCCTTCAAAGTTGGCGCTGCGCGATTCGTAGCCGCTGCGCCCCAGGTGCGAAAACATGCAGGGCACCGAAGCCGCCGTGCTGGTGCCGCACGACCATGCGTTGGGGGCGTTGACCAAGTCGTTGCGTGCCGACAGGTGGGGGGTGGTGGGGCGGGCGTAGCCGTTAATGGCGAAGTTGCCCGCGCGCCCGGTTTCGCCCAGCACCAGTACCAGCAGCGGTGGCTTGTCTTGTTGGGCATAGCTGGCGCCCAGGCGAGCATCGCGGCCCAGGGGCAGGATGGTGCGGGTGTCCATGCGCAGCGGACGGGTGGCAATGTTGCCAAGCGCGTACACGCTGTTGAGCGGATTCATCAGGTAACGCAACTGGGTGTGGTTGCGCATGGTGGAGGCAAAGTCCTGGAACACCACCAGCACGCTGCACACCGCCACCAGCACGGCGGCCAGCAGCAGGACTGCGTTGTGCAGCACCTGGCGCAAAGGGGGCATGGCGCGCACGGGTTGGCGGGCCAGCCACACCAGCGGTGGCAGGGCCAAGGCGCCTACGGTCAGTGGCAGGCGCCAGTTCAGCAGGTCGCCCGCTTCTTTCACATCGGTTTGCAGCACGTTGGTGAGCATGCTGGCGTCAATGGCAATACCGTAGGCCAGCATGAAATAGGCGCCAAAGGCGGCCATCAGCACCAGCAGGGCCGCTGCGGGCTTGAGCGTCCAGCGCCAGGCCAGCAGGCTGAGCAGCGCAGCATTGCCCGCCGTGACCAGCACCATGAAAGCCAGCATGAAAGCCCAGGAGCGCAAGCTGCCGTGCCCAGGCAGATTCGCCAATTCGCGCCACAGGGGCACGTTGCACACCGCAGACATCCACACACTGATCCACAGCACGACCCAACCCGGGTGCAATGCCTGTTGTGAAGCCTCTTGGGGGGGGCGCAGAAAACTAAAACGAGGGGCGTAGGGCAGCAGCCGTTGCAGGATCAGGGGCATGACGGGCATTGTTTTGCGTGTCACTTAAAGCAACATTAAGGTGCTTGACTTGCTTTGGCTGCGATGGGGAAGCCTGCGGGAATGGGCCCTAAATCCATTTGCGGAGCTTGGTCGGAGGTGTTTCCGTGGGTTCGCCGTGGCGCGGCCGCCAACAGGTGAGTCGATCCGTTCCCTTGTTTTGTGTCTGAATTTATCAAAATGTAAAGATTCTTGGCATGCCTGGATACCCGCATACGCAAGAACGCTTTACGTGAAGCGCCGCACCTTGGGCCTTGGCGATCTGGGGTGATCCGCCGCTTCGCCACAGTGCGCACGGGGGCTTCTGTGCCCCCCTCGCAAGTACTGGGCTTTTTGGGGGCCTTCGGGCCACCGAATTCGTGCGCTGAGGCCATTCGCCTGATGACCTTTTAGTCCGTGCTGGTGCTTCGTTGGCTGGGGTGCTCGTCAAAGTCCGCTTTTTTGAGGCCTGAGCACCTGCGTGGAGGGCGCCGCCATGGCGCTGGTGCCGGGAGCTGTCACCGTGCCGTCACACGAAAAATCTACAAATGCGGCGCAGCTCTGCCATCCCTGGCAGCGCAGTTACAACCGAGAACAGCACGATGGCAAAAGACTTTTCCCTGATGGAAGACAGCAACACGTCTTCTAACCCCAGCATCCATGACGTGTCCGACCCAGCGCGGCGTACCCTGTTGCGCGGTGGCCTGGGGGCCTTGGCCGGCAGCTTTTTGGCACCCTTGGGGGCCGTCGGTGGTGTTGCTGCGCTGGCAGGCTGCGCTACGGCGGGCGGCGCAGCGGGCGCGGCCCTGGGCTTCAAGAGCGTGGCCATTTCTACCGCAGACACGGTGACGGTGCCCGAGGGCTACACCGTGCAGGTGATTGCGCCCTGGGGCGACCCAGTGGGCATGTCGGGCGAGACGACGGCCTTCAAGGACGACGGCAGCAACACCACTGCACACCAGGAAACCCAGTTTGGCATGCACCACGATGGCATGCACTACTTTGCGCAAGAGGGCTCGAAGACCGGGCTGCTGGTGATGAACCACGAGTATGTGGACCATGGCCTGCTGTTCCCCGACGGCACGGCGAACTGGAGCCTGGAGAAAGTGCGCAAGTCGCAAGCGGCCCATGGCGTGTCGGTGTGCGAGGTGCAGGAAACCAATGGCAAGTGGGAAGTGGTCAAGCCATCGCCCTGGGCGCGCCGCATCACGGCCAACACGCCCATGCAGCTCAGCGGCCCTGCCGCTGGCCATGCCCTGCTGAAGACCGCTGCCGACCCGCAAGGCACCAAGGTGCTGGGTACCTTCAACAACTGCGCCAGCGGCATCACGCCCTGGGGCACTTACCTGACCTCGGAAGAGAACTTCATCAACTACTTCAGCGGTGGCGACACGCTGAGCGCCCACGAAAAGCGCTGGGGCCTGAAGAAGGGCGGCGCGGGCTACCGTTGGCACGAGTTCGATGCGCGCTTTGACGCCACCAAGAACCCCAACGAACCCAACCGCTTTGGCTGGATTGTGGAGATCGACCCCAACAACCCCAGCTCCACCCCCATCAAGCGCACCGCCATGGGCCGGGCCGCGCACGAAGGCGCCACCGTGGCCGTCACGCGCGACAACCGCGCGGTGGTGTACATGGGCGAGGACTCGCGCTTTGAGTACATCTACAAGTTTGTGAGCCGCGATGCCATCAAGCCCGGTGGCGCTGCCGCCAATGCCACGCTGCTGGACCACGGCACGCTGTACGTGGCCCAGTTCAATGCCGATGGCAAGGGCCGCTGGATTGCGCTGACCCACGGCCAGGGCCCACTGACGGCTGCCAATGGCTTTGCCGACCAGGGCGAGGTGCTGATCAAGGCCCGCCAGGCCAGCGACCTGCTGGGCGCCACCAAGATGGACCGCCCCGAGTGGATTGCCGTGGACAAGCAGGGCTGGGTCTACACCACGCTGACCAACAACAGCAACCGTGGCGCCGCCAACCAGCCGGGTGTGGATGCCGCCAACCCCCGTGTCAACAACACCCAGGGCAACATCATCCGCTGGAAGGAAGATGGTGACTTCAGCGGCCAGACCTTTGCCTGGAACCATTTCGTCATGGCGGGCGACCCATCGCTGGCGCGCGCAGAGGCCAAGGGCAACATCAAGGGCGATATGTTCTCTTGCCCCGATGGCCTGTGGGTGGACGGTCGTGGCGTGCTCTGGATCCAGTGCGACATGTCCACCTCGGCCATGGGCAAGGGCGACTTGAAGAACTTTGGCAACAACATGATGCTGGCCGCCGATGTGCACACGGGCGAAGTGCGGCGCTTTCTGGTTGGCCCCTCGGGTTGCGAAATCACGGGCCTCACGGCCACGCCGGATGGGCGCACCATGTTCCTCAACATCCAGCATCCTGGTGAGCCTGCCGACGAGATCAGCGACCCCAAGAACCCCCGTGCCGTGTCGAACTGGCCGGAGAAGAAGGCCAATGGCCGCCCACGCTCTGCCACGGTGGTGGTGCGCAAGGCCGATGGCGGTGTGATCGGCACCTGAGCCTGCGCCACTGGTTGATTGCGCAAGAAAAAAGGGCTGCCCTGTAGGGGGCAGCCCTTTTTCATGACAAGGTCTTGCGGCGATGTCGATCAGGCAGCAATGCCCAAACCCCGCGCGTGGTGCAGCAGGTGGTCGTCCATGAAGGTCTGGATGAAGTAGTAGCCGTGGTCGTAGCCCGCGTGGCGGCGCAGCGTGAGCGGCTGGCCGATGTGCGCGCAGGCGGCTTCAAACAGGTGGGGGTGGAGTTGCTCGGCCAGAAACTTGTCTGCCAGCCCCTGGTCGACGAGGATACCGCCGGCATAGGGCGCCATGGGCTGGTTTTCCATCAGCACAGTGGCGTCGTGCTCGCCCCAGCTGGTGCGGTCTGCACCCAGGTAGCCCGTGAAGGCCTTCTCGCCCCAGGGGCAGCGGGTGGGCGCGCAGATGGGCGCGAAGGCGGACAGTGACTGGAAGCGGCCCGGATGGCGCAAGGCCAGCGTGAGCGCACCGTGCCCCCCCATCGAGTGGCCGAAGATGCCCAGGCGCTGGGCGTCGATGGGCAAGGCCGCTGTGCACAGGGGCAGCAGCTCGTCCATCAGGTAGCTCTCCATGCGCCAGTGGGTGGCCCAGGGGGCGGCCGTGGCGTCCAGGTAAAAGCCCGCGCCCACGCCAAAGTCCCAGCTGTCGGCCTCGCCCGGCACGTTGGCCCCGCGCGGGCTGGTGTCCGGGGCGATCAAGGCCAGGCCCAGCTCTGCGGCGCGGCGTTGGGCACCGGCCTTGATGATGAAAGTTTCTTCGGTGCAGGTCAGCCCGGCCAGGTACAGCACGGCGGGCACGGGGCCTTGGCTGGCCTGGGGGGGCAGGTACACCGCAAACTTCATCGGCAGGCCGATGGTGCTGGACGCATGCTGGTAAAAGCGCTGCTCTCCGCCAAAACTGGCGTGGCTGCTGAGCAGTTCGATGGATGTGGACATGAGTGTGCTCACAAAGTGATAGCTGGTCGCGCTTGTTTTAAGAGGGTTTTGAGAAGTTTTGTTTCTCAAGTGCCGCCAAACAAGCGCAAGGCGCTTCTGTTTTGATAGTGGATGTCAGGCCGCGTACTTGACCACGGACCGGATCGACTTGCCTTCGTGCATCAGGTCGAAGGCTTCGTTGATGTCCTTGAGGCCCATGGTGTGGGTCACAAAGGGCTCGAGCTGGATCTTGCCTGCCATGGCGTCTTCGACCATGCCGGGCAGCTCGCTGCGGCCCTTGACGCCACCAAACGCGGTGCCCAGCCACTTGCGGCCAGTGACGAGCTGGAAGGGGCGGGTGCTGATCTCTTGGCCCGCACCGGCCACGCCGATGATCACGCTCTGGCCCCAGCCACGGTGTGCGCATTCCAGTGCGGCGCGCATCACGTTCACGTTGCCAATGCACTCAAAGCTGTGGTCCACGCCCCAGGTCGTCATCTCGACGATGACCTGCTGGATCGGCTTGTCGAAGTCTTTCGGGTTCACGCAGTCGGTAGCGCCGAAGGTGCGTGCCAGGTCGAACTTGGAGGGGTTGGTGTCCACGGCGATGATGCGGCCCGCCTTGGCCAGTTTGGCGCCTTGAATGACTGCCAGACCAATGCCGCCCAGGCCGAACACGGCCACGGTGTCGCCCTCTTGCACCTTGGCGGTGTTCTTCACGGCGCCCAGGCCGGTGGTCACGCCGCAGCCCAGCAGGCAGACCTGCTCGGGGTTGGCCTTGGGGTTGACCTTGGCGAGCGACACCTCGGCCACCACGGTGTATTCGCTGAAGGTGCTGCAGCCCATGTAGTGGTAGATGGGCTGGCCGTTGTAGCTGAAGCGCGTGGTGCCGTCGGGCATCACGCCCTTGCCCTGTGTGGCGCGCACGGCGACGCACAGGTTGGTCTTGCCGCTCTTGCAGAACAGGCATTCGCCGCATTCGGCGGTGTACAGCGGGATGACGTGGTCGCCCGGCTTCACGCTGGTCACGCCTTCGCCCACTTCCACCACGATGCCTGCGCCTTCATGGCCCAGCACCACGGGGAACAGGCCCTCGGGGTCGTCACCGCTCAGTGTGAAGGCGTCGGTATGGCACACACCGGTGTCGGTGATCTTGATGAGCACCTCGCCCTTTTTAGGGGGGGCCACATCGATTTCGACGATCTGCAGGGGTTCTCCGGCTTTGAAGGCTACGGCGGCGCGGGATTTCATGGGGTGGCTCCTTGGCAAAAGATAGGGTGGAAATAAAAAGGGTGTTGATCGGGTAGCTGGGCCTGCCTACTGCGGTGCTTCACCCCTGGCGCGGGTCAATGTCGTGACGCGGAGTGAGGGACTCCCCGCACCCGAGGCGATGTGCAGGGGTCATTTCAAATACGACCGCAGCAGGGCGAGGGTTTCGTCCACCGCTGGCTGGGAGGGGGCAGGCTTTTCAGACAGCACCTCGCGCACGTGCCCGTCGAGCAGGTCGGCCATCAGACCGTGCACCGCACCGCGCATGGCGGCCAGTTGCTGCAGGATGGGCGCGCAATCGCTGCCCGCCTCCACGGCGCGCTCCAGCGCTTCGGCCTGGCCTTTGATGCGGCGCAGGCGGGTGATGGCGCGCTGCTTGTCTTCTGCGGAATGGGGCATGTGGGGCGGGGCTGTAAAGCCCTGCTGACGTTGTACTGGAGGGTAGTATAAAACGCTAGCGCAATGCTGGTAAGCGCTAGGGGTTTAAAAAATAGGCTACTAGGGGGGAGTATTGCCTGTCATGCGACTCGGATGCACGCTATGCGCAGGTTGCATGCGCTGTCCGTCCACAAAGCAAAAAAGCCCACAGGCTGGGCCTGTGGGCTTTGTGTGCTGCCTGCGGGCGGGGCCGCGCAGGGGATGTTCCGATCAGCGCTTGCCGATAGGCTGCACGTCGCGGCGCTCGGAGCCGGTGAACAGCTGGCGTGGGCGGCCGATCTTGTACTCGGGGTCGCCGATCATTTCGTTCAGTTGGGCAATCCAGCCCACGGTGCGGGCCAGCGCGAAGATGGCGGTGAACAGCGAGACGGGGATGCCGATGGCGCGTTGCACGATGCCCGAGTAGAAGTCCACGTTGGGGTACAGCTTGCGCGAGACGAAGTAATCGTCTTCCAGGGCGATCTTTTCGAGTTGCTTGGCCAGCTTGAACAGGGGGTCGTTTTCCAGGCCCAGTTCCTGCAGTACTTCGTTGCAGGTTTCCTGCATCAGCTTGGCGCGGGGGTCGTAGTTCTTGTAGACGCGGTGGCCAAAACCCATCAGCTTCACGCCGGAGTTCTTGTCCTTGACCTTCTCCATGAACTCACCGACCTTGGCCACGCCACCGTTGCGCTGGATGTCTTCCAGCATGTTCAGGCAGGCTTCGTTGGCGCCACCGTGGGCAGGGCCCCACAGGCAGGCCACGCCCGCAGCGATGGCGGCGAAGGGGTTGGTGCCCGACGAGCCGCACAGGCGCACGGTGGAGGTCGATGCGTTTTGCTCGTGGTCAGCGTGCAGGATGAAGATGCGGTCCAGTGCGCGTTCGAGCACGGGGTTGACCTTGTACTCTTCGCAAGGCGTGGCAAACATCATGCGCATGAAGTTGCCAGCGTAGCTCAGGTCGTTGCGAGGGTAGATGTAAGGCTGGCCGACGCTGTACTTGTACGCCATGGACACCAGCGTGGGCATCTTGGCGATCAGGCGGATCGCAGCGATTTCGCGGTGCTCTGGGTTGTTGATGTCGGTGCTGTCGTGGTAGAAGGCCGACAGACCGCCCACCAGGCCGGTCAACACAGCCATGGGGTGCGCGTCACGGCGGAAGCCACGCAGGAAAAACTGCATTTGCTCGTTGACCATGGTGTGGTTGGTCACGCGGCTGGTGAAGTCCTTCTTCTGGGCTTCGTTGGGCAGGTTTCCGTACAGCAGCAGGTGGCAAGTTTCCAGAAAGTCGCAATTCACGGCCAACTGCTCAATGGGGTAGCCGCGGTACAGCAGTTCGCCCTTGTCGCCGTCGATGTACGTGATGGCGGATTGCGTGGCGGCTGTGGACAGGAAGCCCGGGTCATAGGTGAACATGCCCGTTTGCGCATACAGCTTACGGATGTCGATGACGTCCGGACCGATGTTGCCCTGATAGACCGGCAGGTCCACGCTGGGGCTGCCGTTACTGAACGACAGGGTGGCTTTGTTGTCAGCTAGCTTCATTGTTACTTTCCTTAGGTTTGCCGATGTCAATCCGGTCTAGGGGCGCCCTGCGTTTGTCAGGCCCGCAGGGCAGGGGTGCCGCCGCTGGAGCGCAGCATGCTGAGTACTTCGTTCACTTCTGCGCTGGCCAGTGTCTCGTCTGGTTCGCGTCGGCAGAGCACCAAGTCCAGCAGATCGTTGTCCGCCAGCTCCATGAGCGCCGTCAGCCCTTGCGCGTGCCGCTGTGTCAGCTCGGGCTCAAAGCGTTTGAAGAACTGCTGAATGAACAGATCGTTCTCCAGCAAACCGCGCCGGCAGCGCCAGTGCAGCTTGCTCAGTTCGCGTTCGCTCAGCCGCTCGGAGGCAGCGGTGGGCGCAGTGATGACGGTGTCGCTCATGGTGTGTGCTCTGAAAAGATCAGACAGCGCGGCGCACCATCAGTTCCTTGATCTTGCCAATCGCCTTGGTGGGGTTCAGTCCCTTGGGGCAAACGTCCACGCAATTCATGATGGTGTGGCAACGGAACAGACGGTAGGGGTCTTCCAGGTTGTCCAGGCGCTGGCCCGTGGCTTCGTCGCGGCTGTCGGCAATGAAGCGATAGGCTTGCAGCAGGCCTGCTGGGCCCACGAACTTGTCGGGGTTCCACCAGAAGCTGGGGCAGCTGGTGGAACAGCTGGCGCACAGAATGCACTCGTACAGTCCATTGAGCTCTTCGCGCTCTTCAGGGCTTTGCAGGCGCTCGCGGTCGGGTGCCGTCAGGCTGTCATTGATCAGGTAAGGCTTGATCGAGTTGTACTGCTTGAAGAACTGCGTCATGTCCACGATCAGGTCGCGGATCACTGGCAGGCCGGGCAGGGGCTTCAGAACAATCGTGCCCTTGAGGGTGTTCATGTTCGTCAAGCAAGCCAAGCCGTTCTTGCCGTTGATGTTCATGGCGTCGGAGCCGCAAACACCTTCGCGGCAGGAGCGGCGGAACGACATCGTGGGGTCTTGCTCCTTGAGCTTGACCAGGGCATCCAGCAGCATGCGTTCGTGGCCGTCGAGTTCGATCTCGATGGTTTGCATGTAGGGCTTGGCGTCCTTGTCCGGATCGTAGCGATAGATTTGGAATGTGCGCTTCATGATTCTGCTCTCGTGGGGCTACTGTTTAGAACGTCCGGACCTTGGGTGGAATGCTGTCCACTGTCAGGGGCTTGAGGTTGACCGGCTTGTAATCCAGACGGTTGCCTTCGCTGTACCACAGGGTGTGCTTCATCCACTCCTTGTCGTTACGGCCCAGAGGGAACTCTGCGTGGTCCGCAGGGTGCTCATAGTCGTACACGGTGTGGGCGCCACGGCATTCCTTGCGGGCTGCGGCAGACACCATGGTGGCCTGGGCCACTTCGATCAGGTTGTCCACTTCGAGGGCTTCGATGCGGGCCGTGTTGAACACCTTGGACTTGTCTTGCAGCGTGACGCTGGACACGCGGGCACGCAGTTCGGCGATTTTTTGAACGCCTTCGTCCATGCTGGCCTGGGTGCGGAACACGCCAGCGTGCTGCTGCATCGTGGCGCGGATGTCGCCTGCCAGGGCTTGCGAGTAGGTGCCGCCCTTGGAGTCTTCGAGCTGGTTCAGGCGCTGCAGCGTGCGGTCGGCCGCATTGGCTGGCAGGGTCTTGTGCTCTTTGTTCTTGTTGTTGAACTCGACGATGTGGCGGCCTGCGGCCTTGCCAAACACCAGCAGGTCCAACAGCGAGTTGGTGCCCAGGCGGTTGGCGCCGTGCACGCTCACGCAAGCGCATTCACCCACCGCGTACAGGCCGTTGATCACGGAGTTGTTGATGCCGTCCTTTTGTTCCACGACCTGGCCATGGATGTTGGTGGGCACGCCACCCATCTGGTAGTGGATGGTGGGAACCACGGGGATGGGTTCCTTGGTGATGTCCACGTTGGCGAAGTTGACGCCGATTTCGTACACCGAAGGCAGGCGCTTGTGGATGGTTTCTGCACCCAGGTGATCCAGCTTGAGCAGGATGTAGTCCTTGTTAGGGCCACAGCCACGGCCTTCCTTGATTTCCTGGTCCATGCAGCGCGACACGAAGTCGCGGGGGGCCAAGTCCTTCAGGGTGGGGGCATAGCGCTCCATGAAGCGTTCACCGTTGCTGTTGAGCAAGATGGCGCCTTCGCCGCGGCAGCCTTCGGTCAGCAGCACGCCAGCGCCGGCCACGCCGGTGGGGTGGAACTGCCAGAACTCCATGTCTTGCAAGGCGATGCCTGCGCGTGCCGCCATGCCCAGGCCGTCACCGGTGTTGATGAAGGCGTTGGTGGAGGCGCCGAAGATGCGGCCCGCACCGCCGGTGGCCAGCAGCACCGTCTTGGCTTGCAGAATGTGCAGGTCGCCGGTTTCCATTTCCAGGGCGGTCACGCCGACCACGTCGCCGGACTCGTCGCGGATCAGGTCCAGGGCCATCCATTCCACGAAAAAGTTGGTCTTGGCCTTGACGTTTTGCTGGTACAGCGTGTGCAGCATGGCGTGGCCAGTGCGGTCGGCTGCAGCGCAGGCGCGTTGCACAGGCTTTTCGCCGTAGTTGGCGGTGTGGCCGCCGAAGGGGCGCTGGTAGATGGTGCCGTCGGGGTTGCGGTCGAACGGCATGCCGAAGTGTTCCAGCTCGTACACCACCTTGGGGGCTTCGCGGCACATGAACTCGATGGCATCCTGGTCGCCCAGCCAGTCAGAACCCTTGATGGTGTCGTAGAAGTGATAGTGCCAGTTGTCTTCGCTCATGTTGCCCAGCGAGGCGGACACGCCGCCTTGGGCTGCCACGGTGTGCGAGCGGGTGGGGAAGACCTTGGACAGCGAGGCCACGTTCAGGCCTGCGCGAGACAGTTCCAGTGCGGCGCGCATGCCCGAGCCGCCTGCGCCGACGATGACTACGTCAAACTTGCGCGTGGTGATGTTGGCTTTTGTATAGCTCATTTTGTACCTTCAATCGCGGGAATCAGAGACGCCACAGAACCTGGATGCCCCAGCCAGCGCAGCTGACGAGCCAGACAATGGTGAAAACTTGCAGGGCCAGGCGCAGGCCCACGGGCTGGATGTAGTCCATGAAAATGTCGCGGACACCCACCCACACGTGCCACGCCATGGCCACGATCACGGAGAAGGTCAGAACCTTCATCCATTGGGCGGAAAAAATGCCAGCCCACAGGTCGTAGCCAATCGGGCCCTTGGAGGCCACGAGTTGAACCAGAACCACAATGGTGAACAAAGCCATGAGGGCGGCGGTGACGCGCTGGCTCAGCCAGTCGCGCAGGCCGTAGTGGGCACCGACGACGGTGCGCTTGGAGCCGTAATTGACGGACATATCAGTTTCCTCTTTGGGGGTGGGGCGGTGCTGCTAGGTGCTGCACTTGCCTTATTGTTTGAATCAGTACAGACCGAACAGCTTGGCGCCAAGCACCAAAGCCAAGCCAATGCTCACGGCCAAGGTGAAGACGGCGGATGACTTGCCGAATTCCTTGGTGACTGCTGCGTGGTTCACATCCATCAGCAAATGGCGCAGGCCTGCGATGAAGTGGTGCAGATAGGCCCAGATCAATGCCAAGGCCACCAGCTTGACGAACCAGCCGGGAACAAAATACAAACCGACATTGAAAGCCGCCTTGAATTTGGCGAAAGAGATTTCAGATGACAGAGACGTGTCAAACATCCAGAGGATGAAAGGCAGTAAAAGGAACATGATCACCCCGCTGGCGCGGTGCAGAATGGAAACCCATGCTGCTGGCGCCATGCGGTAGGTTGTCAGGTCCTTGAAGGCATTGATGTTGCGGAATTCAGGCCGTTTTTTGGCTAGTTCGGTCATGTCTGGTGCTTTCGTGGATGTAACTGCTCTGTAATTGGAAGATGCAAACAACACAAAATTCTATTGCAATGCAACAACCGGGGATTTGTGTTGGGTTGAATTTTTGACCTTTGCGCTCAGGTGCCAGCCTGCTGTCAGCTCAGTTCGTTACGGTAATGGTGCGTGTCTGTGAGGTACAAACCGCGGCGTAACTCCATCGGAACATCGTTGTAGGTGTAAGCGATGCGCTCTACGCTGAGCAAGGGGGTGCCGGTGGTTACTCGCAGCAAAGCGGCTTGGTCTGCGTCGGGCAAAACGGCCCGGATTTTCTCTTCGGCGCGCACCATGCGCACGCCAAAATCAATTTCAAACATGGCGTAAGTAGGGCCTTGGTAGTTCGCCATCTGCTCGCCCGTCAGCCCCTTGAAGGCATGGCCTGGCAGCCAGATGTCTTCCAAAATGGTGGGAACCCCGGCAAACGACAAAATGCGCTTGGCCTGTATCACGGCATCGCCGCTGCGCAGCGCCAAGGTCCGCGCAATTTCGGCAGAGGCGCGCACCCTGCGGCAGTCGATGATGTTGCGCTGGGCGGGGCCCTCCACGCTGGCATCGCCGGTGTCGGGCAGTAGCTTCAGAAATCGGTACTGCACATGCTGCTCGGCATGCGTTGCCACAAAAGTGCCTTTGCCTTGGCGGCGCATGACCAGATTTTCAGCGGCCAGCTCATCAATGGCCTTGCGGACGGTGCCTTGGCTTACGCGAAAGCGCGCCGCCAGTTCCATCTCGCTGGGGATGGCTTCGCCGGGCTTCCACTCGCCTTGCTGCAGGCTTTGCAGGATGAGCCCTTTGATTTGCTGGTACAGCGGGCTGAACGCAGGCGTGGACAGTCCGGTGGCGCTTTGCGGCGTGGCGGGATTGTCGGCGGCGAACGGGAGCGAAGACATGGCGCTGGTCGTGGGTGCTGTGGGGCAGGATGGCAATTTGAAGCTGCGCAATCATATCTTATATAAGACATAAGACAAATTGACCGAGGCCATGAAACAGGGGTAAACTCCAAGGCTGTTTGCGGGGCACGGGCTGCTGGTAACAGGCGCTGGTGCTTGCGTTGCACCTTTACCTGTTTTTGTCACTTCCTGGAGTTTTCACCATGAGCAAGAAGCCCGTCCGTGTTGCCGTTACAGGCGCCGCTGGTCAAATCGGTTACGCACTGCTGTTCCGCATCGCCTCTGGCGAAATGCTCGGCAAGGACCAGCCCGTCATCCTGCAACTGCTGGAAGTGCCGGCCGAAGGCCCCCAAAAGGCGCTCAAGGGCGTGATGATGGAACTGGACGATTGCGCATTCCCTCTGCTGGTGGGCATGACCGCCCACAGCGACCCCATGACTGCGTTCAAGGACGCTGACTACGCTTTGCTGGTTGGCTCGCGCCCACGCGGCCCTGGCATGGAACGTGCCGAACTGCTGGCCGTCAACGGTGCCATCTTCACCGCACAAGGCAAGGCCCTGAATGCCGTGGCTTCGCGCAACGTGAAGGTGCTCGTGGTGGGGAACCCCGCCAACACCAACGCCTATATCGCCATGAAGTCGGCCCCTGACCTGCCACGCAAGAACTTCACGGCCATGCTGCGCCTGGACCACAACCGTGCTGCCAGCCAGATCGCTGCCAAGACCGGCAAGGCTGTGGCTGACATCGAAAAGCTGACCGTCTGGGGCAACCACTCGCCCACGATGTATGCCGACTACCGTTTTGCCACCATCAACGGCGAAAGCGTTGCCAAGACCATCAACGACCAAGAGTGGAACGCCAACACCTTCTTGCCTACCGTGGGCAAGCGTGGTGCCGCCATCATTGAAGCCCGCGGCCTGTCTTCGGCTGCTTCGGCTGCCAATGCGGCCATCGACCACATGCGCGACTGGGCCCTGGGCACCAATGGCAAGTGGGTCACCATGGGTATTCCTTCGGACGGCCAATACGGCATTCCCAAGGACACGATGTTCGGCTTCCCCGTGACTTGCGAAAACGGCGAGTACAAGGTCGTTGAAGGTCTGGAAATCGATGCCTTCTCGCAAGAGCGCATCAACATCACGCTGGCTGAGCTGCAAGGCGAGCAAGACGGCGTCAAGCACCTGCTGTAAATCTGCCTGTGGTACCCGTGCCTGCCCCTTCTGATTCCTCGGGTCTTGCGACCTCCGCTGCCCCAGCGGGCGGGGCAGGGCGGGCACAGGTGCATCCTCGCACCCTGCTGTTGGGTGCGCAGGTGCAAACAGGCTTATTGCCCGTTTGCGACCACTACAGCGGGGTTGAAGCGCGTATGCGCAAAAGCCTGCAGATGCAGGCCGAACTGACCCAAGAATTTGGCACCTGCGTGGTGGACGTCACCCTCGATTGCGAGGATGGCGCGCCGGTAGGGCTTGAGGCTGAGCATGCCCGCCTGGTGGGCGGGTTGGCTGCGCAAGCCCCTGCGGGCGCCCGTGTTGCGGCCCGGGTGCATGCAGCCAGTCACCCCGCTTTTGCCAATGATGTGGCCACCATTGTGGATTTGGCGGGTGATCGCCTGTGCCATGTGATGTTGCCCAAGGTCGAATCCATTGACGATGTGTTGGCGGTGGACCGGGCGCTGGAGCGCGCAGGCGCCGCAGGCCTTCCTTTGCACGCACTGATCGAATCCCCTTTGGCCGTAAAGCATGCTTTTGACATTGCGGCCCACCCCCGGGTACAGAGCCTCAGCTTTGGCTTGATGGACTTTGTGTCGGCCCACGGTGGCGCGATCCCTGTCCATGCCATGACGTCACGGGGGCAGTTTGCCCATCCGCTGGTGGTGCGCGCCAAGCTTGAAATTGCCGCTGCTTGCCATGCCTATGGCAAAGTCCCTTCGCATTGCGTAGTGACCGAGTTCACCGACCCCGCCGCCATGCAGGCTGCCGCCACACAGGCATCGCAGGAGCTGGGCTACACCCGCATGTGGAGCATTCACCCGTCGCAGATTCGGCCCATCTTGCGTGCCTTCGCGCCCGCCATGGATGAGGTGCAGACGGCATCGCAGATTTTGTTGGCGGCTGAAACCGCGCAGTGGGCACCCATCAGCCATGGCGGGGTGTTGCATGACCGGGCCAGCTACCGTTTTTACTGGCAATTGCTGGAGCGCGCGCACCGCACAGGTGTGTCGCTGCCTCCCGCCGTCAGTCACTGGTTTGATGCTTGCGCATTGAACTCTTCTTTATAGCCTGACATTCCACAGGACCCACGACGCCATGAAAACTCTGATCGCTTCTGCAGTCATGCTGCTTGCTCCCGCATGGGTGATGGCGCAGGCCACTACGGCGGCCCAGCCCGCTTCCAAGACCGCATCCGCCAAGCAGGATGCGCCGGCAAAGGCCAAGCCAGCCCCTGCCGCCAAGGCCAGTGGCAATGCCAGTGCGCCCGCCAACAAGACCACAGTAGCCAAGGCACAGCAAACCAGCAGCCGCACCCAGCTCAAGAGCGCTGCCAACCAGGTAGCGACCGGCATCATTGCCGCAGAGGCCGCCTTGTCACCTGAAGAACTGGCCATTGCCGAGCGCGTGCATGTGGGCCGTATCCCCTGCGAATTGGGTGCTGTGGTCAATATCTCTGCAGACGCCGCCACGCCGGGCTATTTCCATGTGGAAGGCAAAGGCTTCAAGTACCGCATGACGCCAGTGGCTACCAGCACGGGGGCCGTGCGCCTGGAAGACCAGAAGGCCGGTGCTGTGTGGCTGCAGATTGCCAACAAGTCCATGCTGATGAACCAGAAGCTGGGCCAGCGCATGGCTGACGAATGCATGAGCCCTGAGCAGGTCGTGGTGGCCGAAGCCATCAAGAAGACTCCGCCACCGAGCGTGTTCGACGCGCCCAAGGGCAGCAAGTAAATCATCCGGGCAGTGCCTCTTGCCGTCTGGTTTGCCAGCACAAGACACTGCCTTAAAAACGTCGGTGCCGATTGCCTGATAGGGCAGGCGCGCCATCGCCCCACTTTAGAAAACAACCGGAGAAAACCATGTTGAAAGCCTACCGTGACCACGTAGCCGAGCGCGCCGCCCTGGGCATTCCCCCGCTGCCCCTGGAAGCCAAGCAGGTTGCTGAACTGATCGAGCTGATCAAGAACCCACCTGCCGGTGAAGATGCCTTTTTGCTCGATTTGCTGACCCACCGCGTACCGCCCGGCGTGGACGATGCTGCCAAAGTCAAGGCCAGCTTTTTGGCCGCTGTGGCTCATGGTGACATTAAGGTAGGCCTGATCTCCAAGGCCAAGGCCACGGAGTTGCTGGGCACCATGGTCGGCGGCTACAACGTGCACCCGCTGATTGAATTGCTGGACGACGCCGAAGTGGCCGGTGTGGCTGCAGAGGGCCTGAAGAAGACCCTGCTGATGTTCGACTTCTTCAACGATGTCGCGACCAAGGCCAAGGCTGGCAATGCCAAGGCGCAGGAAGTCATCAAGAGCTGGGCCGATGCCGAGTGGTTCACCACCCGCCCTGAAGTTGAAAAGAAGATCACCGTCACCGTGTTCAAGGTGCCCGGTGAAACCAACACCGACGACCTGTCGCCCGCGCCAGATGCCTGGAGCCGCCCCGACATCCCGCTGCATTACCTGGCCATGCTCAAGAACACCCGCGAAGGCGCGGCGTTCAAGCCTGAAGAAGATGGCAAGCGCGGTCCGATGCAGTTCATCGAAGACCTCAAGAAGAAGGGCCACCTCGTGGCCTATGTGGGCGACGTGGTGGGCACGGGCTCCAGCCGCAAGTCGGCCACCAACAGCGTGATCTGGGCCACGGGCCAAGACATTCCGTTTGTGCCCAACAAGCGCTTTGGTGGCGTGACGCTGGGTGGCAAGATCGCCCCCATCTTCTTCAACACGCAAGAAGACTCTGGCTCCCTGCCCATCGAAGTGGATGTGTCCAAGCTCGAAATGGGCGACGTGGTCGACATCCTCCCCTACGACGGCAAGATCGTGAAGAACGGCGAGACCGTGGTGGAGTTCAAGCTCAAGAGCGATGTGCTGTTTGACGAAGTGCGCGCTGGCGGCCGTATCAACCTGATCATCGGGCGTTCGCTGACGGCCAAGGCCCGCGAATTCCTGGGCCTGCCCGTTTCCGCACTGTTCCGCCTGCCAACCGCGCCTGTGGCCACAACCGCAGGCTTCACGCTGGCCCAGAAGATGGTGGGCCGTGCCGTGGGCTTGCCAGAAGGCCAAGGCGTGCGCCCCGGCACGTACTGCGAACCCAAGATGACCACTGTGGGCTCGCAAGACACCACCGGCCCCATGACCCGCGACGAGCTGAAGGACCTGGCCTGCCTGGGCTTCTCGGCCGATCTGGTCATGCAATCGTTCTGCCACACTGCGGCTTACCCCAAGCCTGTGGACGTGAAGACTCACCGCGAACTGCCCGCGTTCATCAGCAACCGTGGCGGCGTGGCCCTGCGTCCTGGTGATGGCGTGATCCACAGCTGGCTCAACCGCCTGCTGTTGCCTGACACGGTCGGCACTGGTGGCGACTCGCACACCCGCTTCCCCATCGGCATTTCGTTCCCTGCTGGCTCCGGTCTGGTGGCGTTTGGTGCTGCAACGGGCGTGATGCCCCTGGACATGCCCGAATCGGTTCTGGTGCGTTTCAAGGGCGAAATGCAGCCTGGCGTGACGCTGCGCGACCTCGTGCACGCCATTCCTCTGTATGCCATCAAGGCGGGTCTGCTCACGGTGGCCAAGGCTGGCAAGAAGAACGTCTTCTCCGGTCGCATCCTTGAAATCGAAGGCCTGCCAGACCTGAAGGTCGAGCAAGCGTTTGAACTGTCTGATGCATCCGCAGAGCGCTCTGCTGCCGGTTGCACCATCAAACTCAACCCAGCGCCCGTCAAGGAATACCTCACCAGCAACGTCGTGCTGATGAAGAACATGATTGCCGACGGCTATGCCGATGCACGCACACTGCAGCGTCGTATCGAAAAGGTGGAAGCCTGGTTGGCCAACCCCAACCTGCTCGAAGCCGACAAGGATGCCGAATACGCAGCCGTCATCGAGATCGATCTGGCCGACATCAAGGAACCCATCCTGTGCTGCCCGAACGACCCTGATGATGCCAAGACCCTGTCGGATGTGGCTGGCACCAAGATTGATGAAGCCTTCATCGGTTCTTGCATGACCAACATCGGTCACTTCCGCGCTGCAGCCAAGCTGCTCGGCGGCAGCCGTGACATCCCCGTCAAGCTGTGGGTGGCACCACCGACCAAGATGGACGAGAGCGAGCTGATCAAGGAAGGCCACTACGCCAACTTTGGCGCCGCCGGTGCCCGTACCGAAATGCCCGGTTGCTCGCTGTGCATGGGCAACCAGGCCCAGGTGCGCGAAGGCGCAACGGTGGTGTCTACCTCCACCCGCAACTTCCCCAACCGCCTGGGCAAGAACACCAACGTGTTCCTAGCCTCGGCTGAGCTGGCCGCCATCGCGTCCAAGCTGGGCAAGATCCCCACGGTGGCCGAGTACCACGACGCCATGGGCATCGTGAACAAGGATGGTGCTTCGATCTACAAGTACCTGAACTTCGACCAGATCGAAGAGTACGCAGAAACCGCCAAGGGCGTGACCGCCTGATCCTTGCGTTCTTTGCGCAACACAAGCGGCCCTTCGGGGCCGCTTTTTTTTGCCCTGCCTTGGGTGTCATGCCGCCGTCATGAATTCGTCACTATGCTGGAGCCCAAAACAAGACATCCATAACAACAACAACAAAAAGGAGGCAAGCATGGACAACACAATGGGACGAGGGGTTTTGCTGGTTTTCTGCGCCATCTTTGCAGTGGCGTTTGGTGCCAGTGGGTACTGGGCAGGGCTGCGGCCTTTGGCAGAGACCGCGTCGGCGGCATGGGCTGTGCGCCAATGGCAACCCGTGCCAGCCCAGGTGCTGGATGTGCAACTGAAGCAGCATCCAGGCAGCGAAGGTGGCACCACCTACCAGGTGCAGGCCCGGTACCGCTACACGGTGGCTGGGCAAGCTTACGAAGGGCAACGCGTGGGGCTCGACCTGCGCCCAGGCGCAGACAACGTGGGCGACTGGCAGGCGCAATGGCACCGCACCCTGCGCCAGGCGCAGGAGCGGGGTGAACCCGTCACCGCCTGGGTCAACCCACAGGCCCCGGCCCAGGCACTGCTGGACCGAAGCATCCGCTGGCGGCTGCAAATTTTTCGACTTCCGTTTGCCCTGGTGTTCACCGGCGTTGGCGTGGCGGCCGCATGGATGTTCCTGCGCATCTTGTGGCGCCCCAAGGAAGATGCGCAGGACCTTGAGCCGCGCCATTCCTTGGCCAAGGGGCAGGGGGCGTTGTGGTTCTTCGCGGTGTTCTGGTGTGGCATTGCTTTCCCCATGGCTGCTCTGTTCTGGTCGGATGGCAAAGCGCCGTGGTGGGGCAAGGGCTTCATGGGCATCTTTGTGGTGATCGGCGTGGGGTTGGTGGTGGCTGCTTGGCATCACAGCCGCAAGGCCTGGCGCTACCAAGGCATGGGCATGACGGCCTTGCCATCACGGCCCACGGCGGGGCGGCCGGTCGAAATCACGCTGGTGTTGCCTGTGCGGGCCGTCCAGCAGGCGGGTGCCGAAAGCCTGCGCATGCAACTGGCGCAATACCGTGTGGACGAGTCCAGCTCGGGATCGCCCGAGCGCCGGGTGGAGGTGCTGGAGGCCACGGCGCGGCGCCAGCCGACGGGCGAGGGCGGCATGCGTCTGGTCGCGCGTTTTGAGCTGCCTGAGGATGCACCCACCCATGGTGCGCGGCGTGGTGGTGAGCGGGTGGACTGGCGGCTGGAGCTGGTGCGCGAGGATGGCACGCTGGAACTGGCGTATGACTTGCCGGTAGAGGCCGCCACCCCTTCCTGGACTGAGGCTACCTCCGCGCCAGACCGCTTTGACCGGCGGGCGCAGTGGACGCAAGAAGTCCCCATCGAGCCACCAGCCTTTTGGCAAGATGTCGCCCCTCAGGCCTTGGGTTCATCGAGCATGGTGGAGCCCGCTGATTTCCCGCGCTTTCTTCCCCCGGACGTGCGTTTGACGGAGACAGCGGATGCCTGGTCGCTCGCGTTCGAGCAGACCGCGTGGCGCTGGTCCGCGGCTGTGGCGCTGGCTTTGCTGGCGCTGGAGTGGTGGGTGAACGACCGCATCCAGCCTGGCTCCCTGGTGCTGCCGAGCGGCTTTTGGGGTTGGTTGGCTTGGTTGGTTTTGCCTGCCTGGGCGTTGCATGCCGCCACCCGGCGGTGGACGCTGCGGGTGCAAGACGATGGCCTGGTGGTGCATCGCGGCTCTTGGGTGTGGTCTCGCGTTGCGTCGTTGCCGGGCGAATCCAGCCAGGCGCTGGTGCACAAGCTGCAGTTCACGGCTGGGACTCAGGCCTACCATGCGGTGTTGGGCAAGGATGCGTCAGGGTATCTGCAAAAGCTGACCCCGGGGCTGAGCGGCACGGCTGCTGCACAAGCCGTGGGCCAGGCGGTGGCCCGTGCCTGGCTGGACCGGCGGGGGCGCTTCACGCCGGGGGCGCAGCGGCCCCAGGTGGCTGCACATTCACGCCCAGCCTGGGGTGGCTGGGTTTGGCTCTTGGCCTTTGGGATGCTCGTGTGGTGGGCTTATGGCGGGCGCTCGGTGGTGGGCGCGGGGCGGCATGCTGTGTCGCAAGGCCCCGCCACGGTGGCGTCCTCGCGCATTTGGGCGCCTGCGGATGCCCGCTTGATGGATGCCCAGAATGCGGGCGATGCCAGCGCGCTGGTGCAGGCATTGCGCGATGGCGCCAACCCCAATTTGCTCGCGGACACGGGTTCCTCCGTGTTGATGCTGGCCGCCCATCGGGGGCAACTGGCACATGTCGAGGCGCTGCTGCAGGCCGGGGCCCAGCCCGATCTGCGGCAGATGGCCAAAGACAGTGAGCGCGGCGACACCTCCCTGCTGCGGGCTTTTTATGGTGGCCATCTGGCGGTGGCGCAACGCCTGGTGCAGGCGGGGGCCAGCCTGCAGGCACGCAACCGCTGGGACTGGGGCCCCGTGCACATGGCCGCGCAAAGCGGCTGCGTGCCTTGCCTCGATTGGCTGAAAGAACAAGGGCAATCCTTGACCGAACCAGCCCCTGCCAGCCGGGGCGAGACACCGGCCATGCTGGCGGCCGCCAAAGGCCGCATCCCCGTGCTGGAATGGCTGGAGCAGCAGCGTGTAGACCTGTGGGGCCGCGACCCGCATGGCAAGAATGTGCTGGATTGGGCGCGGTTTCGGCAGCAGCAGGAGACGGAGCAGTGGTTGTTGAAACGCCAGCCTGCGGGAACGTGAGCGTTGCTTCTTTCCGTGCCTCATAGGCTTGCGGTTTGCTATTGAATTTATAGCTTGTTGCGCTTTGTCTCAGGGCAATCGCATCTAAACCCTGATGCCCAGGACATGTGCCAGATAGCCCACATCCCAGCCAGCGCGCTTGCGCTTTGCCTGCACACCCACCTTCACCGACGTGTCACTCTTGAGCAACTGCAGCGCCATGCGCCGCAGCAGCGTCTGGTTGTGCGGTCCCTGGTCTTTATAGGACTGCGCCGCATCCTCGCGCATCGCCACATCCAGACTCCAGTGCAACTGGTTCTCCACCGCCCAGTGCGAACGGATACTGTGCGCCAGCACCCGTGCAGGCGTGTGCACTGGCAAGCTGCTCAGGTAGTAGCTGACTTCTTCGCTAGCCTCGCCTCCCGTTTGTTGGCGCTGGCGCGTGACTTGCACCACGCTGGCCAGCCCCGGCCAGTGCACTGCCGCTCGCTGCAATGCCTCGGGCACGGGGCTGAGCCGGTAGCTGCGCAGCTCCTGGCGCCCATGGCCGCTTGAGCGCTCGGTGTAGGTGTTCTCATCGGGCGGCTCTTGGCTCGCCTGCACTTCAAAGTGCTTTTGAACCACTGCGTGCATGTGCCGCTGGTTGCCTTTGAGGGACAGAACATAAGCCGCACCATGCTCGTGAAGCTGCTGGGCGATGCTCTTTTGGCAGCCGATGGCATCGATGGTGACGATGCAGCCTTTGAGGTGCAGCAGCCTGAGCAACTCGGGGATGGCGGTGATCTCGTTGCTCTTGCCATCAACCTTGCACTGGCCCAGTAGCAATCCCATGTCTGCAGCCCAGGCGCTGACCATGTGCAGTGGCCTGCGAGCCTCCCCTTTGCTGCTGCCGCGCACGCTTTTGCCGTCAATCGCCACTGTGCCGTATACCCGGCCCGCCACTTGGGCCAGCCACTGTTGGCAGGCCAGCTCTAGTTGCTTGGCGTCAAGCAGGCGAAACACTCGCGCGAAGGTGTCGTGCGAGGCAATGCCTGAGGGCAGCGGAACGAAACGAATGAACCAGTCGTGGTGCAACTCGCCGAACTCGGCTACTTCCACCCAGTTGTCTGCGCCTGCGATGGTTGCGCACAGCGCTATGGCCAGGATGGATTGGAGTTCATGGCGACGCGTGCGCTCTAGGCGCGGGTCGGGGATGACTTGCAGGTGCTGCAGCAGGGTCACGGGAGCGTTGGTTGGGTGATCACACGCTGCAGTTTCGCCGCAAATAGCTGCATCTATTTAGATGCGATTGCCCTGCGCTTTGTCTGTAAGCGCTAGAGGCGATTTTTCATATGAATCTCAGACTTCGAGCGTGCTCTTTGCCGCCAGAGCGTGCAGGGTCTGCGCCGTGGCCTCGTCTCCAGGAAAAAACGTCTCCAGCGCCAGCTCTTGCAAGGTGATATCGGTGGGCGAGCCGAACACCGTGGTGGTGCTGATCAGGTTCAGCACGCCCCAGGGGGACTGGATGAGAAAAGGCATCAACACCCCCAGATGCTCTCCCGCCAAGTGGTGGGCTTGCTCGTCTGGCTGGCCGGGGTAACTATGCAACTCGGTGAGTAGGGCTTGCAGTGACGCGTCAAAGGTGTTGTGCAGTTGCTGCTGTAGGCGTGCAAACAGGTGCTCGCGCCATTGGTTCAGATTGACAATGCGCGGTGCCAACCCCTGGGGGTGCAGGCTCACCCGCAGCAGGTTGACGGGGGCTTGCAGCAGGGAAGGGTCCACCCCTTCGAGCAAGGGTTGCACCATGCGGTTGGCCAGCACCATGTTCCAGTGCCGGTCAAACGCCACGGCGGGCCAGGGGGCGTGGCGGTCGAGCAGGTGTTGCACGGCCTGGCGAGCGGCATGCATCGACGGGTCGTCGAGCGGCTGCTGGCGGTACATGGGGGCATAGCCCGCTGCGACCAGCCAAGCGTTGCGATCACGCAGGGGGACGGCCAAGCGCTCGCACAGGCGCAGCACCAGCTCGCGGCTGGGGCTGGCCTTGCCGGTCTCTACGCAGCTCAGATGGCGTGGCGAAAGGGCTGCGTCATCGGCCAGCTCCTGCTGGCTCAGGCGCCTTCGCAGGCGCCACTGGCGCAGGTGGTCGCCCACGGCCATCCGCCGGGTCGGCGCGAATGGGGCGGCGTTGGAATGCTGTGTGTCGGATGCCATGGCCGTGATTGTGAGCAGGTTCGCTCCGCCATACCACCCCAAATGCCTGCGGTCTTATGACCTCCCAGGTCATCGACGCCATGACCGATGCTGCGGAACATGGGGCTCCTACCACTTGGTTCACAGGAGTCTCTTATGTTCACGATTCGTTCTTCTACCTTGCGCCGCGTGTTGTGGCTGGATGCCGCCTCTGGCTTGGGTATGTGCCTGAGCCATGGGCTGGGCAGTGCGCTCATCGCTCCGTGGATGGGTATCCCGGCCTACGTGTTGCAGCTGGCTGCGCTGATCGTGCTTTCGGCTGCTTCGCTGGCGGCCTGGTTGGCATCGCGCCCGCAGTTGCCATCCACGGGTGTGCGCTTTCTGGCGCTTGGCAACTTTGCCTGGGTGGCTGCCAGTGCCTGGCTCGTCTGGGGTTCTGGCATGGCCCTGACCCCGCTGGGGCAGGGTTGGGTCGTGTTGCAGGGGCTGGTGGTGTTGGTGCTCGCCGAGCTGGAGTGGGCGGGTTCTAGCGTGTCCACGCCTCGCGCTGCCGTGTGATCTGTGTACAGGGGGGCTCTGCAATGGCTGAGGCCCTGCTTTCCACCCGGTCACGTGGTGACCGGGTGGGCGCGGTTGGAGAGTACAGGCTGTTTCTCAGTCCTGTGGACGGAACCCGATTTCCAGCGACGAGGGGACGCGCCCATCTATGTCGCGCGGCAGTGTTTCGGTCTTGTCCAGCGCACGCAGCACGGCGTCATCCCAGGCCTTGTTGCCGCTGGACTGGATCAGCTTCTTGCCGACGATGGTGCCATCGGGGGCCGCACGCACTTCCACCACCGCGCGCGGGTTGCCCGAAATGGCATCGGGGTACACGATGTTGGGCTTGACCTTGGCCGCGACCTTGCCGCCGTAGCTGCCCGATGGGCCTGAGGACACCTTGTCGCTACCCTTCGCGTTCTCACCGCCGGTGGCGCCGGCCAGGCCTTGCATGCGGCGCAAGTTGGCTTCGCGCTGGGCCGCCATTTCTTTGGCCTGGGCATCGGCGCGGCGCTTCGCATCGGCTTCTGATTTGCGCTTGGCATCCGACTCCGCCTCGGCCTTGCGTTTGGCGTCCGCTTCTTCCGCCTTGCGTTTTTCGTCGGCCTGCTTTTTCAGCTCGGCACGCTTTTGCTCGGCCTGCTTTTCTTTCAGCTCGCGCTCTTTGTCTTTTTCCTTTTGCAGGCGCTCCTTGCGCTCTTGCTCCAGGCGTTCCTTCTTTTCCGTTTCCAGCTTTTCGCGGCGGTCGCGTTCACGTTTGTCGCGCTCTTGCTGCTCTGCGCGCTCGCGCTTTTCCTGCTCCAGCCGCTTCTTCTCACGTTCGATGGCGATGTCTGCTTCGCGCGTGTCAGGCTTGTCCTGCGCGCGGGGCGGTGGGGGCGGCGGTGGAGGAGGGGGCGCAGGCACCGGCCTTGGAGGGGGCTCTGGCGGCGATGGTGGCTCGGGGGGCTGCGGCGGTGTGTTGTCTGCCGGGGCCGCTTGTCGGGGCACGTTGTCCCACAACTCGGCTTCCACCGCCGGCTGGTCCACTGTGGTCTTCCAGTTCACGCCCAGGGTCAGGGCACCCATCAGTGCGGCGTGCACCAGCACGGCCATGGCCACTGCGCGCAGGCGCCCTGGTGGCCGTGGGGGCGAAAACTGATCGCGGTCGTCTTGAGCGTGCATGGAGGATGGGGGCAGCAATGGGTTCAACCGCCTTGCTTGACGGACAGGCCAACACGTTGAACCCCCGCCTTTTGCAGGGCATCCATGGCCTTGACCACCGCTTCGTACTGCACGCCCTTGTCGGCGCTGATGATCACGGCGGTGTCCTTGCTCTGGTCTTTTTGCCAGCGCAGGGCCGCGTCGCCCACTTCGCGCTGGGTCACGGTACGCGTGGCCTCGGGGGTTTTGAGCTGCAGCGATCCGTCTTTGTTCACGATGACCTGCGCCACCACCTTGGGCACGTTCTTGCCTTTGCCCACGCTGGGCACATCGATCATGCCGGGGGTGAGCATGGGCGCTGTCACCATGAAGATGATGAGCAGCACCAGCATCACGTCGATGAACGGCACCATGTTGATTTCATTGATGGTGCGACGGCCTTTGCCGCGAGACGCCATGGCGGGCATGCGGGCTCCTTAATGGCCAGAGGCCGATTGCGAAGGCTGTGCGCCCAGGTTGCGCTGCAGGATGTTGGAGAACTCTTCAATGAAGGTCTCCAGGTGTGTGGACACGCGGTCAATGTCGCGCGCAAAGCGGTTGTAGGCAATCACGGCCGGAATGGCAGAGAACAGGCCGATGGCGGTGGCCACCAGCGCCTCGGCAATTCCGGGGGCCACGGTGGCCAGGGTGACCTGCTCCATGCCCGCAAAGCCTGTGAAGGCGTGCATGATGCCCCACACCGTGCCAAACAGGCCCACATACGGCGACACAGAGCCGACCGACGCTAGGAAGGACAGGCTGGATTCGACCACATCCATCTCGCGCTGCATGCTGGCGCGCATGGCGCGGCGGGCGCCGTCCAGCAGGGTGCCTGCGTCGGTGATGCGGCGCTCGCGCAGTTTTTGGTATTCGCGCATGCCGCTGGCAAAAATACGCTCCATGGGGCCAGCGTTCTTGGCGTTTTGCGCGGCGCTGGCAAACAGATCGTTCAGGCTGGTGCCCGACCAGAAGTCGCGCTCAAAGTCTTCGTTCAGCGACTTCACGCGCTTGAGCGCAATCAGCTTGCGAAAGATGGCGGCCCAGCTGGCGATCGACACGGTCAGCAGCAGCAACATCACCAGCTGCACCACCCAGCTGGCCTGCAGCACCAGGTTCAAGATGGACATGTTTTGATGGTTCATGAAAGTTGTTCCAGAAGGGGGCTCGGTATTCTTGCGGGGCGCATCGTTGCGGCGTCCACCCAGCCTATGCGGATGGTGCCTTCGCTCAGTAACGTGGGCTTGGCTTCGGTCATGTGCTCTGGTTTCAGGAGCGCTTGCTGCAATATTGTCAGCGATGCACGCCCCTTGTCCTGCAGGCTGGCGGTAACAATCAGTTCATCGTCCAGCCGCGCGGGCCGCAAGTAACGCAGCTGCGCGTCGGTTACGACAAACATGCCGCCGGTTTGTTCCCGCAATGTGTGCTGACCAATGCCCAAAGAACGCAGCCACTCGGTGCGGGCGCGCTCAAAAAACTTGAGGTAGTTGGCATAGAACACGATGCCACCGGCATCGGTGTCTTCCCAATAGATGCGGATCGGAAACTCAAAGGCCATGCGTGTGCTTTCAAACCGCGCTAGGCCAGCAGGGTGCGCAGGCGCGCCACCGACTCTTGCAGCTGTGCCATGGAGTTGGCCGTGGAAAAGCGCACAAAGCGCTCGGGTTTGTGGCTGCCAAAGTCGCGCCCTGGGGTGATGGCAACGTGCGCGCGGCGCATCACCTCAAACGCGAAATCCCAGCTCCCAGTCACGCCCAGGCGCTGCGCCGCATCGGTGCAGTCGGCCCACGCATAGAAGGCGCCGTCGGGCATCACCGGCACTTGCAAGCCCAGCGATTGCAGCGCAGGGATGAAGTAGTCGCGGCGGGCCTTGAACTCGGCGCGGCGGCGCTCGTACTCGGCAATGCTCTCGGCTTCAAAGCAGGCCAGCGCCGCCATTTGCGAGACGGTGCTGGCGCAGATGAACAGGTTTTGCGCCAGCCGCTCCACCACGGGCACCATGGCCTCGGGCACCACCATCCAGCCCAGGCGCCAGCCGGTCATGTTGAAGTATTTGCTGAAGCTGTTGATGCTGATGATGTTCTCGTCGATGGCGAGGGCCGTGTGGCCAAACTCTTCTTCATACGACAGGCCCAGGTAGATCTCATCGATCATCGTGATGCCGCCATGGCCCTGCACCACCTCGTGGATGCGCCGCAACTCGCCCGGCGCAATCGAGGTGCCGGTGGGATTGGAGGGCGATGCCAGCAGGACACCACGGGTTTTTTCGGTCCAGGCCGCGCGCACCTTGTCGCTGCTGAGCTGGTAGCGCTCTGCCGCCGTGGTGGGCAGCAGCACGGCCTTGCCCTCTGCCGCGCTCACAAAGTGGCGGTTGCAGGGGTAGCTCGGGTCGGGCATGAGGATCTCGTCCCCTTTCTCGATCAGCGCCAGGCAGGCCAGGTGCAGCGCTGCCGATGCCCCGGCCGTCACCACGATGCGGCGGGCTGGCACCTGCACCCCAAAGCGGCTTTGGTACCAGCCGCTGATGCGCTCGCGCAGGGCGTCCAGGCCCAGTGCGTTGGTGTATTGCGTGGCGCCATCGCGCACGGCCTTGGCGGCCGCCTCTTGCACCAGGGGCGGCGCGGTGAAGTCGGGCTCGCCAATGTTCAGGAAGATCATGGGCTCGCGCGTGTCGGCCACTTCGCGGGCCAGGGCCTGTGCGGCCTTGGCCACTTCCATCACGTAAAACGGTTCGATCTGCTCTGCGCGGGAGGAAAACTTCATGGGGAGAGGTCCTGCGGCCCGCGCGGACGCGGGTGGGGCTCAAAAAAGGGCGGGGCGGTGGGCTGTCGCCAGCCCAGTGCAGCGTGTGTGGCCACGCTTGCTTGGGCGTAGCCCGTTGTGTGAGGGGTCCTGCGTCGCAGCAAGCTTCGCAGGAGGGGCTCACTGGCCTTCGGCCTGTTGCGCTGCGGCGCTGTCCGCCGCGGGCTTGCCGGGGGCTTTCTCGGCCGATTTGTCCGAGGCCACTTCGGCGGCGCGCAGGCGCGGGGCCAAGCCGTTGAGCACGGCGTTCACGTACTTGTGGCCGTCGGTGCCGCCAAACTCCTTGGCCAACTCGATGCACTCATTGAGCACCACGCGCCATGGCACGTCCATGCAATGCTGGAACTCATACACGCCAATCCACATGGAAGCGCGCTCGATGGGCGAGATCTCGCCCAGCTTGCGGTCCAGCAATGGGGTGATCAGCGCATCCAGGTCTTCGGCCGTGTTGATGCAGCCGTGCAGCACGGCGTTGTAGTGGGCGGCATCGGCCTTGTGAAAGCCTGCCAGGTCGCGCGTGAACGAGTCGATCGCTGCCGCATCGTTGCGGCCCACGATGTGCTGGTACAGCGCTTGCAGGGCAAATTCGCGGGCGCGGCTGCGGTTGGACTTGGACGCTGCCTTGCGCGTGCCGTTGGCCTTGAGCCCGGTGCGCGATTGCTTGGGGGGGCGGGTATTGGACGAGGGGGTGTTTTCAGTCATGACAGGTCGTCCAGCAGGTTGGCCATCTCTACCGCAACACGGGCTGCATCGGTGCCTTTTTCGGATTGGCGGGCGATAGCTTGCTCCAGGTTTTCGGTGGTGATGATGGCGTTGGCAATCGGGATTTGGTAGTCCAGCGACAGGCGGGTCACGCCTGCGCCGGATTCGTTGGCCACCAGCTCAAAGTGGTAGGTTTCGCCACGGATGATGCAGCCCAGGGCGATCAAGGCGTCAAAGTTGTCGCTCTCGGCCATGGCTTGCAGTGCCACGGGCACTTCCAGGGCGCCGGGCACTTGCACATGGGTGATGTTTTTCTCGGGCACGCCCAGGGCCTTGAGCTCGGCCAGGCAGGCGGCTGCCAGGGTGTTGGTGATGCCCTCGTTGAAGCGGGCCTGCACGATGCCGATGTGCAGCTTCTTGCCGTCCAGGCGGTCCGAGGTTCCTTTTTCTGCGCCAAACATGTTTATTCCTTGGGGATGAAGCCTGTGATTTCGAGTCCGTAGCCGGTCATGCTGGGCATGCGGCGGGGCTGGCCCATGAGGGCCATTTTGTGCACGCCGCAGTCGCGCAGGATCTGCGCGCCGACACCGTAGGTGCGCAGGTCCATGCGGCCGCGCTCGGGCGCTTGGGAGGCACGGGCCGTGCCCTCAAACTGCGCCAGCAGTTGCGCGGCGGTTTCGCCGCAGTTCAGCAGCACGGCCACGCCTTTGCCTTGCTTGGCCAGGTATTGCAGGCTAGTGTCCAGGCCCCATGAGTGCATGGAGCGGTTGACTTCCAGCGCGTCAAACACCGACAGGGGCTCGTGCACACGCACGGGCACCACGTCGTCGGCCGTCCACTCACCCATCACCAGTGCCAGGTGCACGGCTTGGCTGGGTTTGTCGCGGAAGGCATGGGCGGTGAAGGTGCCGTAGGCCGTGTTCAGTGCGCGGCTGCCCACCTTCTCGACCAGGGACTCGTTGCGGCTGCGGTATTCGATCAGGTCGGCGATGGTGCCGATCTTGAGGCCGTGTTCTGCGGCAAACAGCTGCAGGTCAGGCAGGCGGGCCATGGTGCCGTCGTCCTTCATGATCTCGCAGATGACCGATGCGGGGCTGCAGCCTGCCATGGCTGCCAAGTCGCAGCCTGCCTCGGTGTGCCCAGCGCGCATCAGCACGCCGCCATCCACCGCCTGCAGCGGGAAGATGTGGCCGGGCTGCACCAGGTCGGTGGGCTGGCTCTTGCGGTCTACCGCCACTTGCACGGTGCGTGCGCGGTCGGCCGCCGAGATGCCTGTGGTGACGCCTTCGGCCGCTTCAATCGACACGGTGAACGCGGTGCTGTAGACGGTGCCGTTGCGAGCGGCCATTGGGGGCAGCTTCAGGAATTCGCAGCGCTCGCGGGTGAGCGTCAGGCAGATCAGGCCACGGCCAAAGCGGGCCATGAAGTTGATGGCTTCGGGCGTGACGTGGTCGGCCGCCAGCACCAGGTCGCCTTCGTTTTCACGGTCTTCTTCGTCCACCAAGATGACGATGCGCCCGGCGCGCATGTCGGCCACGATGTCTTCCACCGGCGAGATGGGCACTGGGGTCAGGGGGGTGTTCATGGGAGAGGGCTTTCGTTAGGGCCGCAGCAGGGTTGTGCAGCGCAAACCGCATGCCCCTCACTGGCCGGGGCGTTGAACGCCCCCAAAACCACCCAAAGAACATGCGATGCGGCGCTGCCGCACGGGGGGAGGCCAAGCGTGCAGCCTCCCGCAAAGCTGGCTATTTTAGTTCAGCCAACGGGCGCGGGCCGTGTGTTGCGTCAATGGCCTGCATATCCATATTCAGAATGTGCCGTTGCCCGGGGCGGCTCGCTGTCGTTCTGTGTCAGCTGGCGGTTTTGCGGCGATCAGATCGCAGAGCCTTGCAAAACGACGTCTGACTCGGGGTAGGCCACGCAGGGCAGCACGCAGCCTTCGGCCTTTTCTTCAGGCGAGAGGCCGGGCCATTCGATCTCGTAGCGCACTTGCCCTTGCACCAGTTGCCCGATGCAGGTGCGGCAGGTGCCGTTGCGGCACGAACTGGGCCAGTCAATGCCGCCTTGCTCCATGGATTGCAGCAGGGGTTGCTGGGGCCAGGCATCGCACTGCATGCCGTCGGGCTCAATGTGGGCCGTGAAAAAGGGGGCGGCTTGGGTCATGTGAGGGGGGTTGTGGGAGGAAGGGCGGGCGCAGTGTAGCCAAAGGGGTGTTGTGCTTGAAGCGGTGGGGAATCACTGCGTGCGTTGCCACACCAGCAGCAAATTGTTGGCGGGCAGTGCGTGGCGCTGGGCCAGTTGCAGGCCTGCCGCCTGGGCCTCTGCCGCCACGTCTTCCACGGCGCGAATGCCCCAGCGCGGGTCTTGCGCGCGCAGGCTGGCGTCAAAGGCGAGATTGCCCTCGGCCGTGGGTACGCCCTGTTCCAGGTACGGGCCGTAGGTGACGAGCACGCCCTGCGCGTCCAGGTGGCGGGCCGCGCCGCGCATGAGCCCGCCGCAGCACTCCCACGGGGCGATGTGCAGCATGTTGGCGCAATAGACCAGGTCAAACGGGGTGGTGAAGGTGGGGCCCTCGCTGGGCCATGGGCTCTGGGTCACATCCAGGCGCAGCGGCGCTTGCACATGGGTCGCACCCTGCTGCGCGCACCAGCCGGTGACGGAGGGGAACAGCGTGTCTTGCCAGTCAGTGGGCTGCCAGCGCCAGCCCGGCAGGGCGGCGCCGAAGCTGGCGGCATGCTGGCCGGTGCCACAGGCTATCTCCAGTGCAGAGCCGGTGGGGGCCAGCAGCGTGCGCAGCACCGCGAGGATGGGCGCCTGATTGCGCTCTGCGGCAGGGCTGTGGGCCAGTGGGGGTTGGGTCATGTTTTTGTGAATAAAAATAGCCTCTAGCGCTGATTGGATAAGCGCTGGTAGCTATTGAAAGTGTAGCTAAATTGAAGCGCGCTCCCGAACAGAATGCTGCTTAAAAATTGGGCGTTATGTGCGGGTGCCTTGTAAATCAACCACTTACGCTGCCCATACAGCACTTGTCCAAGGTTATCCACAAGATTGTCCAGTGGCCTGCGGGATAAGTGGCGCAAAAGCCGAGGGGTGCTGAGGTCTCGTGTTTTGCCTTTTATTTCAGCAGTGCGTTGAATGTTTATATAAATCAATGGGTTATGCGCTTCATACAGAACTTGTCAAAACTTATGCACAGGATTGTCCAGTGCCTTGCGGGATAAGTGCCGGTTTGTGAATAGATTCTGCTTAAAAATGAGGCGCCGGGTGGTCCTCCTTTGCAAATCAAGCACTTAGCAGTCCTATACAGGACTTCTCCACAGTTATCCACATGATTGTCCAGTGATGTCAGGGATAACCCTGGGGCTCTCGCGTGGGCCTGTCTTGGTTGTCCCCCATGCAACCGGCGCGTCCCCAGCCTTGGCTTACAGTGCTGCGCGCAGACGCAATCCAGCCCCCGGGCATTCCCGGGGGCGGCCACCAACCCATACAGGAGATCCATCGCATGACAGACATTGACTTCAAGGGCCGCGTGGCCATCGTGACCGGGGCTGGGGGCGGGCTGGGGCGCCAGCATGCACTGGCCTTGGCGGCACGCGGTGCCAAGGTGCTGGTCAATGACCTGGGCGGGGCGGTGGACGGCAGCGGTGGCACGGTGGGCGCGGCCCAGAAGGTGGTGGACGAAATCCGCGCCGCAGGGGGCGAGGCACTGGCCAATGGCGCTTCGGTGACCGACTTTGCGGCCGTGCAGGCCATGGTGCAGCAGGCGGTGGACGCCTGGGGCCGTGTGGATGTGCTGGTGAACAACGCGGGCATCTTGCGCGACAAGTCGTTCGGCAAGATGGAGATGGACGACTTCAGGCTCGTGGTGGATGTGCACCTGATGGGCGCCGCCCACTGCTGCAAGGCCGTGTGGCCCCACATGGTGGCGCAGCAATACGGGCGCATCGTCATGACGACCTCGTCCACCGGCCTGTACGGCAACTTTGGCCAGGCCAACTACGGCGCGGCCAAGCTGGCCCAGGTGGGCCTGATGCAGACCCTGGCCATTGAAGGCGCCAAACACAACATCCATGTGAACGCGCTGGCCCCCACAGCGGCCACGCGCATGACCGAGGGGCTCATGCCCCAAGAGGTGCTGGATGCCCTCAAGCCCGAAGCCGTGGTGCCCGCCATGCTGGTGCTGGCACACGAATCGGCCCCCACGCGCACCATCTTGTGTGCGGGCGCAGGCACCTTCGAGGCGGCCCACATCACCCTGACCCAAGGCGTGCACCTGGGCGTGGGCAGCGACATCCCTGAGCAACTGGCCGCGCGCCTGGCCGAAGTGGTGGACCGCACGGGCGAGCAAGTGCCGCAAAGCGGCGCGGCGCAGGGCACCAACGAAGTCGGCAAAGCCCTGGCGCGCCGCTGAGCGCGGGCCCCTGCAAAGGCCGACGGCGCCCGCTGTGTGGTAAAGCACAGCTGGCGCCATCGTGCGCCCCGCCGGGTTTTCAGCCGTTTGGGCTGAAGGACTTGCGCCCGGTCTGGGCGTGAGGCGCTGCGCCGTGCTAAGTTCCGGGCCAACGAGAAGATGGACCGGTATAACGATATGAGCAAATTGCAGGACAGACTGAGCGCATTCACCCCCGACGCCCTGCGCGGCATCCGCCGTGGGGTCGAGAAGGAGGGGCTGCGTGTGCAGCCCACGGGCGGGCTGGCACTCACCCCGCACCCCAAGGCCCTGGGGTCGGCACTCACGCACCCTCTCATCACCACCGATTACAGCGAATCGCAGCTGGAACTGATCACCGGCGCGCACCGGGGCGTGCAGCAATGCCTGGATGAGCTGACCGAAGTGCACCAGTTTGTGCACCACACCTTGAAGGACAGCGGCGGCGAGCTGCTGTGGGCCTCCAGCATGCCTTGCGGCTTGCCCACCGATGAGACGATTCCGTTGGCCCGTTACGGCGGCTCTAATGTGGGGCGCGCCAAAAGCGTCTACCGCATGGGCCTGGGCCACCGCTATGGCCGCCGCATGCAGACCATCTCGGGCATTCACTACAACTGGTCGTTGCCAGGGGTGAGCAGCGAGCAGTATTTCTCGCTCATCCGCAACTTCCGCCGCCATGCCTTTGTGCTGCTGTACCTGTTTGGCGCATCGCCCGCGCTGTGCCCTTGCTTTGTGCAGGGGCGTGAGCACCGTTTGCAGCGCCTGAGCGACAGCGCCCTGTTCCTGCCGCACGCCACATCGCTGCGCATGGGGCGCCTGGGCTACCAAAGCGACGCGCAGGCCACGCTGGCCGTGAGCTACAACGGCCTGCAAGGCTATGCTAATTCGCTGCACGAAGCGTTGACCAAGCCTTACCCCGCGTATGAGACGGTGGGTGTGCGCAACCCGGGCGGTGACTACAACCAGCTGGGCACCAGCCTGCTGCAGATCGAAAACGAGTTCTACGGCACCATCCGCCCCAAGCGCACCGTGCGCACGGGCGAGCGCCCGCTGCACGCGCTGCGCGAGCGCGGTGTCGAATATGTCGAAGTGCGCCTGATGGACCTGGACCCGTTTGTGCCCGTGGGCATCACCGCGCCCACCATGCGGCTGCTGGATGTGTTTTTGCTGCACTGCCTGCTGTCGGACAGCCCGCCCGACACCCCTGCAGAAATCGCTGAACTGCAGCGCAACCAGCACCTGACGGCCGAGCGTGGCCGCGAGCCCGGCCTGCAACTGCAGCGCAATGGCCAGAACGTGGCGCTGACCACCTGGGGCGACGAAGTGCTGGCCGCGTGCGAGCCCTTGGCCGCCGCGCTGGACGCCACCCACGGCACCACCGACTACAGCGCCGCGCTGCGCGACGCCCGTGCGCTCATGCAGGCGCCAGAGCGCACGCCATCGGCCCGTGTGCTGGACACCATGGCCCAGCAGCACGCCAGCAGCTTCGAGGGGTTTGCCTTCCGCCAATCCGAGCACGCCCGCGACGCCTTGCTGGCCCTGCCCTGGAGCGCAGAGCAGCAGGCGCGTTACCTGGCCATGAGCGACGAATCCATCGCCGCCCAAAAAGCCATCGAAGCGGCCGACACCCTGCCGTTTGAAACCTGGCGCGAGCAGTACATGGCCGTGGAAGGCTTGGGCTGAGTCTGGATGCAGGGCGTTTTGCTATCGAATAAATAGCTGCTAGCGCTTATTAGTCAAGCGCTAGATCCATTTTTTGCTTGAATCGGCTAGCCGTTCAGCGCCTGCAAAGCATCCTGCCGCCAGTATTCGGCAGCGCTGAGAAACCCCTCCCACACACAGCCATTGCAGCCCCGGCCGCAACAGGTGGTGGGCTCTGGCGGCGGCGGGCGCAGGGGCACGCCCTGGACCAGCGCCTGCGACTGCAGCACCGCAAACATCGCCAGGGCGCTGGGCCCGTCGGTGGCCTGGGCGGTGGTGCCAGCACCGGGACCGCTGGCAGGCAACGTGCTCATTGCCGATGGGCGCCCGCACGTACGCGGCGCACCACGTATTGCACGATGAACGCCGCGCCCAGCACCAGCGCAAACCAGCCTACCGCAGCCACTTGGCCCATCAACTCGCGCACGCTGCCAGAGCGGGCAACGTAGGGCGCCAGCACAATCACCAGCCCGATCAGTGCGCAGGTAACGCCTTTGAACAGCATCTCCTTGTCGGCTTTGCTGGGTGGCGTTGGGGTGGGGGCAGAGGGCGGGCGTGGTGACATGTCGAACCTGAAGTGGGCGTGGGGGTGAGCGGGGCGGGAATGAACGGTTTTTGCCTGGAACACGCCAGTGAATGGCCGGTGAACCCGGACCGCGATTATCCTTGCCCCCTTCTTCCAGGAGCCCGTTCAGTACCCTGAGCCGGCTTTTAGCCCCGAAAACACCAGAAAGTACCCCCCGCATGGCCATCCAGTGGTTCCCCGGTCACATGCACCTGACCAAAAAAGCCATCACCGAACGCATCAAGGACATTGACGTGGTGATTGAGGTGCTGGATGCGCGCCTGCCGGGCTCTAGCGCCAACCCGTTACTGGCCGAAATCACCGACCACAAGCCCAAGCTCAAGGTGCTCAACAAGCAGGACGTGGCCGACCCCGAACGCACCGCGCTGTGGCTGGACTGGTACAACGCCCAGAGCGAAACGCGCGCCGTGCCGCTTGATGCCTCTGACCCCGCCCCCGCCCGCAAGCTCATTGACGCCTGCCACCTGCTGTCGCCCAACCGGGGCGGCATGGCCAAGCCCATGCGCGTGCTGATCTGCGGCGTGCCCAACGTGGGCAAATCCACGCTGATCAACACCCTGAGCAACAAACGCCAGGCCAAGACGGGCGACGAAGCGGGCATTACCAAGCTGGAGCAGCGCATCACGGTGGCCGACGATTTTTACCTGTGGGATACCCCCGGCATGCTGTGGCCCCGCATCATCGTGCCCGAGAGCGGCTACAACCTGGCCGCCAGCGGCGCCGTGGGCCGCAACGCCTACGACGAAGAGCTGGTGGCGCTGGAGTTGCTGCGCCGTCTGCAGCAGCACTACGCGCCCTTGCTGGAGGCGCGCTACAAGCTCGGTCTGCCTGCGGGCGCTGTGGGCGAGATGCACGACGAAGAACTGCTCGAAGCCATCGGCCGCAAGCGGGGGGCCATGCTGGGTGGCGGCCGGGTCAACCTGCAAAAGACGGCCGAGATCGTGATGACGGACTTCCGCACCGCCACGCTGGGCCGCATTACCCTGGAAACGCCCGCAGAGTTTGAAGTCTGGCTGGCCGCCGGGCAGGCGCAAGACGCTGAACGCGCTGCCAAGAAGGAAGCCCGCACCAAAGCCCGCGGCAAGGGCACCGGCCGGCGCGACCCGCAATCGGGCGACGCTGCGACCGAGTAAGCCGCCCCTGTAGCGCCTCTTGCCTCGTGCCCCTGGCCCCTGCGTGGGCGGGCCAGCGGGTTGCTGCCGCGTTGCATCTCCACGTCACATCAGTGGATTCCCGGCTGCGGCCCTGGGGGGCGGCGTTAGGATGGAACGATTGTCCAAACCACCCACCATGGCAGACGTTTCACTCCTGAGCGCATCCGATCAGAGCGATCCCACCATCCGCAAACTGGTGCAGGTGACCGGATGGGCTGTCACCCTGATTGGCTGTTTGGTCGCCTTGCTGCTGCTGCGAGACGACCCGGTGCAGTGGGGCAGGGTGGTCTTGAACCTGTGCGCCGGGCTTGTGGGGGTGGCGGCGCTGGCCCTGGTGCACCTGCGGCGCTGGCTGCTTGCCGCCCATGTGCTGGTGTGGGGCGTGTGGGTGTTTGTGTCGCTGGTGGCCGCGGGCAATGGGGGCGTCAAAGGCCCCAATTTGCTGAACTACCCCGTGCTCATCGTGCTGTCCGGCTGGCTGCTGGGTGGGCGGGCCACGATGTGCTTGCTGGCGTTGACGGGCGGGCTGTTTGGCTTCTTCCTCTGGGCCGATGCCCGGGGCGCACTGCCTGTGACGCCGCCCAACAACCACTACGCCTATGCCGCCTACCTGGCGGGCATTGTGGGGCTCACGGCCACGGCCACGCTGCTGTCGCGGCGCAGCTACCTGGGCCGTGTGGGTGAGGCCCAGGACATGGCGGCCGACTTGGCCGCGCGAGACACCGAGCTGCGCAAACTGCTGCGCGTGGTAGAGCAAAGCCCCGAGAGCACCGTCATCACCGACCTGCAAGGGTGCATCGAATTTGTGAACGACGCCTTTGTGGCCCGCACCGGCTATGCGCGCAGCGAGGTGATTGGCCAGTTGTCTTCGGCCTTCTCGGGCAACGGGCTGGCCCCGGCGCAGCTTGCGGGCCTGCAAGAGACCCTGGCCCGTGGCGAGAGCTGGGCGGGCGAGCAGGCCAACGTGCGCAAGGACGGGGTCACCATCTGGGAGAGCGTGGTGGTGGCGCCCATTCGGCAGCCCGATGGGCGCATCAGCCACCACGTAGAGCTCAAGCAGGACATGAGCGAGCGCAAGCGCGCGGCCGAAGAAATCCACCGCCTGGCCCACTTCGACCCGCTCACCAGCCTGCCCAACCGCTCCATGCTGATCGAGCGGCTGACCGGCCTGCAGGCGCGCCACCAGCGCGCCCCGGATGCCTTGAATGCCCTGCTGTTGCTGGACCTGGACCGCTTCACCACCTTCAATGATGCGCGCGGCAGCGAGATGGGCGACCGGCTGCTGTGTGCGGTGGCGCTGCGCCTGTCGGAATGCCTGGGCGGGCAGGACCTGCTGGTGCGCGTGGCGGCGGACGAGTTTGGCATCGTGCTGCACGGCCTGAGCGCCGATGCCGCCGCCGCAGGCCGCCGCGCCCTGGTGTTTGCCGAGCAGGTGGCGCAGGCCCTGGCCCAGCCATTGCCCCTGGGGCTGCAGGCGGGCGACGCGGCCGAAGAGGCACAGCTGCAGGCCAGCATTGGCATCACCCTGTACCCACAGGGGATGGATGACCTGCCACTGAACGCCATGGGGCGGGCAGGAACGGCGCTGCACCGCGCCAAGCACGGGGGCGGTGCCCGCGCGGCGTTTTTTGAGCAAGGCATGGGCGAGGTGGCGGCCCAGCGTTTTCACCTGGAGCGCGATTTGCGCCACGCCATCGGCGCGCAGGAGCTGCGGCTGTACGTGCAGCCGCAGGTGGATGGGCGTGGCGAGTTCACCGGGGGCGAGGCGCTGGTGCGCTGGCAGCACCCGCGCGATGGCTTGGTGCCGCCCGGCGTGTTCATCCCGGTGGCGGAAGAGTCGGATTTGATTGTGGGCCTGGGCGACTGGGTGCTGGCGCAGGCCTGCGCGGTGCTGGCCATGCCTGCCTTCAGCCAGCGGCGCTTGCGCATGTCGGTCAACCTCAGTGCGCGGCAGTTTCGCCAAGCCAGTTTTGTGCCCAACCTGCGTGCCTTGCTGGCCACCACGGGGGCCGACCCGACGCTGCTCACGCTGGAAGTGACAGAGGGCCTGGTGATCGAAGACTTTGACGACGCGGTGGCCAAGATGCGCGAGCTGGTGGCCATGGGCCTGGAGTTTGCGCTGGACGACTTTGGCACGGGCTACTCGTCGCTGGCTTACCTCAAGCGGCTGCCTATCCGGGAGCTGAAGATTGACCGCTCGTTCGTGACCGAGGCGCCCACCAATGCCGACGACGGTGCGCTGGTCGAAGCCATTTTGTCGGTGGCCAGCCACTTTGGCCTGCGCGTGGTGGCCGAAGGCGTAGAGACCCGCGAGCAGGTGCGATTTCTGGAGCAGCGCCAGCCTGACATGGTGTACCAGGGCTACCTGTTCGGGCGCCCCGAGCCCGTGGCGCAGTGGGTGGAGCGGCTCGCCCTGTGATGCAGGGGCGCGAGCGAGGCCTGAAGCAAAAATAGCTGCCAGCGCTTATTCAATAAGCGCTGGCAGCTATGTTTTTAGTAGCTATTTTCCGTTGCCTGGTGGCTGCTGACTATTGGCAGAAGCTGGCTGCCTCTGCCGCCTTGTCTGGCGGCCACTCGCTGGGGGCTACTTGTTTTTGTCTTTGCCCTTGGGGAGCACCGTGGTGGTCGGTGGCATGGGGCGGTCGGAACCGCTGGATTCTTTGGGAAGGGAAGTGTCCTTTTTGGGTTTCTTCGCCATCTTGTTGCTGCGCTGTTCGCCTTTGGCCATGGGGCCTCCTGTAAAGGTCTCGGGATGGGACCGCCCCGGCATGGTAAGCCACAAATGCAGGCGCCCAGATGTGTTTTGCTCTCCCTTTTGGGGGGCAATGCAGGGCTGTTACCAGTGCAGTGGCGCGGCGTGGTCTTCCCAGAAAATCCAGCGGCCCACTTCGGCGTAGTCCGAGTTGCCGATGGCATAGGGGTCCGGGCCGGTTTCTACCCGCTGCAGCAGCACCAGATACCCGCTGTGGCTGGTGGCGATCAGGGTGCTGCCGTCCGGCGCCAGGTCGATGGCGGCCACCGCGCCACCAATGTGGTGGTGCCACAGGGGCTGCCCGGTGTCGTCCAGCCCGTGCAGCGTGCCGTTCGCATCGCCCAGCACCACCAACCCGGCTACTGCGGCCGATGCCTCGATTCGCCACTGCGTCTGGATGGCTTGCAGGGCCAGATCGCCCCTTGCAGGCTGCATTGGCGTACCCAGGCTGTGGACCGGGGCCACGCCGGTACTGCCTGCGTACAGGTGGCATGCGCTGGCCAGCAGCGTGGCCGATTCATGCGGGAAGGTGGTGTGCGTGAAGGTGGCGTGGCAAGGGTAGGCAGACAGGGGGGCGTAGCGCGCAAGCACCCTTGCCTCGGCCTGAATGGAGGTCTGGGTCTGAATCACGATATGCGCGCTGTCCTGGCCGCCCACGGCGATGTGTCGCTCGTCGGCAGACAAGGCCATGTGCACCATGTGCAGGCGCAGCATGTGGCCGTCGGGGCAGGCCTGTTGATTCTTGGCCCAGGTGTAGGGGCCGTCTTCGTCCCATTGCAGGGGGTGCAGGCGTTGCACGGCATCTGGCGTGAGCAGGTACACGCCGGTGCTGTTGCGCAGCAATACGCGCTGGCCGTTGTTGAAGGGGATGAGTTCGTCGCACGCCTGGCCTGCCGCACCAGCCGCCAAGCCCAGCGCAGGCGGTATGCCCTCGTTGCCCTGGGGCAATGCAAAGCGGGCGATCACCGGGCCGTCCCACCCCGCGTGGGTGGTGATGTGGGTGCCGTCGCAGCGGGCAAAGCACTGGTGGTTGGGCGAGCGGCCTGCGCCATGCAGGCCGGGCAGGGGCTCGGCCTGCAGGCCCTGCAGCAACCACCACTGGGGTTGGCCAGACTGCACTGTGCGCACCACCACGCGGCTGCCGTTGGGCCCGCTGCCCAGCAGCAGCGCGGGCCCGGTGGCCTGGCCTGCGCGGTAGGCGTGCGCGGCAAACGCATCGGGCGCAAAGGCAAAGCGCTGGCGAAAGCGGGCAGACAGCTCCCCGTCTGCGTGCTGGTGCACCGCACGCGCCAGCTGCAGCACGGCATCGGCCAGCGGGGTTCGGGGGTCTTCGGGCAGGGCGGGGGCGTCATCCGCCACGTGAAAGGGTGACGGGAGGCTGGCCTGCCCGGCCACAGGGGCATCGCCCCTGGGCAAGGTGCCGTCCACCGGGCTTTGTGGGGCCTGCAGGTGCGCGCGCACGGTGCGCACATAGTCTTGCCCACGGCTTTGCCACAGGCCCGAGCATTCCATGCCTTCGGGGCCAAACACGGCGGTGTCGGGCAGGTTGGGCGGCAGTGGGGGCGTGGCCAGCAGCGGGAGTGCGGGCACGGTGGCGGCGGGGCCAGCGGCTTGCAGCGTGGCCGAGCGGCTTTCAATGTGCGCCTGGGCCTGGCGGACCAGGCGCAGCAGCCGTGCCAGGTGGTCTGCCGCGCAGGGGGGCAGGGGGCTGCGGCTTTCGCTTTGGCGCTGGGTGTACTGCACCAGCACCTGCGGTGGGCCTTCGCGTGCTTCGTCCAGGTCCAGCTGGTAGGCGGCGTGGGCATCGTCGGGCGGGTCGCCGGGGCCGTCTTCGCCGTTTTGCCAGCTCAGCTTGAAGGCGCGGCCCCAGGGCTCGCCTTTGTGCAGGCAAGGCTGGCGCGCCCCGATCCAGAGCTGCCCGGCCCAAAAGCCGTTTTTCTCAGCGTCCCACCAGTCGTTGTAGTGCTCGGTGAACAGGGGGCCAGAGGTCAAGGCCTCCAGCCGCGCCGGGGTGATCTCGGCCTGCAACTGTGCCCACAGCGGGTAGCGGGCGCGGGCCTGGGCCGTGCCTTTGCGCACATAGTCCAGCACGCCGCGCCAGGCCTGTTGGCAGGCTTGCCAGGCCTGTGCGTTTTCAGGTGCTTCGGCAGCATCGGGCGGCAGCAAGGCTTGCCAGTCGCCGGGCTCGCCTTGGTGGTAAGGGCGGTACAGCAGGGTGAGCGGGCCTGCAGACGCCGCCTTGGTCGATGCCGTGGAAGGCACGCTGGGTGGAGCGCTGGGCGATGGTGGATGTTGCCTCCCCCGTTTCAGCACCCCTTGCAGCGTGGCCAGGGCGCTGCCCAGCCAGCCTTGGTTGCGCTCCGGGCGGTCCACCGCCAGGTAAAAGTCCCACTGCTTCCACACCGTGATGAACACGCTGTCGTCCCGCGCATCGCCGTCGGCGTCCACATGCTGGCGGCACAGCGAAAAGTCGGTTTGCCCAAACCAGCCCGCTGCCGTGTGCTCTTTGTGCGCGATGACGGGCGAGCGCACGGCGGCCAGGAGGTTCGCGGCGCTGATGGTCTCGTCGGCGAACAAGCCAGGGGTGGGCAGTGGCGGCAGCAGTGCATGCACCAGCGCTGTGGGCTGGGTGAGGGGCTGTTGTGCCTTGGCGGCGCGCAGTACGGCGGCAGGGTCCAGCAGCTGGGCCAGGCTGCCGGTGCCCGCGTCGTCGGCGGCCAGGCAGTGTGGTGGCAGCAGCAGGCCCAGCGTTTCATGGTCTGCTGTTTCATGGTGCGCGTGCATGGGCTGTTCATGCTGGAGGCCCGGTGGGTCTTGCAGCGCAAATTCCAGATGGGGCGGCTTGTTCCAGTGCTGCGCGCTGCCCCGGGTGAACAGGCCCGCCTGGGCGGTGCATTGCCCCAGCACCGTCAGCCCGCCTGGCGCGCCATCGCTCCACAGCAGCGTTTGCACGGCCAGGTCGCCCTGCACATGCAGATGCACGCATTGCAGCACAGCGCTGGTCATACGCGCATCGCCCATGACCAGCGCGTGCACGGGCAGCGGTGTGTGGGCAGGGGGAATGCCCGCCATGGCCGTGGTCAAGGCGCCTTGCAGGTGCAAATGCCCGTTCACCCACAGCAAGGCCCCCTCGGGGTGCGGCGGGGTGGCGGGCAAGGCCGCAGCAGGGATGGGCGCTTGCCACTCGCCAGGGGCGCTGGTGCTGGGCTGTGCGCACAGTTCCAGCGCGGCCAGGTCCAGGTCGCCGTCCACCCACCACACGGGCAAATCGGCCCAAGATGCCGCATCCCGCTGCAGTGCGGCAGCCAGCCAGCAGGTGGCGGGCAGGCGGTGGGCCAGTGCTGCCAGGTGGGTGAGGTGCACGGGGGGAAAGGGCATGGTGTGGAGCAAAGCGGGCTGGGCTGTGGGCTGGCGCGATGGTAGCCGTCCCGGGGGGGGCGCGTCAGGCCGGGCCCGTGGCTGCGGCTTGGCGCGCAGGTGGCAACCATTCCCAAGGCCACTGGGTTTGCAAGCGCTGCCAGTCTGCCGTTGGCGTGGTGGCAGGCCCGCCAGGCTGGGGCGTGTCTTGGGCCATGGCAGGCAGCGCCAGCCCGCTGTGCAATTGCAGCCATTCGCCCGTTACCGGGTGCGGCAGGCTGAGCTGCCACGCATGCAGCCACAGCCGCTGCTGGCCCAGGCGGTCGGCCCACCAGCGGTTGAGGGGGCCTTTGCCGTGCGTGGCGTCGCCAATGATGGGGTGTGCCAGGTGCTTGAGGTGGCGGCGTATCTGGTGGCGGCGGCCGGTGGTGGGCACGGCCTCGACCAGCGCGGCGCGGGTGGTGGCAAAGCGCGGGTCGCTGGCTTGCGGCAGGGTCAGCTGGGCCAGGGTGCGAAAGCGGGTGTGGGCGTCCTGCACGGGGGCGTCGGGCGGGGCGTCGTCGGGGCGCAGGGGGTGGTTGACCTCGGCCTCGGCGGGGGCCCAGCCGCGCACCATGGCCAGGTAGCGCTTGTGGGTGGCGTGCTGCTCAAACGCCTGCGACAGCGCCCGCGCCGCATCGCTGTGCAGCGCCATCACCAGCACGCCGCAAGTGCCTTTGTCCAGCCGGTGCACGGGGTACACATGCTGCCCCAGTTGGTCGCGCAGGGTCTGCATCACAAAGCGCGTCTCGCCTGCATCCAGCCCCGTGCGGTGCACCAGCCAGCCCGCAGGTTTGTAGACGGCCACCAGGTGCTCGTCTTGCCGGAGGATGTGCAATGGTGTGTGCATGGGCGTTGAAAAGGCGACGAGCGTTGCGGGCAAGTTATCAGGGAAGGCGCGGATTGTGCCGCACGCGGCACTCACTACACTGACCCGATCGTGTTGCAGAAAGGATGCCCAGGGATGTCTGCTGGAGATTGGAAAGACATGTATGCCGCCGCTGTGGCGGGCGATCTGGCATTGGTGCGCCACCACATCAGTGCGGGCGTGAACCCCAACTACCAGCACCCCGAGATTTTGTGCACACCACTGGTGGCCAGCCTCATCCATGGTCACCGCGAGATTGCGCACTATCTGCTGGCGCATGGCGCTGACCCCCAATTGCGCTCAGATTTTGACGACATGACACCACTGGAAGCGGCACGCCGCTACCAGCGCAGCGAGTTCGTTGCGCTGCTGCAAGCGTGCGGTGCGAAGGAAGATCGCAAGCCCTTTTGGTGGCGCTGGCTGCCCGTGTAAGGCCTGGCTGCCTGGCATGCCCTGGCTTGCTGGCCTTGCCGCGCATGGCTTGTCCAAGGCGAAAACCAGGCAACGTGCAGGCGACAATCGCAGGGTCATGACGAAAAAAACCATTCTTCCCCTGCAACTGCTGGTTGCCCCCAGCCAAGACGACCCTTCTCCGCTGGTGCTCTACCATGGCCGCCGGTGCCCTGACGGCTTTGGCGCCGCGCTGGCCGCGTGGCTCTACTACGGCGACCGGGCCGAATACGTGGGGCTGGACCACGGCGACGTGCAAACCGTGGCCGACCTGCCTGCGCTGGCGGGGCGTGCGGTGTACATCCTCGACTTCTCTTTCTCCGCCGACATCCTCACCGCCATCGACGCGCAGGCGGCCAAGCTGGTGATGCTGGACCACCACAAGAGCGCGGCGGAAAAGCTCACCGGCTTTGCCTGCCGCTGCGGCGTGGTGCATTTCGACATGAGCAAGTCGGGCGCCCGCCTGGCCTGGGAGTTCTTTCACCCAGAGCAGCCCGTGCCCGCGCTGCTGCAGTACGTGGAAGACCGCGACATCTGGAAGTGGGAGTTTCCGCAAAGCGCGGCCTTCCTCTCGGCACTCGATATGGAGGGCCAGGACTTCGCCCGCTGGAAGGAGATCGCCCATTTCACGCCCGAGCAGCTGGACGCCTTCATGGCCCGTGGCGGCGCCATGGACGAGAAGTACCGCAAGATGGCCCACGACATTGCCGAGGGCGCGCAGCCCCTGGTTTTCAACGGCATCACCGGGCTGATGGTGAATGCGCCGGGCATGTTCCATAGCCTGGTGGGCGACATTCTCTCGGCCAAGACGGGCACGTTTGCGCTGATGTGGAGCGCCAGCGACAAGGGCGTGAAGGCGGGCCTGCGTGCACAGCGCAACTTTGACTGCATCGCCCTGGCCGAGAGCATGGGCGGCGGCGGCCACGCGCAGGCGTGCGGCTTTCGGATGGGGGTGGAGCGGTTGCCTGAGTTGCTGTCGGGCACCTTCAACGCTTGAAGGTGGCGAGGTCTTTCAATAAAAATGGGCTCTAGCGCTTATCGAATAAGCGCTAGCAGCTATTGAAAATGTAGCAATGGGTGTTGCGCACCGCAGGGTGTGCAACCCCACGCCGCCCTAAACCAGCCGCAAATCCGCCCCCTTGGTTCCCGGAAACACCCGCGCCACAGCCGCTGCGTTGAGCCCGTACAGGCGCGCAAACAGCCCGCCCAGAACGCTGCGGTAGTCGTTGAGCACGGGGTAGTCGCGGTTTTGGAACAAGGTGGTGGGCGTGAGTGCTTGTTGTTCGCCCGCGATGCGCCCGCCCTGCAAGGCGCCGCCCAGCACCCAGAACACCGTGCCGTGGCCGTGGTCAGTGCCCCGGTTGCCGTTTTCGCGGAAGGTGCGGCCAAACTCGCTGACAACCACCACCACGGTGGACTTCCAGGCCGCCCCCATTTCGTCGGCAAAGCCAGCCAGGCCCTGGCCCAGTTCTTCGAGCCGGTTGGCCAGCGCCCCGGTGGCGGCCCCCTGCGCCACATGGGTGTCCCAGCCGCCCACGTCCACAAAACCAATCTGGTAGCGCGCCTGCATCAGCCGCGCCATGCGCCGGGCCGTGCCCTCAAAGCCCTTGGTGCTCAGCGCGTTGCGGCTGGCGGCTTCCATTTCGCCCTGCATGGTGCGGGCCACTTCGTCCCGCGTGGCAAAGCCTTCGGCCACGGGTGTTGCCAGTGCCGTGCCTTGGTACATGGATGCGATGAGCTGGGCCTGCCGTGCATCCACGCCACCCCGGCCAGCGCCTGCACTGAGCAAGGTGTTGGGTACATCGACCGCGCCGCGCAGCACCAGGGGCAGGGTGCTGGTGAAGGCCATGGGTTGCAGCGGCGGGGCGCTGGCACCAGCGCGTGGGTTCAGCTCGGCCACCAGCCGGTTCAGAAAGCCGGAGCGGTAGTCGCGCCGCCCACCCACGGGCTGGCCCAGCTCCATGCTGTCTTGCGTGTCGAAGTGGCTGCGCGAGAGATCGTCGGTGCCCGCAAAGGGCACAAACGCCAGCTGGCCCTGCTGGTACAGCGGCAGCATTGAGCCCGCCAGCGCAGGGTGCAGGCCCCAGTCGGGCGTGAGGGGCAGGGCACTGCCCTGCTGCCCTGGGCGGGCAATGGCGATGTTGGGCCGCGACTCGTAATAAAAGCTGCTGCCCGTGGGCACCAGCAGGCTGGCGCAGTCGTATCCACCACGCAAGAACACGAGCAGAAAGCGCACATCTTGTGCCTGTGGTGCGGCCAGCACGCCCGCGCTGCCAACGGCCAGCGTGCTGGCGCCCAGGGCTTGTAGAAGGTGCCTGCGAAGCATGGAACAGTCCTTTCAATAGCCGGGCGTATGGCTTCGATGGCGGCACATGGATTTGCACGCTCTGGCCCGGGGCGCTAAACGACTCAGGGGGATGTGCGCCATGGTGTCCTCACCCGTACATGAACTCAGGCGACGCGAGGAACAGCAGGTTCCACTCGCGCGGGGATGTGGCTTGCTCCAGCGCCTGGCGCGTGGCGGCCGATCGGCTGGGCAGCATGGCCTGCACGTAGGCGCTTTGCGCCAAGGGTGGGGGCGTGCGGGCAGCAGCCGGTGGTGCAGAAGACGCCGCAGGCGCGCGCGACGGGACCATGCCCATGTCCGGTGGTGCCGGGGCCGCCACGGCGGTGCCAGCACCTCCGGCGCCCCCAGCCCCAATGGCCCGGGCGATGTCAAAACGGCTGGCCATCTGCCCCGACCCGGACCACGCGGCAGCGTCCAGCGGATAACCGTCGGGCGTGGCGCGGCCATACAGGGGCTCGGCCAGGCGCTGCAGCCAGCCCAGTGCGGGCTCCACGCTGGGCAACACCGCGTCGCCATGCGCCAGGCGCAGGCTGGCCAGCACGTAGTGCACCGGGTCGCGAAACCGCTGGCCCAGCGATGCGCGAAATTCTGCGGTGGCAAAGAGTGCTTGCAGCACGGCGGCAATGTCGCCATCGGTGCGCTCGAAGGTGCGGGCCAGGGTCTGCAGCAGCGCGGGCGTAGGCTGGTCACCCACCATGAACAGTGCGATCTTGCGGGTGATGAAGCGTGCCGTGGCCGGGGCGCGTGCCAGCCGGTCCAGCGCCTCGTCCACCTCGGCCAGGCCCTCGGCTTTGAGGGGCTGGCCCAGCAGCGTCTTGGGGTCCCAGTCGTGGCGCTGGGGGTTGAACTCGAACAGGCCTTCGCGCACGTAGTGGCGGCGCAGTGCGGGCTTCATGCGCGGTGGCTCGTCGCCCAGCGGGCGCAGCGAGATGCCCACGCCGGTGAGCACGCGCGCCAGCTCTTGCACATCTTGCTGGCTGTAGCCGCCGTCCACGCCCAGGGTGTGCAGCTCCATCAGCTCACGGGCGTAGTTCTCGTTGATGCGGCCTGCGGCATTCTGGGCATTGTCCAGGTAGTGCAGCATGGCCGGGTGGCGCACGGTGGCGCCCAGCAGGTCGCGAAAGCGCCCCATCGCATGCGGGCGCACGGCGCGCTCTTCGTAGTCGCCCACCAGAGCGCGCAGGTTGCCCTTGCCTGCGAAGACGTTGAAGTGGTTCATCCAGAACCAGGTCATCTTCTCGCGCAAAGGGGTGGGGGAGTACAGCGCACGCAGCACGTGGCGGGTGGCTGCCTCTTGCTGCAGGGCGCGCATGTCTTGCTGCCAGGCGTTCAGGGCGGCCTTGCGCTCGTCTTCGGTTGGGCGTGCCTTGGCCTCGCGTTGGCGGGCTTCCATATCGAGCGCCAGGGCTTCGATAGGCGTGCGCGAGATCACCATGGCGTCGATCTGCGCCTGGGCGGCAGCAGGCAGTGCCGCAGTGGTGCCCGCGCGCAGTTGCTGGGCCAGGTAGGCGCCGATGCCCCTGGTGCCCTGTGCGCCCAGGGCGTGCGCGCCCCGCGCCGTGCAACCCCAGGTGACACGGTCCAGCAGGCGCGCGGTGGTGCGCTCGTCGGCCACTCCCCAGGTGTCAGGGCCCGTGGCGCTGGCAGGCAGTGGTGCCGCGTGTGCGCTGCGGGCGGGGCGTGGCGCGCTAGATGTGCACGATGCGCCCGAAGCGGCCAAACCCAGCAGGCCCACCAGCAAGGTGCGGCGGGCGATGGCGGTGGGGGGCGCGGAAGAAGGGGTCATGGGGCCTCACGCAGGACATCTATGAACAGGTTCCAAGGGCTCAGCGCCTATGCTGCCGCACCTTGCCCGTGGCATGCAAGCCCGTGCCCACAGGCTTTACCTGCGGGACATGAAGGCCGCTGCAGCGGTTGCACTTTGATGCAGATGGGCGGGCTCTGGGCCCTGCTTGGGGCCTGCGTTGTGGGACCCGTTGTGCGTCGCCTTCTGGCGACGGTTCTTTGTGGCGCCTATGGAGCGTTGCCAGCCGTGCTACTGGCGCCAGTGGCCTCGGCCGCCTCTTCAAAGCGGTCCACCGTGCGCAGTTGCTTGAAGCCCAGCGTCCACCCGCCCACCACGCCCAGGGTGCACAAGCCGCCCAGCACGGCCGCAGGCACCACGCCCAGCCACGCGGCGCTGGTGCCTGCGCGGAACTCGCCCAGCTCGTTGGACGAGCCGATGAACAGCATGTTGACCGCATTCACACGGCCGCGCATGTGGTCGGGGGTGGAGAACTGCACCAGCGCACCCCGGATGTAGACGCTGACCATGTCGGCCGCCCCCGCCACCAGCAGCGCGGCAAACGACAGCCAGAACCAGGTCGACACCGCAAACAGCAAGTTGGCCAGACCGAACACCGCCACGGCCATAAACATGGTGCGGCCCACTTTGCGGTTGAAGGGGCGCATGCTCAGGTACAGCCCCGCGCCCACCTCGCCCACCGCCACGGCGCTGCGCAGCGCGCCCAGGCCCGCCGGGCCCACGTGCAGCACCTCGCTGGCATAAATGGGCAGCAGGGCCACCACGCCGCCCAGCAGCACGGCAAACAGGTCCAGCGAGATGGTGCCCAGGATGATGGGGCGCGAGCGAATGAACTGGATGCCCGCGCCAAAGCGCTGCCACATGGTGCCCAGCGTGGGGCCCAGAGGGCTGGCGTGGGCGGTGGCCACGCGCATCAGCAGCGCAGTGCCGATGGCAAAGCAGGCAAAGCAAAGGGCAAAGGTTAGCTCACCACCGCCCAGGGCATACAGCACGCCCCCCAACAGCGGGCCGCCAATGCTGGCAGAGCGCATGAGCATGCTGTTGGCCGCAATGGCCTGTGCTAGCTGTTCGCGCGGCACCACCTGGGGCAGCAGGCTTTGCAGCGCGGGCCCTGAAAACGCCCGCGAGCAGCCAAACAGCACCAACACGGCATACACGCCCGCCACCCCACTGGCGCCGTGGCCCGACAGCCACCACAGCCCTGCGCTGCACAAGGCCCCCACCGCCCAACTGATGGCCAGGATGTTCTTGCGCGAGAAGCGGTCGATCAAATCGCCCGCAGGCAACAGCAGACACAGCATGGGCAGGAACTGCGCCAGCCCCACGTAGGCCAATGCCAGCGGGTTGCGCGTCAGGTCATACACCTGCCAGGCCACCACCACGGCTTGCACCTGGGTGGCAAACACCGCCATGAGGCGGGCGCTGATGAAGGAGAGAAAACCGGGGTGGCGGTAGATGCTGACTGGTGCAGCCACAGGCGGGAGGGAGGTGGAAGACGTCACGTGAAGGGGCAGCACAAGCCGCGCATGAGATTGATTCGCATGCTAACGCTTTGTGGCGCAGCTTGCTGGGCGGGCCCTTGTGATGGGAATTGAGAAAGCCACCATCACGGTGGGCGCGATACATCGGGATTTTCCGGGCTGAAGGGGAATATGAGGAACTGGCCCGTTGTAAAGGCGTTTCAATCCTTGCAATCCCTTTGAGGCACCTTGCCTTGGATGCCAGTTCCTGTTGCCAGTGCCTGCAAGTCAACGCGAAGAGTTCTTTGTCTCTGTTTTCTGTGAGGCAGAATTCGGCCAAAACCTGACGATCAAACGGAGCAACAAGGTGGTGCAATACGAAGTTCAAGGGGAATGGCTGGAGTCGCTGCCATGCAATCATCAAGTTCTCTTTCTGACGGCACTTAGTCACTGTTTGACTGTCGCTGGCCGTGATAGCTACACCCCTCAAAGCGAAGAGTTAGAACATCCCACTCATCTTCGCCGGATTAATGAGATTCAGCACCGTGTTGCAGCTTGTGCCTACGAGTTGCTAGTCAATGATTCGACAGAGAGCTTTCGGCGCTCCATTGCCCATTGGGTGCTTGATCAAGCTGACCAGCGTATGTCGGAGAACATGCAATGGGCATGGCGAACGGCTAAAGAGAGAGTATTAAAAACCGTAGCGCAAAGGGCAGTTCCGCAATAAACAGCTGAGGGCCTCTGTCTGCTTTCGGGCGCGGCGTACAGCTGCTTTGGGCCCTGAGCCGACTTTCAGTAGCGCCGCCCGTAAGCTGCCTTTGACTCGCTGCACGCTACTGTTGGAAATCTCGGTGCCTGCCGACTCGCGAGCTATAGTTTTCCCCGTTGGGTCCCTAAGAAAAGACATGAAGCGAAAATCTGAGATTTTTTTAGTTTTGATATGGCCCGTCCTATTCACGGTTGCTGGCGTCTGGCCTTATGTCTCAGGTGAACCATTTCCACTACCTGGATTGCGCAAACTTGCTGCGACGGACGAATTAAGCCGTGTCCTGCAGGTTTTGGCCGTGCTGCTTGCCGGTATATGGCTAACGTTTCAGGGTTGGCAAACTCGGGAGCGTCTTATGGTATTTCAGGGCGTGGCATTTGCGCTCTGGATTCAAGGGTTTCTTTATATAGGTGTGCCTTTTGGATTGGCCTTCGGATGCTTCGCTGGCGTTGCAATAAGCCGCAATAGGGAAAAACAGGCATAGCGGTGTTGCGATGGTCTAACTCGGCGCTCAAGCGGACTGGCTTTCAGCCAGCCGCTTACCTTGGCCGTTGAACGTCCGCTTCCATTTGCAGTGAACGGCTGCTCCTGGCCGGTTTCAGCCACTCGCAACCTGTAACCACTGGCGTGCGATCACGTCCTGCCGCTCCTACCGCCGCTCGTGACGCTTGAGTTCCGCCGCGCCATCGTCATGTCGGGTACCTGCTAAGAAAAGTTGGTGCGGCGCGTTCCTCACATTTCCCAGAAGTTTTCGCCCCAGCGTCCGATAACCCTCACAGAGCCGATCAAAGAGGGAGATGCCACCGCCGCTGGCGCAGTGGAGCATGCGTCGTTGCGGGCCCCTGGCTAGGAGTCTGCGCGGCAGAAGGAGCATCGGCTGCAACGCACGATAAACCGGTCTCACGCGGTACTACCTCCGGCGCCCAGGGGCCCACCCTGGGCTTGTCGGTAGCACCACGCGATCCTCGGTTTTCGCGCGTTTCGCTTCGATGCCTTCTGCCGCGCAGACTCCTAGGGTCCGCGCTGCCTATCTGGAGACAAACCAAGAGAACTGCCATGGGGCTGAGCGTCAATACCAATGTGATGTCGCAGAGCGCGCAGCGCAGCCTGGGCCGTGTGCAGGGCGAGCTGGCCTTGTCCATACAGCGCCTGTCGTCGGGCCTGCGCATCAACAGCGCCAAGGACGATGCCGCTGGGCTCGCCATATCCGAGCGCTTCACCAGCCAGATCCGGGGGCTTAACCAGGCCGCGCGCAATTCCAACGATGCTCTGTCCCTTTTGCAAACGGCCGAGGGTGCGCTGTCTGGCGTCAGCGGCAATCTGCAGCGCATTCGCGAGCTGGCCGTGCAAGCGGCCAACGGCACCTACAGCGCCTCAGACAAGCAGGCCATACAGGCCGAGGTGGCGCAGCTGGCGGCAGAGATTGACCGGTCTGCCTTGGCCACCCAGTTCAACGGCATGGCGGTGTTTGACCCCAGCCGGGCCAGTGCGGTGGGGGACGAGAACCAGCTGGCCGTGTTTGATGGCATGACCAGCGTGGGCAGCTGGCTGGAGAGCAGCGAGCAGTTGATCTCCCGCCTGTATGGCATCCAGGCCGATGGGGCGGCGCTGGACATTCGCTACACCGGCTTTACCGACAACGCCGGGGGGGTGGCGGCCTACGTGCAGGCCACGGGCTTTGATGCCCAAGGCCGGGGCACCAATCTCGTCTTGCAGGTGGACATGGCCGACTTTGTGCCGCCCAACCTGCCCAACGGCGGCTCGGCCCCGTACTACAACGACCGCATCATTGCCCACGAAATGGTGCACGCCGTGATGGCGCGCGCCACCAACTGGCAGGACTTGACGGGCAACCACCTGTGGTTTGTGGAGGGCACGGCCGAGTTCATTCAAGGGGCGGAGGAGCGCGTCAAAGCCGACGTGGCCAGCTCCAGTGCCGCCGCTCTGGCGGCGGCCGTCAATGGGCCGTCCAACACCAGCGCTTTTTACTCGGCCAGCTATTCGGCGGCGCGCTACATGCACAGCCGCATCAAGGCGGCGGGGGGCGAGGGCATCAAGGACGTGCTCACCTACCTGAACGGCAACCCCGGCGCCACCCTGGACCAGGCGCTGGCCAACGCGTCCAGCGGGCAGTTTGCCAGCGCGGCCGATTTCAAGACCCAGTTTGCAGCGGCGGGTGCTGCGTTCATCGGCGCGTTTGACTTGAACAACGCAGACACCGGCGCCATCGGGGGGCTTGATGTGGATGGCGGGGATGTGAAGACCGCCACCAGCACGGTGCCCAACAGCGGCAGCAAATCGGGCACCAACGTGTTGGATGGGTTCACGGAGTCGTTTGAGGCGATTGCCACCTCGGGCGGCTCTACGACCAGCAAGGTGTTCCAGGTGGGGGCCAATGCCAACCAGACTTTGGAAACCCGGGTTGGCGCGGTCAACCTCAGTGCGCTGGGCTTGCGCAGCACGCTGGATGTGACGCTCTCGCCAGCCCAGGCCATCGTGGCGGTGGACCGGGCGCTGGACTACGTCAACGGCCAGCGCGCAGTGATCGGAGCCCAGTCTTCGCGGCTGGAGACCACCCTGTCCACGCTGCAGAACACCAGCCAGAACCTGTCGGCCAGCCGCGCGCGCATTGTGGATGCTGACTTTGCAGTCGAGGCTGCAGCCCTGGCGCGCCAGCAGATCCTGCAGCAGGCGGGCTCGGCCATGGTGGCGCAGGCCAACCAGTTGCCCCAGGGCGTGCTCGCGTTGCTGCGCTGAGGACAGCCGGGCAGGCCTGCAGGTCTGAGTTAACGCGGGTGCTGCCGATGCCGGTACGTCCACGGCGCCTGGGGCCGCTTTTGCGACCACAGCCCCACATGCTGGGCCTGGGCGCGCTGCTGCAGCGGCTGCAGTTGCGGGTGTTGCTTGGCATACGGCGTGTACACCCAGGCCAGGCCCGCGTTCACCTGCGCGGCGGCAACGTCCTGGCCGCTGCAGCGCACATTGGCCACGGTGCGACCGTAGTCGTCTTTTTGCAGGGGCTGCAGCGTGGCTTGCTGCTTGAAGCACAGGCGCGCCAGGTTTTGCTTGGAGCGCAGGCCAAAGGCCTGCTTACTCTCTGGCGCGTCGATGGCGGCAATGCGCACTTTCAGGGGGCGGTAGGCCCCGGCTTGGCTGCAGCGGGCGGTGAGGGTGTCGCCATCGCTGATGGCAATGACGAGGCAAAGCAGGGTCGTTACAGGCACAAAAATCCAAGTCTGTGGTGTCGTGCGGCAGCGGCGGCCCACATGCCAGCGCCTGCACCACCTGTTCAATTCAAAGGGCAAAGGGGCGCCACTATACGGGCTTCTTTCGTGGTGCCGCCCGTGCGCGCGAGGCCATTGTTAACGCTGCTTGCCGTTGTGTTTCTGGATGTTTCTTTGCGGCGTTTTTCGGGGTGAACGGCCCACTTCGCCACTAAGATGCCACCGCTTGCCTGGGCCCTTGACGGGCCTTGGGCGGGCTTTTTTGCGCAGGCACAAGGCGCCCCGCTGGCGAATGGCTATACCCGCGACAGCAGGAGTGACACCAGAGGCGATGGCCCGATCCATCCCGATGGATGCGTTCAGCGCCCCGGGCTGCCTCCAACCAATCACAGGAAACCGATCCGACTATGTTCAATTACCTCCAATGGGGTCGCCGTTGCTCGGCCGGGGCTTTGTGGGCCCTGGCGGTTTGGGGTGTGGGGGCAGGCGCCCAGACCACGCCGCCCAAGGCCGCAGCCGCTGCAGCTGGGGCCGCCGCTGGCGTGCCCGTGGTGTCGCAACTGTGGCATGTGGACTATGACGTGGCGGCCGATGGCAAGTCTTCGGTGGCCTACGCCACGCAGCACCAGGTGGCCCACGCCAGCGCGCTGGAGCGCATGAAGTCGTTCTCCTTCTCCTACAGCGCAGGCATCCAGACCGCGCAAATCCTGGAGGCCTACACCCTCAAGGCCGACGGCCGCCGCATACCGGTGCCACCCACCAATTACCAGACTGTGGTGAGCGATGGCCGCGATGGCGCCAAGCCCCTGTTCTCTGACCGCACCCGCATCTCTGTGGTGTTCCCGGACCTGGCCGTGGGCGATTCGGTGGGCATGCGCTACCGCATTGATGACAAAGAACCCATCTTCCCGGGCGCCTTCTCGGTGGTGCAGGGCTTCTCGCCGTATGGCGTGCACGAGGACAGCCGCGTCACCATCCGCGCGCCCAAGGGCCTGAACCTGCGCTTTGAAGCCCACGGCCTGCAAGAGCAGCCCCCGGTGCAAGACGGCGACGCCACCGTGCGCCAGTGGCGCTACCAAAACACCACCCCCAAGGCCTGGGACGAGGCCGATGCCGGCATCTGGCGGCTGGACGAATCGCCCGTGCTGCTGGCGAGCACGTTTGCCGACTATGAAAGCATTGCCCGCGCCTATGGCGAGCGCGCCTTGCCCAAGGCCCGGCCCACACCGCGCATCGAGGCGCTGGCCCAGTCCATCGTGGGCGCGCAGACCGACCCGCGCGAGCGCGCACGGCTGCTGTACGAATGGGTGTCCACGCAAATCACCTACGGCGGCAATTGCATTGGCGTGGGGGCCGTGGTGCCGCGCGATGTGGACGTTGTGCTCGACAACAAAATGGGCGATTGCAAAGACCACGCCACGCTGCTGCAGGCGCTGCTGACCGCGGTGGGCGTGCGCAGCGAGCAGGTGCTGATCAATGCGGGCGAGCTGTATGACCTGCCCACCACGCCGGTGGTTTCCACCGTCAACCACGTCATCAACTACCTGCCCGATTTCAAGATGTACCTGGACGCCACCGCCAAGCAGGTGCCCTTTGGCTACCTGCCCGGCAGCGCCTACGCCAAGCCGGTGATCCATGTGGGCGCAGACAAGGCGCTGGCCAGCATCCCGCCCGGCAGTGCCGACCTGACGGAGCAGCGCGCACACACCAGCATCCAGATCGCCGCCGATGGCAGCGCCAAGGGCAGCCTGCAGGCCTCCTTCAAGGGGCTGGCTGCCGCCCAGATGCGCAGCTACATGGCCGATTTGCAGGGCGACGGCGAGCGCGACTTTGTGCGCAACATGCTGGCGAGCGGGGGCTTCAAGGGCCAGGGCGTGCTGGACCGGGGCGACCTGGCCCCCGCCAAGGAGCTGTCGGACAGCTACAGCTTTTCGATCACCTTCGAGATCGCCAAGTACCTGCAGGCAGGCAAGCGCGGCGCCTTTGTGCTGGCCCCAGTGCTGAACCTGCCCATGGGCATTGCGCGCCTGGCCGAGGCCGAAGAAAAGCACCTGCCGCGCAGGCGCACGGGCTGCTACGGATACCACAGCTACGAAACCTATGACGTAGAACTGGGCGCGGGCGTGGCCTTCAACCGCGTGCCGCCCAACCTGCAAACCCGCAACCAGGCACTGAACTACAGCGCCACCTATCAGCGCACCACCAATGGCTACAAGGTCAGCCGTGAGGTGCACGACACCACGCCGCAGGGCCTGTGCACGCCCGAGTACGCCGCGCAGTGGAACAACGAGGTCAAGCCCATCGCGCAAAACCTGCAAAGCCAGATTTTTTACCAGCGTGGCGAGCCCGCCAAAGAGCAGGCCAGGGGCCAGACCAAGGGCGCCCAAAAGGGCCAGGCCAGGGGCGCCGCCAAGGGGCCAGCCAAAGCCCCGGGCAAGGTGCAACCCAAAAAGCGATGAAATGGGTTGAGGGTGTTGAGGGTTTTTGGCCGCTAAGGCTTATGGATAAAGCGCTGGCAGCTATTGAAGTGATAGCGTTAATGGGCTGCCAGCCCGTGGCGCAGCCAAGGCGGTGTGAACGGGTGCTGCGCAAAGAAGGGGAACTCCCGCCTCCCCAGGGGGCTCTGCCCTGGTGGGTTTCTTTGCTGTGCGGCTGGGGGCTTTGGGTGCGACAGCCCTGGGCTTCATGGGGCCGCCCCAAAAACAGGCTACCCTTTCACACCGGTGGGCCACACAAGCCATCGGCAGGGCGCGGCACACGGCACATGCCCAGTTTGGAGAAAACGGTTTTGAAGCATCTTTTACGCGCACACGCTGGTGGCGCCTTGTCGGCTTTGGCGGGGCGACTGACGCCCTGGGCCGCCCTTGGTGTGGCGGCTCTGTTGGCAGGCTGCGCTGCCACCGGCCCTGCGCCCAAGTTCTATGGCCCGCAGGAGAAGTTTGGCTCGGTCGCCACCTATTCACGCCTGTTTGATGCCACGCCTGCGCAGACTTGCGAAGCCTCGCGCCGCGCCTTGCTCAGCCAGGGCTACCTCATCAACACCACCACTGCCGAGATGGTGGAGGGCAAAAAGAGCTTCCAGCCCAGCGCCGAGACCCATTTGCAAATGGTCATTCGGGTGGTGTGCGTGCCCGACTCTCCCAGCGGCAAGGTCAGCCTGGGCTTTGTGACTGCCCTGCAAGACAGCTACACCCTGCGCAAAACCAATAACTCGGCCAGCCTGGGGGTGGGGGCGCTGGGGTCGGTGTCCTTGCCCATTGCGGCCAGCAGCGACTCGCTGGTCAAGGTGGGCAGCGAGACCATTGCGGCCGACAGCTTCTACGACAGCTTTTTTGACCTGATCAAGCGCTACCTGGTGGCCGATGATGTGCCTGCCGAGGTTTCGGCAGGCAGTTAAACGGATATTTGACCTCCCAGGGGCTCATCAACCCTGAACCCAGGCCAGGCGCGTTCACCGCCCTGGCCTTTACTTTTGGGGCCGATTGCGGGACGATTTGGTTTTCTGCACTGCAACAGGAGACTGCCATGGATTCCGTTCAGCCCCGCATCGACCCTGTAAGCCGCTACGGCGCGGTGAACCCCACCGACGGGGTGCAGCCTGCGGGCCGTGCCACGGTGGGCAACCGCAACGCATCGCAGGCGGCAGACACCACCGCCACCCCGGCCAGCACAACCACTGTGACCCTGAGCCGCCGAGCGCAAGAGCTGTCGGCCCAGCAGACCCGGGAAGAGTCCCGTGAAAACGTTCAGCAAGCCAGTGATGCCGCGCAGGCCCGCCAGGACGCTGATGACGCGGTGGCAGCCAACGCTGTGGCCGCCAATGCGGTGGCCTCGCAGGGCAATGCCAGCGGCGCCAACAATGCCGACCGTGCCAGCGGCAGCAGCCCGCGCGATGCCCAGGTGCGCCGTGCCTACCAAGCCAGCGAGGGCGCGGCCTCTGTGGCCTGACCCATCCTGCCCCAGCCCCCACCGCACGCCACCCGCGCGTTAGGAGTTCACCATGGTCACCGCCGTCAGCAGCGCCGCAGCCGCGCCCAGCAACTCGTATGCCGTGCAGACCGCTCGGCGCGAAGCCCTGCAGGCTGAGCAAACGGCGCAAACCCTGCAAACCCAGGCCGAGGCCGCCCAGCGCAGCGCCGACCAAGAGCAGGCCCGGGCCGATGATTTGAGTGGCCAGTCGGCCGATGCGAGCCAGCGGTCGGTCAGTGCACGGCGCAATCTGGCGGCGGCCAACGACCCAGCCTCTCGCACGGCCAGCCAATCCCAGACCCAGGCCGTGGCGCCTGCGGCACCTCCTGAAAATACCCGCTTGCTCAGTGCTTCCGGCCGCGTGGCCGGTGGCGTCAGTGCCGGGATGTTTGTGAACGTGTACGCCTGAACGGGTTGCCACGGTCTTGCTGTGATGGATCCGGCACGGACCTTCTTAAGGCGTTCACGCTGAGTCCTTCGACGGGCTCAGGACAGGCTTGCCTAAGCGCTACGCAGGGTTTCGACAAGCTCAACCCGAACGGGTATTTCAAGTTCAAAGAAGCTCGCTCGATAGCACTACAACACGTCCAAGGTCTTGTGGGGCCGTGGTCATTTCCGCCCCGGGGCCGTGCCCCTCACTCCATTCGCTGCACCGCCACCTGCTTCCATGCCCCCGGCGCCAGCCCTTCCAGCGTGTAGGGGCCCACGGCGGCGCGCACCAGCCGCAGCGTGGGGTGGCCCACGGCGGCGGTCATGCGCCGCACCTGGCGGTTGCGGCCTTCGCGTATCACCAGCTCCAGCCACGCCGTCGGGATTGACTTGCGCTCGCGGATGGGCGGCACCCGGGGCGCCAGGGCGGGGGCAGGGTCCAGCAAGCGGGCCTGGGCGGGCAGGGTGGGGCCGTCGTTGAGTTGTACGCCCTGGCGCAGTGCGGCCAGTGCGGCCTCATCGGGCACCCCTTCCACCTGCACCCAATAGGTCTTGGCCATCTTGAAGCGCGGGTCGGCAATGTGGGCCTGCAGCTTGCCATCGTTGGTCAGCAGCAAAAGCCCTTCGCTGTCGGCGTCCAGCCGACCGGCCACGTACACGCCGGGCAGGTCGATGTAGTCCTTGAGGCCCTGCCACTGCCCCTCGGGGGTGAACTGGCTGAGCACGCCGTAGGGCTTGTTAAAGCAGATGAGCTGTACCGCCTCGGGGGCGATGCGCTCGGTCACGGGCCTGCGCGCGGGCGCTGGGGATGGGCGCGTGGCTTTGGCCGGGCCTGTGCGCGGGGCGGCGGCAGGGCGCGAGAGTGTGGGGCGGCGTGGGGGCTGCGTCGTCATGCCGTTGCAAACGTGGGGAGGGCGGTGAGAGGCGTGTATTCCGAGCGAGGGGTGGCGCGGCAGGGGCGTAGCCCTCAGTCCTCGCCCTTGCCCACCACGGCCCGCACGCCTGCGGCGCCCACATCAACGGTCGTGCCCACCACCGTGGCACCCACCTTCACGGTGGTGCTGACCACTGTCACGGCGGCATCGGCCACGGCCACTACAGCGCAGCCGGTGCCCAGCAGGGGCGCGGCACATGCCGCGGCCCACAGCGCTGCACGGGGCCAGGGCCTGGCGGCGGGGGTTAGGGCTTGTGGTGTGCCTTTTGGGGCAGGGCGGGTGCTGGGCATGGTGGTGGCGGGTGAAGGGGCCGGAGCGGCAGGGTGGCGAAACGTTGAAGGGCGTGAAAGACCTGAAGGACGCACAAAGCTGGCCCGAGGGCCGCTGCTGCATTGTCATTCAATGAACAGGGCCGGGTCCACCATGGTGCGGTTGAGCATCACGCCCCAGTGCAGGTGGGGGCCGGTGACGCGGCCGGTGGCGCCCACCTTGCAAAAGGCTTCGCCCGTCTGGACGGTGTCGCCCACGCGGACCTGAATGCTGCTCAGGTGGCAGTACATGGTGAGCAGGCCGTGGCCATGGTCCATCCACACGGTGCCGCCGTTGAAGAAGTAGTCGCCCGTGTCAATGACGGTGCCAGGCAGCGGGGCCACGATGGGGGTGCCCGTGGGGGCCGCAATGTCCATGCCGCTGTGCGGGTTGCGCGACTGCCCGTTGAATACCCGCCGCAGCCCGAACGAGCTGGAGCGTCGCCCCGGCACGGGCTGCTGCATGCGCAGCGATGGCAAAGCACCGCCTGTGGGCTCGCTCCAGGTGGCCATCACGCGGGCCTGGTGGTCGCGCTCGCGTTCGTAGCGGGCCTGGTCTTCGGGCGCCAAATCCACTGTGCGGGGCGACACCTTGAGTTGCTGCTCGGCATAGCGCTTGGGCGCCACGGTGTAGGGCAGTTGCCGGGCCTGCGTCAGTTGGGTGTCTGCTCCGCCGGCCAGCAGCGTGGCGTGGGCGCTGCCCACGGCGGCGGCCAATGGGATGCCGAGCACCGCTGTCCACTCGATGGCATCGCCCACCACCAGCACCGGCACATCGGCATCACCCTGGCGCACCTGCACCCGGGGGCGCTGCGCTGCAGGCCCCAGCGACAGGCGCGCCACGCCGCCCGGCACCTGCAGCGCGTGCGGCCACACCACGGGCGCGGCGGGCTGCGGCTTGGCCGCCCAGCTGGCGCCCGGCAAAGACAAAAGACCCAGGGTGGTGAGCAGGGTGCGGCGGTGGGGTTGGTGCATGGAGGGCGAAGCGGTGAGGGTGCGGGAGAGCAGAGGCAGCTTCAAAGAAAAATAGCCGCCAGGGCGCATTTTATAAGCGCTGGCAGCTATCAATTTTGATGTGGTGGGAAGGCGCAGACGCGGCACACCGCCAGCCCCGTCACAAGGACATCAGTGGGTGACGAACTCGTAAGTCACCGATTCGCTGTCCACCATGTCCAGCACGTCGTTGAGCACGTCGTCATCGTCGGTGCTGCTCCAGGTTTCTTCGGGGTTGGTGGCAAACAGGGGCTCGATGGCGACGTCCATGAAGGTGCCGTTGGGCAGCTTGAGCACAGGGGTGCCTTCCGAGGTGCCCACCAGCTCCCAGTCGTCGGGCACGGACATTTCAAGCTGGATGGTGACGTTGAGTTTTTTCATGGTGCATTCCTGAGGGTAAGGCTGCGAGGGTAACCGAATTTTGAATAAAAAGTGCCGCTAGCGCTCAAGGAATAAGCGCTGGCAGCTATAAAAAAAGGAGCTAATTAACCCCGGCTGCTTTGGGTGGGCGGGCTGCCTTGCCTGATTAGCTACTTGCCTCAGATACCCCTGCATCCGTTCGGGCTGAGCCCGTCGAAGCCAGGGCTTGCCGCCTGCGTGCAAGGCTTCGACAAGCTCAGCCCGAACGGGTGGGGACGAGAAGGCGTCTGAGGCAGGTCGCCAATCAGGCTGCCTTGCCTTCAGTGCCACCCGCTCTAGCCCGCAATGTTGGCCTCTACCAGCTGCGCCAGCAACTGCAGTGACTCTTGCCAGCCCAGGTAGCAGGCCTCGGTCGGGATCATGGCCGGGATGCCTTCTTGCACCGCCACCAGCTCGGTGCCCACCGATACGGCCTTGAAGGTGATGGTTGTGCGCATTTCACCCGGCAGGTGGGTGTCGTCAAAGCGGTCGGTGTGGACGATGCGCTCGCCCGGCACCAGCTCCAGATAGCGCCCGCCAAACGCATGGGTGTGGCCCGAGGCCAGGTTGGTGAACTGCATGCGGTACGCGCCGCCCACGCGGGCATCCATCTCCAGCACCCGGCCCGTAAAACCGTGGGGCGGCAGCCACTTGGCCATGGCGTCGGGGTCCAGAAAGGCGCGGTACACCCGCTCTGGCGGGGCGCGCAACACGCGGTGCAGGGTGACAGTGCCGGTGGATGCGGGGGCGTTGCTCTGGGTCATGTCGAGCCTTGGGTGGGGGGAGTGGTCGGGCGCTCATCATCCCCCAGCCCTGTGGCGCTGTAAACGCCTGCGCTTGCGGCTTTACAGGGTGTTTCCGATGGCTTGGGCTGGCCGCACAGCCATCGGGTCAATGCACTCAGGCCAGTGCCTGCACGCGCACCGCATAGCTGGTGCTGCCCTGGGCCCACTGCACCAGGCGGTCGATGTTGGGGTGCTTGCCAGGGTGGGCGTGGGCATCGGCGGTGTGCTCGGCATACCACTCCAGGCCCAGGCTGGCAGCGGCGGGTGTGATGTGGCCGCCGTACAGCGCGGCCAGTGCGGCATACAGCGCCAGCGAACCGGCCTGGCCGGGCTTGTTCTCCAGGGTGGCAAGCACAGCGCCGTCAGCGCCCAGCACTTGCAAGGAGGTGAGGTGGGCGGCAGAGGGCAGTTGCTTGAGGCGGTCAGCGAAGTTCATGGGTTCAGTTCCAGACGAAGAAAGGGCTGGCACATTGCTGCGCCAGCCCGGGTGATCCATTGGACTGCCTTTTCAGGGGCAGTCCAAAGCGCAGGGGCGTGAAGTTAACCCAATTTCGCGCCCTGCGCCGCATCCCTCACAGATGCCCGCTCACTTCTCCAAATCACTTCTTCAAGTCGAAGCGGTCCAGGTTCATCACCTTGGTCCAGGCGGCCACAAAGTCGCGCACAAATTTGGGCTGTGCATCGGCCTGGGCATACACCTCGGCCAAGGCGCGCAGTTGCGAGTTGGAGCCAAACACCAGGTCCACGCGGGTGCCGGTCCACTTCACGGCGCCGGTCTTGCGGTCGCGGGCTTCAAACACGTCGTTGGCGGACGATGTGGGGCTCCAAGCGGCGCCCATGTCCAGCAGGTTCACAAAGAAGTCGTTGGTGAGCTGCCCGGCGCGCTGGGTGAACACGCCATGCTGTGCGCCCCCCACGTTGGCGCCCAGCACCCGCAGGCCACCCACCAGCACCGTCAACTCGGGCGCGCTCAGGGTCAGCAGCTGCGCCTTGTCGATCAGCAAGGCCTCGGCGGGCACGCTGAACGTTTTCTTCTGGTAGTTGCGGAAGCCATCGGCCACGGGCTCCAGCACGGCGAACGATTCCACATCGGTCTGCGCCTGGCTGGCATCGGTGCGGCCGGGGGTGAAGGGCACTTCCACCGCCTGGCCTGCGGCCTTGGCAGCGGCTTCCACACCGGCATTGCCTGCCAGCACGATCAGGTCGGCCAGCGACACCTTTTTGCCACCGCTTTGCGCCGAGTTGAAGGCGGCCTGAACGCCTTCAAGCACCACCAGCACCTTGGCCAGCTGCGCGGGCTGGTTGGCTTCCCAGTCCTTTTGCGGGGCCAGGCGGATGCGTGCGCCGTTGGCACCGCCGCGCTTGTCCGATCCACGGAAGGTCGATGCCGAGGCCCAGGCGGTGGACACCAGCTCCGCCACCGACAGGCCGGTTGCCAGCACCTTGGCCTTGAGTGCGGCCACATCCTGCGCGTCGATCAGCGCGTGGTCCACCGCAGGCAGCGGGTCTTGCCAGATGAGGTTTTCTGCTGGCACTTCAGGGCCCTTGTACAGGGCCTTGGGGCCCATGTCGCGGTGGGTCAGCTTGAACCAGGCGCGGGCAAATGCGTCGGCAAACTCGGCCGGGTTCTGGTGGAAGCGGCGGGCAATTTTTTCGTAGGCCGGGTCCATGCGCAGCGAAAGGTCGGCCGTGGTCATCATCGGCGCATGCTTTTGGCTGGGGTCGTGCGCGTCGGGGATCAGGTGCTCGGGCTTCACGTCCTTGGCCACCCACTGGTGCGCGCCCGCGGGGCTCTTGGTCAGCTCCCACTCGTAGCCGAACAGCATGTCGAAGTAGCCGTTGTCCCAGGTGGTGGGGTTGGGCTTCCAGGCGCCTTCAATGCCGCTGGTGGTGGTGTGCACCCCCTTGCCGCTGCCCAGTTGGTTGATCCAGCCCAGGCCTTGCACTTCAATGGCAGCGGCTTCGGGCTCGGCGCCGACCAGGGTAGGGTCGCCCGCGCCGTGGGCCTTGCCAAAGGTGTGGCCGCCAGCCACCAGGGCCACGGTCTCTTCGTCGTTCATGGCCATGCGGGCAAAGGTTTCGCGCACATCGCGGCCGCTGGCCACGGGGTCGGGCTTGCCGTCCGGGCCTTCGGGGTTCACGTAGATCAGGCCCATCTGCACGGCGGCCAGGGGGTTCTCCAGGTCGCGCTCGCCGCTGTAGCGGCTGTTCGGCTTGTCGCTGGTGGCCAGCCACTGGGCTTCGGCACCCCAGTAGATGTCTTCTTCGGGTTGCCAGATGTCGGCACGGCCCCCGGCAAAGCCAAAGGTCTTGAAGCCCATGGATTCGAGCGCCACGTTGCCCGCCAAGATCATCAGGTCGGCCCACGAGATGGCGTTGCCGTACTTTTGCTTGATGGGCCACAGCAGGCGGCGGGCCTTGTCCAGGTTGCCGTTGTCGGGCCAGCTGTTGAGCGGGGCAAAGCGCTGGTTGCCTGTGCCCGCGCCACCCCGGCCATCGCCTGTGCGGTAGGTGCCTGCGCTGTGCCAGGCCATGCGGATGAACAGGCCGCCGTAGTGGCCCCAGTCGGCGGGCCACCAGTCTTGTGAATCGGTCATCAGCGCCGTCAGGTCGGCCTTGAGGGCCGCGTAGTCCAGCTTCTCGAACGCGGCGGCGTAGTCAAATTCTTCGCCCAGCGGGTTGGAGGCCGGAGCATGCTGGTGCAGGATGCCCAGGTTCAGCTGGTTGGGCCACCAGTCGCGGTTGGACTGGCGGGCCACGGCGGTCTTGGCGCCTGCCTGTGCGCCTGCGGCACTGTGGAAAGGGCATTTCGATTCGTTGCTGCTCATGGGGCTCTCCTTGGTAGTTGGCTTAAACAAGTGAACGAAGGATATTTCAATCAACTATCCATATCCATTGATTAAAACTAATCGCAGGCATGCACTGGCGCTATGCAATGGGTGGGTTGGCAAAGAGGCTCCGTGGTAACCCCGCATTGGCATTCATCGTGCTTTGGCTTACGGTGCTTTTGCTATCGCGTTTTCCCTCCACCCTCGTCCTCTTCGGAGCCTTTTTGAAATGACCCCCAAAAAATTCCTCGCCATCGCCGCTGCCGCCGTCATCACCTGCCTGTCCTTCACCCAGGCGGCGCAGGCAGGCCCCCGGCTCGACAAGATCATGGAGGCCAAGACCATCCGCGTGGGCACGCCGGGCGACTACCGCCCCTTCGCCATCAAGACCGATGCGGGCTTTTCGGGCCACGACATCGACGTGATCGAAACCATGGCCAAAGAGCTGGGCGTGAAGATCGAATACGTGCAGACCTCCTGGCCCAACCTGGTCAAAGACCTGCAGGCCGACAAGTTCGACGTGGCCGTGGGCGGCATCACCCGCAACGTCACCCGCATGCGCCTGTTTGACATGCTGCCCGGCTACGCCCCGTTTGGCAAAGTGGCCCTGGTGCGCAGTGCTGACAAGGCCAAATACACCAGCGTGGACGCCCTGAACCAGCCCACCGTGCGCGTCATCAAGAACCCCGGCGGCACCAACGAAACCTTTGTGCTGGCCAACCTCAAGGCCGCCCAGGTCAGCACACACGACAAGAACGCAGAGATCCCTGCGCTGATCGCCGAAGGCAAGGGCGATGTGATGATCACCGAAACCTACGAAGCCCTGCACTACGCCAAGGCCGACCCGCGCCTTTACGCCGCGTTTGTGGACGCACCGCTGACGCCCAAGAACTACCTGGGCTTCATGGTGCCCACCGACGACGCCGACTACACCCGCGTGATGGGCTTTGTGTGGGGCCTGATCGAAAGCCGTGGCGCCATCCAGCAGGCCGCCACCAAGTGGCTGAAGTAACCTGCGCAGCGGGTGAGCTGCCGGCTTGATGGATCCAGGCCATCCCCCGGCAAAATAAAGGCCCCGGCCACACGCCGCACACCCCTTCCGGCGTTGCCGCCGGGGCTTTTTTCATGACCGCACCCAGCACAGCGCCCACTACTGCACCCGCCACGGCATTCCCTCCCGCTTCGTATCCCATTGGCACCCCCGGCCAGCCCTGGGGCCCTGCCGAGCTGGCCCAGTGGCGCGCGCGCCAAGTGCGCCAGCGCAGCTATGCCGATGACGTGCTGGCTGCAGTCGATACGCTGCGCACCCGCTTTGATGTGACGAGCTACGGCGAGGTGGCCTATGGTGATGAGCGCTATGCGCTGCAGGCCATTCGCCCCCGCGCCTGGGCACCTGGCCTGCCCACCGTGCTGGTCACCGGCGGTGTGCACGGCTACGAAACCAGTGGCGTGATGGGCGCGCTGCGGTTTGTGGACCAGCACGGCGAGCGCTATGCAGGCCGCGTGAACTGGCTGGTGGCCCCCTGCATCAGCCCCTGGGGTTGGGAGCGCATCCAGCGCTGGAACCACGACGCCATCGACCCCAACCGCAGCTTTCGCCCCGGCAGCACGGTGCAAGAGTCCGCCGCACTCATGGCGCTGGTGGCCCAGGTGGCATCCCTGCAAGGCGCATTTGCGGCGCACATTGACCTGCACGAAACCACCGACACCGACGAATCCGAATACCGCCCTGCAGTGGCCGCGCGCGACGGCAAGGCGTTTGAGCCCAGCAGCATCCCCGACGGTTTTTATCTGGTGGACGACACCGAGAACCCCCAGCCCGCCTTCCAGCAGGCCGTGCTGCAGGCGGTGGCCCGCGTCACCCACATTGCACCGCCTGACGAGCGCAACGAAATCATCGGCTCGTCCATGACGGAGCCCGGCGTCATTCGCTACGAGCTGGCCGCCTGGGGCCTGTGCGCCAGCGTGACAGGCGCGCGCTACACCACCACCACCGAGGTCTACCCCGACAGCCCCCGCACCACGCCCGAGGCTTGCACCGCCGCGCAAGTGGCGGCGGTGTGTGCGGCGCTGGATTTTGTGCTGGCCAGTGGCCGCTGACCTGCGCATGGACGCCGTTGCAAAGCACAAGCGCCAAGTGAGGCAGGCGCTGGCGCAGCGCGGCCTGGGCGCGTGGATGAATGACACCAAGTGGCGCGAGCTGCTGGCCGTAATTGATACGCTGCCTTTTCCTCCGCCGTACCAGCGCAAAGACGTGCTGCGTTCTGAGCCAGAGCCCAGTACGTTTGATGTAGACGTTTGGTACCTGGGCGACTGGGTGGAGGGGATTCACCCCTTGTATTCCATCGAATGGCTGCGCATTCGGCCGAGGTACTTGGCCCATGTCGGCCAGTTGCTGCCGCCCACCGTGGTCGATTGCGAGGCCGCGCTAGAGCAGGCACTGCAGTCGCTGGGGTTGCCCTACGAAAAGGCCGATGGCTCGATCTGGATCTATGGCTATCGGTAGTTGATATCTCCAGAAAATGCCTGACTAACGACTTGCCTCAGATATCCCTGCATCCGTTCGGGCTGAGCCCGTCGAAGCCAGGGCTTGCCGCGTGCGTGCAAGGCTTCGACAGGCTCAGCCCGAACGGGTGGGGACGAGAAGGCGTCTGAGGCAGGCCAAAAATCAGGCTAAATAGGCTGCTAGCGCTTATGGATAAAGCGCTAGAAGCTATTGAAAACATAGCAATCTGCGCCGCAATCAAGTCTTCCACGCCCCGTGGTGCGATGCCGATGCCTCGTCAATCAGCGCAGGCCCGATGCACTCGATGGCGTGGCCTGAGGTGTTGAACACATCGCGGCACGACAGCTCGGCATCGCGCTGGTCCAGCCGCTCGCCGCGGAACACGCGCAGCCGCTCGGCGTCAATGCCGTACACCACTCGGCCAATGGCCGACCAGAAGATGGCACCTGCGCACATCACACACGGCTCGCCCGACGAGTAGAGCGTGGCCTGGGCCAGCGCCTCGCGGCTGTGGCGCGGGCTGGCCAGGCGGATGGCCGATGTCTCGGCGTGCGCCGTGCAGTCGCCCGTCTCGCCATTGGCGTTCCAGGCCTCGGCCAGCACCGTGTCGTCGGGCGCCACAATCACCGCGCCAAAGGGCCGGTTGCCGCGTGCGCGGGCCTGGTCGGCCAGCGCAATGGCGTGGCGCAGGTAGCGGCCGTCGCGCTCGTGCAGCGGCACCTCAGCGGGCAGCATTGGCTGGGTTAGCTGGGCCGTCATGCCACCACCTTGCGGTCAGCCGCTGCAGGCAAAAAGGCGGGGTTGAACACGCGCTCTGCCGCAGGCTTGCGCGCCAGGCCATACACGGCGGCCACCTCGTCTACTTGCTGGGCCAGCACGCTGGCCTGCACGCCGCCCAGGCCCACGCTGTGCACCTCGGGCGCAGCCAGGTACTGGCGAGTGATGGCCCAGCGCTCGCGCTCCACATCCATGTTCAAGATGGGCTCACGCGCCTTGATGGCGGCCAGCGCGGCATCGGGGTTTTGCAGTGTCTCGCGCAGGGCGCGGTTGCTGGCGCGCAAAAAGGCTTTGGCCAGCTCGGGCTTGTCTTGCAGCAGCTTGCCTGCCAGCACGGCGTTGCCGTACAGCTGCAAGCCCGCCTTGCCATATTCCAGCACTGCCAAATCCTTGGGCGGCATGCGCGCAAACAGCGACACGGCCGAGTCGTGGAAGTACGTGGCCGCGTCCACATCGCCGCGCACCATCACGTTGTCGCGCGCGCTGAAATCGGTGGTCACCCACTCAAACAAATCGGGCGTGGTCTTGAGGCTGCGCGCCACCATGGGCCAACTGCGGCGGGTGGATTCCACCGCAGCAGCCGCCACGCGCTTGCCTTTGAGCGAGGCAAAGTCGCTGGTCACGCCACGGTCCTTGCGGCCAATGATGACGAAGGGTGCGCGGTTGTAGTACTGGTAAACAGCCTGCACCGGCGTGTCGGGGTTTTGCGCGTGGAACTCAGTCAGCGAGCTGATGTCGCCCAGCCCCAGGTCATACGCCCCGCTGGCCACACGGGTGATGGAGGCCACCGAGCCCGCCCCCACGTCAATGCTCACGTCCAGGCCTTCGTCCTTGTAGTAGCCCTTGGCCTGCGCCATAAAGAAGGGCGAGGTCTGGCTCGTCACCCGAAAATCGAGCGTGAACTTGAGCGGCGTGAGCGGCCCCTGGGCGTGCACCCACGGTGCAGCAAGGCTGATGGAGGAGGCGACAGAGGTGGAGAGAAACAGGCGTCTTTGCATGGCGGTGCCCCATTGAACAAGTGCTGCAGGCCACCGACCGCACTCGCCGTGGCGGGGCAGGGCGCGCGCCCCTGCACAAGGCAAACGGGCACCCGCACCAGCCTCCGGCACATGCCAGGCAGGTCGGCACGAAACTGAGCAATTTCCGGGCAACACAGGCGCGGGGCCTGTGTGCTGAACGCTTCTACTCAAGGGCATGCCAATGCATGAAGCGTGCCCGGCGCGCGACATGGCAGTGATGTTGCGGTGGTGATTCAGGCTGCTCTTGCTGCAGCGCAAAGGGTGCACGGTGTTTCTGTGGTGGCGGCTGCGCGGCCTGCTGGGCGCTTGCGTTGGCCTGAGCACACGGCGCTGCACCAGCTTGCGCACGCCGTTGTGGTGCAGCGCATCACCGAAGCGGGGCGGAGTGTGGTGCTGCGCACCCTTGCATGGCACTGATGCGTTGTCTTTGCGGTGTCTTTGAGTGCGGTGAGTCGCTGGGAAGCCACCGCACTGCTGGCCCCTGAATTGCTTGGGTGAGGGCAAGAGTAGAAGCGTTCAGCGCTGCAGCGTCCGCCCACCAGGGTGCGGAGGCTGTAGGCGGGTCATTGCTCTTGAAGAGGGAAGCGGCCTGGCCCCGGCAGGGCCGTTGCCCCTGTCCACTTCAAGGGCGCCCAGCATGGGCCAGTGAACTTATTTGCTGTGCGCAGCGCTGTGATGGATCGCGGTTGAACCCGCAGAACCGTTCACGCTGAGCCTGTCGAAGCGCCGCGCGAGGCTTCGACAGGCTCAGCTCGAACGGTTATGCCAGTTCAAAGAGTCCGAATCCATGGCAAGTGCAGCGCACGCAGATGACAACGCTGGCCTGTGCAGGCCCAGCCCTTGTTGATTTTGTACTTTGGTACTTTGACAAGGAACACTGCCATGACCACCGCTATCGCTGAAACGACCCAGCCACACAGCCTTTCCAACACCCCGTATTCCCCGTCTGTCGCGCCCGACGTGCTGGGCGAACTGGCCAAAGAAGCCCGCATGGGCGACATGGGCCAGGAAACGCACACCCGCGAGGTGCGCTGCATTGACCTGAGCGACTTTGAACACCGCAAGCGCGAGATTGCCGATGAGCTGTGGAGCGCGGCGGTAGACATCGGCTTCTTCCAGGTCAGCCACCACGGCATTGCGCTGCAAGACATCCGCGATGCCTTTGCTCGGGCTGAGGCCTTCTTTGCCTTGCCTGCGGACACCAAGGCCCAGTGGCCCCTGTCCCGCAACGCGGGGTGGGAGCACAAGAGCCAGATCCGCCCCTCCACCCGCACGCCTGACCAGAAAGAGTCCTACCAAATCACCCGCCCCCGCATGCAGGGCCTGTGGCCCACCGAAGCCGAGCTGCCCGGCTTTCAACAAGCCTGCCTGGCCTTCGAGCGCCAGTGCTGGGAGGTGGCCATGCGCCTGCTGTCGTGCTTTGCGACCAAGCTGGGGTTTGACGAAGGCTTCTTCACCCGCGCCCACAACCCCGAGGTGCCCAGCTACCAAAGCACGCTGCGCATGCTGCATTACTTTGCGATGGACCCGGCCCTCAAAGACGAACTGGGCCTGTGGCGCGCCGGTGCACACACCGACTTTGACTGCCTCACGCTGCTGTTCCAGCGCCCAGGGCAGGGCGGGCTGCAGGTGCTGCCCGGCAAAGAGATGGAAGGCCGCCAATGGACGCCGGTGGAGCCCGCCGAGGGTGTCATCACCTGCAACATCGGCGACATGCTGACCCGCTGGAGCGACGACGCGCTGCCCAGCAACTTCCACCGCGTGCGCAACCCGCTGCCACACGAATACCAGGGCGCCCGCTACAGCCTGGCCTTCTTCGCGCAGGCCAATGAAGACGCAGTGATCGAAGGCCCCGGCAAAAAGTACCCGCCCATCACCGGGGCGGAGTACCTGCGCCAGCGCATCAGTGCCAATTTTTCTAATCGATATTGAGGTGAAGGCGGATGGTGCGGGGCGGCCTTGTTGATGCAGGCTACCCACGGGCGATGGGCGCAAAGGTTTGTTGCCATTGGACTGGATAGTGTTGGCTTGCTGTGCGCCCTCAACCATCCGCAGGGCCTACGTGTTGCCTAGTGCCTGCACCGCGTGCCGTGTCTAGGTACTCGCCTTGCGCATCGTGTTTTTGCAGCGGGGGCTGTTGGCGCAGGCCCAGAACCCACGGCCGTCAGCGCGGCGCGTGCGCTCCACCATCTTGGTGCCACAGCTGGCGCAGGTGGGGCGCCAGTATTCGCCCTCAAACGCCACCAGCAGCAGCGCCTGTTGCTGTGCCGGTGTGCGCCGCGCTATCAGTTGCAGCAGCCCTGCGCCATCCAGCGTGTGGATGCTGTTGGCCTTGGCAAAGGCCAGTGCGTCTGCGGTGTAGGTTGAGGTGGTGGCATACGTGCCGCGCTTGAGCTGGTGCGACGCCATCACGCCGAAGAACTCGCGCAGCTCTCGCACCCCGACCGCTTTGCTTTGCCAGTGCTTGCACTGCACCACGGCAGCCGGGCCGGGGCTGTTGCTGCTGTGCAGCCAGATGTCCACCCCACCATCGGCTCCGTGCGATTGGGTGCGGGTCTCAAACCCCGCCTGGGCAAACAGCGTCTCGCACACGGCTTCAAACCTGCGCCATTCAATCGCGGCAAATACCGCCGCGCTCCACGTTTGGGTGGGGTCGTTGGTGGCATGGCTGCTTACCTTGGGCGTGGCCTGCGGTGGGGCAGCGGGGGTTTTATGGAGATTGCCAGGGGGCGCCTTCTCAGGCTGCAATTGCTGCGCAGCGGCTTGCATGGCGTGCGGCTGCGTTTGCCGCACCGGCTCTATGCGCTCAGGCCATGCATCGTCCGCAGCACTGGGTTGCGCCGAGCGTTGGGCCACCTGCAGACGCCCGCGTTGGTCTGCGCGCTGTGTTGTGGGGGGTTGGGTCTCATGGCCTGCGGCCAACTGCAGCCGTGGTGCTTTGCTGCGCAATGCGTAGTGCAGCGCCAGCAACAGCACCCCTAGCCCCAGCGCCATCCAGCCCAGCGGGCGCAGGCCCTGCACCACGATGGCTCCTATGGGCGTCTTGCCCGCCAGCACGGGCAAGACCACCAGCATGCCCACCCCTAGGGCACAAGCCGCCCACCCCTTCTCCTGCAATTGCGCCCGTGCGCGGTCTTGCCGTTTGCGGCGGCCCGATGGGCCAGAACGAGTGCGTGCCACGTGTTTCCCCCTTGTTGCGGCGCCCCCGAAGGCGGGTGGAGCGTCGATGTTTAATTGTTTGGCTGCCTCAATGGCCTTTAGCGCAATGTCTGCAAGCGCTGGCAGCTCTTAAATTGATAGCGATTTGGAAGCAGCATGCAGGCGCATTCGCGCTGCAGTGGGCTGAGTATTACATTTTGTTAACGGTTGGGATGTGGGGCACGGCGCACCTCACGGCGGGCCTGCTCGGCAGTGGATTCAGACATCTCGCCGATGCCGCTGGCTTGCTTCCTGTGCCGCGTCCACGCTGCCTTCTCAGGCCTGCCACACCCCAAACCCTGCCGATCGCAGGTCAATGCCTATTTCAATCTCGCGGTCCACCGCCTCTTCGTAGCGCATGGGGTTAAAGCCTTCGTACAAATCCGGCAGCAGCCACAGGCCGTACAGCATCACAAACCGGTTGGCCTGGATGCCTGCCTTGTGCTTGTCAAACCGCACATCCGGGTCCAGCCCCGTCATGCCCACATAGACGCAAGGCTTTCCCTCGATGTAGCCGGGGTTGCAGCGGCGAAAGCGCGGTTCCAGCAGTACGTCTTTCGATAGTTCGATGACGTAGACGTGGTGGTGGGGGCGGCGGGGCATGGCGGCGCAGGTGGTTTAGTGCGTGGGGTGCTGCGGAGTGTTGCCTCAGGCCTCGGGCACGATGCGCCGCAGGGCGCGCACCTTTTGCCACAGCGCCGCTTTGGGCATGGGCATGCCCATGGCTTGCATGCAGCGCTCCAGCCAGCCAGTGCGGGTTTGCAGCCGGTCTATGGCCTTGCCCAGGTCGCGTGCGACCGATGGGCCATACGCCTCTGCGGCCTTAGCCAGCGCGGCGCGCAAGGCGGGCAGGGGCAGCTCCATCACGGCAAGGTCAATCACGTCGCGGCTGAACACGCCATCGTCGGCTTGCCGGTCAGAGTTGGCCAACAGCTTGGATGCGGCCAGGTCCAGCCGTGTCAGTGTGCTGACCCCACACACCGTGTCGCCCGCCACGGGCGGCTCCAGCTCAATGCGCGCCTCGCGCACGATCTCCAGCTTGATGGCCTGCCCATCCATCTGCACCTGGGTGCGAATGCCGTACTGGTCGGCCCGAATCTCGCGCAGGGCCACCAGCGGCTGCGCATGGGTGTGCGTGATGGCGGCCAGACCATCGGGGCCGGTGAGCAGGTGCCGAAGCTCGCGGTAACCGCCCGCGTCCGACACCAAAAAGTCAATGTTCACCGACTCGCGGTACTCGCCATAGCGCAACGCAATGCAGGTGCCGCCCCCAAACAGGCAGCCGTGCTGCCGCAGCGTGTCCCCGTTCATTGCCGCCAGCACATGCGCAATGCGCTGGTGGTGCGGGCGTTCAAACTGCATCGCCGGCCCCTGCGTTCGCGGCGGGTTGCAGTGCCAGCCGTAGGGCTTCTAGCAGCGCCTGCTCGTGGGCAGGCATGGCTGCCATGTCCAGGTGCCGGGCATTGCGTTCGTAAATGCCCAGCGCCTCGGCAGGGGTGAGGGTGTCCGTGCCATGCACCTGCCACGCCAATGCGCGCAGTTGTGGGTAGTCCGCCAGTGCCACCCGCGCCGGTATCCAACCCGTGCGGTCTGCCTCTGCGGCGGGCGGTGCCTGCGTGCCCGTCTGGGCCAGCAGCCCCATGCCCAGCGCCGCCATGGCGTTGCACCACGCGCCCATGGTCACCGAGGGCTCGCCCTTTTCAATGCGGTGCAAAGTCACCCGCGACAGCCCTGCCGCCTCTGCCGTCACCGTGGCGCTCAGACGCAGCGCCTTGCGCTGTGCGCGAATCTGCGCGCCCAGGGTTTGCAACTGGGCGGCGCAATGTTCAGGTGTAATCGGTGCGGGTGATGGAATGATGTTTCTCATTATTTGCAAAAATGCTTTTTTGTCAAATATGAGAAACACTTTTGGAATTTTTGGGGCTGGAGCTACCGTTCACAATGCCTTTGACGCTATTTTTATGAGTCAAATTTGCACTACCAGCGCAAGCAGCTATCAAAATAGAAGCAAATTGGGTGCAAAGAGATTCAGGCCGACGCCCCCGACCCACTCGCCAGCGCCCCCAACAGCCGCGCGCTCACCTCGGCCGCATCCGGCGCGGCAAACGCCATGTTGTGCTGGTCTGTCAGCGGGCCGTGGCCGGGCCCCATGTGGCCTGCCGCGTCGTAGCCCATGGCCTTGAACTTCCACACCCCACCTATCTTTTTGAGCGAACCCACATGCGCCCCTGTGGCCGTGTGCACCGCCATCACCTCGGCGTTGACGGGCAGCAACTGCAGCGGCCCCGCCAGCGGGCCGGGCGGCACGGGGCCGTAGGTGGGGGTGAAGGGATGCGTCATTGATGGCCTGGGCTCTGCAAATTTATGAATAAAAAGCCCCTAGCGCTTGATGGGTCAGCGCAAGCAGCTATCAAAATAATAGTTCAATCAAGCCGAAACGGGGCTTTGTGCTCAGCCGTGGCGATGCTTCCAATAGCCGGGTTTGCGGTGCTGGTGCGCGATGGCGAGCACCAGAATGTCTAGGCCATCTTGGGTGTAGACCACGCTGTAAGGAAAGCGCCGCAACCTACAGCGCCGAATCTCAGGGGAGAGCGGGTGCCATGCTTCGGGAAACTGCTCAACAAGCTGCAGTGTTTTGAGCGCCTCGATCAAAAAGGCATCACCCAGCCCGGGCGCTTGCTCTGCATACCAGGCAATGGCTTCGTCCAACTCTGCTTGTGCTGGCTCCAGCAAGCGGATGTTCATGTGCGCTGGGCGGCGGCAGAGTACTTGGCAATCACATCGGACAAGGCCACCGCCTTGATCTCGCCGCGCCGGTAGGCGGCCAGCCGGTCACTCGCTTCATTGGCCCAGAGCGTATCGAGCGCGGCGTCGGGCTGGTCCAGGCTGTCCAGGATGCGCTCCACCACTTGCATGCGCTCTGCGGGCGGCAGTTGGGCGGCTTGGGCACTGAGGGCTTCGGCGGTGGTGGTCATGGCGGCTCCGGTGGCATTGGCAGAAGGCTTGACTATAGCGAGAGGGAAAGCTCAAAGCACATCGCGGTCGTCATGGGCGCAGGGCCTAGCGCTTGGAGTGCTCGAGCATCCCCAAGCCATTGCTTCCCCTTTAGAACGAAGACCCCGGCTCGCTCAGAAACGCTAACTCTTCGGGCGTGGAGCTGCGACCCAGGACGGCATTGCGGTGTGGGTAACGCCCAAAGCGGTCAATGATGGCCTTGTGGCGGCGCTCAAAGTCCAGGTTGTTTTCCATCCCCGGCTGCGCAAACAGCTCCAGGGCTTGCTCGTGGATCACCGCCGATTCGCTGTGCATATATGGCATGTAGGCAAACACGCGCTGCGCCGTGGGCAGGCTGCGGTCTTGCCCGCTGGCCACCAGCTCTTGCGCCAGTGCGAGGGCCAGCGCGTCTTGCGCAAAGGCGCGGGCGGTGTCGCGGTACACATTGCGCGAGAACTGGTCCAGCACCAGGATTTCTGCCAATCGGCCTTCGGGCGTGGCGCGCCAGGGGAACAGTTCACAGCGGGCCGCGGATTCCAGTTTTTGGCAGGAGCGCGTGCGGGTGGTGTCGTCCAGCGCGGTGTCTTTGGCGAAGTTTCGCTTGGGTGTTAGCTCTTCGAACCAGATGTTGAGGATGAATTAGTTCGCTAAAGATTCCGAACAATAGATTATTTGATACAGTTTAAATAGAATATTCTTGGAACTTGCTTGATAAATGCGAGAGAAGCAATTTTATTTTGTCTGATGTATCCGGGCTGAGGTAGGGTGCTATTCCAGAACGAACCTTTTGAAGGTACATCCGCGACGGCAGTACTTTATCGCGTCTAGTTGTCTTCATGTGGTTTGAATTCTTCTCGGTAATCGTCTCTGGTTGAATTTCAAGAATTGCTGCGAATTCTTCTTTGGTGAAGATATCCTCAATTGCACCATCTATGTTGAGAGCAGTGAGGCAGTCCCTATTTATTGTCAACCAGTCTTTCTTTATGGAGTTTTGTGCATCTTTATATGCCTTGTCGTTGTCGTATAGATATATTACGCGACATCCCCAGCCCTGAAGAATAGTGCCTATTTTTGTCATATTTCCTGAACTTCCGCCGGATACAAAATTTCCATGAAATTCATCGAAAATTTGGGCGAAAGCAGTTAGATAAAAATAGTCAGATGGACCTTCGACAACGACGTTGTCTACTTTGTTTCCGCCGACTATTCCTTGATTTAATTCAAGACCAATAGCGGTTAATATTGGAGTCAATGTCTCCTTGTCAGCCACGGCATGAATTTTATTTTCGATGTACGTGCCACGTGTTTCGTGTTTTTGCACTAGACGTAATCGATCCAATTTTTCCGGCTCAATCAAGTATGGCGAGTGCGTAGAAATCAGTATCTGTGATTTGCGGCTTGCGTCGTCTAGATGTTTGAGAATGTCCCTTTGAGCTGTCGCATGTAGGTACAGCCCTGGTTCGTCGATTAATATGATATTTTGTACATCTTCCCGCGTTCTGGCTGATACTCGAACATAAAAAGCGAGGTGCCATCTTCTACCTTGGCTACGCATTTCAGGTGGGTAGAACTTGCCTTTTTCCTCGATCCAGAACTCTAGTCGCTCATTATCCCAATCTACAGAAAGTTCGGACAAATCTTGGGTCCAAAATTGACTGAAATCCTCGTTCAACTGAACATTTAGCTGATGTTTATGTTGTTTTTTTCGCGTTGTGATTGTCTCCAGTAATCGTATCTATGTTGAGGTTGCTCATTTTCTTCAAATCACTAATCCACCTGTTTGTTGTTAGTTCTGAGAATGGAACTTGGCTTGGAAAAACGTCGTCGAAAGAGCTGAATAGAACAAAATTTGGCATGGACAATAAGCACTGTCCAAGTACACGGCTCAGCGTGGTTTTCTTAATATTTTCGTTGTTTTCTATAGCGGCAGAGAGTTCTTGGAATTTGTTTTGAATTGCAACGCGCTCGGATTCATTTAGTAGATTTAGTTGTGGCGCAATTTTTTCTAGGTAGCTATCAATGGCTGACTTGGCCTCCGCACCATTCAGTGGATTAATGATCGGTAGCGGGAGCTTTGCTTTTTTGGTCAACTCATGGGTTTGGAGTGTTGTAATTGAAGCAATAACATCTGAAATTAAAACTTGCCATTTATTGGGTTCGCTGGGGGGGTATTTCAGATAATGGTGAGAATGATATGGTGTAAATATTTGGATATTTCTTTTCAATGTAAAGCTGATTTTCATTCTTCAAAACTTCAAGTATTGAGTTTTTTATTTCTCTGCTCAAATCTGTCTTCTCTATTATTTGAGCTGCTTCATTTTTGTCTACTTGAAATTCGACCGCTATCCTTGGCTTTGCATCTGAATCTCCAATTGGGATGGCGCTTGCGCGGATGTTTGTTTCGTTATTTAGATCTTCCAATGCCTCAAGAAAAGAGCTTTTCCCCGCCTCATTTTTTCCCGCTAATATGGTTACGCCATGTGTGGGGTAGCAGTCGCCAGAGTCAATGATCGATTTGTAATTTTTGACACGGAATTTTGTTAGTTTCATTTTTCTCCCCCTACTTTCTTTCAAATACTCGCTGGATTTCAACTTCCTCCAGCTATCCTTTAACCCGAAGGCCAAGTTAAACACCGGCTTACCCGCTGTGTGATCCACCCGATCCGTCACAGCGGACCCATGCCGCTCAAATTGAAACTCGTCGTCTGGCTTGGCGTTGATAGCTCGACGATGGTGGTCAACACCTTCAAGCTGTTCCTGTTCAGGCTTTCAATGAAGTCTTTGCCGCCTTCGTCGGACTGGGCATCGATGACCAGGCGGTTTTGCATATGCACTTCGGCATTCACGCCGCCGGGTTTTTAACTGCGGTGCCTGCCCAACTTTGCGTCGGCAGCTTGAGCCCGTTGGCAATCAATTGCTTCTTGGCTTGCTTAGATGCTTGTTTGAGCGCGTTTTCCACCCGGTCTTGCCCGGTTGCGACTGGCTTGCTGGTGGTGCGTTCTACTGTGCGAGTTGTTGAAGATTCAGCCATTTTTCTGGGGCCTCTACATAAGTGCGGTGTGCAGTGCCGCGTGCGATGGATGTTAATGCGCCAGTGGCGTTATTTAGAACGTGCCAACGGTCCGCCAGGGGCAGATACAGCGCAAACAGGTTATGTACGCTGCGCCGAAAGCGGCGGGCAATGTCGTCGGGTGGGATGTTGTGCCCGCCCAGTTTGACGCGCAGGGCTACACGCTGTGTGGCCAGTGCAGCGCTGGGCAGGGCCACGTAATAGATATGCACTTGGTAGCCCTGGGCCTTGCAGTTGGCCAGAAACAGGGCAAACGTGCGGCTGGACAGCGTGGTTTCAAACGCAAAGCTGACTTTGGCTGCAGCCAGCGTGCGCAGGCGCTGCAGCATGATGCGCCCGGCCTCAAACGCCACGGTTTCGGGGGCGTAGGCCGAGAGGCCCGCTGCTATCTGGTCAGCGTTCACAAACTCCAGAATGCCCAAAGCGTCTTTGAGCAAATAGGGTGCTGCCGTGGATTTGCCCGCGCCGTTCGGCCCGGCAATCACCACCACGGTGGGTTGCTTGGGCCTAGCTTGTGGCTTGGTGGCGCGGGCGGGCATGTTTTACTTGCCCCAGCTGTCCTTCAACCCCACCGCCAAGTTAAACACCGGCTTCTCCGCTGTGTGGTCAACCCGATCCGCCACAAAGTACCCATGCCGCTCAAACTGGAACTTGTCATCCGGCTTCGCATTCGCCAATGACGGCTCCACGATGGCCGTCACTACCTTCAGGCTGTTCGGGTTCAGGCTTTCGATGAAGTCTTTGCCACCCGCGTCGGGGTGGGCGTCCAGGAACAGGCGGTCGTACATGCGCACTTCGGCGTTCACGCCGTCGGCCACGCCCACCCAGGTGATGGCGGCTTTGACCTTCACGGTGTCAGCGCCGGGGGTGCCGCTCTTGGTGTCGGGCACCACGGTGGCCAGCACTTCGGTGATGACGCCGTTAGCGTCCTTGGTGCAGCCGGTGCATTCGATGACGTAGCCGCCCTTCAGGCGCACCTTGTTGCCGGGGAAGAGGCGCTTGTAGCCCTTGGGCGGCACTTCTTCAAAGTCTTCGCGTTCGATCCAGACTTCCTTACCGATGGTGAAGTGGCGGGTCGGTGACTCTGTTCCTTCGGGTGGGTGGGGCAGGGCGGGCAGGGTGCAGGGCTCCAGGTGGCCTGCGCCCATCACTTCGTCCCAGTTGGTCAGTACGAGTTTGACGGGGTTGAGCACGGCCATGCCGCGGTGGGCCTTCAGCTCCAGGTCTTCGCGCAGGCAGCCTTCCAGGGTGCTGTAGTCGATCCAGCTGTCGGATTTGGTCACGCCAATGCGTTCGGCAAAGGTCTGGATGGCGGCGGGGGTGTAGCCACGGCGGCGCAGGCCGACTATTGTTGGCATGCGGGGGTCGTCCCAGCCGTTGACCTTGCCTTCGTTGACCAGCGTGGCCAGCTTGCGTTTGCTGGTGATGACGTACGTGAGGTTCAGGCGCGCAAATTCGTACTGCTTGGGCGGGGGCGATGCCAGCAGGCCACCTTCGGTCAGGCGCTCCAGCAGCCAGTCGTAGAAGGGCCGTTGGTCTTCAAACTCCAGCGTGCACAGGCTGTGGGTGATTTGCTCTAGCGCATCTTCAATGGGGTGCGCAAAGGTGTACATGGGGTAAATGCACCATGTGTCGCCCGTGTTGTGGTGGGTTGCGCGGCGAATGCGGTAGATGGCCGGGTCGCGCATGTTGATGTTGGGCGAGGCCATGTCGATCTTGGCGCGTAGCACGGCAGCGCCGTCGGCCAGTTTGCCGTCGCGCATTTCGCGAAAGCGGGCCAGGTTTTCTGCTGGGGTGCGGGCGCGGAACGGGCTGTTGACGCCGGGCTTGCCAAAGTCGCCCCGGTTGACGCGCATTTCTTCGGGCGTTTGTTCGTCTACATAGGCGTGGCCGGCTTCGATCAGGCTCTCTGCTGCGCGGTACATGAAGTCGAAGTAGTCGCTGGCCTGGTAGGGCGCGGCGCTGCCGGGGGCTTGGCCCAGTTGGGCCCAGTCAAAACCGAGCCATTTGACGGCGTCGATGATGCTGTTGACGTATTCGGTGTCTTCTTTTTCGGGGTTGGTGTCGTCAAAGCGCAGGTGGCACACGCCGCCGTAGTCGCGTGCCAGGCCAAAGTTGATGCAGATGCTTTTGGCGTGGCCGACGTGCAGGTAGCCGTTGGGCTCGGGCGGGAAGCGGGTGCGGATTTTGGCGGGGTCGGGCTCGCCAGTGGCCTGGTGGGCTGCGTCGCCGGGGGTGCCCGCCCAGCGGCGGCTGGCGTAGGTGCCTTTGTCCAGGTCGGCTTCGATGATCTGGCGCAGAAAGTTGCTGGGCTTGACGGATTCAGGGGCTGCGGCGGTGCCTGCAGGTTGGGTGTTGGCGGGGTTGGGGGTGCTCATTCGCCCATTTTAGGCGGCGGTTACAGGTTGGCGGGCCTGTGGGCGAACTTGGGCTTTGTGTGACGTATTTCTCTGGGCGCTTGTCAGTGTGTACTTCCAGAAACAATATTGCGGTGTTTTCATGACATCCTTTTGGTCACTTGGTGCGTTATGCACTGCAGAGGCCAACCCCACCCGTGGGCCGCCTCCCTTCAAAAAGGAGATTTCCATGACGAAAACCCGTTCTATCCAAGCCATGGCCGCTGCGGCTGGTGTGGCACTGGCGCTGCTGGCTGGCGCAGGCTCTGCCCAGGCGCGCGATGTCAATTGGTCGATTGGCGTGAATTCGCCCGGAGTGTCGGTGGGTGTGAGCAATGGTTATGGCTACGGCTACCCTGCTTATGTGGCCCCGGCCCCTGTGTATGTGGCCCCACGCCCCATTTACTACGCCCCCCCACCGCCACCCCCAGCGGTGTACTACGCGCCACCCGCACCGGTGTACTACGCACCGCCCCCCGGTTATTACTACCGTGAAGGGCACCGCCATCACCGGCACCACGGATACCGTGACTGGCGCTGATTGAGCGCTGGCGGTGGGCAGGCCCTGGCGGGCCGTGCCGCCATTTTTTGGTTCCCCTCGGCGCTTGTTTGCCCTGCTTCAGGGCTTCAGGCGCCTTCTCAACGCCCTGTGCATTGCGTATGCCAGGGCGTTTTTTTGCGTCTGCCTATGATGTGCCCCTTTGAACAGGTTCTTAAACAAGTTGTGGCGGAACACGGGGTGGGTATGAACAGAGCGGGGTGCGGATGATGCTGGCGGTGGCGCCTTTGCTGTGCGTGGATGAGCGGGAGGTGGAGTTTTCTGCCATGCGCGCGCAGGGGGCGGGCGGGCAGAACGTGAACAAGGTGTCGAGCGCGGTGCACCTGCGCTTTGATGTGCCCGCCTCTTCACTGCCTGAGCCGGTGAAAGAGCGCCTGCTGGCCCTGCGTGACACGCGCATCACCCAAGAAGGGGTGGTGGTGATCAAGGCGCAGCAGTTTCGCAGCCAAGAACAAAACCGTGCCGATGCGCTGGCGCGGCTGAATGCGCTGGTGCAGTCTGTGGCTATGGCGCCCCGCACACGCCGCGCCACCAAGCCCACCTATGGCTCCCAGCAGCGCCGCCTGGCGGGCAAAAGCCAGCGGGGTGAGACCAAGGCGTTGCGCGGCAGGGTGCGGGGTGGGGATTGAGGCTGTGGCACTGCATGCAGTGCGGTCGCGCCTGGACTGCAGGATTGGCCCTGAAATTAGAACAATCCGTTGTGGGTGGGCTACTTTTTCGCTCGGGTGATCTCTTTTACAGTGGCCATTAGTTACCAAAGGTTCACCATGTCTACGTTGCCCTCCGCACTGTCTGCCCCCCAAGCCACTTCTGCCAACGCCCCTGCCTTGGCTTTGCCTGCGCTGTTTGTCTCGCACGGCGCCCCGCTGTTTGCGGTGGAGGCGGGCGAGACTGGGCCAGCATTGGGGCGCTGGGGGCAGGATTTGAAGGCGCAGTTTCCGGGGCTGCGGGGCGTGGTCATCATGTCGCCGCATTGGATGGCGCGCTCGCCCCTGGTCATGGCGGGCCCGCAGCCTGCCACTTGGCACGACTTTGGCGGGTTTCCGCCCGCGCTGTACCAGTTGCAATACCCTGCACCGGGCTCGCCAGCGCTGGCGGCCGAGGTGGTGGCGCTGCTCAGCGCAGCGGGCATGCCTGCCCAGGGCGATGCCGCCCGGCCGTTTGACCACGGTGCCTGGGTGCCGCTGATGCACCTGTTTCCGCAGGCCGATGTGCCGGTGGTGCAGGTGGCCTTGCCCGCAGCGGCTGGCCCGGCAGAGGTGTATGCCATGGGCGCTGCGTTGCGCAGCCTGCGCAGCCAGGGTGTGCTCGTGATGGGCTCGGGCAGCATGACGCACAACCTGTCGGAGTTTTTTGGTGGGGCCCGCGAGCCCGCGCCGTACGTGGTCGAGTTCAGCCGCTGGATTGAAGACGCCGTGGTGCGCGGCGACATGACGGCGCTGCTCAACTACCGCAGCCAGGCACCCCACGCTGCGCGCGCCCACCCCACGGAAGACCACTTTTTGCCGCTGTTTTTTGCCCTGGGGGCAGCGGGCGACGATTTGCGCGCAAACTACCTGAGCCGCGAGGTGATGTACAGCATGCTGGCCATGGATGCGTTTGCCTTGCACCCCATGCACTGAGAGCGGCTCACAAAACTCCCCTGGCGTCGTTGTCTCGCCTTGTTGTACCGCTTGTACTGCCTGCGGCGAGACGCCTGGCCAGGGCCGCTTCGCTGAGTTTTGTTAGCTGCTCCAAGTGGTGCGGTTTTGCTGCACACATTTTTTTAATCGATCCAAAATTGCCTCTGGCGCCTGAACATGCTTGATTTGCCGCTCACCTTTTTGCAGCGCCCCGCTGCCGCCTCCACTCCCCACCCCTGGCTGCTGGTGCTGATGCACGGCGTGGGCAGCAACGAGCAAGATTTGTTTGGCCTGGCGTCGCACATTCCAGACCACTTTCATGTGGTGAGCTTGCGCGCACCGTTTCGCATGGGGCCGGGCTCGTTTGCGTGGTTTGATTTTTCGATCGAGCCCAATGGCGAGCGCACCATCAACGAAGCCCAAGAATCGCAAAGCCGGGCCCTGGTGGCACAGGCTGTGGCCGCTGCGTCTGCCCAGCTCCACGTTGCCCCCGAGCGGGTGGTGGTGGGCGGCTTCAGCCAGGGCGGCATCATGGCGCTGTCGCTGCTGTTGACCCAGCCTGGCCTGCTGCATGCCGCCATGGTGTGGCACAGCCGCCTGCTGGCGCAGGTGGTGCCCCTGACGGCCTCGGCCGAGGCGCTGCACGGCCGCCAACTGTGGCTGAGCCACGGCACGCACGATAACGTGATCCCCATCGCCCATGCCCACGCCATTGCGCACCACATGGCGCAGCTGCCGGTGTCGGTCACGTTCAAAGAGTTTCCGGGCGCGCACGAGATTCGCCCCGCAGAGCTGGCTGCTACGGTGTCCTGGCTGCAGGGACTGGGCAGCACGCCCTCGGCCGTGCTGTAAAGCGGCGCATTCACCATGCTCCTTGCTGGTGGGCATGGGCCTGCCTGCTGTGGGGCAACAGGCTGTTACACCCCTGGGCAGGCTGTGCCCGCTGGCGCTTGTTCAGGCCGCTACATTGTTCGGATGCGAAAGGGCACGTTGATGCAGCCCTTTTGAACCGATGAGGAATGCACATGCCTAACAAAGAAGACACCCGATTCCGTCCACCTCCGCGGCAAGCATCGCCCGTGGTGCTGGCTGTGGGGGCTGGCGCCTTGGTATTGGCTGCGCTTGCGGGCGCCTGGGTGTGGTTCAAACCCGCACCGGCAGATGCCGTGCAGGCCGCAGCCCCTGCGCAAAGCTCTGCGCCTGCGGCGCCTAGTACAGCGCCGATCCCCGCAGGGGTGCAAAACCCCGTGGGCGTGCTGGGCCCGCCCGACACGGCCTTGCCCCCGCTGGCCGAATCGGACGTGATGGTGACGGAGTTACTGTCTGAGGTGCTGGGTGCAGGCCAGGTGTCGTCGCTCTTGCAAACAGAATCGTTTGCGCGCCGCGTGGTGGCCACGGTAGACAGCCTTACCCAGGCCCACGCCCCCGTGCGTGTGTGGCCGGTGCACCCCACGCCCCAGCGCTTTTTGGTGGATGGCGAAGGGGCCGAGCTGGTCGCCGCCAAGGCCAATGCCGCACGCTATGCGGCCATGCTGGTGTTTGCCGAGTCGGTGCCCATGGACAACGCGGTGGCACTGTACGCGCGGCTGTACCCGTTGTTTCAGCAGGCGTATGAGGAGCTGGGCTACCCTAATCGCTACTTCAACGACCGGCTGGTGGCCGTGCTGGACCACCTGATCAAAGCTCCCGAGCCGCAGGGCCCGTTGCAGCTCAAGCTGACCAAGGTGCAAACCGAGCTGCCTGACCCCCGGCCCTGGCTGCGCTATGAGTTTGCCGACCCGGCGCTGGAGGCGCTGTCGAGCGGCCAGAAAATCATGGTGCGCATGGGCCCCGCCAACGAGGCCCGTGCCAAGGCCGTGCTGCGCGAGCTGCGCCGCCGCGTGGCGACGAGTGAGGTGGCACGCAAGCCGGCCAATTCGGCCCCCTGACTGCGGGGTGATGGGGCAGGGCGTGCCCCGCCCCTGGCTTGGATCATTGGATCAGGCCTGTTTCAAGCGGCCACGGCGCGCGGCCCGCGCTGCCAGGTCAGCACCGTACCCAGCACCATGGCCCCCAGGGCAAATGCAGGACCACCCAAGGCGCCCAGGTGGTCCACCATCAGGCCACCAAAGATGGCGCCGCTGGCAATCGCAATCTGAAACGCCGCCACCAGCAGCCCGCCCGCGCCCTCAGCCTGGTCTGGGGCGGCGCGCACCATCCAGGTCTGAAACCCCACCGGAAACGCGCCAAACGCAAAGCCCCACAGCGTGATGGCCACCGCCGTGATGGCCGCTGAATGGCCCGCAATGAGCAAGGTGGCCGCCAGCACGGCAATCACGGCGCCACCGGCCACGATGGCTTGGCGCTCGCTGCGCCCGGCAATCCAGCCGCCCACAAAGTTGCCGAAGAACCCGCCTACGCCATAGCCCAACAGCACGGCCGTGATGCTGGTCACCGACAGGTGCGTGACTTGCTCCATCAGCGGGCGGATGTAGGTAAAGCCCGCGAAGTGACCGGAGATGACCAGCAGCACCGCCAGCAGGGCCATGCGCACGGGGGGGCGGCGCAGCAGCTCGCCCAGCACCCGCAGGTTGGGGTTGTCACGCGGCGGCAAGGCGGGCAGGGCCAGCAACTGCACGGCCAGGGTGATCAGGCTGATGCCCCCGGCTGCAATGAAGGCGCTGCGCCAGCCCCACAGGTCGCCCATCCAGGCACCAATGGGTGCCGCACACACGGTGGCAACCGACACCCCGGTCAGGATGAAGGACATGGCCCGCGCAAACAGCGATGCAGGCACCAGCCGCATCGCCAGCGCTGCCGACATGGACCAAAAGCCGCCCAGTGCCACCCCCAGCAGCACGCGCGCCACCAGCAGCATGGGCAGGCTGCTGGCCAGGGCAGACAGCGCGTTGGACAGCACCAGCAGCAGCGTGAAGGCGATCATCACGGCGCGCCGGTCCAGCCGGCGGGTGAGCAGCGGCAGCGAGGGCGCCGCCACGGCCGCCACCAGGGCCGTGACGGTGACGGCCTGGCCTGCCGCGCCGTCGCTCACCCCCAGGTCGGCGGCCATGGCCGTGAGCAGGCTGGCGGGCAGAAACTCTGCCGTCACGAGGCCAAACACCCCCAGCGCCATGGAGGCAACAGCCGCCCAGCGTGCCTGGATGGGCTCGTGGCTGGCGGGTTGCAGTGTGGTGTTTTCAGGGGCCGGGTGGGCGTCTGCCGCTGGGGCGCCTGCGGTGGCATCCAGGCAAACGGAGCAAGAAGATGGGGAAGACACAGGTAAAGGCCTTGGGATGAACGGACAGGCATCGTAGGGATAAGATGCAGGCGTTTCCATGCCATAAAAGCCTGAATGCTTGACTTTTTATCCAGCCCTGCCGAGGGGGCAACCCTGCCTCCTGTGGCCGTGGGCCCAGAGCCACCAGACTTGCTGACCCAGATCCTGCTGGGCCTGCGCCTGGACGGCGTGGAGTATGGCCGCTGTGTGATGCATGCGCCCTGGGCGGTGGCGTTCCCGGCGTTGCCGTCAGCGCGGTTCCACTTTGTGGGCAGCGGTGGCGCGTGGCTGCGCACCCGCAGCGCCGACTGGCAGCGGCTGCACCCTGGCGATGCGGTGCTGCTGCCCCATGGCAGCTTTCATGTGCTGGCCAGCGCACCCGATGTGACGCCGGTGGACATTGACTTGCTGGCACGCAGGCCGGTGTCTGAAAACATCTACCTGCTGGATGGGCGAGACCCTGTGCACAGCGGCCATTTCGCAGGACAGGCGGGGGTGCCGCAGACACCCGGCCAGAGCCCGGACGTGGTGTTTTGCGGGGCCTTGCGCTTTAACCTGGACCCTCTGCACCCGCTCAGGGCCATGATGCCCGAGGTGATGCTGGCCGGTGACCTGGCCCGCCGCGACACTACCGTGCCCGTGCTGCTGGACGCCATGGAGCGCGAGGTGGCCCAGGACCGCATGGGCGCTTGCGCCATCTTGGCGCGCTTGGCCGATGCCCTGGCCGCCAGCATCATCCGCGCGTGGGTGGAGTGCAGCTGCAATAACCCCACGGGCTGGATTGCCGCCGTGCGCTGCCCGCGCATCGGCAAGGTGATTGCTGCCATCCACGCAGACCCGGAGCGCGACTGGAATGTGCCGCTGCTGGCCGACCTGATGGGCGCCTCGCGTTCACGCTTTGCCGAATCGTTCACACGCACCATGGGCGAGAGCCCGGCGCGCTATGTGGCCAAGGTGAAGATGTCGCAGGCCCGCAGCTGGATTGCCCGCGATGGCATGCGCGTGGCTGTGGCGGCCCACAGGCTGGGGTATGAGTCTGAAGCGTCCTTCAGCCGCGCCTACAAGCGTGTGATTGGGCAACCGCCCAGCACGGCCAGGGCGCAGTGAGTTTGGAGCAGGTTCTTGCTGCGAACCTAGTTTGCTTTGGGCAGTGGCAGCGCCGTTTTGTAGCGCACCTGCTTGAGCGCAAAGCTGGAGCGGATCTTTTCCACCCCCGGAATGGGTGAGAGCTGCTCCAGGATAAAGCGCTCCAGCGCCGCCATGTCGGCCAGGGCGACGCGGATCAGGTAGTCGCTGTCGCCGGTCATCAGGTAGCACTCCATCACCTCATCGTGCTCGGCAATGCGGCGCTCAAAGTCGGCCAGAGCCTCCTTGCTTTGGGTTTTGAGGCTGATGCTGATGAACACATTGAGGCCCAGCCCCAGCGCGGCGCTGCTGGCCAGCGCCACATAGCGGCTGATGACGCCCGCAGCCTCCAGCGCCTTGACCCGCGCCAGGCATGGGGAGGGCGACAGGTGCACGCGCCGCGCCAGCTCCACGTTGGAGAGCGAGCCGTCGGCTTGCAGCTCGGCCAGAATGCGCAAATCGATGGCGTCCAGTTTCATGTGCTGCAGTTTATGGTTTTTGCGGCATGCTGTGCTGGCGCGTTCTGAATATAGAGCGATATCGGCAACTTATTTGGCGATGCCCTCACTACAGTGAACGGCATGAACGCCCCTACACCCCACACCCTGCTGCAAGCCGCTGATCCCGCCGCCTTCGATTGCACCCTGGGTGCGCCGGATGCAGACCCCCAAGAAACCGCCGAATGGCGCGATGCCTTTGTGGCCCTGGTCGCCACCGAGGGGCCAGAGCGTGCGCGCCACATCCTGGCCGAGTTGGTGCACTTGGCGCGCACCCAGCAGATTGGCTGGCAGCCCCAGCTCAACACGCCCTACGTGAACACTGTGTCGGCGCAGAACCAGCCTGCGTTTGCGGGGGATCTGGCGGTGGAAGAGCGGCTGGCATCCATCATGCGCTGGAACGCGCTGGCCATGGTGGTGCGGGCCAACCAGGCCTATGGTGAGCTGGGCGGGCACATTGCCAGCTATGCCAGCGCGGCCGATTTGTTTCAGAGCGGCTTCAACCACTTCTTCCGCGCCCGCGAGGGCCTGGGCGAAGGGCAGCACCGGGGCGACTTGGTGTTCTTTCAGCCGCACAGCGCGCCGGGCGTGTACGCGCGGGCGTTTCTGGAAGGGCGCTTGTCTGAACAAGACCTGATGCACTACCGCCAGGAAATCACGGCGCCCGCCGCTGGGGCGCAGGGCCTGTGCAGCTATCCGCACCCTTGGCTGATGCCGGACTTCTGGCAGTTCCCCACCGGCTCGATGGGCATCGGGCCCATCAGCAGCATCTACCACGCGCGCTTCATGCGCTACCTCACGCACCGCAATTTGCTCAACTGCGAGGGGCGCAAGGTGTGGGGCGTGTTTGGCGACGGCGAGATGGACGAGCCCGAGAGCATGAGCGCGCTGACCCTGGCCGCGCGCGAGGGGCTCGATAACCTGGTGTGGGTGGTCAACTGCAACCTGCAGCGGCTGGACGGCCCGGTGCGCGGCAATGGCCGCATCATCGACGAGCTCGAGCGCTTGTTTGCCGGTGCGGGCTGGAACGTGGTCAAACTGGTGTGGGGCAGCGACTGGGACGGCCTGTTTGCCCGCGACCTGACGGGCGCGCTGGTGCGCACGCTGCAAGGCACGGTGGACGGGCAAATGCAGACCTTTGCCGCCAAGGACGGGCGCTTCAACCGCGACAACTTCTTCGGCCAAAGCCCCGAGCTGGCCGCGCTGGCGCAGGGCATGACGGACGAGCAGATTGACCGCCTCAAGCGCGGCGGGCACGACCTGGTGAAGATCCACGCAGCCTATGCCGCAGCCAGCGCCCACAAGGGCCAGCCCACCGTCATCCTGGCCCACACCAAGAAGGGCTACGGCATGGGCACAGCTGGGCAGGGCAAGATGACCACGCACAGTCAGAAGAAGTTCGACGATACGGATCTCATCGAATTCCGCAACCGCTTCAACCTGCCGCTCACCGACGCGCAGGCCACGGGCCTGGCCTTCTACAAGCCCGCCGAAGACAGCCCCGAGATGCAGTACCTGCGCCGCCACCGCCAGCAACTGGGCGGCTACCTGCCCCGGCGCGAGACGGTGTGCGATGCGCTGCCCGTGCCGCCCCTGGCCAGCTACGCGCAGTTTGCGTTGCAGGCCGATGGCAAGGAGATGAGCACCACCATGGCCTTTGTGCGCATGCTGGGCACGCTGCTGAAGGACGCACAACTCGGCCCGCGCATCGTGCCCATCGTGGCCGACGAGGCGCGCACCTTTGGCATGGCCAACCTGTTCAAGCAGGTGGGCATCTACAGCAGCGTGGGCCAGCGCTATGCGCCCGAAGACATCGGCTCGGTGCTGAGCTACCGCGAGGCGCTGGATGGGCAGATTCTGGAAGAGGGCATCAGCGAGGCGGGTGCGATTGCGAGCTGGACAGCGGCCGCCACCAGCTACAGCGTGCACGGCCTGGCCATGCTGCCGTTCTACATCTACTACTCGATGTTCGGCTTCCAGCGCGTGGGCGACGCCATCTGGGCCGCTGCCGACCAGCGCGCGCGGGGCTTTTTGCTGGGCGCGACCTCGGGCCGCACCACGCTGGGCGGCGAGGGGCTGCAGCACCAGGACGGCACCAGCCACCTGGTGGCCGCCACCATCCCCAACTGCAAGGCCTACGACCCGGCCTATGCGGGCGAGATGGCCGTGATCATCGACGCTGGCATGCGCGAGATGGTGACCGAGCAGCGCGACGTTTTCTACTACGTCACGCTGATGAACGAGAACTACGCCCAGCCCGACCTGCCCGCCAATGCGGCCGAAGGTGTGCTGCGCGGTTGCTATGTTTTTAAGAGCTTCCCGCGCTTGCAGGACGGGCGTGAGAAGCCAATTTCGTCTAAATCAATCACCCTGATGGGCTCTGGCGCCATCCTGACCGAGGTGGTCAAGGCTGCAGAGCTGCTGGCCGCTGAAGGCGTGGAGGTGACGGTGCTGAGCGTGACCAGCTGGAGCGAGCTGGCCCGCGACGGCATTGCCTGCGAGCAGCGCGCCATGGGCGGCGGTGCGGCCCCCGAGACCCCGTGGCTGGCGCAGCAACTGGCCGGTACCCAGGGCCCGGTGATTGCCGCCACCGACTACGTGCGCGCCGTGCCTGAGACCGTGCGCGCCTTCGTGCCCGAAGGCCGCCGCTACATCACCCTGGGCACGGATGGCTTTGGCCGCAGCGACACGCGTGCGGCGCTGCGCCAGTTCTTTGGTGTGGATGCGCAGGCCGTGGCCAAGGCGGCGCACTTTGCGCTGGGTTTGTAGTCAAAATGGCTGCTGGCGCCTGAAATATAAGCGCTGGCAGCTATTGAAAATATAGCAATCGGAGCTTCGCAAGAAGGTGTGCTGGCCGCCGTGGGCCCGCAGTCTTGGGGCGGGTGGGCCTCAGCCCACCATCGCTTCGCGCCGGAAGAACGCATCCAGCACCGGCACCAGGCTCGCAAACTCTTGCGCAAACCGGGTGCGGTTCACAAAGTACGCCTCGCAGGCCACGGCAAAAAACTCGGACTGCGAGGTGGCGCCGTACGCATCCAGCCAGGGCCGTTCGGCGCCAAAGCGCTCGGCCAGGATGACGCGTTCGCGGAACTCCTGGTAGGCGGGCTCCCATGCATTCCACCAGGCTTCATACGCCCCACGGCCCGTGCGGGCGCCCATGAAGCCTGCAGGCAGGGGCGGGCAGCCGTTGGCGGTGCCCGTGCGCATGTCCAGCTTGTGCACAAACTCGTGCACCACCACGTTGTGCCCGCGCGCGGTGTTCTCGTGGGCGTTGGCAATGTGCTGCCAGCTCAGCATCACGGGGCCGCGCTCCATGGCCTCGCCCAGCAGCACCTGGGTGTGTTCGTGCACCACACCGGCCTCGTCCACCGTCTGGCGGCGCGCCACGGCCTCGCCGGGGTGCACCACGATGGTCACGAAATCGTCGTACCAGCCCAGCGCCTTGGCGGCATCGCCCAGGTGCAGCAGTGGCAGGCAGGCCTGTGCCGCAATGTCGATGGCCATCTCATCCGTCACCGCAAGGCCGTGTGCGCCGTGGAACTGCTTTTGGTCCAGAAACAGCGCGCTCAGTGCGCGCAGCTTGCTTTGCTCGTGCAGCGACAGCGCGGCCAAAAACGGGTAGCGCTGCAGCGTCTGTAGCCACAGGTCTGCCGAGATGTCGGGCACGGGCGCTACGGTGGCGCGCACATGGCGCCAAAGCCGGTTGAGGATGGGGGGCATGGCAGTGAACGGGCGGGGACGCGATCACGGCCCCTGAGTCAGGATGGCTGGTACATGGGGGCCAGGGCCACCCGTTCCAAGCCCGCAGCGGACAAACGCAGTGTTTCCAGCCGCGGGGGTAATGCGGCGGCGTCCCAGTCGCTCAGCACCACGCGCTGCAGGCCCGAGGCCAGGGTATGGTCGGCAGGCCGGTGGGTGTGGCCGTGGATGAGGGTGTGGGCGCCTGCGGCCTGCAGCCAGGCGATGGCGCTCGCGTGGTCCACATCGGCATAGATGGCGCCGGACTGCTTGCGCGCCTCGCTCTCTTGCCGAATGCCGCGTGCCTGCGCGCGCCGCACGGCCAGGGGCTGGGACAAAAACTGCTGCTGCCAGGCGCTGCTGCGCGCCTGTACGCGAAAGCGCTGGTAGTCCGTGTCGTCAATGCACAGCAGGTCGCCATGGCTGAGCAGGTAGCGCTGGCCTGCAAAGGTCAGCACGGTGGGGTCTGGCAGCCCGGTGATGCCGCAGTGCTGCAAAAAGGCATTGCCCGCCAGAAAGTCGCGGTTGCCGTGCATGAAGTACAGCGCGCTGTGTTGTGCCGCGGCTTGCAGTTGGGCGCAGACCTGGGCCTCGAAGCTGCCAGGGTCTTGGAGGGCATCGTCGCCCACCCAGACTTCAAAAATGTCGCCGAGCAGAAAGATGGCATCGGCGGGAGTGGCCTGCAGGTAGTGCAGGCATGCGGCCACGGTGGCGGGCTCGCTGGCCTGCAGGTGCAGGTCCGAAATGAAATCGACCGTGCGCCAGTGCGCAGGAGCAGCAAGCTCCGCGAACGGGGGCACGGTCGGGGTCACGTGGTGACAGCGTGGCCTGCTTACAGGGCCACAGCCTTTTCGATGATCACGTCTTCCTTTGGCACGTCGTCATGGAAGCCCTTGCGGCCGGTCTTCACGGCCTTGATCTTGTCCACCACATCGGTGCCCGAGACCACTTTGCCGAACACGGCGTAGCCCCAGCCTTGGGGGGTGGGGGAGGTGTGGTTCAGGAAGCCGTTGTCGGCCACGTTGATGAAGAACTGTGCGGTGGCCGAGTGGGGGTCGCTGGTGCGGGCCATGGCCACGGTGTAGTTGGCGTTCTTCAGGCCGTTCTTGGCTTCGTTCTCGATGGGGGCATCGGAGTTCTTCTGGTTCATTCCGGGCTCAAAGCCGCCGCCTTGCACCATGAAGCCGGGGATCACACGGTGAAAAATCGTGTTGTTGTAGTGGCCCTTGTTCACGTAGGCCAGGAAGTTCTCGGTGGACTTGGGCGCGTTGGCTGCGTCGAGTTCGAGGGTGATGACGCCGTAGCCAGCGATGTGCAGTTCGACTTGTGGGTTGCTCATGGCAATGCTTCTTTCAGAAAAAAAGTCTGGGGTAGGAATGCGAAATCACTTCACCACGGTGGCCGAAGTGATGGTGATGGGGGTGTTGGGCACGTTTTGGTGGCCGCCCTTGTTGCCGGTGGCCACGGCCTTGATCTTGTCGACCACGGCAGTGCCTTCCACCACCTTGCCGAACACGGCATAGCCGTGGCCGTCGGGGTTGGGGGCGTTGAGCATGGCGTTGTCCTTCACGTTGATGAAGAACTGCGAGGTGGCCGAGTTGGGGTTGCCCGTGCGCGCCATGGCGATGGTGTAGGTGTCGTTCTTGAGGCCGTTGCTGGCTTCCAGAGGGATCGGCGGCTTGGTGGGCTTTTGCACCATGTCGGCGGTGAAGCCGCCGCCCTGGATCATGAAGCCGTCGATCACGCGGTGGAACACCGTGCCGTCGTAGTGCTTGTCGTTCACGTAGGCGAGGAAGTTCTCAACCGACTTAGGGGCCTTGGCAGGGTCGAGCTGCACCACGATGTCGCCCATGGAGGTGGCGAGCTTGACCTTGGGGGCGGTCTGCGCGTGGGCGGGTGCTACTGAAACCATAGCTGCCAGCGCAATTCCTGCAAGCGTTAGCATCGATTTTCTTTTGGAAATCATCCAATCACTCCTTCAAAAAAGATTTGCCACTGCTGGCCGCGTCGCGTCCAGTACTGGCGTTTGATGGGGCCGGTGCGTGCGCCCTCGGCCACTTCGCCGAACGTTACCACCATGGTGTCGGCCGAGTCGGTCCAGCGCAGGTAGGCCTTGTCCTTGAGGTGGACGGTGCGGCCCTTGAGCGCCTGGGCCTCGGCTTGCAGCACGGCGGCCCATTCGCCCAGGGGCTTTTTCTTGTAGCTCTGAAAGTCGGGGGCGTAAAAACCCAGCAGGCGGTTCATATCGCCATTGGACTTGGCGGTGCGCCAGGCGTTGAGCACCGTCTCAAACGACTGGCGCTCGGCCTGCATGCTCTGGGCCTGCACCCACTGCAGCTTCTGCGCGATGACCACGGGGGTGGAGCGTGGCTCCACCGTGCGCAGGATGCGTTCCAGATCGGGGTTGGCCAGGGCCACGCAACCATCGGTGGCCAGGGGCGCGCGCGAGAACTGGTCGGGCGGCGTGCCGTGCAGCCAGATGCCGCTGCCGGTCTTGCCCCGGCTCTGGTCCAGCGGGTTGGGGTAGTTGATGGGCAGGGCGCCCGCGCCGTAAAAGTCCTTGAGCGTGGCGGGGTCCAGGCGGCTGGTGATGAAGTACACGCCCAGGGGGGTGCGTTGGTCGCCTTCGGTGGCTTTTTCAATGCCCGACTTGCCCACCGAGGCGTAGTAGTCGGCCACCAGTTTCAGGCCCTTGTCCGTGTTCTCAAACAGGTACAGCCGCGAGCGCGAGGCGTCGATGGCAATGGCGTGCTTGTAGCGCGGGGCCAGCTCAACAAACTGCGCCGGGATGTGGGTGGAGGCCGGACGGGCGCGCTGGGCCTGCACGCGCTGGCGCGATTCGGTGCGCAGCTCATCGAGCGTGGCTGTCACTTCGGGCGGGTAGGGCAGGGCTGGTTCTGGCACATCGCCCAGCTGCTTGATGGGGCGCACGCGCGCGGCCAGCAAGTCGCCCACGGCCAGTTGTGCGAGTTGGAAGTTGGGGTATTCGCGTGCCAGGCTTTCGGCCTGGGCCAGTGCCTCGCGGCCGCGCCCCTCGCTTGCCAGTTGGTACACCTTGAGCAGGCGCGTTTCGGCCTGACCGTCTTGCAGCACCTTGGGGGCCACAGGGGTTGGGGCGGCGCGCTGCGCAGCGGCGGCGGGGCGCTTGCTTTTTGCAGCTGGCTGCGATGCTTGCGCATGCACCGGGGGGGCCGCTGCAGACTGCGCCGCCAAGGCGAACAGGGTCACGGCCGTGGCCGCGTGGCGAATCCAGAAGGGGGCTTGCACGCTGCAGTAAGGGGCTGGCACGCTGTGGCGCTGTATCAAGGGGCTGTCAGAAAAAACCGAAGAGCCAACGGCTTGCGCTGTCGGCCCTGTCAAAGGTGAGAGGTCTGGGCTGGAGTCAGGCGGCCGGTGGCATCAACCGCCTGTGGCTTCGCGAACGATGAGCCAGCGGCCGTTGGTCTCCACCAGGTCCAGCGTCTTGCGGCTGGTCACGTTGAGCGAGTCGGCACTGTAGGCCTGGCGAAAGCGGGCCGTGGCTTTGCTGCCGTTCATCGACACGTTCAGGTCAGACACCTGCACGGTGATCTTGGATTTGCCCACGATGCGGGCTTCGCGTTCTTTTTCCCAGGCGGCGCGGGTTTGCTTGCCGGGTGGGTTGAATTCCTTGCCGTAGGCCGACAGATAGCCCTTCATGTCCTTGGCAGCCCAGGCGGCGGCCCAGGCTTGCACGGCGGCAGAGACTTCCTTGGTGTCTTTGGCGGCCTCTTTCTTGGCCGTGTCGGCGGCGGGCGCTGCCGCAGGGGCCGCTGCAGGTGCGGGGCTGGCGGCAGGGGCAGCCGCTGCGGGCGCAGGGGCCGCCGTGGGGGCTGCTGCTGGAGCCGGCGCCGGTGTTGCCGCCGGTGCGGGGGCGGGGCGCTGCGTGGCAATCACGGCAGGGACTGGTGCGGCTGCGGCGGGCTTGGCGCCCTTGGCCGCGTCGGCGGAGAACAGTTCACGGATCAGCGCCAGCTTGGGCTTGAGCGATGTGGCGTTGGCCGCGTCCAGCTGCAGCGCCTTGTTGTAGGCCTGGCTGGCCAGCTTGGCATAGATGTCGCCCAGGTTTTCGTGCGCCGTGGCGTAGCTGGGGTTGGTGCGGATGGCCATTTCCAGCGCGGTGCGGGCCTTGTCCAACTGGTTCTGGTTGGCGTACAGCACGGCCAGGTTGTTGTAGGGCTCGGGCAGCTCTGGGTATTCCTCGGTGAGCTTGGTGAACGTGGCCACTGCGTCAGCGGGCTTGCCGGAGTCGGCTTGCGCCACGCCTTTGAGGAAGCGCAATTGCGGGTCGCGGGGGGTGGCGGACAATCGCTGGTCTGCCTTGGCAAGTGCTTCTGCGGCCTTGCCCGCCTTGAGCAACTGGGTGATGTCGGCGTAGTCGTTGGCCTGGGCTGCGCCGGTGCCGACAAGCGCCGTCAGTGCCAACAGGCGCAGGAGTCGGGGAAGGGTGCGGCGGACTTGCTTCATGGGGGTTCTGGAGGGGTTGAACGGCGTGAAACCCGGGCCGGGCTTATACTTCGGCGGATTGTAGCTGAGGGGGGTTGTCATGACGGTGCGCTGTTGCCGCTGGTGATTTCATAGGGTGTCCGGTGCCGGGCACCATCCCCCGCGTGGGGCTGTGCCTCCGCGCTGCAGGGCGATCCGCATCGCCCATCCTCCCCATTCCCGACACTGATACCCCATGAGTTTGCGCATCTACAACACGCTTTCGCGTGCATTGGAAGACTTTTCCCCGCTCGAACCTGGCCACGTCCGCATGTATGTGTGCGGCATGACCATTTACGACCTGTGCCACATCGGCCACGCCCGCATGATGATGGCCTTTGATGTGGTGCAGCGCTGGCTCAAAGCCAGTGGCTTGCGCGTGACCTACGTGCGCAACATCACCGACATTGACGACAAGATCATCAAGCGTGCGCTGGAGCGTGGCATCACCATCCGCCAGCTCACCGACGAGATGATTGCGGCCATGCACCAGGACATTGGCCTTTTGGGCATCGAGCCGCCATCGGTCGAGCCTCGGGCCACTGAATATGTGCCGCAGATGCTCTCGCTCATCAGCCAGCTGGAAGGCAAGGGCTTGGCTTACCGCGCTGGCAATGGCGACGTGAACTATTCCGTGCGCAAGTTCGACGGCTACGGCAAGCTGTCGGGCAAGTCGCTCGATGAGCTGCGTGCGGGTGAGCGCGTGGCCGTGCAAGACGGCAAGGAAGACCCGCTCGACTTTGTGTTGTGGAAGTCTGCCAAGGCCGATGAACCGGCCGATGCCAAGTGGGCGAGCGAGTTTGGCGCGGGCCGCCCTGGCTGGCACATTGAGTGCTCGGCCATGAGCTGCGCCACGCTGGGCGAAACCTTCGACATCCACGGTGGCGGGGCCGACCTGCAGTTCCCCCACCACGAAAACGAAATCGCCCAGAGCGAAGGCGCCACGGGCAAGCCGCTGGCCCACTTCTGGGTGCACAACGGCTTTGTGCGCGTGGACAACGAGAAGATGTCCAAGAGCCTGGGCAACTTCTTCACCATCCGTGATGTGCTCAAGCAGTACGACGCCGAGACGGTGCGCTTCTTCATTGTGCGTGCCCATTACCGCAGCGCCCTCAACTACAGCGACGCCCACCTGGACGATGCACGCCAGGCGCTCAAGCGCCTGTACACCGCGCTGAGCCTGGTGGAGCCCGCTGCCGTAGCGGTGGACTGGAGCAATTCCTACGCTGCACGCTTCAAGGCCGCCATGGACGAAGACTTTGGCACACCCGAAGCGGTGGCCGTGCTGTTTGACTTGGCTGGCGAGGTCAACAAGACCCGCTCTGCCGAACTGGCGGGCCTGCTCAAGGGCTTGGGCCAATGCCTGGGCCTGCTGCAAGGCGACCCCAAGGCCTTCTTGCAGGCCGGTGCCGGGCTGGACGAGTCCGCCATCCAGGCCCAAATTGCCGCCCGCGCTGCGGCGAAGGCCGCCAAGAACTTTGCCGAGGCAGACCGCATCCGCCAGGCGCTTCTGGCGCAAGGCATCGTGCTCAAGGATTCAGCCGCTGGGACGACCTGGGAAGCTGCGCAGTGAACGTTTGTGTGAATAAAACCGCCATCAAGGCAGACTGGATGAGCGGTGGCAGCTACTAAAAAAATAGCATCAATCGATGCTCCTGAGGCTTCGCCCGTGCTGACGACACCAGCTTACTGGGCCGAGGCGTGCAAGCACTTGGTCAAAAAAGACCGGGTGATGAAGCGCCTGATCCCCCAATTTGGCGATGCAGCGCTGCAAACCCGCCGCGATGCCTTCACCACGCTGGCGCGCAGCATCGTGGGGCAGCAGGCTTCGGTCAAGGCCGCACAGGCCGTGTGGGAACGGTTTGCCGCACTGTCGCGCCAACTGAGCCCGGCCAATGTGCTCAAGCTCAAGGTGGACGACATGCGTGCGGCGGGCCTGTCGGCTCGCAAGATCGACTACCTCGTGGATTTGGCGCTGCACTTTGACAATGGCAAGCTGCACGTCAAGGACTGGGAGTCCATGGACGACGAGGCGATCATTGCCGAGCTGGTGGACATCCGTGGCATTGGCCGCTGGACGGCCGAGATGTTTCTGATCTTCTATCTGCAGCGCCCCAATGTGCTGCCGCTGGACGACCCAGGCTTGATCACGGGCATCAGCCAGAATTACTTTTCTGGCGAGTTGGTCAGCCGCAGTGACGCCCGTGAAGTGGCCGAGGCCTGGAAGCCTTGGTGCAGTGTGGCAACTTGGTATATTTGGCGGTCGCTGGACCCCGCACCCGTCGCCGATTGATGGTGGACAACTGACCGTTGCCCGGCATCGGTTACATTGCGTGCCATTTGTGGCCGCCCCGCAGTGCGCGACCTAAGGAGAAAAACGTTGGCGAAAAAAACCTTTCTGGATTTCGAGCAGCCGATTGCCGAACTCGAGTCCAAAATCGAAGAACTGCGCTACGTGCAGACCGAAAGCGCTGTCGATATTTCTGAAGAAATCGACCAGCTGAGCAAGAAGAGCCAGCAGCTCACCAAGGACATCTACAGTGAGCTGAGTCCCTGGCAAATCACCAAGATTGCGCGCCACCCCGAGCGTCCCTACACGCTGGACTATGTGCGCGATATCTTCACGGACTTTGTCGAGCTGCATGGCGATCGCCATTACTCGGACGACCTGTCCATCGTGGGCGGCCTGGCCCGTTTCAACGGCCACGCCTGCATGGTGATGGGCCACCAAAAAGGTCGCGACACCAAAGAGCGCGCCATGCGCAACTTTGGCATGAGCAAGCCCGAGGGCTACCGCAAGGCGCTGCGCCTGATGAAGACGGCCGAGAAATTCAAGCTGCCCGTGTTCACCTTTGTGGACACGCCCGGCGCCTACCCGGGCATTGATGCCGAAGAGCGCGGCCAGTCCGAGGCCATTGGCCGCAACATCTTCGAGATGGCGCAGCTGGAAGTGCCCATCATCACCACCATCATTGGCGAAGGTGGCTCGGGCGGCGCGCTGGCCATCAGCGTGGCCGATCAGGTCGTCATGCTGCAGTACGCCATCTACTCCGTCATCAGCCCCGAAGGCTGCGCGTCCATCCTCTGGAAGACCAGCGACAAGGCGCAGGAGGCGGCTGACGCCCTGGGCATTACCGCCCACCGCCTCAAGGCCTTGGGTTTGGTGGACAAAATCGTGAGCGAGCCCGTGGGCGGCGCGCACCGTGACCACAAGCAAATGGCGGCCTTCCTGAAGCGCGCGCTGGGCGATGCCTTCCGCCAAGTGGCAGACCTCAAGACCAAGGACTTGCTCGACCGCCGCTACGAGCGCCTGCAAAGCTACGGCCGCTTCAGCGATACCAAGGCCGACAGCCGCTGAGCGCACGCACATGACTGCGATGGGCTGTTTTCATCGCCCCCATGCTAAGGCCCCGCAAGGGGCCTTTGTCTTTGTGCTGGCCTTTGTTGCAGGGTGGGTCAGTCCCTTGCTGGGCATGTCGGGAAGGGCGGGTTTGGCATGACGCTGTCTGTCGATGCGGCAATGGCCGCCTTCAACCCGGAGTTGCCCTTGGCCGTGGGACTGAGTGGCGGTGCGGACTCAACAGCGCTGCTGGTGGCGGCGGCCCAGAAGTGGCCGGGCCAAGTGCGTGCGATCCACGTCAACCACGGCTTGCAGGCTGCGGCTGCGGTGTTTGAAGCGCATTGCGTGCAGTTGTGCCGCGCACTGCAGGTGCCCCTGGTGGTGCAGCGGGTGGATGCCCGCCACGCCAGCGGGCAGAGCCCTGAAGACGCTGCGCGCCAGGCGCGTTACCAGGCCTTTGATGCCGCATTGGCCGAAAATTCAGCGCTGGGCGATGTTAAATCGATAGCACTTGCGCAGCATGCCGATGACCAGGTGGAGACGATGCTGCTGGCGCTCTCTCGAGGCGCAGGCGTCGCGGGCCTGGCCGCCATGCCCGCCCAGTGGCAGCGCGCAGGTCGGCCGTGGTACCGACCCTGGCTGCAAGTGCCAGGCAGCGCAGTGCGCGACTGGCTGCGCCAGAGTGGGCAGACCTGGGTGGAAGACCCCAGCAACAGCGACGAACGCTTTACCCGCAATCGAATCCGCGCACGCCTTTTGCCTGCTCTGGAGGCTGCCTTCCCCGCATTCCGCGACACCTTTGGCCGCGCCGCATCCCACGCCGCTCAGGCTGATGCATTGCTACAAGAAGTCGCCCAGCAAGACTTGCTACTGATTGGCGCACCGCCACAGATCAAGGCCTTACAAGCGCTGAGCCGGGCTCGGCAAGCCAATGTGCTTCGCCACTGGCTGCGTGTGCACCACCACACCACACCCTCAGCCGCCCAACTGGCCGAGCTGCTGGACCAAGTGGCCGCCTGCACCACCCGAGGGCATCGATTGCGGCTCAGGGTAGGGCGGGGCTTTGTTGTTCGTCAGGGGCCGATTCTGGATTGGTGTTGCACCTAGGCTTTGTACAAGCGCCCGCAGGGGAATGTGCTCATGGCCTGTGAGCTCGGGGGTCAAGGGCTGCAGAGGCTCTCGCTTTGGAAACTGCATCGCCAAAAACGATCAATGAAACACAGTCCGAGCAGATTGGATAGGTGCTGCGCAACGCATTCGATCCAGCTCCCGTCCGTTTACCTGACGTTCGAGTTTCGCTGAAAGGCGCTAAAAATGAGGCATAATAGCTGGATTGGAAACGTGACCGAGTGGCCGAAGGTGCTCCCCTGCTAAGGGAGTATGGGGTGTAGAGCCTCATCGAGGGTTCGAATCCCTCCGTTTCCGCCAAGATAAAGCCCAAGTGATTCGTTACTTGGGCTTTTTTCTTTGCGTCTCCATTTTCTAGCATGGCCGCTCGTTGCTGTATCCGGGTTTGCGCTGGTTGGGGCAAACCGTTGTTGCGCGGCAAGGTGTGTGATTGATTTGCGCGGCTTGGCTGATGCAATTGCGGTGCTCGGGCAGATAATCAGCGCACCAAGCTTTGGGGAGACTCTCCATGACGTCATCGACGACTGCAAGCCGTAGCGCATTTGGCACCGCCAACCCGCATGCGCTGGCCACGATTTTGGAAGCTGGCGAAACCCGCCGCATCATCTCGGCCACCGACATCTACGACATTTCCGGCGTGAAGCTGTGGGCGGGCAACCAGCCGGTGTCTGCTTCTTTGCAGCGCAGGTTGTTGGACCGCGAATTGCGCCAGCCGCTGGAGACCAGCCTGATTGCCGAGGACGGCGTATCGGTCGCGGGCTTGGTGAAGGCGGTGCAGGATGTGCTGCAGAGTGCGTCGCCGCTGGTGCCTGTGTTGCAGCCCCACGCCCCGCGTTTGCTGGCCTTGGTAGGGGGGCTCACGCTGCACCCTGTGGTCCAGTTGCTGCTGACGGCGGCCCAAACGGCACGGCCTGCGCACTACGCGCATGCCGTGGCGGCCATGGCCCTCAATGGGGCGTTGATGGCCGCGGATGGCGGAGACGACGCGGCCGTGCGCTTGGCCTTGCTCAGTGGCTTGTTGCACGATGTGGGCGAGATGTACATCGATCCGCTCCATGGCGAGGCCGAAGCGGACCGCGACCTGGACTTTGCCAGCTACCAGCAATTGGTCGTGCACCCCCATGTGGGCTATTTGTTGGTGGCGCAACTTACCAATTACCCGGCAGAGGTGGCGCGGGCGATTGCCGAACACCATGAGCGCCTGGACCAGTCCGGCTATCCCAACGCCCTGGGGGGTGGGAAGATGTCTCCGCAAGGGCGTTTGCTGGCGGTGACTGAGGCCACGCTCAATGCGCTGCGCAGTCCGTACAGCCACTTGCTGCATGCCAGTGTGGCGCTGCGTGCGGTGCCTGGCGAGTTTGATTTGCATTGGGTGGGCAAGATCACCCAAGCGGCGGGCGCTCAGCCGCCGCAGTCTGCCGTGCTGCAGGCCAGCGAGATTGAACAACGGCTGGCGGCGTTGGGTGATGTGCTGGCAGGCGCAGAGCAGCGGGTGCTGGCACTGGCCCAAGTGGCCCAGTTGCCTGCCATGCAGACCGCGCTGGCCTTGGCGCAGTTCTTGTTGGGCCGCTTGCGCACGGGCTGGAACGAGAGTGGTTTGTGGAACCCGGCAGCCCTGCTCAGCGCGGACGCTGCCGAGGTGGAGGCGCTGGAGGACGAGTTGTACTTCCGTCTGCGTGGCGTGCAGCGTGCGACCTTGCTGCGCGCAGGCCAGTTGCCTGAGCCTGAGGCTGGGCAGTTGCTGGCGCTGTGTGACTCCTTGGCGATGGGGGCGTGACTCGGACCCGGGTGTGAGTGGCTAACAAGCCTTGAGGCAACGCTCGTACGCCGCCAGGGCAACCGGGCGCTGAAACAAAACGCAATAAACCGAAACTGCCCAGAGACGACGGTTGCCAGCGCGGGCGGCACCATGGCGTTCATGTTCAACGCTGTGTTGTGAGGAGTCCTGTCATGAAGTCCTGGATCAAGAAATCCCTGTTCACTGTGTTTGGCGCCAGCATTGCCCTGGGTGGGCTCACGGCCTGCTCTAGCGCAAGGCCTTGGCACCACGATGCCAGCCCCGAGCAGATGGCCCAGATGCAGGGCAAGATGGTCGAGCGCATCGGCAGCAAGCTGGATTTGAATGCCGAGCAAAAGCAAAAGCTGCAGACACTGACCGATGTGCTGCTGGCCCAGCGCAAGGCCATGGCCGGTGCATCCGGTGACCCCCGTGCGCAGGTGCAGGCCCTGGTAGCGGGCGAGCGGTTTGACCGATTGGCTGCGCAGTCCTTGCTCGACGAAAAGACCCGTGCCGTGCAGGCCGGTGGCCCCGCCGTGATTGCCGCGCTGGGCGATTTTTATGACAGCTTGCAACCCGCCCAGCAGCAGAAAGTACGCGACATGATGCAGCGCCGCCGTGGCTGGATGGCATCGCACGGCTGACAGTTTGAACAGCTTCTCAGGAGCGCACCATGCACCTTGCAATGCAACCGGTTCACCAATTGGCCATAGGCCTGCGCGCCCATGGCCCGCAGCTGCTGGCGGGGCTGGAGGAGCCACACGATGAGTTGATGTCCCTGGTGTGGGGGCCCCGGTTTGATCGGGGCCATGCCATGGGCCTGGTGGCCCGCAGGCCCGATGTGGCGGCCAGCCTGCTGCCCGCTTTGCTGGACGCGGCCGACCACTTTGATCAACTCCATGGCCCTGCGCAAGCCCGGCTGCGCCGGATGATTTTGCGGCACCGTGCGCTGGCAGGCGTTGCGGACATTGCCGCAGTGTGAAAATTCGGTATGTACCGCATTTTGCTCATTGACGATGATGAACAGCTGGGCCCCCCGCTGACCACTTACTTCCAGCGGTTTGAGATGGCGCTGACCCATGCCCTGCGCCCCAGTGACGGGCTGGCCCGGTTGGGGCAAGGCGGCTTTGATGCGGCCATCCTGGACGTCATGCTGCCGGAGATGGATGGCTTTGAGCTGTGCCGCACCATCCGCAAGCAAAGCGATTTGCCCATCGTCATGCTCACGGCGCGGGGCGATGTGATGGACCGTGTGGTGGGCCTGGAACTGGGCGCGGACGACTACCTGCCCAAGCCCTTTGAGCCGCGCGAGCTGGTGGCACGCATGCAAACCGTGCTGCGCAGGCGGCGTGGCAACGGTGTGAGCGAGGCGGGGGACGTGATCCGGTTTGACGGCTTGAGCATCGATGCGGCCCGGCGCAGCGTGGTGCGCCAAGGCCAGGCCTTGGAGTTGACGGGCACCGAGTTTGATTTGCTGCACCTGCTGGCGCGCGAGCCAGGCCGCGTCTTCAGCCGCGACGACATTCTGAACCAGCTGCGCGGGCACGACGCCGAGCTGTACACCCGCGCCGTGGACATCGTGGTGAGCCGTTTGCGCAAAAAGCTGGAGCCGCTGGACTGCATCAAAACCCTGCGCAATGCGGGCTACTCGCTGGCCCTGCGCAGGGTGGCTGCATGAGCGACCAGCGAACTGCGCGGACCAGGCCCCCCCGTTGGCGCAGAGGACGGCACGCGGCGGACCACCCCGGCGGTGAAGAAAATGCCTGCGGCCCCGCACCCTTTTGCCCCTGGCACCGCCGCGCACGCGATGCCGTAGGGTATTCGCTGCGATTGCGGCTGGTGCTGGTGTTTTTGCTGCTGGCCTTGGCCATGGCCGTCACCTTCATGGGAGGCGTTCAAAAAGCCATTGCCATCGGCTGGCGCGAGGCCGCTCGCCCGTTGCTCATGGACTATGTGGACCGGCTGGTAGAAGAGGTGGGCACCCCGCCCAGCATTGAGCGCGCCCAAGCCATCGTGGGGCGCTTGCCCATCCACATGCACATCGAGGGGCCGGTGGTGAAATGGGACTCGCACCCCGACCAGCCCCGGCCCGAATGGATGCGCAGGCAAAGCGCGTCCGACAAGCGCTGGCTGTCCGAGGCCGATGGACACAAGCTGCTGCAACGCGTGACGGCCGACGGCCACACCATTGTGTTCGGCCTGAACGCCATGACCTGGGACCAAAAGCCCCGCATCGCCTGGCTGACACTGACGGTGCTGCTGCTGCTGACGGCGCTGGCCTATGCCTACGTGCGCTACCTGCTGCGCCCGCTGGACGACATTCGCCGGGGCGCACAGCGCTTTGGTGCGGGTGATTTTGCGCAGCCGATTCCACTGCGCAGCACCCGCCGCCCCGATGAGCTGGGGCAACTGGCAGCCACCATCAACACCATGGGAGAAGACATCCACCAGATGCTGGAGGCCAAGCGCGCACTGCTGCTGGCCATGAGCCATGAGCTGCGCAGCCCCCTGACCCGGGCGCGCCTGAACACCGAACTGCTGCCTGAAGGCGCAGACACCCAGGCGCAGCGCGACGCCTTGCTGCGCGACCTGGGCGAAATGGCCCGATTGATCTCTGACCTGCTGGAAAGCGAACGCCTGGCCGGCCGCCACGCGGCGCTGCACCGCGAGCCTACTGACCTGGCTGCACTGGCCCGTGAGGTGGTGGAGGAGCTGAGCGTGCGCCACGCCGCTGCCGCCCACATCCGGGTGGTGATGGACTGCGGTGGTCTGGCTGGCAAGCCCACCGAGGGGCGCGCGCCCCAGCACCCGGCCCCGCTGATGGCGCTGGACCGCTCGCGCGTGCGTCTGCTGCTGCGCAATCTGCTGGACAACAGCTTGCGCCACAGCGACCCTGCCGCGCCGCCGCCCGAGTTGCATTGCACCTTGGATACGATGGGCGGCGTGGTGCTGCGGGTGCGCGATTTTGGCCCCGGCGTGGCAGACGAGCACCTGGGCCGCCTAGCCGAGCCGTTCTTTCGGCCCGACACAGCGCGCCAGCGCGCCACGGGGGGCGTGGGCTTGGGTTTGTACCTGTGCCGCTTGGTGGCCCAGGCCCACGGCGGTTGGCTGCACATTGCCAATGCCAAGCCGGGCCTGGAGGTGCAGGTGGCGCTGCCACGGGTGGGGTAGGGCACTTACTTGTATGTGCCTCCTGGCCAGGGATGCAGCGTGGTGCGCCCTGGGCATGCACCTGCACGGTGCGCCATGTCTGGGCTGGGTGGCGGTGCCGTGCCCTCAGTTTTGCAATCAAAATGCCATGTAGCGCAATCAGAATAAGCGCTGGCAGCTATTAAAAACGTAGCGTTTTTTCGTTGGTGATCCCATGGCCGCTTGCGCGCGTTGGGCTGGCCCTGTTCTTGCTGAATGTGTTCACCCTTGATGGCAGGGCATTGTCGGTACTTACCCTGTATAGACAGGTATGGCTGCAATGCCATCATGGCACCCTGGTGCTGCGGCAATGCCGGGCGGGGTAGGCGATGGACTTTTATTCAGACAGGAGCAGATGATGACTCGATTGGTTGTGAAGATGGCAACGCTGGCTGCGGCCGCTGCTTGTGTCCTGACTGCGGCCGTGCCCGCACAGGCGCAAGACACCAAAATCGTGCTGGGCATGTCCGGTTGGACGGGCTTTGCACCGCTCACCCTGGCCGACAAGGCCGGCATCTTCAAGAAGAACGGCCTCGATGTGGAGATCAAGATGATCCCGCAGAAGGACCGCCACCTGGCCCTTGCGTCCAAGTCCATCCAGTGCGCGGCCACCACCGTGGAGACGCATGTGGCCTGGAACGCCAACGGCGTGCCCATCGTGCAGATCTTCCAGATGGACAAGTCCTACGGCGCCGACGGCATTGCGGTGCGCGGCGACATCAAGGGCTTTGCAGACCTGAAGGGCAAGACCATCGGCGTGGACGCACCCGGCACCGCACCGTACTTTGGCCTGGCCTGGATGCTCAGCAAGAACGGCATGAGCCTTAAGGACGTGAAGACCACCACGCTGTCGCCCCAGGCTGCGGCGCAGGCGTTCGTGGCGGGGCAGAACGACGCTGCCATGACGTACGAGCCTTACCTCTCCACCGTGCGTGACAACCCTGCTGCTGGCAAGATTTTGGCCACCACGCTCGACTATCCGATGGTGATGGACACCGTGGGCTGCGACCCCACCTGGCTCAAGGCCAACGGCAAGGCCGCGCAGGCACTGGCCAACTCGTACTTCCAGGCGCTCGACATGATCAAGGCCGACCCGACCAAGTCCAACGAGATCATGGGCGCTGCCGTCAAGCAGACGGGCGAGCAGTTCGCCAAGTCGTCGTCGTTCCTGCGCTGGCAGGACAAGGCCGCCAACCAGAAGTTCTTTGCGGGCGAGCTGACCGCCTTCATGAAGGACGCCACGGCGATCCTGCTGGAGGCGGGCATCATCCGCAAGGCGCCTGAGGATCTGGCCGTCACTTTCGACGCGAGCTTCATCAAATAAGAGCAGGAAGAAGAACGCGCCATGTCTGCTGTGCAACCCCTGTCTGTGACCACGCCAAAGGCCCCCACGCGCCGACGCTCACTGGCCCCTCTGGAGCCCGTGAGCGCCCGTGCCCGCTGGCTGCTGGGCTTCGGTTTTTTTGTGTTGTTCGTGTTGGTATGGGCGTTCTTCACGCTGGGCGGCTTCGTGTCGCCCACCTTCCTGGCCAGCCCCGTCACCATGGCCAAGGAAGGCTGGCTGCTGTTCAGCGAATACGGCTTTCACAAGGACATCGGTATGACGGTGTGGCGCGTGTTCGGCGGCTTCATCCTGGCCGCCGTCATCGCCGTGCCGCTGGGCATTGCGATGGGCGCGTACAAGGGCATTGAAGCCTTCTTCGAGCCCTTCGTCTCGTTCTGCCGCTACCTGCCCGCGTCGGCCTTCATTCCGCTGCTCATTCTGTGGGCGGGCATTGGCGAGGCACAGAAGATCCTCGTCATCTTCATCGGCTCGGTCTTCCAGATCACGCTCATGGTCGCCGTCACCGTGGGTGGCGCGCGGCGCGACCTGGTGGAGGCTGCGTACACGCTGGGCGCGGGCCACAAGGGCATCGTCACCCGCGTGCTCATCCCCGGCGCCGCGCCCGAGATCGCCGAGACCCTGCGCCTGGTGCTAGGCTGGGCCTGGACCTATGTGATCGTGGCCGAGCTGATCGGGTCGTCGAGCGGCATCGGCCACATGATCACCGACAGCCAGTCGCTGCTCAACACCGGCCAGATCATCTTCGGCATCATCATCATCGGCCTCATCGGGCTGGTGTCCGACTTCGCCTTCAAGGCGCTCAACCACCGTCTGTTTGCCTGGAGTTTTGTGCGATGAACCGCGTATCCATTCAAGCCGTTTCGCGTGTCTTCGAAACCGCCAAGGGCCAGCGCACACAGGCGCTGCAGCCGGTCGATTTTGAAGTGCAGGACAACGACTTCGTCACCATCCTCGGCCCGTCGGGCTGCGGCAAGTCCACGCTGCTGCGCATCGTGGCAGGGCTGGACCACGCCACCAGCGGCCGCGTGCTGCTCGACGGCATGCCGGTCGAAGGCCCCGGGCCCGAGCGCGGCATGGTGTTCCAGAGTTACACGCTGTTCCCCTGGCTCACCATCGAGCAGAACATCCGCTTTGGCCTGCGCGAACGCGGCATGCCCGAGGCGCAGCAGAAAGAGCGCGCCGCGTACTTCATCGCCAAGGTGGGGCTGCGCGGCTTCGAGCAGCACTTTCCCAAGCAGCTGTCGGGCGGCATGCAGCAGCGCACCGCCATTGCACGCGCGCTGGCCAACGACCCCAAGATTTTGCTGATGGATGAGCCCTTTGGCGCGCTCGACAACCAGACCCGCGTGCTCATGCAAGAGCTGCTCCTGGGCATCTGGGAGGCCGAGCGCAAGACCGTGCTCTTCGTCACCCACGACATCGACGAGGCCATCTTCATGGCCAACCGCGTGGCCGTGTTCAGCGCCCGGCCCGGTCGCATCAAGACCGAGCTGGCGGTGGACTTGCCGCACCCGCGCCATTACACGATCAAGACCAGCCCCGAGTTCATGGACCTCAAGGCCCGGTTGACCGAGGAGATTCGCGCAGAATCCATGGCTGCCGATTTGCACTGACCCCTGACCTGCCCATGCCTGCCCGTTCTCCTCGCCGCCCCGCAGTTTCTGCCAAAGCCCGCTCTACCACTGCGCCTGCTGCGCGGGCCCCGGTTGCATCGCCTGCCCGCGCGCCAGCCACATCTTCGCGGGCGGACAAACCCCGGGCTGCGGCGCCTGCGCCCGCAGCCACCCAGGCCATGGCCTTGTACGAGCAGGTCAAAGATTTCATCGCCCGCAAGATCCAGGAGGGCGCCTGGCGCGCGGGGGACCGGCTGCCGTCCGAGAGCGAGCTGGTCACCCAGTTCGGCATCTCGCGCATGACGGTAAACCGCGCGCTGCGCGAGTTGGTGGAGCAGGGCCGCATCGTGCGCGTGGCCGGGGTGGGCAGCTTTGTGGCCGAAGACAAGCCCCAGTCCACGCTGCTGCAGATTGCCAACCTGGCCAGCGAGATTCGCCAGCGTGGGCACGACTACCGCTGCGATGTGCTGGCCGTGGAGCGGGTGTCTGCATCACTCGAAGTGGCGGCCGCGCTGGATTTGCGCACCGGCGAGTCGGTGTTCCATTCGCTGTGCGTGCACCGTGAAGACGGTCTGCCGGTGCAGCTGGAAGACCGCCACGTCAACCCCCGCCAGGTGCCGCAATTTGCGGTGCAAGACTTTACGCAACTGCAGCCGTCGGAATACCTGGTGCGCAACGTGCCCTTTGACCAGGTCGAACATGTGGTCGATGCCGTCATGCCCACCGCAGAGCAGGCTGCGCTGCTGGAGATGCCTGCGACCGAGCCCTGCCTGCTGCTCACGCGGCGCACCTGGTCGCGTGGCGTGCCCATCACGGTAGTGCGCTGCCTGCACCCGGCGTCGCGCTACCGGTTGGGCAGCCGCTTTCGGGCCGATGGGAACCCGGCGGCTGGTTGAACCCGCACTGCTGCCACCACCACAGGTTTACCCCCTTTTCAAATGCCATTTTTTCGCTGATACTAACCTGTATATACAGGATGAGACTTATGACCACTTCCACACCTTTGGCCTCCCATTCCCCCGCCGCCATCACCCTGGTGCCGGGCTCCGTCACCCTGGCCGCGCTGCGCCGCATCCATGCAGGCGGCGTGGCCTTGCAGCTGGACGGGGGCGCCCTCGCAGGGATGCAGGCGGCCCAGGCCGTGGTGCAGCGCATCGTGGACGAGGACCAGGTGGTCTACGGCATCAACACCGGCTTTGGCAAGCTGGCCAGCACCAAAATCGCCCATGACCGCCTGGCCGAGTTGCAGCGCAACCTGGTGCTGTCGCACAGCGTGGGCACAGGCGATGCATTGCCCGACGGCGTGGTGCGCCTCATCCTGGCCACCAAGGCAGTGAGCTTGGCTCGGGGCCATTCGGGTATTCGCCCCGCCATCGTGGATGCACTGCTGGCCTTGGCCAATGCCAATGTGCTGCCGGTGATTCCGGCCAAGGGCTCGGTGGGGGCGTCAGGCGACCTGGCGCCGCTGGCGCACCTGTCGTGCGTGTTGATTGGCGAAGGGCAGGCCAAGGTGAACGGCCAGGTGGTGTCGGGGGCAGAAGCCATGCGCTCCATCGGTTTGCCGCCCTTTGTGCTGGGCCCCAAGGAAGGGTTGGCTTTGCTCAACGGCACCCAGGTGTCTACCGCACTGGCGCTGGCTGGGCTGTTTGGGGCTGAGAACGTGCTGGCCGCAGGCCTGGTGGCGGGCTGTCTGTCGCTCGAAGCCATCAAGGGCTCGGTCAAGCCGTTCGACGCCCGCATCCACGAGGCGCGGGGCCAACTGGGCCAGATCGCCGTGGCGGCCGCCGTGCGCGGGCTGCTGGAGGGCAGCGAGATCGACCCATCGCACCCCAATTGCGGCCGGGTGCAAGACCCGTATTCCATCCGCTGCGTGCCGCAGGTGATGGGCGCGTGCCTCGATAACCTGCAGCATGCCGCACGCGTGCTGCGCATCGAGGCCAATGCCGCATCGGACAACCCGCTGGTGTTCACGGACACGGGTGAAGTCATCTCTGGCGGCAACTTCCACGCCGAGCCTGTGGCCTTTGCGGCCGACATCATTGCGCTGGCCGTGGCCGAGATCGGCGCCATCTCCGAGCGCCGCATGGCCCTGCTGCTCGATACGGGCCTGTCGGGCCTGCCAGCCTTCTTGATCCGAGACAGCGGGGTGAACTCCGGCTTCATGATCGCCCAGGTCACTGCCGCCGCACTGGCCGCTGAGAACCAATGCCTGGCCAACCCCAGCAGCGTGACCAGCCTGCCCACCTCCGCCAACCAGGAGGACCATGTCTCCATGGCCACCTACGGCGCCCGCCGCCTGGCCGACATGGTGAACAACGCCGCGGTGGTGGTGGGCGTCGAAGCCATGGCTGCTGCGCAGGGCATGGAGTTCGATAGAAGGCCAGTTGCCCCCACGCTCGGCACTGGCGTGTCCTCGCTGCCCCCCGAGGGGACCCAGCCAGCCTTGGGGCGGCCCGGCGGCTGGCTGAAATCCTCGCCCCTGATCGAAGCGCAATTCGCCGCCATCCGCCAGCGCGTTGCCTTTTTGGAGCAAGACCGCTACCTGGCCCCGGACATCGACGCCATGCGCGAGTGGGCTCTGCAGGCCGATTGGCCCGCACCGCTGCTCGCCTGCCAGCCCAGCCACGCCTGACAGGCATCACCCCTTCTAGCCACATACCCCAGGAGCCCACCATGAACGCCAACGACGCCATCCTTGCCGCCGCAGCTTCTTCCACCACCACTAGCACCGACCCCCGTCACGACGCCAGCCGCGTGATCCGCGCGCCGCGCGGCAACCAGCTCACCTGCAAGAGCTGGCTCACCGAGGCGGCCTACCGCATGATCCAGAACAACCTGGACTCCGAAGTGGCCGAGCGCCCGCAGGACCTGGTGGTGTACGGCGGCATCGGCCGCGCCGCGCGCAACTGGGAGTGCTATGACCAGATCCTCGCCTCGCTCAAGGAGCTGAACGACGACGAAACCCTGCTCATCCAGTCCGGCAAGCCCGTGGGCGTCTTCAAGACCCACGCCAACGCGCCCCGCGTGCTGCTGGCCAATTCCAACCTGGTGCCCAAGTGGGCCAACTGGGAGCACTTCAGCGAACTGGACCAGAAGGGCCTGTTCATGTACGGCCAGATGACCGCCGGCAGCTGGATCTACATTGGCACGCAAGGCATCGTGCAGGGCACGTACGAGACCTTTGCCGAGGCGGGCCGCAAGCACTACGGCGGCTCGCTCGAAGGCAAGTGGATTTTGACCGCGGGCCTGGGCGGCATGGGCGGCGCGCAGCCGCTGGCGGCCACGTTCGCGGGCGCGGTGTCGCTCAACATCGAATGCCAGCAAAGCAGCATCGACTTTCGCCTGCGCACACGCTACGTGGACAAGCAAGCGCGCGACATCGATCATGCGTTCGAGCTCATCCAGCAGCACACGGCGGCCAAAGAGGCCATCTCCATCGCCCTGCTGGGCAACGCCGCCGACGTGCTGCCCGAGCTGGTCAAACGCGCCAAGGCCGGCGGCTTGAAGCCCGACCTGGTCACCGACCAGACCTCGGCCCACGACCTCGTCAACGGCTACCTGCCCGCAGGTTGGACGGTGGCACAGTGGCGCGCCGCGCAGCAGGACGTGATGCAGCACGAGATGCTGAAGAAAGCCGCCGCCAAGTCCTGCGCCGTGCATGTGCAGGCCATGCTCGACTTCCAATCGATGGGTATCCCCACGGTGGACTACGGCAACAACATCCGCCAGGTGGCATTCGACGAAGGCGTGGCCAACGCGTTCGACTTCCCCGGCTTCGTCCCCGCGTACATCCGCCCGCTGTTCTGCGAAGGCAAGGGCCCGTTCCGCTGGGTGGCCCTGTCGGGCGACCCCGAAGACATCCGCAAGACCGACGCCAAGATCAAGGAGCTGTTCCCCGAGAACAAACACGTGCACCGCTGGCTCGACATGGCCGGCGAGCGCATCGCGTTCCAGGGCCTGCCCGCACGCATCTGCTGGCTGGGCCTGGGCGAGCGCCACATCGCGGGCCTGGCCTTCAACGAGATGGTGAAGAACGGCGAGCTGAAGGCCCCCATCGTCATCGGCCGCGACCACCTGGACACCGGCAGCGTGGCCAGCCCCAACCGCGAGACCGAAGGCATGCGCGACGGCACCGACGCCGTGAGCGACTGGCCGCTGCTCAACGCGCTGCTCAACACCTCGGGTGGCGCCACCTGGGTCAGCCTGCACCACGGCGGCGGCGTGGGCATGGGCTACTCGCAGCACTCGGGCATGGTCATCGTGGCCGATGGCACTGACGCAGCGGCTGCACGGCTGGCCAATGTGCTGGTCAACGACTGCGGCAGTGGCGTGATGCGCCATGCCGACGCGGGCTACGAACTGGCGGTGGAAACGGCGAAGAAGCAGGGCCTGAAGCTGCCCATGGTCCCAGGTGCTTCAGGAGCGCGGTGATGCCCGCCGCCGCTGTTGTGGAGGCCACGCCGCAGCCTGCGCCTGCTGAATCTGGTGCGGCTGCAGCGCAGGGCGAGGCCGTGCACTGGTTTGATCTGCGCACGGTGCCTGCCACCCCGTGGAAGAACGGCGGCGGCAGCACCCGCGAGCTGGTGTGCTGGCCGCCTGGCGCGGGCACCGATGCCTTTGGCTGGCGCATGAGTGTGGCCCGCATTGCGGCCGCTGGGCCGTTTTCGGCGTTCGCGGGGGTCGATCGGCAGATCATGCTGCTCGACGGCGATGGCGTGACGCTGCATGGCGAGCAAGCCGAGCTGTGCCACACGCTGCAGCAGCGCTGGCAGCCCTGGAGCTTTGCGGGCGAGCAGCCGCTTAACAGCCGCCTGATCGGCGGGCCATCGACCGACTTCAACCTGATGCTGCGCCGGGGCCAGTGGCAAGGTCACATGCAGATGCTGCACGACACGGGCACCGTAGGCGCCACAGGGGCCGGGCTGTGCATGGTGCTGCAGGGCCAGTGGGCGGTGTTGGGCGGCGATGCGGCGCGCGTGCTGCAGCCTGGCCAGGGACTGTGGTGGCCCGAGGCCATGGGCGCACGGGTGCTGCAGCCCTTGCAGCCGCTGTCGCCCGAAGCGGCCAACCCCCATCCGTTTGCACCCGATGTGCGGCCCGCACTGGTGTGGGTCGATGTGGTGCCAGTGCATTTGTAGTCAAATTGGCCTCTAGCACTTATCTAATAAGCGCTGGCAGCTATCAATAATGTAGTAAAGGGCTGAGCGCCATGCGTGATTGCATTCCTTCCCCATCCGGTCCTGGCCCCAGCGCCGATGGCATCTGGCACGGCCTGCTGCCGGTGCCGGGGCTGGTGCAGCCCGATGTGCCTGTGCCACCCGGCGCGCGCGCCAGCATCGTGGTGCAGCAGGGGCAGATCCAGTGGGTGGGGCCCGATGCCGCAGTGCCCCCCGCTTGGCTGCACCTGGCGCGCAGGCAAGGCGCGGATGCGTTGGTCACGCCGGGCTTGGTCGATTGCCACACCCACCTAGTCTACGGCGGCCAGCGCGCCAACGAGTTCGCCATGCGCCTGGCAGGCGCCACGTACGAAGAGGTGGCCAAGGCGGGCGGCGGCATTGTCTCGTCCGTCAAGGCCACGCGCGAGGCCTCGGAAGATGAACTCTTCGCCCAGGCCGTCCCACGCCTGCAATCCCTGCTGGCTGAGGGCGTGTGCGCTATCGAGATCAAATCCGGCTACGGCCTGGCACTGGAACATGAGCGCAAGCAACTGCGCGTGGCGCGCCGTTTGGGCGAGGCCTTTGGCGTGACGGTGTGCACCACCTTTCTGGGCGCACACGCCTTGCCGCCCGAATACGCAGGGCGTAGCCAGGACTACATCGATGTGGTTTGCCAAGAGATGCTGCCTGCGCTGGTGGCCGAAGGCCTGGTGGATGCGGTGGATGTGTTCTGCGAACGCATCGCCTTCACGCTGGCCGAGACCGAGCAGGTCTTCCAGGCCGCTCAAAAGCTGGGCATCCCCGTCAAGCTGCATGCCGAGCAGCTCTCGGACATGGGCGGCGCGGCGCTGGCGGCACGTTATGGCGCGCTGTCTTGCGATCACATTGAGCACCTGTCGCAAGCAGGCATCGCCGCCATGCAAGCCGCTGGCACGGTGGCTGTGCTGCTGCCCGGCGCTTACTACACGCTGCGCGACACACACCTGCCGCCCATCCAGGCGCTGCGCGATGCGGGGGTGCCGATGGCCGTATCGACCGACCACAACCCCGGTACGTCGCCAGCCCTCAGCCTGCTGCTCATGGCCAACATGGCCTGCACGCTGTTTCGGCTGACGGTGCCTGAGGCGTTGGCGGGCATCACCACCCACGCAGCCAAGGCGCTGGGTTTGCAGGCAACGCATGGCTTGATCGCCTCCGGGCGGCCGGCCAATTTTGTACTGTGGCCGCTGGCCGACGCGGCCGAGCTGGCCTACTGGTTTGGCCACCAGCCCGCCTGCACCATCGTGCGGCAAGGGCGCATTCACGGAGCCCAGGCATGAACCAGATCTTTGCTGCCGACGCGCTGCTGCCCACCGGCTGGGCGCGCGACGTGCTCATCGCGTGGGACGGGGCAGGGCGCATCACCGCCGTCACGCCCAACATGCAGCGCCCTGAAGGGGCTGCCATGGCACCGGGCCCGGTGATCCCTGGCATGCCCAACTTGCACTCGCACGCCTTCCAGCGCGCCTTTGCGGGGTTGACCGAATACCGGGGCCAGGCGGAGGACAGCTTCTGGAGCTGGCGCAACCTCATGTACCGCTTTGCCCAGCGCATCACGCCACAGGCGCTGGAGGCCATTGCCACCTGGCTGTACATCGAGATGCTGGAGGCGGGCTACACCTCGGTGTGCGAATTCCATTACGTGCACCACGACACCGACGGCCGCCCTTACGCGGACGACGCCACGCTGTCGCTGGCCCTGCTGCGCGCCGCGGACACGGCGGGCATCGCCATCACGCTGCTGCCCGTGCTGTACCAGAGCAGCGGCTTTGGCGCCAAGCCGCCCCGGGCGGACCAGGCCCGGTTCATTCGCAGCACTGACAACATGCTCTCATTATTGGAGCGCCTGGCGCCCGCTGCACAAGCGCAAGGGGCTGTTTTGGGCCTGGCCCCGCATTCGCTGCGCGCCGTGCCGCCAGACAGCCTGACAGCTGCCGTGCAGGGCCTCACGGCGCTGAACTCCCAGGCGCCCATTCACATCCACATTGCCGAGCAGACGCAGGAGGTGGATGACTGCATCGCCTGGAGCGGCCAGCGCCCCGTGCAGTGGCTGCTGGAGCACGCGCCGGTGGATGAGCGCTGGTGCCTGGTGCACGCCACGCACATGACGCCCGCCGAGTACGCTGGCGCCGCCGCAACGGGCGCCGTGGCAGGCATTTGCCCGACGACGGAGGCCAACCTGGGCGATGGCATTTTCGACATGCCCTTGTGGCTGCAGCACGACGGCCGCTGGGGCGTGGGCTCGGACAGCCACGCCTGCGTGAACGCGGCCGAAGAACTGCTGATGCTGGAATATGGCCAGCGCCTGTCGCGCCGCCAGCGCAACGTGTTGGCCCACAGCAGCCAGCCGGAGGTGGCCACCGCCATGACCTTGCAGGCCGTGCAGGGCGGGGCGCAGGCATCGGGCCGCAGGGTGCCTGGTGCAGCAGCGGGCATTGCTGTGGGGCAGTCGGCCGACTGGGTCGTGCTCGATGCCCAGCATGTGGCCCTGCGCGGCCTGCCCGCGCCCGCCATGCTGTCGGCCCATGTGTTTGCCAGCCACCGCACTTCGGCCATCGACAGTGTGTGGGTGGGCGGTGCACGCCGTGTGACCCAGGGCCGCCATGCGCTGCATGACCGAGCCGCCAGCGCTTTTGCCTCCGCACGCGCCAGCACCATTGCACCCGACTGACCCTGAACCTTTCTGATCCGATCTCCATGACCGCTATCGCCCCCCCACCGTTCGTTTTTCACCAGGGCACGCAGCCCTTGCTGGTGTCTATGCCGCACGCTGGCACCTATGTGCCACCCGAACTGGCCGCGCGTTTTACCGACGAGGCCCGCCAGGTGCCAGACACCGACTGGCACATGGAGCGCCTGTATGCCTTCGCCAAAGACATGGGTGCGTCTATCCTCGTGGCCACGCATTCGCGCTACGTGGTGGACCTGAACCGCCCGCCCGATGGCGCGAGCCTCTACCCAGGCCAAAGCGTTACGGGCCTGTGCCCGGTCGATACGTTTGACGACACCCCCATCTATGCCGCAGGCGATGTGCCGCAAGAGGCAGAGATCGCTGCCCGCCGCGATGCCGTCTGGACGCCCTACCATGCGCAATTGCGCGCCGCGCTGGACCGCATCCGTGCCCAGCATGGCGTGGCCGTGCTGTGGGATGCGCACTCTATTCGCTCGGTATTGCCGCGCTTTTTTGAGGGCAAGCTGCCCGACCTGAACCTGGGCACGGCCCATGGTGAAAGCTGTGACCCGGCGCTGGCACAAGAGCTGCTGCAGATTGCTGAAGCCGCCCCAGGCTACACCGCCGTGCTCAATGGCCGCTTCAAAGGGGGGCACATCACCCGCCACTACGGCCAGCCAGGGCAGGGCGTGCATGCCGTGCAACTGGAGATGACGCAGTGCAGCTACATGCAGGAATGCCTGCCGTTTGACTACCTGCCAGAGCGTGCTGTGCAGGTGCAGCCGCATCTGCAGCGCATGCTGGCTGCTGCCTTGGATTTTGTGCGGTGAGGCGTCGGGGCTTTGAACAGGTTCTTAGGGGCTGTGCCAGGCGGGCTTCATTGCACGGCACTTTGAACCGGTTCTGCACCGCAGCGGGCGACTGGGAAGACCGGGGTGCTTGATCTTGGGCAAGATTCGCCCCTGGATTCGGGCTTTTACTGGGTGGGTGGTGCTACGATGCTCCCACACAGCCCTCTGCACTGGAGGGCGGGGTGGTTACACCACCCATGCGGAAGGAGCCGCACACCATGCGCGATGCGGCTTATTACTACATGCCTTTGTTCAGGCCGGGTGCGCCTGTCATGCTCGGGTCGCGCCACGAAACCGTGAGCCACGTGGTGGTGCGGCGCTACGCGATGATGGTCTATCTGGAGGGCCATGAAAACCCGGTGCACCCCGAATCTCTCAAGCTGGAACCCACGGCTTTTCAGCTCACCCGCAGGCCAGACAAATACTGACGCGGGGATGTAAGGCGGTAAACAGGCGCTATCGCGCCTGTTTTGCTTTGTGGCGTAATCCGTGTCGGGTTACCCGCGTTGTGCCATGGTTTCGCCCAGCCGGATGGGACGTGCAGGCGCCCATTGCGGGTTGAACTGCATGGCCCCTTTGGGGAACAGCATCACCACGGTGGACCCCAGCAAAAAGCGCCCCATTTCCTGCCCTTGCTGCAGGCTCACCTGGCCAGGGGCATAGTCCCACTGGCGCAATTGGCCCGTGCGAGGCGGGTTCACCAAGCCATGCCACACGGTGGCCATGCTGCCCACAATGGTGGCGCCCACCAGCACCATCACAAACGGCCCCAGGTCTGACTCAAAAAAGCACACCACGCGCTCGTTGCGCGCAAACAGCCCAGGCACGCCCCGGGCCGTTGTGGGGTTGACTGAGAAGAGGTCACCAGGGGCGTGCACCATGTGTGTGAGCTGGCCCGCACAGGGCATGTGAATGCGGTGGTAGTCGCGTGGGCTGAGGTACAGCGTGGCGAAGTGGCCATCGTCAAACACTGCTGCGCGGGCCGCATCGCCCCCCACCAACGCGGTGGTGGAGTACGAATGCCCCTTGGCCTGGAAGACCTGATCGCGCTCGATACGGCCAAATTGGCTGATGGCCCCGTCCACGGGGCAAATCCAGGTGGCACTGGCTTGCGGCCTGGCACCCGGTTTCAGCGCGCGGGTGAAGAAATCGTTGAACGTGGCGTAGGCGGCCGGGTCCGGGTTCTCTGCCTCGGACATGTTCACGTTGTAGCGCGCGATGAAGCGCTCAATGGCCATCGTCGTCCAGCGGCCCGCCCGGGCCCGGGCCAAGCGCCCAGCGGTGGAGGTCAAGGCTTGCTTGGGCAAGAGGTATTGGGGCAGAACGGCGAGGCGATCGGACAAGAGCACTTCCTTCACAGCAGGTGGTGCGGCGCATTCTAGGGCCTGTTCACCGGGCGGTGCGCTAAATGGCATTCATTTGCATTTGATGGAAATGATGCAAATGCTATTGACGCAATTGAAACAACTAATTACATTTGAATCATTCAAGGCACACCCGTTCGAAAGACGGGGTCGCAAAGCCACCGGTCTAAACCCAGCGATGGGCACGATAGCGGGGTTGCCAATACAGCAAGTGCGCTCGGAATGGGGCCTGTGCCGTGTTGTATCGCCTGCTTTGCGGCGGGCTGCGGTGCCTTGTATCCACACTGTCCTTTGAGGGGTGATACATGCGCTCAGTTTTGATTTCGAGTGACCGCCGGTCTTCCATGCGCAAAACGCAATGGGCTGTTTCTGGCGTTTTGTTGGCTGCACTGGGTGCCTGCGGTGGCGGCAGCGAAGACCAGGCCTCGCAAGCCCTGGCCCAAGCCGAAGTGGCCACAGCCACGACCACCCTGGCGCTGCAGGCCGATGAACTGTCCAGCGATGCTGGCGCGCTCATCGCCCAGCCCACGTTCCACGTCGCCCCTGTGGTGTTGACGCCGCCGGATGACTCGGACGTCCTCAACGCCAATGCGTCTGCTACGCAAACCCCCAAATCGCAAGCGGTGCCCTCGGGCCTTGCGGCGCTCTCGACCAAACGCCTGACGCTGGACACGCTGGAGGCTGTTCGTACCAAAGGGATGCAGGCCGCGCCATCGTCTGCCGACGGTGAGCAGGCCACACCACTGGCGGGCTCAGCGGTCACCACCTACACGGTGGCCCAGGTGCGTGCCGCCTATGGTTTCCCGGCATTGCCTGCGGTAGGAACCCAGCCCACGGCCGTCCAGGCTGCGCAACTGGGGGCGGGGCAAACCATCTACATCGTGGCTGCCAAGCACAACCCCAATGCGGCAGCCGAGTTGGCCGCTTTCAATCAAAAGTTTGGCCTGCCCACCTGCACCACCCGCACCTTGGCCGCCAGCACAGCATTGCCACTGCCTGCAGCCTCTACGTCGGGTTGTGAGCTGGTGGTGGCCTACAGCAGCGCCACGGGCACGCTCTCCGCCACGGCGCCTGCCTACGATTCGGGTTGGGCCACGGAAATTGCGCTGGATGTGCAGTGGTCGCACGCCATTGCCCCCTTCGCCCGCATCGTTCTGGTCGAGGCGCCTGATGCGTCCGTGAACAACCTGACATCTGCGATCCGCCTGGCCAATGCGATGGGGCCGGGGGTGGTGTCGATGAGCTTCGGTGCGGCGGAGGGCGCCTGGACTTCGACCTTGGACTCTGCGTTCTCTACCGCCAACATGACGTACCTGGCCGCCACGGGGGATTGGGGTGCGGGTGTGATGTGGCCTTCCGCATCGGCCAACGTTCTGGGTGTGGGCGGTACCACGCTGACCTACAGCGGCACAGGCTCTCGGTCTGAAGTGAGCTGGTCGGGCACCGGCGGTGGGATCAGCGCCTATGTGGCCACGCCCACCTACCAAAAATCGGGTTTGCCAGGCGTGGGCTCGGCGGTGCGCCGCACCGTGGCCGATGTGGCCATGAACGCGGACCCTGCCACGGGTCACTACTTGGCGGTGTTGTCTCCTGGCAGCTCGACCGTGCAGTGGCTGAGCGCTGGCGGCACCAGCCTCTCCTCGCCCATGTGGGCAGGGCTGGTGGCGGTGGCCAATGCCGCACGCGTGCAGGCAGCCAAGCCTGTGCTGGGTGCTGCGCACACCACTTTGTACGGACAAGTCGGCGCGGTGCCGGGCAACTATGCCAGTGGCTTTGCCGATATCACGCTGGGGTCGCATGGCACTTGCGGCACTTGCTCGGCTCGGGTGGGCTATGACCAGCTGACCGGCCTGGGTACACCCAATGCCACCAACCTCGTCAACTTGCTGTCCGGTGCGTCAGCCCCGGCCGTGCCGCCCTCGGTGACATCCGCCACCATCAATGGTCAGGCGAATACAGCGCTGTCGTTCACCGTGTCGGTCACCGCACCGAACCCCGTAACCTATGCCCTGACAGGCGCGCCCTCCGGCATGGCCATCGGTTCTACCGGTGTGGTGACCTGGGCCGCGCCAGTGGCTGGCTCCTATGCCGTCACCGTCACAGCCCGTGACACCAAGACCGGGCTGAGCGGGCAGGGCGTGTACACCGTCGTGGTTGCCGCGCCTCCCAGTGCGCCTGTGGTCGCCGGTGGTACGGTGGCAGGCAAGGTCGGCGTCGCCCTGTCCTTCAATGCGACGGTGCCTTCGTCCAATCCCATGGCTTACACCCTGGCTGGGGCGCCTTCTGGCATGGCAATCAACGCCACTACGGGCGTTGTGACGTGGGGCTCGCCTGTGCTGGGGAACTACTCGGTGGTCGTAACGGCCAAGGACACCAAGACCGGGCTGTCTGGCAAGGGAACCTACACTGTGCAAATCACCTCAGGGGGCTTGACCATTACGGCGCCGGCCATGGTTGGGGTGGTGGGCAAGCCGTTGACAGGCTCCATCGCCATTTCGGCACCCGCAGGCACCTCGTTCTCTGTGTCCATCTCGGGTGTTCCTTGGGGCATGGGTTTCTCGCTCAGCGGCACCACCATCACTGCACTGTGGGCTGCACCTGTGGCTGGCAGCTACCAGCTCACGGTGGTGGCCAAGGATTCTGCAGGCCGCACCACGCAGGCCTTGGCGCCGATCACGGTCAGCGCCAAATGAGTTGATCAGGGTTGGCCCGGGAGGGCTGGAACTGGCGCGGCACAGTGGCGTTGAACACGCTCTGTGCCGCTTTGCTTTGGCGCAGTTTGTTCGGTGTGGGCGACAGGGCCGGGTGCATGCGGCAACGTCCATAGGCAAGATACCCACATCGCGCTACAATTGACAGGCTCATGCACAGCGCCTCGCCTGTTCATTGAAGCCGTCTCATCCAGGCCTCTTTTCTTTCTGATCTGCGCCCCGGGTGCAGCGACTCCCCCGCCCGCAAAGCACCGTGCCCAGAGATCCTTGAAGATCTGTCTTCAGGGGCCGCGTTGGCAGATGCCCGCATGTGCAGCGCGCAAACCACAGAATTTTGTTTTTAAGATCACGAGATAGAAAAACATGGCCAAAGAAGAACTCATTGAAATGCAAGGCTCCGTCACCGAAGTCCTGCCTGACTCGCGCTTTCGCGTCACCCTGGACAACGGTCACCAACTGATCGCCTACACCGGCGGCAAGATGCGCAAGCACCACATCCGCATTCTGGCGGGTGACAAGGTGTCGTTGGAAATGTCGCCCTACGACCTGAGCAAGGGCCGTATCACTTTCCGCCACTTGGCTGGACGTGGCCCAGGCCCTTCTGGCGGCAATCGTTAAAATTTTCAATGGGCTGGGGAAAACGGCCCATTTTTCAAAGTTATAATTTTTATCTCTTCAGATTGTTGCCTTGGTGGCAATCTGGCTGACCTCTCGTAGGCACAGCAGGTTTTTAAAGTTTTTAAAAATTTGCTTGTTTGGTCAGAAGCCCGGAAAAACCGGGTTAGAATACGAGCTGTCGGAGCGTAGCGCAGCCTGGTAGCGCATCTGCTTTGGGAGCAGAGGGTCGCGAGTTCGAATCCCGCCGCTCCGACCATTGTTTTAAGGGTCTGCAACAATAGTTGCAGACCCTTTTTGCATTCTGGCGGGCTTTGCGGTGTGTATCTGCTTTGCCTCATGGGGCTGCGGCTTTTGGGCTCGCTGATCTGGCACTATCGTGTGCTCTGCTTCTGCGCCTCTTCCCGTGCTGTCATGCCCTTGAGTTCTGCCGATTCGCCCCCTCCCACACCGCGTTATGCGTTGGTCGATGCCCTTCGGGGCTGTGCCATGGTGTGGATGACGCTGTTTCACTTCTGCTTCGACTTGGCGCACTTTGGTTTGTGGGCGCAGAACTTTCGCATCGACCCGGTGTGGACGACGCAGCGCACAGCCATCGTGAGTTTGTTTTTGTTTTGCGCTGGGCTTTCGCAGTCCATTGCCGTGCAGCAGGGGCAGAGTTGGACCCGGTTTGGGTGGCGTTGGCTGCAGATTGCGGGGGGGGCTGCGCTGGTGAGCTTGGCTTCGTACGCCATGTTTCCCCAAAGCTTCATTTACTTTGGCGTGTTGCATGGCATGGCGGTCATGTTGTGCGTTGTGCGCTGGAGCGCCGGCTGGGGTCGTTGGCTGTGGTGGGCGGGCGGCGCGGCGCTGTGTCTGCCGCCTCTGGCCGTCTATGTGTTTACCCACGGTGCTGAGGCCTTGGCGCCCTGGTTCAATGCCCCTGCGTTGAATTGGCTGGGCTGGGTGAGCCGCAAGCCCTTCACGCAAGACTATGTGCCCGTGTTTCCGTGGCTGGGTGTCATGTGGTGGGGCATGGCGGCGGGCCAGTGGTTGCTGTTTAACAGGCCTCACTGGTTGCAGCGGCCCTTGCCTGGCCTTTTAAAAGGCCCCGCAGTGCTGGGGCGTTGGAGCCTCAGCTACTACCTGCTGCACCAGCCTGTGCTAATGGGTGGTTTGATGGCTTTCCTGTGGCTGGCCAAACGCTGAGGTGAATGCGGCTATGCAGTGGGCGCGATGAGCGCAGCGAGGCCGCCCAAGAGTTGATTGCAGTGCATCACGTTGGCCTGCAGGTGGTGACTTGTAGGCGGGGCCCAGGCATAAAAAAACGCGGCCTGGGCCGCGTTTGATGCTGAAGCGCCCAAGCAGGACGCTTTCGGGTGCTTACTCGACCTTGGCCTTGGCGCGCAGGTCTTCCTGGAACTTCACCAGCTTTTGCTGTTGAAGTTGCTGGGCCACTTGAGGCTTCACTTCTTCCAGCTTGGGGAGTTCGGCTTGGCGAACATCCACCAGGCGGATCACGTGCCAGCCGAATTGGCTCTTCACGGGGGCGTCTGTGGTCTTGCCCTTTTCGAGCTTCAGCAGCGCTTCAGTGAATTCGTTCACGTAGCTGGAAGGGTTGGCCCAGTCCAGGTCACCGCCCTTGGCTGCAGAGCCGGGGTCCTTGGATTGCTTCTTGGCCAGGTCTTCAAACTTGGCACCCTTCTTCAAGGCGGCAATGATGGCCTTGGCGTCGGCTTCTTTTTCCACCAGGATGTGGCTGGCCTTGTATTCCTTGCCGCTGTTGGCTGCCACGAACTTGTCGTACTCGGCCTGGATTTCAGCGTCGGTCACAGGGTTGGTCTTTTGGTAATCGGCGAACAGTTCGCGGATCAGGATGGTCTGGCGGGCCAGTTCCATCTGGGCCTTGAAGTCTCCGGAGCCGTCCAAGCCGCGCTTTTGGGCTTCTTGCAAGAAGATTTCGCGGGCGACCACTTCTTCCTTGATTTGGCCTTCCACTTCAGGCGTCACAGGACGGCCTGAACGCTCCACTTGCTGGCGCAGCACTTCTGCACGCTCTTTGGGCACGGCCTTGCCGTTGACGATGGCAATGTTCTGGGCGGAAACGGGCAGGGCCATCGTGCCCAGCACGGCAGCGGCCACGAGGCCGGACAGGAGCTGTTTCTTCATGCGAGATCCAAAAAATGAGAAGGTGTTTGCTGGCTGAAAACCGGCAAGTGAGGAAACTGGGGCCGGCTCAGAGAATTTCAATGGCGAGTGCGTGAACGCCCTGGTCAATAAATTCTTGCAGCGCATCATACACAAGGCGGTGCTGTGCCACCCGTGACTTGCCTGTAAACAAAGGTGACGCTATGCGCACCCGAAAGTGGGTGCCAAAGTCGGTGCCGTTGGAGCCCGAATGCCCTGCGTGGGCGGCGCTTTCGTCCAGTACCTCCAGGGCGGTGGTGCTCAGTTGTTGCGCCAACTGGTGGTGCATTTGGTCTGCAAGGGTCATGGTCTGCAAAAGGGTGGGGCGGCGGACAAACTGGGGTTACTGCGTGGGCTCATCACCCTTGATGTGGGGGGCGATGTAAAGGCCCTGACCCACCAGGAAGACCAGAGGGAAGGCGTAGCCCCAGAGCTTGAAGTCCACCCAGAACTCGGTGCTGAAGTTCATCACCACGTAGGCGTTCACCGCCGACATGAAGGCGCAATACACGATCCAGGCCTGGTTCAGTCGCATCCATACCGCATCGGGCAGGCTCAACTGGCCGCCCAGCAGCATGTGCAAGATATTCTTCTTCATCACCCACACGGCAACTGCCAGCGCCACGGCCATCGCGCCGTACAGCACCGTTGGCTTCCATTTGATGAAGCGGTCGTCCTGCAGCACCAGCGTGAGCGTGCCGAACACCACGATCAGCACCAGCGTGATCTTGTGCATGGTCTGCAGCCTGCGGTCGATGGCGTAGATCAGGCCCATCTGCGCCACGGTAGCGGCCATCAGCACCCCGGTGGCCACATAAATGTTGAAGAACTTGTATGCGCCGAAGAACAGCAGGATGGGGAAGAAATCAATCAATATTTTCATAAGGCGAGGCCAGCGTGCTGGCACGGCGGTTCAAGCAGCAGTTCAGCGGTTGAGCGGTTCAAGGGGCGTCGGGTTCAAAGTCGAGTGACGCAGAGTTCATACAGTAGCGCAGCCCGGTGGGTGCGGGGCCGTCCTCAAAGACATGGCCCAGGTGGGCCCCGCATTGTGCACACACTGTCTCGGTGCGCACCATGCCGTGGCTGCGGTCCACGATTTCGTGGATGGTTCCAGGGATAGCTTCAGAGAAGCTGGGCCAGCCGCACCCGGCGTCGAACTTGGTGAGCGACTCAAACAGTTTGGCCCCGCAGCAAATGCAGTGGTAGCTGCCGTCGGCCCAGTGGGCTTCGTATTTGCCGGTGAAAGGGCGCTCGGTGGCCGCGTGGCGGGTGACTTGCAGGGCGACGGGTTCAGCACCTTTGTCGCGCAGGATCTCTTGCCATTCGGCGTCGGTCTTCTGGATGGGAAAGGTCATGATGAGCAACTGATGGAAATGGAAGAAGCCCAGTCGGGCGGGAAGTCGGCATAGGCCTCGTGGCCCGGGTGTTCTTCAAAGGGCTGCTCCAGCAGGCGCTGCAACGTGGCCAGTTCTGAAAAATCCCCCGCCTTGGCGGCGCGGATGGCTTGTTCGCCCAGGTGGTTGCGCAGCACGTACTTGGGGTTGGATTTGAGCATCAAATCACCCGCTAGCGCTTTATTATCAAGCGCCATAAGCTCTGAATATGATAGCAACCAGGCATCCCACGCGGGCCGGTCGGCAAACAGGTCGCGCACGGGTTCGTACTGGCCATTCGCCACCGCGTGCGACAAGCGCCGCCAAAAAATGGTGTAGTCCACCGCATTGCGTGCCAGCAGTTGCAGCAGGTTTTCCACCAGGGCTTCATCCTCCGCACGGGTTTGCGTCAGCCCCAGCTTTTTGCGCATTTGCCCCATGAAGGCGTTGGGGAACACCGTCTTGTACGACTCCAGCGCGGCCAGCGCCGTGTCTTGCTCTTCGATGAGCGGCAGCAGCGCCTGGGCCAGGCAAAACAGGTTCCAGTACGCGATGTTGGGCTGGCGGTTGTAGGCGTAGCGGCCGTGGTGGTCACTGTGGTTGCAGATGTGGCCCGGCACGAAGGCATCGAGAAACTGAAACGGCCCATAGTCCAGTGTCAGGCCCAGGATGCTCATGTTGTCGGTGTTCATCACCCCGTGGCAAAAGCCCACGGCCTGCCACTGCGCCATCAAGTGGGCCGTGCGCTCGCTCACGCTGTGCAGCAGTGCGGCATAGGCATTGCCACCCCATGGGCTCGTGGCTTCCGTACTTCGGCATTCGGGGTGGTAGCGGTCGATGACGTAGTCGGCCAGCGCGCGCAGCTGTGGCTCCAGGTCGTTGGCCGCAAAGTGCTCGAAGTGGCCAAAGCGCACAAAGCTGGGTGCCACCCGCGTGACAACGGCGGCGGTTTCGATTTCCTCGCGCCGTACCGACGCAGGCGAGCCGGTGATGCACAGTGCGCGGGACGTGGGGATGCCCAGGCCGTGCATGGCCTCGCTGCACAAAAATTCGCGGATGCTGGAGCGCAGCACGGCCCGCCCGTCGCCCATGCGGGAGTAGGGCGTGCGGCCTGCGCCTTTGAGCTGTATTTCGTACCCAGCAGCGGTTTCGCCCAGCAAGATGGCCCTGCCGTCACCCAGTTGCCCGGCCCACACACCAAACTGGTGCCCGCTGTAAACGCTGGCCAATGGTTGCGAGCCTGCAAGCAATTGGTTGCCGGTGAAGGCCTGCAGTGCTTCGTCGGTTTGTGCCCAGTGGGCAGACAGCCCCAGCAGTTGTGCCACATCGGCGCTGGTGCCCACCCAGTGGGGGCTGGGCAAGGGGGTGGGGCGCAGCTCGGTAAAAAAGTCGCTGCCCAGGGCGCTAAAGCCACTTTGCCAGCGCAAGTTCAAGGGCTGCGCAAGGGGGTTTAGGGTGGGCTGGTTCATGGCGCCATTGTCTCGCAGCACGCTAATTCCCTCAGCTTCCGGGGCCTTGCTGGTGCCGTGGACTTTGCGTGCGCCATGAGGGATTTCACGAGCCCTTTGCGACACCGACCGCCTGCCCGGCGCAGTACGATGACCGTTTCGTTCACAACAACATCCTAGGAGTCAACATGCTGGGCCTGATGCAGAGCCAACCGCTGCTCATTTCGTCATTGATCGAGTTTGCAGAGCGCCACCACGGTGACGCGGAAATCGTCTCCCGCCGGGTCGAAGGCGATATCCACCGCTACACCTACCGTGATTTGGCGGCACGCTCGCGCCGCCTGGCCAATGCACTGGATGCCATGAAGCTGCAGTTCAGCGACCGGGTGGCCACCCTGGCCTGGAACGGCTACCGCCACATGGAGATGTACTTTGGCGTGAGTGGCTCGGGCCGCGTGCTGCACACCATCAACCCCCGCCTGCACCCCGACCAGATCGCCTGGATCGTGAACCACGCCGAGGACCAGGTGTTGTGCTTTGACATGAGCTTTTTGCCCCTGGTGCAGGCCGTGCACGCGCGCTGCCCCACCGTCAAGCAATGGGTGGCACTGTGTGATGCCGACAAGTTGCCCGCCGACACCGGCGTGCCCGGCCTGGTGAGTTACGAGGCCTGGATTGGCCAGCACAGCACCGACTACGCCTGGCCCGAGTTCGACGAAAACTCGGCATCGAGCATGTGCTACACCAGCGGCACCACGGGCAACCCCAAGGCAGCGCTGTACAGCCACCGCTCCACCACGCTGCATGCCTACGCGGCGGCGCTGCCCGATGTGATGTGCATGTCGGCCCGCGATGCCGTTTTGCCCGTGGTGCCCATGTTCCACGTCAATGCCTGGGGCATCCCGTATTCGGCGGCGCTCACGGGCTGCAAGCTGGTGTTCCCCGGGCCTGCACTCGACGGCAAATCGGTGTACGAGTTGATCGAAGCCGAGCAAGTGACCTACGCTGCTGGCGTGCCCACCGTGTGGCAGATGCTGCTGGGGCACATGAAGCCCGAAGGGCTCAGGTTCTCCTCGCTCAAACGCACGGTGATTGGGGGCTCGGCCTGCCCACCCGCCATGATCACGGCCTTCCAGGAGGTGTACGGCGTCACGGTGCTGCATGCCTGGGGCATGACCGAGATGAGCCCGCTGGGCACCCTGTGCACCTTGAAGAACAAGCACCTGTCGCTGCCCAAGGATGAGCAGATGAAGATCGTGCAAAAGCAGGGCCGCGCGATCTATGGCGTGGACATGAAGATCGTGGGCGGCGATGGCGAAGAGCTGCCCTGGGACGGCAAAACCTATGGCGACCTGCTGGTTAAGGGCCCCTGGATCGTGGGCAGCTACTTCAAGGGCGAGGGCGGTAACCCGCTCGTCAAAGATGCGCAGGGCCGGGGCTGGTTCCCCACGGGCGATGTGGCCACCATCGATGCCGATGGTTTCATGCAGATCACTGACCGCAGCAAGGACGTTATCAAGTCGGGCGGCGAATGGATCAGTTCCATCGACATTGAAAACATCGCCATGGCGCACCCTTCCATCCAGATGGCGGCGTGCGTGGGCATGCCCCACCCCAAGTGGGACGAGCGCCCCATCGTGGCCGTGGTCAAGCGCCCAGGCACCGAAGTCAGCCGTGAAGAGTTGCTGGCTTTCTATGAAGGCAAGACCGCCAAGTGGCAGATCCCGGACGACGTGGTGTTTGTCGATGCCATCCCGATTGGGGCCACCGGCAAGATGCTCAAGACCAAACTGCGCGAGCAACTCAAGGACTACAAGCTGCCGGGCCTTTGAGTGTTTGAGGGGAGTCGTACGCCGCGTTGGTGCTGCCAGTCGCGTGCGCGATAGCTGCTAGGGGCAATCCCTGAGCGTTCAGGGATTGCAACGCGGTACTCTGCGTCGTGTCGATTTACAAGGAGACAAGACCATGAGATTTGCTATCAAGGCTGTAGCGGCTTCCGTCCTTCTGGTGAGCGCTGGCGCGGTTTTTGCCCAAAAGGGTGAGACGGTCAAAATCGCTTGGCTCGACCCCCTCTCGGGCTTGATGGCAGCGGTGGGAACCAACCAGCTCAAGAGCTTCCAGTTCCTGGCCGAAGAGTTCAACAAAAAGAACCCTGCTGGCGTCAAATTTGAAATCATTGGAATCGACAACAAACTCAGCCCCCAGGAAACCACCAGCGCCTTGCGCTCGGCCATGGACCAGGGCGCACGCTATGTCGTGCAAGGCAACGGCTCGGGCCCAGCCCTGGCCATCATGGACGCGCTGGAAAAGCACAACGCCCGCAACCCTGGCAAGGAAGTGCTGTTCCTGAACTACGCGGCCGTGGACCCTGACCTCACCAACAGCAAGTGCAGCTACTGGCACTTCCGCCTGGATGCCGATACCTCCATGAAGATGGAGGCGCTGACCACCTACATGAAAGACCTGCCCGAGGTCAAAAAGGTCTACCTGATCAACCAGAACTATTCGCACGGCCAGCAGGTGTCGAAGTTCGCCAAGGAGATGATGGCGCGCAAGCGCCCCGATGTGCAGTTTGTGGGGGACGACTTGCACCCTCTGGCGCAGGTGCGTGACTTTGCGCCCTACATTGCCAAGATCAAACAGTCGGGTGCCGACAGTGTCATCACCGGCAACTGGGGCTCAGACTTGGCGCTGCTCATCAAGGCCGCCAACGATGCAGGCCTGAACAACGTCAACTTCTACACCTACTATGGCTCGGTCACTGGCAGCCCCACCGCCATGGGATCGGCTGCGGCAGGCCGCGTGTACATGGTGGCCTATGCCCACATGAACCTGCCGGGCGAGCTGAACAAGATCGTGCTGGATTACAAGAAGAAGTTCAACGACGACATGTACACCGGCTCGGTCTACCATGCCTTCACCATGCTGTCGGAAGGCTTCGTCAAAGCCAAGTCCACCGATCCGGTGAAGGTGGCTGCGGTGTTTGAGGGAATGAAGTTCAAGAGCTTCAATGGTGAGGTCGAGATGCGCAAGACCGACCACCAGTTGCAGCAAGGCCTGTTCATCTCCAAGTGGGAAAAGGCCAATGACAAATTCCCGATCGACTCGGAAAACACCGGCTACACCTTTGTGCCCGTGAAGTATTACGAGCCCTACGTGGCCAGCACGCCCACTTCGTGCCAGATGAAGCGCCCTTGAGTTTGGCGGCTTAGCTTCGAGGCCCGACATACTCGGGCCTTTTTTTTACCCAGCAATGAAAAATTCCCATGAATCTTGAGTTTTTCGTGATCTCTTTGCTCAACGGCGTCAGCTACGGGCTGTTGCTGTTCATGCTGAGTTCAGGCCTCACGCTGATCTTCAGCATGATGGGAGTGCTCAACTTCGCGCACACCAGCTTCTACATGCTGGGGGCCTATTTCGCATTCACCATCTCCAGCGTGGTGGGCTTTTGGCCTGCGCTGGTGCTGGCGCCCCTGGTGGTGTTTGCGCTGGGCGCGGCCTTTGAGCGCTACTGCCTGCGCCGGGTGCACAAGTTCGGCCATGTGCCAGAGCTGCTGGTGACGTTCGGGCTGTCGTACCTGATCCTGGAGCTGGTGCAGCTGGTGTGGGGGCGCTCTACCGTGCCTTATGGCCTGCCAGAGCAACTGCAAGGGCCGCTGTTTACGCTGTATGGCACGCAGTTCCCCAAGTCCCGTTCGTTTGTGATGCTGGTGGCTTTGTTGATGTTGGTGTCGGTGTGGTTGCTGCTTACCCGCACGCGCATTGGTCTGGTGATTCAGGCGGCGCTGAAATACCCCGAAATGGTGGAGGCGCTGGGCCACAACGTGCCGCGCGTGTTCATGCTGGTGTTTGGCGGAGGCGCTGCGCTGGCCGGGCTGGCGGGCGTGATTGGTGGCAACACCTACGTGACTGAGCCCGCCATGGCGGCCTCGGTGGGCTCCATCATTTTTGTGGTGGTGGTGGTGGGGGGCATGGGCTCGCTGGCCGGGGCGTTTTTGGCGTCGCTGCTCATTGGCCTGGTGCAGACCTTTGCTGTGGCGCTCGACTATTCCCTGATCCACGCCTTCAAGCTGGTGGGCGTTGCGGTGACCGAGCAAACTTTTGGCTACCCGGTGCTCAAGCTCACCATTTCGCAGGTGGCGCCCATCCTGCCGTACCTGTTTTTGGTGCTGATTTTGATCTTCCGTCCCAAGGGCCTGCTGGGCACCCGCGAGGACTGACCCCATGAATAACTCCAAACCCACAACGGCCGCTGCTGGCCCCGTTTCCTACTACCGCTTCAAGCCCTTGAACGTGGGGCGCTTCGTGATCTGGGCCCTGTTTGCCGTGGCACTCATCGTTGCGCCCATGCTGTTTCGCAGCAGCCTGGCGCTGACCATGCTCTCGCAGATCGGCTACCTCATCATCATCTGCCTGTCCTACAACATGCTGCTGGGGCAGGGCGGCATGCTCAGCTTTGGGCATGCGGTGTACACGGGGCTGGGCTCGTTCATTGCCATCCATGCCATGAACATGGCCACCAAAAGCTCGGGGGGCATTCCGCTGGTGCTGATCCCCGTGGTGGGGGGCTTGGCGGGGGCGTTCTTTGCCACCTTGCTCGGCTTTGTCACCACCAAAAAATCGGGCACCACCTTTGCCATGATCACCTTGGGTGTGGGCGAGCTGGTGGCTTCCATGGCGCTGATGTTCCCGGAGTTCTTCGGAGGCGAGGGCGGTATCACCACCGACCGGGTGTACGGCCAGTCGTTCTTTGGCATCAGCTTCGGGCCTGCCATTCAGGTGTACTACCTCATCGCCGCCTACTGCTTTGTGTGCACGGCGGCCATGTTTGCCTTCACCGGCACCCCGCTGGGGCGCATCCTCAACGCCGTGCGCGATAACCCCGAGCGTGTCGAATTCATCGGCTACAACACGCAGCGTGTGCGCTATTTCGCTTTCATCATTGCGGGCTTCTTTGCCGGTATTGGCGGGGGCTTGGCCACCATCAACTTTGAAATCATCACCGGCGCCGACAGCCTGAGCGTGATCCGCTCGGGCGGCTACCTGCTCTTCACCTTCCTGGGTGGGGCCACATTCTTCTTCGGCCCCATCATCGGTGCGGTGCTGCTGGTGCTGGCCTCGGTGCTGTTGTCTGAGTTGTCCAAGGCTTGGCTCTTGTACCTGGGGCTGGTGTTCCTGTTCATGGTGATGTACGCACCCGGCGGCATTGCCAGCCTGATCATGATGAACCTGCGCCTGGCCAAATACGGCAAGCTGCGCCCGCTGTGGTCTTCTTACCTGGGGCTGGCTGGCACAGGCCTGGTGGCGGTGATGGGCGCGGCCTGCATGGTGGAGATGACCTACCACCTGCAGCTCAATGCGGCCCTGGGGCCAGAGATGAACTTTCTGGGCGCCACCATCAACGCCAAGGGCTTGACCAGCTGGTTTGGTGCGGGTTTTGTGATGCTGACAGGGGCCGGGCTGTTTGAGCTGTGCCGTCGGCAGTTTGCCAAGCAGTGGGGCTCCATTCAGGAAGAGATTGAACATGAAATCAAACGCGGGGAGGCTTTGTGACCATGGCGGCTGACAACGCAACCTACGCGCTGGAACTGCGCGACCTGCGCAAGAGTTTTGGCAAGACCGAGATCATTCGAGGGGCGAACTTGGCGGTGGCGCCGGGCGAACGGGTGGCCATCATCGGCCCTAACGGCGCAGGCAAGTCCACGCTGTTCAACCTCATCAGTGGGCGCTTTGCGCCCACCAGTGGCGACGTGATCTTGAACGGCCAGCGCATCAACGGCCTGGCCCCGTACGAGATCAACCGCAAGGGGCTGTCCCGCAGTTTCCAGATCACCAACATCTTCCCCAAGCTGTCGGTGTTTGAAAACCTGCGCTGCGGGGTGCTGTGGAGCATGGGCTACAAGTACACCTTCTTGCGTTTTCTCTCCAATCTTGACGACGCCAACGAGCGCGCCAAAGAGTTGATGGAGATGATCAAGCTCGACAAGAAACGCGACACGCTGGCGATGAACCTGACCTACGCCGAGCAGCGTGCGCTGGAGATCGGCATCACCATCGCAGGCGGTGCCAACGTGATCTTGCTCGACGAGCCCACCGCAGGCATGAGCAAGAGCGAAACCACGCGCTTCATTCGCCTCATCAAGGAAGTGACCGTGGGCCGAACCCTGCTGACGGTAGAGCACGACATGGGCGTGGTGTTTGGCCTGGCCGACAAGATCGCTGTGGTGGTCTATGGCGAGGTGATTGCGTTTGACACCCCCGAGAAGGTGCGGGCCAACCAGCGCGTGCAAGAGGCCTACCTTGGCTCGGCCGTGGCAGACGCACAGGGAGCGGGACACTGACTTATGCTGAAAATCGACAACCTTCACGCCTACTACGGCAAAAGCCATGTGCTGCATGGCGTCAGCTTTGAAGTGCAACCCGGCGAGATTGTGGCGCTGCTGGGGCGCAACGGCTCGGGCCGCTCCACCACCGCCAAGGCCATCATGGGGCTGGTGGACTGGGAGGGCACGCTGCAATGGAAAGGGCAGAACCTCAACGGCAAAAAGGCCTACGAGATTGCCCACCTGGGCCTGGGCTATGTGCCCGAGAGCCGCGACGTGTTCCCCAACCTCACGGTGCACCAGAACCTGCTGCTCGGGCAAAAGGGCAGTGGCAAAGGCAGCCGCTGGTCGTTTGACGACATGTACGAAATGTTCCCCCGGCTCAAAGAGCGCCAGCACACCGAGGCGGGCGTGATGTCTGGCGGTGAGCAGCAAATGCTGACGCTGTGCCGTACCCTCATGGGCGACCCCGACCTCATCATCATCGACGAGCCCACCGAAGGCCTGGCGCCCAAGATCGTGGAGCTGGTGGGACAGTACCTGCAGACGCTGAAAGCCAGGGGCATCTCGGTGCTGCTCATTGAGCAAAAGCTCACCATCGCCATGACCATCTCTGACCGCGCGCTGGTCATGGGCCATGGCTCCATCGTGTTCCAGGGCACGCCCGACAGCCTGCGGGCGGACAACTACATCCGCAAGGAGTGGCTGGAGGTTTGATTACCCCATCGGTTTGTCAGTGCGAGTGACTTCAAGCCTCGGCATCGCTGCTGGGGCTTTTTTTTGCCCTGCGCGCCTTTGTCTTGATCTGTGTCGGGAACTTGTTTTTTGAGCGCTGTGATGTCACGGCAATGACCGCGCGCAGGCGTATAAATCCTCTATCGCCTGCGTTTGGCTCTTTGCCAACGGGCGACCTGGGCACCCGCAGGCCGCATAGCCACAGGGCATGGCCACCCGCCTGATTGCCTTGAAGCCCCCGGCGCTTCGCGGATGTTCAACCTACCTAAGGGACGTCAGAAGCACATGAAAAAGCACACCAAAAACCCATCTCCCGCCAATCCCCAAACTGCCCAGCTGTGGATCGTGGGGGGCGGCATCGCAGGCATGTCTGTGGCCGCCTTTGCCATCCGCGATGGCAAGGTGCCCGCCAGCCACATCCACATTCTGGAAGAAACGGGCATGCCCGGTGGCTCGCTCGATGGCGGTGCCGCACCCAATGCACCCGCGCCCCAGACCTGGGTGACGCGCGGCGGCCGCATGTTGACCGACGAAACCTACCTGTGCCTGTGGGACTTGTTTGAGGGCATTCCCTCGCTGGAAGACCCCACCGTGTCGGTGCGCGAAGAGTGCCGCCAGTTCAATGCCCGCGTGCACACCCATGCCCAGGCCCGCCTGATCGATGCCCAGCATGTGATTGCCGATGCCCAGAAGCTGGGCCTGTCGATGGGGCACCGCGTGCAGATGCTGCGCCTGCTGGCCCTGACCGAGGCCCACATCGGCAGCCGCCGCATCGATGAGTTTTTTGACGAAGCGTTTTTCCAGACCCATTTCTGGCGCATGTGGCGCACCACTTTTGCCTTCCAGAAGTGGCACAGCGCCATTGAGCTGCGCCGTTACTTCCTGCGATTTGTGCAAGAGTTCTCGCGCATCCACACCCTGGCGGGCGTCAAACGCACCAAGTACAACCAGTACGACTCGATGGTCGTGCCGCTGCAGCGCTGGCTGATGGAGCAGGGCGTGGACGTGCGCTTTGGCCACCGGGTGACCGACGCCAGCTTTGCCACCCAGAGCGATGGCACCCGCCGAGCCACGGCGCTGCAGGTGCAAACGGTGCAGGGCGGTGTCGGTGGTGTGGCCACAGACACCACGCTGGACCTGGGTGCAGACGACCTGGCTTTCTTTACCCTGGGTTCCATCACCTCGGACGCACGCTACGGCGGCAACGACGACGTTCCGGCCCTGGTGCGTGGCCGCGAGGACCACGGCTGGGCGCTGTGGGAAAAGATCGCGCAGAAGGCCCCTGACTTTGGCCGCCCTGCGGCGTTCTGCGGCAATGTGGACGAGCACAAGTGGGAGTCGTTCACCCTCACCATGCGCGACGACCGGCTGCTGCAGCGCATCACCGAATACTCGGGCAACAAGCCTGGCACGGGCGCCCTGATGACCTGGTACGAGTCGGGCTGGCACCTGTCGGTGGTGGTGCCGCACCAGCCGCATTTTCATGGCCAGGCCGATGGCACTTACACCCTGTGGGGCTATGGCTTTCAAGTGGACAACGAGGGCGACTACGTGCGCAAGCCCATGTCGCAGGCCACGGGCCGTGAAATCCTCACCGAGCTGATTCACCAGATGGGCTTTGACGACCTGCTCGAACATGTGCTGGCCACCACCGACGTGACCACCGTGATGATGCCCTATGCCTCGGCCCTGTTTGCCTGCCGCGCGCCGGGCGACCGGCCCCTGGTGCTGCCCGAGGGCTCGCAGAACTTCGCCTTCCTCGGCCAGTTTGTCGAGATGGAAGAGGATGTGGTGTTCACGGTGGAATATTCGGTGCGCTGCGCGATGGTGGCCACCTACCACCTGCTGGGCATTGAGCGGGAGATCCCAGCCATCTACAACGGCATGCTGGACCCCAAGGTGGGGCTGCATGCGCTAGAAGCCGCCTTCCGCTGAAACGACGCCCCCGAATGCACTGCAAAAGCCCCTTGCGAGGGGCTTTTTGCATGGGGACGCGGGTTCAATTCCCGCCGTCGCACTCAATCTTGTCCCGGGCGGGACAAACAGATACCCCCTGTCACTGGCAAAGTCACAGAGAGCCTCTACAATAAAATCGCACGACCGTTCTTTTTCATTCTTCCAAGGGACAACAGCATGACCGCTGAATACAAAGTCCACGGCTCTGTTGCCGTGATCACCCTGTCAAACCCTCCCGTCAACGGGCTCGGTCTGGCCACCCGCCAAGGCATTGTGGACGGGCTTGCGCGCGCCAATGCCGATGCGGCCGTGAAGTCCATCGTCATCACCGGCGCTGGCGGCGCCTTCTCAGGCGGTGCGGACATCAAGGAGTTCGGCACCGACAAATCGCTGCAAGAACCCAATCTGCTGTCGGTCATTCTGGCGGTTGAAAACTCGGACAAGCCCGTCGTGGCGGCCATGCACACCGTGGCCATGGGTGGAGGCCTGGAGCTGGCCCTGGGCTGCCACTACCGCATTGCGGCGCCTGGCTGCTCCATTGCGCTGCCTGAAGTGAAGCTGGGCCTGATCCCAGGTGCAGGCGGCACACAGCGCTTGCCCCGCGTGATCGGCGTGGAAGCTGCGCTCAACCTGATCGTGAGTGGCGAGCCCGTCAAGAGCGAAATGATCGCCGGTGTGCCCGGCCAGAAGCTGTTCGACAAACTGGCTGCCTCGCCAGAATCCCTGGCCGAAGAAGCCCTGGCATTTGCCCAAAGCGTGCAAGACGCCCGCCCCCTGCCGCTGGTGCGCAACTTCCCTTGCAAGCACCCTGAAGGCGATGCGTACTTCCAGTTTGCACGCAACATGGTCAAAGGCATGGCCAAAAACTACCCCGCGCCCGCCAAGTGCGTGGACGCTGTGGAAGCCGCTACCAAGAAGAAGTTTGCCGAAGGCATGCTGGTCGAGCGCGAGATTTTCATCAACCTGATGTGGACCCCCGAGTGCCGCGCACTGCGCCACCTCTTCGTGGCCGAGCGCGCTGCCTCCAAGATTCCGGATGTGCCATCGGACACCCCCAAGCGCGCAATCTCCGCCGTGGCCGTGATTGGTGCGGGCACCATGGGCGGCGGCATCGCCATGAACTTCCTGAATGCAGGCCTGCCCGTCAAGATTCTGGAGACCAAGCAGGAAGCTCTGGACCGTGGCATCGCCACGATCCAAAAGAACTACGAAGCCCAGGTCAAGAAGGGCAAGCTCAAGCAAGACAAATACGAGCAACGCATGGCGCTGCTGAGCACCACGCTGAGCTACGACGACCTCAAGGACGCGGACCTGGTCATCGAAGCCGTGTTTGAAGAAATCGGTGTCAAGGAAGCCGTCTTCAAGCAGCTTGACGCGGTGATGAAGCCCGGCGCGATCCTGGCCTCCAACACCTCCACGCTGGACGTGGACAAGATCGCATCGTTCACCCAGCGCCCGCAGGACGTGGTGGGCATGCACTTCTTCAGCCCTGCCAACGTGATGAAGCTGCTGGAAGTGGTGCGCGGCAAGGCTACGGCCAAGGACGTGCTGGCCACCGTGATGGCAATCGCCAAGAAGATCAAGAAGACCGCCGTGGTCTCGGGCGTGTGCGATGGGTTCATTGGCAACCGCATGATCGAGCGCTACAGCCAGCAAGCCGGCTTTTTGCTGGACGAAGGCTGCACGCCCCAGCAGGTGGACAAGGCCGTCGAGAAGTTTGGCTTTGCCATGGGCCCCTTCCGCATGGGCGACCTAGCGGGCAACGACATTGGCTGGGCCATTCGCAAGCGCCGCTACACCGAAAAGCCCGACATGAAGTACAGCAAGACGGCAGACCTGCTGTGCGAGAAGGGCCGCTTTGGCCAGAAGACGGGCGCGGGCTGGTACGACTACGTGCCCGGCAAGCGCGACGCCATCCCCAATGCCGAGGTGGTGCAGATGATTGAAGACCACCGCAAGGCACAAGGCATCACGCCGCGCAAGATTTCGGACGACGAAATCGTGCAGCGCCTGGTGTTCGCACTGGTCAACGAAGGCGCGCACATCCTGGAAGACGGCATTGCCAGCAAGTCCGGCGACATCGACATGGTGTACCTGACCGGCTACGGCTTCCCCATCCACCGTGGCGGCCCTATGCACTACGCCAGCGAGGTGGGCCTGTTCAACGTGGTGCAAGCCATGAACCGCTTCGCCAAGAACCCGCTGGACGATGCCGCGTTCTGGACGCCTGCTCCGCTGCTGGCCAAGCTGGCCGCCGAAGGCAAGGCCTTCCAGTAAGCCGCACGCGCACCCTTCCAAAGAATCAAAGGAATTCACATGACATCCGCAGTGATTGTTTCCACCGCCCGCACCCCGCTTGCCAAAAGCTGGAAGGGTTCCTTCAACATGACGCACGGCGCCACCTTGGGCGGCCATGCCGTGCAGCACGCCGTGCAGCGCGCCGGCATTGACGGCGCCGATGTGGACGACGTCATCATGGGCTGCGCCACACCCGAAGGTGCCACCGGCAGCAACATCGCGCGCCAGATTGCGCTCAAAGCGGGCTTGCCCATCACGGCTTCGGGCGTCACCGTCAACCGCTTTTGCTCGTCAGGTTTGCAGACCATCGCCATGGCCGCCCAGCGCATCATCGCGGGCGAGGCCGATGTGTTCGTGGCCGGTGGTGTGGAGAGCATCTCTTGCGTGCAGCAAGAGATGAACCTGCACATGATCCAGGACCTGGCCCTGGCCAAGCAAAAGCCCGAGATCTACTGGAGCATGCTGCAGACCGCCGAACAAGTGGCCAAGCGCTACAACATCGGCCGCGAAGCCATGGACGAATATGGTGCGGGCAGCCAGCAAAAGGCCTGTGCTGCGCAGGCCAACGGCCTGTTTGATGCAGAAATTGCGCCCATCACCGTCACCGCAGGCATTGCCGACAAGACGCTGGGCCTGATCACCAAGCAAGTCACTGTGAGCCGCGACGAAGGTACGCGCGAAGGCACGACGGTGGAGGCCATCAGTGGCCTGCGCTCTGCGCTGCCAGGCGGCCTGATTTCCGCCGGCAATGCCAGCCAGTTCAGTGACGGTGCCGGTGCCTGCGTGCTGACCAGCGAAGACTATGCGAGCAAGAAGGGCCTCAAGCCCCTGGGCCGTTTCCTCGGCTTTGCGGTGGCCGGATGCGAGCCCGACGAAATGGGCATTGGCCCTGTGTTTGCCGTGCCCAAGGTGCTCAAGAAGCTGGGTCTCAAGGTGGAGGACATCGACCTGTGGGAGCTGAACGAAGCCTTTGCCGTGCAAGTGCTGTACTGCCGCGACAAGCTGGGCATCCCGGCCGACCGCCTGAACGTGAACGGCGGCGCCATCGCCCTGGGCCACCCTTACGGTGTGTCGGGCCAGCGCCTCACGGGCCACGCCCTCATTGAAGGCAAGCGCCGTGGCGCCAAGCGCGTGTGCGTGACCATGTGCATTGGCGGCGGCATGGGCGCTGCGGGTATCTTCGAAGTGTTCTGACCCCATGGTCGTAGAGACCCCGTGCACGGTCTGCTGTTTGCAGTAGCGCCGTGACGGGGTTTTTTATGGATTTGTTTGCTCCTGTTTTTATAGCTGTTTGCGCTTTATAGATAAGCGCTAGAGGCTATTTTTAATGTAAATGCCATGAGCCTGCGCCCCACCGTTGACTTCCTGCTGTACCAGTGGCTCGATGCCGAGAAGCTGCAAGCGCGCGAGCGTTTTGCAGACCACTCCCGCGAAACCTTCGACGCGGTGCTGGACACCTCCGAGCGCATCGCCCGCGAGAAGTACGCGCCGTTCAACCGGCTGGTCGATCTGGAAGAGCCGCGCACCGAGACCGAGCCCGATGGCACGCTGCGCGTGGTGCTGCCGCAGGCCACGCACGAGGCGCGCCGCGCCTACGCCGAGTCCGGCCTGCTGAGCGCCGCGCAGGACTACGACATTGGCGGCATGCAGCTGCCCTACACGGTGGACGCTGCAGCCAACAGCTTCTTTGCCGTGGCGTCGATCAGCATTGGCTCCAACTTGCTCACAGCAGGCAATGCCAACCTGCTGATGGTGCACGGCACCGATCTGCAAAGGCAGGTGTTTGCGCTCAATGAATTCAATGGCCGCTGGGCGGGCACCATGTGCCTGTCAGAGCCGCAGGCAGGCTCGTCGCTGTCGGACGTGGCCACGCGCGCCGTGCCGGATGGGGCAGACTTTGAGGCCGACCCGCTGGGCCCGCGCTATCGCCTCAAGGGCAACAAGATGTGGATCAGCTCGGGCGACCATGAGCTGACGGAAAACATCGTGCACCTGGTGCTGGCCAAGATTCCGGGGCCAGACGGCAAGCTGGTGCCGGGTGTCAAAGGCATCTCGTTGTTCATCGTGCCCAAGAAGCTGGTGGACACCGAAGGCAACCTGACTGGCGAGCGCAACGACGTGGCGCTGGCAGGCCTGAACCACAAGCTGGGCTGGCGCGGCACCACCAACACACTGCTGAACTTTGGCGAAGGCAAGTACCCCGTGCGCGGCGGTGCGGGTGCTGTGGGTTACCTGGTGGGCAAGCCGGGCGATGGTCTCAAGTGCATGTTCCACATGATGAACGAGGCCCGCATTGGCATTGGCATGGCGGCGTCCATGCTGGGCCTGGCGGGCTACTACGCGAGCCTGGACTACGCCAAGAACCGGCCCCAGGGCCGCCCCATCCAGTCAAGCAGCGCCAGCGCTGCGGGCAAGGGCGGCAAGGACGCCAGCGCCCCCCAGGTGCGCTTGATTGAGCACGCAGACATCAAGCGCATGCTGCTGGCGCAAAAGGCCTATGGCGAGGGTGCCCTGGCGCTGAACCTGTACTGCGCGCTGCTGGTGGACGAGCAACACACGGGCACGCCCGAGTCGGCCGACGAGGCCCGCCTGCTGCTGGAGGTGCTCACCCCCATCGCCAAGAGCTGGCCCAGCGAGTGGTGCCTGGAGGCCAACAGCCTGGCCATTCAGATCCACGGTGGCTACGGCTACACGCGCGACTTCCCGGTGGAGCAGTACTGGCGCGACAACCGCCTGAACATGATCCACGAAGGCACGCACGGCATCCAGGCCATGGACCTGCTGGGCCGCAAGGTGCTGATGGAGGGCGGGCGCGGCTTGCAGCTGGTGGCGGGGCGCATCAACGCCACCATCGAGCGCGCCATCCAGGTGCCTGCACTGGCTGTGCATGCCAACGCCCTGGGGGCCGCGCTGGCCCAGGTGGGCGCCGCCACCAAGGCGGCCTGGGCCACGGGCGAGCCTAACGATGCGCTGGCCAATGCCGTGCCCTACATGCAGGCCTTTGGGCACACTGTGCTGGCCTGGGTGTGGCTGGACTTGGCCCTGGCCACGCTGGCGCATGACGCCGCCCTGGCGCAGCCCGCCAGCGTGGGCCGCATGGGCGCCATGCAGTTTTTCTTCCGCTACGAGCTGCCCAAGATCGGAGCCTGGCTGCAGGTGGTGAGCACGCGCGATGCCACCTGCGCGCAGATGCCGGAAGACGCGTTCTGATGCGTGGATGGCGGCGCTGCGGGGCCGCCCCGCACGCCGCAGGATCGCGCAGGCGACATGGCTGCGCGGCCTGCGTCACCACAATGTGCGGCAACCGCCAAAAAGGAGGCACCGCCATCGGCGCCCATTCCCTGTTTGCCGTGCCTGTTTGCCCGATTCGTTTGCATACCCAAGGAGACACACCATGACCCATCGCACCATCCAGCAACTTTTTGACCTCAAGGGCAAGACCGCTCTGGTCACCGGCGGCTCGCGCGGCCTCGGCCTGCAACTGGCCCACGCGCTGGGCGAAGCGGGCGCCAAGGTGCTGCTCAGCTCGCGCAAGGCGTCCGACCTGGAAGAGGCCGCCGCTGAGCTCAAAGCCGCGGGCATTGATGCACAATGGATTGCTGCCGACTGCGCCAATGAGGCCGACATCCGCAGCCTGGCCGACGAAGCCATCCGCCGCCTGGGCGGCCATGTGGACATCCTCGTGAACAACGCGGGCGCTGCCTGGGGCTCGCCTGCTGAAGACCACCCCGTGGACGCCTGGGACAAGGTGATGAACCTGAATGTGCGTGGCTATTTCATCCTGAGCCAGCACATTGCCAAGCACAGCATGATTGCCCGAAAACAAGGCAGCATCATCAACGTGGCGTCCATTGCGGGCCTGGGTGGCAACCCCAGCGGCATGAACACCATTGCCTACAACACCTCCAAGGGCGCGGTCATCAACTTCACCCGCGCGCTGGCGGCCGAATGGGGCAAGTACAACATCCGCGTCAATGCCATCTGCCCCGGCTTCTTCCCCAGCAAGATGACGGTGGGCACGCTCAAAGCCTTGGGCGAAGAAGCCCTGAAGGCAGGCGCTCCCCTGGGCCGCCTGGGTGACGATGAAGACCTCAAGGGCCTGTGCGTGCTGTATGCGTCGGACGCCGCCAAGCACATCACCGGCCAGTGGCTGGCGGTGGACGGTGGCGTGAGCGTAGTGACGGGCGGCTAGAGATAAAGTACAACCCCCTGAGGCGCTTTGCGCCTTCCCCCTTCTCTCGGCTGCGCCGGGAAGGGGGACACCGCCAGCGCGGCGGTGCGGCCGGCGTAGGCCCTTGCGCGGCGGTCGCAGGCCTGGGCCGCGCCGGTTTTATCCGCTTCACCCTTGAGGAAATACTTTGCTGAAATTCGGCGTTGAGATCCCCTTTGTCAGCCACCTCGGCTTTACGTTGCACCGCATGGAAGGCGGCGAGTCTGAGCTGCACTACGAGGCCAAGCCCGAGCACCTGAACTCGTTTGACGTGACGCATGGCGGCGCTTCGATGACGCTGCTGGACGTGACCATGGCCACGGCCGCGCGCAGCGAGACTCCGGAGATGGGCGTGGTCACCATCGAGATGAAGACCAGCTTCATGCAGCCCGCACGGGGCCCGCTGGTGGCCAAGGGGCGGCTCATCCACCGCACCGCCACCATGGCTTTCACCGAGGGCACCGTGTACGACGCGCAGGGCCGCGTGTGCAGCCATGCCACGGGTACCTTCAAGTACGTCAAGCGCCTGCCGGTGGATGGGCGCAGCGTCAACGGCCTCAAGGTCATTTCCACGGATTGACGTTTTGAATCAAATAGGCTTCTGGCGCAATCAATATAAGCGCTAGCAGCTATCTTTTTAATAGTGTTTGAGGAGTGTTTCCATGCCACGCAACCAGCAGATCGTTTTGGACAACCGCCCCCAGGGCGAGGCCGTTGCCAGCAACTTCAAGCTTGTCGCCACCGACACCCCCGCGCTGCAGCCCGGCCATGTGCTGGTGCGCCACCACTACCTGAGCCTGGACCCCTACATGCGCGGGCGCATGAACGAGAGCAAGAGCTACGCCGCGTCGCAGGCGCTGGGCGAGGTGATGATTGGCGGCACGGTGGGTGAGGTGGTGGAGAGCCAGAACCCCAAGTACGCCGTGGGCGACAAGGTGGTGGGCATGGGCGGCTGGCAGGAGTACAGCGTGGTCAATGCCGAGCAGCCTGGCGCGCTGCGCAAGGTCGATACGACCCATGTGCCGCTGTCGCACTATCTGGGCGCGGTGGGCATGCCTGGCGTGACGGCCTGGTACGGCCTGGTCAAGATCATCGCACCCAAGGAGGGCGACACCGTGGTGGTGAGCGCCGCCACCGGCGCCGTGGGCAGCGCCTTTGCCGCGCTGGCCAAAGCCCGTGGCTGCCGCGTGGTCGGCATTGCCGGGGGCGTGGACAAATGCCAGTACGCGGTGAGCGAGCTGGGCTTTGACGCCTGCATTGACTACAAGGTGCATGGCGACGTGAAAGCCATGTCCAAGGCGCTGAAAGAAGCCTGCCCCAACGGCATCGATGGCTACTTTGAAAACGTGGGCGGCTGGATCATGGACGCCGTCATGCTGCGCATGAACGCCTTCAGCCGCATTGCCCTGTGCGGCATGATCGCTGGCTACGACGGCGCACCCCTGCCCATGGCCAACCCCGCGCTCATGCTGATTAACCGCATGAAGGTCGAAGGCTTTATCGTGAGCGAGCACATGGAAGTGTGGCCCGAGGCGCTGAAGGAACTGGGCACGCTGGTGGGCACCGGCAAGCTGCGCCCGCGTGAGACGGTTGCCCAGGGCATTGCCGCCGCGCCCGAGGCGTTCTTGGGTCTGCTCAAAGGCAAGAACTTTGGCAAGCAACTGGTCAAGCTGGTATGAGGCACCCCCTGAGCCGCTTTGCGTCTTCCCCCTCCAGGGGGACGCCGCCCCTGCGGCGGGGCGGCCCTTGCACGGCGGCACTGGCCTGGGCCGCGCCAGTTGCGCAGTGCGTGCCCCATGAAGAGCACGAGGGAGCGCCGCAATGAAGTTGAGCTGGACCTGGGCCCGCTTTGACGACCTGGGCGTGCACGCGCTGCACGATGCGCTGGCCCTGCGCTGCAAGGTGTTCATCCTGGAGCAGGGACCCTACCAGGACCCTGATGGCGCCGACAAGCAGTCGTGGCACCTGCTAGGCTATGACGGTGCGGGGGCCTTGCATGCCTGCCTGCGCGTGGTGGACCCGGGTGTGAACTACCCCGAGCCCTCGATTGGCCGCGTGGTGACTGCCAAGGAAGCCCGTGGCAACGGCACTGGCCGTGCACTGATGGCCGAGGGTCTGGCCCGTTGCCAGCAGGTGTGGCCGGGCAGGGCGGTGCGCATCAGTGCCCAGGCCCATCTGCAGCGCTTTTACGGCAGCCTGGGCTTTGTTGCCGTGTCGGATGAGTATCTGGAAGATGACATCCCGCACATTGAGATGCTGTGCAGCCCGCCCGGAGGGCTCGCTTATTGAGTCGGCATCTTTGAATTTGAATAATCCGTTCGGGCTGAGCCTGTCGAAGCCCTGCGCGGCGCTTCGACAGGGTCAGCGTGAACGGTTCAAGTTGATTCAAGCCGACTCAATATTCTTCAGCCCCGCATTCGCGGGCACTGCGGTGGTTTTGTTGCGTTTGTTGCCAAGGAGCGTTCACCATGTCTGCCCTGATCCTTCACCACTACCCCACCTCGCCCTTCGCGCAGAAGATCCGTTCGGTGTTGGGCTTCAAGCAACTGGCCTGGAAGTCCGTCATCATCCCCAGCGTCAGCCCCAAGCCGGATCTGGTGGCGCTGACGGGCGGGTATCGCAAAACGCCGGTGCTGCAGGTGGGGGCCGACATTTACTGCGACACCGCCCTGATCTGCGACGTGCTGGAGCACACCCAGCCCGAGCCCGTGCTGTACCCGCCGCACCTCAAGGGCGTGGCGCGTGTGTTTGCGCAGTGGGCCGATACCACGCTGTTCTGGGCGTCCATGGCCTACAACCTGCAGCCCAAGGGCGCGGCCATGCTGTTTGCCAACCTGCCACCAGCGGCTGCCCAGGCCTTTACCGAAGACCGCAAGGCCATGGGTGCGGGCATGCAGCGCCACCGCCCGCAGGATGCCGCCGGGGCGTATCGCTCCTACCTGCGCCGCATCGCGCACATGGCCGAGGAGCACGACTTTTTGTTTGGCGCAGAGCCCTGCGTGGCCGACTTTGCCGCCTACCACCCGCTGTGGTTCACGCGCCGCGTGGTGCCGCTGATGGACGACATCTTCAACGCCACGCCCGCCGTGCTCGAATGGATGGACCGCATCGAAGCCCTGGGCCAGGGCCGCATGGAGAAGTTCAGTGCGGCGGATGCCATCACCGTGGCCGCCGGGGCCGAGCCCTTGCCGCTGCTGGACGATGTGTTTCAGGACGAGCATGGCATTGCCCTGGGCTCCCAGGTGCACATCGCTGCCGAGAGTTTTGGCACCGAAGTGACCGAGGGCGAGCTGATCGCAGCCACCCGCACCCGCTACACCCTGCGCCGCACCGACCCGCGCGCAGGGGTGGTGCATGTGCACTTTCCGCGCATTGGTTATGTTTTAAGAGCATCCCCCTGAGCGGCTGCGCCGCTTCCCCCTTCCCGAATTGCTGGCGCAATTCGGGAAGGGGGACGACGCCCTCGCTGCGGGGCGGCGCGGCCGGCCAGGCCCTTGCTCGGCGTCTCTGGCCCAGGCCTCGCCAGTTTCGACCGACGCTGTAGATACCAACTATTTCAAGGAGACAAAACATGATCGACAACTTTGCAGGCAAGACCGCCGTCCTCACCGGCGCAGGCTCGGGCTTTGGGCTGGAGTGCGCCCGCATTGGCGCCCGCCTGGGCATGAACCTGGTGCTGGTCGATGTGCAGCAAGACGCGCTGGACGCTGCCGCGGCCGAGATGCAGGCCGCAGGCGCCCAGGTGCTGGCCCGCAAGGTCGATGTGTCCAACGCCGCGCAGATGGAACAACTGGCCGCAGACGTGCTGCAGCGCTTTGGCGCGCCGCACCTGGTCTTCAACAACGCGGGCGTGGGCGCGGGTGGGCTGGTGTGGGAGAACTCCGTCAAGGACTGGGAATGGGTGCTGGGCGTGAACCTGTGGGGCGTGGTGCATGGCGTGCGCCTGTTCACGCCCATGATGTTGGCCGCTGCGCAGGCCGACCCGGCCTGGCGTGGCCACATCGTCAACACCGCCAGCATGGCGGGCTTGCTCGACGCCCCCAACATGGGCATTTACAACGTCAGCAAGCACGCCGTGGTGGCGCTGTCAGAGACGCTGTACCAGGATTTGTCGCTGGTCACCGACCAGGTCAGCGCCAGCGTGCTGTGCCCGTTTTTTGTGCCCACGGGCATCAACCAGAGCCACCGCAACCGCCCCGGCGAGCTGGCGGCCGACAAGCCCACCCAGAGCCAGCTCATCGGTCAGGCCATGAGCGACAAGGCCGTGGGCAGTGGCAAGGTGACGGCGGCCGAGGTGGCGCAAAAGGTGTTTGACGCCGCCGCCCAGGGCCAGTTCTACATCTACAGCCACCCCAAGGCCCTGGCCTCGGTACAGACGCGCATGGAAGACATCGTGCTGGGCCGCAACCCCACCGACCCCTTTGCGGGCAAGCCCGAGGTGGGCGCCCAGCTGCGCGCAGCCTTGCGCAGCGGCGGTTGATCCAGTGGCCAGGTGTTTTGTGCATTCAATGTGCCGCTGGCGCTTGATATGAAAGCGCTGGCAGCTATAAATGTGATAGCAATACGATGGAGTGCAATGCGGTGAATCCTGCCCTGGGTTACGCCTTGTTTGACACTGCTTTAGGCCGCTGCGGGTTGGCCTGGGGCGCTGCGGGCTTGCGTGCCGTGCAACTGCCCGAGGTGGACGATGCCGCCACCGTGGCCCGGCTGCTGCGCGCCAGCGGCCCGTGCGATGCGGCGGCGCCCACGGCAGAAGCGGTGGCGGCCATCCAAGGCATCCAGGCGTTGCTGCAAGGCCAGCCGCTGGATTTGTGCGAGGTGCGGCTGGACATGGCGCACCTGTCGGAGTTCCATCAGCGCGTCTACGCCCTCACGCGGGCCATTGCACCGGGGCAGGTGCGCACCTATGGCGACATGGCACAGGCGCTGGGCGGCAAAGGCCTGGCCCGCGCCGTGGGGCAAGCCCTGGGGCTGAACCCCTTTGCGCCCGTGGTGCCTTGCCACCGGGTGCTGGCTGCGGGGTTCCATGCCGGGGGCTTTTCCGCCAACGGCGGGGCCCAGACCAAGCTGCGCATGCTGCAGATCGAAGGCGCGCGCTGGGGCGAAACGCAGTCGTTGCCAGGGTTTTGAGGGGCACGGTTGGGGTGTTGCAAAACACCGTCACCGCACCGATGCCGGGCGCCTGGCTGCGCCATACTGGTGGTCCATTTGACGGAGAGACACCATGAGCCAAGACCCGAACATCACCCTGGCGCGCGGCCTGTACAACGCGTGCACCCTGGCCACCGCGCAAATCCGCGAGGCGCAGAGCCTGGCCAAGGAAATCTTTCCGGGGGGCGAGGCTTCGCGGGCCGAGGTGCTGGGCATCGCACAAATCATTGCCACCAACTACGCAGCCCAGTTGGGCAACAAGTCTTGAGCGGCATTGCCTCAGGCCTGGACTGATCCTCACGAAACCCCACACGCCCACCCGCGCAAAAAAACAGCCCGCACGAAGCGGGCTGCAAAGTTTTACCCCCTACCAAAAGCACATGGGTTGTGGCCAGCTGCTGCGTGAGCAGCGCAGTGGCTTGCCGCCGTCCATGTGTTTCCAATGTAAGCCGCAGCCCCGGCATCGCCAAGGAACAAGATGGGCTATGCATAGACGGTTTGTGCATACCGCATGGGCATGCCAAAGCGTGGTCTGGGCAGAGGGCTTTGGCGTTGATGGACGCGCCAACAAAAAAGCCTGATGGCGCGGGGCACATCAGGCTTCATCGGAATTTTGGGGAATCTGTTGGAGCGGGTGAAGGGAATCGAACCCTCGTATGAAGCTTGGGAAGCTGCCGTTCTACCATTGAACTACACCCGCACAGCCCGCCATTATAGGCATGTCTGCGGCGCCTACCGATCAGGCGCCTCAGGCGCTGCGCGCCAGCCTTATTTCTGGATGTCGCCCAGGCACAGGTACTTGATCTCCACGTAGTCGTCCATGCCGTAGTGCGAGCCTTCGCGCCCCAGGCCGGATTGTTTGACGCCGCCAAACGGCACATGCTCGGTGGCCAGGATGCCCACGTTGATGCCGACCATGCCGTACTCCAGCGCTTCGCCCACGCGGAAGATACGGCCCACATCGCGGCTGTAGAAGTAGCTGGCCAGGCCAAACTCGGTGGCGTTGGCGGCGTCGATGGCTTCTTGCTCGGTCTTGAATTTGAAGACAGGGGCGAAGGGTCCAAAGGTTTCCTCGCGGGCGCACAGCATGTCGGCCGTGGCGTTGGCCACCACGGTGGGCTCAAAGAACTGGCCCGAGCCCAGCAGGGTCAGGCGCTGGCCTCCGGCCACCACCTGGCCGCCCTTGGCCAGCGCGTCATCCACATGGCGCTGCACCTTTTCAAGCGCTGCTTCTTCGATCAGCGGGCCTTGGTTCACGCCGTCTTCAAAGCCGTTGCCCACCTTGGCCGTCTTGACCTTGGCGGCGAACTTGGCGACAAACTGGTCGTACACGCCTTCTTGCACGTAGAAGCGGTTGGTGCACACGCAGGTCTGGCCTGCATTGCGGTATTTGCTGGCAAAGGCGCCTTCCACGGCGCTGTCGATGTCTGCATCGTCAAACACGATGAAGGGCGCATTGCCGCCCAGCTCCAGCGACATTTTCTTGACGGTGGGGGCCGACTGCGCCATCAGGATGCGACCCACTTCGGTTGAGCCTGTGAAGCTGATGTGGCGCACCACGTCGCTCGCGCAGAGCACCTTGCCGATGGCAATCGAGTTGGCGCTGTCGGCGCTCAAAATATTGAGCACCCCGGCCGGAATGCCTGCACGCAGGGCCAGCTCGGCCGCCGCTAGGGCGGTGAGGGGCGTCAGCTCGGCGGGCTTGATGACCACAGGGCAGCCTGCCGCCAGCGCAGGCGCGACTTTGCGGGTGATCATGGCCAGCGGAAAGTTCCATGGTGTGATGGCCGCACACACGCCAATGGGCTGCTTGAGCACCAGCAGGCGCCGGTTGTTGTCAAACTGCGGCAGCGTCTCGCCGTTGACACGCTTGGCTTCTTCGGCAAACCACTCCACAAAGCTGGCGCCGTAGGCCACTTCACCCTTGGCTTCGGCAAAGGGCTTGCCTTGCTCGGCGGTCATGATGCGGGCCAGGTCGTCCTGGTGGGCCATGAGCAGGTCAAACCATTTGCGCAGGATGGCGCTGCGCTCCTTGGCGGTCTTGGTCTTCCAGGGGCCCCAGGCGGCGTTGGCGGCGGCAATGGCGGCCTCGGCGTCTTGCGGGCCCAGGTTGGCCACATCGGCCAGCTTCAGGCCGGTGGCGGGGTCGTTCACATCAAAGCGGCTGCTGCCTGCCAGCCATTGGCCGTTGACCAGGGCATCGGTCTTGAACAGGCTGGGGTCGTTGAGCAGAGAAAGGGGGGAGGTCTTCATGTCCATGGGATGCGTCCGGGTGAAGAAAAAATGGGAGGGGGTTGAGGAAGAAGCTAACACGCGTTGCCGCTGAGTCTCTTTGCAATGTGGCGTTGGTGGCGTGGTTTCAGGTCAGTTTTCAAGAGTGCTGCGTTCGTTCATGGCGCATGCAACTGGCGAGGCCCAGGCGAGGGCAGCCGCGCAAGGGCCGCCCCGCCGCGCTGGCTGCGTCCCCCTGCCCGCATTGCGCAGCAATGCGAGAGCGGGGGGAAGGCGCGAAGCGACTCAGGGGGGCCATCATGCCCTTCGTCCGCGCAGCCACTCCAGCGCCAGTAGCAAGGCTGTGGTGAACAGGATCAGTAGCGTGGCCACAGCCGCAATGGTGGGCGAGATGTTTTCGCGGATGCCATTGAACATCTGCCGCGGCAGGGTGGATTGGTCGGCACCCGCCAGGAAGAGGGTGACCACCACTTCGTCGAACGAGGTGGCAAACGCGAACAGCGCCCCAGAGATCACGCCCGGTGCAATCACCGGCAGCGTGATGCGAAAGAAGGTGTTGAACGGCGTCTCGCCCAGGCTCAGGGAGGCGCGCACCAGGTTGTGGTTGAAGCCCGCCAGCGTGGCCAGCACGGTGGTCAGCACAAAAGGGGCCCCCAGGGCGGCGTGCACCACGATGAGACCAAAGTAGCTGTCGGCCAGGCCCAGCGGCGCAAAGTACAGGTAGGTGGCCACGCCCACCACGATGATGGGTACCACCATCGGTGCAATCAGGATGCCCATGATCAGGCCCTTGAAGCGGAAGTCCGACCGCGATAGCCCCACGGCCGCCAGCGTGCCCAGCACCGTGGCAATCAGCGTAGCGGCCGGGGCCACGATAAAGCTGTTGCGCGTGGCGCGGGCCCATTCGGGCGATTCGAACAGGTGCTGGTACCACTTGAGCGACCAGCCGTGGATGGGGTAGGCCAGGAACGAACTCTCGGAGAACGACAGCGGCACCATCACCAGGATAGGGGCCAGCAGATAGGCCAGCACTGCCACACACAGCGCGCGCACGGCCCACCAGCCGAGCTTGTCGAGCCAGGTAGCGTAGAGGGGAAATTGGGGGAGGCGAAACATGGTCAGGGCCTTTATTCAGCGCGGGTATTGCTCAGGTCTCGTTCAGCCTAGGCTTAGCTCGGCCTTGCCGATGCGGCGGTACACGCCATACAGCACCAGCGTGGCGGTGAGCAGCAGCGCGCCCAGTGCGCAGGCCATGCCCCAGTTGATTTCCACATTCGTGTAGCGGGCGATGTAGTAGCTCAGCATCTGGTCGTCGGCACCGCCGAGCAGGGCCGGGGTGACGTAGTAGCCAATCGACAAAATGAACACCAGCAGCGCACCGGCACCCACGCCGGGGTAGGTTTGCGGCACATACACGCGAAAGAACGCGGCGATGGGCGAGCTGCCCAGCGAAACGGCCGCGCGCAGGTAGGTGGGCGGCACGCTTTTCATCACGCTGTACAGCGGCAAAATCATGAAGGGCAGCAGGATGTGCACCATGGCAATCACCACGCCCGTGCGGTTGAACAGCAGTGCCAGGGGCTCGTTGATGACGCCCAAGCCCATCAGCCCCCGGTTGACCAGGCCTTCAGACTGCAGCAGCACGATCCAGGCGGCCACCCGCACGAGGATGGACGTCCAGAACGGCACCAGCACCAGAATCATCAGCACATTGGCCGAGCGCGCAGGCAGCGTGGCCAGCCACCAGGCCAGCGGGTAGGCCAGCAGCAGGCAAATCACGGTGACCACCAGGCTGATGTGGAAGGTGCGCAGCAAGATGCCGCCAAAGGCACGTTGCTCTTCGGGCATGCGCTCGACTTGGCCTTGCGCGTCGCGCTGCAGGTCGACAGAGGCGAGCAGATAGTCGGGCGTCCAGCGGGCGCCGTTTTTGGCAATGGCTTGCCACAGCGGGGCTTCGGCCCAGCGGGCGTCTTTTTCAATCAACTGGGCACGGATGGCGTCGGGGCTGCCCTCCATCGGCAAGGCCCGGTAGGCCCCCATGATGAGCGAGCGTGCGCCGGGCAGATCGGTGTTGAGCCTGCGGGCCAGGGCCCCGGCGTCCGAGCTGTCGGGCAGGTGGCCCAGGTCTGCCATCAGTGCGGCATAGGCATTGGCTGCAGGGGCTTCCTTGCGGTCCCAGCCGTCCAGGGCGCGCACGGTGGCGGGCAGGGCGTTGGCTACCTCGGGGTTTTCCACGGCGCGTTGCAGCAGTGCCACGATGGGCACCAGCAGCGTGAGCAGCAGGAACACCAACAGCGGCAGTGTCAGCGCAAAGGCGCGCCATTTGCGCCGAGCTTCTGCACGGGCCAAGGCCTGGCGCAAGGCGCCGTGGGCTTCGCCAGAAGATGCACTGAGGGGAGGGGAGGCCAGGGTGGCTTGCATGGTGTCTTGCTCTCTGCGTTCCGATAACAGGGCCTGCGCCTGCTGCGCTGGTTCAACGGCCCGTGGTGGCCGAAGACTTCATCTCAGCAGGCGCAGGCTGGGTGCCTTACTGCGTGGCCCAGGCGGCAAAGCGCTTCTCCAGCGCCTCGCCTTGGTCCGCCCAGAAGCCCACGCTGAACTGCAGGGCTTCTTTGGCGTTGGAGGCCGATGTGGGCAGGTCGTCCAGCACCTTCTTGTCCAGTGTGGCCAGAGCCTTGGTGTTGGCTGGACCGTAGGCGATGTTCTGTGCGTAGGCGCCCTGTTGTGGGGTCTGCAGCGTGAAGGCGATGAACTTCACTGCGGCATCCTTGTTGGGCGTGCCCTTGGGGATGGCCCAGTAGTCCAGGTCATAGATGCCGCCGGGCCAGTAGATCTTGAGGTTGCGGCCTTCGCGGTTGGCTGCATCGATGCGGCCGTTGAACACGGTGGTCAGCGCCACATCGCCTGCGACCAAGAACTGGGGCGCCTGGGCACCGGCCTCCCACCACTGGATGTTGGGCTTGAGTTCCGTCAGCTTCTTGAAGGCGCGGTCGGCACCCTCCTTGGTGGCCAGCACCTTGTACACGTCGGCGGGCTTCACGCCATCGGCCAGCAGGGCAAATTCGAGGTTGTAGCGGGCGCCCTTGCGCATGCCGCGCTTGCCTGGGATCTTCTTGGTGTCCCAAAAGTCAGCCCAGCTGGTGGGCGGGGTCTTGAGCTTGTCGCCGTTGTAGGCCATCACGGTGGACCACACGAAGATGCCCACGGCACATTCGTTCACCGCAGCGGGCAGCAGATCGGCCTTGGGCACGATCTTGCTGTAGTCCAGCTTTTCATACAGGCCTTCGTCGCAGCCGCGTGCGGCGTCGGGCGATTCGACTTCCACCACGTCCCAGGTCACCTTCTTGGTCTCGACCATGGCCTTGACCTTGGCTTGCTCGCCGTTGTATTCCACGGCCACGATCTTGTTGCCCTGCTTTTCGTAGGGCTCGTAGAACGCCTTTTTCTGTGCGTTGGCGTTGGCGCCACCAAAGTTCACGACGGTGATCTGCTGCTGCGCCAGGCTGGGCAGGGCGAAGCAGGCGGCCAGTGCGGCACAGGCAATCAGGCTCTTTTTCATGGTGCGTTTTCCTTGAGATAGAAGGAGGTGGACAGGGAACGGGAGACGGGGGGAAACCATGCGCTCGTCAGAGTGCATAGATGCGGGTGGAGACCGAGGGGAACTCCAGCTGCACCTGCTCGCCGAGCTGGGGATGCGGGTTGGCATCGGCACGGGTCAGGGGCAGCTTGACGGTGGCTTGGGCCTGCCCGGGGCCGATGTCGCACATCAGCCGCAGGTGGTCGCCGTAGTAGATGGCGCGCGCCACGGTGGCGGGCACGGTGTTGGGGCCCGTGCTGGCGCCGGGTGGGTGCAGCACGATGCGCTCGGGGCGGATGCTGGCTTCCACCGGTGCGCCTTGCGGGGCCTGGTTCACGTTCACCCCTTGCAGCCACTGGCCGCTGGGCAGCTGCAGCCCGGCTTGTGCGCCCTGGCTTTGCAGCGTGCCGGTGAGCACGGTGCTGTCGCCCACAAAGCCGGCCACAAAGCGGTTGCTGGGGGTCTCGTACAGGCTTTCTACGTCGGCCAGTTGCTGGATGATGCCCTCGTTGAAAACGGCCACGCGGTCGCTCATGGTCAGGGCTTCACCCTGGTCGTGCGTCACGTACACAAAGGTCACGCCCAGCTGGCGGTGCAGTTCTTTGAGCTCAATCTGCATGTGCTCACGCAGTTGCTTGTCGAGCGCACCCAGAGGCTCGTCCATCAGCACCAGCTGGGGATTGAAGACCAGGGCGCGGGCCAGGGCCACGCGCTGCTGCTGGCCGCCCGACAGGCGGGTGGGCAGCCGGTCGGCCATGCCCGACAGGCGCACCATGTCCAGTGCCTTCTTCACGCGCTCGGCCTGCTCTGCCTTGGGCACCTTGCGCACCGTCAGCGGGTAGGCCACGTTCTCGCCCACCGTCAGGTGGGGGAACAGCGCGTAGTTTTGGAACACCATGCCAAAGTTGCGCTTGTGCGGCGGCGTGCCGGTGATCTGTTTGCCGCCGAGCAGGATGTCGCCCGAGGTGGGCGATTCAAACCCCGCCAGCATCATCAGCGTGGTGGTCTTGCCAGAGCCCGAAGGCCCCAGCAGGCTCAGGAACTCGCCGCGCTGGATGTCCAGGTTCAGCGCGCGCACCACCAGCTGTTCGCCGTCGTAGGTTTTTTGCACGCCGCTGAAGCGGACGAGGGGTTCTGCGTGGGTCATGGTGAGGGGGATGCGTTCAAACGGGGGATGGGTCAGCCCACAGCGGCAAAGCTGTCGGCCAGGATGGCCAGGCCTTCGGCGAGCAGTTCGTCAGAGGCCGTCAGAGGCACGAGGATACGGATCACGTTGCCGTAGGTGCCGCACGACAGCAGGATGAGGCCACGCTTGGCGGCTTCGGTCACGACCTTCTTGGTCAGGGCTGCGTCGGGGCGGTGCGGGTCTCCGTTTTCAAACAGTTCAATGGCCACCATGGCGCCCAGGCCGCGCACGTCGCCAATGGCAGGCACCTTGGCGGCCATGTCCTTGAGGCTGCGCACCAGCAGGGCGCCCATGTCCTGGCTGCGGGCCAGCAGGTGTTCCTTTTCAAAGGCTTCGATCACCGCCAGGGCTGCAGCGCAGGCCACGGGGCTGCCGGCGTAGGTGCCGCCCAGGCCGCCAGCCGCAGGTGCGTCGATCACGTCGGCGCGGCCCACCACGCCCGAGAGCGGGAAGCCGCCTGCCAGTGATTTGGCGGTGGTGATCAGGTCCGGGGCCACAGGCCATTGCTCACAAGCAAACCACGTGCCCGTGCGGCCTGCGCCGGTTTGCACTTCGTCAGCAATCAGCAAGATGCCGTAACGGTCTGCAAGCGCCTTGAGGCCGGTGATGAACTCGGGGGGGGCCACATAGAAGCCGCCTTCGCCCTGCACGGGCTCGACGATGAAGGCCGCCACGCGTTCGGGCTCGATGTCGTTCTTGAAGATCAGCTCCACCGAATGCAGCGCCTGCTCCACGCTCACGCCGTGCAGTGCATTGGGGAACAGTGCGTGGTACACCTCGCCCGGGAAGGGGCCAAAGCCCAGCTTGTAGGGCGCGACCTTGCCGGTCAGGCCCAGCGTGAAGTTGGTGCGGCCGTGGTAGCCGCCTGTGAAGGCGATGACGCCAGGGCGGCCGGTGTGCGAGCGGGCGATCTTGATGGCGTTTTCCACGGCCTCTGCGCCCGTGGTGAGCAGCAGGCTCTTCTTGGCAAACGCGCCGGGGGCCAGTGTGTTCAGGCGCTCGCACACTTCCACATAGGGCTCATAGGCCACCACCTGGAAGCAGGTGTGGGTGTACAGCTCCAGTTGGGCTTTCACCGCATCGATCACGCCAGCGTGCAGGTGGCCGGTGTTGAGCACGGCAATCCCGCCCGCAAAGTCGATGAAGCGGCGACCCTCCACGTCCCACAGCTCGGCGTTGCGGGCCTTGTGCACAAAGATCTCGTGGGCCTGGCCCACGCCCCTGGCCACAGCGGCATGGCGGCGGGCGAGGAGGGCGGCGTTGGTGAAGTGGCGGTCTTGTTGCATGGTGTCAGCGGCTTGGTGAAAAGTGGGTGATGAGGGAATGGGGTGAATTCTGAAAGCCGCGCCACCCACCGTCCATGTACACCGCAGCGTAAATTGGCGCGGACTGTGCAGGTCTAAAATGCTGTACAGGCAATCCCTGATTTGGTGTGCGCCAACACGGTGCACAATTCGCCCCCTTTTTTCGTCGGCTCTTCTCTTTGATCGCTTGATGCTCACTCTCAGCCCAGACCTCCAGACACCTCTGGTCAGCCAGATCGTCGATGGGCTGCGTGGCCTTATCGTGGGCCAGGTGCTCAAGCCGGGCAGCAAACTTCCCTCCATCCGCGCGTTTGCGGCGTCGCATGGCGTCAGTGTGTTCACGGTGGTGGAGGCTTACGACCGGCTGGTGGCCCAGGGCTGGCTGGTGTCGCGGGCCAATGCGGGGTTTTTCGTCAAGCGGCGTGGGGACGAGGGGGCTGCACCGGCAGGGGGCGGGCTGGAGCGCCCGGTGCCCCGTTTTGATGCGCGCTGGTACCTCAAGCAAATTTTTGAAAACCGCAACCTGCCGCTCAAGCCCGGTTGTGGCTGGTTGCCGCACGACTGGTTGTTTGGCGACGCCGTGCGGCGCAGCATGCGCCAGCTGTCCTCCGACGGGCCTGAGCTGGACGGCTACGGCTTGCCACATGGCCACATGGCCCTGCGCATGGTGGTGGCTGAATCGCTGGCAGAGCACCACCTGTCGGTGGACGCAGACCAGGTGATGCTGACCCAGGGCTCCAGCCAGGCGCTGGACCTGGTGGCGCGCAAGCTGGTCAAGCCTGGCGATGTGGTGCTGGTGGACGACCCTGGCTACCCCAATCTGACCTTCATGTTGCGCTTTGCTGGCGCGCACACGCTGGGCGTGCCGCGCACGGCTTCGGGCTACGACCTGGTGGCCTTGGAGGCCTTGCTGGCCGAGCACAAGCCCAAGGCTTTCTTCACGCAGCCGCGCCTGCAAAGCCCCACCTGCTCGGTGGCCTCGATGGCGCACCTGCACCGCCTGTTGCAGTTGGCAGAGCAGCACGACTTCATGCTGGTAGAGAACGACATCTACGCCGACATGGACCCCACCTCGCGCCCGTCGCTGGCCAGCCTGGACCAGCTCAACCGCGTGGTGTACGTGGGCAGCTATTCCAAGACCATTTCGCCCAACCTGCGCACGGGCTTTTTGTTGGCCCGGCGCGATTTGCTGGACGAGCTGGTGCAGCTGAAAATGGTGTCGGGTCTGACTTCGTCAGAAATCACCGAGCGCCTGACCTTTGGCGTGGTGACCGATGGGCGCTGGCGCAAGCACCTGAAGTCGCTGCGCGAGCGGCTGGCCGAGGCGCACCAGCAAGTGGGCCGCAAGCTCGACGGGCTGGGCTTTGAGCTGTTCCATGAACCCGAAGCGGGCATGTACCTGTGGGCACGCCACCCCGATTTGCCCGACAGTGCCGAGCTGTCGAAGGAGGCCACGGGCGCGGGCATCATGCTCGGGCCGGGCCAGCTCTTCCTGACCGAATCGCGCCCCACGGGCTGGTTGCGCTTTAACGTGGCCTTCAGCCTGGACGAGCGGCTGTGGAGCTTTCTGGACCAGAGCATGGTGCGCGCGCGCCAGGCTGCGCAGTAGGCTGGCGCAGCGGGCGCTGGGTGGTCCACATGGCCCTGCGCCTGGGCCATGTCTTTCCTCTTTTGACGGCTCAGCGCGTCAAGGGGTTGCAGTAAGTTGCCCCATGAGCGGGAACAGCCCCAGCAGCAGGCACGCCCCCATGAGCGCCAGGCTCACCACCGTGGCCCATTTGAGGCTGAAGCGTTGGTGGTCGCCAAAGTCCACACCCGCCAGTGACACCAGCAGGTAGGTGGAGGGCACCAGTGGGCTGAGCAAGTGCACGGGCTGGCCGATCAGCGAAGCGCGGGCCATTTCCACGGGGCTGATGCCGTAGGCCTGTGCGGCTTCGTTCAAGATGGGCAGCACGCCAAAGTAGAACGCATCGTTGGACATGAAGAACGTGAGCGGCATGCTCAAGAGCGCCGTGATGGTGGGCATGTAGGGGCCCATGCTCTTGGGAATGGCCGCCAGCAGCCCACGCGACATGGCCTCGACCATGCCGGTGCCCGACAGGATGCCGGTGAAGATGCCCGCTGCAAAAATCAGCGCCACCACGGCCAGTGCGTTGGTCGCGTACTCGCTCACCACCTTGCGCTGGTCGGCCACATCGGGGTAGTTGATGACGATGGCCACGGCAAAGCCCATCATGAACAGCACGGGCAAGGGCAGCAGGCCCATGACCAGCGTCACCATCAGCGCGGTGGTCAGGCCCAGGTTCACCCACAGCAGGCGGGGGCGGCGCATGTCGGCGTTCTCCGGGCCTGTGATGGTGGGCAGGTGCTCGCCGGTGGCTTCTTCATCGGCCTCCATGGCGGCGCGGGTGTCGCTTTGCAGCGGCAGGCTCACAGTGCCCAGCCGCTGGCGCTCGCGCAGGCCCAGGTAAACGGAGACCGCCAGCAGCGCCACGATGGCCAGCCCCATGGCCGGAACCATGGGCACAAACACATCAGCCGGGTCCACATGCAGTGCGCTGGCGGCGCGGGCGGTGGGGCCGCCCCAGGGCGTGAGGTTCATGATGCCGCTGGCCACCACGGCCACGCAGGTGAGGCTCAGCGGGTTCATCTTGAGCCGCTTGTACAGCGGCAGCATCGAGGCCACGGTGATCATGTAGGTGGTCGAGCCATCGCCGTCCAGCGAGATCAGCAGTGCCAGCACCGCTGTGCCCACCACGATCTTGAGCGGATCGCCCTTGACCAGCTTGAGGATGACGCCCACCACCGGGTCGAACAGGCCCGCGTGGATCATCACGCCGAAGTACAGGATGGCGAACATCAGCATCACGCCCGTGGGGGCGATCTTGCGGATGCCGTCGAGCATCATGGCCCCCATGGTGGGGGCAAAGCCGCCGATGATGGCAAACACGATGGGGATGCTGATCAAGGCCACCAGGGGCGAAAGCCGCCGGGTCATGATCAGGATCATGAAGGTCAGCACCATGCCGAATCCAAGCAAGGTCAGCAGCATGGCAGGGGTCTCCGAGTGGGTGTCATGGGGTTCCGTTCAAAACGAGAAGAGGGCTGTGGCTGGTTTCCCGCCCTTTTTTGGTGCCGTGGCCGGGCTGCCATGCACGGGGCATGAACGGTGCTCGCCACAGGGGGTGAACCTTAGATTTCCACTCTGTCGTGCGCCTGTCGTGGTGCAGGGGTTTCGTGTATTTACTAATAGGGTAAACCCTTGCACCGCATCGGTGCGTGGAACAATACGGGGCTTTGACCCGGTGGTTTGTCGACTGCCGGTCGCTGGTTTTTTGTTGATGGCAACCGCATCTGCGTGCGGGAGAAGGTTTGAAATGCGCATCCTGCTGGTAGAAGACGACCCCGATCTGGCCGAGGCCGTGGTGCGCCGTTTGCGGCGCCAGGGCCATGCCGTGGACTGGCAGGGCGATGGGCGCAAGGCCTATGAGGTGCTGGGCTACACGCCGTTTGATCTGGTGCTGCTGGACATCGGCCTGCCGGGCATGGATGGGCTGAGCCTGCTGGCCCAGCTGCGCAGGCAGGGCAACAAGACCCCGGTGCTGATGCTCACCGCGCGATCGGACATCGAAGACCGGGTGAATGCGCTGGACGAGGGCGCGGACGACTACCTGGACAAGCCCTTCGATTTCAGGGAGCTGGACGCCCGTTGCCGCGCCTTGCTGCGCCGCCCGCAAGGCCAGGTGGCGGGGCGCTGGGAGGTGGGTGGCCTGGTCATCGACAGCGCAGCGCGCCGGGTGAGCCTGCTGGGGGCCGAGCTGGAGCTGCCGCACCGCGAATACAGCCTGCTCGAAATCCTGGTGGGGCGCCTGGGCCGCGTGGTCAGCAAGGACGACATCGCCAGCCGCTTGTTCAACTTTGACGAGGACGTGGGGCTGAACGCCATCGAGGTGTACGTGGGCCGCCTGCGCAAAAAGCTGGTCGCCAGCGGCCTGCGCATTGCCACCGTGCGCAGCGTGGGCTACCGGGCCGATGTGGTGCCCCAAGAGGCTGTGGCCGATGCAGCGGCCCCTTCCGTTGCTGCCGATGCAGCGGACCTTCCCGTTGCGGCCGATGCAGTGGCTCATAACGCTGCGGCCGATGCCGCAGTGGCGCCTCAACAGCCCCCGCATGGTGCCTGAGGCTTTGCAACCCGCTGCCGTGCGCACGCTGCCTGCCGTGCGGCACACCCTGCTGCGCGCCATTTGCGCGCTGTTTGTGGTGGCCACGGTGGTGTTGTTTGGCGCGGCGCGCAGCTATGGCCAGCGGGCGGCCGATGGGTCTTACGACCATTTGCTCAAGGCGTCCGCCTTGTCGATGGCCGACAGCGTGGCGTTTGCCCAGGGGCAGTGGCAGGTGGATTTGCCCTATGCCGCCCTTGACTTGTTGGCCATGGCGCCGGAAGACCGGGCCTTCTATCGCATTGCCGGGCCCGATGGCAGCACCCTGACGGGCTATGCCGATTTGCCCGCGCCCCTGGCAGGCTTGCCCCGTGAGGCAGGCCCCGCGCAAGCCCAGTTTTTTGACCAGGCCTACCGGGGCGAATCGGTGCGATTTGCCGTGGTGCCCCGTTACATCGCCGGTGGTGCGGGCTCTGGCCTGGTGTGGGTGCAGGTGGGCCAAACGCGCCTGGCGCGCGATGCGCTGGCGGCAGACATCGCCTGGCGCGCCACGGCGGCCATCGTGGCGCTGATGGCGGGCGTGTTTTGCCTGCTGTGGCTGGGCGTGCGGCGGGCGCTGCGCCCCCTGGCGCTGCTGGAGCAAGAGCTGCTGGCGCGCCCCGCATCGGCCCTGCACCCCATGGCCAGCCCCGTGCCGCAAGAGCTGGCCCAGACGGTGCGCGCCCTCAACGGCTTCATGCAGCGCCTGGCGGTCAACCTGGACGCTTTGCGCACCTTCATTGCCGAGGCCGCGCACCAGATGCGCACGCCGCTGGCCGCGCTCATCGCCCAGGCGCAAGAAGGCCTGGACGACGATGACCCCGCCGCCCAGCGCCAAAGCCTGCAAGCGGTGGAGCGCAATGCGCTGCGCCTGCGCCGCTTGCTCAACCAGTTGCTCTCAGACGCCAGCGTGACCCACCAGGGCCACCTGCAGCGGTTTGAGGCCGTGGACCTGCTGGTGCTGCTGCAAGAGGCTCTGCACGACGTGGTGCCGCGTGCCGAACCCCGGCCTGTGGTGCGGCTGTGGTGGCGCTCCAGCGCGTCGCAGGAGAAAGTTTTGCTATTAAATAATGAGCTGCCAGCGCTTATAGATAGAGCGCTAGATGCCGAAATGATCATGGAAATGTCTCTGGCAAGCCACCCCGCAGCCGTGCTGCAGGGCGATGCGCTCATGCTGCGCGAGGCCTTCAAGAACGTGGTGGACAACGCCCTCAAGCACGGCCAGCCCGAGCGCGGCCCGGTGGATGTGACTGTGCAAGGCCAGACCGACCCCGCCAGCGGCCAGCCCCAGTGGTGCGTGGTGGTGGAGGACTGCGGCCCCGGCGTGCCCGAGGCTGAGCAGGCCCGCCTGTTTGAGCGTTTTGCCCGGGGCGCGGGGGCCGCCCCCGGTGGTGCTGGGCTGGGGCTCGCGATTGTGCAACGGGTGGTGCAAGGCCATGGTGGGTGCTTGGATGTAGGCCATCGCGCCGAGGGCGGCTGGCGTGTGGCCATGGCCTTGCCGGTGGATTGGGCGACGGGCAAGGCTCCGGGCTTGGCGCCAGAGCCTGCGGCGATGGATGCGCGGGGGGCGGAATGACTTTGAAAGACATGTCGCCATTGGCCCATGCGCATGCATGGCCCACACTGCCCGCATCGCCCACCCGCCGCCAGGCTTTGCGGGCGGCTGCCGCTGCCGCGCTGGCCGCGGCCTGGGGGCCGGGCAGGGCGCAGACCGCCGGGCCATCCACCAGCCCACCGGCCGTCATGACCCGCTTTGCCGCCACGGCCCGCGAGGCATCGGTGCTGCGCATCGACAGCTCCACCGACACGGCCTTGTTTGCCCCCGCCATCCGCGATTTTCAGCGCCTGTACCCCAGCGTCACGGTGCAATACACCGACCGGCAAAGCCTGGACATCCATGCCCGCGCCCTGGCACTGGCTGGGGCCAGGGGAGCGGCCCCGGCGGTGGACGTGGCCGAGGCGCCCGACCTGCTCATCAGCAGCAGCCCCGACCTGCAGACCCAGCTGGCCAACGACGGGTATGCCTTGTCCCACCAGTCGCCCCAAACCCGCGAGCTGCCCGAGGGCGCCCACTGGCGGCGCGAAGCATTCACGCTGGGGGCCGACGCCGTGGTCATGGCCTACAACCCGCGCCTGTTGAACCCCGCGCTGGCCCCGCGCACCCGGGGGCAGTTGCTGGCTTTGCTGCGCCAAAGCGGTAGCCCGCTGCAGGGGCGCATCGGCACCTACGATGCCCTGCGCAGCGGCCTGGGCTACCTGCTGGCCACGCAAGACTCGCGCTTTGACAGCACGGCCAGCGTGTTGCTGGCGGCCATGGGGGCATCCAAAGCGCGGCTGGGCGACCACATCGAGCCGCTGCTGGACCGGCTGGAGCAGGGCGAGCTGGCGCTGGTCTACAACGTGCCTGCGTCCTATGCCCTGGCGCGCATGGCAGGCGGGTCCAGCCTGCGGGTGATCGTGCCCGAGGACTACACCTTGCTCACCACCCGCGTGGCGCTCATTCCCGCTTCAGCCCGGCACCCCGAGCTGGCCCGCCCGTTTCTGGACTACCTGCTGTCACCCCAGGGGCAGGCCGTGCTGGCACGCGACACGCGGCTGTTGCCCGTGCGCCAGGCCGTGGCCGCAGCGCGCGATGGCCGTGCCCTGGCCTTGCCGGGCCAGCCCGGCCCCTTGCCTGCGGCGGAAGGGGCTGCGCCCAGTGGCAGCGCCTGGCGGCTCTTGTCTCCCGGGCTGGGTTTGCTGGTCTATCTGGACCCCCTCAAGCGGCAGCGGTTTTTGCAGGCCTGGGCGACCAGTCTGGGGGTGCCTGGCGCAGGCCATGGGGCAGGCGAACGGTGAGATAATCGAGGGTTTCGACCCCTCTTCCAACCTAGACGCAACCGCTCCCGGCATGCCGAGGCAGCGTAGAAAGACCCGGATGAAAGTATCTGAAATCCGCGCCAAGTTTCTCGACTTCTTCGCCGAGCGCGGCCACACCGTGGTGGCATCGTCGTCGCTGGTGCCTGGCAACGACCCCACGCTGATGTTCACCAACTCCGGCATGGTGCAGTTCAAGGACGTGTTTTTGGGCTCCGACAAGCGCCCGTACAACCGCGCTGTGTCGGTGCAAGCCTGCCTGCGTGCGGGTGGCAAGCACAACGACCTGGAAAACGTGGGCTACACCGCCCGCCACCACACGTTCTTTGAGATGCTGGGCAACTGGTCGTTTGGCGACTACTTCAAGCGCGAATCGCTGAAGTGGGCTTGGGAGCTGCTGACCGAGGTCTACAAGCTGCCGCCCGAGCGCCTGCTGGCCACGGTCTACCTCGAAGACGACGAGGCCTACGACATCTGGACCAAGGAAATCGGCCTGCCGCCCGAGCGCGTGATCCGCATTGGCGACAACAAGGGCGGCCGCTACAAGTCCGACAACTTCTGGATGATGGCCGACACCGGCCCTTGCGGCCCTTGCTCCGAAATCTTCTACGACCACGGCGACCACATCCCTGGCGGCCCTCCAGGCAGCCCTGACGAAGACGGCGACCGCTTCATCGAGATCTGGAACAACGTGTTCATGCAGTTCGACATGAAGGAAGACGGCTCGGTCACGCCGCTGCCCGCACCTTGCGTGGACACCGGCATGGGCCTGGAGCGCCTGGCTGCCATCTTGCAGCACGTGCACAGCAACTACGAAATCGACATCTTCGACCAGCTCATCAAGGCCGCTGGCCGTGAGACCGGTGTGACCGACCTGGACAACAAGAGCCTGCGCGTGATTGCCGACCACATCCGCGCCACCGCCTTCCTGGTGAGCGACGGCGTGATCCCCAGCAACGAAGGCCGTGGCTACGTGCAGCGCCGCATCGTGCGCCGCGCCATCCGCCACGGCTACAAGCTGGGCAAGAAGACCCCGTTCTTCCACAAGCTGGTGGCCGACCTGGCCCGCCTGATGGGCGATGCCTACCCCGCCCTGCGCGAGCAAGAGCAGCGCATCACCGATGTACTCAAAACCGAAGAAGAGCGCTTCTTTGAAACGCTGGCTAACGGCATGGAAATCCTGGACGCAGCGCTGGACGGTGGCGCCAAGGTGCTGCCCGGCGAAGTGGCCTTCAAGCTGCACGACACCTACGGCTTCCCGCTCGACCTGACCAACGACGTGTGCCGCGAGCGCGACGTGGAAGTGGACGAAGCGGGCTTCAAGACCGCCATGGAAAAGCAAAAGGCCCAGGCCCGCGCTGCCGGCAAGTTCAAGATGGACAAGGCGCTGGAGTACACCGGCGATGCCAACCGCTTCACGGGCTATGAGCACCTGGCCGAGACGGCCAAGATCGTGGCCATCTACGTGGACGGCACCAGCACGGCTGCGCTGAAGGCGGGTCAGAACGGTGTGGTGGTGCTCGACGCGACGCCCTTCTACGCCGAAAGCGGCGGTCAGGTGGGTGACGAGGGCGTCATCACCAGCGGCTCAGCACGCTTTGCGGTGGGCGACACGCTCAAAGTGAAGGCCGATGTGTTTGGCCACCATGGCACGCTCGAAGAGGGCACGCTGAATGTGGGCGACACGGTGCAGGCCCAGGTCAACACCGCAGTGCGCGCCGCCACCATGCGCAACCACTCGGTCACCCACATCATGCACAAGGCCCTGCGCGAAGTGCTGGGCAGCCATGTGCAGCAAAAGGGCAGCTTGGTCAATGCCGACCGCACCCGTTTTGACTTTGCACACAACGCCGCCGTGAGCGATGCCGAGATCCGCGAGATCGAACGCCGTGTGAACGAGGAAATCCTGGCCAACACGGCCACCGATGCCCGCGTGATGGACATCGAGTCGGCCCAGAAGACCGGCGCCATGATGCTGTTTGGCGAGAAGTACGGCGAGACCGTGCGCGTGCTCGACATTGGCACCAGCCGCGAGCTGTGCGGCGGCACGCACGTGCAGCGCACGGGCGATATTGGCCTGTTCAAGGTGGTGGCCGAAGGTGGTGTGGCCGCAGGCGTGCGCCGCATCGAAGCCGTGACCGGCGCCAATGCGCTGGCCTACCTGCAAACCCTGGAAGACACGGTGAACCAAGCCGCTGGCGCCCTCAAGTCGCCCGTGGCCGAGCTGAACGCCCGCATTGCCCAGGCGCTGGAAAACGCCCGCACGCTGGAAAAAGAAGTGGCCGCCCTCAAGGGCAAGCTGGCTTCTGCCCAGGGCGATGAGCTGCTGACCCAGGCGGTGGACATCAAGGGCCTGAAGGTCTTGGCGGCTGTGCTGCCCGGCGCAGACGCGAAGACCTTGCGCGACACCATGGACAAGCTCAAGGACAAGCTCAAGACCGCCGCCATCGTGCTGGCCGCCGTGGATGGCGACAAGGTGCAACTGGCTGCAGGTGTGACCGCCGACAGCATTGGCAAAGTGAAGGCCGGTGAGCTGGTGAATTTTGTGGCCCAGCAAGTGGGTGGCAAGGGCGGCGGCAAGCCTGACATGGCCATGGCAGGCGGTACAGACGCCAGCAAGGTGCCTGCTGCCTTGGCATCGGTGCAAGGCTGGGTGGCTGAGCGCGTCTAAGCGTTCTGCGCTCGCCCAAGGGCTTCTTCCAGGGCTCTCCAAAGCCGCATCCGGTGCCACCGGGTGCGGCTTTTTTCTTTGATCTACCTCGTCGGCAGTGCGTCTTCTGCGACGCTACCTCGCAGCGGCGTGGCGCTGCAGTTAAGCTCTTGCGCTCTATGACCCAAGTCACCTTCCCCCCGCCGTTCACCCGCCCTTCACAGGTTTCAGAACAATTGCGCAGCGCCGGTTATGCGGTACTGGCCCCGGCCGATGTGGCGGCGTGGGTGGGGTGCGATATGCACGAGCTGCTGGCACTCAACCCCGACTGGCAGGGTCTGCCCCCAGACGATTTTTTGAAAGACGGTGGGCGCTATCGCCGCCGCCGCCACGCCTGTTTTGTGGTGGACCACGGTGCGGTGCAGCAAGCGCCCCATCGCCCGCACTGGCAGCCGGTGGAATACAACGCGCTGCATGGCGGCATGCAGCGGCTGTTTGCCCCCATGCTGCCCCCCACCGTGGCTGCACCGGTGTGGAACAAGCTGCTGCAGGCCCTGGCTGGCGTATCGGACACCGTGTTTGCCGCCACGCCCGCCACCGAGCCCTGGTTTTTGGAGGCGCACCAGTTCCGCATCGACACCACCGACGGCATTGGCCGCCCCACGCCCGAGGGCGCGCACCGCGACGGGGTGGACCTGGTGGCGGTTTTTCTGGTGGACCGGCATGCCGTCAAAGGCGGTGAGACCCGCGTGTTTGAGGCCACGGGCCCGAGCGGTGTGCGCTTTACATTGACCCAGCCCTGGTCGCTGATGTTGCTGGACGATGCCCGCATGATCCACGAGAGCACGCCCATCCAGCCCCTGGCCGATGGTGCCTACCGCGACACCCTGGTCATCACCTGCCGCCGTGGCAACTTCCAGGGCGCGGATGTGGTGGACGCACCGCAATGAATGGATGTGGTGTGCACAGCCATTCACTGTGAAATTTGATGCGAATCAAGATGCAGGGTATGGTGCCAGTTCACACTGTGGCTTGTATTCGGGCCACCGCCTGATTTCTATCACCCTAGGAGCAATACCATGTTCAAGCACATTCTGGTTCCCATCGACGGCTCGGCTACTTCCCTGCTGGCTGTGTCCAAGGCCACGGCTTTGGCCAAGACCTTTGGCAGCGTGGTGACGGCGTTGTATGTGGTGGACCCCTATCCCTTCACCGGCGTGGGGGCTGATTTTGCTTACGGGCAAGCGCAGTACCTGAGTGCTGCCACGGCCGAGGCCAACACCGCACTGGACGCCGCCCGCAAGGCCATGACCGAAGCGGGCGTGAACGTGACCACCGTGGTGGGCGAGGGCCATGCCGTGCACGAAGGCATCGTGCGTGCGCTGGAAAGCACCGGCGCCGACCTGATCGTGATGGGCTCGCATGGCCGCCGTGGGCTGGAAAAGCTGGTGCTGGGCAGCGTGACCCAGCGCGTGCTGGGCCTGGTGCATGTGCCTGTGCTGGTAGTGCGCGACTGACCCGTCAATCCGCCCCTTGCCGCGCATGCTCAACATGCGCTGAAAAACAAAATGGCTCCTGAGTGGAGCCATTTTTCATTTCATATCTTGCGCATCCCACAGATCGTAGAGCACGCACTCTCCCAGCCAGTGCACCCGTGGAACTGGCTCTGCCAGGCCACCGGGTGCGTCCCCCTTCAGGGGGAAGGCTTAAGGATCCTCTGCACGAATCACCGCGCCGTGTGCATCTGCGGCATCGGGCGGTCTGCGTCGTTGCAAATGCTCGCAATAGCTGCGGCTATTGCTGCGCTCTGCGCCTAGCAACCCATCCCGATCCGCAGCGCACACTTTCCGCTCGATTCGTGCAAAGGGTCCTTAGCACCTCAGGGGGTTACTCAATCTTTGCGCCAGAAGCCTCCACGATGCCCTTCCACTTGGTGTAGTCGTTCTTGAGCAAGGTGCTCAGCTGGGCAGGGCTCATGGCCTGAGCCTCAGCGCCCTGGGCCTGGATGGCGGCCTTCATGTCAGGCGTGGCCAGCAGCTTGTTGATTTCGGTATTGAGCGTGGTAACCACGGCGGCTGGCGTACCAGCAGGCGCAAACACACCGTACCACGTGCTCACATCAAAGTCCTTGAAGCCAGACTCGGCCACCGTGGGCACGTCGGGCAGCGAAGAGCTGCGCTTGGCGGACGTTACGGCCAGGGGGCGCAGCTTGCCCGATTTGATCTGGCCCATGGCCGAGGGCAGGGACGACACCAGCAGGTCCACATTGCCCGCGAGGGCATCCATCAGCGCGGGGTTGGAGCCCTTGTAGGGGATGTGGCTCAGCTTGATGCCTGCTGCCTTCTCAAACAGATCGCCCGCCAAATGGATGGAGGTGCCGTTGCCGGGTGATCCGTAAGTCACGGTGCCTGGCGAGGCCTTGGCGGCGGCTACCACATCGGCCAGCGTCTTGAATTTGGAGTTGGCATTGGTCACGATGATGACCGGGGTGTAGGCCACATGGGCCACAGCCGTCAGGTCTTTGGTGGGGTCCCATGGCAGGTTTTTGTACAGCCAGGGGCCGATCACCAGGTTGTCCTTCTGGCCCATGACCAGGTCGTAGCCGGTGGGTGCGGCCTTCACGGCTTCGGTGATGCCGATGGTGCCGCCTGCGCCCGCCTTGTTGTCCGCCACCACGGTCCACTTGGCCTGCTCGGTGAGCTTGGTGGCCACCAGGCGCGAGAGGATGTCGGTGCCCCCGCCGGGTGGGAAGGGCACGATCAAGCGCACGGGCTTGCTGGGGTATGCGCCCGCCGGGGCCGAGGCGGCTGTCTGGGCCTGCGCGGTGCTGCCCAGGGCCAAGGCCAGGGCGGTGAAGGAAATCAGTGCGCGAATCATGTGAGGGTGTCTCCGTCGGTTCAATGGTCAGTGTTCAATGGTCAGCGATCAGCGCTGATGCAGGTGCGCGTTACAGGCGCTCAAAAATGGCGGCAATGCCCTGGCCGCCACCAATGCACATGGTCACCAGTGCGTAGCGGCCCTGGATGCGTTGCAGCTCATGGATGGCCTTGACGGTGATGAGTGCACCAGTGGCGCCGATGGGGTGGCCCAGCGAAATGCCCGAGCCATTGGGGTTGACCTTGGCCGGGTCCAGGCCCAGGTCCTTGGTCACGGCGCAGGCCTGGGCCGCGAAGGCTTCGTTGGCTTCGATCACGTCCAGGTCGTTGACGGTGAGGCCCGCTTTTTTCAGTGCCAGTTGCGTGGCAGGCACGGGGCCAATGCCCATGTACTTGGGGTCCACACCTGCGTGGGCGTAGGCCACCAGGCGGGCCAGGGGCTTGGCGCCACGGGCCTTGGCGGCACCGGCTTCCATCAGCACCACGGCGGCGGCGGCGTCGTTGATGCCCGAGGCGTTGCCTGCGGTCACCGTGCCGTTTTCCTTGATGAAGACTGGCTTGAGCTTGGCCATGTCTTCCAGCGTGGCGCCGGGGCGGAAGTGCTCATCGGTGGCGTACTGCACGTCGCCCTTCTTGCTCTTCAAGGTGACGGGGACGATCTGGTCCTTGAACACGCCAGCCTGCGTGGCGCGCTCGGCGCGGTTGTGGCTTTCTACGGCAAGCTTGTCCTGGTCTTCGCGGGTGATGCCCCACTTGGCGGCGATGTTCTCGGCCGTCACACCCATGTGGATGTTGTGGAAGGGGTCGTGCAGCGCGCCGATCATCATGTCCACCATCTTGGTGTCGCCCATGCGGGCGCCCCAGCGCATGTTCAGGCTGGCAAAGGGCACGCGGCTCATGTTCTCGGCACCGGCACCAATCGCTACGTCGGCGTCGCCCAGCAAGATGGACTGGCTGGCGTTGACGATGGCCTGCAGGCCCGAGCCGCACAGGCGGTTGACGTTGTAGGCGGGCGTGCCTTCGCCACAGCCGCCTTGGATGGCGGCCACGCGCGAGAGGTACATGTCTTTGGGCTCGGTGTTGACCACGTGGCCAAACACCACATGGCCCACGTCCTTGCCTTCCACGTTGGCGCGGGCCAGGGATTCACGCACCACCAGGGCTCCCAGCTCGGTGGGGGCCACATCTTTGAGGCTGCCGCCAAACGTACCAATGGCGGTGCGCACTGCGCTCACGACGACGACTTCACGGCTCATGATCAAGTCCTTTCAAATGAAATGGGCCGCTAGCGCTTTATCTATAAGCGCTAGCAGCTATAAAAAATGGAGCAAAAGATCGGGCTGGCTCAGCCCTCGCGCACATCGGCCACGGGTTGGGTGCCAAAGTCTGCGCGGTCCAGCCAGGCGAGCACGCGGGTGGCGGCATCGGCGGGCGAGGTCAGCAGCCCACCACTCTTGAGATGGGCAAAGTTGGGTGCATCAGGGAAGTCTGCGGTGGGTGCGCCGCGCAGTTGCACCTGCATGTCGGTGTCGATCACACCAGGAGCCAGCGAGCATACCTTGGCGCCATGGGGCTTGGCCGCTTCGTCCAGTGCCAGGCAGCGGGTGAAATGGTCCATGCCCGCCTTGGCCGCGCAGTAGGCCGCCTGCGAGGCCATGGCCCGGCGGCCCAGCCCAGACGAAATATTGAGCACCTTGCGCGGCACGGCCCAGTCTGCGGTGGCGTGCAGGAAAGCCGCCGTGAGCTGCATGGGCGCCTCCAGCCCCACGCGCAGGGCATTGGCCAGGTCGGCGGGGTCGCTGTCAGACAAGGGGGCAATGCGGGGGATGACGCCTGCGTTGTTGATCAGCGTGGCGCTGGTGAAGGCGTCGGGCGCCTGCTTCTTCAGCCAGGTCCGCAAATGCTCGGCAGCGGCCTGGCCGCGCGACAGGTCTTGCTGCCACTGTTCCAGCGCCACGTCAGAGGCCATGGCAGCGGCCGTCAGGTCTGGGTTGCTGTGGCGCGCGATGCAGACCACGGTGTGGTGTGGTTTGAGCAATTGCTGCGCCATGGCCAAGCCCATGCCGCGCGATGCGCCGGTGAGGATAAAAAGCTGTGTTGGAGGCATGCGAGCATCGTACCGTCATGTGCCGCATTTGCCGCATGGGGATTGCCCCCGCATGATGGCGCGCAAAGCGTTTCGCCCCTTGCCTTGGCTGCCTCTACTTCGTGCCCGCCGCCTCGGTCGGGCTGAGTCGGTTGTCTTGGCTTTGCGCTGGTTCATGGTCTGGCTCCAGCGTGTGCAGCAGCAAAGACAGGCGGTGCTCCAGGGCCGCAAGATCGGCCGCCTTCAGCGGTGCCAGCAGGCGGTGTTCGTTGGCAACGTGGGCTTCTACAGCCCGGTCGATCAAGTCCAGCCCCGCACTGGTGAGCTGCACCAGCGAGCTGCGCGCATCGCTGGGGTTGGGCAACCGTGCGACCAAGCCTCGGCCCTCCAGCCGCTGCATGCGGTGTGTCATGGTGCCTGAGGTGACCATGAGCGTGGAAAACAACGTGGTGGGTGCCAGGGTGTAGGGCGCACCCGAGCGGCGCAGGGCTGCCAGCATGTCGAACTCCCAGGCGCTCAGATCGAACTGGGCAAAGACCTCTTCCACCTTGCGCATCAGCAAGGCGGTGCAGCGGTTGAGGCGGCCAATGATGCCCATAGGACTCACGTCCAGGTCGGGCCTTTCTCGCTGCCACTGGGCCAGGATGTCGTCGACCGCATCGGTGGGGCGGGCAGGGCGGGTGGGGGGCATGGTGATTGGATATTGTCTTGATTTCAAGATTTTATGGTATCGTTTTATCTTGAATTCAAGGTAATTAATGCCTTTGTCCATTTGTTTTTGAAACATCGACCCATGCACTCTCGGCCTTCCACCCTTACGCCCTCGCAAGCACCGTCGTCCCACGGGGTGGGGGCGGCTTCTGCTGTACAGGCTTCGGCCACCGTGCGCGCCCCTGGCCACCCAGCAGCTGGCCCGCTGGATGTGCTGTTGACGGCACTGGCGCCACTCATCTGGGGATCGACCTACATCGTCACCACTGAGCTGTTGCCGCCTGACCGGCCCTTCACCGCGGCCGTACTGCGTGCACTGCCTGCAGGCTTGTTGCTGGTCCTGTGGTGCCGGCGCTGGCCCGCAGCGCACAGCTGGCTGCGCTTGCTGGTGCTGGCGGCGCTGAACATCGGGTTCTTTCAGGCCATGTTGTTTGTGGCGGCCTACCGTTTGCCGGGTGGCGTGGCGGCCGTGGTGGGTGCGGTGCAGCCGCTGCTGGTGATGGGCTTTGCCTGGGGCGTAGACAAGCTGCGCCCCGCACGCACGGTGCTGCTGGCGGGCGCTGTCGGGGTGGTTGGCATGGCCCTGCTGCTGGTGGCCCCCGGCACGGTGTGGGACCCGCTGGGCGTGGCCGCCGCGCTGGCTGGCACGCTGAGCATGGCAGCAGGCACCTTTTGGTCACGCAAGTGGCAAACGCAATTGCCCGTGCTGGCCTTTACCGGCTGGCAACTGCTGCTGGGCGGGGCCATGCTGCTGCCCGTGGCTTGGTGGGCTGACCCGCCTTTGCCCGCGCTCACCAGCACGAACGTGCTGGGCTACGCCTACCTTTGCATTGCCGGTGCGCTGGTGGCCTATGCGCTGTGGTTCCGGGGCATTGCCCGCTTGCCCTCGGTGGCGGTGGCATCGCTGGGCCTGCTCAGCCCCGTGGCGGCCGTGGTGCTGGGCTGGGCCTTGCTGGGGCAAGCATTGGCCGGCTGGTCGCTGGTGGGGATGTGCACCGTGCTGGTCTGTATTGGCGTGGTGCAGTGGTCTGTATCGCGGCCCAAGCGATAGAGAACCTCTGCACGAATCACCGCGCCCTGTGCCTCTGCGGTCTCTGGCGGCTGCACATTCCCACAACCTGTTCAAAGTTGCCCGGCGCGGTGCCAGCGGTGGTGTTGGTGCCGCGCCCCTGAGCTGTTGGATGGCTGGGGCCTCTTGGGGACAGGGCGTCAGCTCGCCGCAATCGCGCGTGGCCTGACCGAGGGGGCTGGCCGAAGCTGGGCTGTGGCCAGCGCGGGCGCGCTGGCGTGGTGGGGTGTGCGCGATGCCAAGGCGGTGCTGCTCTGCTCCAGTCGGAACACCGCCACCGCATCCACCAGCTCTTGTGCCTGGGTTTTCATGCTGCTGGCGGCGGCTGCCATCTCTTCCACCAGGGCCGCGTTTTGCTGCGTGGCCTGGTCCATTTGCATCACGGCCTCGCCCACCTGTCCCACGCCGTCACTTTGCTCGGCACTGGCCGCGCTGATTTCACGAACGATGTCCGTCACGCGCCGGATCGAGGTGACCACCTCGGTCATCGTCAGGCCCGCCTTGTCGACCAGCGCCGTGCCTTGCTCCACGCGGGTCACGCTGGCAGAGATGAGTTGTTTGATCTCTTTGGCGGCCTCGGCCGAACGGCCAGCCAGGCCGCGCACCTCGCTGGCCACCACGGCAAAGCCCCGGCCTTGCTCGCCTGCGCGCGCCGCTTCCACGGCGGCGTTCAGCGCCAGGATGTTGGTCTGAAAGGCGATGCCATCGATCACGCTGATGATGTCTGCGATTTTTCGCGAGCTGTCGTTGATGCCTTTCATGGTCTCAACCACCTGCGCCACCACTTCACCCCCTTGCACGGCCACGGTGTTGGCGTTCATGGCCAGTTTGTTGGCGGCCTGCGCGCTGTCTGAGTTTTGGCGCACGGTAGAGCCCAGCTCTTCCATGGAGGCAGCGGTTTCCTCCAGTGCACTGGCCTGGCGTTCTGTGCGGGCGGACAGATCGTGGTTGCCCTGTGAGATTTCGGCACTGGCGGTGGAGACGCTCTCGGCGCTCTGGCGCACGTTGGACACGATCTCTGCGAGCTTGTTGCGCATGATGGCCAGCTCGGTCAGCAACTGGCCGGGTTCGTCCTTGGCCCCTTGCGGAATGGGGGTGGCCAGGTCGCCCGCAGCGATGGCGGTGGTGGCATTCACAGCCTGTTGCACCGGCAAGGTGATGGAGTGGGTGGTCCAGTACGCCAGGAACAAGCCCACCACAATCGCCAGCACAGTGCTGCTGCCCACCCACAACATGCTGTTTTGCGCTTGGCCGGTGGTTTCTTTCAGCGTTGCATTCACGCCTTCGTCCAGGGTTTGGGTGAGCTGCTGCAGCACGCCGGAGTATTGGTTGAACACTGGTGCGAGGTTGGTATCGGTTTGTGCTGCCACGTCCTGCCCGGCTTCCTTGGCTTTTACCAGCTCGGTGCGTTTGACCCGGTAAGCATCGCGCGCTGCAATGGCCTGGTCGTACAGCTCCTTCTCTTTGCCGGGCAGCAGGTAGTTGCGCACCTCGTCCATCCGCTTGCTCTGCACCTCCACCACGCCCGACATGTCTTTCTTGAGCTTGGCGGTGTACTGCGCGTCGTTGGCCTTGAGCAAGGCCTCGGTGCGCAGCCAGTTCATCTGGATGTCGGTCTGCCACTGCTGGACCAGGTCCTGGCGTTTAAGCTCTGACGTTGCGATGTGTTCATTGCTCTTTTGCAGTGCCGAGATGTTGGCGATGCCCATGGCTGCAATGCCGATGGTGATGAGCAGCAGCAGCCCAAAGGCTGCTCCGAGGCGAATGCCCAGTTTCAGGTCTTTAATGCGCATGGTGTCTCCAGGGGGTACTCAGAAAGCAGAGGGGGTGGGCAGGTGGGCGGTGCGTCAGGCTGCGGGTTCCAGGCTGGTCTGGTCGGGGCTGTGGGCCAGCAGGCGTTGGTGCACCCGCTCCAGGTACTCGGCCCGGACACGGCGGGCGGCATAGTCGCTGGGGGCATTGAGCCGCAACTGCTCCCACGCCAGATGGCGCAGCCGTGCCGATTGCGCGCGGCATTGCTCAAGGACGGCGGCGTCAGGCAGCGGGGCCTGGGCTGGCGTCATGGGTTCGTAGCCGTAGTGCTGCATGTGTTCGCGCGCCAGGGTTTCGATGGTTTCGATCTCGTGCAGTGTCAGCTGCGACTTGAACTTGTCCTTGTTGGCCGCAATGGGGGCGAAACAGTTGGACTCCCACAGGGCCGACATGCTCGACAGCTCCCGGGCCTCTTGCGATGCGCCAATGTCCAGCATGGCGGGCAGGAATTCGAGGCCGATGAATTGGCAGACCCGCCGCAGGGTGCTCTCCTGGTCGCTCAGAAAGTCTTCGTAGCGGATGGTGAGCACGCGGTTTGGGTGGCTGGCGGCCAATGCGCGCCCGGCGCTGTGGGCCTTGACCCAGGCCTGTGCATTGAGCGTGGTGTCGAAGTCGTGGATGATGGCGCGGTTCATGGACGCCACCTGCGCCCTGGGGTCGCGCACCACGTTCAAAAAGCGCATCTGCGGGTACAGCGCCATCAACTCGGACGCGTAGTGGATGCTGTCCAGGGACTTGTCCATGACCACGCTCGCGCCATGCTGCTCACCGCTGCGCAGCAGCAGCTCCCACACGATGCGGTGCACGCTGCGTGGCGCGTGGCGCAGTGCCTCAAAAATCTCGTCGGCGTCGAAGTGAACGCCGGGCCACTTCACCATGATGGCGGCTTGCAGGCCCACCACGTCTTTCACCAGCTGTCGGTAGGCGCCGTCATCGGCCAGGTCGCCATACAGCGGCACCAGGGGCATGAAGTCCACGATGTGCAGTGGGTAGGGCGAGTGGAACGCGGGGCTCACGTTCAGCCGCAGGCGCAGTGCATGGCTGCCGCAGCGCCGCAGCGGCACCATCAGCAGCGGAAGTGGCCTGGAGGGTGTGGCATCCGTGGTGTGGCTCATGCGGCGTGCTCCTGTAGGTGTTGAAAAAGGTCTTGGATGAAGTGCTCCACATCGCCGGGGGGCAGCCGGTCGATGCCCCCCGCCGCGTGGCGCCCGCCGCCAGCGGGGTAGCGGCTGCAAAACAGATCGGCGCGGCGGGTGCTGGCCGAGCCCATGCGCAGGTTCACCAGAAAATGCCCGTCCGAGCGGGGCGTGAGCACGGCCACCGACTGTCCGCCATGGCCCGCCACCAGCTGGTTGGCCAGCGACCCGCACAGGCGCCGGGCCCAGGGCTTGTCGGGCAGCACGTACACGCAGGCACGGGGGTGGCTGGCGTAGGGCTGCAGGTCGTGCACGGCACGCTGGTCGTCGGCGTGGCCTTCCAGCAGGCGCCGGTATTCATAGGCTTTGGCGATGAAGTCCAGCGGGCTTTCGAAGCGGTGCAGAGAGCGGTACAGCTGCGTGGGGTGAAAGTGCAGGTCTTCCGTGCTCTCGCCATAGGCGTTGTAGTTCAGCAGGTAGCCCAACTGCGCCAGGGCGCCCCGTGTGCCTGCGGTGCAGCCGTGCGCGCGGGCCATCTGGTCGGCCACGGCTTCCAGGTTGTCGCCATAGGCAGCCACGATGGCCCACTGGTGCATGGCACCCTTCAAATGCCGGTCTACCAGCATGCTGGTGCAGACCTGGGCAGACGTATCGATGTGGCTTTGCAGCCGTGGGTGGCGCACCAGTGTTTGCGCGGCGTGGTGGTCAAAATAGGTCACGCTGCCGCCGGCCTCCAGCACCTGGACTGCGCTGTGGGCATTGCGATCCCACGAAATATCCAGCGCCGTCACTTCCAGTGGGCACCCCTGGGGCAGCAGGTCAAACAGCGCAATGTCGCGCTTGGTGCCAGACAGGAGCACCGCGTCACGTGGCTGCAGCGTGCGCAACTGGTGCAGCGCGCACAGGCCATCGGCATCCCCGTTGAACAGGTCGTACGCCGTGGGCGCGGGCTGTGCGTGGGGCGGCGGCGTCGCGCCCTCGGGGCTGGTGTGGTCGGGTGTGGTCATGGCACGGGCATGAAGCCACGTTGGATGAGCAGGTTCAGCACCTGCTGGGTGGCGGATTCCAGGCTGATGCCTGCGGTGTTGAGCGTGAGGTCGGGGGCTGCGGGCGCCTCATAAGGCGCAGAGACCCCTGTGAAATGGGGAATGACACCTGCGCGGGCTTTGTCGTACAGGCCTTTGGGGTCGCGCTCCTCACACACCTCCAGGGGCGTGCTGACGTGCACCTCCATGAACCGCTCTGCACCCACGATGGCGCGGGCCATGGCGCGGTCCTCCTGCTGGGGCGATATGAGTGCGGTGAACACCATCAGGCCGGCTTCGTTCATCAAGGCCGCCACCTCGGCCACGCGGCGGATGTTCTCGGTGCGCTCGCGGGCGCTGAAGCCCAGGTCTTTGTTCAGGCGGTGCCGCAGGTTGTCGCCATCGAGCACAAAGCTGGCGTAGCCGCTGTGGTGCAGGCGCTCTTCCAGCGCGTAGGCCAGGGTTGATTTGCCTGCACCGCTGAGCCCGGTGAACCACACCGTGACCGGGCGCTGCTGCAGCAAGTGCTGGCGCAGGTGCGCCGTGATGTGCCCAGCGTGCGGCACGATCACCCGCACTGGCGCAGCGCTGGCGTGCGCTGGGTCCGCAGCCGTGTCTATGGCCGAGCGTAGGGTGTGGGGCAGGGCATTCATGGGGGCGATGGGTGATGGGCTATTTGGGCTATTGGCATTGGATGGAGCAGGCAAACAAAGGCTGCTGATTGACGACCATGGGCGGGCCCAGCCGGTGTGACTGAAAGCCCGTGCGGCGCAGCAGGCGCTCCACCCCCAGGGGCGACACCGTCACCATGCGCTGCGCGCCCTGGGCCATGGCGCAGCGGCTGGCGGCATGCAGCAGGCCGGTGGTGATGGGGGAGGAGAACTGGTCCAGGGCCGAGCCCGTGGTGCCCCCAAAGTCCACCGCCGCAAAGCGGGACAGCTCCCACACGGTGGGCGATTGGGGTGGGTCTGCGCCGTTGAGCAGCACCGGAAACACCTCAGACAGCAGGTAGGGGCGCGTGGTGGGCAGCAGGCGTGCCGTGCCGATCACGTCGCCCGCCGCGTTCTGGGCAATCACATACAGGGTGTCGTCGCGGTCAAACTGGTCCCACTCCAGCGCATCGCGGCATTGCAACTGCCAGCCCAGTGTTTCTACAAACACGCGGTGCCGGTAGCGGGCCAGGCGGGTCATGAGCGGAGGGCGCAGTTCTGCAGAACAACCCGAAGTGATGCGCATGTCAATTCCCTCTCAGATGTTTGAGTCATTAAAGAATTGCGCAAAGAGATTTGTAACTACCAACTTTGGTAGGTGGTGCTGGGCGGCCTGGGCTGCAAAAATCCACTCGCCAAAATGCATTGCAAGCGCCAGAATGCTCTAAACGTAACAATTTGATAACGTTTTGCCCCGGCTGGTCATTGGTTTGCATGGCCCCGGCGTGCTGTGGTTTTGGCCCGTGGGTGGAGTCCCTATGACAAGCTGGCAAGAGGATTTGTTGGATGTGCTCGACCAGGCGCAGTCGGAGCATGAGGTGTTCCGCAGGATCGAGTTTGCTGCGCGGTCGTTGGGCTTTGACTACTGCGCCTACGGGCTGCGTGTGCCATTGCCTTTGTCCAACCCTCGCACCATCCTGCTCAACAACTACCCTGTTGAATGGCAGGAGCGTTATGCGCGGCAAGGCTATGTGCAGATCGACCCCACGGTGCAGCATGGCTGCCGCAAGAACACGCCGCTGGTGTGGACTGATGAGGTGTTTGCACAGGCGCAGGGGTTTTGGGAGGATGCGCGCTCGTTTGGTTTGCGCTTTGGGTGGGCCAAGGCCTGCATTGATGGGGGCGGGGTGCGGGGGATGCTGACTCTGGCCCGCTCTGGCGAGGCCTTGACTGCGCAAGAGGTGGACCACAACGAGATGAAGATGCGGTGGCTGGCGCACATGGCGCATGTGGTGCTGTCGCGGATTTTCACCACACGGCAAGCTGAGCAGATGCAGCCCAACTTGACCGCCAGAGAAATCGAGGTGCTCAAATGGACTGCCGATGGCAAGACGTCTGCCGATATTTCTTCGCTGCTGGATGTGTCGGAAAACACGGTCAACTTTCACGTGAAAAACGCGGTGTTCAAGCTGCAGACCACCAACAAGACGGCGGCCACAGTGCGCGCGGCCATGCTGGGTTTGCTGGGCTGATGGCCCTTGCTCTAGGCCCGCGCATCCCACGCGCCTTGCGTGGTGCAGGCGGCGTGCAGCGACCTCATTCACCACAGGCAGCGGGCCATGCAGCTGTCGTCTGATGGTCTGCTGCGCTTGTCGATTGACGAGCTGCTGTCTTTGCCTATCGCGCACTTGGTGTCTGGGGTGGACACCGAATTGGCGGGCACCTGCCCCGTTGCGCTACGGGAGTGCGGCCGCGAGACCGTGATCAGCGGCTACACCGAGTGGGTCAGTGCCTCGTCACCTGCCGTCTCGATCGGCTGGGACTGGCAGCTGCAGTTGTCGCAGGCGCAACAGACGTTCCAGTGGGCCCGATTGGGGCAGCCGCGCACCAATGTCATGCTGGTTTATGCCGCAGGGGGCGACACGGGGTGGATCAAAAATCTGGAGTTGCTCGCCACGGTGGTGGATGCCCTGCCTTGGCAGGACCATTTGGTGCGGGCGGTGGGGCTATCGCCTGGGCTTGGGGTGGTGGATGCTCCCGTGGGCCATTGCGCCGTGCCGTAAGGGGCGCTGTGATTGCGCCGTCGCTTCCTCTGCGTCCATCGGTTGCAGAGCACCAGCGGGGCACAGGGTCTCTGGGCTGATGCTTGACCTCGCCTGCTTGTTAATTTGCTATTGAAATAATAGCTGCTAGCGCTTGTATTTAAAGCGCTAGGGGCATAAAACACTAAAACTCTTCTGCCTGCACCACGTGGCACCAGGTAGCGTGCACCGGGTGGGCAAAGCCCAGTTCGCGTGCATGCAGCAGCAGGCGCTGGCCGGGGTGGTGCGGTGGCGGTGCATACAGCGTGTCGCCCACAATGGGGTGGCCCAGGGCGCTCAGGTGCACGCGCAGCTGGTGGGTGCGCCCGGTCAGGGGCTCCAGCTCCACGCGGGTGGTGTGCTGTGCTCTGTCGTAGCCCACGGCCCGCCAGTGGGTCTGGCTGGGTTTGCCGGTGGTGGCGTCCACCACGCGCAGGGGGCGGCGCTCCCAGTCTGCGGCAATGGGCAGGTCAATCAGTTGCCAGGGGCCTTCGGGTGGGCACTGGGGCTGGCCCAGGGCACCCTGCACCACGGCCACATAGCGCTTTTGCACTTGCCGCGTGGCAAACGCCTCGCTCAACTGGCGTTGCACCGCCAGGCTGCGGGCCATCAGCACCAGCCCGGATGTGGCTTGGTCCAGCCGGTGCACGATGAGGGCGCCGGGCCAGCGCATGTGTGCTCGGGCGCTCAGGCAGTCCTGCTTGTCCTCGCCACGGCCGGGCACGCACAGCAGGCCTGCGGGCTTGTGCAGCACCAGCAGGTGCTCGTCTTCGTACACCGCCTGCACCCCGGCGGGGACTGCCAGTGCTGGGGGGGCTGGGGGTATGGCAAAGGGCACAGCAGTGGCGGGTTGCGCGGTGGCCTGTGCGCCACCGTGTTCTTCAGCGAGGGGGCGCATTGTCGCCATGCACCAGCTGGTGCACGGTGGCACACAGCTCTTCCACATCATTGGGCTTGTGGATGAGGGCGCGTGCACCTTCAGCCAATGCCGCCTGTTCAATCTCTGCCGTCACATAGCCCGAGGCCAGGGCCACGGGCAGGTCAGGCCGAATCAGCCTGGCTTCGCGCACCAGGTCCACGCCGCAAAAGCCCGGCATGTTGTAGTCGGTCACCAGCAGGTCATAGTCCTGCGGCTGGGCCCGCAGCGCTGCCGTGGCTTCGTGGGGGTCTGTAAACCCGCTGACGCGGTAGCCCCGCCTGCGCAGCAGCCGCTGCACCAGAAACACCAGGGCCTCGTCGTCGTCCACATACATGACGTGGTGGGCCCGGGGAGCCTGTGCGTTGGCAGGGATGGTGGCTGGTGTCTCCGTGGCGGGCTCGGGGGCCGGGTTTGGCGCCTCTGGGGGGGGCAGGGCGGCGGCAGGTGGTGCTGGCTCTGCCGTCTGCTCAGGCCGGGCCACCGGAAAGTACAGCGTGAAGCGGCTGCCTTCGCCTGGCGTGCTTTGCACGTCCACCGCGCCTTCGTGCGTGCGCATCACGCCGTGCACCACGGCCAGGCCTAGGCCCGTGCCCTGGCCCACGGGCTTGGTGGTGAAGAAGGGCTCAAAAATGCGCTGCAGCGTGGCGGTATCCATGCCGGGGCCGGTGTCGCGCACGCTCAGGGCCACATAGTCGGCGGTGGCCAAGCCTAGGCGCTCGCTCAGGCGCTGGTCTGGTTGGATGGCCACCGCTTCGACGTGGATGCTGCCTCTGGCGCTGCCCATCGATTGGATGGCGTTCGTGCACAGGTTCAGCAGGGCTTGCTCCACCTGCGTGGCATCTGCCAGCACAGGGGGCAGGCCGGTGGGCAGATGCATGTGCAGTTCAATGGCCGGGGGCAGGGTCACGCGCAACAGGCGCTCGGTGTCGTGTGCCACTTCTGCCAGCGCCACGGCGGTGCGCCGGGGGGGCTCATTGCGGCTGAAGGTCAGAATCTGGCGCACCAGGTCGCGCGCCCGTCGCCCAGCTTTTTCAATCTCCAGCAGGCTCTCCAGCGCGGAAGAACCTGGGCCGCAGTCGGCTTTGGCCAACTCCACATTCCCCAAAATCGCGCTCAGGATGTTGTTGAAGTCGTGCGCGATACCGCCCGCCATGGTGCCCACCGCCTGCATCTTGTGGGATTCGCGCAGCTGCGCCTCCAGCTCATTGCGGTGCGCCTCGGTCTTTTTGCGGCCCGTCAGGTCGCGCGCAAACACGGTGGTGGTCTCGCCCTCGGCATGGCGCTCAAATGACACGCTCACCTCCACCGCCAGTTCTTTGGCGCTGGCCGTGCAGGCCGTCATCTCGCCCAGCATGGCCTGGGTGGTGAGCTGGGCAAATGCCATGGCCTGCCCGGCCGCGGGCAAAAAACGCTCGAGCGGGCTGCCCAGGGCGTCCTGCGCGCTGCACTGGAACAGGGCCGCCGCTGTGGGGTTGAAGACGGTAATCAGCCCGTGCTGGTCTACGCAAATGATGGCGTCCAGCGCCGAGTTGATCACGGCCTCCAGCCGCTTTTCGCTGGCGTGGAGCTGTTCATTGCGTTGCTGCACGGCCAATGCGCTTTGCTGCAGCGCATGGCGCTCGGCCAGCAGCGGGCCTTGGTCAATCACGGCGCACAAAAACTGCAGCTGCACGGTCCCGTCGTCCTGCGCCGCCTCGATGCGCGCAATGTGCAGGTCGCCGGTGATGTGCACCTGGGGGCCGATGGGGAAGACCACCTCGGTCACCTCACTGTGCCCCTCGGCCTGCGCTTGCTCGAACGCGGCGCGCACACGCGGCGCATCGGCTTCCGAGACAAAAGGCATCAGCGCGGTGAGGGGGCGGTCGCGCTCGGTGGGCTGAAACGACCGGTGCGCCATCGAGTTGGCCTGCACCACCATGTCGTATTCGTCCACCACCATCAGCGCCAGCGGCACGCTGGAGAACAGGGTCTCGAACCGCTCCGACGCACTCTCGGCCACTGTCTGGCTGTAGCGCAGCACCTTGTTCTGGCCTTCCAGCTCTGCCTGGGAGGCGCGCAGCTCGGCAATCAGAGCCGCCACCGAGCCCTTGGGGCGGTCGGCCTTGCGGCGCTCGGCAGGCACAAGTGGCTGGGCACTGCCTGGCTCAGCGTTCAGCAAAAAGGAGAGGTCCGGTTGGCTCATGGGGCTTGGCGCGATAAATCCCTGCGGTTGGGGCCCTGCAAAGGGTCTCGGCAATGCCACCGCAACCAGTGCGACGGCCTGGGATGGCGGTTGGCACGCCGGACCACCCGGGGGCTCGCAGGGGGCCGAGAGAATTGCCAGTGTACGTGCTTCACAGGTGTGCAGTGCCTTGGCCGAAGGGGCTCTGGTGCCGCAACCATCGGCCGATGGATGGGCCGATAAGTTTGAATCGATGCGTCTGTGCGCGGATTGGGCCCAAATTGGCCAATGAGCGGGGCGATTGTTGCCAGATCGCGAACAATATTTTTCCCGTTGCGGGCTATCTGCCTGGGCCGATGAAAACTACATTCCTCACCGTACCCCTTTGATACCCACTCGGTATCTCTCCTCATTCTTACGGAAAGCCGCTTTCATATGACCACCACCCATACCGCCGCTGACAACGCCCTCATCGACAAACTGCAGTGGCGCTACGCCACCAAGAAGATGAATCCCACCAAGGTGGTGGCGCAAGACAAGGTGGAGCGCATCATTGAAGCAGCCCGCCTCGCGCCCACCTCGAGTGGCCTGCAGCCCTACGAGATTTTTGTGGTGACCGATGCCGCCGTGCGCGAGCGCATCAAGCCCATCGCCTGGAACCAGGCCCAGATCACCGATGGCTCGCACCTGCTGGTGTTTGCCGCCTGGGACGACTACACCGCCGAGCGCATCAACGCCATGTTCGACTACACCAACGACGTGCGTGGCTTTAAGAACGAAGGCTGGGAAAACTACCGCAACATGCTGCTGAGCAGCTACCCCCAGCGCGGTGCCGAAGTGAACTTCCAGCACGCAGCGCGCCAAGCCTACATCGGCATGAGCGCTGCCATCATTGCCGCTGCCTTCGAGCAAGTGGACAGCACCCCCATGGAAGGCTTCGACCCCGCCGCCCTCGACGACATCCTGGGCCTGCGTGCCAAGGGCCTGCGCAGCGTCGCCATCCTGCCCCTGGGCTACCGCGCCGATGAAGGTGACTGGCTGGTGAACCTGAAGAAGGTGCGCCGTCCGCTGGAGCAATTTGTGACGGCCGTCTGAGTCCCGGTCTGTCTCACCTGCCAAAAAGGCCGGGCGCGTGCGCCCGGCCTTTTTGCTTTCCACCACAGCTTTCGTCCGGGCCTTGGCCGAGGCGTTCAGGGCATTTTCAGCGCGCAGCGGGGGCCGTGTCCGTCACGCGGCGCATCGGCGTGAGCAGCAAGGCCAGTGCGGTCAGCACCACCAGCGTACCGCCGCTGGCCGCAAACAACTGGGCCAGCGTGATGCCCTTCATCACCCAGCCTGTCACTGCCGCAGAGATCGGCGCCAGGCCCATGAAGATGAACATGAATAGGCTCATCGCTCGGCCCAGCAACGCAGGCGGCACACGCTGCTGTATCCAGGTAAACACGCTCACTTGCATGAACCCGCCCAGCAGGCCGATGGCCAGCATCAGCCCCGCGCCCTGCCACACGGCCGTGATCAGCCCCAGTGGCATGAACAGCACCCCAATGACCGCGTCGAAGGCCAGGATCGTCAGGCCCAGGCTACCGATGCGCAGCCGAGGCACCATGCCCGACACCACCATGCCCAGCAGCGTGCCCGCGCCGTGCGCGCCCACCATGGTGCCAAACGCTGCCGCGCCGAGTTGCGGCGTGCTGCTGGCCAGCACCGGAATGGCGATGTGAATGGGCCCCATGATGAACAGGGCGATGGCGCTCCAATAGAGAAAGCAGGTGCGCAGCTCGTGATCGCGCCAAAAGTGCGCCAGGCCGTGCGCTACAGAGGCCAGCACCGCCTGCGGCGCTGCGGTGGGTGTGGCCGGCGCCGCATGGGTTTGCACTTGCGACAGTGTCCAGGCCGACACCGCAAAACTCAGCGCATCTATCGCAAAGGCAAGGCCAATGCCCGTGGCGTTTGCGTGCGTGGCTTCACTGGCGGCAGTGTCCCCGGTGCCGAACAACGCAATCAACAGCCCGGCGAGCAAAGGCCCCAGAAACATGGTGAGCTGGCGCAGGCCCAGGCTGATGCCATTGGCCGCCTGCAACTGCGGGCGCGCCACCACGTGGGGCATCATGGCCGTGCCGGCAGGGATGCTGAAGGCAGTGGCCAGGCCAATGCCCAGTGACAGGGCGTACACCATCCACAGCGTCAGGGTGCCTGCAAGCACCAGCCCCGCCAGTGCGGCCAGCAGCACCAGGTTGACGTATTTGGTGACCATCAACACCTGCTTGGGCGAATGGCGGTCTACCAGTGCTCCGCCCACCAGGATGAACAGCGCACGCGGGATGCTGATGAGGGCCAGCACGGTGCCCAGCACCAGGGTGTCCCCCGTCATCTGCAGTACCAGCCAGGGCAGTGCGATCAGGGTGAACTGATCGCCCAGCATGGACAGGAAAGAGCCAGCCGTCATCCAGCGAAAGTTGGGGTCTTTGAACAGCGCGGCGCGCGGGTCTTTGGGAGAGGCAGGGCTGGGGCTCTGCGGCTTGTGGGGGGATGCTGTGTCAATAGTCATAGTTCGATCCATTCATGGGGACCCACTATGAACCCTCACGTTGCGTGAGGGTCAAGCACTCTTGCGCACTTTTTACCCCTGTGCGGATGGCCGCGCTTTAGTCGATGCGTTGGCTGTGGCAGCGTGTGCCAGCGCCGCTTGCAGATACGAGCGCACGGGGGCGCTCAGGGGCGAACCCGCCTGCAGCAGCGGTTCGCTGGCAGACGCTTTGAGCAGCTTTTGGCGCAATTCGGGGCTGCTGCGCGTCAGTGTGTCGAACAGCGCGCCCCAGCGCAGCGCGGCGGCTGCAGCGTCAGGATGCTGGTGTGGTACGGTACGGGCCAGAAGCTGTTGCACATCGGCCTCCAATGCCGCCCAGTCGGTGTGCGGCACATGGCCCAGCGTGCGCAGGTCGTCGCGTGTCAGGTACTTCTCCAGGAGTGCCATGCGCAGCTTGATGGCCGTTTCGATGTACTCAATCATCTCGCCTGCGGGCGCATGGTTGCGCCCTTGCGTGCTGGGCTCGGTGCGGAACATGTGACCCCAGCGCTCCAGCAGGTCCAAGTCGCCCCCCATCCAGTGCAGCATCAGCCCCATCCAGCGGTAGGCCAGCGCCTGGACTTCGGGGGTGTCAGGTGGCAACTGGCGGTCCATGGCGCTTTGCACCAGGTCCTTCACGACCAGCCAATCCGCCTCAATCAGGTTCCAACTGCTGAAGATCTGCTTGAGTTCGGCCGAGCTGAAATACTTGCCATAGGTGGTCATGAGCGCCAGCGCTTCGAGCCAGTTACCCATGTCAGGCTCGGCCCCCGCCATCAGGCCGTCGCGCAGCATGGTCAGGCGCCCGCGCAGTTCCGTGGCTTGCGCTATTTGCTGGTCCAGCGCGCGGATCTGCTGGCCGATGATGCGCTCGGGCGCAACGCTGTCGCCCTCCAGCAGGTGGGTTATGTCATTGAGCGCCAGACCCATCTGGCGCATCGTCTGGATCGCGTGCAGCCGCTGCACATCGGCCTGGCCGTAGAGGCGGTAACCCGACTCTGACCTGCCCGAAGGCGTGAGCAGGCCAATGGCATCGTAATGGTGCAGCGTGCGAACCGTCAGGCCCGCGCGCTGCGCCAGCTCTCCCACCTTCAGCAGCATCTGAAAGCTCAGCGCTTCACGGAAATCAGCTCGATCTCAAAGTTCAACGTGGCGTTGGGCGGAATCACGCCACCAGCCCCGTTGGCGCCATAGGCAATGCCAGGTGGGCAAGTCAGCTTGGCCTTGCCGCCGGGCTTCATGCGCTGCACGCCTTCCGTCCAGCAGGGAATCACGCGGTTGAGCGGAAACTCGGTGGGCTCGCCACGCTTGTAAGAGCTGTCGAACTCCTTGCCATCAGGGAACGTGCCTTTGTAGTGCACCTTCACCGTATCTGTCGCCTTGGGCGATTCGCCCGAGCCTTCCTTGATCACTTCATACACCAAGCCACTGGCCGTGGTGACGGGTTTGGTTTGTGCCATGGCGGCGGGGGCGATGGCCAGCGAGGTGAGCAGGGCAAAAAGAACGCGCATGAAGAAAACTCCGAAAAAGGCCAATGTTAGGGCCTGCGGAGGCGTCAGAGAGGCGCTGCGATGGGGATTGGGGTGCTATCTGCCTGCAGGTGTGGGCAACCTGTGTCGCTGAGGCGGCGCGGCGCTCTCAAAATGATAGCTGGTAGCGATTTCTGCACAAGCGCTGGAGGCCAAAAAGGCTTGAAACGGACAAAGCGAACGCAGGCGAAGCCCAGCAGAGCGCCAAAGCCCTAAAGGAGAAACCTCTGAGAAGGGCGAAGCGCTGGAGTCAACGGCGGGGCTGCATAAAGCGGAGTGTGAAGGGCTAGAGCGTGTTATGAACTTTGCTGCGTGAGCACGGAGCAAAGGGTAGAGTTTGCAGATGCCCCGCAAGCCTTACCCGACAGACGTTAGCGATGAAGAATGGAGCTTCGCTGCGCCCTACCTGACCTTGATGAATCAGCACGCGCCCCAGCGCGAGCATGATCTGCGCGAAGTCTTCAACTCGCTGCGCTGGCTGGTGCGCGCAGGAGCGCCCTGGCGGATGCTGCCCAACGATCTGCCGCCGTGGGAGGCGGTCTACCAGCAAAGCAGGCGTTGGCTTGACGCGGGCTGCTTCGAGGCGATGGTGTCGGATCTGCGCTCCATCATCCGCGTGGCACAGGGTCGCCAGGGCCAGCCCAGCGCAGTAGTGATGGATGGGCGCACGCTGCAATCGAGTTGCGAGAGCGGTCCACGTGCAGGCTACGACGGCTACAAACGCAAGCGCGGCAGCAAGGTGCACATGGCCGTGGACACGCTGGGCCACTTGCTGGCAGTGCATGTCACGCCTGCACACGAACAGGAACGTGCGCAGGTGCAGCGCCTGTGCGAAGACGTACAGCAGGCCACGGGCCACACGGTACAACTGGCCTGGGCAGACCAAGGCTACACGGGTGAAGCGGCATCCAAAGCGGCGCAGGACAACGGCATCGACCTGCACATCGTGAAGCTGCCCGAGGCAAAGAAAGGCTTTGTACTGCTGCCGCGCCGCTGGGTGGTGGAGAGAAGCTTCGGCTGGCTGGCGAGGTTCCGCAGGCTCTCCCGGGACTACGAGCGACTGCCCGAAGTGCTCGGCGGGCTGCATTTCCTGGTGTTTGCGGTGCTCATGTTGCCCGCTGCCGCACGGGTGCTGGCTGCAGCGGGAAGTTCATAACACGCTCTAATGATTGAACTCAGCCGTCGACGGAGCCAGTCGGCTGGAGTGATTTTTTGGGTTCCGTCTCTTCGCGAAAGAGTGGTTTTACGAAATTGTTATTGATGTAACCCCGTGACGTCTTCCGTTCGCGTGTGTTGAACGCCCGTATGTTACGCGCGTGAGAAATTTCAACGCCCTTTATCGCATATATCAAGGAATTTTCAGCGTGGCTAATCTTGGTCTTGCCCTTCGAAATAACAAGGCTTCCATTGCCTGAGCTTCCATCGTGGCTGATTTCTACATCGCCGCCAGATACAACGACATTGTTGCCACTGTGTGCGATGTGAAGGGCTCCGATTGAAATAATTATGGAATTTGTTGCAAAGGCAATATTTGCATCAGCCCCCGCCACTACAAGCTGGTTGTCAATATTATTCAGCTTGAGAGGCTTACTGTCACGAATGATGTTTTTCGGGGAAATTTCTCCAAGAGATTTTTTCACTTCTTCGGAAACCCCGAGGCTATCGAGTATGTCAGACACACCATCTTTAGTTTCCGAAATAATTATTTCCTGATTGTGCGTACTCGATTGCTCAGGGAGTCTCAACAGGTTATCCCCTGTATATGTTGAGCATGCGGAGACTAGAGTGAGAGTAAAAACTGCCACAACAGCACGAAATATATGATTCATTCTCCTACCCTTGATTTTGGCACTCAACGACCTGAATTCAGCCGCCGCGTAGTGGTCGGCTGCGACGAACAGTTATACCCGAAGGCCAAGCGGGAGCGCCCAGCCTTGAAGACGAGCGCAGCCCACGAAAAAGCGCTGGGCCTTGAAAGCGGCGCAGCGCTGCAAGAAAGATAGCTGGTAGCGCTTGCTGCACAAGCTTTGGAGTCCAAAAAGGCTTGAAACCGACAAAGCGAACGCAGGCGAAGCCCAGCAGAGCGCCAAAACCCCCAAGGAGAAATCTTTGAGCGAGGCGAAGCGCTGGAATATATGCGGGCCTGCATAAAGCGGAATATGAAGGGATTAACGTAGAGCGAACCGGCGCTGCGCGGCTTTATCGCGCAAAGTCCAGCGACTGAAGGGAGCGGGCTTGGCCGCCATCTTAGGGCTTTTTACATTGATTCAACAATGTTGACGGTATGTTGCAAATGTTTTAGTGCTGCCTGCAAAGCTTGGCTACACGCCAACGAATTGAGGCCCAAATGCAAAAGGCCTGTTACCGGGCCTTTGTTTTCTTGGGACGCAGCGCCACCGCGGCGCTGCGTCAGCGCGCTTTACGCCAACTCACTCACCGGCACGCAGCTACAGAACAGGTTCCGGTCGCCATAGACGTTGTCCACCCGACCCACCGGCGACCAGTACTTGGCCTGGCGCAAGGCCGCCACCGGGTAGGCAGCGGCTTCGCGGGTGTAGGGACGAGCCCAGTCGCTACTCAGCAGGTTCTCTGCCGTGTGCGGCGCATTCTTGAGCGGGTTGTTGTCTTGCGGCAGCTTGCCTGTTTCGATCTGGCGGATCTCTTCGCGGATGGCAATCATCGCGTCGATGAAGCGGTCGATCTCGAACAGCGTCTCGCTCTCGGTGGGCTCCACCATCAGCGTGTTGGGCACGGGGAAGCTGAGCGTGGGGGCGTGGAAGCCGTAGTCGATCAGGCGCTTGGCTACGTCTTCGGCCATCACGCCGCTGGTTTCCTTGAGGCTGCGCAGGTCCAGAATGCATTCGTGCGCGACGTGGCCGTTTTCGCTCGCGTACAGCGTGGGGTAGTGGTCCTTGAGGCGGGCGCTGATGTAGTTGGCGCTGAGGATGGCCGTCTCTGTAGCCGCTTGCAACCCGTCGGCGCCCATCATGCGGATGTACATCCAGCTGATGGGCAGCACGGCGGCGTTGCCCAGGGGGGCGGCGCTGACGGGGCCTACCTTGCCGGTGGCGGGGGCTTGCGGCTGGCTGCCTTGGCCGGGTAGGCCGGGCAAGAAGGGCACGAGGTCTGCCACCACGCACACGGGGCCTACGCCGGGGCCGCCACCGCCGTGGGGGATGCAGAAGGTTTTGTGCAGGTTCAGGTGGCTCACGTCGCCGCCAAACTCGCCGGGGGCGGCCACGCCCACCAGGGCGTTCATGTTGGCGCCGTCCACATACACGCGGCCGCCGTGGCTGTGCACCAGGGCGCACAGTTCTTTGACGCTGGTCTCAAACACGCCGTGTGTGCTGGGGTAGGTGATCATCACGCAGGCCAGGTTGGCACTGTGCTGTTCGCATTTGGCCTTCAGGTCGGCCAGGTCCACGTTGCCGTTGGCGTCGCACGCTGTCACCACCACCTGCATGCCCACCATTTGCGCGCTGGCGGGGTTGGTGCCGTGGGCGCTGCTGGGGATGAGGCAGATGTTGCGGTGGCCTTCGCCACGCGACTCGTGGTAGCCCTTGATGGCCAAGAGGCCCGCGTATTCGCCCTGGCTGCCTGCGTTGGGCTGCAAGCTGATGCCCGCGTAGCCGGTGGCCTGGCACAGCCAGGCGCGCAGCTGCTCGTCCAGCTCCTTGTAGCCTTGTTGCTGGTCGGCGGGGGCAAACGGGTGCATGTTCGCAAACTCGGGCCAGGTGATGGGGATCATCTCGCTGGTGGCGTTGAGCTTCATCGTGCAGCTACCCAGCGGGATCATGCTGCGGTCCAGCGCGAGGTCTTTGTCAGACAGCGCACGGATGTAGCGCAGCATGCCGGTCTCACTGTGGTGGGTGTTGAAGACCGGGTGCGTGAGGTAGCTGCTGGTGCGGCGCAGCGCGGCGGGGATCAGTGGTTCGACACCGTTTTCAAAGGCGGCGAACGTGGGGAGCTGCTGGCCGTCCTTGGCGAAGACCTTCCACAGCAGCTCGATGTCAGCACGCGTGGTGGTTTCGTCCAGCGAGATGCACAGGAACTCTTCAAAGTAAATGTGCAGGTTAGCGCCCATGGATACCGCGCGAGCAGCTATGGTTTTGGTAGCGGCGCCGGTGTGCAGGCTCAGGGTGTCGAAGCTGGCTTGTTCGCGCACGGGGGCGCCGAGTTGCTTGAGGCCCTGGGCCAGGATGGCGGTGTAGCTGGCCACGCGCTGGGCAATGCGCTTGAGGCCCTGGGGGCCGTGGTACACGGCGTACATGCTGGCGATGACGGCGGGCAGCACCTGGGCCGTGCAGATGTTGGAGGTCGCTTTTTCGCGGCGGATGTGCTGTTCGCGCGTTTGCAGGGCCAGTCGGTAGGCGGGCTTGCCGTGCACGTCCACGCTCACGCCCACCAGGCGGCCGGGCATGCTGCGTTTGAATTCGTCGCGGCAGGCCATGTAGGCGGCGTGCGGGCCGCCCGCGCCCATGGGCATGCCAAAGCGTTGGGTGGTGCCCACCACAATGTCCGCGCCTTGTTCGCCGGGCGGGGTGATGAGCGTGAGGGCCAGCAGGTCTGCGGCCACGATGAAGGCGGCTTGCTTGGCGTGGGCTGTTTCCACATCGGCGCGCAGGTCGTCAATGCGGCCACTGGTGGAGGGATACTGCGCCAGCACAGCAAAGTAGTCGCCCGCCAGCAGGGTGTTCCATTCGTCGGCGGAGTTGGCCAGCTTCACCTCCAGCCCCAAGGGCTTGGCGCGGGTCTGGATCACTTCGATGGTCTGAGGGTGGGCGTCGCCCGCCACCACAAACACGTTGCTCTTGCTTTTGACGGAGCGCTTGGCCAGCGTCATCGCCTCGGCAGCGGCGGTGGCTTCGTCGAGCATCGATGCGTTGGCAATGGGCATGCCCGTCAGGTCGCACACCATGGTCTGGAAGTTGACCAGGGCTTCCATGCGACCCTGCGAGATTTCGGCCTGGTAGGGTGTGTAGGCGGTGTACCAGGCGGGGTTCTCCAGAATGTTGCGCAGGATGACGCCGGGGGTGTGCGTGCCGTAGTAGCCCTGGCCGATGAAGCTCTTGAGCACCTGGTTCTTGCCCGCGATGGCCTGGAGTTCGGCCAGCGCTGCGGCCTCGGTGGTGGCCGGGGGCAGGTCCATGGTGCTGCTGCGTGCGATGGAGCGCGGCACGATGGAGTCGATGAGTGCGCGGCGCGAGGCCTCGCCAATCACCGAGAGCATGTGGGCTTCATCGGCCGCATCGATGCCGATGTGACGGGGCAGGAATTCGGCAGCGTTTTCCAGCGCGGACAACGGCAGGGATGTGGACAAGGCGGCGGTCATGGCGGGCGTAGGGGTGCTATGAAAAGAGAAGCTGCTCGCGCTTGTATTTGGTGCGCTTCAAGGACTTTTAGCTTGAAACCCAATGGAATCAAGCGCGGGCAGCTATGGTTTTTGAAACCGGAAAGTGGCCAAGTGCCAATCAGGCGTTGGCGGCGAAGGCGGTGTAGGCCGTTTCGTCCATCAGCTCGGCCAGCTGGCCTGCGTCGGCCAGCTTGACTTTGAAGAACCAGCCAGCGCCCAGCGGGTCGGTGTTGGCCAGGGCGGGGTCGGCGCGCAGGGCTTCGTTCACTTCCACGATCTCGCCGGTGACGGGCATGTACACATCGGCAGCAGCCTTCACGGATTCGACCACGCCTGCCACGTCACCTTGGTTGAACGTTGCGCCCACCTCGGGCAGGTCCACAAACACCACATCGCCCAGTGCGTCTTGCGCGTGCACGGTGATGCCCACCACAGCGGCAGCGGTGTCGGCGGTGTTGATCCACTCGTGTTCTTTGGAAAATTTGACGGTCATGAGGGGCTCCTCGAAATGGGTTGAAAAGGGTTTGAAAAAGCGAAACCTGAATGTAGCGGCTGAAGCGGGGGCGGCGTGTGACGTACCATCGCCCCGCTGGCTTCAGCCGCGGAAATAGTTGGCGGGCGTGAAAGGCATGGCGCGCACTTCCATCGGCACAGCCTTGCCACGCACGATGGCGTTCACGCGGGTGCCGATGGCGGCAAACGCAGGCAGCACGTAGCCCATGGCCACCGGTTCGTTCACCGTGGGGCCCAGCAGGCCACTGGTGACTTCGCCGATCTTCTGGCCGCCTTCGCTTTGCAGCTCGGTGTGCTCGCGCACGGGCACACGCTCCAACGCGACCAGGCCGACCCGTTTGCGGGGCAGGGTGGCGGGGTTGTCGATCTGCGCCAGCACCTTGTCTGCGCCAGGGAAGCCACCCGCGCGTGCGCCACCGGTGCGGCGTACTTTCTGGATGGCCCAGTTCAGCGCGGCCTCGGGCGGTGTGGTGGTGGTGTCGATGTCGTTGCCATACAGGCACAGACCGGCTTCGAGCCGCAGCGAATTGCGCGCGCCCAGGCCAATGGGCTTGACCTCGGGCTGGGCCAGCAGGGCGCGGGCCAGGGTGTCTGCCTGCGCGGCGGGCACCGAGATTTCAAAACCGTCTTCTCCCGTGTAGCCGCTGCGGGTCACAAAGCAGTCGCAGCCTGCGATGGTGAATGTGCCGCCGGTCATGAACACCAGCTTTTCAACGCCGGGCGCCAAGCGGGCGAGGGCGGTGACGGCTTGCGGACCTTGCAGCGCGAGCAAGGCGTGGTCGGGCATGGGCGCCACCTTGCAGCGCTGGCCGATGCGGGCCTGGATGTGGGCGATGTCACCCACTTTACAAGCACCGTTGACGATGACAAACAGTGTGGGTTCGCCATCCACGGTGCCTTGGTTGAAGAACATCAGGTCGTCGATGACCGTGCCCTCGTCGGTGAGCAACAGGCCGTAGCGTTGCTTGCCCACGGGCAGGTCGATCACGTCCACGGGCATCAGCGTCTCGAACGCGGCGGCGGCGTCGGCACCGATGAGTTTGAGCTGCCCCATGTGGGACACGTCAAACAGGCCTGCGGCGGTGCGGGTGTGCACATGCTCGGCCATCAGGCCCGCGGGGTATTGCACCGGCATGGAGTAGCCCGCAAAGGGCACCATGCGGGCGCCCAGCTCAATGTGCAGGGCGTTCAGGGGCGTGGTCAGCAGAGCGGCTGCTGGGGTGGGGGTAGGGGCGGACATGCGGCAGTGACTCCAGGGCAAATAGGGGACGCAACCACGGGGGGTTGCGACATTTGCCCTGCTGTCCGCTTTACCTGAGAGATTCACCGCAGCGCCCTGGCTGGCCGTGCGGTTTGCTCCTTCGGTGGATGGCCTCGCGCACAGTTTTCATGTGGGGACCACCTCTCTCCAGCAAGGGAACGCCCGCATCACTGCGGGCGGTTGTCAGTCCTTTTGCCTGAGCGTTCGGCTGTTGCCTGCGCCTTCGGCGGTGCCGCACGGCCTTGGGTTGCAAGGTGGGGCACTCTCTCCTGACGGGGCGGATTGTAAGCCTACTTTGCGTACACCAGATCGCGCAGTGCCAACGAAATCGACGGCACGTAGGTAATGACCATGAGGCATGCCAGGATCACGCCTACAAACGGCAGCAAGTGCCCCACGATGCGGTCCAGCGAGATCTTGGCCACCGTGCAGGCGGCAAACAGGTTCACGCCAAACGGTGGCGTGATCATGCCCAGCGCCAGGTTCACCACCATGATCAGGCCGAAGTGCACTGGGTCGATGCCAAAGTGCATGGCCACAGGAGCCAGGATGGGCGCGAGCACGATGATGGCGGCGCTGGTCTCGATGAACATGCCGATGACAAACAGTGCGGCATTCACGCCCAGCAGGAACATGGCGGGGGATTGCAGCACCGATTCCAGCCAGCGGCCAATGGCATCGGGCACACCAGCGCGCGTGATGAGGAATGCAAACAGCCCGGCGTTGGCGATGATGAACATGATCACTGCCGACGAAATGGCCGACTTGCGCAGGATGGCGTATAGGTCCTTGATCTTGATCTCGCGGTAGATCACCACGCCCACGATCAGTGCGTAGAACACCGCCACGGCCGATGCCTCGGTGGGCGTGAACACGCCGCCGTAGATGCCGCCCAGGATGATGACCGGCATGAGCAGTGCCCAGCCCGCCTGCAGCGTGGCTCGGCCAAAAGGCAGGCGCCCATCGCCATCGTTCTTGCCCCAGCCCTTGTATTTGCAGTAGGCCCAGACAAAAAGCATGAGGGCGCCGCTGATCAGCAAACCGGGGCCAAAGCCCGCGATGAACAGCTCGCCAATCGATACCTCGGCGCTCACACCGTACAGGATCATGGGGATGGAGGGCGGGATGATGACGCCCAATTCCGCACTGGTGGCCTGCAAGGCAGCTGCGTAGCTGGTGGGGTAGCCGTGCTTGATGAGCGCCGGAATCAGGATGGCGCCGATCGCAAACGTGGTGGCCACGGACGAGCCTGACACTGCGGCAAAAATCATGCAGGTGAGCACGCAGGTCATGGGCAGGCCACCCTGCACACCGCCCACGATGCTCTTGGCAAACTCGACCAGCCGGCGCGAGATGCCGCCGGTTTCCATCAGGTTGCCCGCCAGGATGAAAAACGGAATGGCGGCCAGCGGAAACTTATTGATCGAGGCAAACATTTCCTTCACCGAGATCAGCATGTTGGCGTTGGACACCTGGATACCCAAAATGGACGCAAGCCCGATGGACACGGCCACGGAGACGGTGAGTGCAAAGCACAGCACCATGGTGCAGATCATTACGACGCTCATAGCGTGGCCCCCACGCTCGGCATTGCATGTCCTCGCTGCCCCCCAAGGGGGTCGTTCACTTGCTTGAGGCGGCTCGGCGCGGCGTTCATTGGGCGGTCTCCAGTTCCATGCGCAGTGGGTCGATCAGATTCCCGACGATGCCGACGATGCAAAACAAGCCGCCTACAGGCATGGCCAGGTAGGCCCAGAACATCGACACAGACTCCAGCCCGGCCATGCTTTGCACACCGCCGCGGCGCGCGTAATCCCAGCCAAACCAAACGATGATGAGGATGAGCGCCAGCGCCGCGAGCGTCACCACCCAGTCCAGCACACGTTTCATGCGCGGGGGGCTCCAGCGGTAGAGCACGTCCACGCTGACCATGGCGCCTTGGCGAAAGGCCGCCGGGATGGCGAGGAACACCATCCAGATCAGGCTGAAGCGGATGAGCACTTCAGTCCACTCGGCAGGCTGCTCCAGCACAAAGCGCATCAGGATCTGGAACATGCCCAGGGCGGAGGCCAGTGCCAGCATGGCGCAGGCCCCGAGCATGGCGATGGACGTGGTCCACCGCTCCAAGGTTAAAAAAGCGTTTTTCATGGGGTGCAGGACGCCACTGAACAGAAAGTATGAGAAGACAAAACGCCCGTAGGCACAGGCGCCACGGGCGTTCGGGGTCAGCGAGGGCGTGTCTGCCTCGCGCTTGCGCGTCGCATCAATAGTTGAGTCACTTGACGTCGCGAATCTTGTCGAGCGCGGCTTTGCCAAACTGCTTTTCAAACTCGGCGTTCACTGGTGCCAGGGCTGCGACAAACTTGGCTTTGTCAACGCTGTCGATCACCGTCATGCCCTTGGCGCGCAGGTCGGCCACGCCCTTGGCATCGTCTTCATCCACGCGGGCGCGGTTGGCCTTGGCACCTTCTTTGGCTGCGTCAAGGAAGGCTTGTTTGTCAGCCGCCGACAGTTTGTCGAACGACGCCTTGTTCATCACGAAGATGGCGGGCGAGTAAACGTGGCCGGTCAGGGACAGGTGCTTTTGCACCTGGTCGAACTTGGCGGAGATGATGACCGACAGGGGGTTCTCTTGCCCGTCCACGGTGCCTTGCTGCAGCGCGGTGAACACTTCAGGGAAGGCCATGGGCGTGGTGATGATGCCAAAGCCCTTGTACGCGGCGATGTGCACAGGGTTCTCCATGGTGCGCATCTTCAGGCCCTTGAGGTCGCCGGGCTCCTTCACATCGCGCTTGCTGTTGGTCATGTGGCGGAAGCCGTTTTCAGCCCAGGCCAGTGCCTTGAACCCCTTGGCGTCGAACTTGGCCAGCAGGTCTTGGCCGATGGAGCCGTCCAGCACGGCGCGGGCATGCGCCTTGTCGCGGAACAGGAAGGGCACATCAAGGATCTTGGTCTCGGGCACAAAGTTGGGCACCGGGCCGCTGGAGCTGAAGGCCAGCTCTTGTGTGCCCAGTTGCACGGCTTCAATTGATTCGCGCTCGCCGCCCAAGGCACCGTTGTAGAAGGTCTGCACCTTGTAGCGGCCGGCTGTGCGCTTTTCCACTTCTTTGGCAAACGTGTCGATGGCTACGCCCTGGTGCGAGTTCTGGGCCGTAGAGATGCTGATGCGCATGGTGGTCTGCGCTGCCGCAGTGGCCACAAAGCCGAGCGCAAGGCTCAGGCCAACGACGAGTTTGGTCAATTGCATGGTGTCTCCTGTTGTGCGGCGCGCCCACGGTGGCACGCCGGATCAGGTTCATTATGTTGGCCCGCCTTGCGCCGGAGCATCGGGGTTTGTGCTGGTAAGTGTGCTTATCAAGTCACATGGGCTACAGGCCATTGGCGCTGGCGTGGTGAGGGTGTTACCCACCATGGCAAGCGCCCCGTGCTGGCGGTAACCAGCCGGGGCCTTGGCAGTTTGTGCGGCTCCGGTAAGAGCGCCTTGATGGAGCAAGTATGCGGATTGCTTCCTGGTTTTGTTTTCTGTTTTGTCTTTGATTTTTGAGAAATTCAGAAAAATATTCTGAATAGTCGCCTGTGGCGGAATAATGCGCAGCATGGACAAGATAGATCGGAAAATTCTCGCGGTGCTGCAGGCCGATGCCCGAGCCAGCTTGCAAGAGATTGGGCAGGCCGTGGGGCTGAGCCCTTCGCCCTGCTGGGGGCGCATCAAAAAGATGGAAGAGGCGGGTGTGATCCAGGGCTACACGGTGCGCATCAACCCGCAGGCGCTAGACCTGGCCGACACGGTGCTGGTGCAGGTCACGCTCGACAGCCACTCCGACAACACGCTGGAGAAGTTTGGCGAGACGCTGGCCAGCATCCCTGAGGTGATCGAAGCGCACTTGGTGTCGGGCGACTACGACTACCTGCTGCGCGTGGTGGTCAAAGACACGCGGGACTATGAGCGCCTGCTGCGCGAGAAGCTCTACAAGATCAAAGGCATACGCCATAGCCGCTCCAGCTTTGTGCTGCGCACGCTGAAAAAGGCTGATTTACCGCTGTAGCGCTTATCAATAAAGCGCTGGTAGCTATTGATTTGAGAGCAATGGCTGCTCTCGCCTGCAATCCGCCGTGCCCTGCGTCGGTAGCGGAGGGGCATAAAAAAAGGCCCCCGAAGGAGCCTGAATGTGCAGGGCGCAGGCGCCTTACATGCCCGCGTAGTTGGGGCCGCCACCGCCCTCGGGGGTGACCCAGACGATGTTCTGCGTCGGGTCCTTGATGTCGCAGGTTTTGCAGTGCACGCAGTTTTGCGCGTTGATCTGCAGGCGCTGGGCATCGCCGCCCTTGGCGGTGTCGGGCACAAACTCGTACACGCCTGCAGGGCAGTAGCGCGCCTCGGGACCAGCGTATTTCGCCAGGTTGATGTTGACCGGCACGCTGGCGTCTTTGAGCGTCAGGTGCGCGGGCTGGTTCTCTTCGTGGTTGGTGTTGCTGATGAACACGCTGGAGAGGCGGTCAAACGTCAGCTTGCCATCGGGCTTGGGGTAGTCGATAGGCTTGCACTCTGCCGCAGGCTTCAGGTACGCGTGGTCGGGCTTGTCGCGGTGCAGTGTCCAGGGGATGTGGCCGCGCAGCACAAATTGTTCAAAGCCGTTCATCAGCGTGGCCGTGGTCAGGCCGTACTTGAACCAGTTCTTGAAGTTGCGGTCCTTGTTCAGCTCGGTGTGCAGCCAGCTGGCTTCAAACGCCTTGGGGTAGGCGCTCAGCTCGTCGTGCTGGCGGCCTGCCACGATGGCTTCGTAAGCCGCTTCTGCGGCCAGCATGCCGGTCTTGATGGCGGCATGGCTGCCCTTGATGCGGCCCACGTTCAGGTAGCCCGCGTTGCAGCCCACCAGCGCGCCGCCCGGGAACACCGTCTTGGGCAGCGCGTTGATGCCGCTGGCGTTGATGGCGCGCGCGCCATACGACAGGCGCTTGGCGGTGACTTCGCCCTTGTCGTTCTCGAAGTAGTAGCGGACGTTGGGGTGCGTCTTCCAGCGCTGGAATTCTTCAAACGGGCTGAGGTAGGGGTTGGTGTATCCCAGGCCTGTCACAAAGCCAACAGCGACCTTGTTGCCTTCGAGGTGGTAGAGGAACGCGCCGCCGTAGGTGTCGTTCTCCATGGGCCAGCCGGCGGTGTGCATCACAAAGCCGGGCTGGTGGCGCTTGGGGTCGATCTCCCACAGTTCCTTGATGCCGATGCCAAAGCTTTGCGGGTCGCGGCCTTCGTCGAGGTGAAAGCGCGCAATCAACTGCTTGCCCAGGTGGCCGCGTGCGCCTTCGGCAAACACGGTGTACTTGCCCAACAGCTCCATGCCGAGCTGGAAGTTGTCGGTGGGCTCACCTTCTTTGCCAATGCCCAGATTGCCCGTGGCGACGCCGCGCACCGAGCCATCGTCGTTGTACAGCACCTCTGCCGCTGTGAAGCCGGGGAAGATTTCCACGCCCAGGGCTTCGGCCTGCTCGGCCAGCCACTTGGTGACGGCGCCCAGGCTCACGATGTAGTTGCCGTGGTTGTGCGCAAAGGGGGGCAGCAGCGGGTTGGGCACGCGAAAGCCCGACTTCTGGCTCAGGAAGATGTAGGCATCGTCGGTGACGGGCTGGTTCAGTGGTGCGCCCTTGGCCTTCCAGTCGGGGATCAGCTCGGTCAGGGCCTTGGGGTCCATGATGGCGCCCGAGAGAATGTGCGCACCAGGCTCTGAGCCTTTTTCCAGCACGACCACCGAGACGTCTTGGCCTTTTTCAGCGGCCAGTTGCTTGAGCCGGATGGCAGTGGACAGGCCGCCTGGGCCGCCGCCCACAACGACCACGTCGTACTCCATGGATTCGCGGGGACCGTACTGGGCCAAAATTTCTTCGTTCGTCATGAGCGTCTCGTCGGGCGTTTGATAATGGGCTGATTTTCTACAGGCAGGGGTGGGAATCACTGTCTGGCTGGCGACTGATTGTATTCAAGGAATACAGACAATCGAACGACCGTTCTTTTTTGTGGAAATTGGAGGCTTTCAATGGCATACAGCATCGACTTGTCCGGCCGCGTGGCGTTTGTGACCGGCGCCTCCAGCGGGCTGGGCGCGCAGTTTGCCCGCACCCTGGCGCGTGCTGGCGCGGGCGTGGTGCTGGCCAGCCGCCGCATCGAAAAGCTCAAGGAGTTGCGTGCCCGCATCGAAGGCGAGGGCGGCGACGCCCATGTGGTGGAGCTGGACGTGACGGACCACGATTCCATCAAAGCCGCCGTGGCGCACGCCGAAACGGAGATGGGCTCCATCGACATCCTGGTCAACAACTCGGGTGTCAGCACCACCCAGCGCATCCAGGATGTGACGCCCGAAGACTACGACTTCATCTTCGACACCAATGTGAAGGGCGCCTTCTTTGTGGCGCAAGAGGTGGGCAAGCGCATGCTGGCCCGCTCGCGCGGCGCGGCGCCGGGCAGCTTCACGGGCGGGCGCATCATCAACATTGCGTCCATGGCGGGCCTGAAGGTGCTGCCGCAAATTGGCGCGTATTGCATGAGCAAGGCCGCCGTGGTGCAGATGACGCGCGCCATGGCGTTGGAGTGGGGCAAGTTTGGCATCAACACCAATGCCATCTGCCCCGGCTACATCGACACCGAAATCAACCACCACCACTGGCAGACCGAACAAGGCCAGAAGCTGGTGAACATGCTGCCGCGCAAGCGCGTGGGCAGCCCCGAAGATCTGGACGCGCTGCTGGTGATGCTGGCCAGCGACCAAAGCCATTTCATCAACGGTGCGGTGATTGCGGCAGACGACGGGTTTGCGATTTGAGGTTGCCTGCGCGCTGGCAAGCGCAGTTTGAGCAAAATGTGCTGCTAGCGCTTGTATAGAAAGCGCTAGCAGCTATCAAATAAGGAGCAATCTACCGCTGTGCAGCGGTGGAGGTAGCCGCAGCCTCGGGCAGCACCACGCAGTGCGCCAGCGGCATGCCTCGGTCTTTCACCACCCCCAGCAGCAGCACCCGGCGCAGGCTGGGCAGGTAGCGTATGGCGGTTTGCTGCGCCGTGTAGGCGGGGGTGTCGTTTAGTCGCTCGGTCAGCTGCAGGCTGCGGCCTGTGGGCTGGTGGGTGATGGTCAGCGTGCGGGTGCCGGTGTACACGTCCTGCTGGATGGTGCCCTCCGTGCCGTAGAAACCGCCACCCACCGTGCGTGTGCGCTTCTTGCCCTCAAAGCTGGTGTGGATGCGCAGCACCCCGTCGATGCTGGTGCAGTCGTCGGTAAAGCCTGATGCGCAAGTCATGGGCAGCAGCTCGCTGTGCTGCACCACGCGCACTTCGGGCGCTTTGACATCGGCCATGGGTACGTGAACGAGGCGGGCGCCACTGGCCGTGGCTTCCACGCGCCAGGCGGCGGCCAAGGGGTGGTCGTCAATGCCCAGGCGCGCTATGCCCATGCCTGCAGTGATCCAGTAAGTGGGAGGCTGTGCGCCGTTGTGCAGCAGTGATGCGCTGGGCCAGGGCTGCAAGCGGCCAGGCTGCTGCTCTATCTCCAAGGCGCTCAGTGCCAGCGCGTTGGCCGGGCCAGGGGCCCACCGAAAGCCCTCTGGCAGCCCCGCTGCGTGGCCAAAGGCAGCGGGCAGCCCCACGGCCAAAAACAGCAGCCGGAGCAAGCGGCTTAAGAGCCTGCCCACGGATCGCTTTGCAGTTCGGATCATTGGGGCGCCTTGGGCATGCGGCCCATCGCATAAAACTCGGGGTTGGGCATCATCCCGGCAAAGCTGGCCATGCGGTTGGAGAGGCCAAAGAACGCGGTGATGGCGGCAATGTCCCAGATGTCTTCGTCGTCAAAGCCGTGGGCGTGCAGCGCGCTGAAGTCGGCCTCTTCGATGGCGTGCGATTGCTGGCACACCTTCATCGCAAAGTCGAGCATGGCGCGCTGGCGCGGGCTGATGTCGGCCTTGCGGTAGTTCACCGCCACCTGGTCGGCCACCAGCGGCTTTTTTTCGTAGATGCGCAAGATGGCGCCGTGGGCCACCACGCAATACAGGCACTGGTTGGCTGCGCTGGTGGTGGTGACGATCATCTCGCGCTCGCCCTTGGTCAGGCTGCCTTCTTCTTTGAGCATGAGCGCATCGTGGTACGCGAAGAAGGCCCGCCACTCGGCCGGGCGGCGCGCAAAGGCCAGGAACACGTTGGGGATGAAACCCGCCTTGTCTTGCACCGCCAAGATGCGGTCCTGGATGTCTTGCGGCAGGGTGTTCAGATCGGGATGCGGGTAGCGGGGGGATGTCACCGTTTGTCTCCTCAAAGTCTGTGCGGGGCCATGTCGGCGCTGGCCTGGCCATCATAGGGCGAAGGTGCCGCGCTCGCGTTTGACGAGGTCTGCTACACCACCTGCGGTGCGAAGATCCGCGCTCTGAATGCGCGGCGGGCGCGCGTTCGCACCGCCAGAGGTAGCCACTGCATGACCGACACTTTCCACAAAGATTTTGACAAAGGGCTTGCCACGCGCAAGCAGGTGATGGGCGAGGACTTTGTGGCCAATGCCTTTGCCAATGCCACCGATTTCACGATGCCCATGCAGGAGTTCATCACCCGCAATGCCTGGGGCGATGTGTGGCAGCGCGAGGGGCTGGAGCTGAAGACCCGCAGCCTGATCACCGTGGCCTTGCTGACGGCGCTGGGCAAGCAGCACGAACTCAAAGGGCATGTGCGCGGCGCGCTGAACAACGGTGCCAGCGTGCAGGAGATTCAGGAGGTGCTGCTGCACGCCAGCATCTACTGCGGTGTGCCCACGGCGGTCGACGCCTTTCGCTCGGCCGCCGAGGTGATTGACGGGCCCAAGCCGGGCTGAGGTGCAAGCCCTGAGATGGGGCTTGCGGGATCAGTTACCTGCCAGCAGCTTGTGCACCAGGTCGGCCGCCGTCGACGCGTTGTACTTGCGCATGAGCCGGGCGCGGTAGATCTCCACCGTGCGGTGGCTGATGGCCAGCGTGCGGCCGATCTCCTTGGAGGTCAGCCCCTCCAGCAGGCGCGCGGCCACCTCGCGCTCGCGGCCGGTCAATTCAGCACGCACGGGGCGTTGCGAGCTGAGGTCTTCAAAACTCCAGATGCCCGAGGCGTGGGGTTCGTCGCGGTTGAGCGCGCGGCCCGACACATGGCACCAGAACAGCTCACCATTGGCCCGCTTCATCACGCGGTTGTCTGCGTAGTGGCCTTTGGCGTTCAGAATGGGGGCCATGTGGGCGCCCAGGCGTTCGTACTCGTCTGCACTGGGGTACAGCACCTGGAACGACTGCCCCATCAACACCTCGCGCGAGGCGCCAAACATCTCGCAGACGTGGCGATTGCAGTCCACCATGGTGCGGTTGCGAGAAAGCACCAGCCCGACGGGGGCCATGTCAAAAGCCAAACGGTAGTCAACGTCCATGGTGTGTGCTGTGATCGGGGCTGTGCCACTGCGGGCAAATCTTTACGGGGTACTACTTACAGGGGTACGTAGTATCGTAGTGCATCCAACATTCGCAAGGAGATCGTGGTGAACAAGTTATTTCCCTCAGCGGCCAAGGCGCTGGAAGGCGTCGTAGCCGATGGCCAGTTGCTGGCCGTGGGTGGCTTTGGGCTGTGCGGCATCCCTGAAGCCCTGATTGACGCACTGCGCGACTCGGCGGTGAAGAACCTCACCGTCATCTCCAACAACGCCGGGGTGGACGGCTTTGGCCTGGGCAAGCTGCTCGAAACCCGCCAGATCAAGAAAATGATCTCGTCCTATGTGGGCGAGAACAAGGAGTTTGAGCGCCAGTACCTGGCGGGCGAGCTGGAGCTGGAGTTCACCCCCCAAGGCACGCTGGCCGAGAAGCTGCGCGCAGGTGGCGCGGGCATTCCCGCCTTCTTCACCAAGACCGGCGTGGGCACCATCGTGGCCGAGGGCAAGGAGCTGCGTGAGTTCGATGGCAAAACCTACGTGATGGAGCGCTCGCTGGTGCCTGATGTGTCGCTGGTCAAGGCCTGGCGTGCCGACAAGTCGGGCAACCTGCAGTTCCGCCTCACGGCGCGCAACTTCAACCCCGCAGCGGCCACGGCCGGCAAGCTTTGCATCGTCGAAGTGGAAGAGGTGGTGGAGACCGGCGCCATTGCACCCGACCAGGTCCATCTGCCCGGCATTTACGTGCACCGCATCGTGCACAACCCCACGCCCGAGAAGCGCATTGAAAAGCGCACCATCACTGACAAGGCTGGCGTCTGAGCCCGCTGCAGCACAACAGTACAGAACAAGCTGGAGAAATCACTATGTCGTGGAGTCAAGACCAAATGGCGGCCCGTGCCGCCCATGAGCTCGAAGACGGCTTTTACGTGAACCTGGGCATTGGCATTCCCACGTTGGTGGCCAACTTTGTGCCCGCTGACAAGGAGGTGTGGCTGCAGTCTGAAAATGGCATGCTGGGCATTGGCCCATTTCCTACCGAAGACGAGGTGGATGCTGACCTGATCAATGCGGGCAAGCAGACCGTCACCACCATCAAGGGCTCGTCCATTTTTGGCAGCGACCAGTCGTTTGCCATGATCCGTGGCGGCAAGATCAACTTGTCCATCCTGGGCGCCATGCAGGTCAGCGAAAAGGGCGACCTGGCCAACTGGATGATCCCCGGCAAGATGGTCAAGGGCATGGGCGGTGCCATGGATTTGGTGGCAGGTGTCAAGCGCGTGATCGTGCTCATGGAGCATGTGGCGCGCAAGAAGGATGGCACCGAAGACATGAAGATTCTGCCCAGCTGCACCTTGCCCTTGACGGGCGTGGGCGTGGTGGACCGCATCATCACCGACCTGGGCGTGATGGACGTGACGCCCGAAGGCCTGAAGCTGGTGGAGCTGGCGCCTGGGGTGAGCTTTGAGCAGATCCAGTCCAAGACGGGCGTGACCTTGTTGCGCTGAAGCCGCGCGCCGCTGCACATTGCCTCAAGGGGCCGACTGCCAAATAGGGCGGTCGGCCCTTGTTGTTTGGGCTGTTTCTTGTCGGTGCGGCTGGGGGCGTGCACGGGCATGCGAATGAAGGACATTCTGGTTTGCGTCAGCGCGCTGTTCACCAAGCCGTGACAATCGCCGCCATGCAGACCGCCCCCCAAGAAACCACCAAACGCACCTTGCGCTTCATGGCGCTGGCCGCTTTTACCAGCATGGCCTCCATGCGCGTGTGCGACCCCATGCTGCCCGCCTTGTCGCAAGAGTTCAGTGTCAGCACGGGCGATGCCTCGGCGGTGATTGCGGCGTTTGCTGTGGCCTACGGGCTGCTGCAGTTGTTTTATGGCCCCCTGGGCGACCGGCTGGGCAAGACCCGGGTGGTGATTGGCGCCACATCGGCGTGCGCGTTGTTCAGCGCCATCACGGCGCTGGCGCCTAACCTGACGGCTCTGGTGGTGTCGCGGGCGGCCATGGGTGCTTCGGCGGCGGGCATCATTCCGCTGTGCATGGCCTGGATTGGTGACCAGGTGCCCTACGAGCAGCGCCAGGAGACCCTGGCGGGGCTGATGGTGGCGACTGTCTCCGGGATGATGGCGGGCCAGTGGTTTGGTGGCTTTGCGGTGGAGGCTTTGGGCTGGCGCGCAGCGTTTGCGGTGCTGTCGCTGTTGTTTGCCGTGGCCGCCACGCTGCTGTGGCGGCAGGTGAGTGCCGTGGCTGCCCAGGCGCCTGCCGGCGCCACGCCGCAAGCCGCTGCGCCTTTTTCGCTGCGCACCTATTTGTCCAACACCCGCCAACTGCTGGCCATGCCGCGCGTGCGTTGGGTGCTCACTGTGGTCACCATCGAAGGTGCCTTGGCCTTTGGCACGCTGGCGTTTGTGCCCAGCCGCATGGTCGAGGGGTTTGGCTTGTCGGCCGCCGCCGCTGGGGGCGTGATGGTGCTGTATGGCATTGGTGGCTTGCTCTATAGCCTGTTTGCGCGGCGCTGGCTGGCCTTGCTGGGTGAGCATGGGCTGGCCATGCTGGGAGCTTTGGCCATTGCCTGCGGCTTGTTGTTGCTGGCCTGGTCGCCCGTGGTGGCGTGGGCCGTGGTGGGTTGCTTCTTTGCGGGGCTGGGCTTTTACATGCTGCACAACACCTTGCAGACCCAGGCCACGCAAATGGCCCCCCACGCCCGGGGCATGGCCGTGACCTTGTTCGCGTGCCTGTTGTTCCTGGGGCAGTCGTGCGGGGTGTTTTTGGTGGCGTTGAGTGTGGACCGAGGTTGGCTGGTGCCGGTGTTTACGGCCGCTGCCCTGGGCGTGGTGGCGCTGGGGGCGGTGATTGGCCGCTCGCTGCACCGAGCCCGTGCGATGGACGCCGCAGGGACCAAGGTAGCAGGGGCTTCGTCGGCCAAATAACCTGCGTGTCTTATGACGTAATTTTTTGATGGTTTGATTTTTTATAGCAAAGCAATACAGTTCAGCCCCTGACCCAACTATCCAGCGCCGCTGCGGGTAACCCACCCGGGCGGCGCGCTTTGTTTGCATGATTGAATTACGGGGCATTACCCAGACATACAAGGGCCCACAAGGCCCGGTGGAGGCCTTGCGAGGCATTGACCTGCACATCACACCCGGCGAGGTGTTTGGCATCATCGGGCGCAGCGGCGCGGGCAAAAGCTCGCTGGTGCGCGTTATCAACCTGCTCAACCGCCCCACGCGCGGCGAGGTCATCGTCAACGGGCGCGACCTGACGAAGTTGAGCGACGCCCAGTTGCGCGAAGCGCGCCGCGACATTGGCATGGTGTTCCAGCACTTCAACTTGCTGTCGTCGCGCACCGTGTACGACAACGTGGCCCTGCCGCTGGAGCTGGCGGGCATGGACAAAGCCGCCATCCGCGAACGGGTGAGCCCGCTGCTGGAGCTGGTGGGCCTGGCCGCCCTGGCCGACCGCTACCCCGCCCAGATCAGCGGTGGCCAAAAGCAGCGCGTGGGCATTGCGCGGGCCCTGGCCAGCCGCCCCAAGGTGCTGCTCAGCGACGAGGCCACCTCGGCGCTGGACCCCGAAACCACCCGTTCGATTCTGGACCTGCTGCGCCAGGTGAACCGCGAGCTGGGCCTCACGGTGGTGCTCATCACGCACCAGATGCAGGTCATCAAGCAGGTGGCCGACCGCGTGGCGGTGATCGAGGCCGGCCAGATCGTGGAGCAAGGCCGCGTGCTGGATGTCTTTACCCAGCCCCAGCAGGCCATCACCAAGAGCCTGATTGACGAAATCCTGCCGCAAGAGCTGCCCGCCAGCGTGCTGCAGCATGTGCGCCACCTGGCAGGCCAGTTGCGCACCACGGCGCCGGGGCATGTGGGCCAGTTGCTGCGCTTGTCTTACGCGGGCGACAGCGCCTACCAGCCGGTGCTCTCGCGCATGGTGCGCGAGTACGGTGTGGACATGAGCATCCTGCACGGGCAGGTGGACGAGATTCAGGACCAGACCTTTGGCTCGCTGGCGCTGTACGCCACGGGCGAGCCCGCCCGCCTGAGCGGTGCGGTGGAGCACCTGCGCGCCAACGGCGTGCAGGTGCAAGTGGTTGAGAGCGGGGGTTAAAAAGCGATGTTTGCCAATTTCACTGAAGCCATGCTGGAGCTGTTTGTCACCTCGCTGTGGGAGACCCTCATCATGGTGGGCATCTCGGGCCTGGTGGGGGCCTTGCTGGGCGTGCCGTTGGGCGTTTTCTTGCGCCTCACAGACCATGGCGGCGTGCTGCAAAACGGCCCGGTCAACAAGCTGGTGGGCTGGGTGGTCAACGCCGTGCGCTCCACGCCTTTCATCATCTTGCTCGTGGCCATCATTCCGCTCACACGGTTTGTGACGGGCTCGTCCATCGGCACCGCTGCTGCGGTGGTGCCGCTCACCATTGCGGCTGCGCCGTTTGTGGCCCGCCTGGTCGAAGCTGCCCTGCGCGAAGTGGACCACGGCCTCGTTGAGGCTGCCCAGGCCATGGGCGCCACCACCAACCAGATTGTGTGGAAGGTGCTGCTGCCTGAAGCGCTGCCCGGCATCGTGGCGGGCCTGACCATCACGTTCGTGAGCTTGACCGGCTACTCCGCCATGGCCGGCGCCATTGGCGGTGGTGGCCTGGGCGACCTGGGCATCCGCTATGGCTACCAGCGCTTCTTGCCCGAAATCATGCTGGCCGTGGTGCTGGTGTTGATCTTCTTTGTGCAAGCCGTGCAAAGCCTGGGTGACTGGGCGGTGCGCAAGCTGAGCCATCGCTGAGGACTGCCTGCGACGAATTCAGCGGTTGCTACTTTTTTGATAGCTGCTAGCGCTTGTTATTCAAGCGCTAGCAGCTATTTTTGTTTGTAGTGGCTGATGATGGCGCTGGTTGAGTCAGTACCCTTTGCCTGCGCGGCCAGGGCGTGGAAGAATGGGCGCCATGACACACACGACCCACTGCGCCCAAAGTCCGGCCCCATGGCTGGCACAGCAGGCCCGCGCCGCCTGGCCCTTGTTGGTGTTTTGCGCGTGGGGCGTGGGCGTTGTATGGCCCGTTGCCGATGCACAGGCCCAAAGCCCTGCAGAGCCTGCGCCGGGCATGGTGGCATCGCCCGATGGCAGCTTTGTGGTGGACGAGCGCATGCGCCTGGCTTGGGCCCGGTGTGTGGAGGGCATGGAGTGGAATGGCAAAACCTGCACCGGCACGCCCTTGATGCTGGACCGCGCCCAGGCCCGGGCCCGCGCCAATGAACGCTGGAAGGCCGAAGGGATGGACTGGCGCCTGCCCCGCGCGCCTGAGTTGCAGCACCTGGTGAACAAAACGGCCCAGCCACCCGGGGTGGATGCGGCCTTGTTCCCCGCAACGCCGCCCGAGTGGCACTGGACATCGACCACCGATGTGAAAGCCGGGCAGGCAAACCAGTACACCTACAGCAACACGATGCAGAACCGCTCAGGCCAGGGCGAAGGCCAGATGTCTTACTTGCACGGCTGGGCCGTGCACATGCGCACGGGCGAGGCACGCAAGGACGTGGGTAAAGACTCCAAGCTGCCCGTGCGGCTGGTGCGCACCTGGGTAGCGCCGTAGCCCTGTGTCAGTGCTGCACGCCTGGGTGCAACACGGCGGGCGCCGTGGCGGGGGCAGGGGCCACGCGTTCGAGCACATGGCGCGCCATGCTTTGGGCCAGGGCTTCGTCGCGCACCACCACGGTGCCAATGCCGTCTGCGCGCAGCAGGGCTGATTCTTCTTCGCTGTGGCTGCGCACCACAATCTCGATGCCCGGGTTCAAGGCCCTGGCCGTTTCGGCCATCTGGCGCACATGCAAGGTGTCTGGAATGGCGATGACCAGCATGGCCGCGTTGGCGATGTGGGCCTGGATGAGCACCTCGGGCTCGGCTGCGTTGCCCGACACGGCCGCCAGACCTGCATTGCGCAAAGACTCCACCAGCTCCCGGTTCTGCTCGGCCACCACATAGGGCACGCCTTCGGCCCCCAGCGCTTTGGCAATGCTGCGGCCCACCTGGCCGTAGCCCACCAGCACCACCTGGCCCTTGAGGTATTTGCGCTCGGTGCTCATGGGCAATTCGGCATAGGGGTCTTCGCGCCGGTCCAGTCGGCGTGCCAGTTCTGAGCGTTTGAGCAGCCAAGCCTGCAGCGGGGCAATGGCGGCAAACAGCAGGGGATTCAGCGCAATCGAAATCAGCGCCCCGGCCAGCACCAGGCTCATGCCCACGGCAGGCAGCAAGCCCAACGCGACCCCCAGCCCCGCCAGGATGAAGGAAAACTCGCCAATCTGCGCCAGGCTGGCCGCTACCGTCAGAGCGGTGTTGAGCGGGTACCGAAACGACAGCACCAGCGCCAGCGCCGCCAGCGACTTGCCCAGCATGATGATGGCCACCACGCCCAGCACCGGCAGGGGCTGCTGCACCAGCACCATGGGGTCAAACAGCATGCCTACCGACACGAAGAAGAGCACCGAAAACGCATCGCGCAGCGGCAGCGACTCTTGGGCCGCGCGGTGGCTCAACGAGGATTCGCGCATCACCGTGCCTGCAAAAAAAGCCCCCAGCGCAAACGACACACTGAACAGTGCCGATGCCCCGTAGGCAATGCCAATGGCCGCTGCGATCACCGACAGCGTGAACAGCTCGCGCGAGCCCGTCTTGACCACCTGCCACAGCAACCAGGGCAGCACCCGGCGGCCCACCAACAGCATCAGCGCAATGAAGGCGGCCACTTGCAGCAGGGTCTGGCCCAGCGCCATCCACAGCGGGCGTGCTTCTTCGGCCGGGGCGGCGGTGCCACCCAGCAGGCCTGCCAGCGGGGGCATCAGCACCAGCACCAGCACGCAGGCCAGGTCTTCCACCACCAGCCAGCCCACGGCGATGCGCCCGTTCATCGAGTCCAGCACGCCGCGCACCTCCAGCGCCTTGAGCAGCACCACGGTGCTGGCGCACGAGAGCGACAGGCCAAAAATCAGGCCACTGCCCACGCTCCAGCCCATCCACCACGCCATGGCCATGCCCAGCAGCGTGGCCACGGTCATTTGCACCACGGCACCCGGCACGGCCAGCCGGCGCACCGACAGCAGATCGCCCAGCGAAAAATGCAGCCCCACGCCAAACATCAGCAGCATCACCCCGATCTCGGACAACTGCGAGGCAATGTGCACATCGGCCACAAAGCCCGGCGTGGCCGGGCCAATCAAAATGCCCGCCAGCAGATACCCCACCAGCGCGGGCAGACGCAGCTTTTCGGCAATGAAACCAAAGACCAGCGCACCGCCGAAGCCTGCGGCGATGGTGGTGATGAGGGTGATGTTGTGGTCCATGCCGGGTGTCTGGGTTGGAGTGGGCTTGGTGGGCCTCGCTGGAACAGGGTGGGGTGGCAGCTTTGCTGCCCATGTTGCTTGTCAGTATCAGGCAAAGCGGCGGGCTGACCAACCCGGCGTGCCCACAGGGGGCTGCGGCGCAAGGGCTTTTGCAAATGGCCTGCGTGCCACACCCTTTGGGGAAAACACCCACGCCTTTGTCCCGCCTCGCTGCCAGCATGTGGCGCCATACTTGTCGCAAAAGTGTGGACAGGCCCCGCCCAGGTTGCCACGCACTGCCTTCAACCCAGGAGACCACACCGCCATGACCCTGCCGTTTCACCCCCTTGATGCCGACTTGTTTGCCCGTGCCCAGCCCCTGCTGGACGATGAATGGCTGACGCAGGACGCCGAGCTGGCCCCGGTGCTGCCCACCGTGCTGGCCCGCAATGTGGGGCAAGACTGGCACAAGGCGGGCACCTTCCGGCACCACCTGGTGGGCGTAACGCGCTCGCTCACCGTGTGGCAGCAGCCGCGCGATGTGCGCATGCTGGGGCTGCTGCACAGCGTGTATGGCAATGCATTTGTGGACCTGGTCAAGTTCGATCCGGCCAGCGAGCGGGCCCGGCTGCGGGAACTGGTGGGCGAGTCGGCAGAGCATCTGGTGTATTTGTTCTGCACCCAGTCGCGCACGCAGTTTGTGCAAAAGGTGCTGGGCCACGCGCTGGAGGCCGACGGCGGCCTGCTGCTGGACAAGGACGGCGCTCAGCACCGCCTGAGCCCGTACGAGGTAGCCGCCTTCATCATCGTGAGCATGGCCGACACCATCGAGCAGTGGTTCAGCTGGCAAGACGACATCTATTCGCGCTTTCCGCACGTGCAGCACCGCCCGCAGGCCGTGCACTGGGCGGCATCGCTGTGGCCCGGGCCCATGCGGCCTACGGGGCGCATGGTGCACCAGATCAACGGGCTGGCCAAAGCCCTGCAGCACCCGGGGCTCAAAGACCTGCTGCCCATGCCACCCGTGTTTGCGCACTGCAGCCAATACCTGTCTGCCGCCAACGAGGCAGCGGCCGCCTCGCTGTACTGGTCCGTCATCCAGCAAGACCAGCCCTTGGTGGACCTGGACGTGGCCACCGGCGTGCTGGAGAGCGCCGTGCGCCACAACCCCTGGGTGGGCGAGCCGCAAATGGTCCTGGCGCAGCTTTACCTTGCGGCCGGGCGGCAGGACGATGCCAAGGCGGCTGCCACTAGCGCCTTGCACCTGTTCAGCGCCTGGGGCAATTCGTGGGACAAGCGGGTGCAGTGGGACGCCTGGGTGGCCTGGACGCGCATCCTCTCGCAAGCCGCCAATGGGGGCCCTTGGCCCGAGCGGCTGGACAAGCTCAACAACGTGGCGCTGCGCAGTGGCGCATGAGTCTCTATATATGCAGTGAAGGCTAAGATAATTAAAACTTATTCTTTTGAGTTTTAATCGAAGCTGCGTACGATCTGAAACATATCAATTTGAAAGGTGTTTCTGTGTACAAGCGTTCTTTGCTGCAATCTGCCCTCGCATTGGCCCTGGCTGCCGGTTTTGTGACAGGCGCCTCGGCCCAGGACAAGCCTGTGAAGATTGGCGTGACCGGCGGCCCCCACGCGCAGATTTTTGAAGTGGTGAAGAAGGTTGCTGAAAAAGACGGCTTGAAGATCCAGGTCATTGAGTTCAGCGACTATGTGCAGCCCAACGCCGCACTGGCCTCGGGCGACCTGGACGCCAACAGCTACCAGCACAAGCCTTACCTGGACCAGCAAGTCAAAGACCGTGGCTACAAGTTCGTCTCTGCTGGCTACACCGTCAACTTCCCCATCGGCATCTATTCCAAGAAGGTCAAGAGCCTGGACGAACTGAAGTCGGGCGCCAAGCTTGGTATCCCTAACGACCCCACCAATGGCGGCCGCGTGCTGCTGGTGCTGCAAGACAAGGGCCTGATCAAGCTGCGCCCTGAAGCGGGCCTGAAGGCCACGCCCCTGGACGTGACCGACAACCCCAAGAAGATCAAGTTTGTGGAGCTGGATGCCGCCCAACTGCCCCGTTCGCTGGACGACCTGGACGCCTCGGCCATCAACACCAACTATGCCCTGTCTGCCGGCCTGAACCCTGGCAAGGACGCCATTGCCCAGGAAAGCGCCAAGAGCCCTTACGTCAACCTGATCGCCGTGCGCGAAGCTGACAAGGACAAGCCTTGGGTGGGCAAGCTGGTCAAGGCCTACCACTCGGAAGAAGTGCGCAAGTTCATCCAGACCGAGTTCAAGGGCGCTGTGATCCCTGGCTTCTAAGCCGCTGGGTGGATCGCACCCATCTGGAAATCAAAGCGGGCCTCGGCCCGCTTTTTTTATGGGCCTGCGGGCAGCCAGCCATGGGGCTTGGCTTGCTGCGGTGAAAGCCCGGACACTGTCATCATGTAAGCTTATGTAAACGCATGGCTTAACCTGAATGGAGAGCTGTTTGCCGATGCAGATGCGGATGCCCCAAGCTGAGAAGTGGCTGGTTGCTGGCTGTACAGCCCTGACGGTAGGGCTGTTCGCCGCTGCATTGTTGGCATCTGACCGTGCCGCCCAGGTTTTTTTCGATAACGCCAGCTGGACGCTGGCGTTTTCGCTTTCGGCCTTTTTGGCGTGGCGGGGCAGGGTGCAGGCGTCGGTGATGGACCACAGCCTGCACAACGGGTTGCTGCTGGGGGCGCTTTTGATTCTGGCGGGGCAGTTGATGTGGAATGTGCAGGTGGCCACGGACTGGAACCCGTTCCCTTCGCCTGCCGATGCTTTATTTTTGGCCGCAGGGCCCGTGTGGGCGCTGACGGTGATGCGCGTGACCTTTCAGCGCATTGCGCCCGACCGGGTCTACCCCGCATCACTGGACTTTGGCGGCGCTGTGCTGGCCCTGCTGGCCGTGACGCTGGTGGTGTATGTGCCCAGTGGCGAGCTGAACACCCTGTTGGTGGGCGCGGTGATGGTGCTGTACCCCGTGAGCTTTCTCACGGCGGCCAGTGTCACGGCGCTGGCGGTGCCCAGCGTGGGGGTGCGCTGGCGGCTCTCGCATGGGCTCATCATTGCGGGCATGGTGTGCTACGGGCTCAGCTGGATGCACTGGAACCTGCTGGCGCTGCATGGCGAGCTGGCGCCGGGCAGCTGGTTCAACGGCTTGTTCTCGCTGGCTGCGCTGGCCCTGGGCTGGGGAGCGCGGTATTTTCAGGCCGAGCTGAGCAACGACGCAGCCTACCGCCACCGCTGCGAGCAGGTGGTGAACCTGGTGCCCCTGGCCACCATGCTGATGGCCAGTGCAACGCTGTGGCTGCTGTTTGCGGCGGCTGGCGCGCGCAGTGTGGTGTACGCCTTGATTTTGGGCTGCTGCCTGTTGGTGCTGGTGCTGGCGGCCCTGCGCCAGGCCATTGTGGTGAGCTTGCTGGACCGCTTGCGCATGGCCGAGGCGGCCATTTTGCGCAACGAAGAGCAGCTCTATCACGTCGCCCACTTCGACACGCTGACGGGCCTGCCCAACCGCCGTTACTTTGAAGACGCGCTCGACCAAGCCGTGCAACTGGCGGTGCAGCAGGGCTCCCAGAGCGGGCAGTGCGTGGCGGTGCTGCTGCTGGACCTGGACCACTTCAACAACGTGAACGAAACCTTTGGCCACCGCACGGGCGACAAGCTGCTGGTGGAGGCCGCCAAGCGCATTGCCGATCACCTGCAGGGGCGGGGCTTTCTGGCGCGGCTGGGTGAGGACGAGTTCATGGTCATGCTTGCGCGCTCGCACACCCGCAACGAGGTCGCGCAGCTGGCCGCTTCGCTGGTCGAGAGCTTCATGCAGCCTTGGCTGCTGCCGGGCGTGGGCGCGCAGTTTGTGGGGGCCAGCATTGGCATCAGCCTGTTCCCTGACGATGCACCCGATGCCCTGGCACTGGTGCGCAATGCGCACACGGCCTTGCACGCCACCAAAGACACGGGGCGGGGGACCTACCGCTTCTACATCGACGAGTTCACCCGACAGGCACAGGGCCGCCAGGCATTGCGCCGCCGCTTGCATCAGGCGCTGCAGGCCGGTGAGCTGAGCCTGGAGTACCAGCCGCAGGTAGACAGGCGCCAGCAACTGGTGGGGGTGGAGGCGCTGATGCGTTGGCGCTTGGACGGGCGCATGGTGCCGCCCGATGAGTTCATCCCTATTGCCGAGGCCAGTGGCCTCATCGTGCCGCTGGGACGCTGGGTGTTTGAGACCGCCTGCCGCCAGGCCGCGGTGTGGGACGCTGCGGGCTTCGTGGTGCCGGTGATCTCGGTGAACATCTCCACCATCCAGCTGCGCGAGCCGCAGTTTGCCCAGTCGCTGCTGGCCTTGGTGCATGAGGCCGGGCGCGCACCCGCTGATTTCGTGCTGGAGATCACCGAGTCAGAGCTGTTGGACGAATCCTTGTATGCCGCCGCCGTGGATTTGCGGCACATGGGGTTTGCTTTGTCGATTGACGACTTTGGCACCGGCCATTCATCGCTCATCAAGCTCAAGCGCTTGCCCGTGGGTGAGCTGAAGATCGACAAGGCGTTTGTCAGCGACATCTGCGAAGACGCCAACGACCGCGAGATTTGCGCCACCGTGCATGCCCTGGCCCGCACCCTGCAACTGGAAGTGGTGGCCGAGGGCGTGGAGACACAGGCGCAGTTTGACCTGCTGGTGGGCATGGGCTGCCACCGGTTTCAGGGGTGGTTGTTTGCCAAAGCCCAGCCGCCCGAGACCTTGCAGGCGCAGTGGTTGCAACGTGCCGGAGCCCGGCAGCCCCCGCAGGGGAATGAGCACGATGCGATGGATGCCTGTATTTGAGGGTTTGGATCAAAAATGCCCCTGGCGCTTGCAGGTAAAGCGCTGGCAGCTATTGTTTTGATAGTGATTGCATGGCGGTTTCTGCCCCCGCCTATCGGCTCAGGCCCGGCCCACCACCTGCTGCCTGCCACGGCACTTGGCCTCGTACACCAGCGCATCGGCGCGTGCCAGCAGGGCGCTGGTGTTTTCCCCCGCCCGGTAGGTCGTGACCCCAAAGCTGGCGCTGATGGTCAGCGGCGGCACGCTGCCCCCGGCAGGGCGTGCCATGCGCGCTGACTCCAGGGGCTGCTCGGGCAGGCTGCGGCACAGGCGCTGGGCGGTGGCCATGGCGGCGTCCAGCTCGGTTTCCGGCAGTACCACCACAAACTCTTCACCACCGTAGCGCGCCACCCAGTCCACCCCATGGCGCAGGCTGGCGCTGACATGGCTGGCCGCATTGCGCAGCACCTCGTCGCCCAGGGCATGGCCATGGGTGTCGTTGAACTGCTTGAAGTGGTCGATGTCCATGAAGATCACCGACAAAGCCCGTCCATAGCGCTGGGCACGGTCGATTTCTGCGGGCAGCCTGTCTTGCAGCGCGCGCCGGTTGAAGGTGCCTGTGAGCCCATCGGTGACAGACAGGTGGCGAATCTCCTCCAGCAGCCGCTCTAGCTGCTCGGTGCGCTCGGCCACCAGGTCATCCAGGTTGTGGATGTGCTGTTGCAGCGCTGTCTGTAGTTTGATGACGCCCGTCTCCAGCTGGTCGATTTCATCACTGTGGGCCTGGGGCGGGCGGTTCAGCCGCAGCGGGGTGGTCAGGTGGCGGGGGCAAACGTCGTTGGCAAATTCGGCCACGGTCGACAGCGGCTTTTGCAGCAGCTGTTTGAGCATGAAGGCCATCAGCGCGCAAATGCCTGCGGTGAGCAGGCTGTAGCCCAGCAAAATGCGCAGCCCCTCGGCACGCAGCCCTTGCCACAGGTAGTCGGGGTTGCCTGTGAGCTCCAGCACCCCCAGTGCTGGCGCACCCTGGGCGGGCTGGGGTGGCGGGATGACAATCTGGCGCGACACCCCCTGGGCGAGCAGGGCGGGGTTGCCTGCCTCAAAGCGCTGGCCACCCGCTGCTTGCAGGCGTGCGTAGCCAATCTCTGGCTTCTGGGCAATGCGCTGCAGTTGCGCGGCAATGGCCTGGGTTTCTATGTCCCACAGCGCCACGGCCAGCAGCGGCACGCTGGTGTTGGCCACATCGTTGATCGCCATCTCAAACTGCTTTTGGTGCTGGGCGCGCAGCAGCCAGCTTTGCACGCCAAACACCAGCAACATGCACAGCACCGCCAGCACGATGGTGCGGCGGATGAGCACACTGGCAATGGATCGGAACGGGCGCTGGGGCATGTGGGGCATCAAAGCAGCTGGGCAACGCCGAACTGGTAGCGTTGAACGGTGGGGTTGAGCACCTTGCTGTAGGGGCGCACGTCCAGCCGATCAAACCCCTGGCCAAAGCGCTGCTGGTAGCGGTGGGCCATGGCCGGGGTGAACAGCGTGAACATGGGGCGCTCCAACTCCAGCCCCTCGCTCGCAAAGTCGCGGCCATGGTGGTAGTCGTACAGCATCACCAGCGCCCAGGCACCGGCGATGAAATGGCCACCCGCCAGCGCCGCCAGTTGGCCGCTGCGCAGGCTTTGCAGCGCTTGCAGTGAGGTGTTGACCGAGCTGAACCAGACGGTGCGGCCCGGCTGTCCAGCGCCAGCGGCGAGGAGTGCATCCATGGCGCCAAAGGCCATCAGGTCGCTGCCGGTCCACACCAGCCGGCCCTGGGGGTGGCGCTGCAGCAGCCAGCCCATTTGCTCTTGCGCCTTGGCGCGTGACCAGCCCGCGTACACGGTTTGCTCCAGTACCACATCGGGGGCTTGCCGCACAGCGCGCTGCATGCCCTCGTTGCGCTGGATGGACGAGTTGGTGGATCGGTCTCCGGCAATGGCCAGCAGGTGCAGCTTGCCGTCGGGGCCATGGGCGCGCATGGCGCGGCCTTTGGCCATCAGCGCTTGGGCGGTGAGGTAGCCTGCGTCTTGTGCGCGGGGCTCCAGCGAGCCGATCCAGTCCTTGAACTGCTCCCGTGGGCCTCCGTGTTGCACGCGCTCTGGGGTGGTGAGCGTACTGAACGCCATGAAGCTGCGAATGCCCGTCCCGTCAAAAATGCGCAGCAGCTCCGGGCCCGTGCCGTAGTCGTTGGTCAGGATCACGTAGTCCGGCCGCTCTGCGGCGGGGCGTGCGGCGATGGCTTTGGCGATGTTGAACACGCTCAGGTGCTGGCGCTCGGCAAACTGCTCTTCCAGCCGCATTCCCAGGCTGCGCGATGCGGCGTGCATGGATTCGCTCACCGTGCGCCAAAAAGGCTCGTCTTTCTTGCCCGGATTGATGAACGCAATCGTTTGCGCTTGCGCCCACAGCGGCAGGCAGCACATGCAGCACAGCAGCCATCGACGCAGAAACATACAAGCCAATCTCAAGTCCCAGAAGGGCTACCAAGACGCCTTTGCAGCCGTTGACGGGCCAAAGCACCTCGGGTCACCCTGAAAACCGCACGCCAACATGCCAAAGTGCCTGGAGCGTGTCATACCGAATTTACATTAGTACACAAATGTCTCGGCGTGAGTCAGCCACTGGGCAGACTTGAAGATTGTTTGCAATCCTGCAGTGGGCGCAAAAAAGCCCCGGCTTTCTGGGCACGCATGGTGCGTTGCCAGGAAGCCGGGGCTGCAGAGCGCTGTGCGCAGGGGCACTGCGCGCTGTTTCGGGCCGGTCAGGCGGCGGTGTGCGTGCTGATTTGCTGGGCCACAGCGGCCAACGCCTGGGCCTTGGCGTCAGGGCCCATGGAGACCCCTTCAGCGCGCACAAAGCGCACGTCGGTCACGCCAAAGAAGCCCATCACGGTTTGCAGGTAGCTTTCCTGGTGTTCCATGGCGCGGCCACCTTCGCTGGTGGAATACACACCGCCACGGGCCGAGGCAATGATCACGATCTTGCCCTTGGCCAGACCTTCGGGGCCGTTGGCGCCGTACTTGAAGGTGCGCCCGGGCTGGGCGAGGCGGTCAATCCAGGCCTTGAGCTGGGTGGGGATGCCGAAGTTGTAGAACGGGGCGCCAATCACCACCACGTCTGCCGCCAGGAACTGGCTCACCAGTTGTTCGGACACAGCGTTTTCGCGCAATTGGGCTTCGCTCAGGCCATCGGTCTGGCCGGTGCGGGGGGCCATGGCGTCCATGGTGAAGTGGTTGGGGGCACTGGCCACCAGGTCCAGGTAGCTCACCTGGGTGTTGGGGTGGCTGGCCTTCCAGGCATCCACCACCTGGGCAGTGAGCTGGCGAGAAACCGAGGCGGCGCCGGCGATAGACGAGTCGATGTGAAGCAATTGCATGGTGTTTTCCGTGATGTCGATGGTGGATGCCGCCAGACTTTGCGGCCATGGGTGAATTGTGATGGGGCTCACAAAGATTGATAAGCTGCCGCAAATGCGATAGATTGTTCTAAAAATGGAACAATCGGAGTGAGTGCATTGGGGCTGTGCGCGTGACTTTGCAAGCCGCAATACATGCTCCCTGCGCTTGATTCCTGTGCTTTTCAACCCTTGTGGACGGCTGGCCCATGCAAGACCTGAACGACATGCTGTACTTTGCCGAGGTGGTCGAGCGCGGTGGCTTTGCGGCCGCCGGGCGGGCCCTGGGCATCCCCAAGTCGCGCCTTTCGCGCCGGGTGTCTGATCTGGAAGCCCACCTGGGTGTGCGCCTGCTGCAGCGCACCACGCGCAAGCTCTCGCTGACCGAGGTGGGCGAGGCCTATTTGCGGCACTGCCAGGCCATGCGCGAATCGGCCCAGGCCGCAGCCGACACCGTGGCCCAGGTGCAAACCGAACCGCGTGGCACGGTGCGCGTGAGCTGCCCCGTCACGCTGGCCCAAACTGTGTTGGCCGAGCTGATGCCCGCGTTCTTGGCGCAGCACCCGCTGGTGCGGGTGGAGATGCAGGTGAGCAACCGGGCGGTGAATGTGGTGGAGGAGGGGATCGACGTGGCGCTGCGGGTGCGCCCTTCGCTGGAGGACAGTGCCAGCATGGTCGTCAAACGGCTGGACCGGGCCACGCAGGTGCTGGTGGCAAGCCCGGATTTGCTGATCCGCCAAGGCACCCCTCAAACCCTGGAGGACCTCGCCCGCATTGACAGCATTGCCATGTCCGCCCCCGACGGTCGCGCCACCTGGAGCCTGATTGGCCCAGGCGGTGTGCACCAGGTGGTGCACTACACACCGCGCTATGTGGCTGACGATTTGCTCACGCTCAAGTTCGCTGCGCTGGCGGGCACGGGCATTTGCTGGTTGCCCGACTACATGTGCCAGGAGGAAATGCGCGAGCGCCGCCTGGTGCGCGTGCTGCCCGACTGGGCGCCACCGCCAGCCATCGTGCACGCGGTGTTTGCCTCGCGCCGGGGTCTGTCGCCTGCAGTGCGGCGCTTTCTGGACTACCTGGGCGAGACCATGCCGGGGCGCAACAGCCTGGCCACCCGTGCCGATTTGCAGGGCCTGGAGGGCGCCGGTATCTGAGCGGGGGCTGCGCTTGCCGCGCCATGAGGGGCTTGGCAAGCGGATTGTTGCCAGCGTTGTTCTGGGTCTTATTGCGTGGCGTGGGGCTGTTTTGGCGGCACAATGCAACCAATTGAAACCGTATCGAAGGGCGTCTCCATGTCCGCTTCGGTGTCTGCACGCCAACCTGCCGTGACCTCTCATTTGATCGACCAAGACATCCAGAAGGCCCGGGCGCATCCCAGCGTGCGGGCGATTGTGATTCCGCCATGCCCCGAGTCACTGGTGCGCCTGCAAGAGATCATTGCCGCGCCCGAGCTGGACTCCGCCGCCATGGAGCAGTTGGCGTCTTCGGACGTTGCCATGGCTGCTGCCTTGATCCGCACCGCCAACAGCCCCCTTTATGCCCTGGCGCAACCCGTGCAAACCGTGGGCGTGGCCCTGACGGTGCTGGGCCTGCAACCTTCGGTGGAGTTGTTATCTGCCTTCATTACCCGCAATGCGCTGCATGTGCGCACGCCGCTGCTGGAGCATTTTTGGGAAAGCTCGCAGCGCAAGGCCATTGCCTGCGAGCACATTGGCCGCCAGCTCTACAGCTTTGATCCAGGGCTGGGCTACAGCTTTGGGCTGTTTTGTCATGTGGGCATGCCCGTGCTGGTGAAGGCGGTGCGAGGCTACGCCGGCACCGTGACCGAAGCCCTGGCCCGCAAAGACCGCACTTTCACCCAGACCGAAAACGCATCCCACCGCACCGACCACGCGGTGATGGGTGCCATCGTGGCGCGCACCTGGCACCTGCCGCCCGAGGTGGCGCAGGCCATCTGGTTGCACCACGACTTTGCCTGCCTGAACGATGAGCGGTTTGACGCGACCGTGCGGCACTTGGTCGCCCTGGGCTTGCTGGCTGAGTTTTTGGTCAACCACCACGAAAACCTTTCACCCACGCGCGAGTGGCAGCAACATGGCCAGGCCTGCATGGAGCACCTGCATGTAACGCAGGACGAGTTGGACCACTGGATTGACGAGCTGTATGCCGCCTTTGAAGGCGTGATGCAGTAGCCGCTTCGCCCCACCTTGCCTGGCGGGGAGGCATGGGCGGCGGGCCCGCCAAAGCAAACGGCCTGCGTTGTGTAACGCAGGCCGTTTCGGTTTTGGGGGCGTAGAAGGGCGTTTACAGCTTTTTCACCAGCACCTGGCTCTTGCGGTCCCAGTTGTACTTGCGCTTGCGGGCATCGGGCAGCCAGTCGGGGTCCACGGGCTGGAAGCCGCGTTTGATGAACCAGTGCATGGTGCGGGTGGTCAGCACAAAAATGCTTTCCAGCCCCATGGCGCGGGCGCGCTGTTCGATGCGCTTGAGCAGCTTTTCGCCGTCGCCCGTGCCCTGGCTTTGGGGCGATACGGTGACCGCAGCCATTTCGGCTGTCTTGGCCTCGGGGTAGGGGTACAGCGCGGCGCAGCCAAAAATCACGCCGTCGTGGTCGATGATGGTGTAGGTGGCAATGTCGCGCTCGATCTCGGTGCGGTCACGCTTGACCAGCGTGCCGTCCTTTTCAAACGGTTCAATCAGCTGCAGGATGCCGCCCACATCGTCAATCGTGGCTTCGCGCAGTTCTTCGAGCTTTTCGTCGATGACCATGGTGCCGATGCCATCGTGCACATACACCTCCAGCAGCAACGACCCGTCCACCGCAAACGGCAGAATGTGGCTGCGCTCCACCCCGGCTTTGCAGGCCTTGACGCAGTGCTGCAGGTAAAAGCCGGTGTCTGACGGTACCTGGGCGCTGGGCAACTGCGCCAGCAGGGCCTGGGCTGCGGCCAGTGGCAGCTCGGTGTCGATGGGGTTGTCTTCGCTCTCGGGCTCGCCGGGCTGCATGCGGATGCCAGGCACTTCGGTCAAGAAGATCAGCTTGTCGGCCTGCAGCTCAATCGCCACGCTGGTGGCCACTTCTTCCATGCTCAGGTTGAAGGCCTCGCCGGTGGGTGAAAAGCCAAAGGGCGAAAGCAGCACCAGCGCGCCCATGTCCAGTGTGCGGGTGATGCCCGCCACATCCACCTTACGCACCAGGCCTGAGTGCTGAAAATCCACCCCATCCACAATGCCCACGGGCCGTGCGGTGAGGAAGTTGCCCGAAATGACGCGCACCGTAGCGCCTGCCATGGGCGTGTTGGGCAGCCCCTGGCTGAAGGCGGCTTCAATTTCGTAGCGCAGTTGGCCTGCGGCTTCCTGGGCGCAGTCCAGCGCCACCGAATCGGTGATGCGGATGCCGTGCGAATACTTGGCCGCATGCCCCTTGGCGGCCAGCTGCTCGTTCACCTGGGGCCTGAAGCCGTGCACCAGAACGATCTTGACGCCCATGGCCTGGATCAGCGCCAAGTCTTGCGCAATGTTGTGCAGCTTGCCCGCCGCAATCGCCTCACCCGTCAGCCCGATCACAAAGGTCTGGTTGCGAAACTTGTGGATGTAAGGCGCCACAGAGCGAAACCAGGGCACGAAAGTGAAGTTGAAAACAGCGGACATGGCAGTGGGACGGGGCCTCAGGGTGGGAGCATGGCAGACGGCGAAAGGCGACCGCTCTGGGTCGCCAAGTCGCGCATCATAAGCATGCAAAGCAAGTTTGTGCGTGACAAACCGCTCATTGCGCCGCGCACTGGCCCTGAAATTGGGCCAGCCGCTGCGCAAAGGGCTCCAGCACCAGCGTTTCATCGACCCCCACCGGGGCACTGGTGCGAATCTGAAGCCCTTGGGCCCACAGCAGTTGCTGCATCTCGGTCTGGACGATCATGCCTTGCTCCATCAGCGCACTGACCAGGGCGTTGAGCGCTGCCTGGTGTTCGCTCAGCAGTGCTTGCGCACGCTGGTACTGCGTTTGCAGCAGGGCTTCAATCGCAGCGTTGCTGGGCGCCACATCGGTGTTGATGTGGTTGTCCATTTCCAGCGTCACATCGGTGCGGCTGATGCGGCCATCAAAACCCAGGTGCCTGACATAGCGGGCGGCTTCCGCCGTGACCTGCTTGTAGTCCTGCTCGGCGCCCGTGGTGCAGGCCATCTCGCCAAACACCATGGCTTCGGCCACGCGCCCAGCAAGGCCCACGCACATCATGTCCAGCGCGTTTTGCCGCGTGGTGACCTTCAGGCCCGCAAAGCTGTTGTAGCCGCCCTCGAACGAGGCAATGTTGATCTTGACCTCTTGCGGCGCCTGGCCAAACAGTAGGCAGTACACCAGTGCATGGCCCGCCTCGTGCACCGCCAGCAGCGCCCGAAAATCGGCATTGGCCCGCTGCTTGAGCCGGTTCAGCTCCAAAGAGACTGCAAAGCGGCTCTCTTGCTCGGCTCCGCAGGCGTCCCGCCCGGACACCCGCAATTCACGCTTGTCTGGGCTCAGTCCAATGGCAAACGTCTGGGCCAGGGGCAATTGTTGTTCCAGCACCCACAGCGCTGCATTCACCAAGTTGGCGCTGAGGATGGCGTGCACCGAAGAAAACAGCGGCCGCGTGCCTTGCGCCGGAAACACTGCGTTGGCGTACAGCTCATCGCGCAGGTCTTGCCCGATGTGGAACTGCACACCGCATTGGGCCGCAATGTCGTGCACGTAGCGGTGGCACAGGTTCTGGATGAGGCGCTCGTACGTGGCTTTGCTGAACGAGGGGTAGATCACATGCTCATTGCCCAGTCGCGCAATTTGCTCGGGCTTGAAGCGCTCGCCCAGCGCCTTTTTCACGTCGATGAGCGAGAGCTTGCGGGTCAGGCGGTGAAATATATCGGCGTCGGTGTCGCAGTCTTCCACCCGCTGTGCGGTCTCGTGGTACATCTCGTCCAGGTTGCCGCAGACAAACACCAGCAGCTTGCTGTAGTCCGTCTCCCAGGCTTGGCTGGACTGCTGGAACCGGGTGTACAGCGACTGCACCTTGCCGGGCGGCCACTGCATGATCTCGCCCAGAGGCTCTTGCAGCTTGAGCATGCGTTTGAGTTCCTGCGCGTCCCACGCGTCCAGCTGAAAGCGGTAGGCCGCCTTGCCCGCGCGTTTTTCGTCTTCGTCATCTTCGGCCCGCTCCGCGTCGTACTGGGCATCGGCCAGCTTGCGTTCGATGTTGGACAGCGCGCTGAGCGCCGGTGGTAGGCGCCCGTCTGACAGCAGCGTCCACACGTCCTGGTAGCGCTCTACCTTCACGTCGCCACCTTTGATGTCCACCGTGCGAAAGCGCTGGAACTCGTCCAGCACCAGCATGCCCGGTGCGCCTTCGTGGATGCCGGAGTCACCCAGCATGCCCGAGATGGTGGAACTGCGGTAGCTGGCGCCGTGGCTGAAGCCATCCATCTGCACTTCAACAAAGCGGTCGTAAAAGCCCAGCAGCTGGGCCAGGCGCCGCGTGAGCTGGGTTTTGCCCGTGCCCGTCAGTCCCCACAGGCAGACGATGACCGGGCGGCTGATAAGCTGTGGCAGCACGTACCAGGCGCGGATGGCGTCGATGACACGGTCAATCACCTCGTCGATGCCAAACAACTCTGATTTGAGCTGCACGACGGCATGGGCCAGGGTTTGCTGGCGCAAGGCCAGCGTGGCTGTGGTGGGTGGGTTGTGCGAGACGGGCTGGCCAGATGGGTCGGATGGACTCTGGACAGCTTGGGCTGCCGCAGCACCTGCCTTTGCCTGCGCAGCCCCTGCGGGCTGGTGAGGGCCGAAGCCCTGGGTGAGCCGCCCCTGCAGCCCGTGGGCTCCGTGCAAGAGCGACCCGTTGGAGTACGGATTCGTTTCAGTCATTGAATATCTGGTTTTGAATCGCCTTGCGCAAGGCGACGTTGTCCGCACGGCGCTGTGCCCCACGGGTTCGGATGTGCTTGCCCGCTGCACTGGACAGGCTGCGTTGGGCCATGGCGGCGGCCACAGGGTTTCGGGGCGGGCCCGAGGCTTCGAGTTTCAGCACCAGGGGCTGCTTCATGCGGCGCAGCTTTTTGATTTCACCCTGGGCGTAGGCCCGAGACAGTTTTTTTGCACTCATACGTTGTGCGTTCCACAAACAAAAAACCCCGGCGATATAGCCAGGGCTTGTGGAGCGCAAAGTAAAGCGCTGAGCCTTGGCTGAACTGAGTGTGCACAGTCCAGCCGGGGCGGTGGACTGTGGTCAGGTGTGTGCGAAGAAGTTGGCAGACATATCGGGACCTCCAGGGCTTTCAGCGCCGAACCGGGGTGGCTGGCTTTGCTTGAAAGAAGGCGCGATTGTGGCGGCGCGGTGCCTCGCCTGCAAGCCAAATGGCCCGAGCGGGGCTAAAAATGTCGCGCCAAACGCACAAAACGGAAGGGCAGGGCGCCTTGGCACAGGGGCGCGCTGCCGATAATGCGGGGCTATGTCTTCTTCTGATCCGCGTTTGTCCGAGTCTTCCCCCGCTTCCGCCCCGCCTGCTGCCCAGTCCGCAGCCCCTTTGCGCATCGAATTCCCCGAATCCCTGCCCGTGTCGGGCAAGCGCGACGAGATCATGGAGGCCATCACCCAGCACCAGGTCATCATCGTGTGCGGCGAAACCGGCTCGGGCAAGACCACCCAGCTGCCCAAGATTGCGCTGGCGCTGGGCCGTGGCAAATGCAATGCCAAGCCGGGACAGAAAGGGCAGCTGATTGGCCACACCCAGCCACGCCGCATTGCCGCCAGCAGCGTGGCCAAGCGCATTGCCGAAGAGCTGAAAACGCCACTGGGGGACGTGGTGGGCTTCAAAGTGCGGTTCCAGGACCGCCTCAGCCGCGATGCCTCCGTCAAGCTCATGACCGACGGCATCTTGCTGGCCGAGACGCAGACCGACCCTCTGCTCAAGAATTACGACACCATCATCATCGACGAGGCGCACGAACGCAGCCTCAACATCGACTTCCTGCTGGGCTACATCCGCCAGATCCTGCCGCGCCGGCCTGATCTGAAAGTCATCGTCACCTCGGCCACCATCGATGCTGACCGGTTTGCCAAGCATTTCGAGAGCGCCAAGGGGCCAGCGCCGGTCATCATGGTGTCGGGCCGCACCTTCCCGGTGGAGCAACGCTACCGCCCGTTTGAAGACAGCCGCGACTACGGCCTGAACGAGGCCATTGCCGATGGCGTGGACGAGCTGTGGCAGGGGAATGCGGCGGGCGACATCCTGGTCTTTTTGCCCGGTGAACGCGAGATCCGCGAGGCTGCCGACCACCTGCGCAAACACCTCTCGCACCAGCCCGTGATGCGCAACGCCGAGGTGCTGCCGCTGTTTGCGCGCCTCAGTCAGGCCGAGCAGGACCGCATTTTTGATGGCCACACGGGCCGCCGCATCATTTTGGCCACCAACGTGGCCGAAACCTCGCTCACCGTGCCGGGCATTCGCTACGTGATTGACGCAGGCACAGCGCGCGTGAAGCGCTACAGCTTCCGAAGCAAGGTGGAGCAGCTGCTGGTGGAGCCCATCAGCCAGGCCGCCGCCAACCAGCGAGCGGGCCGCTGCGGCCGGGTGGCCAACGGCATCTGCATTCGCCTGTACGACGAGGCCGACTTCAACGGCCGCCCGCGTTTTACCGACCCGGAAATCCTGCGTTCATCTCTGGCAGGCGTCATCCTGCGCATGAAGTCGCTGCACCTGGGCGATGTGGTGCAGTTCCCGTTCATCGAGGCGCCCTCGGGCCGTGCGATTGCCGACGGCTACCAGTTGCTGGCCGAGCTGGGTGCGGTGGACGATGCCAACGAGCTGACCCCCATGGGCACGGAGCTGTCGCGCCTGCCGCTCGACCCCCGAGTGGGCCGCATGATCATCGAGGCGCGCGATCGCAAGGCGCTCGATGAGGTGTTGGTGATTGCCAGTGCCCTGAGCGTGCAGGACGTGCGCGACCGGCCGCTGGAAGCCCAGCAACAGGCCGACCAGGCTCACGCCAAGTTCGACGACGACAAGAGCGAGTTCAGCGGCTACCTCAAACTGTGGAAGTGGATCAACGAGGCCCGTGGCGGGGCGCCGAGCCTGCCATCGGCCCGCGCGCAGAAGGCCATGGCCGCGCACAAGGCGCCATCACAGGCCTTTTTGCCCGTGGCGCAGCGCAGTGGCGGTGGCAGCCCTGCGGCAGCGCCTGCTCCAGCCACTGCCGCCCCAGCCGCTACCCACAAGCTGAGCAACCGCCAGTACGAGCAGCTGCTGCGCCAGAACTTCATCAGCATCCGCCGCCTGCGCGAGTGGCGCGACATCCACACCCAGCTGCTCACCGTGGTGACCGAGCACAAGTGGCAGATCAACACCCAGCCTGCGAGCTATGAGCAACTGCACCTGTCCATGCTGGCCGGGCTGCTGGGCAACGTGGGCGCCAAGAGTGACGAGGAAGACTGGTACCTGGGCGCGCGGGGCATCAAGTTCTACAAACACCCTGGCGCGCACCTGAACAAGAAGCCCGGGCGCTGGATCATCGCGTCGGAGCTGGTCGAGACCACGCGCCTGTTCGGCCGGGGCATTGCCGCCATCGAGCCGCAGTGGCTGGAGCAGATGGGCGGCCATTTGCTGAAGAAGCAGCTGCTGGACCCGCACTGGGAAAAGAAGTCGGCCGAGGTGGTGGCGCTGGAGCGCGCCACGCTGTATGGCATCGTGGTCTACAACAACCGCCGTGTGAACTTCGGCAAGGTCGATCCCTACGCCGCACGCGAGATCTTCATCCGCGAGGCCCTGGTCGGCAGCAACTGGGAGACCAAGCTGCCCTTCCTGGCCGCCAACCAAAAGCTCATCGCCAAGGTCGAAGAGCTGGAGCACAAGTCGCGCCGCCAGGACGTGCTGGTGGACGATGAGCTCATCTACGCCTTCTACGACCAACAACTGCCGCCCGAGGTGTGCAGCGGCCACAGCTTTGAGGCTTGGTACCGCGAGGAAAGTAAAAAGCGGCCCGAGCTGCTCAAGCTCACCCGAGACGAGCTGATGCGCCACGAGGCCGCAGGCATCACCACCAATGCGTTTCCCAAGACCGTGCGCCTGGGCGGCGTGGACTGCGCTGCCAGCTATCTGCACGAGCCCGGCGATGCGCGCGATGGCATCACCGTGACCATTCCGCTCTTTGTTCTGAACCAAGTGAGTGACGAGCGCTGTGAATGGCTGGTGCCCGGCATGCTCAAGGACAAGATCCAGGCCCTGCTCAAAAGCCTGCACCAGCGCCCGCGCAGCCGCTTCGTGCCGCTGCCCGAGTCGGCCACGCGGCTGGCTGAGCTGTTCAACGCGCCCGAGCGTTTTGGCACCGGCAGCCTGACGGACGCTTTGCTCAAGCAGGTGCGCGATGAGACCTCGCTCGACGTGAAGCGCGCAGACTTCAAGCTCGACATGCTCAGCCCGCACCTGTTCATGAACTTCCGCGTGGTCGATGAACATGGCCGCCAGCTCGGCCATGGCCGCAACCTGGGCGCCCTCAAGGCCGAATGGGGTGCCAAGGCGCGCGGTGCGTTCCAGGCGCTGGCAGGTCTCAAGTTGGGTGCTGTGGCTGCACACAGCGAGAAATCTGAATCAAATATGCCCCCAGCGCTTGATAATAAAGCGCAAGAAGCTATCAAATCAGGAGTAAAAGGCGCAAACTCCGTCTCGGCAAAACCGGCGAGCGCTGCGCCATCAGCCCCGGCAGGCCAGCGTTACACGACCTGGACGTTTGGTGAGCTGCCTGAGCTCATGGAGATCAAGAAGTGCGGGCAGACGCTGGTGGGTTTCCCGGCGCTGATTGATGGCGGCGATGGTGTCACCATCGAGGTCTTCGACGAGCCCGAAGTGGCCGCCGCCAAACACCGCGCGGGCCTGCGCCGTCTGTTTGCGCTGCAGATCAAGGACGCGCTCAAGTACCTCGAAAAGAACATCCCCGACCTGCAGAAGATGGCCGTGGCCTACATGCCGCTGGGGACGCAGGAAGAGCTGCGCACCCAGATCATCGACGTGGCGCTGGACCGCGCCTTCTTGCTCGACCCCCTGCCCACCGATGAGTTCGACTTCAAACGCCGCGTGGAAGAAGGGCGAGGGCGCCTGACCTTGATCGCCAACGAAGTCGCCCGCTTGGCAGCCACCATCCTCACCGAATACGCGGCTGCCGCCCGCAAGATCAAAGACACCAAAAACGCACCTGACGCGACGACGGACGCCCTGCAGCAACTGCAACGCCTGGTGCCCAAGAACTTCATCGCCGTGGCCCCCTGGGCGCAGCTGGCCCACTACGCCCGCTACCTCAAGGCCATCACCCTGCGCCTGGACAAATACCGCGCCGACCCCGCCCGCGATACCGCCAAGCTGGCCGAGCTGCGCCCGCAAGAGCAGCGCTATTGGCGCCTGGTGGCCGAGCGCAAGGGTGTGGTCGATGCGCGCATGCAAGAGCTGCGCTGGCTGCTGGAGGAGCTGCGTGTGAGCTTCTTCGCGCAAGAGCTGCGCACGCCCCAGCCGGTGAGCGTGAAGCGGCTGGACAAGCTGTGGGCGCAGATACAGAGCTGATCTTGCGTCGGTTTTCTGTGGCCTGGGGGCGCTCTGCTTTTCGCCACTGTTTGACCACAGCGAAGACCGCAGTGCGCGCGTGCGGCAAGTGCTGACGCAGGCCGCAGTATCGCTTGCGGTCACCTTGGCGACGCAGGCGCGGGGCATCCCCCATTGCTCCCCGCTGGCGAGGCCTCTAGGCTTGAAGGCTCAAGGAGATCTGTAATCCATGCGCCCTCACTACCAGTTCTGGCCCCATCGTCTGCCCAAGTCCATCACTCTCCCATCAACCTCTCTGTGGGACAACTTGGCGATCAGCACGCGCCGCTATCCAGACAAGGCGGCCCTGGTCTTTTTTGGCCGGTCGCTGAGCTATCGGCAGTTGATGGAGGGCGCCGAGCGCATGGCAGCCCGGCTGGCTGCGTTGGGCGTGCAGCGGGGTGATCGCGTGGTGCTGTGCATGCAGAATTGCCCGCAACTGGTGATGGCTCACTTTGCCATCTTGCGGGCCAATGCGGTGGTGGTGCCCGTCAATCCGATGAACCGGGCTGAGGAGCTGAAGCACTACATCACCGACCCGGACACCAAGGTAGCCTTCACCACCGGCGACTTGGCGACAGAACTGGCCAAAGCCAGCAACGCGCTGCCGCCCGCTGAGCGCCTCGCGCACCTGGTGGTCGCGCAGTTCAGTGATGCGTTTGATGTGGATGTGGCGGGCGCCGATGCTCCGCCTGAGGCTTGGCGCGAATGGCTGGGCACGCGCCACCCCTTGCCAGTGCTGGACGGAGGCCAGGCCCATGACTGGACGGAGGCCCTGGCCTGTGCCGATGCGCCGCCTGAGCTGGTGGTGGGGCCGAATGACCTGGCGCTGCTGCCCTACACCAGCGGCACCACGGGCTTGCCCAAGGGATGCATGCACTTGCACAAAAGCATCATGCACAACGCTGTGGCCAGCAGCCTGTGGGGCACGGGCTCGGTGGACAACGTGACGCTGGCCGTGGTGCCCATGTTTCATATCACTGGCATGGTGAGTGTGATGCACGCATCCATCTACAGTGCTGCCACCATCGTGGTCATGCCGCGCTGGGACCGGGACCTGGCTGGGCGCCTGATCTCGCGCTACCAGGTGACGAACTGGACCAACATCCCCACCATGGTCATTGACTTGCTGGGCAGTCCGAACTTTGCGAGCTACGACTTGTCGAGCCTGGTCTACATCGGCGGCGGTGGGGCTGCGATGCCGCAAGCGGTGGCGCAGCGTCTGCTGGAGCAGTATGGGCTGCGGTACGCAGAAGGCTACGGCCTGACGGAGACGGCGGCGCCATCGCATTCCAACCCGCCCGACCACCCCAAGCAGCAGTGCCTGGGCATTCCGTTCATGAGCACCGATGCACGGGTGATCGACCCCGACACGCTGCAGGAGCTGGCTGTGGGTGAGCAGGGCGAAATTATCATCCACGGCCCCGAGGTGTTTGAGGGCTACTGGAAGCGACCGGATGCCACAGCGTCGGCTTTTATCGAGTTCGAGGGCAAGCGTTTCTTTCGCTCAGGTGATCTGGGGCGCATGGACGAAGAGGGCTACTTTTTTCTGACCGATCGCTTGAAGCGCATGATCAACGCCAGCGGCTTCAAGGTGTGGCCTGCCGAGGTGGAGGCGCTGATGTTCCGCCACCCTGCCATCCAGGAGGCCTGCATCATCGCGAGCAAGGACAGCTATCGGGGGGAGACGGTGAAGGCGGTAGTGGTGCTGCGCGCATCGCACAAAGGTACAACCGAGCAGCAGATCATGGACTGGTGCCGCGAGAACATGGCGGTCTACAAGGTGCCGCGCATTGTGCAGTTTGTGGATGCGCTGCCCAAGAGCGGCAGCGGCAAGGTGATGTGGCGCACCCTTCAAGAGCGTGAGGTAGCGCCGAGTTGATGAGGCTCGCGCTGCTCTTGCCTTGGCGTTGGGTGAAATGACGGGTTTGCCAGAGCCAATGGCAAGCGCTTGTCAGGTGTGAAGTGGGTCAGTTGCCTGAGCTGACCGAGACCTGGATCAGCTCTGCCAAGTCTCGCTCCAGCAGGGCGGGGTCACCCAGCTGCAATTCAATCAAGCGTCGCAGGTGGGTGACGCTGTCCAGGTCAATGCTTCGGCACAGCAGCCCAGCATGGTTGCCGTCCACATGGGCAATGCCGGCGGTCATGGAGATGTGGTCGCCAGTTTCTGCCAGCGGCACCGTGAGCTGGCAGGGCATGCCTGCGGGCACCATGGCGTTGTCGGGCAGGGTCACCAGTGCGCCTTTGAGCGATAGGTCAAGAACTTGCACGCTGAAGGCTGCGGTGGCGATGGTCAACAGCGCTGGTGCGTCAAATTGCACGCGCACGTAGTGGCGGCGTTCGTGGGGCATGTGCGGTCTCCTGGGCCTAGGGGTCGAACCATCCTAATGCAAAGCTCTACCGTCCTCCAGCACTTTTCCCAGGGTTGTATGGAACCTGGGCCTTTGCACAGAAGTGGCCAGCGCGCTCAGAAGGCCACTAAAGTCCCTGTTGTTACAAAAAAAGGAGGGCTTTTGCCATGCCCTGCCTCAGAGCTGGTTACAAACGGGATGCATTGAAATCATTGGAGTAAATCATGGGTTTTTTCAGCCGCACAGGGCCCGTCGTTGGCGTATCTATCGCGTTGTTGCTGGCTGCGGGTGGTGCAAGCGCACAGGCCTACGTGAATGCGACCGTGGATGGGCAGATCGTTCCAGGCGTTTATGGCCGCATCCAGATTGGCAATGCAGCGCCCCCGGCATTGATCTATGCCGAGCCTGTGATCATCCACCGTCCCCAAATGCCGGTTCAGCGTGCGCCTATTTACATGTACGTACCGCCTGGGCATGCCAAGAACTGGGGGAAGCACTGCGCGCGCTACAACGCCTGTGGCCAGCCCGTGTACTTTGTGCAGGAGCCGCCCCGTCGTCAGCCGCCCCGTGGCCCCCACTATGGCGGCCCGTCCCGCGGGGATCGGAATGACCACCACGACGAGCGGCCTGGGCGTGGTCGTGGCCACGACCGAGGGGACCATGATGACCACCGTGGCCACGGGCGTGGGCATGGCGGTGGTCACAGGGACTGAGAGCAGCTAACAAAGCTAAGCGAAGCGGCTCTGGCTAGGCGTTTCGCCGCAGGCAGTACGACAAGGCGAGGCAACGACGCCGGGGGAGTTTAGTTAGCCGCTCTGAGTGAGTCTCAGGCGGCAGGTGGGGCTTGCTGGCTTTCTTCTGAAGAAGCGAACAAATCCCAGCTGGCCATGAAAAGGGCTGCAATGGTGGGGCCAATCACGAAGCCTGTCAGCCCAAACATGGCCATCCCGCCCAATGTGGAGATGAGCACCACGTAGTCGGGCATTTTGGTGTCTTTGCCGACCAAAATGGGGCGCAGGATGTTGTCTACCAGCCCGATCACGCACACGCCAAACAGCGTGAGCACGACCCCCTGCCAAACCGCGCCAGTGGCCAGAAAGTAGATGGCGACGGGCACCCAGATCAGGCCAGCGCCCACGGCGGGCAGCAGGGACAAGAAGGCCATCAGCACGCCCCACAGCACGGGGCCCTGGATGCCCAGAATCCAGAAGATCAAGCCACCCAAGGCACCTTGTGATGCAGCCACCACGATGTTGCCCTTGACGGTGGCGCGAATGACGGTGGTGAATTTGGTGACGAGCTGTTTCTTGTGCTCGTTGTCCAGAGGGGTGGCTTGCCCAATGCGCAGCGCCAGGCTGCGTCCGTCACGCAGCAGGAAAAACAGCAGGTACAGCATGATGCCGAAGCCCACCAGAAACTCCAGGGTGTTTTGTCCGATGCTGACAGCCTGGGTGGCGATGATTTGGCTTGCCTGTACGGCCACAGACGACAGCTTTTGTTGAATCTGGGCCACGCTGGTGAGGTTCAGACGCTCCAGCAGCCCGACGGCCCAGGTCGGCAAGGCCGCGACGATTTGCTGGAAGTACGCACCAAAATTGAGTTGCCCAGAGCGCAGCCGTTCGTAGATGGCGTTGGCCTCTTGGACCAGCGAAACCGTGATCAGCGACATGGGCAAGATCACCACCACCAAGCACAGGCCCAGGGTGCACAGGGCAGCCAGATTCTCGCGCCGGGGCATGCGCCGCAGCATTTTGCGGTGCAATGGGGCAAACAGAATGGCCAGCACCATGCCCCAGAAGATCGCACCGTGAAATTGCCAGAGGATGGCGCCAAACGCAACGGTGACGAGCGTTAGCAAAAGCAGAAAGGTTTTTTGCTGGAGCGGGTGTTGGGTCATAGAGCCTTTGGGGGCAGGGTGATCAAAAGCACAAGTGCAAAACCCGCAATGTACGACACCGTTGCTGATGAATGGGCTGGCGCGCCGGGACGCCTTTGGGCTTGATCTTGGTTAATGCCGTGTTCGGTGGCACAATGGCGCCCGCAACCCTAGGCCCTTCCCCAGCCACAGTCGCATCCGCCAATCGGTTCAGCCGTGTCGCGGAAGGTTTCTTAACCAGCTAATGCTTTCCCAAGGAAAGCGGAGGTCAGCGGAATATGAGCGATACGACATCCGTCTATCAAGCCTACCAAGGCAACACCTATCTCTTCGGCGGCAATGCGCCCTATGTTGAAGAGATGTACGAAAACTACCTTGCCAACCCTGGCAGCGTGCCTGACAACTGGCGCGAGTATTTTGATGCGCTGCAGCATGTTCCTGCGGTAGACGGTAGCAATGCCAAGGACGTTCCGCACCTGCCTGTGGTCAATGCCTTTGCCGAGCGCGCCAAGGCCGGTGGCACCAAAGTGGTGGTCGCCAGCGCCGACGCCGAAATGGGCCGCAAGCGCACTGCCGTTCAACAGCTGATCGCCGCATACCGCAACGTTGGCCAACGCTGGGCCGACCTGGACCCCCTCAAGCGCACTGAGCGCCCACAGATTCCCGAACTGGAGCCGTCGTTCTACGGCTTCACCGATGCCGACCAAGAAACCGTGTTTGACACCAGCAACACGTTCTTCGGCAAAGACAAAATGGCCCTGCGCGAGCTGCTCAATGCGCTGCGCGAAACGTACTGCGGCACGCTGGGCGCCGAGTACATGTACACATCGGACCAGAACCAGAAGCGCTGGTGGCAGCAAAAGCTGGAAAGCATCCGCAGCAAACCGAATTTCACTGCCGACAAGAAGCGCCAGATTCTGGACCGCCTGACTGCGGCCGAAGGCCTGGAACGCTTCCTCCACACCAAGTACGTGGGCCAAAAGCGTTTCTCCCTGGAAGGTGGCGAGAGCTTCATTGCCTCCATGGACGAACTGATCCAGTCTGCTGGCGCCAAGGGCGTGCAGGAAATCGTGATCGGTATGGCCCACCGTGGCCGTCTGAACGTGCTGGTGAACTCCCTGGGCAAGATGCCCAAGGACTTGTTTGCCGAGTTCGACCACACCGCACCCGAAGAATTGCCTGCCGGTGACGTGAAGTACCACCAAGGTTTCAGCTCGGACGTGTCCACAGCCGGTGGTCCGGTGCACCTGTCGCTCGCGTTCAACCCTTCCCACCTCGAAATCGTGAACCCTGTGGTGGAAGGCTCAGTGCGCGCTCGCATGGACCGCCGTGGCGACCCCAAGGGCAGCCAAGTGCTGCCCGTGCTGGTGCACGGCGACTCCGCCTTCGGCGGCCAAGGTGTGAACCAGGAAACTCTGGCGCTGGCCCAGACCCGTGGTTACACCACTGGCGGCACGGTGCACATCATCATCAACAACCAGATCGGTTTCACCACGTCCGACCCACGCGACATGCGCTCGACCGTGTATTGCACCGACATCGTCAAGATGGTCGAGGCCCCGGTTCTGCACGTCAATGGTGATGACCCAGAAGCCGTGGTGTTGGCCACCCAACTGGCGCTGGAGTTCCGTATGGAGTTCCGCCAGGACGTGGTGGTGGACATCACCTGCTTCCGCAAACTGGGCCACAACGAGCAGGACACCCCTGCACTGACCCAGCCGCTGATGTACAAGAAGATTGCCCAGCACCCCGGCACGCGCAAGCTGTATGCCGACAAGCTGGCGGCTCAGGGCCTGGGCGCTACGCTGGGCGAAGACATGGTCAAGGCCTACCGCGCTGCCATGGATGCCGGCAAGCACACGGTGGACCCTGTGCTGACCAACTTCAAGAGCAAGTACGCTGTGGATTGGTCGCCCTTCCTGGGCAAGAAGTGGACTGACGCTGGTGACACTGCCATCCCTCTGACAGAGTGGAAGCGCTTGGCCGAAAAGCTGACGACCATTCCTGCCACAGTGACCCCCCACCAGTTGGTGAAGAAGGTGTACGACGACCGCGCAGCCATGGGCCGTGGCGATGTGAATGTGGACTGGGGCATGGGCGAAACCATGGCCTTTGCTTCGCTGGTGGCCAGCGGCTACCCTGTGCGCCTGTCGGGCGAAGACTCGGGCCGTGGCACGTTCACGCACCGCCATGCCGTGATTCACGATCAGAACCGCGAAAAGTGGGATACCGGCACCTACGTGCCGCTGCAAAACGTGGCCGAGAACCAGGCTCCGTTTGTCGTGATCGACTCGATCCTGTCCGAAGAAGCCGTGTTGGGCTTTGAGTACGGCTACGCTGGCTCTGACCCCAACAGCCTGGTGATCTGGGAAGCCCAGTTTGGCGACTTTGCCAACGGTGCACAGGTTGTGATTGATCAGTTCATCGCCTCTGGCGAGGTGAAGTGGGGCCGTGCCAATGGTCTGACCATGATGTTGCCCCACGGCTATGAAGGTCAGGGTCCAGAGCACAGCTCTGCACGCCTGGAGCGCTTTATGCAACTGGCCGCCGATGCCAACATGCAGATCGTGCAGCCCACCACGGCCAGCCAGATCTTCCACGTGCTGCGCCGCCAGATGGTGCGTGATCTGCGCAAGCCGCTGATCATCTTCACGCCCAAATCGCTGCTGCGTAACAAGGATGCGACCTCGCCGCTGTCTGAGTTCACCAAGGGTGGGTTCCAGACGGTGATTCCTGAACAGGATGACGCTATCGAGAAAAAGGCCGCCAAGGTCAAGCGCGTGATCGCTTGCTCGGGCAAGGTCTACTACGACCTCGTCAAGAAGCGTACCGAGAAGGAAGCCGACGATGTGGTCATCATCCGTGTCGAGCAGTTGTACCCCTTCCCGCACAAGGCTTTTGCTGCCGAGCTGAGGAAGTACCCCAACGCGACCGACATCGTGTGGTGCCAGGACGAGCCACAGAACCAGGGTGCCTGGTTCTTCATCCAGCACAACATCCACGAGAACATGCTCGAAGGCCAGAAGCTGGGTTACTCCGGCCGCGCTGCTTCGGCATCGCCTGCCGTGGGTTATTCGCACCTGCACCAAGAGCAGCAAAAGGCTCTGGTGGACGGCGCGTTTGCCAAGCTCAAGGGTTTTGTACTGACCAAGTAAGGCCAGCCAGCCCATTTTTAAAAACTGTCAGAACAAAACCCCATTCCCGAAAGAATTGATATGGCTATCGTAGAAGTCAAAGTCCCTCAGCTGTCCGAATCCGTGGCCGAAGCCACCATGCTGACGTGGAAGAAAAAAGCAGGCGAGGCCGTCACTGCCGATGAAATCCTGATCGAAATCGAAACCGACAAGGTGGTGCTGGAAGTGCCAGCACCGTCGTCTGGCGTGCTGTCTGAGATTGTTCAAGGCGACGGCGCTACCGTCGTGGCTGAGCAGTTGATCGCCCGCATCGACACCGAAGGTAAGGCGGGCGCAGCTGCTCCGGCAGCTGCAGCCCCCGCGGCACCCGCTGCTGCACCTGTGGCCGCCGCCGCTGCAGTCACCGGTGGTTCCAAGGCCGATGTGGCCATGCCTGCAGCAGCCAAGCTGCTGGCCGACAACAATCTGTCGGTAGGCGATGTGGCTGGTTCTGGCAAGGACGGCCGCGTGACCAAGGGTGACGTGCTGGCGGCTGTGGCCGGTGGTGCCAAGCCAGCTGCGGCTGCACCCAGCGCCATTCCCACCGGTGTGCCCACGAAGGTGTTGCCTCAGGTGGCCGCTCCTGCGCCCGCTAGCCTGGGCGATCGCCCCGAGCAGCGCGTGCCCATGAGCCGTCTGCGTGCCCGCGTGGCCGAGCGTCTGCTGCAGTCGCAATCCACCAACGCCATCTTGACCACGTTCAACGAAGTGAACATGGCCCCCGTGATGGACATGCGCAAGAAGTTCCAGGACGCGTTCACCAAGGAACACGGCGTGAAGATCGGCTTCATGTCCTTCTTCGTGAAGGCGGCTGTGCATGCCCTCAAGAAGTACCCTGTGCTGAACGCCTCGGTCGATGGCAACGACATCGTCTACCACGGCTACTTCGACATCGGTATCGCCGTGGGTTCGCCCCGTGGCTTGGTGGTGCCCATCCTGCGCAATGCAGACCAGATGAGCTTTGCAGACATCGAGAAGAAGATCGCTGAATTTGGCCAAAAGGCCAAGGATGGCAAGCTGGGCATTGAAGAAATGACCGGCGGTACCTTCTCCATCTCCAATGGTGGTACGTTCGGCTCCATGCTGTCCACCCCCATCATCAACCCCCCACAGTCGGCCATCCTGGGCGTGCACGCCACCAAGGACCGTGCCGTGGTCGAAAACGGTCAGATCGTGATCCGTCCGATGAACTACCTGGCTATGTCTTACGACCACCGCATCATCGACGGCCGTGAAGCCGTGCTGGGCCTGGTTGCCATGAAGGAAGCGCTGGAAGACCCATCGCGTCTGCTGTTCGACATCTGATCGAGCCCTGAGACCTGAAACCCACCTGTGAAGCCTGGGCGCAAGCACTGCGCGGCGCTCTCATCGGTGGGTTTTTCTTCAACTGAATCAAAGAGATTTCCTATGAGCAAGCAATTTGATGTGATCGTGATTGGTGGCGGCCCCGGCGGCTACATCGCCGCCATCCGCGCAGCCCAACTGGGCAAAAACGTGGCCTGTATCGACGAATGGAAGAACGACAAGGGCGGCCCCGCGCCAGGCGGCACTTGCACCAACGTGGGCTGCATCCCCTCCAAGGCGCTGTTGCAATCGTCTGAGCACTTCGAGCATGCCAACAAGCACTTTGCCGACCATGGCATCACGGCCACCGATGTGAAGATCGATGTGACCAAGATGATTGGCCGCAAGGATTCCGTGGTGAAGCAGAACAACGACGGCATCCTGTACCTGTTCAAGAAGAACAAGGTCAGCTTCTTCCATGGCCGCGGTTCGTTTGTCAAAGCCACCGAAGGCGGCTACGAGATCAAGGTGGCGGGTGCCGCTGAAGAAACCTTGGTTGGCCAGCAAATCATCATCGCCACCGGCTCCAACGCCCGTGCGCTGCCTGGCACGCCGTTTGACGAAGAGCTGGTGCTGTCCAACGACGGCGCGCTGCGCATTGGTGCCACGCCGAAGAAGCTGGCACTGATCGGCTCTGGCGTGATCGGCCTGGAAATGGGTTCGGTGTGGCGCCGCCTGGGTGCTGACGTGACCATTCTGGAAGGCCTGCCTACCTTCCTGGGCGCGGTGGACGAGCAGATTGCCAAGGAAGCCAAGAAGGCTTTCGACAAGCAAGGCCTGAAGATCGAGCTGGGCGTGAAGGTTGGCGAGATCAAGACGGGCAAGAAGGGCGTGAGCATCGCCTACACCAACGCCAAGGGCGAAGCCCAGACGCTGGACGCCGACAAGCTGATCGTCTCCATTGGCCGCGTGCCCAACACCATTGGCCTGAACACCGAAGCCGTGGGCCTGGCCCTGGACGAGCGCGGTGCCATTGTGGTGGACGGCGATTGCAAGACCAACTTGCCTGGCGTGTGGGCTGTGGGTGACGTGGTGCGGGGTCCGATGCTCGCGCACAAGGCCGAGGAAGAAGGCGTTGCTGTGGCCGAGCGCATTGCTGGCCAGCACGGCCACGTCAATTTCAACACCATCCCCTGGGTGATTTACACCAGCCCCGAGATCGCGTGGGTGGGCCGCACCGAGCAACAACTCAAGGCCGACGGCGTGAAGTACAAGGCTGGCACGTTCCCGTTCTTGGCCAACGGCCGCGCCCGCGCGCTGGGCGATACCACGGGCATGGTCAAGTTCCTGGCCGATGCAGCCACGGACGAAATCCTGGGCGTGCACATCGTGGGCCCGATGGCCTCCGAGCTGATCTCTGAAGCCGTGGTGGCCATGGAGTTCAAGGCGAGCGCCGAAGACATCGCGCGCATCTGCCATGCCCACCCCTCCTTGAGCGAAGCCACCAAGGAAGCAGCCCTGGCGGTGGACAAGCGCACGCTGAACTTCTGATTCCAGAGTTTCAGTCAAAATGGCCTCTAGCGCTCTATATATAAGCGCTAGCAGCTATTGATTTAATAGCTAACCCTCGCGCCATCGCGGGGGTTAGCCTTTTCTGAGGCATCAACACCGTGAGTGTCAAACAGGCGTACCTGGCCGAGCTGGCCGCCAAGGGTTTTCAAAGCGATCCAGCACAGCTACGTGCGGTCGATGCTTTGCAGCGCTGTGCCGACGACTGGAGCGCCTACAAGGCCAAACGCTCCAATGCGTTCAAAAAGCTGGTGAACCGGCCGGACATTCCCAAGGGCGTGTACATGTACGGCGGGGTGGGGCGGGGCAAGAGCTTTTTGATGGACTGCTTTTTCAATGCGGTGCCGCTCAAGCGCAAGGTGCGTCTGCACTTTCATGAGTTCATGCGGGAAGTGCACCGGGAGTTGGCGGCGCTGCAAGGCACGGTGAACCCGCTCGATGTGCTGGGCGAACGCATCTCCAAACGCTACAAGCTCATCTGCTTTGACGAGTTCCACGTGGCCGACATCACGGATGCCATGATCCTGCACCGCCTGCTGGTGGCGTTGTTTGAGAACGGCGTGGGGTTTGTGACCACCTCGAACTTTGAGCCCAATGGTCTTTACCCAGACGGCTTGCACCGTGACCGCATCCTTCCGGCGATTGCGCTGCTCAATGAGCGCATGCAGGTGATCAACGTGGACAACGGCACCGACTACCGGCGCCGTACGCTGGAGCATGTGAAGCTGTACCACACGCCTTTGGGCCCTGAGGCCGACGCGGCGATGGACGATGCCTTCAACCAGCTGGCCGAGGTGCACGACGAAGACCCGGTGCTGCACATCGAAGCCCGCGAGATCCGCGCGCGGCGCAAGGCGGGCGGGGTGGTCTGGTTTGACTTCCAGACCCTGTGCGGTGGGCCACGTTCGCAGAACGACTATCTGGAGATCGCCACGCAGTTCCACACGGTGTTGTTGTCGGGCGTGCCTTACATGCCAGTGAACATGGCGTCGCCCGCACGGCGCTTTACCTGGCTGGTGGATGTGCTGTACGACCGGCGGGTGAAGCTCATCCTGTCAGCCGCAGTGGCTCCTGAGCAGTTGTACACCGAGGGCCCTTTGGCCCATGAATTTCCGCGCACAGTGTCGCGGCTCAACGAAATGCAGTCCAAAGAATTTTTGGACTTGGAGCGGCGTTTGGTGGATACGGGGCTGACATGAAAAAGACCATTGCATCGGTATGGGGCCTTGCGGCGTGCGTCGCCGTGTTGTCTGCAGGCCAGGCGGCAGCCCAGCCTCGTGAAGCAGACCTTTCCCCGCATGAGGCGTTGCGCGCAGCATCCGCTCAGCGGGCGGCACAGCGTTCGGGTATCGAGCAAGAGCGCAAGCAGAACCTAGCACAGCGCAAGCAGACAGAGGTGAAGTGCTACCGCCTCTTTGCTGTGGAGGATTGCTTGCGCGATGCCCGCAACGAGTGGCGTCAGGTGGAAACACGGCTGCGGGCCCAAGAGGTGCAAATCAACGATGCGGAGCGCAAGGAAAAGGCCCAGGAGCGTCTGCGCCAGATTGAAGACAAGCAGTCTTCTGCTGCCGATGCCGCAGGGCCTGCAGGCGCTGCGTCTGCAGCTTCTGCCACGGTGCGCAACCCACCCCAGGGGGGGAAGCCAGCGGCCCGAGAGAAATCTCCAGGCACGGTGGTGCTGCGTGACCGTGAGGCCCAGGAAAGGGCCAGCCAGCAGCGGGCTCGCCAGTCTTCGCAGGCCGCTGAGCAATCAGCCCGTGAAAAAGAAAGTGCCGAGCGCGCAGCCAAGGCCCGCCAACGGCAGTTGGATGCGGAAAAAGCCTCAGAGGCGCGCCGGGCCCGGCGAGACAAAGAGCAGGCCCAATCCGCCGCGGATGGGCACAAGCCCGCAGCATCTTTGCCCACGCCACCGTGAAGGTGAGCCATTGGGCGGGGCCGAATGACCGGTGGCCCTTGCTGATGGCCCTGCCTTGAGCGACGCAAAGCAAAACGGCCCGCCAGAGAGCTGGCCGGGCCGTTGGGTGGCTGTGACGGTTGGGGTGGAATCAGGGGGTGGTGCTTACCAGCCTGGCGTGCTTTTTCTCTTCAGCCAAGGCTTCGATCTTGACAATCACCAACGACAGGTTGTCGCCGCCCCCACGGGCACGTGAGCGGGCTTTTTCAATCAAAAACTCCGTGGCTTCACGTGGCGACAAGGACTCCACCACCGAGGCCAGTTCGGTGGGCGAGAAGTAGTGCCAGACCCCGTCGCTGCATGCCAGCAGGACATCGCCAGGGCGCAGTTGCGAAATCATGTGGGGTGTTGCGGGTGGATCGCTCTCGGTGCCCAGGCAACCCACCAGGATGTTGGAGTGAGGGTGGTTGTTGGCCTCGGCTTCGGTCAGCTCGCCCCGGTCTACCAGGGCCTGCACATAAGAGTGGTCGCTGCTGCGGTGGATGAGCCGCCCGCCTTGAAAGTGGTAGATGCGCGAATCGCCTGCGTGCACCCAGTGGCAGTCACCACGGGGGTTGATGAGGAAGGCAGCGATGGTGCTGTGAGGCTCTTGCTCGGCTGAAATGGCCGTCAGCCGGATGACGATGTGGGCCTCTTCCACCATGGCTTTGAGCATGGCGGCAGGGTCGTCTGTCTCTGGGGAGTAGCGCTCAAACAGCTGACGGGCCGTCATCATGACCTGGTCGGAGGCTTTGCGGCCCCCGCTGCGCCCGCCCATGCCATCGGCCACCACGCCCAAAACACAGCCGTTGTGCCGATTGTGTGAAATCAAGGCCACCTGGTCTTGCTGGTATTCCCGGTCACCTTTGTGGATGCCGGTGGATGCGATGAGACGGAACGCTTTGGTCATGCTGGGGATTGTGGTGCGTGGTAGAACGCTGCCGGTCATTATGAAGCGCTGAGCCGCGTATTATCCGCCTGCCTGTGGCGTTTTTGCCATGGCGGGGCTGCCGCACAGCTTTGCGCACTGTTTGGGATGCCTTGTGTTGTGGCGCCAGGCTGCGCAGGGCGGTGCGGGGTCTGGAGATTTTTGCTCCGCTTGCGCGGCCGCTGCGTTGGGCATGTTTCGAATGCCCCAGTGTCTTCAGCCTTTCCACTTTTTTTGTTGAGCCATGCCACAGGACTCCGCTGCGCCTTTGTCTTCCCCTTCGGTTTTGGGCGCGGTGGTGGAGTCCGTATTCGTGGGCGATGGCTTGCTGGCCCGGGCGGACCCTTTGTATCGGCCGCGCGCGGGGCAGGTTCAGATGGCGCTGGCGGTGTCTGGCGCCATTGAGTCAGGTGGCGCATTGGTGGTAGAGGCAGGCACGGGCGTTGGCAAAACCTATGCGTATTTGGTGCCCGTGTTGCTCAGTGGCGAGCGGGCTTTGGTCTCCACGGCCACCAAGGCTTTGCAGGATCAGCTTTGTTCGCGCGACATCCCCAGATTGCTGGAGATTTTGGGGATTCCGGCGCGCATCGCATTGCTCAAAGGGCGAAGCAGCTACCTGTGCCTGCACCGCATGGCGCTGGCGCGCCACGACATGGCCGTGCAAGGTGGACAAATGGTGCGGGTGCTGGCGAAGGTCGAAGACTGGTCGCGCAGCACCCGCTCGGGTGATCTGTCTGAACTCACGGGCCTGGATGAGCGCTCGCCAGTGATCCCACTGGTCACCTCCACCCGTGACAACTGCCTGGGCTCGCAGTGCCCCAGCGCCAAAGAGTGCCATGTGAATCTGGCGCGTCGAGAAGCCATGGCGGCTGACGTGGTGGTGGTCAATCACCACCTGTTCTTTGCCGATGTGGCTGTGCGAGAGTCGGGCGTTGCCGAGCTGCTGCCCTCGGTGCGCGTGGTCATTTTTGACGAAGCACACCAACTGAGCGACACCGGTGTGCAGTTTTTGGGGATGCAACTGACATCCGGGCAAATCCAGGAATTTGCGCGTGATGTGCTGGCTGCAGGGTTGCAGCATGCGAGGGGCTTTGCTGATTGGTTGGGCCTGCACGCTGCGCTGGAAGAGGCCGCGCGCCGATGGAGCGCAGTCGCCGGGGCAGACGGGACAATGCCATCCAGGCGCGGCTGGTGGCATGGTGCGCCAGAGGGCCTGGATCTGCCACGCTGGCAAGCGGCCATGGAGGGGCTGGAGCAGGTGTGCGCACAGGCGCAGAACGCTGTTGAGGCCTTCAGTGAGGTCGCACCAGATATGGCCCGGCTGGCCGAGCGGGGGGCGGCGCTGCTGTTGCGGTTGTCCAGGTTTCAGGGGCTTTGCCCGGAGGGCTATGTGCGCTGGCTGGAGGCGGGAGGCGGCTTGCGCTTGGTGGAGTCGCCGCTGGACATTGCCGAAGCCATGCGCACCCGTTTGCTGGCCACCGCGCAAGAAGCGGTGGATGAGGATGGATGGCCTGCGCCAGCTCGGGGCCCCTCACGCGCCTGGGTGTTTACTTCAGCGACGCTGGGGCACGATGCCGAGTTGTCCTGGTTTGTGAAGCATTGCGGGCTGGAGGGCGCTCGCATCTTGCGGGTGGAGAGCCCGTTTGACTACAGCACCCAGGCAGGTTTTTTTGTGCCGCAGGACTTTCCTTCGCCGTCAGTTCCCCAGCACGGCCCGTCGGTAGCCGCCTTGGCAGCCCAGGCTGCAGCGACTTTGGGCGGACGAACCCTCATCCTCACCACCACGCTGCGGGCGCTGGGCGTCATCGCATCCACGCTGCGTGAACAACTGGCCAAGCATGGGGCACTGCTAGAGGTGCTGGTGCAGGGCGAGTGGCCCAAGCGCAGATTGATGGAGCGTTTTCGGGCGGGCGAGGCGCAGGGGCAAAAAGGCTGCATCCTGATCGCGTCCATGGGCTTTTGGGAGGGCTTTGATGTGCCCGGCGATGCGCTGCAGTTGGTGGTCATCGACAAGCTGCCTTTTCCTCCACCGGGGGACCCGCTGGTAGAGGCGCGCACCCAGCGCATTGAGGCAGCGGGTGGCCGAGCGTTTCAAACTTACGCTTTGCCCGAGGCGGCTGTAGCCCTCAAGCAGGGTGCTGGCCGGTTGATCCGGCGCGAGTCGGACCATGGCATTTTGGTGGTGTGCGACCCACGCTTACTGACCAAGGGCTACGGCAAGCGGTTGGTGGCGGTGCTGCCGCCCATGCGGCGCCTGGAAACCTCCGAATCGTTTCAAGAGGCGTTGCAGGCGCTGGCCGAGATCACCAGAACTTCCACCAAGGATCTGACTTGGTCTTGAAGCCACCTTCGCGCAAATAGCTACTTTGGGGGTAAGACGTGGCCATGACGCGGCGAGCGTCATCGCGCAGTTGGGTCATGCCCAGGGCATCGTAAGAGCGAACCAGGATGTACAACGCTTCTTCCAGTGCGGGGACATCCTTGTAGTCGGCCAGTGCAACTTGTGCCCGGCTCACGGCTGCCACATAGGCGCCGCGCTCGTAGTAGTAACGTGCCACATGCACTTCGTACTGGGCCAGCGAGTTGACGATGTAGGTCATGCGCTGGCGAGAGTCCTGCGCATAGCGGGATTCGGGAAAGCGGGTGACCAGATCACTGAAAGACTCGAAGGAGTCCTTGGCCGCCTTTTGGTCGCGTTCTGAAAGGTCCTGGCGAGAGATCCAGGAGAACAGACCCAGGTTGTCATTGAAATTGACCAAACCTTTCAGGTACAGCGCGTAGTCCAGCGCGGGGCTGGCGGGATGTAGCTTCATGAAGCGATCCAGGGTAGCGATGGCCTGGGCTTTTTCGCCTCCCTTGAATTGGGCGTAGGCCTTGTCCAATTGCGCTTGCTGCGCCAGGGGGGTGCCAGCGGCCCGGCCTTCGAGTTTCTCCAGCAGCGGCACGGCCTTGTCGTAGGCACCGCTGCTCATTTCATCTTTCGCTTCCGAGTGGATGCGGTTCGGACTCCAGCCGGCGGTTTTGTCTTCCGGGGTGCTGGAGCAACCGGCCAGCACCAGGGACGCTAGCAGGACAGAGCAAAGAGGCAGTGGGGCAAGACGCATCGCAAGCAGCTTTCAGGCAATTAGAAGAACCTAGTCTTCCACGAGTGGGGCGGGGCGGACTGCCAATGCAATCCTCCTGCCGGGGGCCACAGATTGAAGCGGCATTGTAATGGCCTCATTTGTCCCCTCAAATTCCTCGGCGCTGGCGAATGGAAGCGTGGGCGCCTTTCTACAATGGAGGGCATGTACGTTCACTTGCGCCTGCACACAGAGTTCTCCGTCGTTGACGGTACCACCCGCATCGATGAGGTCGTCAAGGCCGCAGCGGCAGACGGGCAGCCCGCCCTTGCCATCACCGATCTCAACAATCTTTTCGGCGCCATCAAGTTTTACAAAGAAGGGCGCGGCAAGGGTGTCAAGCCGGTGCTGGGCGCCGAAATATATCTGGAGGGTGAGGCGGGCGCGGACCCCACACGGTTGCTGCTGCTGGTGCAAAACAAGCAGGGTTACCTGAATCTGTCGGAATTGCTGGCACGCGCCTGGACCAAGAACATTGTCAAGAATCTGGCGGTGTCCACCTGGGCGTGGCTGCAGGAGTTGTCGGATGGGCTGATCGCTTTGTCAGGTGCGCAGGCGGGGCCTGTGGGCCAGGCTTTGCTCAAGGGCGACGAGGCGGGCGCTGCCGACCTGGCGTTGAGGTTGGCGGGTATTTTCACCCACCGGTTCTACGTTGAGTTGCAGCGCGCAGGCCGTGTGGACGATGAAAGCCATGTGGTGGCTGCCGTGCAATTGGCCGCTCGGCTGAACTTGCCTGTCGTGGCCACGCATCCCGTTCAGTTTTTGACCGCCGAGGACTACGAGGCCCATGAGGCCCGGGTGTGTATCGCTGGTGGGGAAATTCTGGCCAATCCGAAACGGGTACGGCGTTTTACGCGCGAGCAGTATTTCAAGTCTGCTGAGCAGATGCAGGCATTGTTCGCGGATGTGCCGTCGGCGCTCGCCAACACCGCAGAAATAGCCAAGCGGTGCAGCCTTACCCTGGTGCTGGGCAAACCGCAGTTGCCAGCGTTTCCCACGCCCAACGGCATGCCTGCAGAAGAGTACTTCCGCTTCGCATCGTTTGAGGGCCTGGAAGCGCGCCTCAAACACTTGTTCCCTGACGAGGCCAAGCGCGACAAGGAGCGCCCGCGCTACGTGGAGCGACTGGAATTTGAGCTGGGCACCATCCTCAAGATGGGGTTCCCAGGCTACTTCCTCATCGTGGGCGACTTCATCCAGTGGGCGAAGGCCAATGGCTGCCCTGTAGGGCCGGGCCGGGGGTCGGGTGCGGGCTCGCTGGTGGCCTATGCGCTCAAGATCACCGATCTGGATCCGCTGGAATACAACCTGCTGTTTGAGCGTTTCCTGAACCCCGAGCGGGTATCGATGCCCGACTTCGACATCGACTTTTGCCAGGGCAACCGTGACCGGGTGATCGATTACGTGAAGGAAAAGTACGGCAAGAATGCCGTGAGCCAGATTGCAACGTTCGGCACCATGGCCGCCAAGGCCGCGATCCGCGACGTGGGCCGGGTGATGGACATGAGCTACACCTTCTGCGATGGCATCTCCAAGCTGGTGCCTGGCAAGCCGGGCATGTCCTACACCTTGCAGTACCCGCCCGAGGTGAAGAAAGAGGGCGACAAAAACAACTACGCGCTGGAACTGGAGCCCATGCTCTACGAGCGTGTGCGCAAGGAAGAAGACGTCAAAACCGTCATCGAGATGGCGCAAAAACTCGAAGGCATGACGCGCAACATCGGCATGCACGCCGGGGGCGTGTTGATCGCGCCGGGCAAGCTCACTGACTTTTGTCCTTTGTATCAGCAGCCCGGCAGCGAGTCGGCCGTGAGCCAGTACGACAAGGACGATGTGGAGGCCATTGGCCTTGTGAAGTTCGACTTTTTGGGGCTGGCGACGCTCACCATCCTGGAGATTGCGCGCGAGTTCATCATGAAGCGCCACAAGGGCCAGGAGGGCTTTGCCTACGAGAACATTCCGCTCGACGACGGCCCCACCTACCGGCTTTTTTCCGAAGGCAAGACCGAGGCCGTGTTCCAGTTTGAAAGCCGGGGCATGCAGGGCATGCTCAAAGAAGCCCGCCCGAGCCGTCTGGAGGACTTGATTGCGCTCAATGCGCTGTATCGCCCGGGTCCTATGGACCTGATCCCCACCTTCGTGAACCGCAAGCACGGCAAGGAGCCGGTGGAGTACCCCCACCCGTTGGTCGAGCCGGTGCTGGCCGAAACCTACGGGATCATGGTGTACCAGGAGCAGGTGATGCAGACCGCCCAGGTGTTGGGTGGCTACAGCCTGGGCGGCGCCGACATGCTGCGCCGTGCTATGGGCAAGAAGAAGGCCGAGGAAATGGCCGAGCACCGGGAGATCTTTCGCAAGGGGGCTGCGGAAAAGAACATCAGCCAGGACAAGGCTGACGAAGTGTTCGACTTGATGGAGAAGTTTGCGGGCTACGGCTTCAACAAGTCGCACGCTGCTGCTTATTCGCTGTTGGCGTATCACACCGGCTGGCTCAAGGTGCACTACACCGCTGAGTTTTTCTGCGCCAACATGACCGTTGAAATGGACGACACCGACAAGCTCAAGGTGTTGTACGAAGATGCTTGCAAAAACTTTGGGCTGAGCTTTGAGCCGCCTGATGTCAATCGCGGCTTCTACCGGTTCGAGCCAGTGACCGACAAGGTCATTCGTTACGGGTTGGGCGCCATCAAGGGCACGGGTCAACAAGCCATCGAGGCCATGGTGGCCGCGCGCGAAGGGCGCGGAGAGGGGCCACAGGGCAACACCAAGGGGCCTTTCAAGAGTTTGTTCGATTTTTGTGTGCGCGTAGACAAAGGTCGGCTGAACAAACGCACGCTGGAGGCACTGATCAAGGCTGGGGCCTTTGACTCGATGAACATGAACCGGGCCTCGCTGGTGGCGTCGATTGACCGCGCCTTTGACTTTGCTGCGGCCACGCTGGCCAACGTGAACCAAGGTGGTCTGTTCGACATGATGGGCGACGACGCCCATGGCTCCAGCACGCAAGAGCCCGATTTGGTGGACGCAATCCCCTGGGGCATCAAAGAGCGACTGACCCAGGAAAAAACAGCGGTGGGTTTCTATCTCTCAGGCCACCTGTTCGATGAGGTGGCGGGGGAGGTGCGCAAGTTTGTGCGCACCCAGATCGATGAGTTGCTGGACAGCCGTGAGCCGCAGGTCTTGGCAGGCATCATCAGTGATTTCCGGGTCATCAATGGCCAGCGCGGCAAGCTGGGCCTGTTCAAACTGGACGACAAGTCGGGAATGATCGAAGCCTCGGCAGACGAAGCACTGCTCAACACCTACCGCAATCAACTCAAGGAAGACGAGTTCGTGGTGATGATGGGGCGCCTGCAAATGGACCACTTCAGCGGCGGGCTGCGCGTGAAGGTGCAGCAGGTGTGGGACCTGGCCGGTGCACGGTGCCGTTTTGGCAAATACCTGCACATTGCTATGGGCGACGCCCAGCCGGATGTACGCCGTTTGGTGTCAGAGTTTCCGCCCCACAAGGAGGAAACTGAGTCGGGCGACATTTTGCATGGGCTGCGCGTTCGCATGGGCGTGCGTTGCCAGTCTGATGCCGGAGGGGCCGTTGCCGAGCTGCAACTGGGTGAGGGCAGCCGGTTTTTCCCCACTGATGCTGCGCTGGCCGCCTGGAGTGCGCAGGCTGGCAGCGGCACCACTACGGTGGTGTACGAATAGCCGTGATTGGGGCGGTGATTCACCGTGAGGTGATCCTTTTGAAAAGGACGGCGGCACGCTGGACGGGCCGCCGCAATATTTGCAGCCAGGCCTTGAAAAATAGACGCCAATCATCAGATTTCTTAGGCGACAACCGGGCTTCGGGATCGCTAGAATGAATTTCATGGCAACAAAACCACCCTCTCCCCCCACCGCGCCGCCTGTTTCTCGGCCAGCGCGGGATGACGGCGGTTCGGTCGTGCTTGAGCGGCGCACCCAAAAGACCCAGCCCCCGCAGATGTACCAGGTGGTCATGCTCAATGATGACTACACCCCCATGGAGTTTGTCATTGTGGTGCTGCAGGAATTCTTCAGCAAAGACCGTGAGCAGGCCACCCAAATCATGCTCAAGATCCATCTCGATGGCAAAGGCGTTTGCGGCGTTTATTCGCGCGACGTGGCTGCCACCAAGGTGGAGCAGGTGCTGGATGCCGCCGCAAAAGCGGGCCACCCCTTGCAATGTGTCAGTGAGCCTGTTGAATAACAGGTCTTTGACCCTGAACTAAAGTTATTCCTACCCCGCAAGCACAAAGGAGTTCTCAAATGATTGCCCAAGAACTGGAAGTCAGCTTGCACATGGCCTTTGTCGAGGCCCGCCAGCAACGCCACGAATTCATCACCGTGGAGCACCTGCTGCTTGCACTGCTTGATAACCCTAGCGCCGCCGAAGTGCTGCGTGCCTGTTCGGCCAACATCGATGACCTGCGGTCCTCGTTGTCGAACTTCATCAAAGACAACACCCCACAGGTGGCTGGCACCGACGAGGTGGACACCCAGCCCACGCTGGGCTTTCAGCGCGTGATCCAGCGCGCCATCATGCACGTGCAGTCCACGGGCAATGGCAAGAAGGAAGTCACCGGTGCCAACGTGCTGGTCGCCATTTTTGGCGAGAAGGACTCACACGCCGTGTACTACCTGCACCAGCAGGGTGTTACGCGCCTGGATGTGGTGAACTTCATCGCCCATGGCATCAAAAAGGGCGAGCCGCCAGAGCCCACCAAGGCCGAAAGCCCTGCAGAAAGCGAAGAGGGCGGTAGCGAACGGTCCGAAAAAGCCTCTCCTCTGGAGCAGTACACGCAGAACCTGAACCAGGCTGCGAAGGACGGCAAGATCGACCCCTTGATCGGCCGCCACTACGAGGTGGAGCGCACCATTCAGATCCTGTGCCGCCGCCGCAAGAACAACCCGCTGCTGGTGGGTGAAGCAGGCGTGGGCAAGACGGCGATTGCCGAGGGCTTGGCATGGCGCATCACGCAAAACGATGTGCCGGAAATTCTGGCCGAGGCCGTCGTGTACTCGCTGGACATGGGCGCTTTGTTGGCAGGCACCAAGTACCGTGGCGATTTTGAGCAGCGCCTCAAGGGCGTGCTCAAGGCGCTCAAGGACAAGCCCAACGCGGTGCTGTTCATTGACGAAATCCACACCCTGATTGGTGCGGGTGCGGCTTCGGGTGGCACGCTGGATGCGTCCAACTTGCTCAAGCCTGCGCTGTCCAGCGGGCAGCTCAAGTGCATTGGCGCCACCACGTTCACCGAGTACCGAGGCATCTTCGAGAAAGACGCCGCGCTGTCGCGCCGCTTCCAGAAGGTGGACGTGGTCGAGCCGACGGTGCAAGAAACCATCGACATTCTGAAGGGCCTGAAGTCGCGCTTCGAAGAGCACCACAGCGTGAAGTACGCCGCGGCGGCCCTGCAGGCTGCAGCGGAGTTGAGTGCCAAGTACATCAACGACCGTCATCTGCCCGACAAGGCCATTGACGTGATCGACGAGGCGGGTGCTGCGCAGCGCATCATGGTGCCCAGCAAGCGCAAGAAGACCATCGGCAAGGCCGAGATCGAAGAGATCGTGGCCAAGATCGCGCGCATTCCGCCTGCCAACGTCTCCAACGACGACCGTGGCAAGCTGCAGACACTGGAGCGCGACCTCAAGAGCGTGGTGTTTGGCCAGGACAAGGCACTCGAAGTGCTGGCGTCGTCGGTCAAGATGGCGCGCTCGGGCCTGGGCAAGGGCGACAAGCCGATTGGCTCGTTCCTGTTCAGCGGCCCCACGGGCGTTGGCAAGACCGAAGCGGCCAAGCAATTGGCCTACATCATGGGGATCGAGCTGATCCGCTTCGACATGTCGGAGTACATGGAGCGCCATGCTGTGAGCCGCCTCATTGGCGCGCCTCCGGGCTATGTCGGGTTCGACCAGGGTGGCCTGCTCACCGAAGCCATCACGAAGAAGCCGCACGCGGTGCTGCTGCTCGACGAGATCGAGAAGGCGCACCCGGACATCTTCAATGTGCTGCTGCAGGTCATGGACCATGGCACGCTGACGGACAACAACGGCCGCAAGGCCGACTTCCGCAACGTGCTCATCATCATGACCACGAACGCGGGCGCCGAGACCATGAACAAGGCGACCATTGGCTTTACCAACCCGCGCCAGGCGGGCGACGAAATGGGCGACATCAAGCGCCTGTTCACGCCTGAGTTCCGCAACCGGTTGGATGCGATCGTCAACTTCAAGGCGCTGGACGAACAGATCATCCTGCGCGTGGTGGACAAGTTCCTGCTGCAGCTCGAAACCCAGTTGGCAGAGAAAAAGGTGGAGGTCACCTTCACCGACCAGTTGCGCAAGCACCTGGCCAAGAAGGGCTTCGATCCTTTGATGGGTGCTCGCCCCATGCAGCGCCTGATCCAGGACACCATTCGCCGTGCGCTGGCCGACGAGTTGTTGTTTGGTCGCCTGACGGAAGGTGGTCGCTTGACGGTGGATATCGAAACCAAGACCGACGAAAAAGGTGTGGAGACACCCGAAGTCTTGTTGGACATCCAGCCCTTGCCGAAAAAGGAGCGCTCAGCCAAGGCGGAGCCTGCAGAGCCTGAGGAAGCGACCGCCGATTGACCCGGTAGACGCAGGTGCCGCACGGGCATCTGTGTCCTGCTCCTCCACAAGCCGACCCGATGGGTCGGCTTTTTTTTGCCTCGCCCCTGCCCGCATGGTGCAACCCGTTGTGCGGGGTGATGGATGCACTCCGATCTGCGCGGTTGTTCGATGGTTCGGACGGTGGTGCGTTTTGTTGTTCGGTTTTTCGAATGCCTTTGGGCGGCCGCCATGTGCTTTGTCTTTGCAAATCAATGACTTGGATCGGTAGCAGGCATTGGCACATTGCATGCAAAGGCTAGGGCAGGCTGCGCGAGACGTGGCCAGTTACCCATCGGAGACAAGCCATGCAACATGCCACCCACGGTGGTCCCATCCGTCTGATCGGGAAGGTCCGTCCATCCCCTGGGGTGCGCGATTGCCCAAATCGCCTGACGGGGTCTCGCCACAGCTTGCGTTGTGGTGCGTGTGTGCCGTTCGCACTATTTGCAATGCAGTCTTAGCCCATTCCTTGAGTGCGGCGATTTCTGAACCAGGAAACGCCGCATCGCGGGGTATTTCCTTTTTCAATCCATAGAAGATCGCATGAAACTCAATCGTTTGACCACGATGGTCATCCTGGCCATGGTTTTGGGGGTATTGGTCGGGTACGCCTGCCACACCTGGGCGCCCACGCCTGAGGCTGCCAAGGAAATCGCAGGCTACTTTGGCCTGCTGACCGACATCTTCCTGCGCATGATCAAGATGATCATTGCCCCCCTGGTGTTTGCGACCCTGGCGGCGGGTATGTCCACCATGGGCGATTCGCGCACCGTGGGGCGCATTGGTACGCGCGCTCTGGCGTGGTTCATGGGGGCATCCCTGATCTCCCTGGCGCTGGGCTTGGTCATTGCCAACCTGACCCAGCCGGGCAGTTCGTTGTCGATCCCTTTGCCCGAGGTGGGCACCGCCACACAGCTCAAGACCGGTGCCTTGAACCTGCGTGACTTCATCACCCAGGTGTTCCCCAAGAGCATTGTGGAGTCGATGGCCAACAACGCCATCCTGCAGATCCTGGTGTTCTCGCTGTTCTTTGGCATGGCGCTGGGGCACTTGCACAACCAGGCCGCACGCACCCTGGTGGCCACGTTGGACGAGGTGGTCCATGTGATGCTCAAGGTGACCGACTACGTGATGCGTTTTGCCCCCGTGGGCGTGTTCGGCGCGGTGGCTGGCGCCATCACCACCCAGGGTCTGGGCATGTTGGGGGTGTTTGGCAAGTTCATGCTCAGCTTCTACCTGGCCCTGGCGGCCTTGTGGGTGGTGCTGGTGTTTGCTGGCTACCTGGTCTTGGGGCGCGATGTGTTCCGCCTGCTCAAGCTGATCCGCACGCCCATGCTCATTGGTTTCTCTACCGCCAGCAGCGAATCCGTGTATCCGAAGCTGATGGAGCAACTGGAAAAATTTGGCGTCAAACCCAAGGTCACGGGCTTTGTGCTGCCCCTGGGCTATTCCTTCAATCTGGATGGCTCCATGATCTACACCACGTTTGCAGCCATCTTCATTGCCCAGGCCTATGGCATTGACATGCCTTTGTCCACGCAAATCACCATGCTGCTGGTGCTCATGGTGTCCAGCAAAGGCATTGCCGGTGTGCCACGCGCTTCGCTCGTGGTGGTGGCGGCGGTGCTGCCCATGTTCCATCTCCCTGAAGCCGGTGTGCTGCTGATTCTGGGCATTGACCACTTCCTGGACATGGGGCGCACGCTCACCAACGTCATGGGCAACGCCATTGCCACGGCGGTGGTGGCCAAGTGGGAGAAAGCCATTGACCCCGTCCCCGACACCTTGGCCGAGCGCGAGGAGATGATTCCTGCCGTTGGTGACGACGAGGCCGCCGCCCAGCCTGCAACGTAACGACAGAGGCGGCTGTAGCAACGCGGCCGCCACCTGTTGGCTCAGGTTCTCATCGCATCTGAAGGGCTGGCCTGTGCCAGTCCTTTTTTGTTGGGCGTGTCCATGGCTTTGCCACCACCGCCGTGCCCTGCGTGCAGCACCTGCACTGCTACCATTTCACCCCTTCATGCCATCGCCACGATCCTTGCGCCGTCTCACCGTTTTGCTGCTTTTGGGCGGTGTGCTGCTTTGCGGGGGCATGGCCTACCTGCTGGCCCAGCGCATGGGGCAGGCGCAGATCCAGGCCACGGGTTTGCACCGGCTGGAGCTGTACACCGCCAGCCTGCAGCGTGAGATCAGCAAATACGCCTTTCTGCCCGGCACGCTGGAGCTGCAAAAAGACGTGTTGTCGCTTCTGTCCACCCCATCAGACACATCGCTGCCTCGTCGTGCAGACAGCGTCAATGCCTACCTGGAGCAGCTCAATGAGCGCGCTGGCACGCTTTCCATCTATGTGATCAACCTGCAGGGCCAGGTGGTGGCCACCAGCAACTGGCGCAGGCCTGACAGCTTCATGGGTGAGGACCTGCGGTTCAGGCCTTACTTTCAAGACGCGTTGAGCACCGGCACTGGGCGCCTGTTTGGCATTGGCACGACCCGGGGCGAGCCGGGGTACTACCTGGCGTCCGCCTTGCTGGATGGCAGCCGCACCGTGGGGGTGGCCGTCACCAAAGTCAGCTTGGACCAGCTGGAGCAATCCTGGTCCACCGTCGAGGCGCCGGTCATCGTGACCGATGAAAACGGCGTGGTGATCCTGGGCTCGGTGCCCGACTGGAAGTTCACCGCGCTGCGCCCGCTGGACGAAGCTACACGCAAGGCTTTTGACCAGACCTTGCAATACAACCGCAAGGCACTCACCCCCTTGGGCATGAAGGTGCTGAGCGACCTGGACCAGGGCGCGCGGCTGGTGCGCGTGGCGCGCGAGGGCACCGAAATGGCCTCGGTGTACCCGGTGACGGGCCGCTTCCTGACCCAGTCGCGCGCGCTGCCCGGCACCCCCTGGACGCTCACGGTGTTCTCGCACCTGGCGCGGGCCGATGAGGCGGCGCAAAGCGACGCCCTGATCGCCACCATCGGTGCCGCCTTTGTTGCGCTGCTGGGGTTCATGTTCAACCAGCGCCGTCGCCACGAGCGCGACCGTTTGCGCGACCGCCTGGCTGCGCGCGAGGCGCTGCAGGCCGCACACGATGAGCTGGAGCGCAAGGTGCAGCAGCGCACGGCCGATTTGTCGCGCACCAACGAGCGCCTGCAGTCTGAAGTGCAAGAACGCATTCGCGCCGAAGGCACGCTGCGCGCCGCGCAGAACGAACTGGTGCAGGCGGGCAAGCTGGCGGTGATTGGCCAGCTGTCTGCCGGTGTGGCGCACGAGCTGAACCAGCCGCTGACGGCGCTGCGCACCCTGTCGGGCAACAGCGTGCGGTTTCTGGAGCGGGGCGATTTGCCCACGGTGCGCGTCAACCTGGAGCGCATTGCCCAACTGGCCGACCGCATGGGCCGCATCACGGGCGAGCTGCGGGCCTTTGCCCGCAAATCGACCGGCGAGCCACGGCCCGTGCCACTGCGCGCTGCACTGACCAACGCGCTGGCGGTGCTGGAGCCGCGCATCCAGCAGACCAGCGCCCAGGTGCAGCTGGACATGGCCGAGCCAGAGCCTGTGGCCTGGTGCGATGGCAACCGCCTGGAGCAGGTGCTGGTCAATCTCATCAACAACGCATTGGATGCGATGGCAGGGTGTGCCACTTTGCGTGTCGAAATTCGCTGCGAGCAATTGGCCTCAACGGGGGGCGAGCAGGTGCATGTGCAGGTGCGTGACCTGGGCCCGGGCCTCACCGAAGAGGCACTGGCCCATCTGTTCGAGCCATTTTTCACCACCAAGGGTTCGGGGGACGGGCTGGGCCTGGGGCTGGCCTTGTCTGCGGGCATCGTGCGCGAATCGGGCGGCACGCTCAGTGGGGCCAACCACCCTGACGGCGGCGCTGTGTTCCACTTGGCCTTGCCCGCAGCCCCTCGCCCAGACGCTGATACCGCTCCAGACCGCCCATGACCCCCGACCTCAAGGTCCTCATCGTTGAGGACGACCCCGACATCGTGCTGGGCTGCGAACAAGCCTTGCAACTTGAAGGCATTGCCACCGAAAGCGCCCCCAGCGCCGAGCTGGCCCGGTTGCGCCTGGGGCGTGACTACCCAGGTGTGGTGGTCAGCGACATCCGCTTGCCGAAGATGGACGGCATGGCCTTTTTGCAAGAGCTGATGGGCATGGACCCGGAGCTGCCCGTGGTGCTCATCACTGGCCATGGCGATGTCTCCATGGCTGTGCAGGCCATGAAGGACGGCGCGCACGACTTCATCCAAAAGCCCTTTGCCCCCGAGCAGCTGGTGGGTGCCGTGCGCCGCGCCCTCGACAAGCGCCGCCTGGTGCTGGAGGTGCGCCAGCTGCGCAGCCAGCTCGCGCAGCGCGATGCTATCGAGCGCCTGGTGATGGGCCGTGCGCCCAACATGCAACGCCTGCGCGAGGTGCTGGCGGGCCTGGCGGCCAGCACGGTGGATGTGCTCATCCACGGCGAAACCGGCACCGGCAAAGAGCTGGCCGCCCGTTGCCTGCACGACGCCAGCCCGCGCAGCAAAGGCCACTTTGTGGCCATCAACTGCGGCGGGCTGCCCGATACGCTGTTTGACAGCGAAATGTTTGGCAACGAGGCCGGGGCCTTCACCGGGGCGGGCAAGCGCCGCATCGGCAAGATTGAGCACGCCAGTGGCGGCACGCTGTTTCTCGATGAAATCGAAAGCATGCCCCTGGCCATGCAGATCAAGCTGCTGCGCGTGCTGCAAGAGCGCGTGCTGGAGCGCCTGGGCTCCAACGCGCTCATCCCCATCGACTGTCGCGTGGTGGCTGCGACCAAAGTGGATTTGCTGGAGCTGTGCCGCCAGGGCAAATTTCGCGAAGACCTGTACTACCGCCTGAGCGTTGCCACCGTGGACTTGCCCCCGCTGCGCGAGCGGCGCGAAGACGTGCCGCTGCTGCTGGAGCACTTTGTGATGGGTGCTGCCGCCCGCCACCAGCGCCCAGTGCCCGATCTGCCCGCAGGCCAGTTGCACCAGCTGCTGGGCTACCACTGGCCCGGCAATGTACGCGAGCTGCGCAACGTGGCCGAGCGCATTGTGCTGGGCATTGCTGCAGGCGCAGCGCCTTTTGCCGGGGCGGCGTGCGATGCCGGTGACGCAGCACAGCCCCAGGCGCTGGCGGCTACGGTGGAGGCCTTTGAGCGCACCCTGATCGCCGAAGCCCTGCGCCAGCAGGGTGGCAGCCTGGCCCGCACGGCCGAAGCGCTGCGGGTGCCCAAGACCACCTTGCACGACAAGATTCGCAAATACGGCCTGGGCACTTGATCGCCCTGTAGCCTTGGTGCCCTGGTGTCCTGTCACCAGCCCTGCAGATCGGACCAAAGGGGGGCAGGGCCGTGCTGCTCCTTCGCTGCTTACTTGGCAGGCGTGCTGTTCACCAGGCCCTGCAGCAGCTCCAGCGTGGGATAGCCATCGGCCACCAGGCCCTGGCTTTGTTGGTACTTGCGCAGCCCGGCGCGGGTGGCGGGGCCTTGCACCCCGTCGGGCGTGCCGGTGTCAAAGCCGCGTGCGTTCAGTGCCGTCTGCAATTGGCGCGTTTGCTCGCGCGACAGGGGTTGCAGGTCGCGCGGCCAGTCGGCCACCACGCCGGGGCCACCATCGAGTCGCTGGGCCAGCAGGGCCACGGCCAGTGCGTAGCTGGTGGAGTTGTTGTAGCGCAGGATGGTGCGAAAGTTTTGCCCCACCAAGAACGCCGGGCCGCGTGCGCCCGCAGGCTCCAGCACGGCGGCCGATGCCATGTCTGGCAGTGGGCTGCCAGACAGGGTTTGCAAACCCTCTGCCGCCCACTGGGCAGTGCTTTGGCGCACTGTCAGTTCGGCCCGGGCATGGTCAAAGCCTGCTGGCAAGCGCACCTCGGTGCCCCAGGTTTCACGCGGCTGCCAGCCTTCGGCCGCCACAAATTTGGCCGTGGACGCAAGCACGTCCGGGATGCTGCCCCAGATGTCGCGGCGCCCGTCGCCATCGGCATCCACAGCGTGGGCCAGAAACACCGAGGGGATGAACTGCGTGTGCCCCATGGCACCTGCCCAAGAGCCCACCATGGCCTCGGGCGCAATGTCGCCCAGGTCGATGATGCGCAGCGCGGCCAGCAACTCAGACTGCGCCCATGCCTGGCGCCGGCCTTCGTAGGCCAGGGTGGCCAGTGCATCCACGGCGCGGAAGTTGCCGAAATTGCCGCCGTAGTTGCTCTCTATGCCCCAAAAGGCGGTGAGGATGCTGGCGGGCACGCCGTAGCGGTTGGCTGCCGCCTCCAGCGGTGCGCGGTGCGCCGCCATTTGTGCTTGCCCTTGCGTCACGCGCTGGCGCGACACGGCGCTGTCCAGGTACGCCCAAGGGGTGCGGTTGAACTCGGGCTGTGAGCGGTCCAGCTCGATCACTCGGGGCTGCCACTGGGCCTGGCCCAGCACGTCGCGCACGGTCTCGGGGCGTATGCCTGCGGCCAGCGCCTGGGGCGCAAATGCCTCGCGCCAGCGGGCAAAGCCCTGCGCGTGTTCTGCGTCGGCAACATTCAGGGGCGTGGCCGACTGGGCCGATGGCTGGGCTGCTGCTTGCGTTGGGGTTGGCACGGGGGGCGTCACGGTGGTTGTCGCCGTGGCAAGGTTGGGGGCGCTGCCTGGCCCGCTGGCGCAGCCCGTCAGTGCTTGTGTGAAGGCCAGTGCGCAGGCCAGTGCCGTCCAGCCCAGGCGCGCTGGGTGGGTGCGTCCAGCGGCCTGGGCCGCCAAGGAAGTAAGGTGTGTGCGGTGCATGCAGCATTGTCCCGCGTTGCCTTGGGCTGCGGCCCCGTGCATGCCTTCGGGATGTATCGCTGTGTGTGCATGGCGGGCGTGCAATACGGGTTATCTGCTATATGTTTTATAGCTGCTAGCGCTTATCCAATAAGCGCTAGGTGCCAAAATGGTTTGAAATCGGGTTACAGTTGGCGCTTTCGCCAAGCCCCTGCACTGGCTGGGGCCTGGTGCGCGGATTGCACCGCGCCTGCCCTCTGCGACCGCTTCAGCAACTGTATTGCGACCGTTTCACTGCGACCACCATGGCTTCACACACCTTTCTCTGGCACGACTACGAAACCTTTGGTGCCAACACCCGGCGCGATCGCCCGGCGCAGTTCGCCGCTATCCGCACCGATGCCGACCTCAACGAGATCGGCGAGCCGCTGATGATCTACTGCCAGCCGGCCAACGACTACCTGCCCGACCCACAGTCCTGCCTCATCACCGGCATCACCCCCCAGCTCTGCCTGGAAAAAGGCCTGCCCGAGCGCGAGTTTGCCCACCGCATTGAGGCCGAGTTTGCCCAGCCCGGCACCATCGGTGTGGGCTACAACACCATCCGGTTTGACGACGAGATCACGCGCTTCATGTTCTGGCGCAACCTCATCGACCCCTATGCACGCGAGTGGCAAAACCAGTGCGGCCGCTGGGACTTGCTGGACGTGGTGCGCATGACCTACGCGCTGCGGCCCGACGGCATCCACTGGCCCAAAAAGGAAGACGGCGCACCCAGCTTCAAGCTCGAACACCTTTCCAAAGCCAACGGCCTGTTGCACGAGGCCGCGCACGATGCGCTGTCGGACGTGCGCGCCACCATTGCGCTGGCGCGCCTGATTCGCCAGCACAACGCCAAGCTGTTTGACTTTGCCCTGGCGCTGCACAAAAAAGACCGCGTGGCCACCGAGCTGCGCCTGCCCGCCACGGCCATCACGGCGCGGCCTTTCTTACATGTGTCGGGCATGTTCCCGACCGAGCGCGGCTGCCTGGGCGTGATGTGGCCACTGGCCAGCCACCCCACCAACAAGAACGAGCTGATCGCCTGGGACCTGGCCCACGACCCGCGCGAGCTGGCCGCGCTGAATGTGGACGACCTGCGCCTGCGCATGTTCACCCGCGCTGCTGACCTGCCCGAAGGCGTCACGCGCCTGCCCATCAAAACCATCCACCTCAACAAGTCGCCCATGGTGGTGGGCAATGTGAACACCCTCACGCCCGCGCTGGCGCAGCGCTGGGGCATTGACTTGGCGAAGGCGGCAGAGCATGCCGAGGTGGCGCGCAGCCTGCCCGACATGAGCGGCATCTGGCCCGCCGTGTTTGCCCGGCCTGCCGAGCCCACGCCCGATGTGGACCAGGACCTGTATGGCGGCTTTGTGGGCAACAACGACCGGCGCTATTTGAACGAGCTGCGCGAAATGTCAGGCGCCAAGCTGGCCACGGCCCGCACGGGCTTTGATGACCCACGCCTGGCCGAGCTGGTCTGGCGCTACCGGGCGCGCAACTTTCCGCAAACCCTCACGCCAGAAGAGCAGGAGCGCTGGGAAGCCCACCGCGCCGCCTGCCTGTTTGATGGGCAGGGCGGGGCGCGCACGGTAGAGCAGCTGTTCACCGAAATCGACCAACTCTCCGAGACCGCCGACGACGATCGCACGCAGGACATCCTGGGTGCGCTGTACGATTACGCCGAACACATTGCGCCTGAACGGTAGAGCCTCCCTGAGGCGCTGCGCGCCTTCCCCCTCAGGGGGCGCACCCAGTGGCCTGGCAGAGCCAGTTCTACGGGTGCGCTGGCATCACGGCGCGCCAGTATCGGCCGCTGGGCTTTGCACACAGAACTCTCTTTGCACGCTTTTATGACGACACCGCACAAACCCAACTTCACCACGCAAATCGTTCACGCCGACCGCTGGGGCGGCGCAGAAAAGGGGGCCGTGCACCAGCCCATCCATTCGTCGGTGCAGTACGGCTACGACACGGTCGAAGACCTGATTGCGGTCTTCCAGGGCACGGCCAAGGGGGGCTTCAACTACGCCCGCCAGGGCACGCCCACCACGGCAGCGCTGGAGACCAAGATCACCCAAATGGAAGGCGGCGTGGGCACCATCGTCTTCTCTACCGGCATGGCCGCCTTGTGCGCGGTGTTTCTCACCCTGCTCAAGGCAGGCGACCACCTGGTGGCCAGCAAGTTTGTGTTTGGCAACACCAACAGCGTGTTTGGCACGCTGGCCGACTTGGGCGTGGAAGTGACCACGGTGGACGCCACCGACACCGCCCAGGTGCAAGCCGCCGTGCGCCCCAACACCCGCATGGTGTTTGTCGAGACCATTGCCAACCCCGGCACGCAAATCCCTGACCTCGAAGGCATCGGCGCACTGTGCCGCAGCAAAGGCCTGCTGTACGTGGTGGACAACACCGTGGCTTCGCCCTACCTCTTTCAGCCCGCCACCGTGGGGGCTGGGCTGGTGATGAATTCGCTCACCAAGAGCATCGGTGGCCACGGCGATGCGCTGGGCGGCGCCATCACCGACACGGGCTTGTTTGACTGGGCCACATACCCCAACATCTTCGCGGCCTATCGCAAGGGCGATGCCAAGGGCTGGGGCCTGCAGCAGGTGCGCAAAAAGGGCCTGCGCGACATGGGGGGCACGCTGTCGTCGCACAGCGCCCACCAGATCGCGCTGGGCGCAGAAACCCTGGCCCTGCGCATGGACCGCACCAGTGCCACGGCCTTGGCCCTGGCCCAGTGGCTGGAGCAGCACCCGGCCGTGGCCAAGGTGCATTACCCGCTGCTGCCCTCGCACCCGCAGTACGAGCAGGCGCGCAAGCACTTCAAGTCCGGCTCTTGGCTGCTGTCGTTCGAGCTGAAGGACGCCGCCCAGTGCCTGCCGCTGTGCAACCGCCTGCGCCTGCCCATCAAGGCCACGGGGCTGGCCGACACGCGCACGCTCATCATTCCGGTGGCCCACACCATCTTCTGGGAGGCGGGCCCCGAGGTGCGCGCCAACATGGGCATTGGCGACGGCATGATCCGCCTGTCGGTGGGTCTGGAAGATGCGCAAGACCTGCTGGCCGATTTTGAGCAGGCCCTGGCGGGCTGATCGCCCCTTGATTCACACCACTTGCCGCAGGCTGACCCCATGAGCCATCCCACCGATTTGCCCTTTCACATTGGCAAGTACCAGGTGCAGGCCGAACTGGGGCGGGGCGCTACCGGGGTGGTGTACCTGGCGGTGGACGGTTTCAAGGGCCGCCAGGTGGCCATCAAAGAGGTGCATGCCCACCTGCTGCGCAAGCCCGACGATGCCGAGCGCTACCGCAAGCTGCTGCGCAACGAGGTGATGCTCACGGCCCGGCTGCGGCACCCCAACATCGTTCGCCTGCTCGATGCGGACGAGCAGGCGACCCAGCCTTACCTGGTGCTGGAGTATGTGGACGGCCAGCCCCTGTCGGCCTTCACCACGCCCGACACCCTGCTGCCCGTGGCCCAGGTGCTCGACATTGCCTACAAGTGCTGCAACGCACTGGAGCATGCACAGCGCGAAGGCCTGGTGCACCGCGACATCAAGCCCGCCAACGTGCTGCTGTCCCAGGAGGGCGAGGTCAAACTCACCGACTTTGGCGCTGCCCTGGCGGTGCGCAGCGATGCCACACAACTGGCCGGGTTGGTGGGCTCGCCCTCGTACATGTCGCCCGAGCAGGTGCAAGAGCAGGACCTGACGCACCACAGCGACATGTTCTCGCTGGCCGTGGTGGTGTACGAGCTACTAACCGGGCGCCGCCCGTTCGATGCCGAAACCGACTTCGCCACGCTCTACCGCATCACCCACGAAGCGCCCACCGCACCGCGCCTGCTGCGCACCGATTTGCCCGAGCACCTGGACGCCGTGCTACTGCGCGCCCTGGCCAAGCAACCCCAAGACCGCTTTGCCACGTGGGCTGACTTTGCCAACGCCTTGCTGGCCGTGCAGCACGCGCTGCCCGCTCAGCGCTCGCAAGACTCTGAAGCGCAGCGCTTTGCGCTGCTGCGGGCCCTGCCGTTTTTTGCGGACTTCCACGACGTGGCGCTGTGGGAGCTGATGCGCCTGGGCCGTTGGCGCTGGGCCCCCAAGGGCAAAGTCATCCTGTTTGAAGGCCAGCCCGGCGACTCGTTCTACGTGCTGGTGGAGGGGCGCGTCAGCATCACCCGGGAGGGCTGGCAACTGAGCACGCTGGGCCCGGGTGTGACGCTGGGCGAAATGACGTACTTGCAGCCCGAGCACAAGATCCGCAGCGCCACCGCTGTGGCCGAGACGGATGTGCTGGTGCTCAAGGTGCGCAACCCCTCGCTGATGGAAGCCTCTGCCGATCTGCAGTCGCGCTTTGACAAGGCGTTCATCAAGGTGCTGGTGTCGCGCCTGGTGGCCACCAGCAAGCAGCTGGGCGCGTGGGAGTTGAGTGCGCCGCAGGACTGAATAGATTGCCGAAATGCGGCGGGTGGCTAACGCCCTGCCGTAGACATTGTTTTTGAGAATCGTTATCATTTAACTGCCTGAGTACGCCACACCCCGTCCAACGCAAAAGGCTCCAACAGGAGCTGCGTGATGGACCTCCAAGCCTCGATTTCTTCAGCCCTCCCATGGGCCCCAGTGCCCACCAGCGCCACGCTGGCCGATTGGGAGCGCCTCATGCGCCGCGCAGGCGCTGCCTTGCAGATGCAGCAATGGCGCATGGCGCTCGGCTACCAACGCCAGGCCCTGGCTGTGGCGCTGGGCATTGCACACCAACCACCCGCAGGCCGTGAGGACGATTGCGTGGCCGCATTGGTGGTCTCGCACCTGAACCTGGCCGATCTTTCGCAGGAGGCGGCAGCACCCGGTGAGTCCGCACGCCTGCTGTGCCACGCCCACGCCACGCTGCTGGCCTGGATGGCAGACCCCACCGCCACGCCCGCGCTGCAGCAAGCCGCCTGGCGCCACAGCCGCGAGACACACGCTGCACTGCTGCGCCATGTGGCCCAGCACGGCCCGCAGGCCGATGTAGTGCGCCTGCTGCAGGCCAGCCACCCCATCCCCACACGCGCACGCATTGAGCTTCCGTGGGCACTGTGGCCCACCCACACGCCTTCTTTGCGTTGCGACGCATCCCCCTCTCACTTTTCATCGCTTTTGAGGAGACCCCTTTGCCCTACGAACTGCCCCCATTGCCCTATGCCTACGACGCTCTGGAGCCGCATGTGGATGCCCGCACCATGGAGATCCACCACACGCGTCACCACCAGACCTACATCAACAACCTGAATGCCGCGTTGCAAGGCACACCGCATGCCGACTTGCCGATTGACGAGCTGGTGTCGCGCCTGGTGCTGCTGCCCGAGGCGCTGCAGCCCGCTGTGCGCAACAACGGCGGCGGCCATGCCAACCACAGTCTGTTCTGGTGCGTGATGTCGCCCACCGGCGGTGGCTTGCCCCAGGGCGATTTGGCCCGTGCCATCGACGCAGAGCTGGGCGGGTTTGATGCGTTCAAAGACGCCTTCACCAAGGCTGCCATCAGCCGCTTTGGCAGCGGCTGGGCTTGGCTCAGTGTGTCGCCGCAGGGCATGCTGGTGGTGGAGAGCACGGGCAACCAGGACAGCCCGCTCATGTCTGGCCTGATGTCGGGCAACACCCCCATCCTGGGGCTGGACGTGTGGGAGCACGCCTATTACCTGCACTACCAGAACCGGCGCGCCGACTACATCGCCGCTTTCTACAACGTCATCGACTGGCCCGAGGTGGCCCGCCGCTACGCGCAGGCGCGGGCCTGAGAGGGCCCCGCTTTTGCATGGCCCTTGCCATCGCGCCCGTCTTCTGACCTTTTGCGAGACCACCACCATGTCTATACCGCATGCTTCCCACGCGCCATCCCAAGCACCGGTGGCTGCAAGCCCCGCCCCAGCCTATGTGGAGGCGGGGGCGGCCGGGGAGGGCGGTGATGGCACCGTGCAACCCGCCTATCTGCGCTGGCAGGGCCACTGGCGCCAGCGCCTGGGCTTGGGCATCGTGCTGCTGGGGGCGGTGGTGCTGGCCTTGCATGGCTGGCGCATGGTGGCCACGCAGCCACTGGTGCGAGATGCCTTGCTGGGCGGGCTGTTGGCGGCCTTGGCCACTGCGCTGGGGGCCGTGCCGGTGTGGTTCTCGCAGCAGTTGTCTGCCCGCGTGCAAGACACCTTGTTTGGCTTTGGCGCGGGCGTCATGCTGGCGGCCTGCTCGTTCTCGCTGATCTTGCCGGGCCTGCAAGCCGCCCGCGCGGCGGGTGCTGGGGGCTGGGCTGCTGGGGGCACCATAGGCGCTGCCATTTTGCTGGGCGCTGCGGCACTGCTGTGCCTGGAGCGGTGGCTGCCGCACGAGCATTTCATCAAAGGGGTGGAGGGCCAGGCCTCGCGCACGCTGCGGCGCACCTGGCTGTTTGTGTTTGCGATTGCGCTGCATAACCTGCCCGAAGGGCTGGCCATTGGCGTGGCCTACGCTGGCGGCGATGCCTTGCGCGCCGGTGCATTGACCACCGGCATTGCCATCCAGGATGTGCCCGAGGGGCTGGTGGTGGCCGTGGCGCTGTTGGCTGCGGGCTACCGGCGCACGCTGGCCGTGGGGCTGGGCATGGCCTCGGGGTTGGTCGAGCCCTTGGGGGCCGTGCTGGGGGCGGTGGTCATCAGCCACTCGGCCAGCCTGCTGCCCTGGGGCCTCGGCTTTGCTGCGGGGGCCATGCTGTTTGTCATCAGCCACGAGATCATTCCCGAATCCCACCGCAAGGGGCACGAGGCCTGGGCCACGGGCGGGCTGATGTGGGGCTTTGTGCTGATGATGCTGCTGGACACCGCGCTGGGGTGATGTCTCACATCAGCGTGGCGATGAATGCTATTTATTTAATAGCTGCTTGCGCTTGATTGGTAAGCGCTACAGGCCAATTTGGCTTGAATCGTAGTGGGCCTTCAACCAAAAAACTGGTAGCACACCGCAATGGCCGCCACCACCCCGGCCAGCTCGGCCACCAGCGCACAGGCCACGGCGTGCCGGGCGCGCTGAATGCCCACGGCCCCAAAGTACACCGCCAGCACGTAAAACGTGGTTTCGGTGCTGCCCTGGATGGTGGCCGCAGCCAGCGCGGCAAAGCTGTCTACGCCCTGTGTCTGCATGGTTTCGATCAGCATGGCCCGCGCCGCGCTGCCTGAAAACGGCTTGACCAGTGCGGTCGGCAGCGCGTCCACAAACCGTGCATCCACCCCCAGGGTGTTCACGCACCAGCGAATCCCCTCCAGCGCATACCCCAGCGCCCCCGATGCCCGCAGCACGCCCACCGCACACAGCATGGCCACCAGGTAGGGCAGCAGCCCTTTGGCCACATCAAAGCCCTCGCGTGCGCCCTCCACAAAGGCTTCGTACACCGGCACCTTGCGCCAGGCGCCAATCGCCACAAACGCCACCACCAGCCCAAACAGCGTGAGGTTGCCCAGCAGCGAGGACAACTGCGCCAGCGCCGCTGCGCTCAGGGTGCTTAGCAGCGCCATGAAGCCGCCTAGCACCAGCGCCACCGGCAGCAAATACGCCAGCACCACCGGGTGCCACAGCGGCAGCCGCTGTACCACGGCCACGGCCAGCAGCCCCGCCAGGGTGGATGCCGAGGTCGCCAGCAAGATGGGCAAAAACACCAGCGTAGGGTCGTGCGCCCCTTGCTGCATGCGGTACATGAAGATGGTGACGGGCAGCAGCGTGAGCGATGAGGCGTTGAGCACCAGGAACAGAATCTGCGCGTTGGTGGCCGTTGCGGGCTCGCGGTTCAACTCTTGCAGCGCGCGCATGGCTTTGAGCCCCATGGGGGTGGCGGCGTTGTCCAGCCCCAGGGCGTTGGCGGCAAAGTTCAAAGTCATCAAGCCCAGGGCAGGGTGGCCACGTGGCACCTCGGGCATCAGGCGGGCAAACAGGGGCGCCAGCCAGCGCGCCAGCACATCCACAATGCCGGCCTTTTCTGCAATGCGCAAAAAGCCCAACCACAGCGTGAGCGTGCCAAACAGCAGCACCATCACCTCCACCGAGAGCTTGGCCATGGCAAACAGCGACTCGACCATGGCCGCAAACACCTGGGCTTGGCCACCCAGAAGCCACTGGGCCAGCGCGGCAATGGCTGCTGTCAGGAAAAAGCCCAGCCAAAGGGTGTTGAGCATGTGAAGTGATCGGAAGGATTGGATTTAGAGGCTGCTGGGAAGGGCCGGGCGCAGCGATATGCGAGGCAGTTTAAGGGAGGTTCCAAGCCCGGGCTGGCTGCGGCTGTGCGTGGGTGTGGCAAGCAACATGGGCCAACTCTCGGATTTGCCTGAAATCAAAATTTGGTTGTTTTTATCATTTTTGCTGATTTTGTGATAAATTCGCGTTGTTGCTTCTGGCAGCAAATTCGGGCGTAATCGCAAAAATGAGATTGCCCGACGGCGTTGCGAGCTGCAAGCTCAAGCGCCTAGTAGCCAAGGAGCGTCGCGGTCTTCGCCAACAGCGCGGTTTTGGGGCATGTGATGCATGCGTCGAAGCTGGCACAGGATGATGAACGCAAGGTTTCAAGTCGTCTAAAAGAGGGTTCCATGAAAAACTTGAAGATTTCCACCCGCCTGTCTGGCGCGTTTGCGTTGTTGGTGTTGATGCTGGTGGGTTTGGCCGTTGCCGCCATGGCCCAGCTGTCTGCCATGCGCGCGGCCACAGCAGACATCAGTGACAACTGGCTGCCCAGTGTAGAGGTGGTCAACAGCATCGATGCGCAAACCTCCGAACTGCGCTTGATTGTGCTGACCCACATCATGAACACCGACGAGGCCGCCATGGCCAAGATCGACCAGCAACTGCTGGCAGGCCGCGCAAAAATGGCCCAGTTGCGAAAGACGTATGAAGCTCTCATCAGCAGCCCTGAAGAGAAGAAGCTCTACGAAGAATTTGCCAGCAACTGGGCCAAATACATCAGCGTCAATGACACGGCACTGGCCCACTCGCGCAAGAACGAAAACGACCAGGCCAAGGCAATCGTTGAAGGCGAGTCCGCCAAGCTGTATGTGACCAGCGGTGAAATGCTGGACAAACTCGTCAAGCTGAATTCCGATGGTGCTGCCGAAGCCAAAAAAGTCTCCGAAAGCACCTACGCCACAGCCCGCAACACCCTGCTGATCGTGGCCGCGCTGGCCATCGCCCTGGCCATTGCCGCCGCCCTGTGGCTCATCCGCTCGATCACCGCCCCCCTGTCCCGCGCCGTAGAAGTGGCCGACCAAGTGGCCGCAGGCGACCTCAGCGCCCACATCGAAGTCACCTCCACCGACGAAACCGGCCAGTTGCTCGGAGCCCTGCAACGCATGCAGCAAAGCCTGGTGCGCACCGTCTCCGTCGTGCGCCAGAACTCAGAAAGCGTAGCCTCGGCCAGCGCCGAGATTGCCTCGGGCAACAACGACCTGAGCGCCCGCACCGAACAACAAGCCAGCGCCCTGGAAGAAACCGCAGCCTCCATGGAAGAGCTCGGCTCCACCGTGCGCCAAAACGCAGACAACGCCCGCACCGCCAACCAACTGGCCATGAGCGCATCGACCGTTGCCACCCAAGGCGGAGAAGTGGTTGCCGAAGTGGTGGAGACCATGAAAGGCATCAACGCCAGCAGCAACAAGATTGCAGACATCATCAGCGTGATCGACGGCATCGCCTTCCAGACCAACATCCTGGCGCTGAACGCTGCCGTGGAAGCCGCCCGTGCAGGCGAACAAGGGCGAGGCTTTGCGGTGGTAGCCACCGAAGTGCGCAACCTGGCAGGACGCAGCGCAGAAGCGGCCAAAGAAATCAAGAGCCTGATCATGGCCAGCGTAGAGCGGGTAGAACAAGGCACCCTGCTGGTAGACAAAGCAGGCAGCACCATGACCGAAGTCGTCACGGCCATTAGGCGCGTGACCGACATCATGGGAGAAATCAGCGCGGCCAGCAGCGAACAAAGCGCAGGGGTAGGCCAAGTGGGCGAAGCCGTGACGCAAATGGACCAGGCGACCCAGCAAAACGCGGCCTTGGTGGAAGAAATGGCAGCAGCGGCCAGCAGCCTCAACAGCCAGGCGAGCGAGCTGGTCAACGCCGTGGCGGTGTTCAAACTGGCCCACGATGCCAGCAGCAGCTACAACGCCCCGCGTCCAGGCAACACCAGTAGCTTCAAGCCCGTTGGCAGCAGTGCGGCCCGGCCTGCGCTGAGCAAGCCCAAGGCGACAACGGCCAAAGCACCAGCCCAAAGTAAGCCAGCGGCGAGCCTGGCTGCCCCTCAAGCGCCAGCGCCCAAGGCAGCGAAGGCCGGGGGCAATGATGATGAGTGGGAGAGCTTCTAAGTTGAGCTGAGCGGAGTTGGACGTGAAAGGGCGCGGGGGAGGGCATTGCCTTCCTGCCGCCATCGCGCCAGCCGCTACCAAAGCACGCCTGAGGGCGTGCTTTTTTGTTTTCGCCTCCAGATGGGCCGTGGGTACGGGCAGAGGGGCGTGTCAGCGCGCAGAGGGGCTGGCTGCCATGGTGAATTCCCCACACAAGCAGACTTGATGAATATCAAGAAAATCAGCTTCTCCAATCATTTTGAAATGGTGAAATTGATATTCAAAGGCTCCACTTCTTTGCCCAGTCATCTCCTTGTGCACACAAATCAAAAGATCATTTGGTGATTAAGTAAAAGCTATATATTCGTTTGGGTTTTATAGACGCAGTCCCAAAATCAGGCTCCATTCACGAAGGAGCTTTGCATGACCACGCTGCGCCTGGGCGACACCGCCCCTGACTTCACACAGGAATCCACCGCTGGCCCGATCCGCTTCCACGAATGGGCGGGTGGTTCCTGGGTGGTGCTTTTCTCGCACCCTGCCGATTTCACGCCGGTGTGCACCACCGAATTGGGCAAAACAGCGGCATTGGCCAGCGAGTTTGCCAAGCGTGGCGTCAAGCCCATTGCGGTGAGTGTGGACCCCGTGGATTCGCACCAGAAGTGGGTGCACGACATTAACGATACGCAGAACACCACGGTGAACTTTCCCATCCTGGCCGATGCGGACCGCAAGGTAGCGGACCTGTACGACATGATCCACCCGAACGCTTCGACCACGGTGACGGTGCGCAGCGTGTTCATCATCGACCCGAAGAAGGTGATTCGCACCACCTTCACCTACCCGGCCAGCACGGGGCGCAATTTTGACGAAATCCTGCGTGTGATTGACTCGTTGCAGCTCACCGACAGCCACAAGGTGGCCACCCCCGCCAATTGGAAAGATGGCGACGACGTGATCATCGTGCCCAGCCTGCAAGACCCGGCCGAGATCGCGCAGCGCTTTCCCAAGGGTTTCAAAGCCGTGCGCCCCTACCTGCGCATCACCCCTCAGCCCAACAAGTAAATAAAGGGCTCCGTCGCCTCTGTGGCCCGCCTTTCAAGGCGGCTGCAAGTGGCCGGGGTAGTTCACGCTGTGACCTCCACACCCATCATCATCGTGCCCGGTTGGCGCGACTCCGGCCCCGGGCACTGGCAAACCCTGTGGGCAGACCGCCTGCCTGAGGCGCGCCGTGTAGTGCAAGACGACTGGATCACGCCCACCCGTGCCGCCTGGGTCGCGCAGCTGGAGAAAACCGTGCTGGCGCAGGAGCAGCCGGTGGTGATCGTGGCGCACAGCCTGGGCTGCATTGCCACTACCCACATGGGGCCCGAGGCTGCGGCGCGGGTGCGCGGTGCGCTGCTGGTGGCCCCGGCAGACCCCGAACGCCGTGCCATCCTCAGTGACTTTGCCCCTGTGCCTTACGCAGCGTTGCCGTACCGCAGCATTCTGGTGGCCAGCAGCAATGACCCGTACTGCCCGATTCGCCTGGCCGGTGCCTACGCCCGAGCATGGGGCAGCGAGTTTGTGCGCATGCAGAACGCAGGCCATATCAACGTGGAATCCGGGCACGGCGAATGGCCTTTGGGCCGGGCGCTGCTGCAATCGCTGACGGACCAGGGTGGCGGGGGTACTGAGTGGTCTGCATCGCCTGCCCAAGTACCCGAGTCTGCGGCTGCCAATTTGCTATGAAATGAATAGCTGCTAGCGCTTTATCTGATTGCGCTAGGGGCATATTTTGTCTAAACCCTGGGAGGCGACAGTGGCGCAGTGTGCTCCACAGGCCCCGGGCGCGTCACGGTGCACCGGCTGTACGCTTTTCTATATTCCACAGTTTGATTAATTTAAAAGAATATATTCTTTTGAGTTTTAAGAGGCTGTTGTACACAATGTGACACCTTCAGCTTTTTTGAGCGACGCGACATGACTTCTTTGAAACTCAAGACCCTTTTGGCTGCTTTGGCCCTGACTGTCAGTGGCGTGGCTGGCGCCCAGAACGCGCTGCTCAATGTGTCTTACGACGTAGCCCGTGAGTTCTACAAGGACTACAACGCCGCCTTCATCGCCCACTACAAGAAGACCACGGGGCAAGACGTGAAGGTGGACCAGTCGCACGCAGGCTCCAGCGCCCAGGCGCGTGCCGTGAACGACGGCTTGGCGGCTGACGTGGTCACCATGAACACCACCACCGACGTGCAGTTTCTGGCCGACAGCGGCGTGGTGGCGAAAGACTGGACCAAGAAGTTCCCGCACGACGCATCGCCCACCACCTCGACCATGCTGTTCTTGGTGCGCAACGGCAACCCCAAGAACATCAAGGACTGGGAAGACCTCATCAAGCCCGGCGTGCAGGTGATCGTGGTGAACCCCAAGACGGGCGGCAACGGCCGCTACGCCTACTTGGCCGCGTGGGGCGCCGTGCGTGAAAAGGGCGGCACCGAGGCGCAGGCCGCCGAATTTGTGGGCAAGCTCTACAAGAACGTGCCCGTGCTGGCCAAGGGCGGGCGCGATGCCACGGCCACCTTCCTGCAGCGCAACCAGGGCGATGTGTTGATCACGTTCGAGTCCGAAGTCGTGTCGATCGACCGTGAGTTTGGCGCGGGCAAGGTCGATGCGGTGTACCCGTCGGTGAGCGTGGTGGCCGAGAACCCCGTGGCAGTGGTCGAGCGCACTGTGGCCAAGAAGGGCACCGGCGCATTGGCCAAGGCTTACCTGGACTACCTGTACTCTGAAGAGGCCCAGGAAATTGCCGCCAAGCACGCCATCCGCCCCCGCTCGGAGGCCGTGCTCAAGAAATACGCCGACACCTTCAAGCCCCTCAAGCAATTCACCGTGGCCAAGTACTTTGGCTCGCTGACCGAAGCGCAAAAAGTGCACTTCAACGACGGCGGTCAGTTCGACAAGCTCTACACCCCGGGTGCCAAGTAAGGCCCGCGCACCTCACTACCTCTTCATATGACCACTGCGAATGCTGTGGCCGCAGCCCCGGCCGGTCGGCGTGCGCCCAAACGCGTGCTGCCCGGCTTCGGGCTGTCTCTGGGCTACACCCTGTTTTATCTGAGCATCATCGTGCTGATCCCGCTGTCGGCACTGATCTTCAAAACCTTCACGCTCACCTGGGAGCAGTTCTGGGCCGCCATCAGTGCGCCGCGTGTGATGGCGTCGTACCGGCTGACCTTCGGCGCCTCGTTCCTGGCGGCGCTGGTCAATTTGGTGTTTGGCCTGCTGATCGCCTGGGTGCTGGTGCGCTACAAGTTTCCGGGCAAGAAAATCGTGGACGCGCTGGTGGACTTGCCTTTTGCGCTGCCCACCGCTGTGGCGGGTATCTCGCTCACGGCTTTGCTGGCGGGCAATGGCTGGGTGGGCAGCATTCTGGAGCCCATGGGCATCCAGCTGGCGTTCAAGCCTGCGGGCATCGTGATTGCGCTCATCTTCATCGGCCTGCCGTTTGTGGTACGCACCGTGCAGCCCGTGCTGGAAGACGCCGAGAAGGAGCTGGAAGAAGCCGCCACCTGCCTGGGCGCCACGCGCCTGCAGACCTTCACCAAGGTCATCCTGCCCTCCATCACCCCTGCGCTGCTCACCGGCTTTGCCATGGCGTTTGCGCGGGCGGTGGGCGAGTACGGCTCGGTCATCTTCATCGCAGGCAACATGCCCATGGTTTCTGAAATCACGCCGCTCATCATCATCGGCAAGCTGGAGCAGTACGACTACGCAGGCGCGACCGCCGTAGCCGTCGTCATGCTGGTGATCTCATTCATCTTGCTTTTGGTCATCAACGCATTGCAGGCCTGGCAACGCCGGCACACGGGGGCACCAGCATGAGCGGCAGCAACTCCCGAACCATTCGCCGCGCGCAAGCGGGCACGACCGAGGCGCCCTGGGTGCGCTACACACTCATCGCCCTCGCTCTGGCCTTCATGCTGCTCTTTTTGGTGCTGCCGCTGGCTGCGGTGTTTGCTGAGGCGCTGCGCAAAGGCTTTGGCGCGTATCTGGAAGGTCTGCGTGAGCCCGATGCGTGGTCGGCCATCAAGCTCACGCTGATCACCGCGCTGATTGCCGTGCCGCTGAACCTGGTGTTTGGCGTGGCGGCGGCCTGGTGCATTGCCAAGTACGAGTTCAAGGGCAAGGCGTTCTTGACCACACTGGTGGACCTGCCGTTCTCGGTGTCGCCCGTGGTGGCGGGCTTGATTTATGTGCTGATGTTTGGCGCGCAGGGCTGGTTTGGCCCGTGGCTGCAGGCGCATGACATCAAGATCATCTTTGCCGTGCCCGGCATTGTGCTGGCCACTGTGTTCGTCACCTTTCCGTTCATCGCCCGCGAACTCATTCCGCTGATGCAGGCACAGGGCAACGACGAGGAGCAAGCCGCCATTGTGCTGGGGGCCACGGGCTGGCAGACCTTTTGGTATGTGACGCTGCCCAACATCAAGTGGGGGCTGTTGTACGGCGTGATCTTGTGTAACGCACGGGCCATGGGCGAGTTTGGTGCCGTGTCGGTGGTGTCCGGCCACATCCGTGGGCAGACCAACACCATTCCGCTGCACGTTGAGATTCTCTACAACGAATACCAGTCGGTGGCGGCGTTTGCCGCAGCCTCGCTGCTGGCCTTGCTGGCCCTGGTCACCCTCGTTATCAAGACCGTTGCCGAACACCGCAACGAACAGGCAATGAAGGCGGCGACCGACCTGCCGCCCGAGCGTCCTGCCGACGCCGCCCGTTGAATCGCCTGCTGAAGGAAGAAACACCATGAGCATTGAAATCCGCAACGTCAGCAAGCAGTTTGGCGACTTCCATGCCCTGCGCGATGTGAGCCTGGACATTGCCTCCGGCGAACTCATCGCATTGCTGGGCCCCTCGGGCTGTGGCAAGACCACGCTGCTGCGCATCATCGCGGGGCTGGAGACAGCTGACGTCGGCACCATCCATTTCAGCGGCGAAGACACCACCGACGTGCATGTGCGCGAGCGCAACGTGGGCTTTGTGTTCCAGCACTACGCACTGTTCCGCCACATGACCGTGTTTGAGAACGTGGCCTTTGGCCTGCGCGTGAAGCCCCGTGGCGAGCGCCCGAGCGAAGCGCAGATCAGGCAGAAGGTGATGGACCTGCTCAAGCTCGTGCAGCTCGACTGGCTGGCCGACCGCTACCCCTCGCAGCTGTCCGGCGGCCAGCGCCAGCGCATTGCCCTGGCCCGCGCCCTGGCGGTAGAGCCCAAGGTGCTGCTGCTCGATGAGCCCTTCGGCGCCCTGGATGCCAAGGTGCGCAAGGAACTGCGCCGCTGGCTGCGCCGACTGCACGACGAACTGCACGTGACCAGCATCTTCGTGACCCACGACCAGGAAGAAGCCCTGGAAGTGGCCGACCGCGTGGTGGTCATCAACCAGGGCCGCATCGAGCAAAGCGGCTCGCCCCAGCAGGTGTGGGACCAGCCCGCCAGCCCGTTTGTCTATGGCTTCCTGGGCGATGTGAACCTGTTCCACGGCCGCGCCCACGAAGGGCTGGTGCACCTGGACGGCATGCAGATCGACTCGCCCGAGCACAGCCAGGCACAAAACGCCAAGGCGTTTGCCTACGTGCGCCCGCACGACCTGGATGTGGAGCGCTACTCACCGGGCGCCGGGCTGGACGCCGAAGGCCGCCCCCGTGGCATCGTGGCCCAGCTGAGCCGCGCCATTGTGGTGGGCCCCATCGCACGGTTGGAACTTATTCCCTCCCAAGACCACAAACCAGCGGACAATGCGTCCCCAGACTCCCTGATCGAAGCGCAGATCCCTGCGCAGCAGTTCAAGGAGCAGGGCTTTAAAGAGGGCGAAACGCTGGTGGTGACACCGCGCCGCGCCCGCGTATTTTTGGATCACGCTGCGGGGATCTGAGCCGGTTTTCTTAGGAAAGCTGCTCGCGATGCAGTGGCTTTCAGCGGATGGGGATTCGACCGCATAACTAGGCGAGGCGCCGCAGGCAGTGCTTTGGCACGGCAAGGCGCCCCAACGACGTTAGGCGATTGAAGGACCATACGCCACAAGGATAAGAATGATGGTGTTGAACTGGATCGATCAGGCCCCGCGCCGCGTGCTGGCACTGATCAGCGTGGCCTGCGTGGCAATGCTGGCCTTTGGCATGTACTTACAGCACGTGGTGGGCCTGGAGCCTTGCCCCATGTGCATCGTGCAGCGGTATGCTCTTATTTTGGTAGCTGTCTTCGCCGCATTGGCAAGCGCCAGGGGCGCAAAAGGCTGGTGGATGGGCTGGACTGTTCTGGCCGTGGTGGCCTCGGGTTTCGGCGCCTTCGTTGCCGCCCGCCAAAGCTGGCTGCAGTGGTACCCGCCCGAAGTCGCCACCTGCGGCCGTGACTTCTACGGCATGATCGAAAACTACCCCATCGGCCGCGCCATTCCCATGATTTTCCGTGGCTCGGGCGACTGCACCGCCATTGACTGGACCTTCCTGGGTGGCTCCATCGCCAACTGGTCGTTTATCTGCTTTGTCGGCTTTGGGCTGGTGCTGCTGGCTTTGCTGGTGCGCGGCTTCAAGGGGGACCGCCGCAGTGCTGCAGGGTACTCGGCGGCTTGAAAAGTCTGGCGGGTACCGACTTGGCAAAAGGCGCTCTGTAGAGCGCCTTTTGTTTTTGTCCGCACGCTCAACGGCATCCTTCCGCGTGCTGATGGGTGAGCCTGGGCTGGCATTGCAGCGGTGGACAGCAGGCGGGTCGAGAAGGGAGGCTGGTTTGTCAGCGGCGCCAATGCCTGGCTGGTTGAGCTGCTTCGCAGGCCTGGTGCCAACGACCAGCTTTGCAATGCCGCGGGCACGCTGCCTGTAGTTGCGGGCTGTCAAGGGCACACGGTGCCACCAATGTGCACGGGGGCAGTCTGGGCTATTCCGCTGCTTTTGCCGCTTCCATCTGGCCCGCAGTGAATGGGCTTGCGCCCGGAGTCAGAAAGGGGGCGGAAGTGCCAGCCGACTCAACCCGATTGCGTCCTGCGGCCTTGCCCCGGTAAAGCGCTGCATCGGCGGACCGCATGGCGCCCTCCAGTTCCGGGAGGCTGGAGAAATCGCCTGAAACCCCGATCGTGACCGTGCAGCGCAGCGGTTGGTCAGAGCCGCTGATTTCGATGGTTTGATTTTCAACCGCCTTGCGCACACGCTCTGCCAGTTGCAGGACACCCGCACCGTCACTGCCTGTGCAGATGGCGACAAACTCTTCGCCGCCGATACGGCCTGTCAGATCGCCACGGCGCACTGTGGTGCGCAGCACTTCTGCTACGCGGCACAGTACGGCGTCTCCGATCTGGTGGCCATGGGTATCGTTGATGCGTTTGAAATGGTCGACATCCAACAGCATCAAGAAGGCCGGAGTCGCCTGGCGGAGATTGAAATACCGGTCCAGCGCTTCGGACAGACCTCTGCGGTTGAGCAGTTGCGTCATCGGATCACGCGCTGCCATGTGGCTCAAATCATCGGTCAGGCGCCGCAGCACCAGCCAAACGATGGAGGGCGGCACCACGGTGGCCAGGGACGACATGTAGATGTAGAACACCATCTGGAAATGGCTGTCCATTTGCAATGCGTCCAGGCCACCCTCCAGAACCTTCACGCATTTGATGGCGTTGAGTACACAGATGCCGCCGATCAGGATCGCAAAAAATGCCATCTCCCAATGCAAATGTTTGGCAAACGTGCGAACACCGTAGAGGGCCGTCAGCGCCATCACCAGGAACAGCAGCGCCGACATTCCTGACAGCAAGGCGTAGCGCGCCACAGGCCCCAAGCTCCACTGCACCAGCACCTGCAAGGTGGCGTACGCGATGGCAAATGCAATCAACGGCCGCAACAGGGGGGCGGGGTAGCCAAAAAACCGCATGACCCCGAGCCCGTAGGCAATGGGAGAGGCCAGTGTGAGGGTGTGGTTGACCACGCTCATCACGCTCCAGGCGGGGCCGCCCTCCACCAGCTGGAGCACATAGGCCAATCCCAGCAGGAGGTTGCCCAGGGCAAAAAAGTCCATGCCCATCTTCTTGCCGTGCAGGCGTTTGCTGATGAGCAAAAACATGACGGAGAAGCACAGCAGGTGTGCACACAGCATGCCAACGAGAACGTATGCAACCATCTCGGCGTGACTGGTCAGTGATGGAACCCGGCGCTGTCGCTGGGGGCGAAAGTTGCCACAGGATGGGGAAACAGCACCCCCTCCGTCCCATCTACCCACGCAGGCAGCTTGTGCATCACGCTCTCCAGCAGCTCGCTGGCCTGCCAATGCGCAAGCCATGCCTGCAAATGGAGCCAGGGCTGCGCTTGCCACCACGTTGCATCAATGCCCGCAAACTGGCGCACAAACGGTGCGATGGCCATGTCTGCCAAGGCCGCGCGATGGCCGAACAGGTGGGGGCGGGTGGCCAGGCGGGTGTCCAGCACGCTCAACCAAGCCACGGCGGTGGCACGCGCGGCACTCACGTCGGCGCCGGGGTAGCGGTTGGGGTATTTGCAGCGGTCCAGCGCCTGTTTGAAGGGGCCGTCACATTCGGCGATCAGTGCCTGCATGTCGGCCAGCGAGCCTTCGATGGGGGACAGCCAACCGTCGGGGTCGTGTTGCGCCAGGGCCCAGAGCATGATGTCCAGGCTTTGCTCCAGCACTTGGCCATCTGGCAGCACGAGCACGGGCACGGTGCCTTTGGGTGAGGCTTGCAGCAGGGCCTGGGGCTTGTTCTTGAGGACCACTTCGCGCAGTTCGCACGCCTGGCAGCTCACCGCCAGGGCCAGTCGGGCGCGCATGGCGTAGGGGCAGCGGCGAAAGGAGTAGAGAACGGGCAGGGCGGTCATGCAGCGTCTTCCCTGCCGCCTGCGTCGTCTTTGCCTTCTTTGACTTCTTGCGTGCTCGGCCGTGCAGAGCTGCCGGGCTGGCGTGCGCCGATGTGTTCCTGGCCGCGCTGGGCCGCCAGCTGCATTTGCCTCTCGCGCTCGGCCAGGGCGCGTTCTTGCTCGGGCGTGCGGGTGCCGTGGCAATAGGGGCAGCTCACGCCTGGCACGTAGTGCGGGTGTGCCAATTCGGCTTCGCCCAGCGGCATGCGGCATGAGCGGCACAGCTGGTGCGGGCCACGCACCAGGCCGTGGCCTACGGAGACCCGCTCGTCAAACACAAAGCAGTCGCCCTGCCAGCGGGTGGCCTCCTCAGGCACGGTCTCCAGGTATTTGAGGATGCCGCCTTCGAGGTGATAGACCTCATCAAAGCCTTGCGACTTGAGGAAGGCAGTGGATTTTTCGCAGCGGATGCCGCCAGTGCAAAACATGGCCACCTTGGGGTTGCCTGCCAGCACGCCGCCGGGCTGCGATTGTTGCGCCACCCAGTCCGGAAACTCGGAAAAGCTCTTGGTGTGCGGGTTGATGGCGCGCTCGAAGGTGCCTATGCCCACTTCGTAGTCGTTGCGCGTGTCAATGACCACCACGGCCGGGTCGTCGATGAGGGCGTTCCAGTCGCTGGGCTTGACGTAGGTGCCCGCGTTGCGCGCGGGGTTCAGGCCAGGCACGCCCAGGGTGACGATCTCTTTTTTAAGCCGCACACGCATGCGGTAGAACGGCAGGGTGCTGGCGGGCGCCTCTTTGTGCTGCAGGGCGGCGAAGCGGCTGTCGCTGCGCAGCCAGGCCAGCACGGCGTGCACACCTGCCGGGGTGCCTGCGATGGTGCCGTTGATGCCTTCGTGCGCCAGCAGCAGCATGCCGCGCACGCCGTGGGCCTCGCACAGGCTTTGCAGGGGCCCTTGCAGTGCGGCAAAGTCGGGCAAGTCGACGAACTGGTAGAGGGCGGCGGTGATGAAGCGGGGAGTGACCGGGTCCACGAGATGGGCGGGTAGAACGCGAGTAGGTGGCGAAGATGGATGAACCGGAGGATGATAGCCGTCACCTTTCGTTACGATGTCGGGTTACCAACGCTGCCGCCAGGTGAATCGCATGAGCAAGGAATCCACTATCCATCTTTTTCGCCGGCTGGAGCAGCTCAATGGCATTGGGGCGGCATTGTCGCGCGAGCGGCACATTGAGCGGCTGCTCGAGAACATCCTGGAAGCCGCCAAGACCATTACCGGGGCGGATGGCGGCACGCTGTACAGCGTGACGGAAGACCAGTCGGCCCTGAAGTTCGAGATCTTGCGCACCGACTCGCTGGGCATACGCCTGGGGGGCACCACGGGCAAACCTATTGACCTGCCGTTGCTGCCCCTGCGCACCACCGATGGGGCCCCCAATGACTCGCTGGTGGCGGCGCACTCGGCCATCCACGACCGCACAGTGAACATTGCCGATGCCTACAGCGAGCAGGGCTTCGACTTTTCCGGCACACGCGCTTTTGATGCGCGCACGGGGTATCGCTCGCAGTCGTTCCTGACGGTGCCCATGAAGAACCACGACCGTGAGCTGATTGGCGTGCTGCAGCTCATCAACGCGCGCGACCCGGAGACGGGCGAGGTGATGGCGTTCTCGCAGGCCGACCAGAGCCTGGCCGAGTCGCTGGCCTCTCAGGCCGCCATTGCGCTCACCAACCGGCTGCTGGTGTCGCAGCTCGAGCGCCTGTTCGAGTCGTTTGTGAACCTCATCAACCTGGCCATCGATGAAAAGTCGCCCTACACCGGCGGCCACTGCCAGCGCGTGCCCGCGCTGACCATGATGCTGGCCGAAGCCGCCCACGCGGTGCAAGACGGGCCGCTGGCCCACTTTGCCATGACCGACCGCGACCGTTACGAGCTGAAGATGGCCGGGCTGCTGCACGACTGCGGCAAGATCACCACGCCTGTGCACGTGGTGGACAAAGCCACCAAGCTGCAGACGCTGTACGACCGCATTGGCACGGTGGACACGCGCTTTGAAGTGCTCAAGCGCGATGCCGAGCTGGCCGCACTGCGGCGCCAGTTGGCCCTGCGCCCAGTAGCCGATGCGGCGGCCGAAGCCCAGGCGCAGCAGACCTTGCAGCAAGAGTTGGCCGCGCTGGACGCCGACCGTGACTTTTTGCGCAAGGCCAATATTGGGGGGGAGGCCATGTCGGCGGCAGACCAGCGGCGCGTGCGCGACTTAGGTGCACAGCGCCAGTGGCGCAACCCGCAGGGGCTGCAGACCAGCTTCCTGACGGCCGAAGAGGTCGAGAACCTCACCATCCGCTCGGGCACGCTGACACAGGCCGAGCGCGACATCATCAACCACCACATCGTGGCCACCAACAAGATGCTGGAGACGCTGCCCTGGCCGCGCCACCTCAAGAACGTGCCCGAATACGCGGGCGGCCACCACGAGCGCATGGACGGGCGCGGCTACCCCAAGGGCCTGACACGCGACCAGATGTCAGTGCAGGCCCGCATGATGGGCATTGCCGATGTGTTTGAAGCCCTGACGGCCGCTGACCGGCCCTACAAGAGCGGCATGAGCCTGTCGCAGGCGCTGGGCATCATGGCCAAGATGCGCGATGGCGGGCACATCGACCCGGACCTGTTCGACGTGTTCGTGTCCGAGGGCGTGCACCTGCGCTACGCGCAGGAGTTTTTGGAGCCTGCGCAGCGCGACATGTGACGGGTTTTGCATGCCGATTGCTATTAAATATATAGCTGCTGGCGCTTGTAGGTAAAGCGCTAGGCCGTCTTTTTACTCTTGGCTTTGGGCTTGCTGCCTGCCGCCTGCGGCGCATAGGCGCGCAAGAAGGTTGCCACAGCGCGGTCGGCCAGGGCCTGTATCTCCTCGGGCGGCAGAGGTGGCAGGTCTTTGTAGTACCAGCGCAGCTGGATTTCGCACTGCACCAGCGCCCCAAACTGCTGCGCGGCCACCATGGGGGCCTCCGGGCGCAGGTGGCCGTGCTCCATGGCGCGGGCGAAGAACGCCGCAATTTCCCCCATGCCGCGTTTGGGGCCCGCCTCGTAAAACAGCTCGCCCATGTTGGAGTGTCCGGCCTCGGCCAGCACCATGCGGTGGGTGGCAATCAGCTCTGCGCTGCACATGAAGTGGGCCAGTTTTTCGGCAAACCGGCCCAGCACCTCGGCAATGCCTTGCTGCATGTCGTGCGCAGCAAGCTCTGCAAAAGACGCCTGGATGTGCTGTTCGCCCGCAGCCTGCGTCACGGCCTGGAACAACGCCTCCTTGGACGGGTAGTAGCCGTAGATGGTGGACTTGGAGCCGCCGATGCGGCGAACGATCTCGGCCATGGATGCGCGCTCAAACCCGAACTCCAGAAAGACCTGCGAGGCGATTTCCAGAATCGCCTCGCGGCGTGCTTCCGTGCGAACTTTCATGCCGTACTCCTGTGAATAACGCTTAACCGTACCGATGAGTCCATTTTTGCTTGACAGACTGAATGTGTCAACTTGATAATCGGCAATACCGTACCGTTCGGTACAGTTAAATCGTGTTTTCAATTTGTCAGGTCGGGCGTGCCAAAGCGCCTGGGCCGAGGAGCCTTGTTCATGCGCTTGCATCCTGCTATTCAACGACCCGTGGCCGTATTAGCCGCCGTTTCCGCCCTGGCACTGGCCGCCTGCGGCGAAGCGCCCCAGCCCCCGGCCACTGGCGAGGGGGGCGTGCCCCAGGTCCGGGTCATCACCGTGCAAGCCCAGCGCCTGCCGCTGACCACAGAGCTGCCTGGCCGTGTGGCGCCGGCGCTGATTGCCGAGGTGCGCCCCCAGATCACCGGGCTGGTGCTGCAGCGCCGCTTCAAGGAAGGCAGCGATGTGAAGGCGGGCGATGTGCTCTACCAGATCGACCCCGCCACCTACCGTGCCAATGTCGATAGCGCCCAGGCCACCCTGGCCAAGGCCGAGGCCAACCTGGTCACGGTGCGCCTGAAGGCCGGGCGCTTCAAGGAGCTGTCGGCCATCAAGGCCGTGAGCCAACAGGATGCCGACGACGCTGCCGCGTCGCTGCTGCAGGCCGAGGCCGAGGTCAGCGCCGCCCGCGCCACGCTGCAAACCCAGCGCATCAACCTGGACTACACCCGCATCACCTCGCCCATCAGCGGGCGCATCGGGCGCTCCAGCGTCACGCCCGGCGCGCTGGTCACGGCCAACCAGGCCGGTGCCATGGCCACGGTGCAGCAGCTGGACCCGATCTACGTGGACGTGACGCAGTCCACCAGCACGCTGCTGGCGCTCAAGCGCTCGATGGATGCGGGCACGCTCAAGAGTGGCACCGCCAAAGTGCGCCTGGTGCTGGAGGACGGCAGCGTGTACGCGCAGCCCGGCAAGCTGCAGTTCTCGGACGTGACGGTGGACCAAAGCACGGGCGCTGTCACGCTGCGCGCCGAGTTCCCCAACCCCCGTGCCGACTTGCTGCCGGGCATGTATGCCCGCGCCGTTTTGGAAGAGGGCGTGCTGGAGCAAGCCCTGCTGGTGCCCCAGCCCGCTGTGGGCCGCGACACCACCGGCAAGCCCTATGTTTTTGTGGTGGATGGAGAAGGCAAGTTGCAGCAGCGCAGCCTGACTGCCGACCGCGCCGTGGGTGACCAGTGGCTGGTGACGGATGGCCTGAAGGCGGGCGACACCGTGGTGGTGGAAGGCCAGCAAAAAGCGCGTGCTGGCCAGCCGGTGCAAACCCAGCCCTACACCCCCGCCGCCTTCAAAAAGACGGAAGCCGTGCAGAAGATGGCCGCCGCGAGTAGCGCCGAAGCTGCCCCCTCCAGCGCCCGTTGAACACCCCGCAAAGAGAATCCCATGGCCCGTTTTTTCATCGACCGCCCCATCTTCGCGTGGGTGCTTGCCATCATCACGATGCTGGCAGGGGTGATGGCAGTGCTGACACTGCCCATCGCCCAATACCCCACCATTGCGCCGCCCGCCATCGCCATCTCGGCCACCTATCCAGGCGCTTCGTCCAAAACGCTGGAAGACACCGTCACCCAGGTCATCGAGCAGAAGATGAAGGGGCTGGACAAGCTCTCTTACATCGCTTCGACCAGTGAGTCCTCGGGTAGCGTGACCATCACGCTGACGTTTGAGAACGGCACCGACCCCGACACTGCCCAGGTGCAGGTGCAAAACAAGCTGGCCCTGGCCACGCCGCTGCTGCCGCAAGAGGTGCAGCAGCAGGGCGTGCGCGTGACCAAGTCGGCCAACAACTTCCTGAACGTGCTGGCCTTTGTGTCGGAAGACGGCAAGCTCAACGGCTCGGACTTGTCCGACTACGTAGCTGCCAACGTGCAAGACCCGATCAGCCGCGTAGAAGGCGTGGGCGACACGACGCTGTTTGGCTCGCAATACGCGATGCGCGTCTGGCTGGACCCGAGCAAGCTCAACAGCTTCAACCTGACGCCGCTGGACGTGAAGAACGCCATCCAGGCGCAGAACGCGCAGGTGTCTGCCGGGCAGCTCGGCGGCCTGCCATCCACGGCCAACCAGCAGCTCAATGCCACCATCACGGCGCAAACGCGCATGAAGACGGCCGATGAGTTTGCAGGCATCTTGCTGCGCACCCAGGCCAACGGCGCCGCTGTGCGCCTGAGCGATGTGGCGCGCATTGAGCTGGGCGGCGAAAGCTACGCCACGGTGGCCCGTTTCAACGGCATGCCCGCTGCGGGCCTGGCCATCAAGCTGGCCACCGGTGCCAATGCGCTCAACACCGTCAAGGCGGTGGACGCCAAGCTGGCTGAGCTGGGCAAGTTCTTCCCGCAGGGCATGAAGGTCATCAAGCCTTACGACACCACGCCGTTTGTGCGCATCTCCATCCAGGATGTGGTCAAAACCCTGGTCGAGGCCGTGGTGCTGGTGTTTGTGGTGATGTACCTGTTCTTGCAGAACTTCCGCGCCACGCTCATCCCCACCATTGCGGTGCCGGTGGTGCTGCTGGGCACCTTTGGCGTGCTGGCTGCGTTTGGGTATTCGCTCAACACACTGACCATGCTGGCCATGGTGCTGGCCATTGGCCTGCTGGTGGACGATGCCATTGTGGTGGTCGAAAACGTAGAGCGGGTAATGAGCGAAGAGGGCTTGTCGCCCCTGGAAGCCACGCGCAAATCCATGGGCCAGATCACCGGCGCGCTGGTGGGGGTGGCCCTGGTGCTGGCCGCCGTGTTTGTGCCCATGGCCTTCTTTGGTGGCTCCACGGGCGTCATCTACCGCCAGTTCACCGTCACCATCGTGTCGGCGATGACGCTGTCGGTGCTGGTGGCCATGATCCTCACGCCCGCCTTGTGCGCCACGTTGCTCAAGCCCATTCCCAAGGGGCACGGGTTGGCCACAAAAGGGTTTTTTGGCGCCTTCAACCGTGCTTTTGACCGCAGCAACCGTGGCTACCAAAGCCTGGTGCAGCGCATGCTTAAGCGCGGTGGCCGCTGGATGGTGGGCTACGCCATTTTGGTGGTGGCCGTAGGCTTTGTGTTCACCAAAATCCCCGCAGGCTTCTTGCCTGAGGAAGACCAGGGCACGCTGTTTGCCATCGTGCAACTGCCGCCGGGCACCACGCAAAGCAACACCGAAAAGGTGCTGGACCAGGTACAGCACCACTTTCTGGAAGAGCAAAAAGACGCGGTGGACTCGATCTTCACCGTGGCGGGCTTCAGCTTTGCGGGCAGTGGGCAGAACACGGGCTTTGCCTTCGTCAAGCTCAAGCCCTGGGGCGAACGCACGGCGCCGGGCCTCAAGGCCCAGGCCGTGGCCAACAAGGCGATGGGTGCACTCTCGCAAATCCGCAATGCCTCGGTGTTCGCGTTTGCGCCGCCTGCGGTGTCTGAGCTGGGCAACGCCAGCGGGTTCGACCTGATGCTGCAAGACCGCGCCAACCTGGGCCACGACGCCCTGATGGCCGCACGCAACCAGCTGCTGGGCGCGCTGATGCAAGAGAAGGGCCTGGTGGCCGTGCGCCCCAATGGCATGGAAGACGCGCCCGAGTTCCGCCTGGACATTGACGAGCACAAGGCAGGCGCGCTGGGCCTGTCGATGGCCGACATCAACAACACGTTCTCGGTGGCGTGGGGCAGCAGCTATGTCAACGACTTTCTGGACAAGGGCCGGGTGAAGAAGGTCTTCTTGCAGGCCGATGCGCCGCACCGCATGGCGCCCGAGGACATTGGCAAATGGTTTGTGCGCAACAGCAGCGGCACCATGGTTCCGTTCAGCGCGTTCTCCACCTCGGGGTGGATCACCGGCTCGCCCCGCCTGGAGCGCTACAACGGCGTGCCCTCGGTGGAAATCCTGGGCATGGCCCTGCCAGGCGCCATGTCCAGCGGCCAGGCGTTGGATTTGGTGGAGCGCCATGCGGCCGAGTTGCCCGCGGGCATTGGCTTTGAGTGGACGGGTGTGTCGCGCCAGGAGCGCGAGGCGGGCGGCCAGGCCATGCTGCTGTATGCCGTGTCCATCCTGGTGGTGTTCTTGTGCCTGGCGGCGCTGTACGAGAGCTGGTCGATTCCGTTCTCGGTGCTGCTGGTGGTGCCGCTGGGCGTTCTGGGCACGCTGGCGGGCGCGGTGCTGACGTGGAAGATGAACGATGTGTACTTCCAGGTCGGGCTGCTGACCACGGTGGGGCTGGCGTCCAAAAACGCCATCTTGATCGTGGAATTTGCCAAGGAGTTGTATGCGCAGGGCCACTCGCTGGTCGAGTCGGCCATCACGGCGGCACGCATGCGGCTGCGGCCTATCCTGATGACGTCGCTGGCGTTCATCCTGGGTGTGCTGCCGCTGATGCTGAGCAAGGGCGCGGGCGCCGGTGCGCAAAACGCGCTGGGCACGGCCGTGGTGGGTGGCATGGTCACCGGCACGGTGCTGGCCATCTTCTTCGTGCCGCTGTTCTTCGTGATCGTGCAAAAGCTGTTTGGGCGCCAAAAGCCCGCCTCTGGTGCGAATGTGCACGCTGCCACCCCTGTTTTGTCGGAAGGCCACTGAAATGCCCCGTTCCCTGACCTTGTCCCTGCTGGCCGCCGCCCTGGTGCTGACCGGCTGTGCCAACCTGGCCCCCACCTATGAGCAGCCCGCTGCGCCCGTGCCTGCGGCCTACCCGGATGCGGCCGACGACGGCACCCCACAAAGCGGTGCCACCGCCGACGTCGACTGGCGCACGTTCTTTGCCGATGCCAAGTTGCGCAGCCTGATTGAGCTGGCCCTGGCGAACAACCGCGACCTGCGTGTGGCCGTGCTCAACATCGAACAGGCCCGCGCCCAATACCGCGTGCAAGATGCGCAAACCCTGCCCGCGGTGAACGCCACGGGCAGCGGCACAGCAGCACGCACCCCGGCCAGCTTGTCGGGAGCAGGCACGGCCATCACCAGCCACCAGTACAGCGCCAACCTGGGCGTGAGTGCGTATGAGCTGGACCTGTTTGGCCGCGTGCGCAACCTCAGCAACCAGGCGCTGGAGCAGTTTCTGGCCACCGAGCAGGCCCGCCGCACCACGCACATCAGCCTGGTGGCCGAGGTGACCACCGCCTACCTCACCTGGGCTGCCGACCTGGAGCGCCTGGCTTTGGCGCAAGAGACCCTGCGCAGCCAAAGCGAGTCGTACCGCCTCACCCAGACGCGGTTTGAGCTGGGCGCTGCCTCAGCCCTGACGCTGCGCCAGCTGCAAACCAGTGTGGAAAGCGCCCGCGTGGATGTGGCCCGCTACACCGGCCAGGTCGCGCAAGACCGCAACGCTCTGGCGCTGCTGCTGGGCACGCCCGTGCCCGAGGCGCTGGCGCCCCAGGTGCTGGCCGACACGCTGAACGCCTTGCCCACGCTGCCTGCGGGGGTGCCGTCCGATCTGCTGTTGCGCCGGCCCGATTTGTTGCAGTCCGAGCACCAGCTCAAGGCCGCCACCGCCAACATCGGGGCGGCGCGTGCTGCGTTCTACCCGCGTATCAGCCTCACCGCCACGGCGGGCAGCAGCAGTGCGGACTTGTCGAGCCTGTTCAAGGCGGGCTCGGGCAGCAGGAGCTTCATCCCCCAGATCAGCCTGCCCATTTTTGATGGCGGTGCCAACCAGGCCAACCTGGACAGCGCCAAAGCCGCGCAGGGCATTGCGCTCGCGCAGTACGAAAAAGCCATCCAGACCGCCTTCCGCGAAGTGGCCGATGCGCTGGCCCAGCGCAGCGCCGTGGGCGACCAGCTGCAGGCCCAAAATGCCCTGGTGCAGGCCAGTGGCGAGGTGCTGCAGATGTCGCAAGCCCGGTTTGACCGGGGCGTGGACAGCTACCTGGATGTGCTGGACGCCCAGCGCTCGTGGTACGGCGCGCGCCAGACCCTGATCGGCACCCGCCTGGCCCAGCTGACCAATGGCGTCACGCTGTACAAGGCGCTGGGGGGCGGTTGGTCGGGCAGTGCGTCCACCCTGTAGCGCACGCCCCCATGGCCCGCAGAACGCAGGAACAGGCGCAGGCCACCCGCCAGCGCATTCTGGAGTCTGCCGCGCAGCTTTTTGCGGAGCGTGGCTGGGCGCACAGCGCCATGCAAGAGGTGGCCCACCGCGCTGGCGTGACGCGTGGTGCGGTGTATTGGCACTTCAGGGACCAGAGCGACTTGCTGGAGGCGTTGCTGGACGAAACGCAGCTGCCCTGGCAGGTGGTGCGGCCCTTGCCCAGTGCCGTGCAGGCGGGCAGCCCTTTGGCGTTGCGGCAGGCGCTGGTGCGCCTGGGCACAGCGCCTTTGGCCTGGCTGGAGGCCTCCGTGCCAGCCCAGCGCTTGCTGTGCATCTTGGGGCCGTGGAGCGTGGGGCAGGGCCACCAGCGGTTGGTGGAGGTGCAGCAGGCCCACCGCCAGGCGGGCCTGCTGTGCTTTCAAAACGCATTGGCCCAGGCCGCCGCCCAAGGCGCGCTGCGCCCCGGCATTGAGCCTGCGGTGGCGGCCCTGGGCGTGTTCGCTTTGGTGGAGGGACTCATGCAGCAGTGGTTGCGCCAACCAGGGGCGTTTGGCCTGGCAACCGTGGGTGCCAGCGCACTGCAGACGCACTTGGCAGGGGTGTTTGTGGGCTGACGGGCCACAGCCTTTCAAAGATGTTTTGCTATCAAAAGCGTAGCTGCTTGCGCTTATTTGTCAAGCGCTAGAGGCCTATTTGGTTAATGGTCTTCAAAGGGCGCCTGCTTTGCTTCAGGCACCGCCGCATCGGGCGCGGGCAGGCCTGCGCTGGCCGAATGGGCTTGCGCCAGCAGCCATTGTGCAAACGCCTGCATGGCAGCCGTAGCGCTGCGCGACTGCAGGTGGGTGAGCCAGTAGGCGCCGCGCTGCAGCTCCAGCGCAAAGGGTTGCACCAGCCGGCCTTGCTGTAACTCGCGTGTGAAGAGGGCCACCGGCAGCAGGGCCACCCCGGCGCCTTGGGCGGCGGCTTCGGCCAGCGTCAGGGACGAATCAAACACCGCGCCCCGCAGCACCGGGCAGGGCAGGCCCGCCGCTGCAAACCAGGCGGTCCACTCGTCGGCGCGGTAGCTGCGCAGCAGGGGCAGCCGGGCCAGGTCGGCGGGTTGCTGCAGCCCCTGGGCCAGGGCGGGCGTACACATGGCCGACAACGGGGCTTGCAAAATGCGTTCGGCATGCGTGCCGTGCCAGGCACCGTCGCCAAAGCGAATGGCGTAGTCCAGCCCTTCGCCCGCCATATCGACCCGGTTGTTGTGGGTGAGCAGGCGCAAGTCCACAAACGGGCAGCTTTGCTGAAAATGCCGCAGCCGGGGCAGCAGCCAGCCCACGGCAAAGGTGCCCACCACGCCCACTGTCAGCACTTCGCGCGGGCGGGTGTCGCGGATCTGCTCCAGCGCGGCTTCCATGCGGGCAAAGGCGTCGCTCAAGGTGGGCAGCAGCGCCTGGCCCTCGTCGGTCAAGGCCAGGCCACGCGGCAGGCGCCGAAACAAGGGCTTGCCCAGGCGTTCTTCCAGGTTGCGGATGTGCTGGCTCACCGCTGTTTGCGTCACATGCAGCTCTTGCGCCGCACGGGTCAGGTTCAGGTGCCGGGCAGATGCCTCAAAGGCACGCAGGGCGTTCAGAGGCAAGTGCATGGCGTGGTGGCAACTGCTGGCGCAGGTGCAGGGTATGCATAAGTTTTTCTGGGGGCTGGGTGCAATTATTGCCGCTGGTGGGTGCGTTGCATCCCCCGTATCGTTCGCATCTTTCTCAAACGAGGTGAATGATGGCGATGCAAAGACGAGAGTTTTCCTGGGGGCTGGCAACGGCTGCACTGATGCCCCTGTGGGGTTGTGCTGCAGCGCGCACACCCGGTGCGGCCGTGGCGCAGCAGTGGCAGCAGGCCCTGACCCAGATCGAGCGCAACGCGCAAGGGCGGCTGGGCGCTGCCCTGCTGGACACGGGCAGCGGCCTGGCGCTGGGCTGGAGGCAGGACGAGCGCTTTGCCATGTGCAGCACCTTCAAGCTGCCCCTGGCGGGCTGGATGCTGGCGTTGGTTGACCAGGGCAAAGAGCGCTTGGATGCCCGGGTGCAGTACCCGGCCAGCGAGGTGGTGGACTATTCGCCGGTGAGTGGCCCCAAGGCCGGGGCCGGTGGCGGCCTGACGGTGGGCGAGCTGTGCTCTGCCACCGTGAGCCTGAGCGACAACACCGCCGCCAATCTGCTGCTGGCACGCCATGGTGGCCCCAGCGCGCTCACGGCCTACCTGCGCACCCTGGGCGACACGGTCACGCGGCTGGACCGCAACGAGCCCACGCTGAACGAAGCCGCTGTAGGCGATCCACGCGACACCACCACGCCACTGGCCATGCTGCAGACCATGCAAAAGCTGGTGCTGGGCGATGCCCTCACGCCCGCGTCTCGCGCCACGCTGCAGCGCTGGCTGGTAGAAACAAGCACGGGCGACAAGCGCCTGCGGGCAGGTGCACCGGGCTGGAGGGTGGGGGACAAAACGGGCACGGCGGGCAGCAGCGGCACTACCAACGACATCGGCGTGCTGTGGCCCCAGGGTGGTGGTGCGCCCGTGCTGCTGACCTGCTACCTCACGCAGTCCAAGGCCAAGCCCGAACAACGCGAGGCCGCCATTGCCGAGGTGGCGCGCAGCGCCTTGGCCGCATTGGCGGCGTCAGCCGTGTAAGGGCCCAAAGCACTGCCAAGCGCAGCGGGTGTTGTCCTGCCGGGCGGGTGCAGAGCGTGGAAAGTGAAAAGGACCAAGGCGAGCCCAAACGGGCCCGCCGATCAGAACAGCTCTACGTCGTCGTTGGCCACCTTGGTGGCCAGCTCGCCTGAGGCAATCAGGTCTTCATAGAACCGAACCTGGTTGCGGCCGTGTTCTTTGGCGTAGTACAGGGCTTGGTCGGCCTGGCCCAGGATTTCCACCGGGGAGCCGCGCGAAGTGCCCACAAAGCCCAGGCTCACCGTGACGTTCCCTACTTGCGGGAAGTGGTGCTCTTGCACCGTCTCGCGGAAGCGATTGAACACCTTGTGGGCTTTGCTCAGGGTGGTGTTGCGCAGCAGCACCACAAACTCTTCGCCGCCAAAGCGGAAGATGCGGTCATGCGAGCGGAAAGACGTGCGCAGGATGTTGGCAATCAGGATCAGCACTTCGTCGCCGTACAAGTGGCCAAACCGGTCATTCACCAGCTTGAAGTGGTCAATGTCCACCACTGCCAGCCAGTTCTGCACCGGCTCGCTTTGGGTGAGCACTTCTTCCCCAATCATGGACTCCGCGTTCTTGGGCCGGTTGCTGCTCAGGCCTGGCGAGGCGGTGCGCGCAAATTGCTCGTCAAACGTCTTGCGGTTGAACAGGCCTGTGAGCGCATCGCGCTCGGAGTAGTCGAGCAGGCTCTGGTAGTTCTGGTAGACCAGGAACACGCCTTTGAGCACATCGAGCTTGTGAGCCGAGAAGGGGCGCGACTGCGTGATTTCCAGGCAGGTGCTGACCTTTTCATGCATCCACACCGGCAGCCACAGGGTGTGGCGACCGGGGCGTGGGTTGGCCAGGGCACTGTCGCCTTGCTTGGTTACGCATTCAAACAGCTCGGGGTAGCGTTCCAGCGGCTCCTTGCGGGGGTCTGCTGCGGCTTCGGAGTCGGTGGATACCAGCTGCCCCTCTTGTACCCAGGTGCGTGGCCGGATGTGCGGCTCGCCCTGGTCGGTAAAGAGTTCCAGCGCCCGCACTTCCTTGATGCTGCTGAGCTTTTGCAGGGTGGAGAGCACCGACACTTCAAGCCGCAAGTGATCGCGGTGGCCGGTCATTTCAACCAGGTGTTGCAGTATGGGCTTCATAGTCAAGGAAGTACGTACAGCCGTGTCAGGGCATTAATTGCGGCGTGTGAACACGATATCCCACACCCCATGCCCCAGACGCAAGCCGCGGTTTTCGAACTTGGTGAGTGGACGGTACGCAGGTTGCGGGGCGTAGCCTTCGGCCGTGTTGACGAGCAAGGGCTCCTGGCCCAGCACTTCAAGCATTTGCTCTGCGTAGGGCTGCCAGTCGGTGGCGCAGTGCAGGTAGCCACCGGGCTTGAGGCGGGCGGCCAGCTTGGCCACCAAGGGCGACTGGATCAGTCGGCGCTTGTTGTGCTTGGTCTTGTGCCAGGGGTCTGGAAAAAAGACATGGACACCATCGAGCGTACCCAGGGGCAGCATGTGGTCAATGACTTCCACGGCGTCGTGCTGGAGGATGCGGATGTTGGTGATGTCGTGCTCGCCAATGCGCTTGAGCAGCGCACCCACGCCGGGTTCGTGCACTTCGCAGCACAGAAAGTTGTCATCGGGGCGCACGCGGGCAATGTGGGCGGTGGCCTCGCCCATGCCGAAACCGATTTCCAGGATCAAAGGTGCGGCGCGGCCAAAGGCGGCGGGGGCATCCAGCGGCGCGGCTTGGTAGTTCAGCAAAAAGCGGGGGCCCAGGTCTTCAAAGGCCTTGGCCTGGCCTGTGGTCGTACGGCCAGCGCGGCGCACGAAGCTCTTGATGGTTTTGGGATAGGCCACACCAGCGGGGGCAGCGCCCGCTGTGGACGTGGGCAAAGCGGTGGGCTCTGCGTCAAGGGAAATATTGTTCTGTTCGATCACGATGCGCCATTGTAGATTCGCGGCCAGGCCTTGGCCCACAGCGCCAAGGCATCTGCTACAGAAATGTTGTGTGGATGTGCCAGCGCAGGCAAACCCAGGGCCTGCGCGGCTTGGCGCAGTGCGGCCAGTGGGTCGCTCAGGTCCAGTGCCGCTGCACCGTTTTGTTTGGAGAGCTTTTCGCCATTGGCACCCAGCACCAGCGGGGTGTGCAGGTAGGTGGGGGGGGGCAGGCCCAGTGCTTGTTGCAGCAGGATTTGGCGCGGCGTGTTGTCGGCCAGGTCCTCGCCCCGCACGATGTGGGTGATGCCTTGCTCGGCATCGTCGACCACCACGGCCAACTGGTAGGCCCACAGGCCATCGGCCCGTTTGAGCACAAAGTCGCCCACGGCTTGGCAAACATCCTGGGCTTGCTGGCCCAGCCTGCGGTCATGCCAGATCAGCGTGTTGGATGCTATTGAATTGATAGCTTCTTGCGCTTTTTCTGCGAGCCCTGGAGGGCGTTTTTCGATAAAACTCTCCGTGTGGAAGCGCCATGCCCTGGCCGGGCGCCCATGCAGCCCGGTGCGGCAGGTGCCGGGGTAGGGCAGCGCTGCATGCCGCTCTTTGGCATGGCCGCGTGCGGTGTGGGCTTCTTCAATTTCTTTGCGCGAGCAGGCGCAGGGGTAGGCCAACCCCTGGGCGCACAGGGCGTCCAGTGCAGTTTGGTACAGCGCGCCGCGTTGTGATTGCCAAACCGGCGGGGCATCGGGGTGCAGGCCGCAGCGCTCCAATTGGTGCAGGATGGTCTGGTCGGCCCCGGGGATGCAGCGCGGGGTATCGATATCCTCCAGCCGCACCAGCCATTGGCCTTGGGCGGCGCGCGCATCCAGCCAGCTGGCCAATGCGGCCACCAAAGAGCCCGCATGCAATGGCCCGGTGGGCGAGGGCGCAAAGCGCCCCACATAGCCCCGGGCATTTGCAGCGTTCGTGCCTCCAGCCAGGGTCATTTCACGGCGAGCGCCAGCTCCAGTCCGGAGATGAAAGCGTCTTCCAGGCGATGTCCCAGGCACCAGTCACCACAGGCACCCAGCCCCAGGCTGGCATCCCAGACATGGCTTTTGCCCAGTGCATGGGTGGTTTGGGCATAGGTCCAGCGCTGCAGGGCGGCGTGGGCAGGCTCGGCGCGCAGGCCGGTCACTTCGGCAAAGGCTTTGAGCAGCTTGGCCTGCACGCGGGCCTCGCTGTCTTGCAGGTGCTCTGCCGACCAGGCGGGGTTGGCCTGCACCGTCCAGCGCTCAACAGAGCCTCGGCCGGGTTTGGACGATTCACGCGCCAGCCAGGCAATGCGGTGGTGGGTGCTGCGGGCCACGTTCCATTGGGGGCCCAACGTAGCCAGATCCGGGCGCACTGCCTGGGGGTAGGCCAGCATCAGTGTCCAGCAGGGCGCAATGGCGACCTTGGCCAGCGATGGGGTCAAGGTGCTGTCAATGGCCGACTTGGCCAGCAAGGCTTGCGATGCGGTGGCGGGCTGGCTCAGCAGCACGGCATCAAAGCCTGCGTACACATGCTGTGATCCGCCGGGCCCCTCGGTGCGCACCTGCCAGCCGGTGGGGTTCAACGAATCCCTTTCAATGCGATGGACTTGCGCGTTCAGCTGGACGCGCCCGGCTTGCTCCAGCGGCTGGGCCCAGGTGGCCACCAGCGACTGCATGCCGGGGCTGGCCACCCAGTGCGCTTCGCGCGACAGCAGCCCGGGCGAGGTGACGCGGCCCGAAGCGTCCAGCACGCGCACGTTGTTGGCGCTCCAGGGCTTGCACAGGCCGGGCACGGTGTCGATGGCGCGCGCAAAGCGCGGGTCGCGCACCGTGAAGTACTGGGCGCCAGCATCAAACGAGCCAAAGGCGCTATCGACGGTGGCCGTGCGCCCGCCGGGGGCGGCAGCCTGCTCAAACACTGTGACCTGGTGGCCAGCCTGGACCAAGGTGCGGGCGCAGGCAATGCCTGCCATGCCTGCGCCAATGATGGCGAAGTGGCGAGCGCCTCGGCCAGGGGTGGCGGCTGTGGCCGGGGAGGATGTGTCGGTGCGTCGGGGCCGCTTGGCGGGGCGAGGGGTGGTTTTGCTCATGGGTTGCCTTTCGGTGACAGCGTAAGAAGACGGTCGACAATGAAATCCAACAAGGCCCACTCTACACGCGTGCCAGGGTGTTTCGGGTCAGAAATGGTGGTGGTTTTCCAGCAGAGCCTTGCGCGTGGCGGGGCTTTGCAGTTGCTGCAGCCACCATTGCAAGGCCCGCCCCGGCGCAGTGAAGCCAGGGCCGCCCCATGCGTAGTGCAGCCGCACATAGCGCTCAGGGCGCGCCACGCGCTTGGCCACCAGGCGGCCTGCTTCCACATAGGGGCGCACCATGGGTTCGGGCAAAAAGCCGCCACCCAGGCCCCGCAATTGCACCTGCACCTTGGCCTGCATGGTGTCCACTGTCAGCACGTCTTGCCCGCCCAGCAAGCCCATGGTCATGCCGCCCCGCAAGGCCGAGTCGGCCACGGCCACGGCGCGGTGGCGCAGCATGACGGCATCGGTGATCGGCTCGGGCATGTTGGCCAGGGGGTGGTGTGGGGCCACGACATAGATGAACAGCAAGTCGCCCAACAACTCTTGCTGCAAACCCGCGACATCTGAGGCCATGCCAGACACGCCGATGGCGAGATCGGCCCGCCCAGAGGTCAGAGCCTCGCGGGTGCCGGTCATGATGCCGTCGCGCAGCTTGAGCCGGGTGGGGGGCGACATGGCGTAGAACGCATCGACCAGCTCCAGCATGGTGTGGGGGGAGATCACGCCGTCGATGGAGAGTGTGAGCTGTGGCTCCCAGCCCGTGGCCACGCGGCGCACGCGGTTGGCCACCGCATCGATGTCTTGCAACAGGCGATTGCCCTCGCGCAGCAACTCGGCCCCGGCCTCGGTTGGCTTGGCTTGCCGGGCGCTGCGGTCAAACAGCAGCACATCCAGCGCATCCTCAATCTGCCGCACCCGGTAGGTGAGTGCGCTGGGCACCAGCCCCAGTTGGCGCGCTGCGGCGGCAAAACTGCCCGCCTCGGCAATCACTTGCAGCATGGTCAAGCTGTCCGGGGTCAGGACATCGCGTGCGTTTTGCATGGTGGGCTTATTTTTGTTCAAGCATTTTGAATGATGCCATCAATCGATCAGAGCCAGAAGGCCGCAGGCGAGGCCTACAGTGGAGGCATTGAAAGGAGCAATCCCCATGCTGACTGTTCGTAAATCCCAAGACCGAGGCTACGCCGACCATGGCTGGCTGCAGTCGTTCCACAGCTTTTCATTCGCAGGCTACTACGACCCGCAGCACATGGGTTTTGGCAACCTGCGCGTCATCAACGAAGACCGTATTGCCCCTGGCACCGGCTTTGGCACCCATGGCCACCGCGACATGGAAATCATCAGCTATGTGCTCTCTGGTGAGCTGGCCCACAAAGACAGCATGGGCAATGTCAAAGGCATTCCGCCGGGCGACGTGCAGCGCATGAGTGCGGGCACGGGCGTGATGCACAGCGAGTTCAACCATGCCGAGGGGCAAACCACGCACTTCCTGCAGATCTGGATTGAGCCCAATGTGCGCGGCATTGCGCCAGGCTATGAGCAAACCGGGTTTTCTGCGGCTGAAAAGCGCGGGGCCTTGCGCTTGGTGGCGTCGCCTGACGGAGCCTTGGGCTCTGTCACGATCCACGCCGATGCATCGCTGTATGCTGGCCTTTTTGACGGCGCAGAAACGGCCACCTTGCCATTGAAGACCGGGCGCAAGGGTTATGTGCACGTGGTGCGCGGGCAAGTGCAGGCCAATGGAGAATGCCTGCGCACCGGTGATGCCGCCATGCTGGTGGACGAGCCGTTTGTCACCCTGTCCGCAGGGCAGGACGCTGAGGTGCTGGTGTTCGACCTGGAGGGTTGACGCCTGCATGGGCCCTTCATTGCGCAGGGCCCGCTTTGAAGTTTGTTTCGTTGTCAGTCGTTTTTCATCACAGGAGCTTTCATGTCTCAAATCGTTGTGGTTTATCACTCCGGCTATGGTCACACCCAGCGCGTGGCGCAACTGGTGGCCGAAGGGGCTGGCGCCCAGTTGTTGGCCATTGATGCCGACGGCAACCTGCCCGAAGGGGGCTGGGACACGCTCAATGCTGCCGATGCCATCATCTTTGGCACCCCCACCTACATGGGTGGCCCCAGCTGGCAGTTCAAAAAGTTTGCCGATGCGTCGTCTAAAGCCTGGTTTTCACGCGCTTGGCAAGACAAGGTGTTTGCCGGCTTCACCAACAGCGCCAGCTTCAATGGCGACAAGCAAGTGACGCTGGTGTACCTGCAGACCCTGGCGTCGCAGCACGGCGGCCTGTGGGTGAGCCTGGGCCTGATGCCTGCCAATGCCAAAGCCGCTACGCGCAATGATGTGAACAACCTGGGCGGCTCGGTGGGCTTGCTGGTGCAGTCTCCCTCCGATGCCTCCGTCGCTGAAATCCCCCAGGGTGACCTGGACACCGCCAAGCTGTTCGGCAAGCGCGTGGCCGACATCGCGGCGCGTTTCAAGGCTTGATTCGTCTTTGACGTGAGTGCGTGGCTGGGCGGCCGTGGTGCCGCCCAGCCACCGTACTCCGCCTCAACGCAACGCCTCACCTCTGAACTAAAGGGCCGCCATGACTTCCATTGAACGCATCCACCCCCATGACAAAGACCTGGGCGGCGGCTTTAAAGTGCGCAGGCTGCTGCCTGCCATGGCGCGCCAGTCGGTGGGGCCCTTCTTGTTCTTTGACCACTTTGGCCCGGCCACGGTGGTGCCGGAGTCCGAGCACGATGTGCGCCCCCATCCGCACATCGGCTTGGCCACGGTGACTTATCTGTTTTCGGGCGCCATCCTGCACCGCGACAGTTTGGGTTGCGTGCAGCAGATTGAGCCGGGCGCCATCAACTGGATGACTGCAGGGCGCGGCATCGTGCATTCCGAGCGCCGCCCGGACTCCCTGGCCAACGCCACCTATGTGAACCACGGCATTCAACTGTGGGCGGCGCTTCCACCGGAGCAAGAGGAAGCTGCCCCAAGTTTTGTGCACACGCCTGCCGATGCCATTGCGCAGTTGCAAGTGGACGACGCTACGGTGCGGGTGCTGGTGGGGCAGGCCTGGGGGGCGCAGTCGCCTGTGGCCAGCTTGGCCCCGGCGTTGTACCTTGACATCCAGTTGCCTGCCAACGGCCAATTGAGGCTGCCTGCAGGCATGGCGCAGGAGCTGGGCCTGTATGCGGTGGACGCAGCCGTGGCTGTGGCCGATGAGACGCTGGAGCCGCACACCATGGCGGTCTTGCCCACCGACCGCCCCCTGGCCTTGCGTGCGGGTTCTGCGCCCGTGCGCTGCATGTTGGTGGGCGGCGATGCCTTGGCGGAACGCCGCCATATCTGGTGGAATTTTGTCTCGTCCCGCAAGGAGCGGATCGTGCAGGCCGCCAGCGACTGGGAAGCGCAACGCATGGGGCAGGTGCCTGGTGAGACAGAATTCATCCCCTTGCCAGCACACCGCTTCAAGCCCTGACGGGCGTGTGTCTCACACAGTCAATTGTTTTTTGCCAAAAAATGCCTCTAGCGCTTTCTGATAAAGCGCTAGCAGCTCATTTTTTGATAGCGATATCGGCCGATTCTGGTGCCGAGAGGTCGGTGGCCAATACAGCCCGCTCATCAAACACGAAGCAGCCGCCGTGGTAATGCGCACCATCGGTGTGCTCAAAGTACTTGAGGATGCCGCCCTCGAGCTGGTACACATGCTCCAGGCCTTCCTCTTGCATCAGGATGGCGGCTTTTTCGCAGCGGATACCCCCGGTGCAAAAACTCACCACGGTCTTGTCTTGCAGGGCGGCCTTGTGGGCTTGGAGTGCTGCGGGAAACTCGGTGAACTTGCCAATGCGCCAGTCAATCGCGTTGTCGAAAGTGCCTGCGTCCACCTCAAAAGTATTGCGGGTGTCCAGGGTCACCACTTCGCGGCCATCGTCGTCGTGGCCTTGCTCCAGCCAGCGGCGCAGCGTCGCGGGGGCAACGGCCGGGGCGCGGCCTTGCGCGGGGCGGATGGTGGGGTGGTCCATGCGGATGATCTCGCGCTTGACCTTGACCAGCATCTTGCGAAACGGCACCGTGTCTGACCAGCTCTCCTTGGGGTCCAGATCCGCAAACCGCTCGTCGCCACGCAGGGTGTCGACAAAGCCCCGCACAGAAGCGGCATCGCCCGCCAAAAAGAAGTTGATGCCTTCTTCGGCCAACAAAATCGTGCCCTTCAAGCCCAAAGCCACTGCGCGGGCGTGCAACTGCTCGCGCAGCACCTCTGCGTCAGGAAGGGGCACAAACTTGTAGCAGGAGATGTTGAGGACAGCAGTCACGGCAAAAGGCGGGTGTTGGGTACGAAAGTGAATCTTGAAAGAGGTTTGCTGAGCTCTATCGCACTTCGCCATGGGCATTGGCCACTAAGCCAGAGCGAGCCCGCGGGAAAGGGCTGTATGCCAACAAGCGCAGGCCGCAGTAACTCCACCCGGCCAGCGCGTAGGCTGGCGCCGGACTATGCAGTCTGCGTCAGCAGCGCGGTTTCGATCTTATTGGCCAGTTGCGAGATCGCCAGGGCCGCGGGGCAGCCTGGGGTGTTCAGCAGCAGCAGTTGCCTGCGCATCACGGCGTCGCGCACCGAGGGGTCGGCTGGGATGTCGCCCATGTGAATCAGCCGCACCGGGCGGCCCGATTGGGTGCTGACAAAACGGTCCAGCACCTGTTGCAACTGGCTGGTGATGGCGCGGCCATCGCCAGGGCGTGCCGCCTGGTTGATCACGATGCGCACATGCTGGCGCTTTTGCTGCATCGCCAGCACCTTGATGGCGGCGTAGGCGTCCGTCAGTGAGGTGGGCTCGGGCGTGGCCACGATCAGCACTTCAGAGGCGAGGGAGATGGAGAACAGCACCACATCGGAAATGCCCGCGCCAGTGTCCAGCAGCACCACGTCGTACTGTGGGGTCAGCGCCTGGATGACGTTCAGAAACTGGCTGCGCACTTCGGGCGTGAGGCGCGAGTACTCGACCATGCCCGAGCCTGCCAGCAGCACAGAAAAGCCGCCGGGCGCCTTGATCACGGCTTCGTCCAGGCTGGCTTTGCCGGTGAACACATCGTGCAGTGTGATCTTGGGGTGAAGATTCAGCACCACATCCAGGTTGGCCAGGCCCAGGTCAGCGTCCAGCACCAGCACGCGCTGGCCTCGGCGGGTCAGCGCTGCGGCCAGGTTGGCGGACACAAATGTTTTGCCCACACCGCCTTTGCCGCTGGTAACGGCGATGATGCGTGCACCCGCCGCAGGAGCAGCCTGCTGCGGCGTGGCGTTGGGTGTAGTGGGTTGGGGGGACAGCGCGTCGCTCATCATCTAACTTTCAGTAGGCGCTGCCTGTTGCATCCAGGGGAGGCGGAAGATCGCCCCAGCCAGAAGGTGAATACAGCGGGCCAAACAACAAGCTCTTCTCTTCGGCACTGACCGTGCTGTCGGGCTGCTCCTCGATGCTCACGCAGTTGCGTCCGGCCGATTTTGCCTGATAGAGCTGGTGATCGGCGCGGTCAATCCACAGCAATGTGGTGGAGCGAATCCATTGAAGGGCAAACGCCCCGCCAATGCTCACGGAGACGTTGAGTTCAATCGACGGGGAAATGCGAATCGGTGTGTTGGCCACAGCGCGGCGGATGCGCTCGGCCACCACGGTGCCAAACGCAGATTGGCAAGCGGGTAGCACCACGGCGAATTCCTCGCCACCGTATCGGGCCAGGGTGTCCATGGGGCGCACGCAAGCTGCCAAGGTGCGCGCTACAGACTGCAGCACCATGTCGCCAGCCAGGTGGCCGTGGGTGTCGTTGACCTTTTTGAAGTGGTCGATGTCCAGCATCAACAGCAAGGCGGCTTCACCTGAACGGGTCACGCGGTCGATCTCGCGCTCCAGCACGGCCCGAAAATGGCGCCGATTGGCCAAGCCCGTCAGCGGGTCTTTCAGCGAAAGTTCGCACAGGCCATCGATGACGCTTTGCAGGTATTGACGGGGGTGTGAACGGTCCAGGCTGGGCGCTGCGCTGCTGCCGGTTACTTGGGCAACCAGGGCATGGGCAGTATCCAGGCGCAGATCGCGCAGGTCTACGAGGTGAGGGGCCGCCGAGTCAGACACAAATGGTTGCTTCTAAAGTTGATTGAGTGTATCAGCGGGGTCGGTCGTGCGATTGCAATTTCTGCACGATCACAGAGGTGTTACCCGGGGTGGGAGTTGCTGCAGGGCGACAAGGGCATCGGCATCGGTGCGGTAGGTGACCAACCCGGCGGCCGCTGGCAGCAGGCCCGCTTTGCGCAGTGCCGCCTCGACCGGCAACTTGAGTCCACTCACATGCAGGCAACCACCCCGCGCCAGCATCTGTGCATGCAGTTGGGCAAAGGTTTCCAGGCCGGTCACGTCAATGCGGTTGACGGGTTGGGCCATCAGGCACAGGTGCTTGATCTCGGGGTGGGCGCTCAAGTGCTCCATCACCCAGCGCTCCAGGGCGCTTGCAGAGGCAAAGTCCAGCTCTGCATCCATGCGAAGCGCCAGCAGTTCGGGCGCCAGGGGGGGCAGGTTCCACAAGTGGCGGTCGCGCAGGCTACCGTCCGGGTGCAGGCCTACCTCGATGATGCGGGGGTGCAGGCGCTGGTACAGAAAGTGGCACAGGTTCATCACCAAACCGGCCAAAACACCCCAATACATGCGTGGTGCGGTGGCCAGGGTCAAGGCAAAGGTGACCAATGCGATGACCGACTCCACCCGCGACGTCCGCCACAGGCGGGTGAAGGTGGCTGGTTTGATGAGGCTGAACACCGCCGTCACCACAATGGCCGCCAGGGCCGATTGCGGCACGTAGTACAGCGCCGGAGTAAGCCACAACAGCACCACCAGCACCACGAGGATGGAAAACACGGTGGCCCAACCACTTTGCGCGCCTGCATACAGGTTGATGGCCGAGCGAGAAAACGATGCGCTGGTGGCAAAGCTGCCGCACAGCCCGCTGCTGATTTTGGACAGGCCCTGGCCAATCAGGTCCTGGTTTTCGTTCCAACGCTCACTGGAACGCTGGCTCTCGACCTTGGCGCTGGAGGCGGTTTCCAAAAAGCTCACCAGGGTAATGACCAGCACAGGCATGAGCAGCGAAGAAAAGTCTGTCCAAGGCAAAAGCCCGGGCCACTGCAAGCTTGGCAACCCTTGCGGCAGGTGCCCCACCACTGCGCCACCCGCATCGGCGTAGCCGCTGATCCAGCTGATGCCGCCCGCCAGGCCCACCACCACGATGGCGGCCGGAAAGGTGGGTTTGAGCCGCTTGGCCAGCCACAGCGCGACCACAGCGCCCAAGCCGAATGCCGCCGCCGTCAGGTCAAAAAGCCCCAGAGAAGGCGTGTGCAGCAGCGCACTGAAGTCGGCCCGCAAGCCGGTGAGTGCCCCTAGCTGCGAAGACAAAATCAGCAAGGCAGCGGCCTGTGTAAAGCCGCTGAGCACGGGCGAGGTGACCACATTGACCACCCAGCCAAAGCGCACCAAGCCCATCACGCACTGCAAGGCCCCACAAAGCAGTGCAATCCACACGGCCATTTGCACCCACTGGGCGCTGCCGGCCTCGGCCAGCCCGGTCAGCGATGCGCCAATGAGCAGGCTCGTCAGTGCCGTGGGGCCTACGCCCAGCCGGGTGGAGGCACTGAACAGCACCGCCACCAAGGCAGGCAACAGCGATGCATAAATGCCCGTGACCAGCGGCATGCCCGCCAGCGCTGCATAGGCAACCCCCTGGGGCACGAGCATGAGGCCCACCGTCATGCCCGCCCAGAATTCGCCGCGCAGCAACGCAGCGCTGGGCCGGGGCCACGCTAGAAAAGGCAACCAGGAGCTGAAAGAAATGCGAGGCATGCAGTGATTGTCGCGCTGTGGGGCCTTTGGAGATGGCTGGGCGTGACAAAGCGCGCTGGGATTGCAGTGTTTTGTCCTACACGCCTTTGCGAGCCGTCTGACCCGACGGGGCAGGCCAGCTGCCTACAGTTCAGCCATGTCTTTATCCGCAAGGAGATTTCTGATGCAAACCACCGAGATGAACCAACCCACCGTCCAGACCATGGGTGTGACTTCCAAAGCCACCCGCGTGGCGTCGATGTTGGCCGTCAGCGCGCTGGCCTTGGGCCTGATGGCCTGCAGCAAAACCGAAGAGCCCACCGTGGGCCAACGCCTGGATTCCGCTGTAGAAAAGACAGAGCAAGCCGCCGCCGATGCCCGAGCTAAGTCCGAAGCCGCCATGCAAAAGGCCGAAGTGCAAGTGGAAAAGGGCGCTGAACGGGCCGAAGTGGCTGCGAAGGACCTGGGCGATTCGGCCAAGCAAGCTGCCAACACCGCGATGGAGAAGGTGGACGACGCTTCCATCACGGCCCAGGTGTCTGCGGGGCTGGCCAAAGACCCTGATCTGAGCGCCATCAAGATCAATGTGGACACACAGGGGGGCGCCGTCACGCTGAATGGCCCCGCCCCCAGCCTGGCCGCCAAGGACCGCGCCCAAACCATTGCCAAGAGCGTCAAGGGCGTGACTTCGGTGACCAACCTGCTGGTGGTTTCTGCAGGCTGATGCTTGCATACCCGACGCCCAGTGCCTCCGTTGACGAGGCCCTGGGCCAAGGTGCTGAAGCGCTACCATGCGCGGCATGAAGCAAGAAGACCGCGCCCCTGATATTTCCACCCAGATCGTTCACCACCGCTACCAGCCGCCCGCAGATTTTGCGGCCCCCCAGCCGGGGGTGTTCAAGGCCTCTACCGTGATTTTCCCCAACGTGGCTGCCATGCGCAGCCGCGAGTGGAAGGACAAGACGGGCTACACCTACGGCCTGCACGGCACCCCCACCACCTTCATTTTGGAAGAGCGCTTGTGCACCCTGGAAGGTGGGCGCGAATGCGTGCTGGTGCCCAGTGGGCTGGCTGCCATTGCCTCGGTGAATCTGGCGTTGCTCAAAACGGGCGACGAGGTGCTGATCCCGGACAACGCTTACGGGCCTGGCAAGGATTTCGCGGCCGTCGAGCTGGCACGCTACGGCATCTCGCATGCGTTTTACGACCCACTGGACCCTGAGGACCTGGCCCGGCGAATCTCCGCTTCGACACGCTTGGTGTGGCTGGAAGCCCCAGGGTCTGTGACCATGGAATTCCCGGACCTGTGCGAACAGGTGCGTATTTGCCGGGCCCGGGGCGTGACCACGGCGCTCGACAACACTTGGGGCGCGGGGCTGGCTTTTGCGCCGTTTGATTTGCTGGGGGATGGCAGCCTGGGGGTTGACATCTCGGCGCATGCGCTAACCAAGTACCCCAGTGGCGGGGGCGATGTGTTGATGGGCAGCGTCATGACCCGCTCGGCGGCTTTGCACATGAAGATCAAGCTCACCCACATGCGCCTGGGGCTGGGGGTGGGGCTGAACGATGTGGAGGCCGTTTTGCGCTCGCTGCCCAGCGTGGCGTTGCGCTATGCCGCCCACGACCGCTCTGCGCGTGAACTGGCCACCTGGCTGCAATCGCAACCGGCCATTGCGCAGGTGCTGCACCCGGCGCTGCCTGGCTCGCCTGGCCATGCCCACTGGCAGGCCTTGTGTGGCGGAGCCCAGGCGGGGCAGGGCGCTGCGGCGGGCTTGTTCAGCGTGATGGTGGACGCCCGCTACAGCCAAGCCCAGGTGGATGCTTTCTGCGATGCTTTGCAGCTGTTCAAGCTGGGCTACAGCTGGGGCGGCCCTATGAGCCTGGTGGTGCCTTACCACCTGCGCAGCATGCGCGAGGGGGCCACGCCCCATCTGCAACCTGGCACGCTGGTGCGGTTTGCAATTGGGCTGGAGGCTGCTGAAGATTTGCGCCAGGACCTGCTTCAAGCCCTGGCGGTGATGGAGCGCACTGCGCACGCAGGTTGAGCAGGCCGCATTGAAAACGCGCAGGGCGGGGTGGTAGTTTCCTCAGTGGCGCGCGGTGGTGGGCTGGATTACGGTGTGGTGGCGTCTGTTTCGCTCCCCGCCTTGTGTGGGGTGGGTCTTTCCACTTCGCTGCACTCCTCATGCCCGACACATCCGTTACTGAGGTCTCCACCGCCCGCGACACGGCGCCCATCACCTTGCAGCCGCTGACGCTGGCGGACCCTTTTCGCTGGCTGGCGCGCGGCGCGCACGATTTGAAGGCCGCACCCGGCATTGCGGTGTTCTACGGCCTGTGTTTCTGGTTCATGGCCTTGGTGTTGGGGTGGGTGTTTCGCACCAAACCGGAGTACACCATGTCGATTGCCAGCGGCTGCTTGCTGCTGGGGCCTTTTTTGGCGATGGGCCTGTACGACACCAGCCGCAGGCGTGAGGCCGGGCTGGCGCCGCAGCTGAGCGAATCCCTGACCTGCTGGGACAGCCACATGGGCAGCATGGGCATGCTGGTACTGGTGCTGGTGGTGCTGGAGCTGCTCTGGGGGCGGGCATCGCTGGTGGTGTTTGCGGTGTTCTTCAACACAGGCATGCCGTCGACCACCGGGGTCTTGCAGGCGGTGTTCAACCCCGAAAACTGGAGTTTTGTGGCGGTGTATGCCGTGGTGGGCGGGGTGTTTGCTGCCCTGGTGTTCTCTACCTCGGTGGTGTCCATTCCGATGATTCTGGACCGTGACACCGATGCACTGACCGCAGGCATCACCAGCATGCGCGTAGTGCTGGAGAACCCCTTGGCCATGGTGTTGTGGGGCGCTTTGATCACTGTTTTGGTGGCGGCATCGCTGTGGGCGGGCAGTGTGGCCTTGGTGCTGGTTGGGCCCTTGCTGGGGCATGCCAGTTGGCACGCTTACCGGGCGGCGGTGAAACGCTTGTCAGTCGATACGAACGCGGCGCCAGAGCCGGTTTGAGGCTCAGCGCGCGGGGCTAGCTGTTACAGTGGACCTCTACTTCAGAAAGCAAACACCTTGGCAACACCTAACTACGGATACGAAAAACGCCAGCGCGAACTCGCTAAGAAACAAAAGAAAGAAGAGAAGCTGAGAGCCAAAACACAGCGCCGGCCTGACGATCCGCACGCTGGGCCAGATGCCGGTGACCAGGCCGCTCAAGCGCCTTCTGCACCGGCGGACCCTACGGCCAGTTAATGGCGGGCATTCATGGCTTGGCTGATGTCCCACTCAGAAGCCTGGCAATGGAATGACCCACTAAAGAGCCCGTGCGCTGCCTTTTCCAAAAAAGGCAGCGCACGGGCTCTCTGTTTTTGCTTGTCAGTGCCTGCCCATGGCGCTCAGCGCAGCAGCTTTTTCAGCTCTGGCCACACATTGGCCAGCATCTGTGGATGGGCCTCGGCCTTGGGGTGGATGCGGTCGGCCTGAAACAAGCGCGTAGGGTCTGCGCCATCGGCCACCCCTTTGAGAAAGAACGGCACCACCGCCGCTTTGTGCGCCTTGGCCACCCCCTCAAACACCGCTGCAAAGCGGTTGGCATAGTCGGTGCCGTAGTTGGGCGGCACCTGCATGCCTATCAACAGCACCTTTGCCCCGGCCTTTTGGGCCGACTGGGCCATGAAGCCCAGGTTGTCTTGTGTGTTTTGCAGCGGCAGGCCACGCAGCGCATCGTTGCCGCCCAGCTCAATCACCACCTGGCTGGGCTGGTGCTGTTGCAGCAGTGCGGCAATGCGCGAGCGGCCGCCCGAGGTGGTCTCACCGCTCACACTGGCATTGATGACCTTGGCGCTGATCTTCTCTTGCGCCAATTGTTTTTCCAGCAAGGCCACCCAGCCGCTGCCGCGTGGCAGGCCGTATTCCGCACTCAATGAGTCGCCCACCACCAAAATCACGGCGGGCTTGCCTGCCGCCGCTTTGGGGGCGCCTTGGGCAAAAACCCCCGGGCTGGAAATCCCCATGGCAAGGGCGGAGGCCGTGGTCAGGATAAAGTGACGCCGATGCAGATTGCGAATCAAAGTAAAGAGCCTTTCATGTCCGAATCCCCCTCATCGCCCGTGACACCCATTATTGCGGTGGAGCATGTGTTCAAGTCGGTGACGGATTCCACCGGCACGCTCGACATTTTGCGGGATATCGATTTCCGCCTGGCGCCCAGGGAAACCGCAGCCATCGTGGGCGCGTCGGGTTCGGGCAAGAGCACCTTGCTGTCCATCATTGCCGGGCTGGACACCCCCACGCGGGGCACCGTGCGGCTGGACGGCCACGATCTGTTTGTGCTGAACGAAGACGACCGTGCCGCACTGCGGGCACAAAAGGTGGGGTTTGTATTTCAGAGCTTTCAGCTCATGGGCAACCTCACGGCGCTGGAGAACGTGATGCTGCCGCTGGAGTTGGCCGAGCGCCGCGATGCCCGCAAGGCCGCCACCGAGATGCTGCAGCGCGTAGGCCTGGGGCAACGGCTGGGGCACTACCCCAAGGTGCTCTCGGGCGGTGAGCAGCAGCGCGTGGCCTTGGCCCGTGCGTTTGTGGTGCAACCGGCCTTGCTGCTGGCCGACGAACCCACGGGCAGCCTGGACTTCGCCACAGGCGAATCCATCATGCAGCTGATGTTTGAGCTCAACCGCGAGCAGGGCACGACACTGGTGCTGGTGACCCACGACCGGGGGATTGCCGCGCAGTGCGGGCGGCGGATCACCATCGACGCCGGGCGGGTGGTTGAGGATTGATTTCAAAGAAAATTGGCTGCTAGCGCTTATTGAATAAGCGCTAGCAGCTATTGAATTGATAGCAATTGGGTCGTATGACACAAGCCCTTGGCAGTTTTTCTGCCTGCGGCTGGGGCGCCAAGCGTCCCAAGTTGGAGATTCGTTTCATAAAGACGCCGAGAATCGCCGCCACGCTGCGCTGCAAATCCTCGCGATAGCTACGGCTATCGCTGTGATTTGCGCCTTGCCTGACGAAGATTTCGGCTTCTTTATTTCATTAACGAACTTCCAACTTGGGACACTGGTGGCCGCGCAACGATAATCCCTGCATGTCCTCCCCCAAAGTTCTTTTCGGCTTTCACGCCGTGGGTGTGCGCCTGAAGACGGCGCCCCAATCCATCATCGAGATTTATTACGAGTCCACACGCCGTGACGCGCGCATGCGGCAGTTTCTGGACCGTGCCAAGGAAGCCGGTGCCCGCCTGATCGAAGCCGACAGCGTCCGCATCGCCAAGCTCGCGGGCAGCCACGGCCACCAGGGCGTGGCGGCACGGGTGGAGCCCGTGGCGCAGGTGACCTCGCTGGACGAACTGCTGGAGAACCTGGAAGCCGCAGGCATCGAGCAGCCCCTGCTGCTGGTACTGGACGGCGTGACCGACCCGCACAACCTGGGCGCCTGCCTGCGCGTGGCCGATGGCGCGGGTGCCCATGCCGTCATCGCCCCCAAGGACCATGCGGTGGGCATCAACGCCACAGTGGCCAAGGTGGCCAGCGGGGCGGCAGAGACCATGCCTTACTTCATGGTCACCAACTTGGCCCGCACGCTGGGCGAGCTCAAGGAACGCAACATCTGGTGCATTGGCACCAGTGACGATGCGCCCAAGACCGTGTACCAGGTCGACCTCAAGGGCCCCGTGGCCCTGGTGCTGGGGGCCGAGGGCGACGGCATGCGCCAGCTCACCCGCAAGACCTGCGATGAGCTGGTCAGCATCCCCATGAAGGGGGCGGTGGAGAGCCTGAACGTGTCTGTGGCCAGTGGGGTGTGCCTGTACGAGGCACTGCGCCAGCGATCGCTTTGATGTGACGGCGGGGCAGGGCGACAAGGGCGACGCCCCTGCAGGCCGCCCGCAGCGCGGGGCGTGCCTGACCCATGTCCCGAAACCCCTGTTCACCATCTTTCACATTGTGTGGGTTGTGTAACGAATTGTCGCCTAGTCGACTCTCATTCGTTGATCTTCTGGTTACTCTGGGCCGTTTTGCACTATCCAGGCTAACTGCACATGAGTCGTCGTCACTTTCTTTTGCGAGCCACCCAAGCTGTGGCTGCTGCGGGTTTGCCCGCCTGGTCTCACTCCGTTCTGGCGGCAGAAGAGGCCCTGTCTGCCAAGCATGTCACGCTGGGTTGCTCCATCGCACTCACCGGCCCGCTGGGCATTGCAGGCTCTGAGCAAGTGGCAGGCATGAAAGCCGCCTTTGCCGAGGTGAACGCCGCAGGCGGCGTGCATGGCCGTGAAATTCGCCTGGATGTGAAGGATGACGCCTATGTGGCCAGCCGCACCGCACAGAACGTGACGGGCATGCTGGAAGCGCAGTCCATCTTCGCCCTGATTTCGCCCTTGGGCACGGCCAACACGGCTGCCATTTTGCCCATGGTGGAAAGCAAGGGCATTCCCACCGTGGGGCCGGTGACGGGCGCCACGTCGCTGCGCTCGGCCGAGCAGCGCAACGTGTTTTTCCTGCGCCCGAGCTACCGCGAAGAATCCCTGCGCCTGGTCAAGCAAGTGGTGGAGATGGGCCTCAAGCGCATTGCCGTGGTGTACCTGGACAACCCCTTTGGCAAGGAAGTGCTCAAGGACATGTCCAAGGCGCTGGACGATGCCAAGGTCGAGCGTTCGGGTGAATTTGCCCTGGCGGTCGATGGCAAAAATGCGGCCGATCTGGCCGACAAAGTGGCCGCAGACCGCCCCGGTGCAGTGCTGCTGGCCACCACCGGCACGGCCAATACGGCGTTTGTGCTGGCGTTTCGAGCCAAGGCCCAGGGCGTGCCGTTGGCAGGGTTGTCTGTGGCCGTGGTGTCGTCCGAGCTGCCCAAGTTGGCTGCCGCCACCCGCGGGCTGGCGCTGGTGCAGGTGTTCCCCGACGCCAATTCTCAAAAATCGGTGGTGGTGCGCAAGTTCCAGTCCACGATGAAGGCCACGGGAGCCAACCCTGCTCACCTCAACAGCACCAGCAGCCTGGAAGGCTGGCTGAACGCGCAAGTGATGATCGAGGGCCTGAAGAACGCGGGCAAGGAGCCCACCCGTGACCGCCTGCGCAGTGGCTTGGCCAATATCCGTGCGCTGTCGTTTGGTGACTTCAGCGTGGGCTTTGGTGGCAAGGCGCCTTTTGTGGGCTCTGACGCGTTGTACCTGGCCGTCTACGCAGAGAACGCCCGCCGCATCAGCTAAGCCTGTTGCAGCCACTGTCCAATCTGGCCGTCAAGCCAGTGGCATGTTCGGCTGCAGGGCCTGGCTCAGCTCGTCGTGCAGTGCCACCACGGGCTGCACCTCGGGGTGCACCGTGCCACTGCCCACATCGCCCAGCCACCGGCAGGCGGCGTAGGCTTGGGCTTTGCGGTCGTATGCCTGCGTCCAGGCGGTGCGTTGGGGCATGGCTTCGGCCCGCACCGGCCACACGCCTGGGCGGGGGCGCATGGGGCTGTCGATGCCCATGCGCCAGGGTTTGCCGCTCACACGGGCGCGAAAGCAATGCTGGTTGTTGCACATGCGCACGTACATCGGGTCGGCCTGCACTTGGGCAAAAAAGGCCTGCACCAATCCGTCGGCGGGCTCTGCCACGGTGTGCGTGACCAGCAGGCGCAGGCCCGCGGGTGTGCGATACAGCCGCAGGTTCCAATCTGGGTGCTCGGCCACAAAGGCTTTGAGCTTTTTGCGTGCCAAGGCCTCGTGCCCGCCTTGGTAGCCCATCCACAACCGGTACAAGGCTTGGGCCGCAGGCGCCGACACAAGCCCACCCAGCACCACGGCCATCGGCCAAACCCAGCCGCCCACGTAGGCTCGGGTGGTAACTACGACGGCGAGCGCCAGCAGCGCAAACAGCAGCCAGGTCAGTCGCGCAGGCGCCTGGGTGGCAAAGTCCACATCGGCAAACACCACATCCGGCGTGTTCAGGCAATGGGCGCCATAGGCATTGCGGGTGATGACGGTGCTGCCGTGGCGCGCCAGCACCTCTTCGCGGATGGGAAGGCCCTGCGCGCCGTTGTAGGCCTGCTTGCGCTCGCGCCGCGCCACGGTGTGGCCAGCCTGCAGGTCCGCCATGGCCTGCGCGGCCCGTGCATCGGCCATCGCTTGCGCGTCGGCCTCGCTGGTGTCAGACCATCCCCAGCGGCGCACTGTGGCTTGGCGCTTGCCGAGGGGCTGTTGCAGGCGGGCTTCAGCCCAAAAGTCAGGGACGATCATGATGGCGGTATCCGTTTGCGGGAGGGGCGCCGTTGCTACACCCAGCCCATGGCGCCCAGCAGCGCCCCGGCCCCCAGCATCCACAGCAAGTGGAGCTTGGTGCGCCACACCAGCAGGGCGGCCATGGCGGTCAGGGCCCACAAGGGCCAGTTGTGCAGTGACGAACCCTGGGTGCGTGTCAGCACCCAGGCGGTGGCCAGCAGCAAACCAATCACCACCGGCGCCATGCCTTGTTTAAAGGCCCGCACGCTGCGCCGGTTGCGATTGCGGTGGCCCCAGCGCGTGGCCTGCCAGGTCAGCACGCTGCTGGGCAACATCACGCCCACCATGCACACCACAATGCCCAGCAGGCCCAGGGCCCAGCCCATCATGCCCGGGCCGCCTGCATTCAGGCCCACGTTCCAGCCCAGCAGGGCGATGAACAGCACATTGGGGCCGGGCGCGGCCTGGGCAATGGCGATGGAGGTGTTGAACTGCGTGTCGGTGAGCCAGGCGTTGCGGTCTACCAAAAAGCGGTGCATGTCTGGCGCCGTGCTGATGGCGCCCCCCACGGCCAGCAACGACAGGGACATGTAGTACATGAACAGGTGAAACCAGTCGAGCGCAGACAGCGCGGCCAAGGCGGGTGCGGTGGATGTCATGGGGTGAGCTTTCTCCAGGTCAGCACGCAGGCCAGCAAGCCCACGGTGGGCAGTGTCCAGAACAGGGGCCAGCGCAGCACCGCCATGGCCACCACCGTGAGGGCCGCCAACCCCACGCACACCCACAAGCCCAGGGGATGCTTTTTCAGCGTGGACGAGAGCTTCAGGCCCATGCCTGCAATCAGCCCAGCCGCCACCGCGCCCATGCCGCGCAGCGCGCCTGCCACCGCAGGGTGATCGGCAAACTGCGCATAAACCACGGCCAGGGCCAACACCAGCACCATCGGAAACGCCAGCATGCCCGCCAGCGCCGCCAGTGCACCGCGCCAGCCAAAGTAGCGCTCGCCAATCATGATGGAGAGGTTCACCACATTGGGGCCCGGCATGATCTGCGCCACGGCCCAGTCTTCGACAAACTCTTCGTTGGTCATCCAGCGTTTTTTGTCGACCAGCTCGCGTTGCACCACGGCCAGCACGCCGCCAAAGCCCTGCAGCGCCAACCAGGTAAAGGACCAAAACAGGTCAGAGCAGTTGCGGGGCTGTGGGCGTGCGCTGGCGTCGGCGGCTTCGGTCATAAATGGCATTTAGCATAAAAACTGCCGCCAGCGCTTTATTTAAAAGCGCTAGCAGCTATCAAATCAGGAGTAAATCACTGGGGCATCCCGCAAGTGTCTGTGCGAAACCGGCACCTGCCGGGGCGGCAGAGTCCGCACCGCTTGCTGCAGGGTGATTCTCAGTACGCCATGGTACGCGCGGCCGCCTTGCGCCAGGCGGGCCTTGCCATCGCAGACCGGAAAGGGCGGGGCACGCGTTGGTGCATGCCAAGCAATACGGAGCAGTGCGTGGGGCGCACCGAGAACGCGGGTGGAGCAACAACTTAGCTCCGCCGATCCGCAGGGCTTGTTACTTACCCAAGGTGCCTTGCAGCTTGTGCTCTTGCACCCGCCAGCCTGCTTGCTCAAGGTACTTCACCTTGAAGATGCGCAAATCGGCCTGTGCCTCGTATTTGACCTTGAAGATCTTGAAGGTCGCCTGGCTTTCGTAGTTCACCAGATGCCATACGGCGTCGCCCGTGGCTTGCTGCTCGTAGGGTACTTCCAGCACCGCTAGATCCGCCTGGCTTTCATAGGGGGCCTCAAACACCTTGGCATCGGCTTGGCTCTCGTATTTCACAACCAGTATTTGCGCCATGTCAGTCCCTTGTTGGTGGTATGCGGTCTGGCGACCCCTGCGCAGGCTCGCCGTGTTGGGGCCCGAGGGTATCCAAAAATGCCAGCCAAATCAGCCCTGGCAGACAGGCGTTACGTCTTGATGCTTTATCGGTGTGCATGTCCCTGAGGTCTCATGGTCCCTGCACCGCAGGCAGCAGCATCTCCCGCTCAGTGCAAAAGCGCTTGGCTTCTTCTTCCAGCCAATCGCGCACTTGTTGCATGGCGGGGCTGGGGTGGCTGGAGGTGACAAACGAGTAGGCGGCGCGAGACAGCACGCTGCGGCCCAGCAGCGGCACGAGCCGACCAGCCTTCACGTCTTGCAGCACCAGCGCCGCGCGGCCCATGGCAATGCCTTGTCCGGCCAGCGCCGCCCCCAGGGCCAGTTGCGACAGGTTGAATTGCTGCCCGCCCGCCCATGGGGGCGGCGTGGCACCCCTTTGGGTGAACCAGTGTTGCCATTCTTCGTAGGTCTCGGCGCCTTCCCAGGCGCTGCTGTCGTGCAGCAGCCAGTCGCTGCGCAGGTCTTCGGGGGTGTGGATGGTGGGGTGGCGCGCCAGGAAGTCGGGGCTGGCCACGGGAATGAGCCATTCGTCCAGAAACACCGAGGCATTCAGGTCGGGATACAGGCCCAGGTCAAACCGCACGGCTGCTTCGATGCCGTCGCGCACCATGCGGGTGCGGTCCAGCGTATGGAATTCGCCAAACACGCGCAGCCCGGTGCGGGGGTATTGGCGAAAGAAGTCGCCCAGCCGAGGGGTGAGCCAGCTCATGGCGAACGAGGGGGAGCAACTCAGCGTTGCGGTGGTGGCCTCTGCTGGCTGGCGCATTTGCGCCAGCGTGCTTTCAATGGCGTCAAAGCTTTCGCGCAGCACCACCGCCAGCCATTTGCCCTCGGGTGTGGGAACCAGGGCCCGCGGCGTGCGCAAAAACAACGGACGACGCAGCCATTCTTCTAGTTGTTTCACCTGTTGGCTGACCGCACCCTGGGTGATGCACAGCTCTGCCGCAGCTTTGGTGAAGCTGCCATGGCGTGCAGCGGCATCAAAGCTGCGCAGCCAGGCCAGCAGGGAAGGGGAGAGTCGAATGTCCATTATTAATACTAATGTCTTTCTCAATATAAATGCGTTGTGACAGCGGCGTGACCCACTAAAAATGCAGTCAGTTAACAATGACACAAGTGCGCATGACATCCCTTGAGTGCCCGCCTGCAGTGCCTTCCTTGCCCGCAGACCTTCGCCAGAACCCTATCCTTGCGGTAGATGCCTTGCTGTCAGCACGCCTGCGCAACGCCCAGCCTGCGCTTTGGACCAATGCCGCTGTGCAGGCCCACCCTGCGCCCGTGCTTTCGGCACTAGGGAGAACCATTAGTCTGGATGATACGAAAGCAGCCGCCGCCCGGTTGGCCCGCTTTGCCGGGTTGCTGGCGCAGGTGTTTCCCGAGTTGGCTGAGACGGCGGGCCAGGTGGAGTCGCCCTTGCTGCCCGCCGATGCTCTGCAGGCCGCCATCGGAATGGCCGAGGGACAAGGGCGCTTGTTTATCAAGGCTGACCACCGTTTGCCTGTGGCGGGCTCCATCAAAGCCAGGGGCGGCATGCACGAGGTGCTGGAGTTTGCCGAGCAACTGGCGCTGCAGCACGGGTTGGTTGAGGAAGGCGGTGATTACCGCACCCTGGCGACCCCGGCCGCGCGCGAGGTACTGGGGCGCTACCAGGTGGCGGTGGGCTCCACGGGCAACCTGGGGTTGAGCATTGGCGTGGTGGCATCGGCCCTGGGGTTCAAGGCTGCCGTGCACATGTCGGCCGACGCCAAAGAATGGAAAAAAGACCGCTTGCGCCAGCGGGGTGTGCAGGTGGTGGAGCACCAGGGCGACTACGAGCGTGCCGTGGCGGCAGGTCGCGCCCAGGCCAGCGCCGACCCGGCGTGCCATTTTGTGGACGATGAACAGTCTTTCTCGCTGTTGCTGGGCTACAGCGCTGCGGCCTTGCATTTGCAGACCCAACTGGCAGAGCAAGGGATGACGGTGGATGCAGAGCACCCGCTCATCGTGTACCTGCCTTGCGGTGTGGGCGGTGCGCCTGCGGGCATTGCGTTTGGCTTGCGCCAACTGCTGGGGCCACACGTGCACTGCTTTTTTGCCGAGCCCGTGCAGTCGCCATGCTTCATGGTGCAGATGCTGGCAGATGCCACGCAGGGCCCAGGGCAGCACCCGTCGGTGTACGACTGGGGCCTGAGCAACCGCACCGAAGCCGACGGCTTGGCCGTGCCGCGCGCCTCGTTGCTGGCCGCAGCGCTGATGCAGCCCTTGCTGTCGGGTGTGTTCACCGTGGCCGACGACACTTTGTTTGCGCACCTGGTGCAGGTGCTGGATGCTTTGAATGAACGCATCGAGCCGTCTGCAGCTGCGGGCTTCAGCGGCCCCGGCATGCTGGTGGGAACCACGGCCGGGCAGGCCTGGTTGCGCCGCACGGGCGTGGATGCTGTGCTGCACCAGGCCACGCACCTGGTGTGGACCACCGGTGGGCTGCTGGTGCCCGATGCGCAGTACCAGGGCTTTGTGCAGCGCGGGCGCGCTGTGCTGGCAGGGCGCGGCACGCTGCCGTTTTGATGGGGTGCGCCCCCTGTTTCGATCACTTGATTTTTACTTTTTCCTTTACTTTTGTGACCTTTGGAGAGAACGCCATGAACCGCAAGAAGCTGCTTTTGTCCGCCATGATGTGTGCCATGGGGGCTGCAGCATGGGCCCCCGCCATGGCGCAAGAGGGCAACTATCCCACCAAACCCATCACGCTGGTGGTGCCCTTTCCTGCAGGCGGTGCCACCGATGTGCTGGGCCGTGTGATTGCCAAGAAGCTGGGCGACAAGCTGGGCCAGAACGTGGTGGTAGACAACAAAGGCGGCGGTGGCACCACCATTGGCGCCGCCTATGTGGCCAAGGCGGCCCCGGACGGCTACACGCTGCTGATCAGCTCGGGCACCACCTTCACGGTGAACCCTGCGGTGCGCCCCAAGCTGCCTTACGACCCTGTCAAAAGCTTTGAGCCCATCGGTATCACCGGCCGCACGGGCCTGATCCTGCTGGCCAACAAAGATGTGCCGGTGGCCGATGTGAAGCAGTTTGTGGCAGCGCTCAAGGCCGCGCCTGAAAAGTACTCCTATGGTTCGTTTGGCGCGGGCACCACCTCGCAGTTTGCGGGTGAAATGTTCTTCCACGCTGCGGGCGTGAAGATCCAGCACGTGCCCTACAAGGGCAGCGCCCCAGCCATGACGGATTTGATTGGCGGGCAAATTCCCTTCACCGTGGACACGGTCTCAGCCGCCTTGCCGCACCTCAAGGACGGCAAGGTCAAAGCCATTGCCGTCACCACCGCCAAGCGCACGTCCTTGCTGCCTAAGGTACCTACGCTGGCGGAGAGCGGCTATCCCGGCCTGGACATGGACACGTGGCTGGCCGTGGTGGCGCCGCGTGGCCTGCCACCAGCTGTCAAGTCGCGCCTGGAGCTGACGCTGGCACAGGTGGTGTCTGACCCGGAAACCCGCGATAAGCTCCTGAGCATGGGCTTTGAGCCCGCCTATGGCTCGTCCAGAGCCCTGGGCGAATTGATTGACAAAGAGCTGCCCTTGATGCGCGCCATTGCCCAGCGTGCCAGCATCACAGCAGACTGAAGAAAGCGACACGCCTGACATGACCACACACAGCCCTTTGGTTGAGCTAACCGCGAACGAATTGCGCGAGCGCATCGGCACCCGCGAGGTGTCGCCCGTTGAATTGCTGGAGGCCTGCATCGAGCGCATCGAGGCGATCAACCCCCACATCAACGCGATCACGGCCACTTGCTACGACCGTGCCCGCACCGAAGCCAAGGCGGCTGAGCAAGCGGTGCTGCGCGGCGAACCACTGGGCCTGTTGCACGGCTTGCCGTTGGGCGTGAAGGACCTTGAAGCCACAGCTGGCCTGCTGACCACCTACGGCTCGGAGATTTACCGCGACCATATCCCCGCGCAGGACAACGTGCTGGTGGCCCGCCTGCGTGCGGCGGGCGCCATCGTGGCAGGCAAGACCAACATTCCTGAAATGGGAGCGGGTGCCAATTCGCGCAACACGGTGTGGGGGGCCACGGGCAACCCTTTCAACCCCAATTTGAACGCAGGCGGCTCGTCGGGCGGCTCTGCGGCTGCGCTGGCCTGCGACCTGTTGCCCGTGTGCACAGGGTCCGACACAGGCGGCTCGCTGCGCATTCCCGCATCCATCTGCGGCGTGGTGGGGTTCAGGCCCTCGCCGGGTGTGGTGCCCAGCTCGCGCAAGCTGCTGGGCTGGACGCCCATCTCGGTCGTCGGCCCCATGGGCCGCACGGTGGAAGAAGCCTGCCTGCAACTGGCCGCCACAGCAGGCATGTCGGCGGGCGACCCGCTGAGCTACCCGCTGGACCCGAGCAGCTTCCTGCTGCCCGAAACCGTAGATTTGAGCCGCTTGCGCGTGGCCTATACCGAGGACTTTGGTGCCTGTGCGGTGGACGACGGCATCCGCAGCGTCTTCCGCAACAAAGTGCAGGCCATGAAGCACCTGTTTGCGAGCTGCGATGCCATTGACGTGGACCTGGGCGACGTGCACCGCTGCTTTGATGTGCTGCGCGCTGAAGCCTTTGTGGCCAGCACGCGGGATGCTTACGAACGCGACCCTGCCAGCCTGGGCCCCAACACCCGCGCCAATTACGAAATGGGTGCTGCCATGACGCTGCTGGACAGCGCCTGGGCGCAGGCGGAGCAGACGCGCATCCTGGCGCGGTTTCAGAAGCTGTATGAGCACTACGACGTGATCCTGGCGCCCACCACGCCGGTTTCCCCATTTGCCTGGACGCAACTGTTTGCCAGCCACATCAACGGCGAGCCACAGGCCAACTACTACCGCTGGCTGGCGCTGACCTATGTCACCACGCTGACCACGCACCCCGCGCTGAGCCTGCCTTGCGGGCTGGATGCGCAGGGCATGCCGTTTGGCTTGCAGATCGTGGGGCGCTTCCGAGCAGACCGGCACACGCTGGGCGTGGGGCACGCGCTAGAAAAAGCCTTCAAGGGCATTGCCGGGCTGGCACGCCCCAGGCCCGATTTGGCCAAACTGCGGGCCACCCGTGCCGAGCCCGCATTGACCTCTATCGCCACAGGGGCGCCCGACCCGCGTGATGCGCGCAGCTTGCCCCGCGACGACCGTGCGGCCTCGGCTGCGCTGGTGTCTGCGGTTTGAATGGGGGGCAGACCATGCAAACCCTACAAAAGGCAGATTACATCGTCATCGGTGCAGGCATTGCGGGTGCTTCGGTGGCTTGGCAGTTGGTGCAAGAAGAGGGGCAGGGCGCGAGCGTGCTGTTGCTCGAGCGCGAATCCCAGCCCGGCTACCACACCACGGGGCGCTCAGCGGCCCTGTACATGGCCACCTACGGCACGCCCAACATCCAGGCGCTGACCCGGGCCAGCCGCGCGTTCTACGACGCGCCACCGCCGGAATTTGGTGACGACCCCATCCTTTCGCCGCGTGGGGTGGTGTATGTGGCAGGGCCGGACCAGCTGGACTTGCTGCGCCAGACCTATGACGAGGCCCGGGCTGCCTCGCCCAACGTCGAGTGGGTGGAGCAGGCGGCCTTGCTGGCCCAACTGCCCTGCCTCAAGCCCGAAGCCGTGGCTGCAGGCATGAGCGAGCCCGAAGCCGCCGACATTGACGTGCACGCCCTGCACCAGGGCTACTTGCGGGGGCTGCGCCAGCGGGGCGGGCAGGTGCTGACCCACGCAGAGGTCACAGCTTTGCAACGCCAGGGCGATGTTTGGCAAGTCACGCTGGCCGATGGCAGAGTCTTGGAGGCCAAAACCATCGTCAATGCTGCGGGCGCTTGGGCCGATGTGGTGGCCGGTCTTGCGGGCGTGCCCCCCATCGGGCTGGAGCCGCGCAGGCGCACCGCTTTCACCTTTGCGGTGCCCGAGGGGATGGATGCGCACCAATGGCCCGCCGTGGTGAGCGTGGACGAGAGCTTTTACTTCAAACCCGATGCGGGCCAGCTGCTGGGCTCCCCCGCTAACGCCGACCCGACCCATCCGCACGATGTGGTGCCTGAAGAATTGGATGTGGCCACAGGCATTTACCACATTGAAGAGAAAACCACCTTTCAGATCCGCCGCCCATCCCACACCTGGGCTGGGTTGCGCTCTTTCGTGCCTGACGGGGACATGGTGATTGGCTGGGACAACCATGCCCCGGGATTTTTCTGGCTGGCCGGGCAGGGCGGCTACGGCATTCAAAGCGCCGCAGGTGCATCGCTGCTGGCACGGCAACTGCTGCGCGCCGAGCCACTGGCCGACAGCCTGGTCCGCGAAGGTGTCTCCGTTGAAGGCCTGTCACCCGCGCGCCTGCGCTAGCCTTGACACTGTGCCAAGAATGGGGGAAGGGGCCTGTGGCCCCTTTTTGCGTTACGCCTTGCTTGGCGCAGCGCGCTCAGGCAAAAGTGTTGACCTGGGTGCCCAGTGTGCCGCTGGTGGCCAGGGCGGGCTGCGGCATCGATTGCTGCATGGCATTGAGCATGGTGCTGGCCGATGTCGCCTGAATGTCCAGTGCTTTTTTGAGCACCACCATGTTCAATGCATCTGATGTTTTGGCACTGGCCAGCGAAGTGGCGGTGCTGACAATGCTGTTGGTTAGTGCCACGTCCATGGTGATTCCTTGGGTTAGTGGTTGGTTATCGGCAGGTAGGTGCTCGGTATTGAGCTCTTTTTGAGGGGGCTGGTGCGTTGTTACATCTCGCGGGCTTCAATCCATCCCACCCGGCCTTGGCCACTGTCATTGATGCGCTGTTGGCAAGCAGCGGCCTGGCTTTTCGGTAGCCGCCACTGCAGTGTGACCAGTGAACCATGGTCCACCCGCAGCAGCTCCGCCCCAACCGCGTCAATTTCGCGGCGCAGCAGCCCCTCTAGCGAATAGGGCACGCTGCATTCGAGTGTGGCCATGGCCTGTAGCACCACCTTGGGGGCGGTCAGCAGCGCCTGGGCCACGCAGTCGGTGTAGGCCCGCACCAGGCCTCCAGCGCCCAGCTTCACGCCGCCAAAGTAGCGCACCACGGTGGCCAGCACACCTTCCAGGTCCTGGTGGCGCATCACGTCCAGCATGGGGCGACCGGCCGTGCCGCTGGGCTCGCCATCGTCTACCGCAGCCGACTGCCCGCCAGCCAGCAGTGCCCAGCACACATGGGCCGCGCCGGGGTGTTGCTTCCATAGCGCATCCACTACGGCCTGCGCACTGGCCCGGTCAGGCATGGGCTGCACGCAGCCGATGAAGCGGCTTTTCTTGATGATGAGTTCGCTGTGGGCCGGGGCGGCCAGAGTCTGGGGCATGGGGGCCTGAGTGTAAAGCGCCACCACGCCTGCCCCGCTGGTGCCGCTGCGGGCGGGCGGAACACCACAGCGCACTTCTTCGCATATGCACATGCGGTTTTAGTATTTGTATTTGGCATGCTTGATGCATCATGATGCGTAAATCTTATTCATGTGCTATGGAAATTCGCCAACTTGAAGCCTTCGCGGCTGTAATGACCTCCGGGAGCGTGACAGGCGCCGCCCGCTTGCTCGACCGCTCCCAGCCCGCCATCACGCGTTTGGTGCAAGAGCTGGAGGCGGAGATTGGCTACGCCCTGTTTGTGCGCAGTGGCCCCCGTGTCACCCCCACCGAGCAGGCCTACCTCCTGTATGGCGATGTGGAGCGCGCCTTGGGGGGCTTGCGGCACATCCGGGCCCGCGCTGCAGACATCGCGCGGGGCAGTGCCGCGCAACCCTTGGTGCTGGCTGCTACCTCGGCACTGGCCGTGGGCTTGATGCCGCAGGCCTTGCGGGCGCTGGAGGCCCGCAACGGAGTGACGCCGGTGCGCCTGCGTTCGGCGGCGCCCGAACAGGTGGTGCAAGACGTGCTTAACGGCGTGGTGCAGTTGGGCGCCAGCAGCCTGCCTTTGGAACACAAGGGCCTGCAGGTGCTGTGGTTGGGCCAGGCGCCTTGCGTAGCAGTGATTGCGGCCAATGACCCGTTGGCCGCGTTGCCCGTGGTGCCACTGGCGGCCCTGGCGCAGCGCCGCATCGTGACCATGAGCAACCCCTACCGATTGCGCCACCGGCTCAACGCAGTGTGGCCCCAGGCTGCGGGCGCAGCAGATGCCGCGCTGCAGCAGCCCTTCATTGAAACCAACTCCTCCATCAACGCCCAGGCCTTGGTGCGCGCCGGGCTGGGCGTGGCGGTGCTGGAGCCGCTGACCGCGATGGGCGCGCCCGCCGAAGGGGTGGTGGTGCGGCCACTGGACTTGTCCATACCGTTTGACTTTGGCGTGGTGGTGCCTGCGGGCCGCCCCATCAGCGAGCCCGTGCAGGCGCTGGCCAACGCGCTGCTGCTGGCCGCCCAGGCCGTGCCGGGATTTGTGCAGCACAGCGCTGCGGAGCAGGCGCGGCTGCTGCAAGGCAAGCCAGCGGCGCTTGAATTGACCGACAACTTTTGACTGTGACGACCCTATGACATTACCGTCCCCCTCTGAACCCTCCGCCACGACCGCCGTGTCTGGCGACGCCCTTGGTTTGCCGGCCCTGGAGGCACGGCTGCGCCAAGATCTGCAGTGGCTGTGCCTGCCCGCCAAGCCCTGGGTGCCTGCGCGCACGGTCGATGGGCAAGAGGTGCTGGACGTGGCCATCGTTGGCGGCGGTATGGGCGGGCTGGCGCTGGCTGCGTCGCTGCGCAACCTGGGGGTACAAGCCCGCATTTTTGACAAGGCACCCGTTGGCTTTGAGGGCCCTTGGGCCACCACGGCGCGCATGGAAACCCTGCGCAGCCCCAAAGAGCTCACGGGCCCTGCGCTGGGCCTGCCCGCGCTGACCTTCCGCGCCTGGTTCGAGGCCCAGTTTGGCCTGGAGCAGTGGCAAGCACTCGACAAAATTCCGCGCCTGCAATGGGCCGACTACCTGCGCTGGTACCGCCAGGTGCTGGGCCTGGATGTGCGCAACCACCAGCATTTGCAAGATGTGCAACCGCGTGGCGACGGCGTGGTGCAACTGAGCCTGCGGGACGAAACCCCTGGCGCAGCGCCCCGGCCCTACACCGTGCTGGCCCGCCATGCTGTGCTGGCCACCGGGCGCGACGGCCTGGGTGGCCCCTGGCTGCCCGACTGGGCCACCCAGGTGCCGCGTGAGCGCTGGGTGCATTCCTCACACGAGTGGGATGGAGAAGCACTGCGCGGCCTGCGTGTGGCCGTGATTGGCGGTGGCTCGTCGGCCATGGACGCCGCCGCCACGGCGCTGGAGCATGGCGCTGCACGCGTGGATTTGCTGATCCGCCGCGCCGAGCTGCCGCGCGTCAACAAAGGCAAGGGGGCAGGCAACCCCGGCATGTCCCAGGGCTTCTGGGCCCTGCCTGACGAGTGGAAGTGGCGCTTTCGGCGGTACATCAACATCTCGCAAGTGCCGCCACCCCATGGCAGCACACTGCGGGTATCGCGCCATACCAACGCGCATTTCCACCTGAACACCCCCGTGACCGGCGTGCAGCAGCGCAGCGACGGCGTGCTGCGCATCGACACCGGCAAAGGCCCACTGGCCGCCGACTTTGTGATTTTCTGCACCGGCTTTCGCACCGACTGGGGCCAGCGGCCTGAGTTTGCGCGGCTGGCACCCCATGTGCGCACCTGGGGTGATCGGTTCACGCCAGTCGATGGTGTGCCAGATGCCGAGCTGGCGGGTTCGCCCGACCTGGGGCCGGTGTTTGAGTTCCAGCCGCGCACGCCGGGAGCCTTGCCGGGGCTGGAGCGCGTGCATTGCTTCAACTACGCCGCAGCGTTGTCGCAAGGCGCGGGCGCTGGCGACATTCCGCAAATCAGCGATGGTGCGCAGCGCCTGGCCCGTGGGCTGGCGGCAGGCCTGCTGGCGCAGGACGTGCAAACCCATTACAGCGCCATGCAGGCCTATGCCGAGCCCGAGCTGGACGGCACGGAATGGACACCCGCTGAGTTCCCGCCCTACGACGAAGCCGTGCCAGCCGGTGCGGCTGAACCGGTGGCACAGGCATGACGCTGGGCTGGCTGCTGCGCCGCCTGGCCCAGGCCGCGCTGGTGGTGTGGGTGATGACGATGATCGTCTTTGTGGGCCTGCACTCCATTGGCAACCCGGTGGACATCCTGGTGGGCGACGACATGAACCAGGCCGAACGCCTGGCGGCCATTGCCCGCCTGGGGCTGGACAAGCCCCTGTGGCAGCAGTACCTGGCGTTTGTGGAAGGCGCCGTGCGTGGCGAGCTGGGCAAGAGCTTTGTGTACCAGGAAGACGCGGTGCGCCTTATCCTGCACCGCCTGCCCGCCACGCTGGAGCTGGCCGTGGCCGCCTTGCTGCTGGCGGTGGTGCTGGGCGTGCCGCTGGGGCTGTGGGCGGGTATGCGGCCCGAGCATCCGCTGTCCAAAGGGCTCATGGCGGGCAGCATTGTGGGGTTCTCATTGCCTGCGTTTTGGGTGGCGCTGATGCTCATCATGGTGTTCAGCGTGCAACTGGGCTGGCTGCCCGCCAGTGGCCGGGGCGAGACGCGCTCTCTGCTGGGCGTGCCATGGTCCTGGCTGACGTGGGACGGGCTGCAACACCTGGTGCTGCCCGCGTTCAATCTGGCGCTGTTCAAGATTTCGCTGGTGCTGCGGCTCACACGCGCCGGGGTGCGTGAGGTGCTGCCGCAAGACTTTGTGAAGTTTGCGCGCGCCAAGGGCCTCTCGCCCCTGCGCGTGGTGCTCATGCATGTGCTGCGCAACACGCTGATTCCACTGGTCACGGTGCTGGGCCTGGAGCTGGGATCGACCATCGCTTACGCAGTGGTCACCGAGTCCATCTTTGCCTGGCCGGGCGCGGGCAAGCTCATTTTGGATAGCATCAATTCGCTGGACCGCCCCGTGGTGGTTGCTTATCTCATGGTGGTGGTTGTGATCTTTGTGACACTCAATTTGCTGGTGGATGTGCTCTACCGCCTGCTTGACCCGCGCGTACGGCTAGAGGGCGCAGCATGAGCGGGGCAACACCTACCCCTGCGGTCAGAGACCGCTCGATCTGGTGGCGCGTGGGCACGGACTTTGTGCAATCGCGCGTGGCCCTTGGCGGCTTGGTGGTGCTTGCCCTGGTGGCCATCGCCGCCCTGTGCGCGCCCTGGATCACGCCGCAAAACCCCTACGACCTCATGCAGCTGGATGTGATGGACGCGCGCCTGCCCCCCGGCAGCACCAGTGCAGAGGGCGGCTACCGCTACGTGCTGGGCACCGACGGGCAGGGGCGTGACCTGTATTCGGCCATCATTTACGGCCTGCGCATCAGCCTGCTGGTGGGCGTGGGATCGGCCCTGATTGCGGCGGTGCTGGGCACCCTGGTGGGCCTGCTGGCCGCCTACGCTGGAGGCAAGGTCGATGCGGCGCTGATGCGGCTGGTGGACTTGCTGCTGTCGTTTCCCACCATCCTCATGGCGTTGATGATCCTGGCCTATATGGGCAAGGGCATTGGCAACGTGGTGCTCACGCTGGTGCTGTTGGAATGGGCCTACTACGCCCGCACCGCCCGGGGCCAGGCCCTGGTGGAGGCGCGGCGCGAATACGTCGAAGCCGCTCGGGGGCAGGGCATTGGGCCCTGGCGCATCGTCACCGGGCACATCCTGCCCAACTGCCTGCCGCCGCTGTTGGTGATTGGGGCGCTGCAGGTGGCACGCGCCATCACGCTGGAGGCCACGCTGTCCTTCCTGGGCCTGGGCGTGCCCATCACCGAGCCATCGCTCGGGCTGCTTATCTCCAACGGCTACCAATATCTGCTGTCCAACGAGTACTGGATCAGCTTCTTCCCTGGCCTGGCGCTGCTGGGCACCATCGTGGCCATCAATCTGGTGGGTGATCAATTGCGCGATGTGCTGAACCCAAGGCTAGAAAAATGACCGACTCTCTTCTTGAAGTGCGCAATCTGGTCACCCGCTTCCACACCCGCGCAGGGGTGCTGCCGGTGGTCGATGGCGTGTCGTTTGCCATTGGGCGCGGCAAGGTGCTGGGCCTGGTGGGGGAGTCGGGCTCTGGCAAGTCGGTCACCGGCTTTTCCATCATGGGCCTCGTCGATGCGCCGGGGCGCATCGAGGGTGGGCAGGTGCTGCTGAACGGGCAAGACATTACCCTGCTGAGCGAGGCCGAGCGCCGTGCGCTGCGCGGCAACCGCATGGCCATGATCTTTCAGGACCCCATGGCCACCCTCAACCCCGTGCTGCGCATTGATGTGCAGATGATGGAGACGGTGCTGGCACACCGCAAGGTGTCCAAAGCCCAGGCGCGTGAGCAGGCCGCACAGACGCTGGCGCTCATGGGCATCCCCAGTCCGCACGAGCGGCTGCTGGCCTACCCGCACCAGCTCTCGGGCGGCATGCGCCAGCGCGTGGCCATTGCCATTGCCATGCTGCATGGGCCCGACCTCATCATTGCCGACGAGCCCACCACGGCGCTGGACGTGACCATCCAGGCCCAGATCCTGTCTGAGGTGCAAAAACTGGTGCGCGAGCGCGGCACCTCGCTGATCTGGATCAGCCACGACCTGTCGGTGGTGGCCGGGCTGGCGGACGAGATTGCCGTCATGTACGCCGGCCGCATCGTGGAGCAGGGCACGGTGGACCAAGTGCTGGACCACCCCCAACACCCCTACACCCAGGGCCTGATTGGCAGCCTGCCCAGCGCCAACCGGCGCGGCGCACGGCTGCGGCAAATCCCGGGCATGGCGCCCCAGTTGCTGAACATGCCCGCAGGCTGCGCCTTTGCCCCCCGGTGCGACCGGGCCAGCGCGGCCTGTGGCCAAAAGCCAGAGTTGTTGGCGGTGGCGTCGGCAGCGGACCAGGGCGATGCCAGCGCGCACCGTGTGCGTTGCTTTCACCCGGGCGCCGCCACGGCGCCCCCACTGGCGGAGGCCGCATGAACGCAAGCACCCCTCTGATTGAGCTGCGCGGCGTCGCGCAGCGTTTTGGCAAGCTGGCGCCTAAAGGCCCGGTGGGCCAGGCCCTGCAGCGCCTGGGTCTGGCGAAGGCACCCATGGTGACGCACGCGGTGGACGGTGTGGACCTGCAGGTAAACCCTGGCGAAGTCGTGGGGCTGGTGGGCGAGTCCGGTTGTGGCAAGTCCACCCTGGGGCGCATTGCCGCAGGCCTGCTGCAGCCCACCGAGGGCGAGGTGCTGGCCCAAGGCCGCGCGTTGCACAGCCTGCAAGGGCCAGAGCGCACAGCGGCGCGCCTGGCCACGCAAATGGTGTTTCAAGACCCGTTTGGCAGCTTGAACCCACGCCTGCGCGTGGCGCGCATTGTGGGCGAGGCCGCCCGGCTGCACGGCCTGACCGATGCAGCGGGCGAGGACGACTACGTGTGCGCCCAGCTTGCACGTGCGGGGCTGGACCCTTCGCTGCGCTTTCGCTACCCGCACCAGTTCAGCGGCGGCCAGCGCCAGCGCATTGGCATTGCCCGGGCGCTGGCGGTGCAGCCCACACTGCTGGTGTGCGACGAGGCGGTGGCCGCGCTGGATGTGTCCATCCAGGCGCAAATCCTGAACCTGTTCATGGACCTGCGCGACCAGTTGGGCCTGGCCTACCTGTTCATCAGCCACGACCTGGGCGTGATCGAGCACCTGAGCGACCGGGTGGTCGTGATGTACCTGGGCCGCGTGGTGGAAACCGCGCCGGTCGAAGAGCTGTTTGCCCGCCCCAACCACCCCTACACCCGTGCGCTGTTGGCGGAGATTCCGCGCATCGGCAACCGGGGCACGCACTTTGGCGCGATTCGGGGCGAGATTCCCAGCCCCATCCACCCGCCCTCGGGCTGCCACTTTCACCCGCGCTGCCCGCAGGCCATGCCCCGCTGCGCCACCGAGGTGCCCACGCTGCGCGGCATTGCCATCCAGCACGCCAGCGCTTGCCACCTCAATGACGGCGCCTGAGCATTTTTCAAACCGCTTCCACACCGTTTTCGCCCTTGACCGCATTCAACCGGAGATTGACCCCATGACCCCATTCCGTCTTGCCGTGATCGCTGCGGCCGCCTTGCTGGCCGCCAGCGCCCAGGCCCAGAACCTGTCTATCGCCTTTGCCGACCCCATCTCGTCGGTGGACCCGCAGCTCAACAACCATGCGGGCGACCGCTCGTTGGCGCTGCACTTCTGGGATTCGATCATCAACTCGCGCGACGGCGGCAAGCTGGAGCCCGCGCTGGCTTCGAGCTGGAAATCGCTCGATGAAAAAACCTGGGAATTCAAGCTGCGCAGCGACATCCAGTGGCAAGACGGCAAGGCCTTCTCGGCCGACGACATCGTGTATTCGTTCACCCGGGCGCGCAACGTGCCGGGCTCCGTCGCGTCGTATGCCGGTGCGCTGCGCACGGTGGAATCCGTCACCGCCAAAGACGCCCACACCGTCATCGTCAAGACCAACACCCCCAATCCCATGCTGCCGCTGGAGATTGCCTCCATCTACATCGTGAGCAAGCATGTGGGGGAGAAGAGCAAGACCGAGGACTACAACGCAGGCCGCGCTGTGGTGGGCACGGGCCCGTACAAGTTTGTCTCGTTCACGCCGGGCGACCGCACGGTGTTTGAGCGCAACCCTGGCTACTACGGCCCCAAGCCCGAGTGGGAGAAGGTCACCTACCGTTTCATCAACAACGGTGCCGCCCGAACTGCAGCACTTCTGGCGGGCGATGTAGACGTGATCGACAAGGTGGCCGTGACCGATGTGGAGAAGCTGCGCAAGACGCCCACCGTGAGCGTGTATACCTACCCCGGCCTGCGTGTGCTGCTGCTGCAGCCCAGCTTCAAGCCCGGTGCCAACGAATTCATCACCGACAACGCGGGCAAGCCGCTGGCCGAGAACCCACTGCGCGACCAGCGCGTGCGCCAGGCCCTGTCGGTGGCCATCAACCGCAAGGCGTTGGCCGACCGCGTGCTGCAAGGCACCGTGACCGAAGCCAACCAGTGGATGCCCAAGGGCAGCTTTGGCTACAACCCCGAGGTCAAAGACATTGCCTACAACCCCGAGCAGGCCAAGAAGCTGCTGGCCGATGCGGGGTTTGCCCAGGGCTTTCAGATCACCATCCACGTGCCCGGCGACCGCTACCCCCAGGCGCCTGAAACAGTGCAAGCTGTGGCCCAGTTCTGGAGCCGTGTGGGCGTGAAGACCAAGGTGGAGGTGGTGCCATGGGCCGCGTACTCCAGCCGCGCCAACAAAAATGACTACGCCGTGAGCGTGATCGCCTGGGGCAATGGCACGGGCGAGGCAGGCTATGGCCTGCTGCAAACCCTGGCCACCACCGACGCCAAACGCGGCCGGGGCGCCAACAACTGGGGGCGTTACAGCAATGAATCGGTGGACAAGGCGCTGGATGCTGCCACGGTGGAGTTCTCGGCCGACCGCCGCTCCGCCATCTTCCGCCACGCGGCCAAGCTGGTGACGGACGACGTGGGCCATATCCCGTTGTTCCACTACCAAAACATCTGGGCCGCCAAAAAGGGGCTGAAGGTTACCCCGCTGCTGAGCGACCGCACCACGGCGCTGCAGGTCACGCGCGCGGCCAAGTAATCGGCCCACATCACAGAACAGCACCAAGGCGGCACCCCGTATGACGGCTTTGCTCACCATCACGCCGCAGCACGCCTTGATCGACGTGCCGCGCCACATCACCGTGCAGGGCCTGGTGCCCGGCGAGCGCATCACCCTGCACAGCACCACGGTGCGCGGCCCTGGCGAGCACTGGCGCGCCCAGGCCGATTTTGTGGCCGATGCGCAGGGCCAGGTAGACCTGCAGCGCGATGCGCCTGTGGCAGGCAGCTACGAGGGCGTATCGCCCATGGGGCTGGTGTGGTCGCAAGTGCCAGAGGGGGGCCGCGCCCCGCGTGAGCTGTTTGCCGCCGAGCCTTCGGCTGCACTGACCACCACCATCAGCGTCACACGCCAAGGCGCTGGCGCAGGTTCAATCGTTGAAGCTGACCTGGTGCAACTGCTGGTGGGCGAGGGCGTGACGCGGCGCGAGGTGCGCGAGGACGGCTTGGTAGCCACGCTGTTCACCCCCGCACCGCGTGTGGATGGCCTAGCGCCGCCAGTGATCGTGGTGCTCAACGGATCGGGGGGCGGGCTCAACGAGCCGCGTGCTGCGCTGTATGCATCGCACGGCTATGCAGCCCTGGCGCTGGGCTACTTCAAGGCGCCGGGCTTGCCCGACTACATCTCCAACATACCGCTGGAGTATTTTGAAAACGCCCTGCAATGGGTGCATAGGCATCTGAAACCCCACCGGGGGCAGGTGGCGCTCAGCGGGCAGTCGCGCGGTGGCGAGCTGGTGCTGCTGCTGGGATCGATGTTTCCGCAATGGGTGTCTGCCGTCATTGCCTACGTGCCCGGCGCGGTGGTGCACAGCGCACAAAACGCCTGCGACCCAGCCCTGGGGCCCGACAGCCGCAACGGCCCCGCCTGGCTGTACCGGGGCCAGCCCCTGCCGCATCTGTGGCAAGCCAACCGCACGGCCACCTGGCAGCCATGGGACGAAGGCCCCGAGCCGCGCCGCCATGCCAACGCCTTGCTCACAGCGCTGCAGGATGCCGATGCGGTGCAGCGTGCTGCCATCGCGGTGGAGCGCATTGCAGGCCCGGTGCTGCTGCTGTCGGCCAGCGACGACGGTTCTTGGCCATCGAGCCTGTACAGCCGCATGGTGGCTGACCGGCTGGCCCGCCACGGGCACCCCCATGCCGTGCAGCACCTGGACTTTGAGGGGGCAGGGCACTCCATCCTGTTCCCGTTTGTGCCCACCACGCAGCTGGTGTACGCCCATCCGGTGTCGAGGCGGCTCAGCACCACGGGCGGCTCGCCCGCGCCCAATGCCCTGGCCGACCAGCAGTCGTGGGCTGGGGCGCTCTCGTTTTTGAAGCAATCTTTCGGCGTCTGACTTGCGCTGTGGCCCGATTTTGTTTGAATTTTTTGATTGATTTTGGAGACCGAACCCATGTCCACCCCTGTCCCTTTAACCACTCCAGTACAGACTTCTGAGGACGTGATCGACCGCTTGCTGCAATGGCCCGCAGGCCACGCCACCCTGGCCGTGCGGCACCAGCGCGACAAAGTGGTGGTGGCCACGCAGGGCAGTTACGACGGGCTGTTCGATGCGGCACTACCGGGTCCCAGCCTGGCCGAGCGGCTTCTGGTGGCGCTGAGCATTGCCGAGCTCTCGGGCAGTGCGGTGCTGGTGGCGCACTACCGCGTGCAACTACAAACGCTGGCGGCTACGGCACCGCTCACGCCTGCGCAGCAGGCTGCGCTGGAGGGGCAGCCCCAGGATGGCGTGCAGGCAGACACGCGGCTGCACGCCATCCTGACCTTTGCCCGCACCCTGGCCCTGCGCCCGGTGGAGGGCGACAAGGCGGCGCTGCTGCGCCTGCCCGCCGCAGGCCTGACCACCCCCGAGGTGGTCGCGCTGGCGCAGCTCATCGCGTTTGTGGCCTACCAGGTGCGCGTGGTGGCGGGCCTGCAGGCGCTGGCTGCCTTGCCCGTTGGCGGTGAGGCAGGGCAAACGGCGCCGGCGGCCGCTGAAGCCCCCTTTGTGCACCCCGCCCATCTGCCCAAGCCCGGCGAGCCCGTGCGCGTGAATGGCTACACCAGCGAGACCCTGGGCTGGAAGGCCTGGTTGCCCGTGCTGGCGCTGGAGCAGGCTTCGCCCGAGCAACTGGCGGTGCTCGAAGCCAGCCACCCGGCCGCCAAGACATCGGATTACTACCTCACGCTGGTGCACCAGCCGCGCATCCTGCAAGAGCGCTCGGTGGCCTTCAACGCCATCATGTACGCGCCCGGTGGGCTCTCGCGGGCCGAGCGCGAGCTGGCCAGCGCCGTGGTCTCGCGCATCAACGGCTGCGTGTATTGCGCCTCCGTCCACGCCCAGCGGTTTGAGCAACTGGCCAAGCGCAACGATGTGATCTACCAGGTGTTCACCGAACCCCACGGCGCAGGCACCAATGCCCGCGAGCGCGCGATCGTGCAGGCATCGATCGACCTCACGCTGAACCCCGGCCAGTTCGGCGCAGCCCAGCTGCAAGCCTTGCAGGCGGCGGGCTTGTCGGCGCTGGAGGTGCTAGACCTCATCCACGCCGTGGCCATCTTTGCCTGGGCCAACCGGCTGATGCTGAACCTGGGCGAGGCGGTGGTGCCCGGTGGCTAAGAGCGGCTAACAAAACTCCCTGGCGTCGTTGTCTCGCCTTGTCGTACTACTTGTACTGCCTGCGGCGAAACGCCTAGCCAGGGCCGCTACGCTGAGTTTTGTTAGCCACTCTAAGAGGTGGCGGCAGGTGTGCATTGGCGTGAACGCTACACAGGCTGAGCTAACGCATTTGGGTGATAGGCAGGGCGGCGCTTTCGGTTCATAGTTTCGGCACAGCACGCGCCTGCTGCAGTTTGCGGTGGCATGTGCCGATAAAGGCCTGAGAACTTGTTCAAAGAAAAGGTCCAGGGATGTCCTGCATCACCCTCGCGAGGCGGTGGTAGTGCGGGTCGGGATGGGGCGCAAGGCGTCTTTTGGCAGCCAATAGCAGGGCTATTGGCAAGAAAAGCAACGCAGCGAACCGCCCGAGCCCGCGCTGCCACAGACCGCAGGGAGTGATGCCGGACATCCCAAACCCCACCGAAGGAGACGCCATGTTCGCCCTGCCTTTTGTCAACACCCTGCACCATGCTCTCACCAACCACGCCTTTGGGCGTGGAGACCCCCAGCCCGCTAGCCCGGCGCCAGCGCCCGTTCCTGCCGCCGCGGCGGTGGCCGTCGACCGGGCAGGGGATGAAGCCCCTGACCTGGCGCAGCGGGTACGGGATGTGGGCGAGTGGTAGCCCGCTGATGCCCATCGGCAGCAGCGGCGTGGCATAGCCAGCCGCCGCGTTACAGCGGTTGCGCCATCACCACGCTGGGGTAGTTGGTGAAGGGTCTCCAGTCACACTCACCCACCACGCGGTAGCCCCAGGACGCGTACATGGCAATCAGCGCGGTCGCCGGCTGGGCGGTGTCCAGTGCCAAGGTGGTGGCGCCTGCTTGCCGCGCTGCGTCCAACAAGTGGGTGTGCAGCAGCTTGCCGTAGCCCTTGCCTTTGGCACTGGGGGCAATGCAGAACTGGCTGAGCGACCAGACCTGCGGGTCGCGGTACAGCACCACGGCAGACTCGGGCTGGGGCCGCCGCAGGGTGGCGGTGCCCACATAGTCGTCATCCTCCAGCATCACCAGCCCAATGCCCATGGCAAAGCGTTTGGCCGTGTCTTCTACCGTTTGGTGGGTGCCCCAGTAGCGCAAACCCTGTGCCGCATGCGGTGCGTAGGCTGCGTGGATGAGGGCGGTGATACTAGTCAGGTCGTCTTCAGCGCAGACGGGGCGAATCAACGGAGATGGATCTAAAGGCATGGTGGTCTGCACCGACGGTTAAAGCTTCAACGCCCAAGTCTCACCCACCAAATGCTGACCGAAACCATCGTACGGCTCGGACTTGACCAAGACAAAGCCGCGCCGCGCGTAGATGTGGCGGGCGGTGGTCAGGCAGCTGTTGGTCCACAGCACCATTTTTTTGTAACCTCTGGCGCGGGCGAAGGCAATGCACTCGTCGGTGAGTCGTGACCCCAGCCCCAGTCCGCGTGCCGATGGCGCCAGGATCAGCATGCGCAGTTGGGCCACCGTGCGGCTTTTGCGCACTACAAACACGGCGCCCAGGCGTTCGCCGTCCCGTTCAGCGATCCAGCAGTGCTCCCACTCGGGCTGAAACTTGCTCACAAACTGCGCCGCGATATCGGCCACCAGGGCTTCAAACTGCCCGTTCCAGCCGTACTCGCGGGCGTACACCTCGCCGTGCTGCTGCACCACCCAGCCCAGGTCGCCGGGGGCCAGCGCGCGCAGGGTGACGGGGCCGGGGGGCGTGGGGTGTGTCATGGTGGGAGGCAGAGTGTGGGTGGTCCATCAGTATAGAAACAGGCCCCCAACCTGAGGGGCCATCGGCCTGAACAGCGACAAAAACAGGCGGGCACCGTAAAATCGCGGCCTCCCCACGATATGACTGTGGCCGCCAAGCTTCTTCGGCGGCCATTTCCATTTGCATGAACGCCCCCGTTGACGTCTCCTTTTTTGCGCGCGCCGCAAAGCCTTTGACCAGTTACCGTCCGTACTGGGCCAAACGCTTTGGCACGGCCCCGTTCTTGCCAATGAGCCGCGCCGAGATGGAGAAACTGGGCTGGGACAGCTGCGACATCATCCTGGTCACCGGCGACGCCTATGTGGACCACCCCAGCTTTGGCATGGCCGTGATCGGCCGCACGCTCGAAGCCCAGGGCTTTCGCGTGGGCATCATCGCCCAGCCCGACTGGCAAAGTGCCGACCCTTTCAAGGTGCTGGGCAAACCCAACCTGTTCTGGGGCGTGACAGCGGGCAACATGGATTCGATGATCAACCGGTACACCGCTGACCGCAAGATCCGCAGCGACGATGCTTACACCCCCGGCGATGTGGGCGGCAAGCGCCCCGACCGCGCGGCCATCGTCTACAGCCAGCGCTGCCGCGAGGCGTTCAAGGACGTGCCCATCATTCTGGGCGGCATCGAAGGCAGCCTGCGCCGCATCGCCCACTACGACTACTGGAGCGACAAGGTGCGCCGCTCTATTGTGGTGGATGCCAAGTGCGACCTGCTGCTGTACGGCAACGCCGAACGCGCCCTGGTGGAGGTGGCCCACCGCCTGGCAGCGCGTGAACCCGTGGAGCAAATCACCGACGTGCGCGGCACGGCCTTTGTGCGCCGCCCCGACGACGAAAGCGGCAAGGGCTGGTTTGAGATCGATTCCACCACCGTGGACGAGCCCGGCCCCGTAGAAGCGCACATCAACCCCTACATGACCACCAGCGAGCAAGCCGCCTCGCAAGGGAGCACTTGCAGCAAAGAAGATGCTCCTGATTCAGGAGCTGCCAGCGCTGGTAAGACGGGCACTAGCGGCCAAATTGATGCCAATCCGGCGATCCAGCCCATCCAGTTTGTGCCCAACCCGGCACTGCGGGCCAAGCTGAAGGTGCCCCCGCGCGAGAAGACCGTGATCCGCCTGCCCAGCTACGAGCAGGTGAAAAGCGACCCCGTGCTCTACGCCCACGCCAACCGCGTGATGCACCTGGAAACCAACCCCGGCAACGCCCGTGCCATGGTGCAGGCGCATGGCGAAGGGGTCACGGCGCGCGACGTGTGGCTCAACCCGCCCCCCATCCCGCTGACCACGGCCGAGATGGACTACGTGTTTGATTTGCCCTATGCACGGGGCCCGCACCCGAGCTATGCCGACGAGAACGGCAGCCACGACCACGGCACCAAGATCCCCGCGTGGGAGATGATCCGGTTCTCCATCAACATCATGCGCGGCTGCTTCGGCGGCTGCACCTTCTGCTCCATCACCGAGCACGAAGGCCGCATCATCCAGAGCCGGTCCGAGGATTCCATCATCCAGGAGATCGAGGACATCCGCGACAAGGTCAAGGGCTTCACCGGCACCATCAGCGACCTGGGTGGCCCCACGGCCAACATGTACCGCCTGGGCTGCCGCAGCCCCGAGATCGAAGCCGCCTGCCGCAAGCCCAGCTGCGTGTACCCCGGCATCTGCCAAAACCTCACCACCGACCACGGCCCGCTCATCAAGATCTACCGCCGTGGCCGCGCGCTCAAGGGCATCAAGAAGATCCTGATCGGATCGGGCCTGCGCTACGACCTGGCCGTGAAATCGCCCGAGTACGTGAAGGAGCTGGTGCAGCACCACGTGGGCGGGTATCTGAAGATCGCGCCCGAGCACACCGAGCAGGGCCCGCTGACCAAGATGATGAAGCCGGGCATCGGCAGCTACGACAAGTTCAAGCAGCTGTTTGAAAAGTTCAGCGAAGAGGCGGGCAAGAAGCAGTTCCTGATCCCGTATTTCATCGCCGCGCACCCGGGCACCAGCGACGAGGACATGATGAACCTCGCCATCTGGCTCAAGAAGAACGGTTTCCGCGCCGACCAGGTGCAGACCTTCTACCCCAGCCCCATGGCCACGGCCACGGCCATGTACCACTCGGGCCGCAACACGCTGACCCGCGTGCGCCGCCAGATGCGCGACGCGGCCGAAGAGTCAGTGGACATCGTGCGCGGTGAAAAGCGCCGCCGCCTGCACAAGGCCTTCCTGCGCTACCACGACCCCAACAACTGGCCTCTGCTGCGCGATGCGCTCAAGGCCATGGGCCGGGCGGACTTGATTGGTAACGGCAAGCACCACCTGATCCCGACCTTCCAGCCCTTGACGGACGGTGGCTACCAAAGCGCACGGCGCAAAAACTCCACGCCTGTGGGCAAGCCCGCTGTGGCAGCTGTGCAAGGCAAAGCTGCAAAGCCCAGCCCGTCAGGCCAGCCCCAAAAGGGCCGCTTGCTCACGCAGCACACTGGCCTGCCGCCCCGTGTCACCGGTGGCGGCAAGCCGTCGGCACGCAAGCCCCGCTGATCGCACACGCGGCGTTTGCTATCAAAAAAGAAGCTGCCAGCGCTTATTTCATAAGCGCTGGCAGCTTCTTTTGCTTAAACCCCGCTGAGCCTGGCAATCGCTTGTGGGGCGTCGCGCTACAGGGCTGCGCCGTGCGGTTTAGGCCACCGCTACCTGCGGGGTGGCATCGGCACTGGCATCGGCTAGCAGGTTGGCAATGCGAAAGCTCAGGTAATGGAATGCGGCTGTGGCACCAGCAGCTTGCAGCACGTTGGCCAGGGCCTGGGTGTCGGCCTCGGCATCGCTCACGGTGATGAGCAGACCATGGTGCCCCTGGCGTGCCAGGGCGCCCATGCGGCGCAGGTGTTCGCCCTCCAGCCCCGTGGTGGGCAAGGTGCCGCCCGCTGCCCCCTCGGTGCGCACCAGGTCTTGCAAGATGACTTCTGGGCGGGCGTAGGCGGTCTCGCCGGTGTTGGGCAGGGCTTCCAGCTCTGCCGCCACCTGGCGCACACAGCCTTCGTCCGGAAAGAGGGCAAACACATGGCCTGTGGGGTAGAACATGCCGCCAGCCTGGGTCAGGGTGGAATCGATGACGAGGGGTTTCATGGGCGTCTCCCGTAAAGGTTTCAGAACCTTGGATTGGATCGTGGGAGGGCGCCGGGCTATGTAGGCCGAGAGGCTGGACGCTTGTCAGCGGCAGGCACCTAGTGTCCTGAGTGGGAGATTCGTTTCATAAAGATGCCGAGAATCGCCGCCATGCTGCGTTGCAAATCCTCGCGATAGCTGCGGCTATCGCTGCGGTTTGCGCCTTGCCTGACGACGATTTCGACCTCTTTATTTCATCAACTAACTTCCAACTCAGGACACTAGCGCCTTCAGCACTGCATGTGGGCAAATACTGCCAATATTTGCCTCTAGGGCTTATGCAATAAGCGCTGGCAGCTATCAATTTTAAAAATAGGCTAGCACTGCCCAGTGCACGCCGCCGGGGTGGCGGCTTAGCCCAGCTGTGAACCCAGCCAGCCACTCACCCACGCCCCCAGGGCCGCGCAGTGCAACACGATGGTGAGCCAGTACATGGCGCGGAACTCTGCCTTGCTGGATTTGTGGCGCATGCTTTGTTGCGCGAGCCAGGCCGCGGGCCAGCCGCCCAACAGGCCGAGGGTGTGCAGGTTTTTCTCTGAGGTGCGCCAGCCGCCGCTCTGGGCCGCATTTTTGTCTACGGCGTATACCCACAGGGTCAGCGCATTCAGGGCCACCAGGGCGCCGAGCACCCACAGGGGCAAGCGCTGCGTCCACAGACCCCAAGCGAGCATGCCCGCCCACAGCAGCATGAGGGCGTAAGCCAGCCCAGCGCCCGCCGCGGGTCGGCCGCCGCCCGCACGGGCTCGGGCCGATGGGTGCAACGGGCGCGCTGCCGAGCGAGGGGCACGGGCGGTATCGGGGTGGGGCAATGCTTTGCTGGCGTTGGGGCGTGGGCGTTGCCCGTTACGCGCAGCACCCGGCGAACGGGGGCTGCGCGCCGCAGTGGCCATAGCCCCTGCGGGCTGCACCGCCACGGCACGCGGGCCTTTGCCGCCCACATGCACGTCGTCATACACCACCGCCATCCCTTCGCGCGGGGGGGGGGGCTGCGAAAGTCCTTCAGGTGAAAAAACACGTCGGCCGTGCCGCCGGGGCTGCGAATGAAGCCGAATGCGCGGGCGCTGTCCCAGCGGGTGATGGTGCCTTGCTTTTGCATGCCGAAAATGCGGTGAACAGGGTGGAAGGGGGCGCAATCTGTGCACAAGGCAGTATCTATCCCGAACGCTGGACAGCAAGCTTAAGGACACTGCTCGCTTGCAATTTCTTTGAAAGATTGAAATTATGCTTTCACATAGCTTTGAACAGGTTTGAACTCTGTGCTACCGGCCAGCCTAAAACCTCCACCCTCATTGATATCGCGAACTTCAAATGGGTGCGGCGCCTTTCCTTTTCGACTGCGTTCGATCATAAAAGAATATACTTGCTCAATATTTTTTGCATAAGCCTCTGCGCTATATAGTGTTGAGTCTTTGCGATAGCTTTTCAAATGATTTCTATAAGCTTTAAGCTGCTCAGGCTCGGCCGCTAATTTTTTGATGAGTTGTTCATATTCACTTTGATTTTGTGTGATCAATTCCGGTAATTTCATCGCTTCCAATAGACTTCCCGCCACACGTGATGCGAAGCACTGCCCCTGCATGGTTACTATGGGCAACCCCATCCATAGTGCATCACTGGCCGTTGTGTGCGCATTACAGGGAAATGTATCCAGAAAAATATCCGCCAATTGATGGCGTGCCAAATGCTTAACTTCTGGCAGATGCTTTGCGAACACGATTCGCTCAATGGAAATTCCTGATTGCTGAGCGCTAGCATGCAAATTATTTGCTGCGGCTATATCATCGCAATACAGCCACAAAACCGCTTGAGGTAAGTCATGAAGAATTCGCATCCAACTCTGAAAGAGACTGGGGGTGATTTTTCTTGTGTTGTTGAAGGCAGCCAAAACAAATGCATTTTCTGGCAAGCCCTCTTTGGATCGACTTTGGGCTTCTTCTGTAAAAACCCGATGAGGATCATTGGGCTGATATGCATGGGGCATTTGCACAATGCACTCTGAGAAATATTTTTGATGATTGAATGGGGTAACAATTCGATCACCAATGATGTAATCGTAGGCGGTGCTGCCCATCGATCCCGGGTATGCCAAAAAATTGACAACTACTGGAGCTGGCCGGCTTGCGGAGTAGGCCATTTCAAAGTCGCCAGTAAACCCTTTTGTATCTACCAATATATCCAAATTAAGCGATTTTATTTTTTTGATGTTATCTGCAACGGCACTGCCTCTCAGGTCAACAAAATTCTCAAAGGCATCTCCCACTCTTTTTCGCATGGCACTGCCGTCATCTGGACCATAAGAAAGGCCCACTATTTCCCATTCATTGCGGTTATGAGCCTCTAGCATTCCGACCATCAAGCGTGATGTAGCATGATCGTGAAAATCAGCAGACAAATATCCAACGCACGGCCGACTTTTAAGTTTGCCAAGAGGGCGCAGTTTTCGAGAGGTAACCGCTTGATGTCCGGCGTGGTCATTGACAAATTTTTGAGCAACAGCCAAATGTAGCTCAGGATCATCTTTGAAACACAATGAAAGCCACGGAGATGTAGGTGGAAGATATTTTTGCGGATGTGCATACTCATAAAAATAATGCACATGTTCTTGGAAGTGACTCCAATTGCACAAAGCCGCATCAATGTCAATGATGGCAGTTTTCAGCAAAACATCTGTTTTTTCACCCTGCGCCAAATCACCTGCGCGTTGGGCTGCTGCCAGTAATTTGATTCGCAGGAAACGACGGCATGCTTTGCTGTAGTAGCCAAATTTGGAAAGCTCCGGCAAAGGTCTAACGATATGGGTTGCGTCTGAGACAGCACGCAAATGAACCAGTGCCTTGCTCACGCCGATGTTTGCATCTGCATCCATTGGGTCCAAAAGCCATGCTAATTCGTATGTCTCGAGGGCACTCAGCCACTCATTTTGGGCGAGGAGCGCTGTGGCGATGATCTTGTACGCCCGACCTTGGCTGGGTGCGCTACTACAAGCATGGTGCGCCGTTTCAATCGCCTTCACTGCATCACCTTGTGCCAACTGCTGCTCCGCAGTTTTGCATTGATCTTCGTAATTGTTATTCATCATGGTCTTTGATTATTTAAGGCAACTGGAGATCAATGCTTTTTAAAGCATTGATTTCGGTTGCTATTTTTAATAATTTTATATCTTCTATTCCGGCAGGGAATAAATCTCACCTTCTAGATAGGGTGCATATTTTCAAGCCCTTAGCGTCCCATCCCGATCCGCTGCGCGCACTTACCGCTCAATTCGCGCAGAGGATCCCAGGGGAAGACGCTGTGATCCTATCGCGCTCTATTGGCGTTCCAAATTCTCCGAGCAATATCACCGACAGCTGCTTGAGGCCTCGCTGAGTCAAGGCTAGGTACTTGCCATCAGGACTTCCATGATCAAGGCAGCGTGTGCAGCGGAATGTCCTGCGTTTGCGCCAGCGCATCCAGTTGGGCGCGTGTCTGGGTGGCGATGAATGCGGCCACCGCCACACGGGTGGCTGGGGCGCGCAAGATGGCGGCATCGCCCTGTGCGGGCAGGCCTGCGGCGGCGCACAGGCGGGCGGCGAAGTGGGGTTCCAGCGCAGCCACGGCCACGCGGCCATTGGCGCAGGGGTAGATGCGGTAGCCCGCATGCGCCCCGCCCACGTCACCGTCTGGGGTGGTCAGCCCCCAGTGGTGTGGCTGGGCCAGCCAGGCTGCAGCGTCGGCCAGGGCCACTTCCAGCTGTTGGCCTTTGCCGGTCTGGGCACGGCCCAGCAGGGCTTGTAGCACGGCCTCGCTGGCCATCAGGGCGCCGCCCATGTCGGCGTAGAGCGTGGGGGGCATGTCGGTGCCTGCCAACAAGCCTGCGTCGGCCAGGTAGGTGAGGTCGTGGCCGGGCTCTTCGGCACGCGTGCCTGCGGCCCCCACGATCTGCACCACCGATAAGCGGGGGTAGCGCGCATGCAATGCCGCCCAGCCCAGGCCCAGCTTGGCCAGGGCCGATGGGCGAAAGGAGGTGATCAGCACGTCGGTGCGCGCCAGCTCGGCATGCAGCCTGGCCTGGCCGTCGTCCGTCTTGAGGTGGGCTTGCAGCACGGCGACGCCCTGGTGCATGTCGCTGTAGGCCTGGGGGCTGTACAGCGCCATGGGGTCTGCGCTGAGGTGGGGCGGGGTGGCGGGTGCTTCGAGCTTGGTGCAGGTGGCGCCCATGCGTGCACAGCGCTGCAAGGCGGCGGGGCCGGGCAGGTTGAGCGCCAGGCTCAGGATGCGGGTGCCGCGCAGCGGCTGGAGGGGCAGGGTGGGCATGGCAAATGGGGGAATGGCGGGCGATTGAAGGGGCTGAGAACCCAGTGAAAGAAGGAACTTTGCCTGGGGCGCAGCGTCCTTCACCGGGTTATACATAATTTGTTACGGTAGCTCCCTTCGCCTTTGCCCTATGCAACGCAGAACCACTTTGGCCGCCCTGGCAGGGCTGGCCGCTTCCTCGGGAGCCTTCATGACCTCTTTGTCCAGCGCAGCGGGCTTGCCGCTGCTGCAAGCCCTCAAGCCATCGCCCCGCATGCCGGTGCTGTTTGTGGGCCATGGCAGCCCCATGAATGCCATTGAAGACAACGCGTGGCGCCGCAGCTGGCAGGCCGTGGGCAGCGAGCTGCTGGCCCGCGCCGTGCAGCCGCAGTTGATCTTGTGCGTATCGGCCCACTGGCTTACGCGCGGCGGCTGGCAGCTCACGGGCATGGCCAGCCCCAAGACCATTCACGATTTTGGTGGCTTTCCTCAGGAATTGTTTGACCAGCAGTACCCAGCCCCCGGTGCCCCTGCCGTGGCCCGTGGCCTAGCGGCTGAGCTGAAGTCTCCTGCCACCGGCACGGCACTGGGCGTGGACGAGAGCGAGTGGGGTCTGGACCATGGGACTTGGTCGGTGCTCAAGCCCATGTTCCCCAAGGCGCACATCCCGGTGCTGCAACTGAGCATGGACTACAGCCGCCCGCCTGCCGAGCATTACGCGCTGGGCCAGCAGCTTCAACGCCTGCGCGAGCGCGGGGTGCTGATTGTGGGCAGCGGCAACATCGTGCACAACCTGCGCGTTACGCGCCGGGGCAGCGCCGCCAACGAGGCTTATGACTGGGCTGCCGAGTTCGACACCGTGGTGCAAGAGCAGATCAAGAAAGGCCAGCTGGGCGCGCTGCAGGACTTTCTGGGCCTGGGTGCCGTCGCCAAACAGGCGCACCCCACGCACGAGCACTACCTGCCTCTTCTGTACGCCGCAGGCGCTGTGCAGCCCACGGAGATGCCACGGTTTTTCAATACAGGCTACCAGTCGGCATCGATTTCGATGCGGTCGGTGCTGTGGGGGTGAGGGTAAATTGCTCTTCTTTTGATAGCTGCTAGCGCTTGTATTTAAAGCGCTAGTGGCCTGAAAAGCTTAAATTCTATGGGCGGCTGGCCGCTCATCAGCCAGCGTCTCCTGAATGTCCAGCCAGGTCCAGCGCTCTTGGTAGCTTTGCGCCTTGGCCTTGAACAACGGCAAGTGCGGGCACTGTGGGTTGGGCCGCAAAATGCCGCCGTACAGCTCCTGCAGACCATAGGGCGCATACAGGGCGGGCGCTGCGGCCCGCGCTGCAGGTTGCAAGCCTACGCAGGTGCAGGGCACCAGAAACCGCTCAATCCCCTGGCGGGCAGACTGCAACGCTTCGTAGGGGTAGCCGAACCACTGTTCGTACCAAAGGTGCACGCGGGCCTGGTTCTTGGCCTCCACGGTGATGGGAAGGTCGGCAAAGAGGGCGGAGACACGGGCTTGCACCTGCTGCTCTGCCGCTTCAGACATATCTGACGCATCAAAGTAGAACAGGTCGTAGTCCTTGATATGCGCTGTGGGTGCAAAGTCGGAATGCAGGTTCCACACCGTCTGAAAGAGGCAGCCAGCCACCAACCACGCATCCGGCAGGTCCAGAAACGGCAAACGCTCCAGAATGGCCGCGTTGTGCGGGTTCTGGAGCGCTTCGCTCGTGAATCGGCGCCGAAGCGCCGCTTCTTCAGTCAGATCAGATGACCTTGGCAATGGCCTGGCAGACGTAGTCGATGTTCTTGCTGTTCAGGGCTGCGACGCACATGCGGCCTGTGTCCGTGCCGTACACGCCGAACTCGCTGCGCAGGCGCACCATTTGGTCTTTGGACAGGCCGGAGTAGCTGAACATGCCGATCTGGGTGGTGATGAAGGACATATCCTTGGTCACGCCAGCGGCCTTCAGGCCATCAACCAGCTTTTGGCGCATGGCCTTGATGCGCACGCGCATTTCGCCCAGTTCCTTTTCCCACAGGGTGCGCAGTTCGGGCTTGCCCAGCACAGCGGCCACGATGGCGCCACCGTGGGTGGGTGGGTTGGAGTAGTTGGTGCGGATGGCGATCTTCAGTTGGCTCAGCACGCGGTCGGTTTCTTCCTTGCTGCTGCCGACCACGCTCAGGGCCCCCACGCGCTCGCCGTACAGGCTGAAGCTCTTGGAGAAGCTGGTCGACACGAAGATATTCAGGCCAGCGGCCACGAACTTGGCGATCACGGCGCCGTCTTCAGCGATGCCGTAGCCAAAACCTTGGTAGGCCATGTCCAGGAAGGCAGTGAGGTTGCGTTCCTTCACCACGGCAATGACTTGCTCCCATTGGGCAGCGGTGATGTCGTAGCCGGTGGGGTTGTGGCAGCAAGCGTGCAGCAGCACGATGGTGCCCGCCGCAGCGGCCTTCAGCTTGGCCAGCATGCCTTCGAAGTTGATGCCACCGAGGCCGCCGTTGGCGCTTTGGTCGAAGTAGGGGTAGGTGTCCACCGGGAAGCCGGCGTTGGTGAACAGCGCGCGGTGGTTTTCCCAGCTGGGGTCAGAAATCAGCACGGTGGCGTTGGGGCTGATCTTCTTGAGGAAGTCGGCGCCGATCTTCAGGCCGCCGGTGCCGCCAATGGCTTGCACGGTGGCCACGCGGCCGCTCTTGACGACGTCGGACTCAGCGCCGAACACCAGGCCCTTCACGGCGGCATCGTAGGCAGCAATACCGTCGATGGGCAGGTAGCCACGGGCGGTGGGCTTGTCCATCATGGCTTTTTCAGCGGCTTGCACGCATTGCAGCAGGGGCAGCTTGCCGTTGTCGTCGAAATACACGCCCACGCCCAGGTTGACCTTGTTGGGGTTGGTGTCTGCGTTGAATTGTTCGTTCAGACCCAGGATGGGGTCGCGGGGGGCCATTTCGACGGCGGTGAACAGAGACATGAAAATCCTTGAAAGGTTGTCAGTAGCGAAGAATCCGGGCGTGGTGTACTGTGCCGGGTTCCGCCGATTTTAACGGCCTGCCCACACCAACCGTTGACGACATCCATGCTGGAATTGACTGAATCCATACCGCCCGCGCAAGAGGGCGAGTTCGTTCGCTTTCCTGATTCGCCTTTTGAGCTGTTTCAGCCGTACCCCCCTGCGGGCGACCAGCCCGAGGCCATTGCCAAGCTGGTAGAGGGGTTGCGGGATGGGGAGGCGTTTCAGACGCTGCTGGGTGTGACGGGCTCGGGCAAGACCTTCACCATGGCCAATGTGATCGCGCGCATGGGCCGCCCCGCCATTGTGTTTGCGCCCAACAAAACACTGGCGGCGCAGTTGTACAGCGAGTTTCGCGAGTTCTTCCCCAAGAACGCTGTCGAGTACTTCGTGAGTTACTACGACTACTACCAGCCCGAGGCCTATGTGCCGCAGCGCGATCTTTTCATTGAGAAAGACAGCGCCATCAACGAGCACATTGAGCAGATGCGCCTGTCGTGCACCAAGAGCCTGATGGAGCGCAAAGACGTGGTCATTGTGGCCACGGTGTCTGCCATCTACGGTATTGGCGAGCCAGAGAGTTACCACCGCATGGTGATGACGCTGCGCAGCGGTGACAAGCTGGGCCAGCGCGATGTGATCGCCCAGCTGATCCGCATGCAGTACCAGCGCAATGAGGCGGATTTTTCGCGCGGCAAGTTCCGCGTGCGGGGCGACACCATCGATGTGTTTCCGGCCGAACATTCCGAGCTGGCCATCCGCATCGAGTTGTTTGATGACGAGATCGAGAGTCTGCAGCTGTTTGACCCGCTCACGGGCCGCGTCAAACAAAAGATCCCGCGCTTCACCGTCTACCCCAGCAGCCACTACGTGACGCCACGCGACAAGGTGCTGGCGGCGGTGGAGACCATCAAGATCGAGCTGGCCGAGCGCCTGCAGCAACTGGTGGCTGACGGCAAACTGGTGGAGGCCCAGCGCCTGGAGCAGCGCACCCGGTTTGATCTGGAGATGCTCAGTGAAGTAGGGCACTGCAAGGGCATTGAAAACTACACGCGCCACCTGTCGGGCGCAGCGCCGGGCGACCCACCGAGCACGCTGACCGACTACATGCCCAAAAACTCTCTGATGTTCCTGGACGAAAGCCACCAGATGATCGGGCAGCTCTCGGCCATGTACAACGGCGACCGGGCGCGCAAGACCACGTTGGTCGAGTACGGATTTCGCCTGCCTTCGGCCATGGACAACCGGCCGCTCAAGTTTGAAGAGTTTGAGCAGCGCATGCGGCAGGCCATCTTTGTGACGGCCACCCCGGCCGACTATGAAAAGACGCACTCCGGCCAGGTCGTGGACCAGGTGGTGCGTCCCACCGGGTTGGTTGACCCGATTGTGGAGGTGCGCCCCGCCACACACCAGGTGGACGATGTGCTGCAGGAAATCCGCATTCGCGTTGAAAAGCACGAGCGTGTGCTCATCACCACGCTGACCAAGCGCATGGCCGAGCAGCTGACGGACTACCTTACCGACAACGGGGTGAAGGTGCGCTACCTGCACAGCGATGTGGACACGGTGGAACGGGTAGAAATCATCCGCGACCTGCGTCTTGGGGCCTTTGATGTGCTGGTGGGCATCAATTTGCTGCGCGAGGGGCTGGACATTCCAGAGGTATCGCTCGTGGCGATTCTGGACGCCGACAAAGAAGGCTTTTTGCGCGCCGAGCGCAGCCTGATCCAGACCATCGGCCGGGCGGCGCGCAACCTTAACGGCCGGGCGATTCTGTACGCAGACCGCATCACCGAGTCGATGAAAAAGGCCATGGGGGAGACGGAGCGCCGACGCGTCAAGCAGATTGCGCACAACGAAGCCCACGGCATCACACCGCGCAGCATTGTCAAGAGGGTAAGAGACCTGATTGACGGGGTTTACAGCGAAAAAGCGGGCAAGGATGCCGAGCGGCTGGAGCAAGAAGCCATGCAGCGCGCCCAAGTGGAAGAGATGTCAGAGAAAGACATTGCCAAAGAAATCAAGCGCCTGGAAAAGCTGATGCTGGAGCATGCGCGGAACCTGGAATTTGAGCAGGCAGCCCGCGTGCGCGACCAATTGAGCCAACTCAAGGACCGCGCTTTCGGGGCGCATGGCGGAGACTCCGTGGCGCTGTGAGTCCCGGTCTTGTCCAGGTCAATACGTGGCTGGCGAATTCGTGACCCGTTGGTTTCTTAATCCGACCAATTCGATAGGGATTTGTGGTATACTCTTACAAAATACTCAAGAACAAAGCCCAACGATGAAGGGCTCCGTGGCAGGCAAAGCTGTGCGGAGTAAGGGGCGGAGACGGTGCCCGTGCTGACCACTCGCCAGCGCAGGCAGTTTCTTTAACGAACGAGCCTCAGCACAAGGAGCTTTCCATGCGTCTCACCACCAAAGGCCGGTTTGCAGTCACCGCCATGATCGACTTGGCCCTGCGCCAGAACAACGGCCCCGTCACACTGGCAGCCATCAGCCAGCGCCAACAAATTTCCCTGTCTTACCTTGAACAGCTGTTCGGCAAGCTGCGTCGCCATGAATTGGTGGAATCCACCCGTGGCCCTGGCGGTGGATACACACTGGCCCGCAAGGCGGGCGAAATCACTGTCGCCGACATCATTGTCTCGGTGGATGAGCCCATTGATGCCACCCAATGCGGCGGCAAAGAAAACTGCCTGGGCGAAGCCGGTCGCTGCATGACCCACGAGCTGTGGGCATCGCTGAACCAGCGCATGGTGGAGTTTTTGGATTCGGTCACCCTCCAAAAGCTGGTTGATGAGCAACTGGCCAAGGGCGTGCAGATTGAAGACAAGCCGGTGGTGCGCCGCGCTATTTCCACCACGCCCGTGGTCAAACCCATCCGTGTGAACGCCCCCAACTCGGTGTTTGCACTCGGCAACGTTTTCGCCAAGTCCTGATGGGGCTGCGCTGAACAGGGCCTTGGGGCCAGCAGCGCCTTGAACGTTTTTCACTGTTTTCTCAACGCCAACCGTTTTTTGCTGCCAGCCAGAAACGCCAACTGAGCCAGCGATCCACATGACTCCTCACTTTCCTATTTATCTCGACTACGGTGCGACCACCCCTGTAGACCCACGCGTAGTGGATGCGATGATTCCCTGGTTGCGTGAGCATTTCGGCAACCCGGCTTCCCGCAGCCACGCCTGGGGCTGGGAAGCGGAAGAGGCCGTGGAAAACGCACGCGTCCAGGTGGCCGACTTGATTGGTGCCGACCCCCGAGAGATCGTCTGGACCAGCGGCGCCACGGAGTCGATCAATCTGGCCCTCAAGGGCGCAGCCCAGTTCTACAAAGGCAAGGGCAAGCACCTCATCACGCTCAAGACCGAACACAAAGCCGTGCTCGACACCATGCGTGAGCTGGAACGCCAAGGTTTTGACGTGACTTACCTGGATGTGCAGGAAGACGGCCTGGTCAACATGGACGCGCTGAAAGCGGCCATTCGCCCAGACACTATTCTGATCAGCATCCTGTTCGTGAACAACGAAATCGGCGTGATCCAGGATATTCCGGCCATCGGCACTCTGTGCCGCGAAAAAGGCATCCTGCTGCACGTCGATGCTGCGCAGGCGACAGGGCGTGTGGAGATCGACATGGCCACGCTGCCGGTTGACCTGATGAGCATGACAGCCCACAAAACATACGGCCCCAAAGGCATTGGCGCTTTGTACGTGCGCCGCAAGCCCCGCGTGCGCCTCGAAGCCCAGATGCATGGCGGCGGTCACGAGCGCGGCATGCGTTCGGGCACCTTGCCCACGCACCAGATCGTGGGCATGGGCGAGGCCTTCCGCATTGCCAAGGAAGAAATGGTCGAAGGCAATGCCAAGGCGCGCGCATTGCAGCAGCGCCTGCTGGACGGCCTGAAGGACATCGAGCAGGTGTTCATCAACGGCAGCATGGAACGCCGTGTGCCGCAAAACCTCAACATGAGCTTCAACTTCGTCGAAGGCGAATCGCTCATCATGGGCATCAAAGGCTTGGCCGTGTCGTCGGGCTCGGCTTGCACATCCGCCAGCCTGGAGCCCAGCTATGTGTTGCGCGCCCTGGGCCGCAGCGACGAATTGGCGCACAGCAGCTTGCGCATGACCATCGGCCGCTTCACGACCGAAGAAGAGATTGACTACGCGATTTCCACCATCCGCGAGAACGTGGCCCGGCTGCGTGAACTCAGCCCCCTGTGGGAAATGTTCAAGGATGGCGTGGATCTGAGCACCATTCAATGGGCCGCGCACTGAGCGCCCAAACCGACCAAAGGACTTGCCATGGCTTATTCTGACAAAGTGGTTGACCATTACGAAAACCCCCGCAATGTGGGCTCTTTCGACAAGGGTGATGAATCTGTGGGCACCGGCATGGTGGGCGCTCCAGCCTGCGGTGACGTGATGAAGCTGCAGATCAAGGTGAACCCCCAGACCGGCGTGATCGAAGACGCACGCTTCAAAACCTATGGCTGCGGCTCCGCCATTGCCTCGTCGTCACTGGTGACCGAGTGGGTCAAGGGCAAAACGCTGGACGAAGCGGCAGCTCTCAAAAACAGCGTGATTGCCGAAGAGCTGGCACTGCCTCCGGTCAAGATCCACTGCTCCATCCTGGCGGAAGACGCCATCAAGGCCGCAGTGAACGACTACAAGGCCAAGCACGCGGGTGCCGCAGCCTGACGCGATGGCTATCACCCTGACAGAAGCTGCAGCGCGACACGTGAGCCGGTACCTTGCCCGCCGTGGTAAGGGCGTGGGTGTGCGCCTGGGCGTCAAGACGACAGGCTGCTCCGGCTTGGCTTACAAGCTGGAGTATGTGGACGATACCGAGCCAGAAGACATCGTCTTTGAAAACCATGGCGTCAAGGTCTTGATCGACCCCAAAAGCCTGGCGTACATCGACGGAACCGAGTTGGACTTTGTGCGCGAAGGCCTGAACGAAGGCTTCAAGTTCAACAACCCCAACGAGCGCGACCGGTGCGGCTGCGGAGAAAGCTTCCGCGTCTGAGCCAGGCAGCCTTCTCGCGAAGGCCTTCCGTGTGAAACCGCCACCGCGCTCTGTGCTGGCGGTTTTTTCTTGATGCGTACCGATCTTCCTACCCAGGCATGGCATGAACCTGCAGTCCAACGATTTCGAACTTTTTGGCATCGCGGAGCGCTTTGCACAAGACCGTCCCGCTCTGGACGCGCGCTGGAAGGAACTGCAGCGCCAGGCCCACCCAGACAAGTTCGCAGCCCAAGGTGCCGCTGCGCAACGGGTGGCCATGCAATGGTCGGTGCGTATCAATGAGGCCTACCAGCGCCTTAAAGAACCACTGCGCCGCGCTGCCTACTTGTGCGAATTGCGTGGCACGCCCATACGGGCGGAAGACAACACGGCCATGCCCGCAGCATTCTTGATGCAGCAAATGGAGTGGCGTGAAGCCCTGGAAGATGCCCAGACGGTTGCGGCGATGGATGCCCTGGACGATGAAGTCATGCAGGCCCGCAAAGCGGGACTGGCGCGGTGCGAGGTGCTGATAGACCAGCAGCAAGACTATGCCAGCGCTGCGCAACAGGTGAGAGCCCTCATGTTCATTGCGCGATTTGCAGACGACATCGAGCGCCGCCGCGAGCAACTGGGACAATAGCGTTTGCCTCTTTTTTTGAACACCCGGCCAGTGCGCCAGGTTTCTTCACGTAGACCCCCAAAATCTCATGGCGCTTTTGCAGATTTCCGAGCCTGGACAGTCCCCCGATCCCCATCAGCGCCGCATCGCGGTTGGCATTGACCTGGGGACCACGCACTCGCTGGTGGCTGCGGTGCGCAGCGGCGCTGCCGAATGCCTGCCCGATGCGCAAGGCCGTGTATTGCTGCCGTCGGTGGTGCGTTACCTGGGGCAGGGCGGGCGCCAAATTGGCTACGACGCCGTGGCTGCACAGGCCAGCGATGCACGCAACACGATTGCGTCGGTCAAGCGCTTCATGGGGCGCGGGCTGCACGACGTTGCGCAGGCCGGGCAACTACCCTACGAGTTCGTCCAGCCTGCTGGTGACGTGCCCGGCGGCATGGTCAGCCTGGCCACGGCCGATGGGGTGAAATCGCCTGTGGAAGTCAGTGCTGAAATCTTGGCTACGCTGCGCTACCGCGCCGAAGACACCTTCAACGACGATCTCTATGGCGCCGTCATCACCGTGCCCGCCTACTTTGACGATGCACAGCGTCAGGCGACCAAGGATGCGGCCAAGCTCGCAGGCATCCATTTGCTGCGGCTCATCAACGAACCCACGGCGGCGGCCATTGCCTATGGGCTCGACAATGCCAGCGAGGGGATCTATGCCGTTTATGACCTGGGCGGGGGCACTTTTGACATCTCCATCCTGCGCCTGACCCAAGGCGTTTTTGAGGTCATTGCCACGGGGGGCGATTCTGCTCTGGGCGGTGACGACTACGACGCGGCCTTGGCAGACTGGGTGCTGCAACAAACTGGCGCGGCCGTGCAAACACCAGCCGACAAAGCAGCCATTCGCATGGCGGCCCGGGCCTGCAAGGAAGCGTTGACTGCTACAGAAAAAGTAGCATTTACCGCTGATTTGGCGGGCGGTAGCGTGCTTTTTGATGTGAAACGTGCCGATTTTGAGGCAGCTACATCCGCACTGACGGCCCGCTCTATGGCCGCAGTGCGCCGCGCCCTGCGCGACGCCCAACTCGCCAAGGACGAAGTGCAAGGCGTGGTCATGGTCGGTGGTTCGACCCGCATGCCGCAGGTGCAGCAAGCGGTGGCAGACTTTTTTGGGCGAGCCCCCCTCACCAACCTCAACCCCGATGAAGTGGTCGCGCTCGGGGCCGCCATTCAGGCCAATCAACTGGCAGGCAACGACACAGCAGGCGATCTGCTGCTGCTGGACGTGATCCCCCTGTCTTTGGGCATCGAAACCATGGGAGGTTTGGTGGAGCGCATCGTCGCGCGAAACGAAACCATACCCACGGCCAAAGCGCAGGACTTCACCACCTACAAGGATGGTCAGACGGCGCTGGCGATCCATGTGGTGCAAGGTGAGCGTGACCTGGTGGCGGACTGCCGCAGCCTGGCCCGCTTTGAATTGCGCGGCATTCCCGCCATGGCCGCAGGCGCCGCCCGTATCCGCGTGACCTTTACGGTGGACGCTGATGGCCTGTTGTCAGTCAGTGCCAAAGAGCAGGGCAGTGGGGTGGAAGCGCGCATTGACGTGAAGCCGTCCTATGGCTTGTCGGACGACCAGATTGCCCAGATGCTGCAAGACGGCTTTGCCACCGCTGCGCAAGACATGCGGGCCCGCGCTGTGGTCGAAGCCCGTGTCGCTGCCGACCGGATGCTGTTGGCCACACAAAGCGCGTTGGATGCCGATGGCGACGTGCTGAGCGCCACCGAGCGCAGTGCGATTGATGCGCTGATGGAAGCCCTGCGCCAGCAGCGCGGTGCCGATGAGGCCGCCACCATCGAAGCCGCTACGCAGGCGCTGGCCAAGGGCACAGAGGCCTTTGCCGCCCAGCGCATGAACCGTGGCATTCAGCAGGCGCTGGCAGGCAAGAACGTCCAGTCCCTCTGAATTCAAGCCCTTCTACCCGTTTCCAAGATACAAAATCCAGGACGCCATGCCCGTCATCAAAATCCTCCCCCACCCCGAATATTGCCCCGCTGGCGCGGAAATCACAGCCCCTGCAGGCACGTCGGTGTGTGAAGCCCTGCTGGAACATCACATCAACATCGAGCACGCTTGCGACATGAGCTGCGCCTGCACCACTTGCCATGTGATCGTGCGCGAGGGACTGGCTTCTTTGAACGAGGCGGAGGAGGAGGAGGAGGACCTGCTGGACCGCGCCTGGGGCCTGGAGCCTCAATCGCGCCTGTCGTGCCAGGCCATCCTCGCCCAAAAGGACTTGGTCATTGAGATTCCAAAATACACGATCAACCACGCCAAGGAAAACCACTGATGACCCGTCAGATCGTTCTGGACACGGAGACCACCGGCCTCTCGGCCGAAGGTGGGGATCGCATCATTGAGCTGGGTTGCGTAGAGCTGCTCAATCGCAAGCTCACGGGTAACAACCTGCACCTGTACTTCAACCCAGGGCGCGACAGCCATGAAGATGCCCTGAAGGTCCACGGCATCACCAACGAGTTCCTCAAAGACAAGCCCAAGTTTGCGGACATGGCGCCCCAGATCCTGGAGTACCTCCAGGGGGCTGAGATCATCATCCACAACGCGGCGTTTGACGTCGGCTTCTTGAATAAAGAGCTGGAGCTCACAGGGCGCCCGCCGTTCAAAACCTATGTAGAAAGCGTGACCGACACCTTGGCGATGGCCAAGGAAATGTTCCCGGGCAAGCGCAATTCTCTGGACGCTTTGTGTGACCGCCTGGAAGTGGACAACTCAGGTCGTACGCTGCACGGGGCTTTGCTGGATGCGGAGTTGCTGGCGGATGTCTACATCAACCTGACCCGTGGGCAAGACGCCTTACTGATGGCGGACGAGCCGCAGGAGAACGCAGACGGTGTCGTGGTCCCTTCGATAGATTTGAGCCGCTTTGCACTGCAGGTGGTGGCTGCCAATGAGCAAGAGCTGGGTACGCACGAAGAGGTGATGGTGCAGATCGACAAATCGAGCGGCGGCAAAACAATTTGGCGAAAATTACAGGCCGCCGTTTAATTTGTGCCATAATCTAAGGCTTGACGCAAAGGGGTGATTAGCTCAGCGGTAGAGCACTGCCTTCACACGGCAGGGGTCACATGTTCGATCCATGTATCACCCACCATTTGCTGTTATGACGATGCCCAAATTTCAGGGTGTCACTTTGGGTGATTAGCTCAGCGGTAGAGCACTGCCTTCACACGGCAGGGGTCACATGTTCGATCCATGTATCACCCACCAAATTTGAAAGCGCCTTGCAGCAATGCAAGGCGCTTTTTTCTTTGGCGTCGTGCTTCGCTCACCGCGCATGGCCTCATTCTCTGAGGGCACAATGGCTCCCCACTGTCCGCCTACATCAGTCGGGCCCGCATCCGATTCATCGTGAACAGGCCGGCCCGTCAGGCAGCCCCTCAGAATTTATCTGCATTGCCATGATCAGCTTTCACAACCCATTGCACCACTTGCACGCACCGCAGCACGAGTTCTTCAGGGGCGCGCGGGTCGATTGTTTTGAAAAGCCTTTGCGGGCTGAATTTGTGGAGCAGGCGCTGCAGCAGGGCGGATACACCCTGTTGGCACCCGATACAGACTCTGTCAGCGTGCTCCACAAAGTGCACGATGCCCGCTACCTTGCTTTTTTGCAGACGGCCTGGCAGCAGTGGGTGCAACTGGCGCCAGAGAATGCGCAAACCCAGCCGTTCCCATCGGTGTGGCCTGTGCGCACCCTTCGCAGTGATGTGGAGCCCGTCAACTTCATCGCCAAACTGGGGCTGTACTCCATGGACAACGGCACCCCCATGGCCGCAGGCACCTGGGGCGCCTCCAAGGCCGGCGCGGATGCAGCCGCCAGTGCTGCCATGCGGGTGGCGCAAGGGGCATCCGCGGCGTTTTGCTGTACCCGTCCCCCAGGTCACCACGCGGGCCCTGATTTCATGGGGGGATACTGCTTTTTGAACAACGCAGCGGTAGCAGCCCAAACCTTGTTGGACCAGGGGGCTAAACGGGTGGTGGTACTGGACGTGGACTACCACCACGGCAATGGCACGCAGAGCATTTTTTATGGCCGCTCGGACGTGCTGTTCATCAGCATCCACGGTGATCCGCTCACCGAGTACCCCTTTTACCTGGGCCAAGCCGATGAGCAGGGCGAGGGCGATGGCGCGGGCTTCAACCTCAATCTTCCATTGCCAGCAGGTTCATCGGTGGCCGCCTGGTTTGCCGCGCTGGAGGCTGCAAGCTCGCGCATCGCGCAGTATGGCGCTGATGCCCTGGTGGTGTCCCTCGGCCTGGACACCTTTGTGGGCGACCCCATCTCGCATTTCGCCTTGACCACCGATGACTTTTTCACCATGGGGCAACGGCTGGCAGCCCTGCACTTGCCCACGGCGCTGGTACTTGAGGGGGGTTATGCCGCTTCAGAACTGGGGGCCAATGCGGTGCAGGTGATTCGCGGCTTTGAAGCCGTTAGGTCGTAAGTTGGGCGCGGATGAAAAAGACGCGGGAGCAAGGAATGACGGATCAAGTGCAATGCGTTGTGGTGGGCGCTGGTGTCGTGGGCTTGGCTGTGGCCCGAGCGCTGGCGTTGCGAGGCATGGAAGTGATGGTGCTGGAGGCAGCCGATGCCATTGGCACCGGCACCAGCTCTCGCAACAGTGAAGTCATACACGCAGGCCTGTACTACCCTCCAGGCTCGCTCAAGGCCCGCCTGTGTGTCGAGGGGCGCAACATGCTCTACGCCTATGCCAGTGAACGGGGCATAGGCCACCAGCGCTGCGGCAAGTTGCTGGTAGCCACGGCAGAGGAGCAACGCGCGGGTCTGCAAAGCATTTACGAACGGGCACAGGCCAACGGCGTCACGGACCTGCGCTGGCTTGACCGTGACCAAGCCCGAGCGCTGGAGCCCGCACTGGAGTGCATTGCGGCCTTGCATTCCCCCAGCACCGGCATCATTGACAGCCACGGGCTCATGCTGGCCCTGCAAGGCGATCTTGAAAACGCAGGCGGTCTTGTAGTACTCAATTCGCCTCTGGCGCACGCACGCATTGCGCAAGAAGCTATTGAATTGATAGCATTCGATGGCACCCAGCTCCACGCACAGTATTTGATCAATGCTGCAGGGCTTCAAGCCCCCCGACTGGCGCACGCCTTTGAAGGGTTGGACCCAGCCCACATTCCTGTGGCGCGCTTTGCCAAAGGCAGCTACTTCACGTTGGCAGGCCAAGCCCCTTTCAAGCATTTGATTTACCCGGCGCCCGAAGCCGCCGGACTGGGCGTGCACCTGACGCTGGATTTGGGCGGGCAGGCCAAGTTTGGGCCCGATGTGCAATGGGTGGACTCTGCTGAAGATCTGCTGGTCGATCCACGCCGTGGCGACGCTTTTTATGCGGAGGTGCGCAAGTACTGGCCGGCCTTGCCCGACGGTGCGTTGGCTCCTGGCTACGCAGGCATGCGCCCCAAAATCCACGGCCCGCATGATCCTGCAGCCGACTTCTGCATCCAGGGGCAAGCCACCCACGGCATCCCAGGCCTGGTCAATCTGTTTGGCATTGAATCCCCCGGCTTGACCAGCGCTCTGGCCATTGGCGAACATGTGGCGCAAATGTTGGTGCAGCCCACTGCCAATTTGTAGCGCCCCACTGAGCCAGCGCAGACGTTGTAACCCTATGCGTCAGTGTCCTACAGCCCGCCGCTGCATGGCAACGCTAAGATGCACCAGCAGCCACCCCCATGGTTTCATCCTTTTTGGTTTGACTTGTTTTTGAAAGGGTTTGTATGAGTGCCTCTGAAACTTCCTCCACCCAAGGTGAACTGGAAAAATTGGTGTCTGACCTGCGCGGCCTGCTGGCCAACAAGGACCTGGATGCGGTGCCAGAGATCAAGCTGCTGCGCCAGCGCCTGGACGATGGAATCCATTCGGCCCGCGAATCGGCCATTCGTGCCGCGCAAGATGCGGCCCGCCAAGCCAAGGACGCAGCCCTGGCTGCCGACCGCTACGCCCACGATGAGCCCTGGCGTGTTGCCGGTGCGGCCCTGGCTGTGGGCGCTTTGGTGGGCTTTTTGCTTGCACGCCGCTAAGGCTGTGCACCCACCCACTGGCGCGCAGCAAGGCCACGCATGAACTGGATATCCCTGCTCGGACTGGACCACCTGCTGGCGCGCGTTCGCGTGGTCGCCATTGAAGGGGCCATCGCTGCGGAGGATCGCCTGGATTTGGCGCGCCTGGAATGGCAGGACCAAAAGCGCAGCCTGCTGCAACTTCTGATTTTGGCGGTGGCTGTCATCGGGCTCACGGTGGTGAGCATGGTGGTGCTCTCCATTGCCGTCGTCGTGCATTTTTGGGATACGCCGCACCGGGGCCTGGCAGGCTGGCTGGTCAGCGCTGTTTGGCTGGTGCTGTGGGTATTGGCTTTGATTGGGCTGCTGCGCGCGGCGCGGCGGGCGGGCAATGGTTTTGCCCTGACGCGGCAAGAGCTGGCCCAGGACTGGCGCGATATCAAGGAGCAGCTATGAGCCCAGATGGCAGCCACGGACAATCGGTGCGCGCAGCTTTACCTGTCATCGTCCCGACCTTGGAGCAGCAAAAGGTGCTGCTGCGCATCTCTGCGCAACGCGAACGCATTCGGGAGCGCCGAGCCGCACGTTTTCTGGCCCAGCAGCAAACGCTGGATGCGGGTAACCCAGGCGCGGGCGACTCACTGATTCTGCAAGGGGTGGCTTTTGCCAAGCAGCACCCTGCCGCCGTGGCGGTCGTTGCTGCGGCGGCGATGGCCTTGGGGCCACGGCGCCTCATTCGCTGGATGGGCGTCGCCTTGCCTTGGATTGTGCGATTGCGGCGTTAGTGGCACATGGCTAGGTTGCCTCAGGGCCGGTGGTTTTGTCGCCCCCCGGCCCTTTTTGTTTCAGCTCACATGCTCAGCGGTGCACGGCCGCCGCTTTGATCGCTGCCGCTGCAGCGGACACCAAGCCTGGCCCTTCGTAGATCAGCCCTGTGTAGATTTGCACCACATCAGCGCCAGCCTCGATCTTGCTCACGGCATCGCTGGCGCTCATGATGCCGCCCACACCGATGATGGGAAATTGGGCGCCCAGCTCAGCCCGCAGTTGCCGGATGACCCGGTTGCTGGCCTGCAATACCGGTGAGCCGCTGAGCCCACCGGTCTCCGTGGCATGGGCTAGCCCTTGGACCGCATCACGGGCGATGGTGGTGTTGGTGGCGATGACACCGTCCATGCCATGTCGCTTCAAAGTGGCAGCAATCACAGCCACCTGGGCTTCGTTCAGGTCTGGGGCAATTTTTACGAAGATAGGAACGCGCCGCTTGCCCGCAGCCGTTGCACTGCCCGAAGGAGCGTCTTGCGAAGCCAGCCACTCGCGGCGTTCAGCGATGGCTGCCAGCAAGTTGTCCAGGGCTTCATCGCTTTGCAGTGCGCGCAGGTTTTGTGTGTTGGGCGAGCTGATATTCACCGTCACATAGTCCGCATGCGGATAGACGCCATCCAGGCACGTCAGGTAATCGCTGGTGGCATTTTCGATCGGTGTTGCAGCGTTCTTGCCAATGTTCAAGCCCAGCAGCATGGGGGTGACACCACGAACCTGGCGAAATTGCGCTTGCTGCACATTGCGCACAAAGGCGTCCAGCCCTTCATTATTGAAGCCCAGGCGATTGATCAGGGCCTTGGCCTGCGGCAAGCGAAACATGCGCGGTTTGGGGTTGCCCGGCTGGCCTTTGGGTGTCACGGTGCCCACCTCGACAAAACCGAACCCCATGGCGCCCAGGGCATCAATGCAGCGTGCATTTTTGTCCAGGCCCGCTGCCATCCCCACCCGGTTAGGGAACCGCAGTCCAGCCAGCTCCACGGGGTCTTCCACCCGGCTTTGACACCAAGCCCACTGCAGTGGGGTGCGCTGCCCCTTGGCCAGAAGGTTCATGGTGAGGTCGTGTGCGGCCTCGGGGTCCATGCCGAACAGAAAGGGGCGGGTGAGAGCGTAGGGAATGAGGGACATGGGACGATAATTGAAGGATTACCTCCGATTTTCTCTCATGACGACACCTTCCTCACTGACCCAAGACGAACTCAAAGCCCTGGTGGGCCAGGCCGCTTTGCACTATGTGATGCCCGGCGATATCGTGGGCGTGGGCACAGGCTCCACGGTCAACAAGTTCATCGATGCGCTGGCCAGCATCAAGGGCGACATCAAAGGCGCAGTGTCCAGCTCTGTGGCCAGCACCGAACGCCTGCTGGCGCTTGGCATACCTGTGCTGGATGCCAATGAAGTGGACTCCCTGTCGGTCTACATCGATGGCGCTGACGAGATTGATGGGCAGGGCCACATGGTCAAGGGCGGCGGCGCGGCACTGACCCGCGAAAAAATCGTTGCGGCCCTGGCCCAGCGTTTCGTCTGCATTGCAGATGAAACCAAGCGTGTCGAAGTCCTGGGCAAATTCCCGCTGCCAGTGGAGGTGATCCCCATGGCGACCCAGCACATCGCTCGCCGTTTTGCGGCCATGGGCGGTGTGGCCACCGTTCGCCAAAAAGACGGCAAGCCACTGGTGACCGACAACGGCCAGCACATTCTGGACGTGACGGGCCTGTCGATTGCCGAGCCGCTGCAGTTCGAGTCAGAAGTGAACCAATGGCCCGGGGTGGTAACCGTGGGCGTGTTTGCACACCAGAAGGCGGCGGTGTGCTTGCTGGGTACAGCGCAGGGTGTGAAAACGCTGGTTTATTGAATCAAACAAAAAAGGCGCATTCAATGAATGCGCCTTTTTTGATAGGAAGACCGCAAGCGGGTGCTCAGAACTTCAAGCCCGCCGGGTTATTGGGGTTGGGGGCATTGGGGTCTGCCGGTGGAGCGGGGGGCCGCACGCGGCGCCCAGTCTCGGCGGTGGCGGCATCTGATGCCGAGGCGGCTGGCGCGGCCTTGGCGGGTTGGGTCAAAGGCGTTGCCGCTGGACGCCGATAGTTGGTAGGGAGCTGCGATGTTTTGGGATACCCCGCCGCATCCAGATACTGCGTCCACTCCGACTCCGAGAAGCCCGAAAGGTTTTGGCCTCCGATTTTGGCAAAAGGCAGGCTGGAGTCGCTGCCCAGATTGGTCAATGCTTGCAGGTCTTCGTTGGTGTTGATAGTGCGCTCGGTAAACGGAACACCACGGGACACCAGCAAGCGCCTTCCGCTGTCGCAGGGGGGGCAATTCTGGCCAGTGAAAATTGTCACAGGAAACCGTGCGGCCACTTTGCCCAGCTCGTAAGGCAGGCCAGCGCCAGCACTGTCACCTCCGCCTGAAGTGGTGACAACTGCCGGGCTGTTTTTGGACGGCGTCTCTGGGGCCTTGTCAGAAAACGTGACTTTGCCATCTGGGCCAACAATACGATACACCGTCTGGGCCTGTGCACCGACGGTAAGCAGCGCCAACATCAATGGCAAGGTCAGGGCTTTGAGCTGCATGGTGAATTTCCTCGTGGGGTACTTGGGACAACGGCGCATCATAGAGGCTACGAGGCCTGGGCCATACCCTGGTGTCGCAGCAACGCATCAAGCTGCGGCTCGCGGCCGCGGAAGGCCTTGAACGACTCCATGGCAGGGCGGCTGCCCCCAGCCTCCAGGATGGCCTTGCGGTACTTGCGTCCGGTTTCGATGCTGGGCAGGCCATCGGCCCCCATGGTTTCCTCGAAAGCAGCGTAAGCGTCGGCACTGAGCACTTCTGCCCATTTGTAGCTGTAGTAACCCGCTGCGTAGCCGCCAGCAAAAATATGGCTGAAGGTGTGCGCAGTGCGGCTGAATTCCGGGGGCTGCAGCACAGCCACTTCATTGCGGACCTGCCTCAGCAGGGGCATCACATCGTTGGCTGGGTCGTGCTCGGTGTGCAGCAGCATGTCAAACAAGGCAAATTCGATTTGCCGCAGCGTTTGCATGCCGCTCTGGAAGTTCTTGGCCGCCGTCATCTTGTCAAACAACGCACGTGGCAGCGACTCGCCCGTGTCTACATGGGCGGTCATGTGCTTGAGCACGTCCCATTCCCAGCAGAAGTTCTCCATGAACTGGCTGGGCAACTCCACCGCATCCCACTCCACACCGCCAATGCCGGACACATCACGCTCATTCACCTGGGTGAGCATGTGGTGCAGGCCGTGACCGAACTCGTGGAAGAGGGTGATGACATCATCGTGCGTGAGCAGCGCGGGCTTGCCGTCCACGCTGTCTGCAAAGTTGCACACCAGATGGGCCACCGGCGTTTGCACCGCGCCCGTGTCCGGGCGCAGCCAGCGGGTGCGCACATCGTCCATCCAGGCGCCGCCACGCTTGCCGGTGCGGGCGGGCTGGTCCAGATAGAACTGGCCTACCAGCTGCGTGCCCATGTGAGCTCCCTCCGGGTGCGTGCGTTCAATGCGATAGAACTCGACCGAGGGGTGCCAGACTGGGGCGCTGTCGCGCCGAATGGCAACTTCAAACAGGGTTTCGATGATTTTGAACAGGCCTGCCAGGACCTTGGGCGCGGTGAAGTACTGTTTGACTTCCTGCTCGCTGAACGCATAGCGCGCCTCTTTGAGCTTTTCGGCCACATAGGGCCAGTCCCACGCCTGGGGGGACTCCAGACCCAGCTCGGTGCGGGCAAACTCGCGCAGATCGGCCACGTCTTTCTCTGCGTAAGGGCGGGCACGTTGGGCCAAGTCGCGCAAAAAGTGCGTCACTTCGGCGGGCGACTTGGCCATCTTGGGCACCACGGAGACTTCGCCAAAGTTGGCGTAGCCCAGCAACTGGGCTTCTTCCTTGCGCAAGGCGAGGATCTCGCCCATCAGCGCGGTGTTGTCAAACTTGCGCGCATCCCCCTCGGCCTGGTCAGATGCCCGGGTCACGTAAGCGCGGTACATCTTTTCGCGCAGCGCAGCCTGCGCGGCAAACTGCATCACCGGCAGGTAGCAAGGCATCTTGAGAGTGAGCTTGTAGCCCTCTTTGCCCTCGGCCTGGGCGGCCGCCAGGGCGGCTTGCTGCACATCCGCGGGCGCGCCTTGCAGCTCGGGCTCGGTAGCGTAGTAGGCAAACGCATCAGTGGCATCCAGGGCGTTTTCGCTGAACTTCTGGCTCAGCTCCGCCTGGCGCTCCTGAATCTTGGCAAACCGTTCCTTGGCCGCCCCAACCAGCTCAGCACCGCTGAGCACAAAGTTGCGAACCGCATTCTGGTGCGCCTGGCGTTGCTCGGCATTCAAGGTGCCTGGGTCAATGGCCTTGTACTTTGCATACAGGCGCTCATCGGCACCCAGGCGGGTCCAGAACTCGGTGACCTGGGGCAGGGCGGCGTTGTAGGCGGCGCGCAGCTCGGCGGTATCGGCCACGCTGTTGAGGTGGCTGACGGCCCCCCACGCAATACCCAGTTGTTCCGTGGCCACGTCCAGCACCTTGGCAATCGCATCCCAGCGGGCTGGGAAGTCTGCGGCGGTCACCGTATCTAGTGCGGCGTTGGCGCGCTCCAGCAGGGCGTCGACAGCGGGGGCTACGTCGGCGGGTTGGATGCGATCGAACGCGGGCAGGGCGGAGAAGTCGAGGAGGGCGTTGCTCATGCGGATGTAGATAACGGCGCAGTGCGCAGGTTCAAGTTGCCAAGCGGCCGCAAGCGGCTTTTTACCGAAGGTTTACCCGGCGGCGCGTTCAGCGGCCTCCAGGGTGTTGACCAGCAGCATGGTGATGGTCATGGGGCCCACGCCGCCTGGCACGGGGGTGATGTGGCTGGCCACGGCCTTGACACCTTCAAAGTCCACGTCGCCGCAGAGCTTGCCTTCGTCGTTGCGGTTCATGCCCACATCCAGCACCACGGCGCCGGGTTTGACCATGTCTGCCGTGAGCACGTTGCGCTTGCCCACGGCGGCCACGATCACGTCGGCCTGCAGGGTGAGTGCTTTCAAGTCAGCGGTGCGCGAATGGCAAACGGTGACCGTGGCATCCTTTTGCAGCAGCATCAGCGCCATGGGCTTGCCCACGATGTTGCTGCGGCCAATCACTACCGCATGCTTGCCCTTGAGGTCATAGCCAATGCTCTCCAGCATTTTCATGCAGCCATAGGGTGTGCAGGGCCAAAAACCGGGCATGCCGGTCATCAGTGCCCCGGCGCTGGCGATGTGAAAGCCGTCCACGTCCTTGGCGGGCGAGATGGCTTCGATCACTTTTTGGGCGTCGATATGGGCTGGCAGGGGCAACTGCACCAGGATGCCGTGGATGCTGGGGTCGTTGTTCAGGGCCTCCACGCGGGCCAGCAGCTCGGCCTCGCTCATGCTGGCGTCGTACTTTTCCAGCACCGAATGCAGGCCGCTGTCTTCACAGGCCTTGACCTTGTTGCGCACATACACCTGGCTGGCAGGGTTGTCGCCCACTAGCACTACAGCCAGGCCGGGGGTGACGCCACGCGCTTTCAGGGCCGCAGCACGTTCGGCGACTTCGGTGCGCAGTTGGCGGGAAAGTGCGTTGCCGTCAATGGGTTGAGCAGTCATTCTGATCTTCAAATAAAAACAGCCGCTAGCGCAATTTAGATAAGCGCTAGCAGCTATGAAAAAAGGAGCAATCAGCCCTTGGGTGCGTTTTGCCCCAGGGCAATCTTCAGCAGGTCGGCCACGGTGTTGGCGTTGAGCTTTTCCATGATGTTGGCGCGGTGCGCTTCCACGGTCTTGATGCTGATGCCCAGGTCGTCGGCGATCTGCTTGTTCAAGCGGCCGGCCACGATGCGCTCCAGCACCTGAGCCTCGCGGCTGGTGAGCTTGGAGAGCAGAGCGTCGCGGCTGGCTGCCTGTTGAAAGCCGGCGAAGGCCTCACGGGCATGGTCGAGCATGCGCTCGACCAGGCCCAGCAGTTCTTCTTCGTTGAAGGGTTTCTGGATGAAATCCAGCGCGCCCTTCTTCATGGTGTTCACCGCCATGGGCACATCGCCGTGGCCGGTGATGAAAACGATGGGCAGGGGCGACTTGCGTTCGATCAAGCGGTCTTGCAATTCCAGGCCGGTCATGCCGCCCATGCGAATGTCCACGATCAGGCAGGCCACTTCGCGGGGGTCATAACGGGACAGGAAGGTCTCAGCCGAATCAAAGCAGCGCACCCGATAGTCCTTGCCCTCTAGCAGCCACTGCAAAGAGTCGCGGACGGCCTCATCATCATCAACAACGTATACGGTGCCTTTTTTCGGAATCAAGCTCATGCGATGGTCCTTGGAGTTTGTTCGTTTGCTACAGAGTTTGTAGTGTCATCGGCAGGCTTTGCCAGCGGCAGCCAGAAGGAGAATCGGCAGCCCGTGACCTCTGATCCATTGTAGATGTTCTGCGCCTGCATCCGCCCCTGGTGCGACTCGACGATGCTGCGGCACAGGTTCAGGCCCATGCCCATGCCTTCTTGCTTGGTAGAAAAGAACGCTTCAAACAGGCGCTCCAGCACCTCAGGGGCCAAGCCCTTGCCAGTGTCTTGCACCGAGAACTCCACCACCTCGCGCTCATCCACCTGCTTGGGCACCACGCGCAACTCCACACTGCGGCCCGATGCTGGGCGCTCGGCATGCTGGATCGATTCGGCGCCGTTCTTCATGAGGTTCACCAGCACTTGCTCGATGAGGATGGTGTCGGCCATCACGGGGGGCAAGCGGGCTGCGATGTAGTGCGTGAGGCGCACGTTGTGCCGCCGCAGTTCGATGTCGGCCAGCTCAACCGCTTCAGACACCATGTGGTGCACGTCGGCCAGCGTGCGGTTGGGCTCGCTCTTTTTCACGAAGGCGCGTATGCGCTGAATGATCTGCCCCGCGCGTTGGGCTTGGTGGGCCGTCTTTTGCAGGGCCGTCAGCAGGGCCTCTTCGGTCAGTTGGCCGCTTTGAATGCGCGAGACCATGCCGCTGCAGTAGTTGTTGATGGCGGTGAGCGGCTGGTTCAGCTCGTGCGCCACGCTGGACGCCATCTCGCCCATGGTGATGAGGCGGCTGACCGACTGCGCCCGCTCTGCCTGCCGGTCCGCCTGCTCCTCGGCAAGACGCCGGGGCGTGATGTCGGTGGCAATCACCATCTGAGCCAGTCGTCCATCCACCCAGTTCAGGTAGCGCGAGCGCACCTCCAGCCACTTGCCCAGATCGGGCAGGTAGATCTCGGCGTTTTCCGAGCGGGCGCTGGTCAACGGGTCGGTGGGCAGGCCCATCAGGCCATCTTCATCGTCCACGCCGCTGCTGGTGCTGCTGGCCACCGGCAACACGCCCGCCTGGGCCACCAGTTGCAGGTGGCCCGCTGTTTGGGAGCCAAACCACTGGCGGTACAGCTTGTTGGCAAACAGCAGCTCCTGGCTGCCCAATGGTGCGACGGACACGGATGCATCCAGAGACTCCAGCACGATCGTGAAGCGCTCATGTGCGGCCGTCAGCTGCTGGCGCACACGGTTGGGCTCGGTGATGTCGGTCATCGAGGTCATCCAGCCGGTTTGCTGCCCGTGCGCGTCGATCAGCGGCGACACATACAACCGTGCATCGAACAGGCTGCCGTTCTTGCGCTGCACGCGCACCTGAAACCCGCCCGCCACACTGCGGCCACTGATTTCGTCCCGCAGCTTGGCGTGCAAGGCTTCATGGTCTTCCTTGGGCCAATAAGGGTAGGGGGGCAGCAAGCCCACCAGCTCGGCTTCGCTCCAGCCCGTCATCTGGCACAGCGCGGCGTTCACATAAGTAATGCGCCCCTCCATGTCCAGGGCGCGCATGCCCGTCAGGATGGAGTTCTCCATCGCTCGGCGGAAATTGGTCTCGGCCACCAGCGCCTGCTGGGCCTGCAAACGGCGGCGGGTATGGCGCCAGGTGGCAATCAGCATCCACGCCGTCATGGCGCTCAGGGTGCCCACCAACCAGAAGAGCCCGCTGCCCACCACCCCAAGTGATGTGCGGTAGGCCTGCGCACGCAGCACCAGCCCGTTGCCTACGGGCGATACGGGCACTTCGTATTCGTTGGCCTTGGGCGTCCAGGGCAGCAAGTGGCTGGCGGGGTTGCGTGCTGGCAGCGGGGTGCCCGCCAGCACCTGGCTGCGCCCATCGAGCAGGGTCACGGCGTAGCGCGCCAGCACCTCGGTGGGGGTGCCATAGCGCAGCAGACTGTCAATCGAATACTCGCCCAGCACCACGCCAGCGAATTTGCCCTGGTTATTCAATGGCACCTGCAGCTGCAGCAGGGGCGACACATCGCCCTTGGCCGCTGCGGGCTGTGCATACACGGGCTGCTGCAGGTCGCGCGCCAGGCCATAGGTATCGGCCGTGTCCCCCGGCTTGAGCACTTCGCCCGCAACCCGAAGCTGCGGGCTCGACAGGGTGGGCGCAGCATGGCTGGCACGGATCTTTCGGCGCTCGTCAATCCAGGTGATGGCCTGCAGCTCGGGGTACTGGCTGATGAGGGCCTCGGCCCGGTTCACGAATTCCGCGCGCTCCAGCTCCTGATTGGACAGGTCGCGCGCGATGCGCATGAGCTGCTCTTGCCGCTCCAGCAACCGCAGGCGCACCCGCTGTTGGGCATATTCCACGTCGCGGCGCAAGGCTTCTTGTTCGCGCTCCGCCTCCTCGGCCCTCAAATACCAGAACGCGGCCACGATGGCGGCCAGGAACATCATCACCGCCGCCAAGGGCGCCAGGGCGGCAAACCGGTCTTGCCGCGTGGGCGAAAGGCTACGCCACCATTTGCGCCACCAGCGCGCCGGCGCGGCAATGGCAGAGGGGGCTGCGATGGGCTCTGAGCTTGTATCCATGGCCGAAGTGTAGAGGACGGGCGTGCACTTTTCAGCAGCTGAAATTATGTGCGTTTGCAGCATTTTTTCTTAATATGAAATTCAAAAGCACGATTTGAAATGATGAAAAAATGTGCGAAACTACGCCCGATTTTTGCCCGCTGCACTTCACAGGAGACAAAGCATGTCAGCTCAGCCCGACCCAAAGGCCGGCCTCGGTATCGGCACCGACGCAGACCAGCAGGAAACCCGCGAATGGATGGATGCCCTGTCCGCCGTCATTGAAAAAGAGGGCGCTGAGCGTGCCCACTCCCTGCTCGAACAACTGCTGGAACACGCCCGCCAGAGCAGCATTGACATGCCGTTCTCTGCCAACACCGGCTATGTGAACACCATTGAGCCTCACAAAGAGGCCCACTGCCCCGGCAACATCGCCATCGAAAAACGCCTGCGCGCCTACATGCGCTGGAACGCCATGGCCATGGTGGTGCGCGCCAACCGCCTGAACCCCGCCGACGGTGGTGATCTGGGTGGCCACATCGGCTCCTTCGCCTCGGTGGCCAGCATGTTCGGTGCAGGCTTCAACCACTTCTGGCATGCCGCCAGCGAAGACCACGGCGGTGACCTGCTATACATCCAGGGCCACAGCGCGCCCGGCATCTATGCCCGCGCCTACTTGGAAGGCCGCCTGAGCGAAGAGCAGCTCGACAGCTTCCGCCAGGAAGTGGACGGCAAGGGCCTGTCCAGCTATCCGCACCCCAAGCTGATGCCTGAGTTCTGGCAGTTCCCCACGGTGTCCATGGGCCTGGGCCCGCTGATGGCCATCTACCAGGCCCGCTTCCTCAAGTACCTGCACGCCCGTGGCATTGCCAACACCGAAAACCGCAAGGTCTGGGTGTTCTGCGGCGACGGCGAGATGGACGAGCCCGAATCGCTGGGCGCCATCGGCCTGGCCGCGCGCGAAAACCTCGACAACCTGGTCTTCGTCATCAACTGCAACCTGCAGCGCCTGGACGGCCCGGTGCGCGGCAACGGCAAAATTGTGCAAGAGCTCGAAGGCGAGTTCCGTGGCGCTGGCTGGAACGTCATCAAGCTGCTGTGGGGCAATGGTTGGGATACCTTGCTGGCCCGCGACAAGACTGGCAAGCTCAAGCAGCTGATGATGGAAACCCTGGACGGCGACTACCAGGCCATGAAGGCTAATGACGGTGCCTTCGTTCGCAAGAACTTCTTTGGCAAGTACCCCGAGACCGCCAAGCTCGTCGAGCACATGACCGACGAAGAGATCTTCGAGCTGCGCCGCGGCGGCCATGAGCCCGCCAAGGTGTACGCCGCCTTCCACGCTGCCAACGCGCACAAGAACCAGCCCACCGTGCTGCTGGTCAAGACCGTCAAGGGCTATGGCATGGGCAAGGCCGGTGAAGGCAAGAACACCGTGCACCAGACCAAGAAGCTGTCGGACGAAGACATCAAGTACATCCGCGACCGCTTCGCGATCCCGATCCCGGACAGCCAACTGGCCGACATCCCTTACTACAAGCCGGCCGACGACACGCCGGAAATGCGCTACCTGCAAGAGCGCCGCAAGGCCCTGGGCGGCTACCTGCCCAAGCGCCTGCCCAAGGCCGACGAGCACTTCACCGTTCCATCGCTGGACACCTTCAAGGCCGTGCTGGAGCCCACCGCCGAAGGCCGTGAAATCTCCACCACCCAGGCCTACGTGCGTTTCCTGACGCAACTGCTGCGCGACCAGGCCTTGGGCCCACGCGTGGTGCCCATCTTGGTGGACGAGGCCCGCACGTTTGGCATGGAAGGCCTGTTCCGCCAGATCGGTATCTACAACCCTAAGGGCCAGCTGTACACCCCGGTGGACCGCGACCAGGTGATGTACTACCGCGAAGACAAGGCTGGCCAGATCCTGCAAGAGGGCATCAACGAAGCCGGCGGCATGGCCAGCTGGATCGCGGCCGCGACCAGCTACAGCACGAACAACCGGATCATGATCCCGTTCTACGTGTACTACTCGATGTTCGGCTTCCAGCGCATTGGCGACCTGGCCTGGGCAGCGGGCGACATGCAGGCGCGTGGCTTCTTGCTGGGCGGCACCTCGGGCCGCACCACGCTCAACGGCGAAGGCCTGCAGCACGAAGACGGTCACAGCCACATCCTGGCCAACACCATCCCCAACTGCGTGAGCTACGACCCCACCTTCGCCCACGAAGTCGGCGTGATCATGCACCATGGCCTCAAGCGCATGGTTGAGCGCCAGGAAAACGTCTTCTACTACCTGACGCTGCTGAACGAAAACTACCCCATGCCTGGCCTGCAGCCCGGCACGGAAGAGCAGATCATCAAGGGCATGTACCTGTGCAAGCCCGGTGCAGACGGCAACAAGCGCGTGCAACTGCTGGGCTCGGGCACCATCCTGCGTGAATCGCTGGAAGCCCAGACCCTGCTGGCCGCCGACTGGGGCGTGCAAGCCGACGTGTGGAGCTGCCCAAGCTTCAACGAACTGACCCGCGAAGGCCAGGACGCTGACCGCTGGAACCTGCTGCACCCGCTGGAAACCCCACGCGTGCCATTCGTCACGCAGCAACTGGGCAGCCGCAGCGGCCCCATGGTGGCGTCGACCGACTACATGAAGGCCTACGCTGAGCAGATTCGCCCCTTCGTTCCCAAGGGCCGTACCTACCGCGTGCTGGGCACCGACGGCTTTGGCCGCAGCGACTTCCGCAGCAAGCTGCGCGAGCACTTCGAGGTGAACCGCCACTACATCGCGGTCGCCGCCCTGAAGGCGCTGGCCGACGACGGCGTGATGCCCCTGGCCAAGGTGGCCGAAGCGATTGCCAAGTACGGCATCAACGCTGACAAGATCAACCCGCTGTACGCGTAACCCCTACCGGAGACAACAATGGCATTGGTCAACATTCAAGTCCCGGACATCGGGGATTTCGATGAAGTCGGCGTGATCGAGTTGCTCGTGAAAGTGGGCGACACCGTGAAGGCCGAGCAATCGCTCATCACAGTGGAGTCCGACAAGGCCTCCATGGAGATTCCCTCCAGCCACGCTGGCGTGGTCAAGGAACTCAAGGTGGTGCTGGGTGACAAGGTCAAGCAAGGCTCAGTAATTGCTGTGGTCGAAGCCGCTGGTGTGGCTGCTGCGCCAGCACCCGCAGCGCCTGCGGTCGCCGCCCATGCACCGGCGCCAGTGACGGCAGCTGCGGCACCGGCAGCGCCCGTTGCGGCCCCCGCCGCGGCGGTGGCTGCAGGTCCCGTGGAAGTGCGCGTGCCTGACATTGGCGACTTCAAGGACGTGGCCGTCATTGAGTTGCTGGTCAAGGTGGGCGACACCATCGCTCTGGAGCAATCGCTCTTCACCGTCGAATCCGACAAGGCCTCCATGGAGATCCCTTCGCCCGCCGCAGGCGTGCTCAAGGAGCTCAAGGTCAAGATCGGTGACACCGTGAACATCGGTGATCTGATGGCCATCCTCGAAGGTGTGGCCAGCACTGCGGCGGCAGCCCCTGCCGCGCCCGTCGCTGCGGCACCGGCGCCTGCCGTGGCAGCAGCCCCAGCCATTGCTGCCGCAGCTCCCTCTGTGGCCGTGGCCACCGTGGCTGCGCCAGCGGCGCATCAGCCAGGCGCAGGCACACTGGGCTTGCCCCACGCCAGCCCCTCGGTGCGCAAGTTCGCCCGCGAGCTGGGTGTGCCACTCGAAGAAGTCAAGGGCACCGGCCCCAAGGGTCGCATCACGCAAGACGACATCCAGAGCTTTACCAAGCAAGTGATGAGCGGCGCTGCGCAAACCAAGGCCCAGGCCGCCAAGGCACCCGCTGCCAGCGGTGGCTCCGGCGTCGGTCTGGACCTGCTGCCCTGGCCCAAGGTCGACTTCGCCAAGTTCGGCCCGGTGGAGCGCAAGGACCTCTCGCGCATCAAGAAGATCAGCGGTGCCAACCTGCACCGCAATTGGGTCGTCATCCCGCACGTCACCAACCATGACGACGCGGACATCACCGACCTCGAAGCCTTCCGCGTGCAGTTCAACAAGGAAAACGAGAAGAGTGGCGTCAAGGTCACCATGCTCGCCTTCATGATCAAGGCCGCCGTGGCCGCGCTCAAGAAGTTCCCCGAGTTCAACAGTTCGCTCGACGGCGACCAACTGGTGCTCAAGAACTACTTCCACATCGGCTTTGCGGCCGACACGCCCAACGGCCTCGTTGTGCCCGTCATCCGCGATGCTGACAAGAAGGGCATCGTCCAAATCTCGCAAGAGATGGGCGACCTGGCCAAGAAGGCGCGCGACGGCAAGCTCGGCCCGGCCGACATGACCGGTGGCTGCTTCTCCATCAGCTCGCTGGGTGGTATTGGTGGTCGTTACTTCACGCCCATCATCAACGCCCCCGAAGTCGCCATCATGGGCGTGTGCAAGAGCAGCTTGGAGCCCAAGTGGGACGGCAAGCAATTCGCACCGCGCCTGATGTTGCCCCTGAGCCTGAGCTGGGACCATCGCGTGATCGACGGCGCTGCCGCTGCACGTTTTAACGTGTACTTTGCCTCGCTGCTGGCGGACTTCCGCCGCATCGTGATGTAACGCGAGGGAGCGACACATGGCAATCATCGACATCAAGGTGCCCGACATCGGCGACTTCGCCGAAGTGGCCATCATCGAAGTGCTGGTTAAACCCGGCGACACCATCAAGGCCGAGCAAAGCCTTATCACCGTGGAGTCTGACAAGGCCTCCATGGAGATCCCCTCCAGCCACGCTGGCGTGGTCAAAGAGCTGAAAGTGAAGCTGGGCGACAAAATCGCCGAAGGCGCCGTGGTGCTGACGCTGGAAGTGCAGGGCGCTGCCGCTGCAGCCCCTGTTGCGGCCCCCGCACCAGCGGCACCTGTGGCTGCGGCATCTGAGCCAAAATCGGCTCCAGCGCCCGCCCCGCAAGCGCAAGCAGCTATCAATCCAGTAGCATCCGGCTTTGCTGGCACGGCCGACCTGGAGTGCGACGTGCTCGTGCTGGGCGGTGGCCCTGGCGGCTACAGCGCGGCCTTCCGCGCGGCCGATCTGGGCCTCAAGGTCGTCATCGTCGAACGTTACGCAACGCTCGGTGGCGTGTGCCTGAACGTGGGCTGCATCCCGTCCAAGGCGCTGCTGCACGTGGCCGCCGTCATGGACGAGGTCACCCATCTGTCCGCCGCAGGCATTGACTTTGGCGCCCCCAAGGTCAACGTCGACATGCTGCGCGGCCACAAGGAAAAGGTCATCGGCAAGCTGACCGGTGGCCTGGCCGCCATGGCCAAAATGCGCAAGGTCACTACCGTGCGTGGCTACGGAGCCTTTGTGGGCGCCAACCATGTCGAGGTCGAAGAAACCACCGGCACGGGCCAGGAGAAGACGGGCACCAAGAAGGTCATTGCCTTCAAGAAGGCCATCATCGCCGCCGGCAGCCAAGCCGTGCGCCTGCCCTTCATGCCCGACGATCCACGCGTGGTCGACTCCACCGGCGCCCTGGCGCTCAAGGAAGTCCCCAAGCGCATGCTCATCCTGGGCGGCGGCATCATCGGCCTGGAAATGGGCACCGTGTACAGCACCCTGGGCGCGCGCCTGGACGTGGTCGAAATGATGGACGGCCTGATGCAGGGCGCCGACCGCGACCTCGTCAAGATCTGGCAGAAGATGAACGCCCCGCGCTTCGACAACATCATGCTCAAGACCAAGACGGTGGGGGCCAAGGCCACGCCCGAAGGCATTGAAGTGACGTTTGCCGCAGCGGAAGAGGGCGGCACCGCCCCCGCGCCCCAGGTCTACGACCTGGTCCTGCAGGCTGTGGGCCGCACGCCCAACGGCAAGAAGATCGCCGCCGATAAGGCCGGCGTGGCCGTCACAGACCGTGGCTTCATCAACGTCGATATCCAGATGCGCACCAACGTGCCGCACATCTTCGCCATCGGCGACATCGTGGGCCAGCCCATGCTGGCGCACAAGGCGGTGCATGAGGCACACGTGGCGGCTGAAGTCATCGCCGGTGAACTGCAGGGCAACAAGGAACTGGCAGCCGCTGCCTTCAATGCCCGGGTGATTCCGTCGGTGGCCTACACCGACCCCGAAGTGGCATGGGTCGGCCTGACGGAAGACCAGGCCAAGGCCCAAGGCATCAAGGTCAAGAAAGGCCTGTTCCCCTGGACAGCCTCCGGCCGCGCCATTGCCAACGGCCGCGACGAAGGCGTCACCAAGCTGCTGTTCGACGACTCGCCCGAGGCCCATGGCCACGGCAAGATCCTGGGCGGCGGCATCGTGGGCACCCACGCTGGCGACATGATCGGCGAAATCGCGCTGGCCATTGAGATGGGCGCCGACGCGGTGGACATCGGCAAGACCATCCACCCGCACCCCACGCTGGGCGAAAGCATCGGCATGGCGGCGGAGATTGCGCACGGCAGCTGCACGGACGTGCCGCCCGCACGCAAGTAAGGCGCCCACACAGCGCAGGTTTGGCGGGAGCCCGGTACCCAGTCTGGAGACGAGCCATGGCAGTCAAGAAGTTTCCCAAAGCCCCCGCCCACCCCGAGCGGGTGTGCTGGGGCTGCAACCTCTACTGCCCCGCCAAAGACATGCGCTGTGGCAATGGCTCCGACCGCACGCAACACCCTGCGGAATTGTTTGGGGACGACTGGGATCAGTGGGGGCTTGATGCTGACGCTGAGGAAAAGTCGGCCAATAGCCTCAGTGCCAGTCCCCGCGAGCCAAACACCTAAAGCCAGGCCATGGCCGCGCCGCCCGAGGCGGGTCAATGGACACAAACGGCGGCCCACATCCTTCAAAACAGGCGCCCCATGTTGGGCGGCGTGCAGCTTTGGTAAAAGACTGCATCTGCACCCGTCTCCATGGCCGTCGAAGATAAACTTCCTTGAATACTTATTAAGAGAGATTCAGGGAGGAATACATGGAGCTGAAGTATCCAGCTGGGCCGCAGGCTTACCCAGAGGAATTGATCAAAGCCACTTCGTCTTACAAGCGCCACGCGTGGATTGCGCTGTTGGCGCTACTGGGTTTTGTCGCTTTTTACTTTTCGCTGTCAGGCTGGTTTGCCTGGAAGGCCTATGCGCTGATACGCGCAAGTTTGCAGGCTCCGCACCAAGCCCTGTGGCTTTTCTTGGGCGGGGTGGCGTCGGGCTTTGTCGCGCTGTTCATGCTCAAAGCCATTTGGTTCGTCAAACGCAGCAATATGTCCGATCTCACCGAGATCACGAAAGACGAACAACCGGAGCTTTTTGCATTTCTGTACCGCTTGGCCGATGAAGCGCGTGCACCGCGACCACGCAAGGTCTTTCTTTCCGCACGGGTGAATGCGGCCGTTTTTTATGATTTGTCGCTGCTGAACCTGATATTCCCATCTCGAAAGAACCTTGAGATTGGGTTACCCCTCGTCAACGTGCTGAACGCCTCTGAATTCAAGGCCGTTCTGGCCCATGAATTCGGGCATTTTGCGCAGCGGTCCATGGCTGTGGGGCGGTGGGTGTATGTCGCTCAGCAAATCGCGGGGCATGTGGTCGCCAAACGCGACAGCCTGGACGGGTTTCTGCGCAGTCTTTCGTCTTTCGATATTCGCGTTGCCTGGGTCGGCTGGATTCTTTCGCTCGTGGTGTGGGCGATCCGGTCCGTGGTGGACACGTTTTTCAAACTCGTTCTGGCGGCAGAACGCGCGCTGTCTCGCGAGATGGAGTTTCAGGCAGACAAGGTGTCTGTCAGCTTGACGGGCAGCGACGCACTCATCCATGCGCTGTACCGCTGCCAGTCCGCCGATATGGCCTGGGACCGAACGCTCTCGTTTGCCAATGCAGAGGTGCGCGCCGGGCGCGTAACGGCCGACTTGTTTGAAATCCAGTCGCTGATCATCGCCAAATTGCGCGAAATTCTGGATGACCCTACCTTCGGTGAGCCTGCGCAGCCGCAAGGTGACCCCAGCCAGCACCGCGTTTTCCAGCAGCAGATGGTGCAACCCTCCCGCATGTGGGCGAGCCATCCACTCAATCACGAACGGGAATTCAACGCCAAGCAGATTTACCTGCCAGTGCCGCTGGAGGCCTGCTCGGCATGGACATTGTTCAGGGACGCCGAATCGCTCAAGCTCAAGACCTGCGCTGAAATGGTTGCGGCCATTGATCCGCCCCTGCCCGTGGCGAGTCGAGAGGAGTCGCTTGCGGCACTGGATGCGGAATACGGCAGGGAGTCTTATCAGCGCGTTTATAAGGGCCGCTATCTGGCGCGCCCCGTAACCCGGTACGCACATGTAGCGAGCGAACTCTATGCCGCAGAAGCTGGCGCGCCGGATGCAACAACGACAGGTACAGAGCTGTACCCCGATTCGCTGCGTGCCGATCTGCAGCAAATGGACCGGCTTGGTGAGGAGAAGAGCCAGCTGCTGGCCATTCAAGACGGTGTGGCCAAGGCCGTTGATGGGGTCATTCGTTTTCGCGGTCGCGCGCTGAAGCGCAAAGACGTGGGGGCCGCCTTGCAGACGGTCGAAAGCGAGATGAAAGCGCTGGACACGCGCATCGTCGCGCACGACCGCCTCTGCCGTTCGACGGCCCTGGCACTCGCACGCACAGCACGTTCGGGGTGGGAGAGTTACTGGCTGGGCTTGCTGTCGCTCGTTCACTACGCCGAGCACATGCAGGCCAACATCGCCGACGCACACAGCGCTCTGGCCAATGTGGTGTCTATGGTGACTGCCAAGCGCAAGGTCAATGACGACGAGCGCAACCGCTTGCAAAGCCACGCGATGGAACTGTACCGCCTGCTGCAAGAGGTGAATGCTGCGCGCGGATCATTGACGTTGGACGACGCGACGCTGCAGCGCTTGGGATCGGCCAGTTGGAGCGCACTGCTGGGCGAGTTCAATCTGGTGGCGCCGGGGTTGGGCAACATTGGCGATTGGTTGAATGTGATCGACAGCTGGATGCGGCCCGTTGCTGGCGCGCTGGGACAACTGCGTCGCACTGCGCTGGACCAGTTGCTGGAGACCGAGCGCCGCTTGCGAGAAACCGCAGGCAATGCGGATGCGATGGGGGACGCACCAGCGGCGCCCAATGTGCCCAAAAGCTATAGCAGCTTCACAACAGGTCAAGAGCGGCCTCTGCAAAAAAAGCTCGATTGGTGGTCACGCTTTCAAGTGGCGGATGGGTGGGGCCCAGGCGCCGCCCGATTGGTTGTGGCCGGGGGCATTATCGGAAGCATTTTGGGCATTGGCGCCACCGTGGGCACCGCCACGCTGTGGGTGCACAACGGGTTGGATCGCAAGGTGGTTTCTCAAGTAGGGAGCAAAACCATCACCCTCGCGCCGGGCGCAACGCAGAGCATGGGTGTGGACCTCGACAAGCCGTTGCGGCTGGGCGCCCGCACGGTGGAAGGCCAACAGATCGAGTCGTTTGAGGAAACGCCGGATGTCATCAGCGGCCAGTACATCTACAACATCGCCCAGGCCAGCCCCTTGGTAGAGTGGAGCGCGGGGTACGGAAACCAGAATGGATCGCCTCCGCACGAAGTTGCGGGCAGTCGGTGGGTTTCGACATCGGTTGACCATGTGCTGTCTGAGCCGCCAGCCAACATTCAAACCAAAGGTGGCGGCGGTACGCGGTCGGTGCTCAGCGCGGCGCAGGCCAACTCATGGCGATCCAATCTGGGGATGGCTGAAAAAGACAGCACCCGAAAGGCCGTGGTGCTTGCACACGCCCAGTGGGACACGGCTGACTCCGTCAGTCTGAGGGACTGGTTGATGCAGGCATCTGATTTGCCGGAGTACCCGACGGTCTTGCAGCGCCGATTGGAGATCAACCCGCTGGATGTCATGACACTGCGCATCGAGCAAGATGTGGCCCCTAACCGGCAGGTGGTGTGCAAACGGCAGGCAACACTGCTCGCCCAGAATGCGAGCAACCCCGACATGCAGTACCTGGCAGTGCGCTGCATGGAAGAGGGCGCTGCGCGCGATGCCGCGTTTGCAGCAGGGTACAAAAAGTACCCGAACAACCCTTGGTTCGCCTTGGTCAGTGCTTACGATGCCGCTGTGGCGGGCCGATGGGGGAATGCATACACCGCCTATGGTGTGGCCAGCAATCACCCTGCATTGAGAGAGTTTGTCGTGGTTGACATGGCCCGCATGCGGCGCCTGATGCAGGGCGTAGACGCCAACGTGCAAGACTTGTTGCCCAAGTCAGAGACTTTGCGCAGCAATTACAGCCTTGAAACAGGCAAAGACATCTCCGACAGCGCGCAAGCAAAAATCTATTTTGATCTCCATCGGGGTCAGGTGGAGTCTGCCGCCAGGCGCTGGAACGCCAACAAGGGTGGCGAGCGTGCCTTGCGACTGATTGCGGCATCGGATGGTGCTCCCGCCGAAATCATCGAACGCAGCTTGAAGCTGTCGCCCGACCAAGGCATTGACAGCGACGTGTATTGGAGCGCCCTGGGGTTGGCATTGCGCCACCAGCGCAATGTCGAACCGTTGCTGGCCAAGCTCAATGCCAGCAGCAGTGACGAGTCCCTTGCGCTGCGCAAATTCGTTGCCATCATGCAGACGACGCGCAATGCCGCGCAGGCCGAGAAGGCGCTGCAAAACGAGCCGCCACAACGTCGCGCGCAAGCCTACGTCGTCGGCTTGATCGTGCTGGGCAAGCAGGCGCCGCCTGCGTGGCGCGAATTTGCCAAGCGGGCCTTGCTGGTCACTGAACGCCCCTATCTGGGGTAACTCCAAAGCGGCCTTGCATCACGCTGGCGCATCAGAATCGGTCCCAGAGCCGAGGCATCGCCAAAGTGAGAGAAAATGGAGGGCTTTCTGTCGACAATCACGACAAGAAGCCCACTTGGCCTTCTAACCCTTTTGCTCCCCTGAGCCTGTCCATGTCAGACGTCAACTCCTCCAAGATCTCTGTCGAGAAAATCGGCGGCACTTCCATGACCGCTTTTGGCGATGTGCTGCGCCATATCGTGCTGCACGACCCCAAACGCATTTACGGCCGCATTTACGTGGTGTCTGCCTACTCGGGCGTGACGAACCAGTTGCTGGAGCACAAGAAGACGGGCGAGCGCGGCATCTATGCCTTGTTTGCAGAAGGCAAGGGTTACCAGGATGCCTTGACGGGCCTGGCTGCCAGCCTGAAAAAGCTCAACGCAGGTTATGCCGACATCGGCCTGCCGCTGGCTGTGGCCGATGCCTTTATCGACCAGCGCATTGGCCAGGCGCGTGAGTACCTGGGCGCCATGCACCATGTGCTGGCCAGCGGCTACTTGAGCCGCAAGGATGTGCTGTTGGCCGCGCGCGAAGTTCTGGCCTCGATTGGCGAGTCGCACAGCGCGTTCAACTCGGTCGAGATCCTCAAGGCCAATGGCGTCAATGCCATCCTGATGGATCTGGCCGGTTTTGACGACAACGAAGCCTGGACGATTGACGAGCGCATTGCCCACAGCTTCAAGGGCATCGACCTGAGCGACAAAGTGGTGGTGGCCACGGGCTACACCAAGGGCACCGAAGGCATCATGCGCGAGTTTGACCGAGGTTACTCCGAAGTCACCTTCAGCAAGATCGCCGTGGAAGTGCGCCCCGCCGAGGCCGTGATCCACAAGGAATTCCACCTCTCGTCAGCAGACCCCAATCTGGTGGGCCTGGAAAACGCCATCGTGGTGGGTGCCACCAACTACGACGTGGCCGACCAGCTGGCCGACGTGGGCATGGAAGCCATCCATCCCAAGGCCGCCAAGCCCATGGAGTTGGCGGGGATCCCCATCCGCCTGAAAAACACGTTTGAGCCTGACCACCCCGGCACGCTCATCACGAAGGACTTTGTGGGTGAGCGCGCCCGCGTGGAGATCGTGACCGGCACCGACAAGGTCACCCTGATCGAGATCCACGACCCGAGCATGGTGGGCACCGTGGGCTTTGATGCAGGGCTGATGGAAGTGTTCTGCAAGCACGACGTGAGCTACATCCTGAAGGCCACCAACGCCAACTCCATCGCCCATCTGGTGTGGGACAACCAGGTAACCCCTGACTTGGTGGCAGAGCTGCAAGAGGCTTACCAGGTCGTCACCATCAAGCCCAGCGCCATCGTGTGCACCATCGGCTCCAACATCGGCATCCCCGGTGTGCTGGCCAAGGCGGCCCAGGCACTGGCCGACGCGCAAGTCAACGTGAACTGCGTGTCGCAGACTTTGCGCCAGGTGAACATGCAATTCGTGATTGAGCGCGAAGACTACAAGACCGCCATCAAGGCACTGAACATGGCCTTGTGCGTCAACTCCGGCACGCCCGTGCCCCGCGTCTGACACGAAGCCGCCTTTCAAAAAGCCCGCCCCGTGCGGGCTTTTTTGTGGGCAGGGTGAGCCACGCAGATGTGGCCTTAGCGGGTTTTGCAGGTCTTTATCTTTTTTTATCAAAATCAGATAATTAACCATATTCAGATAAGTGGAGATAACCATGGCCCCCGATGTGTTCCACCGCACCGCCTACGCAGAGCAGATGGCCCAGCAGTTGCTGCAGCCATCGCCCTTGCACATGAACGTGCGCTCGGGCGTGCTGCTGTCGGGCATACGCCGCGTAGGCAAAACCACCTTTTTGCGCCAGGACCTGGTGCCTGCGCTGGAGGCGCGGGGGGCGCTGGTGATTTACGTGGACCTGTGGGCCGACCGCAGCAAAAGCCCGGCCGTGCTGGTGCTCGATGCTGTGCGCGCCACGCTGTTGCAAATGCAAACCCCAGGCTCGGGCTTGCTGCAGCGCTTCAAGGGGCTGAACCTGGGCGCGGCGGGCATTACGCTGGGTTTTCAGGTGGAGCATTTGGGCGCGCCGGGCGGCACCACACTGGCGCAGGCGTTTTCAGAGCTGGTGGCCAAGGCCAAGGTGGATGTGGTGCTGATCGTGGACGAAGTGCAGCAAGCCCTGGGCACCGAAGACGGCACCAGCTTGCTGCACGCCCTCAAAGCGGCGCGGGATGCCGTCAACGCCCAGCCGGGTACGCCGGGGTACTTTTTGTTTCTGGGCACGGGCTCGCACAAGTCGCTCATCACCGATATGGCCACGCGCCACTCGCAGCCCTTTACGGGCGCCCTGACCACGGCCTACGAGCCGCTGGGGCAAGACTTTGTGCAATGGCAACTGCAGCGCATTGCAGGCAGCCCAGGCGTGGTGCTGCCCAGCACCGAAGTGGCTTGGGCAGGCTTTCAGTCGCTGGGCCACCGCCCTGAAGAAATGCTCAAAGCCCTGGTGCAACTGCAAAGCGCCCAGGCCCCGGCAGACCAGGCGTTCCCCATCATCTGCGCCACGCTGGCATCGGCCGCTGCCGATGTAGAGCTGCGCGCCATCGAAGAATTTGGCGAGCTGGGCCAGGCGGTTTTCGACTACATCGCTCAGGGCAGCGAGACCGGCGTATCGGGCCTGTTTGGCGAAGAAGCCATGGCCAGCTACACCGCCCGCACGGGGGGCAAGGTGCCCACATCGCAGGTGCAAAAGCTGGCCGAAAAGATGATCAGCGCCAACCTGATCGCCCGCCCCGGCCACGGCATCTACACCGTGGCCGACCCGTTTGTGCGCAAAGTGTGGCTGGAGCGGCGGCGGTTGCTGCAGCGTTGATACCGCTGGCGACACCTGCCTTGCTTCAAAATTAATAGCTGCTAGCGCTTTCTTGGTAAGCGCTAGCAGCTATTTTCTCTTCAATATTGCAGCACAAGCTCAGGCTGATGTCGTGTGCGGTTTGGCTGAAGGATGAGCAACACTCGGGGATGGGCTCACCGCAGAGGCCCCCCGCTTGCTGATCAACAACACCCCCGCCAGCACCAGCGCGGCCCCTGCCATCTGCGGCCAGGACAAGGGCTCGTCCAGCAACCAGCAGCCAAAAAAGATCGTGAGCACCGGCCCCAGCGTGCCGATCAGCGCGGTTTTGGCGGCGCCGATGCGACGGATGGCGGCCGAGGTCATGAACACGGGCAGCACGGTCGAGAAAAGGGCCATGCCCAGCGCGTGCAAATAGACCGGGGTGGGCTGCACAAACGCGTCCACAGGCTGCGACACCCCAAAGTGCAGCAGCGTGGCACCCGTGGAGACCAACATGGCCAAGGCGGTGAAGCGCGCTGCGCCCAACCTGCGGATGGCGGGCTCGCTGCCCGCTTGGTAGAACGCGTAAGACACCGCCGAGCCAAACACAAAGCCCGCGCCGATGAGCACGGCGCGCGTGTCGCCCGCAATGTGCAGGTCGTGCGCAAAGGCCAGGCCAATGCCCGCATAGGACAGCAGCAGCGCCCCCACCTCGCGCCGTGAGGCCCGCTTGCCCATGAACAACACGCCAATCAGGATGGTGAGGGTGGGGTAGGTGAACAAAATCAGCCGCTCCAGGCTAGCGGTGATGTACTGCAGGCCCATGAAGTCGAGGATGCTGGAGCCGTAGTACCCCAGCAAGCCCAGCGCGATGACCGCCAACCAGTCGCGCCGGGGCAGCGGGGACAGGGCGCGGCTGGCGCGCCAACCCACCCAGGCAAACACGGGCACGGAAAACGCCATGCGCAGGGCCAGCAGGGTGACCGAATCCACCGGCACGGCTTGCGGCACCGCGTAGGCCAGCTTCACAAAAATGGCTTTAAAGGAAAAGCCCAGGGCAGCCAAAACGGCCAGAACAATGCCGAGGCGTTCGGCGGACCAGTGTTTCCAGGGCATGGGAAGGGGTAGCGTCCAGAATGGGTAAGTGATGCGAACAGGGCGAACGCTTGCCGTGGCAAGGGTTCAACGATGGGCGATGATCCCTGAGGTGCACTGGCGGCACAATTGCCCATTCCCCAAGCATGCGTTCGTTAAATACGAACGCAGCGCACAGTCTGCCACCCCAGCCAGGAGCCCGTTTGTGAACTACGACCTTGTGGATTTGCGCCTGTTTGTGGCCATGGCCGAGGAGCGCAACCTCACGCGCGGCGCCGCGCGGGCTTGCCTCGCACCTTCGTCGGCCAGCCACCGGCTACGGCGGCTGGAAGATGCCCTGAACACGCCGCTGTTTGAACGCCAGACCCGGGGCCTGGCCCTCACGCCTGCGGGCGAGGCCCTGCTGCGCAACGCCCGCGAGGTGTTTGCGCGCATCGAGCAAATGCACGCCAACCTGCAGCCGTTTGCATCGGGCATTCGCGGCCATGTCAGCCTGTGGGCCAACACGCACGCCACGCACACCTTTTTGCCCGACGATCTGGCTGGTTTTTTGAAGCAGAACCCGCAGGTGAGCGTGACGCTGGAGGAGCGCACCAGCGCAGAAATTGTGGTGGCGGTGGCCGGTGGTGAGATTGAAGTGGGCGTGCTGGCAGACAGCGGCTCGGGCGTGGGGGTGGAGCTGGTTCCGTACCGGCAGGACCGTCTGGTGCTCATCGTGCCTGCAGGCCATGGGCTGGCAGGGCGCTCGCAGGTGGGGTTTGCCGAGGTGATCGACCATGCCTTCGTCATGTTGCACGCGGGCTCTGCCATCCACACTTTCACGATGAACGCCGCAGCCGCACTGGGGCGCCACCTCGATGTACGCATCCAGGTGCGCAGTTTTGAGGCCGTGTGCCGCATGGTTGGGGCAGGCGTGGGCATTGGCCTGGTGCCACGGGGTGCCGCCTTGCAGGTGGCGGGCTTGAGCGAGCCGCCCGTGGTGCTGGAGATGAACGAGCCCTGGGCACAGCGCGATCTGCAGATTTGCGTGCGCAAGGGCGCGGTGTTGTCCGGCTTTGCACAAGCGCTGGTGGCCCATTTGCGCCAGAGCGCAGCGTCTGCCAGCTGATCAGGCCATGGCGGTGCTGACCTTCACGCCGCCCGCCTGAAGCTTTTTGCGCAAGGGGGCTGGGGTGGAGGCGGGCACCACCAGGGCCGCAAGTTCGCTGAGGGGGGCAATCGTGAAGGGTGACGCCGCGCCCAGCTTGTCCGCAGAGGCCAGCACCACGGTCTCGGCCGCGCGCTCGTGCAGTGCCCGCTTGACGGCGGCCTCTTCAAAATCGCCCGTGGTCAACCCTGCCTGGGCGTGCACGCCAGTCACCCCCATGAGGTACAGATCCGCGCGAAGCCGGGCGGCGGCTTCCACCACGCTGGCGCCCACGTTCACCATGGAATGCCGAAACAAGCGGCCGCCCAACATCAGCACCTCGATCTGCGCATGGCCAGCCAGTGCTACCGCAATGGTGGGGCTGTGGGTGACCACCGTGGCGCGCAGGGTGAGCGGCAGGTGCTGCACCACTTGCAGCGACGTGGTGCCGCCGTCCAGGATCACCACCTGGCCTGGTTGCACCAGCGCTGCGCCAGCGCGGCCCAGGGCCCGTTTTTCGTCGGGGGCCAAAGCAGCGCGCACCTGCATATCACCGATGGCGGCAGAAGCGGGCAGCGCACCACCGTGCACGCGCTGTAGCTGGCCTTCGGCGGCCAGCTCGCGCAGATCGCGCCGCACCGTGTCTTCTGAGATGCCCAGCTCTTCGCTGAATGCCTTGGCCACGATCTGGCCCTCCTGCTGAAGGCGCTGGAGGATGAGTTGCTTGCGCTGGGTGGTGAGCATGGCGTGGTTTGTCTGAAAGATTGGGCGCGGAAATGTGATTGCACGAATTTAATTGAAAGTGCATGATATTGCACAAATCAACCTTTTGACAACCCAATGCCTGACACCGATGCACCCGATCGCCCACTGCTGGTCCTGATTGCCGGGCCCTACCTGTCGGGCACCGACGGCGATTCCGCCAAAATCGCAGCCAACCGTGCCCAGCTGGAGGCTGCGGCACTGCCCATCTACGAGCGCGGCCATCTCCCGTTGTTGAGCGAATGGCTGGCGTTGCCCATCATCCATGCGGCGGGTGGGCGCGAGCCCGGCGATGCGGTGTTCCATGCCTACCAGTACCCGGTGGCCGAGCGGCTGCTGGCGCGCTGCGACGCAGTGTTGCGCTTGCCCGGCGCATCGCGTGGTGCGGACATGGATGTGGCCCGGGCGCAGGTGCGGGGCCTGCCGGTGTACCACCACATCGACGAATTGCCGGTGCGGGCGACGAGCCGCGAAGGGGCTGCCGCATGAGCCGCCCCTCACCCGCACCTATCAACGCCCAGGCCGAGCATGTGCGCCTGCTGGACGTGCAGTTGCTGTCGAACGACTGGTATGTGCTGCGCAAGGTCACGTTCGAGTTGCAACGCCGCGACGGCCAGTGGCAGCGCCTGAGCCGTGAGGCCTACGACCGGGGCAACGGCGCCACGCTGCTGCTGTTCAATCCACGGCGCGGCACGGTGGTGCTCACGCGGCAGTTCCGCCTGCCAGCGTTCCTCAACGGCTGCGCCGATGGCCATCTGCTGGAAGCCTGCGCCGGCCTGCTCGATGGCGACGACCCGGAGACCTGCATCCGCCGCGAAGCCGAAGAAGAAACCGGCTACCGCATCCGCGCCCCCCGCAAGGTGTTTGAGGCCTACATGAGCCCGGGCTCCGTCACCGAAAAGCTGCACTTCTTTGTGGCCGACTACGAAGCGGCAGACCGTGTTCAAGAGGGCGGGGGGCTGGCGCACGAAGGCGAAGACATCGAGGTGGTCGAGATGGCGCTGAGCGAAGCGCTGGCGGGCATCCGTGCAGGCACCATTGAGGACGGCAAAACCATCATGTTGCTGCAGCATGTGGCGCTGGAGGCATTGCAGGGCGGGCACTGATGAGCTGACGCGGCTGGAAGCTGAAAAGAGGCAAAGAACAAGTAAGCTTCAGAGCTCTCGAATCCCTCCGCTCCCAGCGACACACACCGGCAGCCTTTGCCGTGCCAGTCCTGCAGCGGCAGCCAGTTTTTGGGGGTACCTACGCCCCTACCGCCAGAAGCCCTACCGAATGCAAGCCCTGCTCGACGCCATCGCCTCCATGCCCCTGCCCACCGATGCGCAACGCATCTTTCACGGCCGTGGGGGCCGCTACCCCGGCTGCGAGCAGTGGACTTTGGATGCCTACCCACCCGTGTTCGTGCTCACCAGCTTTTTGCCAGCAGACAACGAAACCGAGGGACAACTGGCGGCCATCGGCGCGGCGCTGGCGGAGCGCTGGAATTCCATCGCCCCAGGCCAGCCGCTGAACTGGGTGTTTCAGTGCCGCAACGAAGCCCTGCGCACCCAGGGCCGCACCGAAACGCGGCTGATGCAAGGCGAGGTGCCTGACCCGCACACCGTGACCGAGCAGGGCGCTCGCTTCAAAACCCATGTGCTGCGCGGCCAGAACCATGGCCTGTTCCTGGACATGGCCGAAGGCCGCCGCTGGGTGCGCAACTATGCCGAGGCCCGCAGGCAAGACCGCTATGGTCTGAAGGTGCTCAACCTGTTTGCCTACACCTGCGCCTTTTCAGTGGTGGCGCTGCAGGGCGGGGCCAAGCAGGTGGTCAATGTGGACATGAGCCATGGCGCCATGGGCATTGGCCAGCAAAACCACCAGCTCAACGGCATCACCACCGGGGCCAGCTTTTTGGCGCACGACATTTTCAGCAGCTGGGGCAAGATCACCCGTAGCGGGCCGTATGGCCTGGTCATCGTGGACCCGCCCAGCTACCAAAAAGGCAGCTTCGTGGCCACCAAAGACTATGCCCGCCTCATGCGCCGCCTGCCCGATTTGCTGGCGCCAGGCGGCCATGCCTTGCTGTGCCTGAACGCACCCGAGCTGGGCGTGGACTTTTTGCAAAACCAGATGCAGGAACTGGCGCCCGAACTGAAGTTTGTGGAGCGCGTGGCCAACCCTGCCGTGTTTGCCGATGTGGACGAGGGCAGGGCGCTGAAGGTGTTGGTGTACCAGGCCGGGTAGCGCTGAATCGGTGCTCATTCAGCGCCCCAACAGGGTGTGCAGCCCCGCCGCAACGCTCAGCGGGCCAGCAGTTGCGCCACGGCCTCCCACTCGCCAGGCTCCACCGGTGTGATGGACAAGCGGCTGCCCTTTTGCAGCACCCGCATGCTGGCCAGCGCCGGGGTGCTGCGCAGCTCGGCCAGGCTGACGAGGCGTGTTTTGCGCAGGGCCTGCACGTCCAGCAGCAGCCAGCGGGGGGCGTCGGCGGGAGACTTAGGGTCGAAATACGGTGAGGTCGGGTCGAACTGCGTGGGGTCAGCCCGGGTGCCGCTGGCCACACGGGCCAGGCCTGCAATGCCGGGCTCGGGGCAACTGGAGTGGTAGAACAGCACGCCGTCGCCCACTTGCATGCCATCGCGCATGAAGTTGCGCGCCTGGTAGTTGCGCACGCCCGTCCAGGGCACGGTGGCGCCAGGGGCGGCCAAGGCGTCGTCAATGGAGCACTCTTCGGGCTCGGACTTCATCAGCCAGTAGCGGGGCGCAGGGGCCTGGGTGGAGGTGGTCATGGGGCTGGCGGGCAGGATTGACAGGGTGTTTGCGCTATTTATTTGATAGCTTTTGGCGCTTATTCCATAAGCGCCATGTGCCATTTTGACTTGAATTGCCGACGGGAAGTTAGACTGATTCCACACCACAAAAAGTGCAGGGGTTTGGGTCTTGGAACCGGTTCTAAATCAGGCGCCCACACCGTGCACCACAACATTTTCGAGGGGATGGGCATGCATTCACCACGGTGGACATGTGAGAGAGCGGGCATGGTGCCCAGAGCTTTGCCTTGTGCGGCAGGGGCCGCCGCAGCCGCCGCTGCAGGCGCCCCAGGCGTGGCCATCCCATGACATCCCCAACCCAACCCCAGGCGCGCAGCGCCCAGCCGTGGCTTGAGCGCAAAGCATGGGCCACCAACCGCATCCGCTCGCACAAGCGGTGGGAAGTCATCATCCTGTGGGGCTTCGCCGTGGCCTGGAGCCTGCTGGCCACACCCCTGGCCTATGTGCAGATTCCACGGGCTCTGGAACAGGGCGAGACACTGGTGGCCGGGATCATCGGGGTCATGCTGCTGGTGGCCGTGGGCTTGCTTGTGGGGGCGGTGCGCACCACGCGGGACGCACGCCGCTTTGGCGATGTGGCGCTGCAGCTGGACCCTTTCCCTGGCAGCATTGGCGGCCACTTTGGCGCCAGCACGGTGCTGCCTGTTGCCTACCGGCCAGGGCTGCAGTTTGTGGCCACGCTGGCGTGCCTGCACCACAGCACCCGCCGCACCACCGGCGGCGACACCGAGGCCCGCGAGAGCGTGCTGTGGCAAAGCGAGGGCATGGCCCAAGTGCAGCCGCAGGGCGATGGCATCCGGCTGAGCTTTCGGCTGGATGTGCCCAAAGGCTTGCCTGAATCCGAGCCCACGGAGGGCGACCACCATGCCTGGTGCCTGACCCTGGAAAGCCGCAGCGACCCACCGCTGGCGTTTGAGCGGCACTTTGATGTGCCCGTCTATGCCACGGGCGAGGCATCGCACCATCTGGTGTTGGACGCAGCCCAGCACCCCGCGGCGGTCCAGTCGCGCAAGGCGCAGCTGGACGAGGTGGCCCACCTGCAGCACACGCCCGGCGGGGTGGAGCTGTATTTGCCCTATGGCCGAACCTGGCAGCAACACCTGGTGTGGCTGGTGTTTGGTTTGAGCTTTGGCAGCTTTGGCGTGTTTGCAGGCCGCATGGGGGCACCGCTGATATTTCCGCTGGTGTTTGGCGGCCTGGGCGGGGGTTTTGCCGCGTGGGCTTTTTTTGCACTGAGCAACAGCCTGAAGGTGCAGTTCAGCCCCCAGGGCCTGCGCACCGAGCGGCGCTTGCTGGGCTTCATTTTTGCCTGGCACCAGGTGCCTCGCAGCGATTTGCGGGGGCTGCAACTGGTGCAGAGCTACACCTCGCAAACCGGCACGCGGCACACGGTGTGGTTTCGGATTCGGGTGGCGCTGAAGAACGGCAAGACCATCACCGTGGCCGACAGCCTGCGGGGCAGGGCGGTGGCCGACCAGATGCTGCAGGCGCTGGCCAAAGCCACCGGGCTGCCCGCACGATCGGTCTGAAAGCAGCCCAGCGTCCATACCACCTCGATGCCTCGTTCCTCCACACCGTCCGGTCCTCCGTCCACCGCCCGCGCAAGCCCATGGCGCCCGGGGCCTGGGGCATCGCCGCTCACGCTCAGCCTGGCGGCATTGTTCATCCTGCCCTTTGTCGTGATCGGGCTGAGCATGCTGCTGTTTGGCACAGGGGCCACCGTGGTGGACTGGGTCCGCGCCCAGTCATGGCGGGCCACACCGGCAGTCGTGGAATCAGTCGCCACCCTATGGGAGCCTTACCCCAAAGGCCGTGGAGGCTACCGTGTAGAGGTGGGTTACCGCTACGAAGTAGAGGGCAAGGCATACCTGGGGCACCGGGCTTCGTTTCACAGTGGTTCGGACACGGTGTTCCAAAAACAGCTGGGCGATGGGCTGCAGGCCGCCCAACGCTCTGGCACCCCGGTGCAGGTGTGGGTCAATCCTGCACAGCCCGCCGAGTCGGTCGCAGACCGCCGTCTGAGCCTTGAATCGCTAGCGCTGAATGCGGTGATTGGGCTCGGCTTCACGGGCGTGGGATTGGGCTTTTGGTGGGTGCTGCTGCTCAGTTGGCGCAGCCTGCGCCTGGCGCGCAAGGCCGCAGACGCCGACCCTGGGCAGAGCGCAGAACGCCAAAGCCCCGCCAGCCACCGAAAGCCCCTTTGATGAAAAAACGCGCCACTGCTGCCGACAAAAAGCAAACGCTGCTTGGGCTGGTCATGCTGGCCGTGCTGGCTGTGCCGTTTGCCGCCGCAGGCCTGGGCATCCTGCTCTTCATGACCGCGCCCATGGTGTATGACTGGGCGCGCATGCAAACGTGGAACAGCGTGCCGGCCCAGGTGGATTCGGCCACGCTCCAAAGCCACAAGCCCAGCAAAGGTGGCACCACCTACCGCGTATCTACCCACTACCGCTACCAGGTGGCAGGGGTGGAATACACCGGCGACCGCGCCTCCATCACCACGCGCGCAGACAACATTGGCAGCTTTCAAGAGCGACTGGGGCACAGATTGCAGAGCGCTGAACGCACGGGCGAGCCGGTGCCCGTGTGGGTCAACCCTGCACAGCCCGCCGAGTCGGTCGTGGACCGCAGCCTGCGCCCCGGGCTGCTGGCCTTGCAGTTGGGGCTGGCCCTGGTGTTTGGCGCCTTTGGGGGCAGCGTGGTGTTTTGGGCGGCGCGCACGCTGCTGCGCAGGCGGCAGCAATCCGCCCACGCATGAAGCGCTGCAATGTGGTGTGGGCGGTGTGGGCGGGGCCGCACCGCAGCCCCCAGGCGCTCAAGCCTTGGCCGACTGGCTGGCCTGGTCCAGTGCAATGCTCTTGTACAGCGCCACCAGCAGGTCAGACTGCGTGACCATGCCCACCACCTTGCGCCGCGCGTCAATCACCGGCACATGGGGCAGGGCGCGCTGCGAGATCTGGCGGATCAGCTCAGACAGCGGTGTTTGTGGTGTGGCGGTAAAAACCTCCGGGCTCATGATCTGGCCCACCACCTCGGGCTTGTCGGCATAAGGCCCCGGGGTGCGCTTGAGCAGCGCCTGCACCAGCGTTGCCAGGTCTTTGGGCGTGGCCTGGGCATCGATCTGGCGCAGAAAGTCTGCCACCGTCACGATGCCGATCAGGCGGTCAAACCGGTCGATCACGGGCAACGACTTGATCTTGTGCTTTCGCAGCAACTGCCAGGCCACGGCCAGGTCGGTGTCAAAGTGGGCGGTGATGACATCGCGCGACATGATGTCCGCGCAGGTCAGCCCCACATGGCGCCCAAACGCATGGTCAACGGCCAGGTTGTAAATCTCGACCAGCTCATCTTCCTGCACGTCCACAAAGGTGTTGAGCGTCTTGACGGCGCTCTCCAGGTCGGTATGGGTCAGCCCCATGCGCTCTATGGGCGCCCGGTCTTGCGTGCGGTGGCCCGGGCCAGGCGGTGTGCTGCTGTGCGGGTAGCGGCGGCGCAAAACCCAGCGGTTGATCAGCAAGGTGGTCACCAGCAAGGCCACAGCATTGATGCCAATCAGCTCGCCCACAGCCAGCATTTGCGCGGGGGTGTAAGGCCCGTTGAGCACCAACAACAAGGCCAGCGCGCCCCCCGGCGGGTGCACGCAATTGAGCCGGGCCATGAGCCAGATGCACAGCGCCACCGCCAGGGCCGCGGCCCACGCGGGCTGCGCCACCCAGTGTGAGCAGGCCAGCCCCACCAGCGTGGCCACCAGGTAGCTGCCCAGCAAAGGCCAGGGCTGCGCCACCGGGCTGTGAAACTGCACAAACAAGATCACCACACTGGCCCCCACGGGGGCCAGCAGCCAATGGGCATCCAGCGGCAGGCTGCGCAGCAGCAGCCCACAGGCGGCCAGGCACAGCAGTGCCCCCAGGCTGGCTTTCCAGCGTTCGCTGCGCGATAGTGACAGGGTGTTGCTGAGCACCCTGGAGTGAAACCAGGCGCTGATTCTTTTGGGCACGTGAAAGGTTCCGTGGCATGGGCCGTCTATGGCCCGTGTTTGGCCCGTCTAGGGCGGGCAGATTTGCACCAAAACTGTGCAGCCGCACATCCTAGCGATCAGGCCACGGCATCATGGCTTTGGGGTTACCCAGGTTGCGTCCAAATCACTATCAAATCAATAGCTGCTAGCGCTTTATTCATAAGCGCTACAGCCTCAAAACACCCATAAATCACCCTGTTTTCAGGGGGCTGGCACGCCAAACGGAAAGAAGAAACCTCGCCCCTGCTTGACATTGAAGTCACTTCAAGGTTTCCAATAGACTGCATACAACGCCGTCACACCATGAAGTCCACCGAAGCCCTCCACACCCACGCCACTGCACACAGCTGCTGCGGCGACCACCACTGCACCCCCACCCAGTCAGGCAACGCACCACCGGCTGCGCAAGCCACCCAAGGCACGGTGTTTCGCATCGCCGCCATGGACTGCGCTGCCGAAGAAAGCGAAATCCGGCGCGCGCTGGCCTCCATCCCCGGCATACGCGGCTTGGGGTTTCAGCTGGGTGCGCGCACTTTGACGATTGACGCAGCGGCCGATGCCATCCCTGTCGCGGTGGCAGCCATCCGCAAGGCGGGCTTTGACCCGCAGCCCATTGGCACAGACGATGCAGGGGCGCAGGCCCATGGCGCCAACGAAGGCCTGTGGCGCATGGTGCTGGCGCTGGGCTTGGCGATTGCGGCAGAGGCCCTGTCATTCTTCTCCCCCGACACCACCGTGTTCAAAGGCCTGGGCATGGCACTGGCGGCTGGCGCCATCGGGCTGGCAGGTTTCTCCACCTACCGCAAGGGCCTGGCCGCGTTGATGCAGGCGCGCCTGAACATCAACGCCCTGATGACCGTAGCCGTCACCGGCGCCTTCCTCATTGGCCAGTGGCCCGAGGCTGCCATGGTGATGGCCTTGTATGCCATCGCTGAATTGATCGAGGGCCGAGCGGTGGACCGCGCCCGCAACGCCATCAAGAGCCTGCTGGCCCTGACCCCAGACACCGCCGAAGTGCGCCAAAGCGACGGCAGCTGGGCTTTGCAGCCCGCCGCCGACGTGCCGGTGGCGGCCACCGTGCGCGTCAAGCCTGGCGCACGCATTCCGCTCGATGGGGCGGTGGCCAGCGGCACCAGCGCCGTCAACCAAGCCCCCGTCACGGGGGAGAGCATTCCGGTGGACAAGGCCCAGGGCGACCTGGTGTTTGCGGGCACCATCAATGAAACCGGCACCCTCGAAATCACCGTGACGGCGGCTGCCAGCAACACCACGCTGGCACGCATCATCCAGTCGGTGGAGCAGGCCCAAGGCTCACGGGCCCCGACGCAGCAGTTTGTGGACCGGTTCGCGGCGGTGTACACCCCCGCCGTGTTTGCCATGGCCTTGCTGGTGGCCGTGCTCACCCCGGTGCTGCTGGACTTCACCTGGACGCAGGCGCTGTACAAGGCGCTGGTGCTGCTGGTCATTGCGTGCCCCTGCGCGCTGGTGATTGCCACACCCGTCACCGTGGTCAGCGGCCTGGCTGCCGCCGCACGCCGGGGCATCCTCATCAAGGGCGGTGTGTACCTGGAAGACGCCTACAAACTCAAGGCCATTGCGCTGGACAAGACCGGCACCATCACCGAAGGCAAGCCAAAGCTCGTCGCCCAAGAGGTGCTGAGCACCCAGCAGCCCGCAGCCGCCGTGCTGGCGTGGGCCGCAGACTTGGCCGGGCATTCCGACCACCCCGTTTCCAAAGCCATCGCCCAGGGCCTGCCCGCTGGGCCCGGCGGCGTGAGCCACTTCAAGGCCCTGCCGGGCCGAGGGGTGGAGGCACAGTTGGCCCAGTCGCAAGGCCAGACGCTGTGGCTTGGCAACCACCGTTTGGTGGAGGAGCGGGGGCTGTGCTCTGCGGCCCTGGAAGAGCTGTTGGCCGTGCACGAGGCCCAGGGCCGCACCGTCACGCTGCTGGCCAATGCACACGAGGTGCTGGCGCTGTTTGCCGTGGCCGACACGATCAAGGACAGCTCCCGTGAGGCCATAGCGCAGTTGCACGCGCTGGGCGTGGCCTCGGTCATGCTGACGGGCGACAACCTGTCCACCGCCCAGGCCATCGCCCGGCAAGCGGGCATCGACAACGCCCAAGGCAATTTGCTGCCCGAGGACAAACTCACCGCCATCGAACGCATGCAAGCCGACCTGGGCCCCACCGCCATGACAGGCGACGGCATCAACGATGCACCCGCCCTGGCGCGTGCACACATTGGCATCGCCATGGGCGCCGCAGGCACCGACACCGCCATGGAGGCGGCCGACATCGTCATCATGAACGACGACCTGCGCCGCATCCCCGAGGTCATCCGCCTCTCGCGCCGCACGCGCAATGTGCTGTGGCAAAACATCGTGTTTGCGCTCGGCATCAAGGGGGCCTTTTTGGCCATGGCGGTGTTTGGCAATGCCTCGATGTGGATGGCGGTGTTTGCCGACATGGGGGCCAGCCTGCTGGTGGTGGCCAATGGCCTGCGCTTGTTGCGCGGTGTGGCCGCTGAGCGCACTGAACGCGAAGAAAGGGGCTGAGAGCTGGCCTGCATCGCCTCATGGGTCGCCCAGGGGGTTATTGGCCTTGTCGCTTGCACCTTTCCTGCACTGCAAGCGCTACCAAAAGCATAGCTGCCAGCGCTTATTCAGAGAGCGCCAGAGGCAAAAAACACTCAAACTTCAGGCGGCTGCAGCGGCCGGGGCCGCCGCTTGCCGGTGCCACCCCAGCGCAAGGCATCTTCGCCAGGAATGGCCAGCGGGTTGTTGGCTGGCTCGGTCAAAGGGGCCAGCAGGGCGCGCAGGTCGGCCTCGCTGAACTTCACCGCGCCCTCTGCGTCGTGGCCCAGCACGCCTTGGGCCAGCGCGGCCTTGCGGGCCTGCAGCTCCAGCATGCGTTCTTCGATGCTGCCTTCCACCACCAGCTTGTAGACGAACACCGGCTGGTCTTGCCCGATGCGGTGGGCGCGGGCGGTGGCCTGTTCTTCCACAGCAGGGTTCCACCACGGGTCGAGGTGGATCACGGTGTCGGCGGCGGTGAGGTTCAGGCCCACGCCCCCGGCCTTGAGGCTGACCAGCAGGATGGGGGCGCTGCTCTCGTCCTGCGCCTGAAAACTCTTGACCACTGCACCGCGCTGGCCCGGCGGTGTCTGGCCTGTGAGGGTGAGGTAGGGCAGGGCCTGGGTGTCGAGTTGCTCGGCTGCCAGGCCGAGCATTTCGGTGAACTGCGAGAACACGAGCACGCGGCGGCCTTCATCGACCAGGGCGGGTAGCAGGTCAGCCAGCAGTTCGAGCTTGGCGCGCTCCATCGTCTGCGCGGTCCTTTTTGCCGCCGGGCCGCCCCAAGGCAAAAAAGCGTCCCCCTCGGGGGGCAGCGACCCGCGCAGCGGCGGAGCGTGGGGGCCTTGCTTTATGCCTTTGACCAATCGTGGGTCGCAGCAGACTTGGCGCAGCTTGAGCAACGCGTCCAGGATGGCGATTTGCGAGCCTTCAAAGCCCTGGCGCTCCAGTGCGCGGCGCACCTGCTTGTCGGCGGTGGTGCGCACGGCCTCGTACAGCTCGCGCTGCTTACCTTGCAACTGCACGCGCAGGATCGTCTCGGTGCGCGGCGGCAGTTCGGTGGCTACGTCCTGTTTGCGGCGGCGCAGGATGAACGGGCGCACGCGCTGTGACAGCAGCTGGGCGCGCAGGGTTTCGCCGTTTTCCTCAATGGGCTTGCGCCAGCGGGCGTTGAAGCTACGCACATCGCCCAGAAAGCCGGGCATCAAAAAGTCAAACTGCGCCCACAGCTCGCCCAGGTGGTTTTCGAGCGGCGTGCCCGTCAGGCACAGCAGGTGCGGGGCCTGCAGCTTGCGCAAGGCGCGGGCGCTGCGGCTGCCTGCGTTTTTCACCATCTGCGCTTCGTCCAGGATCAGCAGGTGAAATGGCTGCGCAGCCAGTGCCTCCACATCGCGCCACAGCAGGGGGTAGGTGGTCAGCACAAGGTCATGCTCGCCCACCTGCAGGTAGCGCTCGCCCCGGCGGGCCCCGTGCAGCACCAGCACGCGCAGGCCGGGGGCCATGCGGGCGGCTTCGGCCTGCCAGTTGAACAGCAGCGAGGTCGGCAACACCACCAGCGCGGGTCGGGCCAGGCGAGCGGCTTCCTTTTCAGCCAGCACATGGGCCAGGGCCTGCGCGGTTTTGCCCAGGCCCATGTCGTCGGCCAGGATGCCGCCCAGGCCTTGTTCGCGCAGGTATTGCAGCCAGGCCAGGCCCTCCAATTGGTACGGGCGCAGTTGCACTTGCAGCCCCTGCGGTGCGGCCACAGGCCGGGGCGTGCCGATGCGGCGCAGGCGCTGGGCCAGGTGGGCCAGGCCTGCATCGCCCTGCAGTTGCCAGTCGTTGCTCCAGCCGTTCACGGTGCCTACGCGGTGGGCCTGCACCAGCCCGGCACGCAGGGCCTCGATGCGGCGGGCCTCCCAGGCGCCCAGGTGCAGCGGGTCACCGTCCTTGCGCTGGTTGCGGGTGAGATCGGTCAACAGGTCCACCATCGCGCCCACGATGGCCTTGAGTGGCCCGGCCGGTGCCTCAATGCGTTTGCCGCCCGGGGCGCGCAGTTTGATGATGGCCAGGTCGTCAATGGCGGCCATTTGCTGGGCGTTGAGCCAGCGCGCATCGCGGCGCAGCAGGTCGGCCAGAAGCGGGGCAAGGTCCAGGGTTTGGCCGTCAATCTCAATGCCCAGCGTAAGCAGCCAGGCGCCTTCGCGCTGGGGCAGCATGAGCTTTTGCACGGGGCGTTCGCGCGAACCCAACTGGCCGTCCACTTCCTTGCCCAGCAGCTCGCCCGTGTCGGGGGCGATGTGCAGCTTCCAGCGCAGCACGGGCACGCTTTCGTGCGCAAAGCCGGGCCGCACCACCACGCTCCAGCCCTCAGCGCGCAGCTGGGGAATCTGCTCGGCCCAGAAGTCGCCAAAGTGCGCTTCTTGCGGCAGCGTCCACACGGGGCCCAGGGTGCTGGCGGCTGCACGGTGGCGCCACTGCAGTTTGTGGGCATCCACGGGGGTCAGGCCCAGGTCCCACACGCGGTCCATGGCGTCGGATTCAGCCGCCAGGTTGCGCTGCATTCGCACCACAGGGCCGCTGGTGTCAAACAGGTCCTGCACGGGGGCAGGGCGGGCGTTCAGGATCGAGGTAGGCGCAGGCGCCTGCCAGGTGGCACCGCCATCGGTGCGGTAGGTCCAGTCGATCTGTACCAGTGTCACGCTGTCGCCGCGCGGGCCCAGCTTGCCCTGCGGTTGCAGGCCCAGCAGGCCATCGCCCCGGCCCAGCGTCATCAGGGTGATGCGGGGGGTGAAATGGCCCGGGGCAATGCCCGTGTCGGCGTCTTTGGGCTTGGCCGCAGCTGGGGCGCTGGGCCATGGCCCGGGCTGCGCCGCGTGGGAATCGCCACGCAGCAGGGCCATCACGCGGGCGGCCTCGGCGTCGCTCAGCGGCGCCAGGGCTTGCAGCTGGGCGCTGCTGGCCTGGTTGCGCAGGGCCTGTACCCACGCCTGCACAAGGGCAGCGCGGTCAGACCGGGGTGGAATGGGCTCTGCAGGGTAGGCGCCGGGGGCAGACATAGGCTGCTGATTGTGCCGTGCTGGCAAGAGGCCCAGCACCGGCGCCCAGAAGCAGGCTCAAAACTCCCAGGCCATGCCCAACTGGCTGAAGGTGCGGCCATTACCCCGGCCCACTGCAGCAGAGACCTTGAGCCCATCGGCCACTTCATAGCGCAGGCCCACGGCTTTGTCGGGGCGGCTGTGCCGCTCGCCAAACACCTCAGAGGTGAGCTGCAGCCGCTGCGCCAACGGCAGCTCGTACCCCACAGCCCAGGTGGCCGCATTGTTGCGCACGCCATCCATCTTGGTGGATTTGCGCCCCGCGTTGAGGTGCAGCACCTGCTCGTTCGCAAAGCGGTAGGTCGCCAAACCGGTGAGCGCGTATTCGCGGTGGGTCAAACGCACGGGGGTGGCTGGATCGCGCACACGGGTGTGCCCCACATCCAGCCGCGCACCCAGGGACCAGCCTGTTTCGTTTTGCCACGGCACCCATTTCAGCCCCAGCCCACGCCCTTGCAGCGTGGTCGATGGTGCGGCGCTGCGGTCTGTGGCCCGTGCCAGCGAGACTTCCATCTCCAGGTTGGGCAAAACCCCTGCGCCCCACAGCAGCTCGCCCCCCCGGGTTTTGCCCTCGCGGCCGATGACAGTCTCCAGCTTCATCGCGCCTTGGCCCAGGGTGCCGGCATCGTCGGTGTGCATCGGTGCCTCGGCATGTGCGGCCAGGGCGCTTGCCAGGCCCAAGAGCGCTGCGCACAGGCGCACCGTGCCTACGGGGTGAGGGGTTTGAAGTTGGGTTCTCATCGGGGGTCTCTCTCGGGGTCATTTTTATGGGGTGGCTCTTTGGCCTTGCGGGGCCAAAGGGCCGCGCACCGGATCTGGCCAGCAAAGCTCAATACAAAAGCCTTGGGCACAGTCAGGTAGGGAAGTATGCCCGCCATGTGCGCGGACAACTAGGCTGGAAAGCGGTATACAGGGGCGTGGCGTGCTACTTGCCAGCAGTCAGTGGCCCAGCGCCAGCGCAAACAACTCGTTGCGAAAATGGATGCCCAGGCGGCCAAAAGCGCGGTTTCGGTAGGTTTTGACGGTGGGCAGGCTCAGGCCCAAGTCGCAGGCAATACCCTCTTGCGTCATCCCCTGCAGCAGGCGGGTGCACACGTCGAGCTCGCGCTCGGTCAGGCCCGCATGGGCACGCAGCAGGCGCTCGCGCAGCGCAGGCAATTGCTGGGGCAAGCCCTGGAGTGGGTTGGGGGTATTTGGCAAGGCCACAGGCTGGTGCTGGGCCAGGGCAATGTGCTTGCGCGCCAGGGCCAGCAGTACGGGGGCCATGGTTTCAAAGTCGCTGATCTGCCGGTCCAGAAACGGCCGTTGGTGCTGGTGGCGGTAAAAGTTGACGGCAAACACGGCGCCATCGTTTTCATGCTCGACGATGGAGACCCGCTCGGCCATGCCGTGGGCCTCATACACGCGCGCTTGGTGTTCGCCGCCCACTTCGCTGGCGGTGAGGTGGCACAAGCGGGTGCTGGGAGCGGCTGCGACCGATTCCCCCCAAGTGCGGTCGCTGCGGTAAGGGCCTGAGAGGTAGGCCCACCAGCAATCTCGCGTGGTGTCTGGAATGCCGTGGCTAGCAGACATGAACAGCGTGGGTTGGCAATGGCGCCCTGTGCGGTACACCGACCACGACGCTGCGGGCAGCACAGGGGCCAGCTCTTGCAGCAAACCGCTGGCAAAGCCGGCATCGCCCAGCCGCTGGACCATGCTGCCCAGGGCCGCGCCCGTGCCGTGAGTGGGCGGCGCAATGCCATCGCCCAAGGTGCTTGCTGGGAGCCAATGCCTCATGGGTGGTATGCAGCGCAACGGCAGGTGAAAGTCATCGTGTCATCTTCAGGGATGACGCGAATCAAGCGCCACAGGGCTTACGCTAGGTTGCGTTGCACCTTGCCAAAACCCCAAAGCCCACTATGACCGAACCTGTCCCATTGCCTGAACCCCGTTTGCGCTTTTTTGCCGACCTGCGTGTGCAGGTGGGCGCCCCCCAAGAGGTGGGCCGCACCGTGCATGGCCTGCGCCGCCTGATCCCCATCACCGGTGGCCACGCCACGGGCGATGGCTGGCAAGCGCGGGTGCTGGCAGGAGGGGCGGATTTTCAGCTCATCGTGAGCGACACCCTGGCCGAGCTGGACGCCCGCTACACGCTGGAGACCGATGCCGGTGACCTCGTTTATGTGCAAAACCGCGCCTTGCGCTCGGGCCCGCCGGAGCTGATGGCACAGCTGGCCCGCGGCGAGCTGGTGGACCCGGCGCTCATCTACTTTCGCTGCAGCCCCCAGTTTGAAACCGCGTCCCCCACCTTGCGCTGGATTGCCGAGCGCCTGTTCACCGGCAGCGGCGCCCGTTACCCGGATGCAGTGGTCATGCGCTTTTGGGAGGTGATGTAGGCACGTCAGCACATGCCAGAACGATCAGCTTCTCGGCCCGCTATGGGCCCATCACACCAATCACACCCAGCACTCGAAAAACACCAGGAGACCTTTGCCATGACACACGAACCCCACCCCGCCCAATCCACCCGCCGCAGCGCCCTACAGCTTGCCAGCATGGCTGCGGTGCTGGCCACCAGCTTCGCCCCCTTCACTGGGGCCTGGGCGCAAACGGCGCCGTACCCCAACAAGCCCGTGCGCATCATCGTGGGCTTTGCCGCAGGCACGGGGCCAGACATCGTGGCCCGACTGCTGGCGCAAAAGCTTTCGGAAGGCTGGGGCAACCTGGGCGTCATCGTGGACAACAAGCCTGGCGCCGGCGGCTTGATTGCCGCGAGCGAGGCCGCACGCGCGACCCCCGACGGCTACACGCTGATGCTGGGCGAAACGGGCCAGCTCAGCATTGCCCCCAGCAGCTACAACAAGCTGCCCTACGACCCGCAAAAGGACTTTGCCGCAGTCAGCCAGGTTGTCACCGCAGACTTTGCCTTGCTGGTCAACCCGCAAAAGGTGCCCGCGCGCAACGTCAAAGATTTTGTGGCCTGGACACAGCAGCAAAAGGGGCTGTTCCTGGCCACATTTGGCGCAGGCACCCCGGGCCACTTTGGCGCCTTCATGTTTGGCGAGGCCGTCAAGCTCAAGCCCGAGCCCGTGCACTACAAAAGCACGGCCGATGCTTTGGGGGGCTTGTTTGGTGGCGATGTCCAGGGCGTCTTTGCCAGCGTGGGCCTGGCGGCCCCCAACGTGAAGGCGGGCAAGCTGATTGCCCTGGGCACCACGGGGGGCACCCGGTCCAACGCGCTGCCCGATGTGCCCACCATGAAAGAGCAGGGGTACAGCGGTCTGGAATTCAATTCGTGGTTTGGCATCGTGGCGCCCAGCAAGACGCCGCCCGACATCCTGGCGCGTCTGCAGGCCGACGTGATCAAGGCCGTGCAATCGGCCGATGGCAAGGCCAAGCTGGAAGACGCTGGCTTTCGCGCGACCGGCACCACCCGCGAGGAGTTTGCCCGCGTGATTGCGGCCGACGCCGTGACCTGGGGCAAGGCCGTGGCCGCGACCGGATTCAAGGCCGACTGATCCTGCGCCGCGTTTCAGAGCACACAAAAACACAAGGAGACATGCCATGCCCCAAACACGCCCAACACACCACGGCCGGGCCCTTCAAACCCCGCCCGGCAAAACGGGCCCCGCACTGCGCACCAGCCGCTGGCCCACAGCACTGCTGGCACCGCTGACGCTGGCCTTGAGTGCCTGCGGCGGCGGCAGCGCCGTGCTGGTTACCGAAACCGCCAATCCAGCGGCCGCCTGCGCCGACCTGGTCACCAAGGCCCAGCTCAGCGGCACCACGCTGGCCACCAGTTACGTAGCTGCGGACACCCGCCGCCCTGGCGGCGCCACGTCGGGCAGCTTTCTGCCTGGGCACTGCGTGGTCACCGGCAGCATCAACCCCCGCGTGGGCGTGGATGGCAAAAACTACGCCATCGGCTTTCAGCTGAGCCTGCCGGACCAATGGAATGGGCGGTTTCTGTTCATCGGTGGTGGGGGCAACGATGGCATCTTGCGCGACACGTCGCTCAGCTCCAGCATCTCGGGCGGCACCGCATCCCCCCTGGGGCAAGGGTTTGCCGTGGTGTCCACCGATGCGGGGCACAGCGGCACCAGCGCCAGCTTTGGTGCCGACCCGCAGGCGCGCATTGACCACGCCTACAACTCGTACGACAAAACGGCGGTGGCCTCCAAGTCGCTCATCAGCACCCGTTATGGCCGCAAGCCAGACCGCTCGTACTTCTCGGGCTGCTCGGGCGGTGGACGCCAGGGCATGATGTTCTCGCAGCGGTTTCCAGACTACTTTGACGGCATCACCGCAGGGGCGCCCGCCATGCGCGTGTCCAGCGGCGCCACGGTGGCCGCCATGTGGAACACCATCCAGTTCAACGCCATCGCGCCGCAAGACGCCAGCGGCAAGCGCATCCTGTCGCAGGCCTTCAGCAATGGCGATCTCAAGCTGGTAGCCAATGCCGTCAATGCCACGTGCGACGCTGCCGACGGGGTGGTCGATGGCCTGGCGCAAAACTTCCAGGCCTGCAAGGCGTTCGACCCCGCCGTGCTGCAATGCAGCGGCAGCAAGACGGACAGCTGCCTGTCATCAGCGCAAGTGGGCGCACTCAAAAATGTGTTTGCCGGTCCACGCAATTCAGCAGGCAAGGCGCTTTACACAGGCCAGCCTTGGGACGCAGGCTTGGCCGCCTCTGGCTGGCGCAGCTGGACGCTGGGCAACTCCACCACAGCCACGCCCGACGCCCGCTACATCACCCTCATGGTGGACGCACTGACCAACGAATTCTTCACGCCCCCCGATGTGGCGTTCGACCCGCTCAAGTTCAACTTTGACACGGACCCCACCCGCATGGAGGCTTACTCAGCCATCTATGACACGTACCGTGATGACAAACTGGCAGCGTTCCAGCAGCGCGGGGGCAAGATGCTGTTCATCCACGGCATGTCAGACCCGATCTTTTCGGCGTTTGACACCATCGACTACTACGAGCGCCTGGCAGCCAACAACGGCGGCATGGCCGCCACCCAGAACTTTGCAAGGACCTTTTTGGTACCCGGCATGAACCACTGCTCTGGCGGTCCAGCCACTGACAATTTCGACTCCATCCAGACCATGGTGGATTGGGTGGAAAAAGGCATTGCACCGCAGAGCATCACCGCCAAGGCCCTGGCCAGCAGCGCTGATTTTCCGAACCGCACGCGGCCCTTGTGCCCCTACCCACAGTTTGCTAAATACAAGGGCACAGGCAGCGTAGAGGTTGCCAGCAACTTTGTCTGCACAGCACCCTAGCGCGTAAAGGCGAAAGGCATGGGGCGGACCAGGGCAGGGCGCCCTGTCTGCCCCTCTGTCTGCCCCTCTGTCTGCCTCTTGCACGGCCACACTGGCCTTGCAGCGGGGCTGGCTTAGCCTTTGCTTTTGACCAGGCTGTAAATCACCAACAGCACCACCGCGCCGATCACCGAGGCGAACCAGCCCGCGGCAGCGCCTTGTGCATACCACCCCATGGCCACGCCCACATAGGTGGCCAAAAACGATCCCGCCACCCCCAGCAGCGCCGTCATGATCCAGCCGAGCTTGTCATCGCCCGGTTTGACGGCCCGCGCAATCAGACCCACCACCAGACCCACAAGCAGGGTTCCCAACAAAGACAGCATGGAGATTTCTTTCAAAAAATAAAGTCTGGAATGTAAGGCCCGGAAAGGGCCCGGGTTGTCAGACAACTGCGCTATCCATGCCATGGGCCGGGTAGGCCTTGTCTGGCACGCGCTAAAGCCACACGCTGGCAGGCCCAGGCTGCACCACGCCGGATGATGGCAGCCATGGCGTGCAGGCCGCACGCGTCTGATGAAAAGGAGTTGGAATGAAGCACCGAGATTTTTCCCTGGGCCGCTCTGGCCTCGCTTGCGCGGCAGCCTCCTTGGCCCTGTGTCTACCGATGGGCACCTTGCATGCACAGACAGCAGAGGACGCTTCTCTGGCACGGGGCGCTCAGGAAGACAGCACACCACAACAGCGCTACCAAACTGCCATACGGGAAGCGGGTGGCGGGCTCAAAATCAGCTTGGAGGAGTGCAAGGCAGCAGCGGCGACAGAGCGCGCGGCTTGCAATGCACAGGCCCGCGCCCGTTACACGGAAGACATGGCCGCAGCCAAAGCGCTATTGAAAAACCCCGAAGCACGCCCCGTGAATGTGACCGGAGGGCCCATCCGTTCCACCATCACGAGCGTGGACGTCAAGCCCTGAGAGCGAACACGCTAAATGGGGTTGCGAAGGCGGCAAGCCGCCTGCGCGCTGACTTACTTGCCGTCGTCAGCCTGCGCAGCAAACTGGTTGGCGGCCGATGGCGTGACGCGGCGGGCGCCATCGAAGCGGCGCTGCCAGTAGGTCTGGCGCATGTCTTCCACGCGCACTTCCGAGCCACTGCGGGGTGAATGGATGAACTTGCCGTCACCCACGTAGATGCCTACGTGGCTGAAGGTGCGGCGCATGGTGTTGAAGAACACCAGATCACCCGGCTGCAGCTCTTTCTTGTCGATGACTTCGGTGGAAGCCGCCTGCTGGTCTGCACGGCGCGGCAAGATCAGGCCCACGGTTTGCTGGTACATGGCCCGCACAAAACCGCTGCAGTCAAACCCGGTTTCGGCACTGTTGCCACCCCGTTTGTAGGGTACGCCCAGGAAACCCATGGCGTTCACCACCAAGTCCGAGGCACGGTCTGCCACGGTGTGTGCTTTGTCTGCCATGCTCAGGCGCACATGTTCCAGTTGGGTGAAAAAGCCTTTATCGGTCAAAAGGCGGTCGATTTCGTCGGAGTTTGCGTCAACCGGGGCCGCATGGGCCGCAGAGGCAAAAACGATGAGAAGTGAGCAAAGCCATTTGGACATGGGGGCGGAGGGTAACACGGTTAGGTGAAAAAACCGCCCGTAAAAACCGTGATTCATGACCTGAGTCAGGCGTTACCCCCTGGGGCAGCTGTCGCCCAGGTGACATTTTTTTGCAATCTGGCGCCCGCATCGCATTGATATCCAGCAGGTCGCCCCCCCCAAAGACGCCTTGGCCAAAACCACCGCTGCCAGCAGCCAAAGCACCCGGCACGGCTCAGCTGCTGCGACAATGCCGCCTGTTTCAATGAATCAACGCCACCGGGGCGATACAACCATGCTGCTCGACGCTGAAGAATCCCAATTGGTGCTGGTGGACTACCAGGAACGCCTGATGCCCGCCATCTTTGAAGGCCCCTCAGTGTTGGCCAATGCCCGCCTGCTGGCCCAAGTGGCGCAAATCATGGAGGTGCCGGTGTGGGGCACCGAGCAAAACCCCTCGCGCCTGGGCCCCAACGATGCGCAGTTGCGGGCCCTGTGCGCCCGCACCTTGGCTAAAATGCATTTCAGCGCGGCAGAAGAAGGCCTGGGCGAATGGCTGCGCCCCCCCGCCAAGCCGCAGCAAGGCGGCAATGCCCGCAGCCTGCCCAAACACCTGCAAAAGCCTGCCCAACAAGCACCAGAGCGCGGCACCATCGTGATCGCGGGCTGCGAAGCCCATGTCTGCCTGCTGCAAACGGCTTTGGACCTGATTGAAGACGAATTCGAGGTGTGGGTGGTGACCGATGCCTGCGGCTCGCGCACCGAACGCAACCGCGATGCCGCATTCGACCGCCTGGCGGGCGCCGGGGCAGAGCTGGTGACCACCGAAATGGTGGCATTTGAGTGGCTGCGCACCTGCGAGCACCCGGACTTCAAGGATGTGCTGGGCTTGGTGAAGTGAGCAAAACCCAAGCCACTGCACCAGTGGTTTTGAGCCAAATTGGCATGTAGCGCCCGTCCTATAAGCGCTAGATGCTACTAAAAACAGAGCAAAAAGGGCGCCTATCCCGGGCGCCCTTTTTGTTTCAGCGCAAGCCAGCGCCTGCAGCACCCTCGGCGCGCTGGATCAACTCAATTTTGTAGCCATCAGGGTCCGTCACAAAGGCGATCACGGTGGTACCACCTTTGACCGGGCCCGCTTCGCGCGTCACGTTTCCACCAGAGGCCCGGATCTTTTCACACGCGGCATACGCGTCTGGCACACCCAGTGCGATGTGGCCATAAGCTGTGCCCATCTCGTAGCTTTCCACGCCCCAGTTGTAGGTCAGCTCGATCTCGGCCTGTGCGGGGTTGCCGCCCTCAAAGCCCAAAAAGGCCAGCGAGTATTTGTACTCGGGGTTTTCGGACTGGCGCAGCAGTTGCATGCCCAGCACCTGGGTGTAGAAGTCAATCGAGCGTTGAAGGTTGCCAACGCGCAGCATCGTGTGGAGGAATTTCATCCTTTCGATTGTGCAGGCAAGTCAAAAACCAAGCAGGTGGTGGTGGCGTGGGCGTAGAGCGTGCCATCTGGCCCCACCAGGCGCGCCTCGGCCGTGGCCAGTTGGCGCCCGCAGTGGATCACGCGGCCTTCGGCACGCACGCGCTGCACCTTGGGCGTGATGGCTTTGACCAAGTTGATGCCCAGCTCGGCCGTGGTGTAACCGCGCCCTGGCTCCATGCGGGTGTGGATGGCACAGCCGAGAGCAGAGTCGAGCAGGGTGGCAAACCAGCCGCCGTGCACCGTGCCCATGGGGTTGAGGTGCTCCAGGCGCGGTGTGCCCTGAAAAATGGCCGTGCCTTCACCCGCTTCCACAATCAAAAAGTCCAGCGTCTTGGCGATGGCGGCATAAGGCAACTCGCCACGCAGCATGGCCTGCATTTGCTCCAGGCCGTTCAGGTGGGCGATCTGGTCGCGCCGGGCCACCCCGGGGCCGGGGCCTGCGTCCAGCGTGGCGAGGATGTCGCGTTCTTGTGCAAGCCAGTGTTCAAGGTGGTTGTGCTGGGTCATGGGGTTTCCTGGTGGGTGGTGTGGTGGAAATCAAAGTATTGCATATGCAATTATTGCAGATACAATTAAATCCATGCAAGCCGACACCACCCTCCGCGAACCTGTTGCTTCCCCCGCTTTGGCGGGGGGGCCGCAGGGGTGTACCAACTTCAAGCTGCGCCAACTGATGCGCCGCGTCGCCAACCATTACGACATCGAAATGGCGAAGTGCGATCTCAAGACCACGCAGTATTCGCTGCTGTCGCATGTGCTCAAGCTGGGCCCCATTCGCCCCAGCGATCTGGCTGTGGCCATGAAGATGGATGCCTCCACGCTGACGCGCAACCTGCGCCCCCTGGTGGACGCGGGGTGGGTGACGCTGGAGGCCGGTGCCGATGCCCGCAGCCGCCTGGTACACATCACAGACGCCGGCCGCGACAAACGTGCGCAAGCACAGCGCCATTGGAAAGCCGCGCAACTGGCGTTGAACAGCGCCCTGGGTGCGGAGCGCGTGATGGCGCTGCATGCGCTGGTCGATGATTCACTCGCATTGCTGGCGGCGCTGCCTGCCCAGGAGGCTGGTCATGACGAGTAAAACGCACAACGCTGCCGCCCAGGCCGGCCCCCAAGCCAGCGCCACCGCGCCGCTGGCACTGTGGCTTGTGCTGCTGGCTGCGGCAGGCACCTTCGCACTGACCATGGGCACGCGGCAGACCATGGGGCTGTTCCTTTCGGCGCTGAACACCTCCACCGCACTGGGCATTGGCAGCATCAGCCTGGCGTTTGCATTCGGCCAGCTCTGGTGGGGCCTGACGCAGCCTTTTGCGGGTGCGGTGGCCGACCGCATTGGCACCGGCCGGGTCATTCTGCTGGGCGTGGCGCTGGTGGCGCTGGGCACGTTCATCACCCCCTACATGACCAGCACCTGGGGCCTGATTTTTGCGATCGGCGTGCTCGCAGCGGGTGGGGCAGGGATGGCCGGCCCCTCCGTGCTGATGGCGGCCACGGCGCGGCTGGTGCCCGTGCACCAACGGGGCCTGGCCAGCGGCATCGTCAACGCGGGTGGCTCGTTTGGCCAGTTCGTCATGGCACCCATCGCCATCAGCCTGACGGCGGCCGTGGGCTGGGCCAGCGCCATGCAGTGGCTGGGCGTGATGGTGCTGCTGGCATTGCCCGCTGTGTGGGCGCTCAAGGGCAATTCCAATGCGCTCGCAGCGCAGGCTGCAGCGGCGTCCGGCCAAAAAGCACTGACGGCCCGCGAGGCCGTGGCCCAGGCGCTGGCCACCCCCAGTTACCGCTATCTGGCGGTGGGTTTCTTGGTGTGTGGTTTTCATGTGGCCTTCCTGGCCACCCACTTGCCCGGCGTGATTGCCGCCTGCGGGCTGCCCCCTGAAGTGGGCGGCTGGGCCTTGGCAGTGATTGGTCTGTTCAACATCGTTGGCAGCCTGGGCATGGGCTGGGCGGTAGGGCGCTGGCGCATGAAGTCGCTGCTCTCGCTGCTGTATGCGACGCGTGGCGTGGCGGTGCTGGTCTTCCTTTTTGCGCCCAAAACACCGGCGGTGGTGATGATTTTTGCCGCCGTGATGGGAGTGACCTTTCTCTCTACAGTCCCGCCCACGGTGGGGCTGGTGGCCAAGATGTTTGGCACGGCCAATATGGCCATGCTGTTTGGCATCGTGATGCTGTCGCACCAGATCGGTGGTTTTCTGGGTGCCTACCTGGGCGGCAGTGTGTTCCAGGCCACGGGCAGCTATGACTGGGTCTGGTACATCGACATCGCGCTGGCTGCCGGGGCTGCGCTGGTGAACCTGCCCATCCGCGAAGCACCGCTGGCGCGCAGCACGGCGCCTGCCGCCGCCTGACTCGACACACTTCACTTTCCCCACCGCCGAAAGCAACCTGCCATGACTTCCCATCTGGCGGCAGCCGCCGCATCGCCTGAAATGTCACAACCGCTGTACCTGGACGATCTTGCCGTTGGCAGCCAGTTCACCAGCGGCGAGCACGCCATGGACGAGGGCCAGATCAAGGCGTTCGCCGCGCAGTTTGATCCGCAACCCTTTCACCTCGACGAAGCGGCGGGCCGCGCCACGCTGTTCGGTGGGCTGGCCGCGAGCGGCTGGCACACCGCCGCCGTGACCATGCGCCTGCAAGTGACGAGCGGCCTGCCCATTGCGGGCGGCATCATCGGAGCAGGGGGCGAGCTGAGCTGGCCCCGCCCCACGCGCGCTACAGATGTGCTGCATGTGGTGAGCGAGGTTGTGCAAATCCAACCCTCCAAATCCAAACCCGACCGCGGCATGGTCACCGTGCGCAGCGAAACCCGCAACCAGCATGGCGATGTGCTGCAGCTGTCCACCGTGCGCATCGTGGTGCCGCGCAAGCCCGCAGCCGACGGCGCGGGGGCCCCATGACCGAGGCCCTGAACCCACGCACCCGCATGCTGCTGGAGGCGCCCATCGCGCCCACGCTGCTGCGGCTGGCGGCTCCCAATGTGCTGGTGATGCTGGCGCAAGCTGGCGTTGGGCTCATAGAAACCTACTTCGTGGGCCAGCTGGGCACGGACGCCTTGGCGGGCATGGCGCTGGTGTTTCCGGTGGTCATGCTGATGCAGATGACGTCCGCAGGCGCCATGGGCGGCGGCATCGCATCGGCGATTGCCCGCGCGCTGGGCGCCCGCAGGCGCCAGGATGCCGATGCGCTGGTGCTGCACGCACTGGTGATAGCGGCGGTGTTTGCGCTCGTTTTCACCGTAGGCGTGGTCGGAGGAGGGCGCTGGCTTTACACCCGCATGGGCGGCACAGGTGGGGCGCTGGAGGCCGCACTGGTGTATTCCAACTGGGTGTTCGCGGGCGCGGTGCTGGTCTGGCTGTTCAACACCCTATCGGCCGTGATCCGCGGCACGGGCAACATGGCCGTGCCTGCGTATGTGACGGTGCTGGGCGCCTTTGTCCTGGTGCCGCTGTCGCCCTTGCTCATCTTTGGCTGGGGGCCGCTGCCGGGCATGGGCATTGCGGGCGGTGCGCTGGCACTGATGGCGTACTACGCGGTGGGCAGTGTGGTGCTGGCGGCCTACCTCTGGTCGCCGCGCAGCCTGCTTCGGCCATCACTGGCCCGCATCCGCTTTCGCTGGGCGCTGTTCAAGGACATCCTGCGCGTGGGTCTGGTGGGCACTGTTTCTACCGTGGCGACCAACCTGGCGATTGGCGTGACAACGGCACTGGTGGGCGGTTTTGGCACGGCGGCCATCGCAGGCTATGGCACGGCGTCGCGGCTGGAATACCTGCTGGTGCCCCTGGTGTTTGGCCTGGGCGCCCCGCTGGTGGCCATGGTGGGCACGTGCATCGGAGCCGGCCAGCGCGAGCGCGCCCTGCGCGCCACCTGGATCGGTGCTGCAATGGCCTTTGCCATGGCCGAGGCCATCGGATTGTGGGCAGCCGCGTATCCAGCCACCTGGCTGCGGCTGTTCAACAACGACCCGGCCATGCTCGAATCCGGCGCGCTCTATCTGCGCACGGTGGGCCCGGTGTATGGCTTTTTCGGGCTGGGCCTAGTGCTGTACTTTGCCTCGCAAGGGGCAGGGCGCCTGATGTGGCCAGTGATTGGCAACATCGCGCGCCTAGTCGTGGCCGTGGCCGGTGGTGGGCTGGCCTTGCGCTGGGGCGGTGGCTTGCAGGCCGTTTTCGCTGCGCAGGGCGTGGCGTTGGTGCTCTACGGGCTGGTCAACGCCTGGGCGATTGCGGGTGGCGCCTGGTTTGGCCGGGTGGGGTGGCCACGCGGCATGTCAGGGCTGCTGCGGCGTGTGGCGCAAGCATGATATTGAAAGAAATTGGGCGCTAGCGCTTTATCAATAAGCGCTAGCAGCTATCAATACCATAGTAACTACCGACCTACGACGCCCACCGTTTCACACGGGCACGGTGTAGTTCAGCGTCATGCGGCCGCCGTCCACCGTCACGATTTCGCCGGTGACGTAGCTTGCGGCATCGCTGGCCAGCCAGGCCACCACATCGGCAATCTCCGAAGGCTCGCCCAGCCGCTTCATGGGGGTGCGGCTCATGATCTTGCTTTTGGCCTCATCACTGGTCAGCACCGCCTTGACGGCCAGCTCCGTGGCGATGGTGCCTGGGGCCACGGCGTTCACACGGATGTTATTGTCCGCTAGCGCCAACGCCATCACACGTGTGAGCTGGTTCACACCCCCTTTGCTCACGTTGTAGCTGGAGATACTGGGAATGGTCAGCACGCCGTTGACCGAACTCATGTTGACGATGGCGCCGCCACCGCGGCCGCCATTGTGTGCCGCCATGGCCCGCGCCACCGCCTGGCCCACCAGGAATGACCCCTTGAGGTTGACCCGAAGCACCGCATCGAAGTCTTCTTCGGTCACCTCCAAAAAATCTGCCGCGCGGAAGATGCCCGCGTTGTTCACCAGCACATCGATGCGTCCGTAGGCAGCAAGCACCTGCGCCACCAAAGCGTCCACCTGCGCCTTGTCACCCACATCGCAGCGCATATACAGCACGCCCAGCGCCTGCGCCAAAGCGTGGCCACGGGCATCGTCCACATCCACGATGACGGGTTTGGCGCCTTCTGCGGCAAAGCGGCGCACACAGGCTTCGCCAATCCCTTGCGCACCGCCCGTGACGATACAAACACGGCCTTGATGGCCGAAGTGGACGGAAGACGCGACGGAAGGTGCTGGGCTGGTAAGGTTCATGGGCGTGGATGGTAGCGGCTGAACAGCGCGTGCAGGAGTCTGGAATGCGGCACAGGAGCGAAGGAGGCAGACTGCATGCAATCGCAAGCTTCGATTTGAGCCTCTAGGCATAGAAACCATTGACAAGATACGATGTATAAGGCATTATCTTCCACCCCCTGGATAATAATCTTCATTCGTACTTAAAAAAAGAGAACTGGTTATCTCACCCTCTTTTTTTTCATCAGGGCGCGAATAAGCACCATCAGTTGCAGCGAGCCCGCCACGCGAATATCTTCCCGGGCAAACATCAGCCGCTTCGCTGGCACGATCGACCATTACAGGCGGGTATTGAGGGCAGGGGAGTTCCACCATGCCGACGACAAGCCCCTTTTCAGCGGGCACAGGCTCAGAGCGACGGTCCACCATGGGGCGATGCCCCATACCCCCATGCTGAGCCAGCCAGTAGCGATACACAGCGTCTGGAGGGCGACTCATGACGACACCCCATTGCCCAGCGCCTGGAGATCGGCAACATGGGCCGCAAGCCGCTGAGAGACACGCAGCAGCAAGGAGCCGAGGTGATAGAAGGGGGAGGACTCATCATGAGTGCTGATGTGGGCCAAGGAATCGATCTCACAGCTCAGATCAAAGAGCCCATTGGATAGGCGGTTGAGTTCCGCCAGCTGCATGTAACTAGAATCGGCATCAGCCATTTTTCAACTCCTACTCAGTTGGTTTTGGTCAGGGGGCCGGGTGTTGCACCACCCGCATCCCCGTCCTATTTCGCCTCTTTGCGAGGCCTTCCGCGCTTCTTTGGCGCCGGAACTGGAGGTAGGGCAGGCATGGCCCCACCCCGCACTAAGAGCCGCTCAATCAGGGTCAAGGTCTTGCGCTGGCGTGTGTAGGTCCCCTCTGCATCAGTGGCCGTCTCAGTGGTGGGCAAAGTCTCGCCAGGAGACTTCCCCACCTTAGGCCCCATAGAGCCCGCCAGACCACCAGTCACAAACCGAACACGCCGACTCATGAGGCCACCTTGAGTGCTATAGGTTTCATAGCGTAAGAGCCAGCATTGGCAGCAAAACTTAAATTAGATGTGCCAATGTGTCTTAGGGATAAATTTAGGCCCGGCGCTTCGCGCCGGCCTGACGTTGGCACGTCAGGCCCAGCCGCTGCAGGCCGTGCCGCACCGGCGCGCTGCGCTTGCGCCAGCGCGGCACGTCCTACCTCGACTGTGGCTGTTGCCTCCTTGAGCTTGCGCGACATCTCGCCAAACATGTTGGCGCGTCTGATCAACAAAGACCACCACGAGGAGTCGCTGCCCACAAAAGGATGGCCCTCAGGCGAATACAAGGTGCCATGGTGAAAGCACCAGCCTTCCCAGGCCTTGCCGGGCAACTCCATGCGGTTGAGCAGCCGCAGCAGCTTGTAGGCCGCAAAAGGGATGTCATGTTTGCCAGACTCCCAGTTATGCAAAGTCCGCTCGGTGACATGAAGAAACTGAGCGCAGGCAGCGGTATCCATGCCAAGGTTGCGGTACATAGTCCGGAAGTTATAGGCAAGCTGAGCACGGGTGTCCGGGTCAAAGCGACGATGCTTGCCCTTGGACTTGAGTAGATACGATGTATATTATGTTAAATAAAATTTGAACAGAACACCGGTAAACATCAGAATTTGCGCCATCTTGCTAAACGGGCGACAGAAATTAGGTACAAAAAAACTCCATTTGCGCGACTGAATGAAGGTCAACATCCATTTTTCGGGGTTGGACGCGGGTCTTGTCGCTGCGGACCAAAGGTTTGTACCGCTCTCGTGTCGCGGTACGTTCTGGGCCTAATGATGGAAGCCTTTCAGCAGGAACGTAGGGCCGATGAAACTGCCCATAGACCAACTCGGCGCATCTAACGCTTGTTTTTGATCTTTCGAGGCACTGCAGGCTTAGCCGTGCTTTCGACGAGGCTCGCAGGCAAGCGATCCCGAAGTTCATTGAGTACGGCAAACATGTCATTGCTGCGCTCATCGAACTTTGCCCTCCAAGTGTCCACCTCCTCGCGGGCCAATTGCAGATCCTTCAATAGACCTGCCTTTTCAGCCTGCAGGGAGCCCAACCGAGCATCCAGGGCGCCCATCCTCTCGGTGACTTCAGCCAGGGTGCCAGCAGACTTTCTGTTGTCAGCCTCCAGTTGACTGGCCAACCGCTTGGACTCTTGGCGCGCCCGATCAACTTCACCGTTGAGCCTGCGCTCCTGCGCCAGCACTCGTTCTTCTTGCCGCAAACGCTCTGCTTGACGCTCGGCATCTTTGATTTCTTGTTGCCGCCGCTGTACATCTGCCGCCTGCCGCAGTTGCACGCCCTCGGCACGAGCGTCATCCAGCAGCTTTTGGCATGCCTGAAGCTGCACTTGCAACTCCTTTGCCTGCCCCGACACCTCAGATATCTGCGCATCCTTGGCTTGCATAGCGACTGCAAGAGCCTCGCTACGGTCTTGGATACGCTGCTGTTCCAGTTGAAGGGCCTGCTGCGCCTGCCTCAATGCTTCTGCGCGCTCATCCAATTCCACTTGAGTCTCTGCGAGTTGCGCTGTGGCGGCTTCCTGCGCATATTGGACCGCCCGCCCCCACAGCGTCTTTGCAGCTCTCAGCACGGGCCCTGGCAACTGCTCACCTGGCTCTTGTGCGCCATCAATAGCCTCCCCAGGTGCTAGAAGCCGCTTTGCCAAAGATCCATACCAGCCGTCGAGCATCGGGCCCACCGTGTTTGGGGAGCCGCGTCCTAACTGCTGCCGCACACGCTCAATCGTCGGCCGCTCACCCAAGCCGAGAACGGCATCGGCGGCTGCCCATACATCCTCCAGCTGGACTCCGCGCGGACCTCGCACAATTTTTGGCTGCATCACCCTACTCCAAACATTTTTTACCAACGATAATAGATAATTATCATGATTAATAAATAAAATTCATTGCAAACAATACATTGTATGTATGTTAATTTCAATTTTGATGCGTTAGGAGATTAAATGCGCCTGCCAGCTCTAAAAAACGTATCGGCGTTGCGCCCAGAAATGCTGTCAGATGCCACCGCGCGTGCTGTGGAGGACCTGATGCGCGAGGGCGAGTCCGCCAACACCTTGGCGAGCTACCGCTCCGCCCTGCGCTACTGGGCAGCCTGGTTCAATGTGAGGTATGGACAACCGATTTCGCTTCCGTTGCCGCCCAGCGCTGTGATTCAGTTCATCGTTGATCACGCCCAACGCACCACGGCTGACGGGCTGGCCCATGAACTGCCGCCAGCGATCGACGAGGTGCTTGTTGAGGCTGGTTTCAAGGGCAAGCGAGGCCCGATGGCTCTCAACACACTGGTGCACCGCGTGGCAGTTCTCTCAAAAACCCACCAGCTCAAAGCCGCCAAGAATCCCTGCCAGGATCCCAAAGTCCGTGAGCTTCTGATGAAAACCCGGCGTGCCTACGGCAAGCGCGGCGACTTGCCCAAAAAGAAGGATGCTTTGACGAAAGATCCACTGATGGCAATGATTGAGACCTGCGATACCTCGACCCTCAAAGGCCTGAGGGACCGCGCCCTCCTCCTCTTTGCCTTTGCCAGTGGAGGACGGCGCCGCTCAGAGGTTGCTGGGGCTGACATGAAAAATCTCAGGCGCAATGGTCCATCGTCATTCACGTTTATTCTGGCCCACTCCAAGACGAATCAGGACGCCAAGGACAGACCAGAGAACTACAAGCCGATTGAGGGACTGGCCGGCGATGCCTTGCATGCTTGGCTGACAGCAGCTTGTATCACCGATGGAGCGATTTTCAGGCGCGTGATGAAAGGTGGGAAGTTGGCAGGAGCTCTCTCCCCAGCCTCGGTGCGCGATATCGTCAAGGAGCGCGCCAGCCTTGCGGGCTTGTCTGATGATTATTCAGCGCACTCGCTGCGGTCTGGCTTTGTCACCGAGGCTGCGTCGCAGAACGTACCATTGGCCGACACCATGGCCATGACTGGGCACCGAAACGTGGCGACTGTGATGGGATATTTTCGGTCGTCTGGGTCTAGCCAAGCTGCAAATTTGCTCGACTGTAAAAAGACCAACCATTAAAGCTATAGGCCCATGCTCGTGAATGATGAGTTCCAGGAGCGTATGTGCAAAACCCAGAACCTAAGAACCTGTTCAAAGTCTTTTTGAAGTTGCACAAGTGCCTTGCCGGGGGTAATCTCGGTTTCCAAGCAGAACCTGAAACCTCTCGAAAAAAGCTCAGCGATATCAATCACTTAGCTCGACGCAGACCTTTACTCGGAACCTTGAAGTCCTCTAGGGTGCGCCCTCGCTCAAGCGCTTCGTTTAGCCACGTTGGTCGCCGCCCGCGCCCCGCCCAGGTGTTGCCGTTGCCGTCTTGGTAGACCGCGCGTACTTGTGACTCTGTACTTGGCGTCTTCGCGTGTTTTTGAGGTGCTAACTTTGGCGTTTGATGGGGTTGATCAAACAGATCGCCGGGCATCAACTCGTATTGAGCAATAACCTTCTTAACCAGAGGAATGATCTCCTCCGCGTCGTTGGCTTGGCTCATTGCCTCTTCCAGGCGTTTCCTCATTTGACTCAACGTCTTGGGCACCGAATACCTCTCTTGGAGCGATTGAACAGCATCATAGAGGCCTAACATGCAGAGGGGCCTCGTTGCTGGCTGATCAGGATCTAGCCGCCTCCAAACCTCAGGATCGGCCGCCAATCAATGCTGCACATCGAAAAACGTTTGGCTTGTGAAGTTGTCCGCCATTTCGATTCGCAAGCGGAAGTCAATGATCTCCTTTTTCTTCTTCCTGCTCAGGATATGTAGTTTCACAGGCGAGTAGTAGCTTGTGGTCGGAGGGACTTCGTACTGCTTCCCATAGATGGTGACCATGGATGCGGGTTCTTTCTGCTGCAGAACTGAAAACTCTCCTTTGCGTACTACCTCCATCAGTGATATTCCCCCGTCAGAACACGCAACCGTCATCGTCGGTGAACCGGTGATCTGAGAGCGCTGGTAGGAGAGCTTGCCCTCAACGATATCGCTGACTCGCGCCAGGGCCCGATGATCGTCAGTGGAAATGCTCTCGAAAATATCGATAGGCGCACTTTTCCTTAGGTACCTAAGCACATTTCTGGCTCGCCTTGCGTAGTGAGCGAATGCGAGGGTTTCGTTCATCGCCTCCATATGCTTTGGTGTATGAAACTTCCCCGCTGCAGCTTGATTTCCATCGACTCCCAAGACGAACGAAATAGAAGCGGATGGATCAAGAATTGCTTCAAGCAGGTTGATAAAGACGTCCAAGTAGGGAGGGTTTGCAGCCTCTTTTCCTTGCCACGCTTTTAAATTGGTAGTCAGAGTCGATACCGAGTGAACATCATCACCATTCGTTGGGGTGAAAACTATTTCCACGTCCAGAAGACCGCCGCATCCAGCGCCTGCAAATCGGATTTGCTTGCGCCCAGCTGTTAGTTGACCATTAATGGTTTCAAAAATTGCCGGTTCGGTCTGGGGCGCAAGTATCTTCAACACGGCTGGACGTGCCGTCGGCATGATCGTTATCGATGCCAGGTCGGCATCTTTGTGCAGCACATCGAAGAGTTTTGAGCCTTCAAACACGACCCCATCGAGTGGCAGCGTCGCTTCACGGCCCTCGTCAATGGACGCCTGAAGGCCCTTGCGCCAGACATCAGCCGATTCCTGTGCAATCTTGATAGAGAAAGACACCGTCTCTTTCGCGCCCACGGTAATCGTTGTGTTGCCACCCGAGTACGTTGTTGAAACAGTGAACCTCGGATCCACCGCTTCCAATTGATCGACCAAGGCTTTGTGCACGTTGCCTATGGCTTCTGGATAAAACCCAGGCGTTCGGGTGCCCATGGCCATGGCCGCCATGCGATAGATATCCTTTTCATCGGGAAGCCGTTTGCCTTGCTCCATCAGAGCCCTTGCCTCAGCCGATGTTTTCCATGCTTTGAGCGTTTCTGCAGGGTACGAGTCCGGGTCCCGGTCGATGATCGTCGAGCAGGTCTGGCATAGCCAGATGATGTTGCCAAAGCCGCACCGGTCTTCTGCGGTCATTGCAGCGAGATAACGCGGCCCCCCAGGCGATGCCGCATGAATATGCGCGCCGACCCCCACATTGGAGAAATCAACTTCGCCCACTGGCGCGGAGGTGGTGGCACGGCAATCGGGATTGGAGCAACGGCCCGCCACCCGCTGGTAAGCCTGATTCTTGGTCGGTTTCGTGAAGTCGTCGCGTGCCATTGGATCGTCGCTAGCTTGTATGCAGATTCTGTGTGGAGCTTTTTCGCCGACTGGCGGCCGGCATGCAAGCAATCAATGGTCGCCTATCGGTTTTTTCTTGCGAGCGGGCCTGGGCGGCGGTTGAAACTGGGCCACCAATGCGCGCAGGGTGTCCGCCTCCGCTTTGTGCTGCGTCACTGCCTGCAGTGCCTGCAGTAACTCAACGCCTTGCAGTTGGGTCACGCGGGCGCTCTCGGCCAGCGAAGCCCGTGCACTCTCCAGGTCTGCGGCCAATCGTGTCTGGGCTGCGTTTGCCTCCAGGACCTTGGCATGGTGATCGCGCTCCACTTCTGTGAGCTTGCCCCGTAGCTGCTCCAACTGCTTGTCTGCCTGCGCGCGAGCGGTGCGCTCCCTGTCGATTTCCTGCAGTGCGCGGCGCTCAGCCTGGGCTGCACGAGAGGTGGCCTCGTCGATGGCCGCACGCCCCTTGTCAAGTTCAGCACTGAAATGCTGCCGACTCTTGGATTGTTCCAGCTTCAGCTCATCCGTCTGTCGGGATAGTGCCTCGCCACGTGCCGCGCTGCCGGCATGCGCGCGCCGCTCTTGCTCCAATTCCGCAGCTAGGTTCTGGAGGTTGCTTTCCAGCTCAGCACACTTGCTTTGCGCGGTCTGTAGTTGTTCCTCCAGGGAGCTGCTGCGTTGCAGAGTTTCCTGCAGCTGCGCCTGTGCGCTCTGGGCTTCCGTGCGGGCCTCAACCCGCAGTGCCGCCAGTTCCTCGCGCGCCAAATCGGTCGCTTGCGTCCACAACACGCTGACCGCCTGGCCAGCGGCCTGCTTCAGCGCATCGGGAAGGTCCGGGTGGTCTATTTCCACTCTCGCTTTGCCGCGCAGTTCTTCCCAGAACTTGGCCAGTGCTTCGGCCGGAGCGCTCATGGAGCCTTTTCGCACGTGCTGATACAGCTTGCTCGCGGTGGGCGTGATGCCGTACCGGAAAAACAGCAACGCGCACACCTCGCGGTACAGCGCTTTCGTATCGCTGAAACGCTCCCGCAGGGCTTCAACTTCGGCTTGGATTTCGGATTCTTCGCTCATTCAAAAATAATACAACGTATAACGTACAAATCAATGATTTATTTTCCAATCTCTGGACATAATTATTCTAATGTCCATAGAATTAGCTCGATGAGCAGTTTGATCGTCGCACCGGCCGTTTTCTCGCATCTTGAGCCTTTGGAGGGCTTGGTGCTACCCCTTCATCTGTCCGGAGAGCGCGGCCGCAATCGGGCCCAGGGCCTGCCCCAAGTCGCGGCCAATGACGACCGCTCTGCGGTTTTGGCCTGGCTGGCGCGCTACAAAGATTCACCGGCCACGTTGGCCAGCTATCGCAAGGAGGCGGAAAGGCTGCTGCTTTGGTGTGTGCATCAGCATGGCAAGGCCCTGTCTGATATGACCCACGAGGACTTCCTGGCCTATGAGTCCTTTCTGGAAGATCCTCAACCGGCTGATCGATGGGTCATGCAGGTCGCTCAGAAGGCGCCGAGGTCCTCGCCCCACTGGCGTCCGTTCGCCAAGCCGCTGGACCGACAGAGCCAGCGCCAGGCACTGTCGATCCTCAACAGCCTCTTCAATTGGCTGGTTCAAGCCGGGTATCTGGCAGGCAACCCTCTAGCTCTGCGCCGCCGCAAATCCGTGGCGCGACCCGCCAAGACCAATAGGTTCCTGCCCCATGAGCACTGGGCACAAGTGCGTGCAACGATTGAGTCCCTTCCCGCCAGTACGCCTCGTCTTGCCCTTCAAGCAGCCCGACACCGATGGCTCTTCTCCCTTCTCTATATCGGGGGCCTGCGGATTTCAGAGGTCTGCAACAACTCGATGGGCGATTTTTACTGGCGACGGGGGGCCGACGGACTGGAGCGCTGGTGGCTGGAGATTCGTGGCAAGGGCGACAAAACCAGAGTGATCCCCGCGACGGACGAGTTGGTCTCGGAGCTGATGCGCTACCGAAGGTCGAATGATCTGGGACCTTTACCTCGTGAGGGCGATTCCGCCCCATTGCTCCTGCCGTTGATTGGTGGGTCTAAGTCTATGGGACGCAGCGCTGTGCACGAACTGGTCAAGCATATCTTTCGTGAAACCGCAGCCCGCCTGCGTGCCCTGGGTCCTGACCACGAAGCTGCAGCCTCTCATGTGGAGCAGGCCTCCGCACACTGGATGAGGCATACAGCGGGCACTCATCAGAGCGACAACATGGATCTCAAGGTTGTGCGCGACAACCTGGGACACGCAAATATTTCCACCACCAGCATCTACGTGCATACAGAAGACGATGCGCGCCATGACCAGACCACAAAAGCTCACAAGCTCGGCTGGTCAGTTTGATCGCGGTACGTCTATCCCGTCCATCAATTGCGTGAGATTCTTTAAAAAGGCACCTCTTCGGGAACTGGTTGCAGGTGCTGCTGAAGGTATTCGAGTTTGGCCAACAGTTCGTCAAAGGTAATCACCTCCACGTCCTTGCAGGCGTTGCGGAAAACCTCAAAACAACGCATTTCATGCTCTTCAATAGGCCGACGCCCAGCAAGCACAACGCATTTGACTACGTCCGCCCGGGAGGGGCGCAGGGACGGGTTATCGAAAACATGCGTCTGCCACCGCGTACGCAACTCGCTTTGTTGATGCAGCACCTGGGTGATAGCGCCACTCAGTTGCGAATGTGGGCCGAAAACATGCGGTGTTCTGTACGGCGTGGCATGCATCAAGGGTGCATCCGGGGTTTTGATTTCCACAATGGCAAGTGCTTGCCCTTGCTCCTTGAACAGGAAGTCCCCAATGTGCGCGCCTGACCCCGTCAGGCCTGACCCTTGTGCATGAAACTGCGTGTGAGACAACTCGACAGGCCGAGCAAAAGCCAAACTCAGAACGAACTTGTGCTGCTCAAAGAAACGTTGCCAGTGGCTTTCTCCGAGCTTCTTCTCCAGCATGTCGCGGTACTTTCCGATCATCGCTGTAAGCGTGGCTCGCTCGATCTCCGCGTGCAGTTTCATCAGCTCAGAAGGTGCCTCGGCAGCCAACTCATCGACCTGTTTTCGCACTGTCTGAACATTGGCTCGACGCTCCGCGCGCTCGCGACTGGAGGTCTGCGCGGCGCTTTCGCGCCTTACCCGGACCAAAGGCGCAGCAGCCCGCTCGATCCGTTGGAATTTCTCGGGATTGATTCTCGTGAGCACGTCGTCATGAACGAGGCCATGCTGGATCCTTTGGATCAGGCTTCGCCCTTGGGTCTTGGTCCGGTTGAAAGCGCGACGCAGACTGTCCAGTTCACGTTTGTCGATAAACACCGTGCGCCCATCCAGGCGCATTTCTGTTTTTTTCCCAATGGCAAGAATGTCTGCCTGCTGTACTAGCGACAGGGCTCGCCAAACAGTGTCTAGATCTTTGATAAGGCCAAGCCCGTCACCAGGCAGATCAAAGATGCTCGATGACAGTCTTAATGCGATGTGAGCTGCCGCGTCCTGCGGGTCGCTTGGCAAATCGCTACTGGCGCCGTCTTCGTAGATAACGGTCGTGAAACGTCCATGCTTTGGCGTCAGGTAGCGCTTTGTGTGTGGATTCGCATGTATTGGATACATGATGATCCGGTTTGCCATGATGGTCGCCAGCAACGGCCACTCAGATTCGGATCTTGCTTGCCACAGCTGCATGTCCCGGTCGAAGTGTTGGAATGTCTTCAAATACAGCTTCTGCGCGGGCTCGCCGTTCTCGGTCGCTTCTTGCAACTTGAACTGCGCCTCCATCACGTCATCGCCACTGAGAATCTGCTGCCCCTCGACTATCGCTCCCACCTCGGTTTCCATAGCTGTGCCCCTCCATAAATCGCTACCCAATGGTAGGCCTGAAATCACTCGCACCATGATTGACTCTTTGCACCTTCCTGCCCTGCGCGGCGGCCTGCTCGCTCTGCTGGCGGCAGCCCTGTTCGGCATCAGTACGCCTTTGGTCCAAAAGTTGGGCGCCGGATTGGGGGCCTTCACCATGGCGGCGCTGCTGTACGCAGGAGCGGCCCTGGTCGGGGCCCTGTCGCTGCGAACTGCTGCACATGAAGCGCGAGTGCAACGGTCCGACATTCCGCGCCTTTTGGCGATGGCCGGCTTTGGCGCAGCGCTGGGGCCGGTAGCCCTGGCCTGGGGCCTACAGCACACGAGCGGGGCCAGCGCATCGCTCATGCTGACCTTGGAAGCTCTGTTCACCGCCACGCTGGCATGGTGGCTGTACAGCGAAACCATGGACCGCCGGGTGTGGGCAGCCATGCTTTTGCTGCTCGCAGGAGGAATGGCGCTCGTTCTGGACCAGGGCCTGCAAGGGGGCGTGCAACTGCTGGGGTTGCTTGCCGTGCTTCTGGCCACCGTCGCCTGGGGGGTGGACAACACCTTGTCCCGTGGGTTGGCTGAACGTGACCCCAGCCAGGTGGTGATGGCCAAGGCTACCTTGGGCGCCGCAGCGACGGCAGCATTGGCTGTTTTGACGGGTGAGCCTTTGCCGTCGTTGTATGCGGCACTCGGGCTTCTCGCCGTTGGCGCCACGGGCTACGGCCTGAGCTTGCGCTTTTACCTTCTGGCCCAGAGGGCGTTTGGCGCGGCACGGACGGGCTCGGTGTTCGCCTTTGCTCCCTTCATTGGCGCTGCCGTAGCCTTCGGCTTCGGGGACCGCTCGGCGGGATGGTTGATGCTGCTCGGCGGCGTATTGATGCTGGCGGGAGTGGTACTGCACTTGGCGGAAAGCCATGGACACGAGCACACGCACGAAGTGCTGGAGCATGAGCATGCGCACCGGCACGACGATGGACACCATCTACACTCCCACGCGGTGATGCCTGTTGGCAGCCATAGCCATCGTCACGCTCACGAGGGGATGACCCATGCCCACGCGCATGCGCCGAATGTACACCATCAACACAGGCACTGACCTACCCTGGGCATCCTGGACTGGCAAAAGACTTGTCCGTCGTATTGCCCGATGCACTCGCCTTCAGCACACGCCTCCCAAATAGTCTGAAGCTGCACCTTCAATGCCGTAAGTTCTGCAATCCGCGCGCGTATTCGCAGCCCTAAGGCTCTGTGCGTATTTCCTGAATACCCTCGCAGCTGTACGCGTTTACATAGACTGCCGAGTCCACCAGGACGGAGGTCTGACTGGGTAATGGAGCAACGCGCGAGCGGACCCTTCTACTGTCCTTCCAGCGGACGACAGCCAATGATTCGGTGGATGGGCGCTTTGCGGTAGTAGGACATTGCCCCTCGTACCTGGTTTTAAGCAGTTCGTCAGAGCCGACCTGCACAACGACCCCCTTTCGCCAGCCGTCTTTCCAGGCGAGGCGGTTTTCATACACAGGGGTTGAGCACCCGGTTAAAGCCACTGCGACCAACAACATTGCGAGCCGATTTGATCTGAAAATCATGGCATTTGTACCTCGGTAGGGGCGTCACTGCAGCGCAGGCGGCAGCGAGCTTGGAAAGGATCAGGGCCCAGACATTCGCCTGGGCCCTTCAATGGATCAAGCCTCGGCCAGGTGACCTGGGTGCGCTTTTTGATCGGCCTTCTCGCGTCGGCGATGCGCCATGCCGTAGAGCATCGGAAGCACCAATAGCGTCAATGTGGTGGAAGACAGGATGCCCCCGATCACCACCGTGGCCAGCGGCCGCTGCACTTCGGCCCCGGTACCTACGGCAATAGCCATGGGAACAAAGCCCAGGGAAGCGACCAATGCGGTCATGAGCACAGGCCGCAGTCGCGTCAGCGACCCCTCGCGGATGGCCGTATCCAGCGTCATTCCGTCCTCTCGCAGGCTTCGGACGTAGGAAATCATCACCAGACCGTTGAGCACAGCGACACCGGACAAGGCAATGAAGCCTATGGGACATGAACTTCGATAGCGATACGAACGTGGTGGAGGTCGCGATCCGACGCCTGCGCAGCAAGTTGGACGTTCCTTTTGAGAGGCCGCTGCTTCATACCATCCGGGGCATGGGCTACGTCATGGAAGAGCGCAACGCATGAATGTACTGGTCCGCCATCGTTCGTTGCGCCAGCGGCTGTCCTGGTGGCTGGCACTGCAGAGTTTTGCCGGACTCGGGTTGGTCTGTCTGGCCGTCTACCTGGTGACGGAGCACAACTTTCGTGACCGCCAGGAGGAAACGCTGGCGCAAAAGGAGAGTGTCATCCGGCACCTTCTAGCGGATGGTAAGGAGCACCGAGATTCCGAGGACCTCACTCACAAGCTCGACGACTTTTTGGTGGGTCACGGAGATCTTTCGCTCGAGGTTCTTCAGTCTGACGCAGGCGTGCTTTACACGCACACCAAGAACCAGAACGCGCGTACAGTGCTGCGCCAATGGCAATTCGATGTGGCGCAAGGTGATGGCTTGGCGCCAAGGGTATTGCGCGTGCAGCTATCGCTGGACATACAAACCGACAACCAGTTGCTGCACCGGCTCGCCGTCACTTTGCTTGTGGCTGCGATCGGGGGCGCGATTGTGGTCTCGCTGGGGGGATTTTCCCTAGTCAACCTCGGGCTAGCGCCTGTGCGAAGGCTGGCCGGTCAAACACGCGCACTGTCTGCGGACAGCCTGCATCAGCGGCTCGATGGCGGTGAGCAACCCCTCGAACTCGTACCATTGATCGACCAGTTCAATGCATTGTTGGCACGCATCGAGAAGGCCTATTCACAGATGGAGGGTTTCAATGCGGATGCAGCGCACGAATTGTGCACGCCACTGGCCACGCTGATTGCCAACAATGAATTGGCACTCAGGCACCCCGACCAGGCGGACATGCAGGAGGTCATAGAATCCAATCTGGAAGAACTACATCGCCTGACCGGCATCGTCAACGACATGTTGTTTCTGTCCCAAGCAGATCGCGGCGTGGGTGCGCGCCGCGCGCCGGTGTCAAGCCTTGCGTCTTTGGCTGCGGACGTTTTTGACTATCACGAGGCGTCTATGGCCGAGGCGGGACTCACGGCCGAGGTGGTGGGCGACGCGCAAGGCGCCTTCGACGCCCCTCTGCTGCGTCGGGCGTTGTCCAACCTACTGGGCAATGCCACGCGGTACGCAAAGCATGGTTCGATTGTTCAGGTGGGTTTCAAGACCATCGACGAGGAGCGCGTTCTCATCACCGTTACAAACTGCGGCAACACCATTGACCCAGAGATACTTCCGCACTTTTTTGATCGATTCTTACGCGCCGATCCTGCTCGCAGCCAAGGGCAAAGCAACCATGGTCTGGGTCTGGCCATCGTTGGTGCAATCGCCCGCATGCACCAGGGCAAGCCAGTCGCATGGTCAAAGAGTGGGGTGACAACTGTGGGAATCGAAATCCGCTCCCATTGATACCGGGGACCCACCTGAATCTATATCGGTAGCTCGACATCAGTGTCCTCCCTAATGCAGATGACACTCTAAAACGCGGCCAAGCTGTTGTCGCTGATGAGTTTTTCGCTCAGGGCTCCTGATCCTGCACAAAAACCGAGACTACCCCTATCACCCTGATATGCGGATAGCCTGACTGGCGAACTTGGGCCGTTTTTTCTTGGTTGATTTGCACATATCCGAAGAGTGCCTCCCATCTTGAATAGGCGGGAGGCACTCTTTTGCTTACTTGGCAGGCTCGATGGCCGTAACGACCATTTTTCCGCCCTCGCTGATCACCATGAAGCGGATCCTGTCGCCAACTTGCACCTTGTCGAGCAAAGCCTTGTCCTTGGCTGCAAAAACCATTGTCATCCCTGGCATTTCCAGGTGCTTGATGTCGCCATGCTTGATGGTGATCTTTCCGGCTTCCTTATCGATCTTTCGCACTTCTCCATCGGTCATAGATGCTTCGGCCATGGCGGCGGGCTTGCTAGCGTCTCCAGTAGCCTGCGCCATAGCCGAGACAGGCATAAGGGCGCCGAGAGACAAGATGGCGCCAATCAGCAGAGTGTTTGCGTTTTTCATATCAATTCCTTGCTCAATCGCGTGCGAGGATTCCCCGATTACTTCTTAACCACGGTGACCTGGCCCTTCATGCCTGCGTCGTAGTGGCCCGGATAGAGGCAGGCAAACTTGACTTCACCAGCCTTTGTGAACTGCCAGATGATTTCGCCCTGCTTGCCGGGGGCGAGCGACAGCTTGCTGGGTTCGTCATGCTCCATATCCGGGAATTTCTTCATGGTTTCGTAGTGCTCCTTCAGCTCGGCGTCGGTTCCCAAGCTGAACTCGTGTTTGACCTGCCCACTGTTCTTGATCACGAACTTGATGGTCTCACCCTGTTTGACGGATATAGCCGCAGGTGTGAATCGCATGGTGTCTGCCATGTCAACATTGATTGTGCGACTGACTTTTGCAGCTTTGCCTGGTTCTCCGATGGCTGAATCATCGCTTCCGTGGCCGTGGCCGCCGCTGTGGGTGCCGCCTGCAAAGCTGTTGAAAGACAAGGCCATCAGGGTGGAGGTGGCGATCAGGGAAAGAGTGCGTTTCATAGTTACCTTAGGTTGTGAGCGTGAAATGGATGGGATCAGTGGCCGCTGTGTGAAGACGGTTTTCTGACCTGAACAACAGTGTCGGAGCTGCGCTTTTCTTTAAGAGGCATGGATTGGCCACCTTCGGCCTTAAAACGGGAAGGCTCAGCAATCGGGCCGGTGTACTCATAGGCCACCGTGCCCTCAGGGTTCTTGTACCAACCCGGGTTCGTGTAGTCGCCCGGTTTTTGGTCGCGGCGCACCTTCAGGACGCTGAACATGCCGCCCATCTCGACCGATCCGAAGGGGCCTTCCCCCGTCATCATGGGGATGGTGTTGTCCGGAATGGGCATCTCCATCTCGGTCATGTCTGCCATGCCCCGCTCGCCCATGACCATGTAGTCGGGGATCAGGTTGTTGATCTTCTTGGCCACACCCCGGTGGTCCACGCCAATCATGGTGGGAATGTCGTGACCCATCGCGTTCATGGTGTGGTGGCTCTTGTGGCAGTGAAATGCCCAGTCACCTTCTTCGTCCGCTAGAAACTCGATCTGGCGCATCTGGCCCACGGCCACATCGGTGGTCACCTCATAGAGACGGGTGCTCTTCGGCGTAGGACCACCGTCCGTGCCTGTCACCAAAAACTCGTGTCCATGCAGGTGCATCGGGTGGTTGGTCATGGTGAGGTTGCCCACGCGGATGCGTACCTTGTCGTTGAGCCGGACGTTCAAGGAGTCGATGCCAGGAAAGATGCGGCTGTTCCATGTCCACAGATTGAAGTTCGTCATCTCTGCAACCTTGGGCGTCGCCGCCCCGGGCTCAATGTCATAGGCACTGAGCAGGAAACAGAAATCGCGGTGCACTTCATCGATCAGCGGATGCTTGGCCTTGGGGTGTGTGATCCACAAGCCCATCATGCCCATGGCCATCTGGGTCATTTCATCGGCATGCGGGTGGTACATGAAGGTGCCAGGACGGCGTGCCACGAATTCGTAGACAAAGGTCTTGCCAGGCAGAATGGCGGGTTGGTTCAGGCCCGCCACGCCATCCATGCCATTGGGCAAGCGCTGACCATGCCAGTGGATGCTGGTGTGTTCAGGCAGTTTGTTTGTCACGAAAATACGAATGCGATCACCCTCCACCACTTCGATGGTGGGGCCAGGGCTTTGGCCGTTGTATCCCCACAGGTGCGCTTTGAAACCTGGGGCCATCTCGCGCACCACCGGCTCTGCCACTAAGTGGAACTCCTTGACCCCCTGGTTCATGCGCCAGGGCAGCGTCCAGCCGTTGAGCGTGACCACCGGGTTATAGGGGCGCCCGGAGTTGGGAACCAGCGGCGCCATGGTCTCAGGGCTTGTCTGGTACACGGGCTCTGGCAGCGCGGCCATTGCCACACGACTCACACTCGCTGCGGCCACCGCCCCTCCGGCAATGCCCGCAAACCGGAAAAAATCTCTTCTTGAATTCATGTTGGTTTCCTTGGGGATCAGTGACCTGCACCAGCTTCGGCAGCTGCTGCGCCGCTGCCAGAGACGCCAGCGCTGGTGGGCTTGCCAATGAGAGATGCCTGAAGGGCGGCATCCGCCAGCCAGAACTGCTGTTCGGCGTTCAGTGCCGCCATCACAGAGTTCACCTGGTCACGGGAGTCGGCGAGCAACTCAAAAACGCTGATCAGCATTCCGTTGTAGCGAAGCTGGTTTTCTTCGGATATGGTTTTGCGCAGGGGGATCACCTCGTCGCGGTGGTGACGCGCGATGTCATATGCCGTGCGGTACGCGGAGTAGCTCTCCCGAAGGTTCGAGCCCGCTGCGCGTGCGCTTGCTTCGAGTCGGTTGGCTGCAGCCAAAGTTTGTGCGTTCATCGCATCGCGTCGCACACCACCCCAGTCGAAGATCGGCAGCTGCAGACTGATCTCGAAGCCGCGCCGCGTGGAGTGAGTGTTTTCGGCGGCATCAAAGACTGAGTCTCGCCGCACGCCCAACTCGATGTCTGTGAAGGTTGTAATCGTGTTCCAGCCTTGCGCGCGTACGGCTGCGTCGTAGTCGGCTTTCGCGATCTGCAGATCCAGGCGCCCCTTGGATGCCTGACGGCCAGCGTCCAATGGGGAAAGCGGCTCCTTGGGCAGCGCGGGCAGGCGCTCAGGCAACTTGAGCTGCTGGGCTTGGCTATCGTCCAGGCCTAAAAGCCGCACCAGCTCCTCATGGGTCGCCGTGACCTGGTGCTGGGCGCTGGCCAGTTGGGTCGCCGTATCGGCATAGAACGCTTGCTGGCGTGCACGGTCAAGTTTGTTGAAATTCCCCACTGCCTGCATGCGCTTGGCTAGTTCGGCACTGGCCTGCGCGCTAGCGACGACCTGTTGGGTGTAGGCCAGGGTCTGTTGCGCAGCAACGGCGCGGACCCAAGACTGTCGTACCTGTGTGACTTGATCCACCACATCGCTACTCAGGCGCAACTGGGTCTGCTTGATGCGTCGCTCGGCAATGCCCTTGCGCGTCGGCAATGTCAGCAGATCCAGCAGGCCGAAGGACAGGATGCGACCGATTTCCGTCTCGCTGCCCAAGCGCACGCGCTCCAGGCTCAGAATGGGATTGGCGATGCGTCCGGACTGGGCTGCCGTAGAAGCGTCCGCCCAGTTTTGGGCCACGAGGGCCTGTAGGGATGGGCTATTGACCAGTGCGAGTTGCACGGCATCCTTTTGGCTGAGCGGTTTGGCCAGCAAATCCGAAGCGCGCTGGTGCAACGCGTCACGCTCGGTCTGGTCCCGAGCCAAGGTAAGCTGGCCATCCGTAAAACCGCTTGCGGCGTCATTGGCGCTGGAGATGTTCTGCTCCAAATTCACGCTTGCGCAGCCAGACAAGACCACCACTGCAGCCACGGCGATCACGAGTTTGGCGCGGGGCATGTGCAAGGGGCGGCTCATTGTTTGCCTCCGTGGTGTGCGTCATGGCCTTGGGTGGGTTGGTCCTGGCCGGCTGCGGGTGCTGTCTGGCGCATTTCCTTGGCATAGGTGCGCCATCCTCCGATTTCCCCCACCTTGTCATTGGCCGCCTTCCAGGGCTGAACGGCTTGCTCTTTGTAGGTGTCGTAACCCGAGAGGGAGGAGCTGTACGAAAGTTTGTAGTCCACCTTCGCGGATTCGCCCTCTGGCATCTGTGCCAATGCCAGCGAGGGCGCTATTAGCGCGGCGGCAAGCCAGGGGGTTGAGGTAGGTCGTGAAAGCCAGGAATTTCTCATAGGTTCACCATGCGTTCTTGATGCAACGCATTGTGTGAGCCAACAGCTTCCGACGACATAACAGCTTCATTACATCTTTGTCATGTTCAAGAAAGCCTGTGTTCTAGAGGCACACTTGCGGCCATTCGCAGTGCTGGGGAGATCCCGTGAAGATATTGATCGTCGAGGATGAAATCAAAACAGGCGAATACCTGCGCCAGGGGTTGCGTGAGGCGGGGTTCAACGCCGATCTGGTTCACAACGGAGTCGATGGCCTGCATCTGGCCCAGGAAGGTGACTACGACCTAGTGATTCTGGATGTGATGCTTCCAGGGATGGACGGCTGGCAGGTTCTCACCAGTCTGCGTCGCCGGGGCCTGGAGATGCCCGTACTGTTTCTCACGGCCAAGGATCAGGTGCAAGACCGGATCAAAGGATTGGAACTGGGGGCGGACGACTACTTGGTCAAACCGTTTTCCTTTGCCGAGCTACTGGCGCGAGCGCGCACCATCCTCAGGCGTGGTCGCAATGGCACCGAGGTGACGGTCCTCCAGGTGGCCGATCTAGAACTGGACCTCTTGCGGCGGCGAGTCAGCAGATCTGGCAAACGCATCGACCTCACGGCCAAGGAGTTCGGACTCCTGGAGCTGCTGATGCGCCGCCAAGGGGAAGTTCTGCCGCGCTCGCTGATCGCGTCGCAGGTGTGGGATATGAATTTCGATAGCGATTCCAACGTGATTGAGGTGGCGATGCGCAGGCTTCGGGCCAAGATTGACGATGCCTATGACGCCAAGCTAATCCAGACGGTGCGGGGGATGGGGTATGTGCTTGAAGCGCCGCAGGAGCGTGCGTGAAAGCCCGGTACTCGCTCACGACACGGCTGACGGTCTTTTTTACTTTGGCGTCCGCCCTGGTGCTGATCGGCCTGGGGACTCTCGTGGCGATTTCCATCGACCGGCATTTTGTGGAGCTTGACCGCGATGCGCTGCGTGACAAGGTTCACCTGACGCGTGAAGTCATCGGTAAATCGAAGTCGCCGCAGGATCTGAAGACGCGGCTGGATGACGTTTTGCACAGCCATGAGGGCCTCTTCGTCACCGTGCTTCGCAATGGGCAATCGCTGTACTCGACAGAGGATTTTGAGTTTCCTGCGGACTTGAGCGTGCGGACCCTGCATTCCCGCTTGGGGGTTGCCTCGTGGCGAATCAAGGACCGTGAGTACCGGGGAATGTCCGAAGCCGTGACGCTGCCAGGTTCCGCAGAACTGCCGCTGCAGGTCTGGGTGGCCGTGGACATTGCCCACCACAAGCACTTCATGTACGAATTGATTTGGGTGCTCGGGGGCTACGTAGCATTGGCCACGCTGGTGGCAGGGGTCCTGGGTTGGTGGGCCGCAAAGAATGGTCTGGCACCGCTTCGGGCCATGCGGTCTCGGGCCATGGCCATCACGGCACAGCGACTGGACGAGCGAATGCCAACCCAGGAGTTTCCGGTGGAAATGGCCGACTTGGCGACTACCCTCAACGAGATGCTGCGGCGCCTGAAGGAGGAGTTCGACCGCCTGTCCGAGTTTTCTTCGGACCTGGCTCACGAGCTGCGTACACCGATCAACAATCTGATGACGCAGACGCAAGTCACGCTCAGCCAGGCTCGTTCCTCCGAGGAGTACCAGGACATATTGGCCTCCAACGCCGAGGAATACCAGCGCTTGGCCCGCATGGTTGCTGACATGCTGTTTCTGGCCAAGGCAGACCACGGGCTCATTCTTCCTAGTACGGAGAAGATCGCTGTTCACGATGAAGCACAGGCCCTGTTTGATTTCTACGAGGCACTGGCCGAAGAAAAGCAGGTTCGTCTGCAGTTGACCGGGGCGGCGGAGATCATTGGCGACCGGTTGATGCTGCGCCGGGCGCTGAGCAATCTCCTGTCCAACGCCATTCGCTACACCCCGCCAGGCGAGCAGGTGGCCGTAGACATCCAAGGGGACCTGCACGGAACCACCGTGGATGTTGTCAACACCGGGCCTTCCATTGATGAACAAATGATCCCTCGCCTGTTTGACCGCTTCTTTCGGGCAGACAAGTCGCGCAAGCAGCTGGATTCCGATGGCGCGGGCTTGGGCTTGTCCATCACCCAGGCGATTGTTCACGCGCACCGGGGGCGGATTTCCGCGAGTTCGGCCGGTGGCAGAACTTGTTTTTCGATGTATTTCCCCAGTGCACAGAGCATTGGCAAGCACCTCACGACAAATGCATGACCCCCTGGCAACCCTCATAGACTGCTGGAAGGCAGATCCGAGCAGCACCTACAACACCTGGTTCCTGTGGGATCAGCGGATCAAGAACTTCCGCTCCATTCGCCGAGGCATTGCGCAGGTGGTGCAGGACATCCGAGGCGGAACATTTGGCAACGCCTACCGAGGCTCCTCTCTGGAGACGATCGTTGGTTCCGTGGCAGAGCAGCGCCAGATTTTCAAAGGAGCGGACCACGCATTCCTCTGGAAGCCCAAGCTGCGGATTCCGGACATCTACGAGAACACGGATAATCAGCTCGCCTTCGCAGACCTTCTTCACACTTGTGATCACTGCGACTGCGCGGAAGACGTGGTGGCCGCCATACAGCGCATTGATGCAATTGGCATCAAAGGCTTGGGCCCAGCGGTCGCCAACTTGCTGTACTTCATCCACCCAACGCTGGTCTCTCCCTTTAACACGGCCATCGTCAATGGTTTCAACGCGGTGACCGGGGGGCGCGTGAAGCTCGGGCGCTGGGGCCACTATCTCTCCATGCGGGAGGGCTTGCTGCGCTTGAACGCGCAGTACCGGCTAAAGCTGTCGAATGATTTGGGTGCAATCGCGGGACTCATGTTTGACATTGGCAGTGGCCGATATGCAGCGCCGCCACCAGCCATGGATGCGGCGGCGACAGCTCTCTGGCAAGAAGACCTTGAACGTGTGCGGCAGGAATCCACCGCATTGCAACGGGAACTGTCCCAGGCGACCGAGAGCGATGCGACCCACACGGGTGTCCAGGCTTCGCTGCGCGACCTGGGAAAGGCCCTCGGGTTTGAGGTCTGGATCGCGTCCAACGACCGGGGCCGCGCCTATGGAGGGGGGCTGCTGGGAGATGGATGCCTCGCGCAGCTGCCCGCCAGCCTGGACCGGGGTTTGGAGTCTGTGCGACTGATCGATGTCGTATGGGTTGATCCCCAGACCTCGCAATTCGCTGCGGCATTCGAAGTCGAACACACCACGTCCATCTACTCGGGGATTGTGCGCATGCTCGATCTCGCCCTGGGTACGCCGGTTGCAGGCAACTGCGCGCTGTTTCTGGTGGCGCCAGACAATCGCAGAGACAAGGTCGCTGAGCAACTTCAAAGGCCCGCCTTCTCCAGGGTGTCAGAGCTGGGAATCCGGTATTTGCCCTACAGCCAGCTGGAGCAGAACCATGCCTCCATGAGCCGCTTTGGGTCCAGCATCAAGCCGCTGCTGGAGATTTCGCAGCGGCTGTGAGCCACGGCTACTTCGTGCGGCGCGCGGCCTTTTGGACCCCAGGGATGCGGCAACCCACGGTGATGTCGGCAAGATGAAGTTTCTGTAATCCCGAACGGCGGGATTGACGGGTAGCGCCTTGCGTTGCGAAAACTACAGATCGAACTCCAATCTCTACGATTGGGCATCGCCTCGGTTCAGATTTCGAGGCAGAACTTCGCAAACTCTTCACCCCCAGAAAGCCTCGGCATGAACGTTACGACAAAGCCATTGGATGCACTATTGCCTGTCAGTTCGCTGGGAAACTCTGTGTCCAAAGCACCGAGCCTCCAGGGAGGTGGTTTTCTGGACGCGATGAAGCAGGCGCTTTCAACCACAAGCCAGTTGCAAAGTGAGTCTGGCCGCCTGAGCCGCGAGGTCACATTCGGCAATCCCACGGTCAGTCTGGAAGAAACGATGCTCGCTGGCGTCAAGTCGAACATCGCGTTTCAGGCCACGCTTCAGAGCCGCAACCGCATTGTTCAGGCCTACACCGATGTGATGAATATGCAGGTCTGATGCTCGGAGGTCAGAGCAATGTAAAAGCTGATGTCGCACGCACTTGCTGCTGGCGCCGCAGACATGCATGGCGAGCCAACTGGAGATGGGCCTGTTTCGAAAGCCCTCTCCAGATCAGCAACCGACCGCCCGGAGAACCTGTTTAGAACCGAGGAGCCTTGACGGATTCGTCAGAGGTGGCGGCCACAGCAGCATGGTGAGCAGCGCGGTAGCGGTCGGGATAGATTTCGTTGAGTTTACGACCGTCTTCTCCCACGGAGACGATTTCACCTTCGCGTATGGCGCGAGCCAGCTCACTCTTGACCTGATCGCGGGTTTTGGACGGCGCGTTGGCCACTACGGGGTAACGGCTAGGCACGATCTCATTGAGCTTGGCCCCCGATTCGCCGCCCACCAGGATGTCGCCCGTGCGGATTGCTTGTTCCAGTTCTGCGCGCACTTGGTCTCGCGATTTTGTGGCCTGTGCAGACGCAGTCGCCGGGTACGCACCGGGGTTGAGTTGTTTGAGCGTCAGACCGGATTCGCCGAAAGCAAGCATGTCACCGCTTTGCATGGCCTGGGCCAACTCGGCCTGCACTTGTTCACGTGTCTTGCTGACCGCTTGGTCTGATGCGAAAGCGGGAGCGGCGATGAGAGAAAGGATGATGAGGGCGGACTTGAGTTTCATGATGGTCTCCTGCTGCGCTGGATGCACGGTATGGTTCATCCAGGTGGCGTTTTCTGCGCCACGGAGAGAAGTCTAGAAATCGCGTCCCCACGGCGAGGTGACCCTTTGATTACGCTTTTGAAAACAACTGGCAATGCATGCGCATCCGAGCGAAAGGCAGCATCATTCTCGGAGCAAATCAGAGTGCTCTCACAGCGGCGGTTCTTTGCATTACAAAAATGTCATCCATCCATCATCTTCCGGTGATTGACCAAGATCGAAACTGCCCCTCAACACGACGCGCACGGATTTCTTCAGGCTGCGTGACGTGAGGTCGTCAGCCAGGCTGACGTTTCAATGACCTATGCGAGGGCCAAAATCATGTCCAACAATCTATTTGCTTCTGTCTTTGCCGCGGCTCTGTCCCTGGCTTCCGCAGCCTCTTTCGCGGCGCCCACAGATGTGGAAGTGCACGATCAAGCGCCGCCAGTCAAAGAGCAGGTTGGAGAAGGCAAGACGCGCTACTGGAACCATCCCAGACTGGGCATGGTCAAGGTTGACGCTGCGGGCCACATGCTCACGCCTCGCTTGACCACGGCTGACGTTGGGCGCCCCGCCGTTCCTTCTGGACAACCATCGACCCGCACACCTTGAAGAGCTTGACTGAGGCAATAAGGCATTCGTTCGACACCTGGACTGTGCAGGCGTTCGGAGGGCAATTGACACGACAGAAGGCCAGTAGCAGCTATTTGCGCTGGTGGGAACGACGTTTGTGCGTTCGCGGGTGCGATCCAGAAGTACGCCCCGTGCTTGGCCGCTCATTCCTGTTGTAGGTCTGTTTCCCGTCTTCCTTGACGAACTCTAAAAGGCCCTTTTTGGCAATGAACTGCACAGCGTGAAACCAGGACGCTTGCGGGTGTCGCCAGCTAGAGCATTTCTATTTTCAGGCTTGACATTGCCACGGTGTTAAGCCCTATCGTTTTCACCGTGACCATCATTGTCTCGATGGTCACTTCTTGGAGATCGCTATGAACCACGACCACACCACAGGGCATTCAGAAGGTGCCAACGCCAGTCGAGGCAGTCGTAAATTGATAGGCGCCGTAATCATGATTGCGCTCATCGGGGCATTCTTCGTGCTCAGAGAGCATTGGTCGCACATTGCGGGCTACTGGCCATATCTGCTCTTGCTGGTTTGCCCGTTAATGCACCTCTTCCATGGGCATGGGGGGCACGGCTCTCACGAAAGCGATTCGAGCAAAAAGTAATCTCGCAGGCACACAAAACATTTGCAGGGAGGCCATTCATGTCCAACGCGGAACCGCACGATCACACCCACCATGGCCATCATTATGAGGGGCCCCACAGGGAGGCACCGCCGCTTACGACGGGACTTAGAGATCCAGTCTGCGGTATGGACGTGACGGAACAATCGCATCACACAGCGGACCACGAAGGACAGCATTACTACTTCTGTAGCTCCAAGTGCCGGACGAAGTTTGCTGAGGAACCAGGCAGGTACGCTGTCACGCCTCCTGGTACCGAGAAGGTTGTGCGTGAGCCTGCAGCAACTCAGCCCGGCACTATCTACACCTGCCCAATGCACCCGGCGGTGCAGCAAGACCATCCAGGAAACTGCCCCAAATGCGGCATGACGCTGGAGCCCATGTTGCCCACGCTGGATGAGGGAGAAAACGCCGAACTCGTGGATTTCCGGCATCGCTTCTGGTGGACGTTGCCACTGACCGTGGTGGTCACCGTCCTGGCCATGGTGGGGCACAGGCTGCAGTGGTTCGAAATGGCCACCCAGAGCTGGATTGAGCTGGTGCTGACGGTTCCCATCGTGCTGTGGGCTGGCTGGCCCTTCTTTGTGCGCGGCGCTCAGTCCATCGTGAACCGCAGTCCCAACATGTGGACGCTGATCGGCCTGGGCACGGGGGCCGCTTTCGTCTACAGCGTGGTCGCCACCGTGGCGCCTGGGGTGTTTCCAGCCTCATTCCAGGCTATGGGCCGCGTGGCGGTGTACTTCGAAGCTGCAGCCGTCATCATCTCTCTCACGCTGCTGGGTCAGATGCTGGAGCTCAAGGCGCGCTCGCAGACTTCGGCCGCCATCAAGTCGCTGCTGGGCCTGGCCCCCAAGACCGCGCGGCGTATTGACGCCAACGGTCAGGAGAGTGATGTTCCCTTGTCCCATGTCCATGTGGGAGATCTCTTGCGCGTGCGCCCTGGTGAGAAGGTGCCGGTGGATGGCGTGGTGGTCGAGGGGAGCAGCGCGGTGGACGAAGCCATGCTCACTGGCGAGCCGGTGCCCATCGTCAAAGGGCCTGGTGATGCCGTCATCGGTGCCACACTCAATACCAACGGGGCACTGGTGATCCGGTCCGAGCGGGTGGGCTCCGCTACCATGCTGTCGCAGATCGTTCAGATGGTTGCGCAGGCACAGCGCTCACGGGCCCCCATGCAGCGCATGGCCGACCAGGTGGCGGGGTACTTTGTCATGGCCGTGGTGGGTATCGCGTTGCTCACGCTGTTCGCGTGGGGCCTGTTTGGTCCGGAGCCACGCTGGGTCTACGGCCTGGTCAATGCAGTTGCGGTGCTGATCATCGCGTGCCCTTGTGCGTTGGGCTTGGCAACGCCCATGTCCATCATGGTGGCCACAGGCCGGGGGGCGACCAGCGGCGTGCTGTTCAGGGACGCGGCAGCCATCGAGAACCTGCGCAAGGTGGACACGCTGATCGTGGACAAGACTGGCACCCTCACCGAGGGCAAGCCCTCCTTTGAACGTGTGGTGGCTATGCCTGGCCTGTCCGAGGACGAAGTGCTGCGCCTGGCAGCCAGTCTGGACCAAGGCAGCGAGCATCCGCTGGCCGATGCCATTGTCCAAGCGGCCCGAGCCAAGGGCCTACCTCTGGACAAACCCGAGGACTTTGAGTCCGGGTCGGGTATCGGTGTACGCGGACAGGTCGCTGGACGCCAGCTCGCCCTGGGCAACACGGTCCTCATGGAGCAGGTGGGCGTTTCTGCGAATCCGTTGCTTGCGCAGGCAGAGGCCTTGCGCGCCACAGGCGCCAGTGTGATGTACCTGGCGGCCGACGGCCAGCTTCAAGGCCTGCTGGCGGTCTCGGACGCCATCAAGGCAAGCACGCCGGAAGCCTTGGCAACGTTGCATGCGGCAGGACTGCGCATCGTCATGGCCACGGGCGACGGCATGACCACCGCCAAGGCGGTAGGTGCAAAGCTGGGGATTGATGAGGTCCACGGCGAGGTCAAGCCTGCGGACAAGCTGGCTCTGGTGTCCCGACTACAAGCCGAGGGCCGTGTCGTTGCCATGGCTGGAGACGGCATTAACGATGCGCCAGCCCTTGCCAAGGCAGACGTGGGGATCGCGATGGGCACTGGCACTGATGTGGCCATGAACAGCGCGCAGGTCACCCTGGTCAAGGGCGATCTGCGGGGGATTTCCACGGCGCGGGAACTGTCGGAGGCTACGGTAGGAAACATGAAGCAAAACCTGATGTTTGCCTTCCTCTACAACGCGCTGGGCATACCGATTGCCGCAGGGCTGCTCTATCCCTTCACTGGCTGGCTGTTGTCGCCAATGATCGCAGCCTTGGCAATGAGTCTTAGCTCAGCTTCGGTCGTTTTCAACGCTTTGCGTCTCCAGACTCCGTTGATAGTTCAGCCGCGTAGGTGAAAGTGGAACTCTGCATCGGCGATCCGCTTTGACGGGAGGCTTTTGGGCCTAATCTGCAGGTGGCACTACTTGATCGAGACTTCTTCGGAAAATTCAAGACCTTTATGTCCATCTGTCTCATTCAGAGACAAGACGGATGCGAGCTTCGCTCGCTGAAATTCTCTTTGTTTCGGCCGTTCTCAAATCACGCAATCTTTCAAAAAACCAGAGCTTTCCAACTTGTAACGTGGCGGTCACCGTTGAGTCGATACGACCTTCATACAGTTGACATCACGACACGGAAATTCCAGATCCGGAGTCGATTTTCAATCTTATGAAGGAGTTTTTTTCTATGTCTCGCATTAACACTTTGCTGTCGGTCGCCTTTGTATCGATGATTTCTGCGACCTCTCTAACAGCATTTGCCAGCAGTGGTTTTACCCCTGCAGCAACTGAAGTCGGCGGTGCATCCCACGCGATGCCAGTGACCCAAACACGAGCCCAAGTTGAGTCGGAGTTGCAAGCCGCGCGCGCAGGCGGCTCGCTTGCAAAAATATCTAGCGAGGCTGGCTATGCCCCCGAATTTGAAAAAACTACCCAAGGTGGACTCACACGAGAAGCGGTTCTTCAAGAGTTGCGTCGCGCTCAGGAAGACGGATCAATGCGTCGCATCAACAGCAATCGAGGGTACTAAACTGCGTTGACATGTCAACATGTGGAAAGAACTGTGAGCGACACATTAATTCGACCACACGTACACCTCATGAGCCAGCAAGGGGGTGAGCATGGTCAGCGATTCTCAGCGTTGCGCTAATTTGACCTTGGTCAAATGAGTATCGCCACCAACTGCCTAATATCTGATTATGATTTTCTTCAGGAGTACCGTATCGCGACAAGGGCGCTGGATGACCAGTGTTCTTGCCACAGCGTTGCTTCTGATGCAGTTCGCGTTGGCTGTGTACGCCTGCCCCAAGCTGGATTCGACCGCCCACATGGCATCGATGCAAAAAGCTGGGATTGACATTGAGAATGCCGTTGGCATGCCCTCCATGCCCGATTGCCACGCGATGGCAGGTACTATGGATGAACAAGATCCACAGCTGTGCCGAGCCCATTGCAATGGCGACAGCCTGTCGTCCCCCTCGCAACAGGGCCTTGAATTGCAGTTGATCGCGGCGCACGCAATTTGGGTTGCCTATGTGCTCCCGGTTGTGCTCGAATCAGAGCGCGATACTGACCCACGGGCTGTCTACGCAGAGTTGGACAGTCGAGCGGGCTCCCCCCCCATCTATCTGACCCATCAGGTCTTTCTGAATTGATCGTGCACGGCGCGTGCGCTGCCTTGCAGCGTGCGCGCAGGTCTGACTTCGTGCCCATCAATTTCGAGGACCACCATGCCCATCATTTCTTTCGACGCTCCCGGCGAGCGTCTGTCTGCGCAGCTGCGCATTCTTCCCATCTCACACGACAGCCAGGCGCGCAATATCTTCCATCTGCGCCGGAGCGCTCTGGGGTTCCTGCTGGCTGGCATCGGTTTGGCTGGCGGCCAGGTACATGCCCTCAGCTTTACCGATGCCCTAGACCTGGCGGAGCAGCACAGTCCCCGCATCACTGCCCAGCGGCTGCAGATTGACGCGGCCAGCAGTTCCCAGAAGTCGGCAGGAACGCTGCCGGACCCCAAGCTGTCGGTTGGTGTAGAGAACTTCCCTATCAGCGGCATGGACCGCTTCAGTCTCACGCGCGAGTCCATGACCATGCAGCGCTTGGCGCTGATGCAGGAGGTGCCCAACCGCGCCAAACGAGATGCCCAGATTGCCAGTGCACAGGCCAAGGTGGAGCGTGAACGCGCCACCCTGGCGGTCCAGCGCCTGCAGATTCGCCAGGAGCTGAGCCAAGCGTGGATCATGGCCCAGGCCATTGAACAGCGCGACCAGGTACTTGCCGATTTAATGAGTGAGAACCAGCGCCTCCAAGACAGCCTGCCTGCCCGCATTGCGGGGGGACGGCCCAGGCGGGAGACCTCCTGATGGCCAGGCAGGAGGCGCTTGCGTTGTCGGACCGCAGGGACGATCTGCAGCGGGATCGGTCCAAGGCCAGGGCGATGTTGCGGCGCTGGGTTGGCGCCCGTTCCGACGAGGTACTGCAGGGCACTCCAGGGCCCTTGAGCCGCCCTCTGGACCAGCTGCGTTCGGAGGTACACCGCCATGCCGAACTGGCGCAGTATCCCGCCATGCAGGGCATGGCCTTGGCGGAGACGCGCGAAGCCCAGGCAGAAACCAAGGGTGATTGGTCCTGGGAAGTCGCATACAGCCGCCGTGACCGCCGCTGGGGCGACATGGTGTCCTTCCAGGTGACTTTTGATCTTCCCTGGCAACAGGAGCGGCGTCAGGGACCCCAGATCAAGGCCAAGCAGCTGGAACTGCAGCGCCTGGAAGCCGAGCAGGAAGACGTGACCCGCAGGCACCTGCAGGAACTGGAGGACAGCGCCTCAGAGCTGGCGGCACTGAACAGTCAGATCGAGCGGCTGCAATCGACTGGCATGGGCTTGGCACAGGGGCGTGCCGAACTCGCGTTAGCCAATTACCAGTCTGCCAAAGGCGACTTGAGCGCCGTGCTGGCGGCTCGGGCCCAAGTGCGGGAGACGCACTGGCGGCTCATTGATCTGCAGGCACAGCGGGACACCGTGATTGCCCGCCTGAACAGCCTGATTGCCGACTGAAGGGAGAACCACATGACCAATACCGTTTTCAAGAAGACCGCTGTGGCCGTGGCACTGGTGGCTGCTGGCATCGCCCTCGGCTGGGGCGTCTCCCAATGGCGCACCGCGAACAACCGCGCACTGGGAGCCAGTCCCGCATCGACAGAAGCAGCAAAAGCCGACCGCAAGGTGCTGTACTGGTACGACCCGATGTCGCCGACGCAGAAGTTCGACAAGCCAGGCAAGTCCCCCTACATGGACATGGCCTTGGTACCCAAGTATGCGGATGAGGACACTCAGGAAAGCTCCGGCCTGAGCGTCTCGGCCCAGGCCGTGCAAGCCCTCGGCCTGCGCACCGCCCTGGTAGAGCAGCGAGACATTGGGTCCGATGTGGACGTGCTGGGCACGGTCCAGCTCAATGACCGGGATGTGAGCATCGTCCAGGCCCGCTCGGGCGGCTTCGTGGAACGCGTCTATGCCCGGGCCCCGGGCGACGTGGTGGCCGCAGGCGCGCCATTGGTGGATCTTCTGCTGCCTGAGTGGGTGGCTGCGCAGCGCGAGTTTCTCGCGGTCCGGGCGCTCAAGGACGAATCGCTAACGGCAGCTTCGCGCCAGCGGCTGTCACTGCTGGGCATGCCTGCCTCGCTCGTGGCCCAGGTGGAGCGCACGGGCGAACCTCAGGGCCGCTACACGGTGACCTTCCCACTAGCAGGGATGGTGGCCGAACTGATGGTGCGCCAGGGCATGACGGTCTCTGCGGGTGCCAGCCTGGTGCGCGTGAACGGCCTGGCCAGCGTCTGGATCGAGGCTGCAGTTCCCGAAGCGCAAAGTGGTCCCTTGCAATTGGGACAAGACGCCCAGGTCCGACTGGCCGCGTTTCCGGGCGAAACCCTTAAAGCCCGGGTTGTGAGCATCCTGCCGGAGGCCAACCGGGACACCCGCACAGTGCGCGTGCGCCTGGAGCTTCCCAACCCCACCCAGCGCCTGAAGGCGGGCATGTCCGGACAGATCGTCCTGGCTGGACGTACACAACCAGCGCTGCTGGTGCCCAGCGAAGCGGTGATCCGCACCGGCAAGCGGGCGTTGGTCTACGTGGTGGACAGTCCTGGAAAGTACCACCCCGTCCAGGTGCAACTCGGTGCGGAAATCGATGACCGCCTCGTCATTCAAAGCGGCCTCACCGCAGGGCAACAGGTGGTCGCCTCGGCACAGTTCCTGATCGACTCGGAAGCCAGCCTGCGAGGCATCATGCCCACACAGCCTCCAAGCAGCGGCGTACAGCCGATCAACGAACAGGGGTCTTCAAAGACTGCTGCTCCGGCATCGAAGAGCTTTACGGTGCGAGGGGTGGTCGATGAGGTCACGCCAACCGAGCTGACCCTTACCCATGAGGCCGTGCCTGAACTGAAGTGGCCCGGCATGACCATGCCATTCAAGCTGGCAAACCCGGAGCTGGCCAAGGCCCTGAAACCCGAGCAGCAGGTCAAGTTCACCTTCCAGCAGCAAGGCAAGGACTTCGTGATCATCGCCGTGGAAAGGATCAAGCCATGATCGCGCGACTGATCCGCTGGTCGGTGGCGAACCGATTCCTGGTTCTGCTGGCGACCGTGATGCTCACGGCCTGGGGCGTGTGGGGTGTGCGCAGCACCCCCGTGGACGCGCTTCCCGATTTGTCGGATGTCCAGGTCATCATCCGCACCGCCTATCCCGGCCAGGCGCCGCAGATCGTGGAAAACCAGGTGACCTACCCACTGGCCACCACCATGCTGTCCGTCCCGGGTGCCAAGACAGTGCGCGGCTTCTCTTTCTTTGGCGACTCCTTCGTCTACATCCTGTTCGAGGACGGTACGGACCTGTACTGGGCGCGTTCCCGCGTGCTGGAGTACATGAATCAGGTGCAGGGACGACTACCCGCCACGGCCAAATCGTCGCTCGGCCCCGACGCCACCGGGGTCGGCTGGATCTACCAATATGCGCTGGTGGACCGCACCGGCAAGAACGATCTCGCCCAGCTGCGGGCCCTGCAGGACTGGTTCCTGAAATTCGAACTCAAGAGCCTGCCCAATGTCGCGGAAGTGGCGTCGGTGGGCGGCATGGTCAAGCAGTACCAGGTGGTGCTTGATCCGATCAAGCTCGCAGCCCAAGGGCTGACCCAGGGGCAGGTGCGCGAGGCCATCCTGGGCGCCAACCAGGAAACGGGCGGGTCGGTGCTGGAGTTGTCCGGAGCCGAGTACATGGTGCGCGCCAGCGGCTACCTCAAGACGCTGGACGACTTCCGGGCCATCCCGCTGGTGTCGCGCGCCGGGATTCCCGTGCGCTTGGGTGATGTCGCCACACTCCAGATCGGTCCGGAGATGCGGCGCGGTATCGCTGAACTCGACGGCGAGGGGGAAGTGGCCGGTGGCGTGGTGGTCCTGCGCTCGGGCAAGAATGCCCAGGAAACCATAAAAGCCGTCAAGGCCAAGCTCAGTGAGCTGCAAAGCAGCCTGCCCCAGGGCGTTGAGATCGTGACCACCTACGACCGCAGCGCACTCATTGAGCGGGCGATCCAGAACCTCACCACCAAACTCATCGAGGAGTTCATCGTGGTGGCTGTGGTCTGTGTCTTGTTCCTCTGGCACCTGCGCTCCGCGCTGGTCGCCATCATTTCTCTGCCTCTGGGGATCATGGCGGCGTTTCTGGTGATGCGCTACCAGGGCATCAACGCCAACATCATGTCCCTGGGCGGGATTGCGATTGCCGTGGGCGCCATGGTCGATGCGGCCGTGGTGATGATCGAGAACGCCCACAAGAAGCTGGAGGCCTGGCAGCGCAAGCATCCAGACCGCCAACTGGTGGGGGAAGAGCGCTGGAAGGTGATCACTGAAGCTGCCGAGGAGGTGGGCCCCGCGCTGTTCTTCTCGCTGCTTATCATCACCTTGTCCTTCGTGCCCGTTTTCACGCTGGAAGCACAGGAAGGTCGCCTGTTCGGACCGCTGGCGTTTACCAAGACCTATGCGATGGCCGCAGCAGCGGCTCTCTCGGTCACGCTGATCCCCGTCCTCATGGGCTACTGGATCCGAGGGCGTATCCCTGACGAGCAGAAAAACCCGATCACGCGCGCGCTGATTGCCGTGTACCGACCTTGCCTGGAATGGGTTCTGCACCGCCCCAAATCCACACTGGTCATCGCCGTGCTGGCGCTGACGACCACGATCTGGCCCCTCTCGCGGCTGGGGGGCGAGTTCCTGCCCAGGCTGGACGAAGGTGATCTGCTGTACATGCCGTCGGCGCTTCCGGGTCTGTCGGCGCAGCGGGCCACCGAACTGCTGCAACTGAGCAACCGGATGATCAAGACGGTGCCCGAGGTCGAGCGCGTCTTCGGCAAGGCGGGCCGCGCGGAGACCGCCACGGATCCGGCACCGCTGGAAATGTTCGAGACCACGGTGAAGCTCAAGCCCAGAGACCAATGGCGTCCAGGAATGACGCCCGAGGGTCTGATCGAGGAGCTGGACAAGGCCGTCAAGATTCCTGGCCTGTCAAACATCTGGATTCCGCCCATTCGCAACCGGATCGACATGCTGGCCACCGGCATCAAGAGTCCCATCGGGGTCAAGGTGACCGGCAACGACCTGAAGGTGATCGACGGGATCGCTGCCCAGGTCGAGCAGGTCGCCAAGGGCATTCCGGGAGTGACTTCGTCTTTGGCAGAGCGCCTGACGGGGGGGCGCTATGTCGATGTCCGCATCGATCGCACGGCCGCAGGGCGCTACGGGCTGAACGTGTCCGAAATCCAGGCCGTGGTCTCCGGGGCCATCGGTGGTGAAAACGTCTCGGAAACGGTCGAGGGCCTGGCCCGCTTCCCGATCAACCTACGCTATCCGCGAGAGTGGAGAGATTCCCCAGAACGCCTGGCCCAGTTGCCTCTCTCCACCCCCATGGGTCAGCAAATCACGCTGGGCACGGTGGCCAGCGTTTCTATCACCGATGGACCACCCATGCTCAAGAGCGAGAACGCCCGCCCATCGGGCTGGGTGTATGTCGATGTGCGGGGGCGCGATCTGTCATCGGTGGCCAATGACCTGCGCGATGCGGTGAGCCGCCAGATCAAGCTGGAGCCCGGGGTCAGCATCACCTACTCGGGCCAGTTCGAGTACCTGGAGCGGGCCAATGCCCGCCTCAAAGTGGTGGTGCCTGCCACCTTGCTGATCATCTTCGTGCTGTTGTATCTGACCTTCTCGCGCATGGGGGAGGCGGGACTGATCATGGCGACGCTGCCATTTGCGCTCACTGGGGGCATCTGGTTCCTGTACCTGATGAACTACAACCTCTCGATCGCCACCGGTGTGGGCTTCATCGCCCTGGCGGGGGTCGCGGCAGAGTTCGGGGTGGTCATGCTCATCTACCTCAAGCACGCACTGGCCGAGAGATGCCCAGACGGCAGGCAGCCTACGCTGGAAGAGCTGCTGGACGCGATCCGCGAAGGTGCCGTGCTGCGCGTGCGCCCCAAGGCCATGACCGTGGCTGTCATCCTGGCGGGCCTGGTGCCCATCGTGTGGAGCAGCGGGACAGGCTCGGAGGTCATGAGCCGCATCGCGGCCCCCATGCTGGGCGGCATGGTGACGGCGCCGCTGCTGTCCTTGTTCGTGATTCCTGCGGCCTATGTGCTGATGCGAAGGCCGAGTAAACACGATCAGCTGGACACTGATGCTTCGTGAAGCTGGCTTGGGGCGCCCCCTTGGGGGCACCGAGTTTGCCAATCGAGAGGCTGGGTGGCGATGTTAGGCAATGCCGCCTCAATCGAACTGACCTAATGGCCTGTGTGGCGCTCAAAGCGGCGCTACTGGGTCAGCGGCGCAACCCTGTTGTTGAAAACTGAAGACCCGGTAAAAGCACCGTCGCCGCTGTCAATGGCATCCAGTTGAGCTATCGATCAACCATTGATACAAAAGAACCGAACGCATTCCCACTTCTGATGTGCGTCGTGCTTGGGGGCTGCAGCAACGGGCTGAGGGCTTAATGCGCCTTACGCTGGTTGATTCAGGAAGGCGATCTACAGAATCTCAATGAGATTTTGTGGCGAGCGCCCCTCAGGACGCTCGCGGGGGCTATTTGGATGGCATGGCCGCTTGGCGGTCCACCATCATTTGCATCATCTGTTCCATCATGGCCATGCGGCGCTCCATTTGAGCGTGCATGCCCATCATGCCCGAGGTTCCAGAGGCGGCAGGTGCGGCAGGTTTGGCCTGCGCCCCTTGCTGCATCATCCCCATACCCGTGCCACCAGAATTACCAGCACCCATCATGGCCGTGCCGGACTGCATGAGCTTCATGTGCTCGTCCATCAGAGCAGAACGTTCGGCGGGAGTCTTGGCAGCCTGCATTTTTTTGTGCATTTCCTGCATCGCCTTCATCTGACGATCAAAGGCGTCGGGTGCTGGCGGGGTAGTAGCTGCTGGGGCAGACTGGGTAGCTACGCCACCGCTCTGCGCATCACCGGGGTGGTGGCCTGCGTGTTCGTCCGCAGGTTTAGGAGATTGCGCGACGGCACCGCCCGCCACGAAAAGGGTTGTCAACAGCCCAGCGACGATATTCAGACGCATGATTGGTCTCCTTGTTGGTTCAACTGCAGCATGACAACGTACGGCTCGCAGTGTCTTGATTCACGTCAACCGAGGTTGTGGGCCGAGACGCACAGCAGCAGCCACCGGATGTTCGGTGCGGTGATGTGGCCACCACTGCGTCTGCTTTGTATCCGGCACGCGCAATTGCGGAGCGGACAAGCTGCACAGTGTCGTCTTCGGCTTGCCCAGGAACGCGGACCTGCCGCGCGGCCACATCGATTGCTACTTCGACGCCCGCCAGCATTGGGGCCTGCGCTATTGCACGACGAATGCGCTCGGCGCAGCCCCCGCACGTCATATCAGGAACATTGAAATGGACCATGTGAGCCTCCTTTGGTTGATTCACGGTTTGACTATGAACCTTGCCATGATGAGAAGGTCAAGTCCCGTCACGAGAATCCGGCGCACCGCGAAATCAAACGCTGCAGTCGCACAGTGACTTATCAGAGGTGCCGATGCAAAGCTAACTAACTGGCGGTCAAGATTGGGTCAGCCCAGGCAGCCGAAGAGGTCTGAGTGCGCTCCCAGGCCATGAGCTACCCTGTGTGCCTCGAACTAACCGGGGTCGCCTCAGAAAACGGAAAATAAAGCACGCTAAGCCCTTACTTACCCAGATGTTTGACTGTTCGTGGCACTTTCACCATGGCAATTGCAATTGCCCAACCCTTGCAAAATGCCGCACGCCTCTACAGATCGAGAGCCAGAACACTTCTCGCGCAAATCAACCAAGTGCCGTTTTAACTGCAACAGCGCGGACACACGCATTTCCACCTGTTGAATATGGGCCTCCAGCAGCGTGTTGACCTCCCCACAGTCCTGCATCGGGTTGTCTCGCAGACCCAGCAATGCGCGAATCTCGCTCAACGTCATGTCGAGCGAACGGCAATGACGGATGAATTGCAAGCGCTCAATGTGCGCCTCACCGTACAGCCGGAAGTTGCCACCGCTTCGCGCTGGCTTCGGCAGTAGCCCTTCCTTCTCGTAGTAGCGGATGGTCACGACCTCGCACCCAGAGCGCTTGGCGAGGTCGCCAATTCTGATTTCCATGCATCAATCTCCAATTATCACTTGACTCTATAGTGACTATAGAGATTTTAATGGAGGCTGAATAGAAGATTTTCAGGAGTTACTCATGAGCGAATGCGCTTCAAAGGGGTGTGGCTGCACGACTGAGCCGATCATCCAACCCACGGCACCGGCCCCGCTGGCAACCGGATCGGCTCAAGCGGTGTACCGCATCGAGAACATGGATTGCCCGACCGAAGAGGCGCTGATCCGAAGCAAACTGGCCGGTCTGGCGGGGGTGGCGGGTCTTGAATTCAACCTGATGCAACGTACCTTGGCCGTGCGACACGAATTGCCTTCGTTGTCTCCCGTCGAGCAGGCGCTGAAGGCCATCGGCATGCAAGCTGTGCGCATGGATCAGGCGTCGGCCGAGCAGACGACCAAGCTGTCCATTGCCAAGATGGATTGCCCGACCGAAGAGACGTTGATCCGCAACAAGCTCGGCACCGTGGCCGGTGTTGCTGATCTCGATTTCAACCTGATGCAGCGCACGCTGTCGGTACGCCATGCGAACCAGGTTCTGCCAGACGTGCTCGTGGCACTGCAAGCGCTTGGATTCGAGGCGCAGGTCGTGGACACGGCAGAGGTCGCATCTCCATCCGCCGCCCCTGTGACCACGCCGACCAACTGGTGGCCGCTGGGCATCTCCTTGGTCACTGCATCGGCGGCCGAGGCGGTCTACTGGCTCCACAACGGCAATCACTGGTCGGTTGTCGTTCTGGCGCTTGTCGCGGTCTTCACGGGTGGCCTCTCCACCTACAAGAAGGGGTGGATTGCGCTCAAGAACCGTAATCTCAACATGAACGCCCTCATGTCGATTGCGGTCACGGGTGCCATGTTGATCGGCCACTGGCCCGAAGCGGCAATGGTGATGGTACTGTTCGCGCTGGCCGAGGTAATCGAAGCCAAATCGCTGGATCGCGCTCGTAACGCTATCCGTGGCCTGCTCGACCTGACCCCGGAACAGGCCACGGTACAGCAGGCTGACGGCACATGGCGCGAGGTGGGCGCCAAGCAAATCACCATCGGCGCCCGCGTCCGGGTCAAACCAGGTGAGCGCATCGCCCTTGATGGTGAGGTGCTGGAAGGCCGCTCTGCCGTCAACCAAGCCCCGATCACGGGTGAAAGCCTCCCGGTCGAAAAATCCCCCGGTGATTCGGTGTTCGCTGGCACGATCAACGAATCCGGCTCGTTCGAGTACCGCGTCACCGCCTTGGCCAACAACTCCACTTTGGCCCGGATCATTCACGCGGTAGAGGCTGCGCAAGGTAGTCGTGCGCCGACTCAGCGTTTTGTCGATCAGTTCGCCCGCTGGTACACCCCCGTTGTATTCGGCGTTGCCATCGCCGTCGCGTTGTTGCCGCCGCTGTTCATGGGTGCGGCATGGCTCGACTGGATCTACCGTGCATTGGTTCTGCTGGTGGTCGCCTGCCCGTGCGCACTGGTGATCTCTACACCGGTCAGCATCGTCAGCGGCCTGGCCGCCGCCGCCCGCCACGGCATTCTCATCAAAGGTGGCGTCTATCTGGAAGAAGGCCGCAAGCTGCGCTGGCTGGCTCTGGACAAGACCGGCACGATCACGCACGGCAAGCCCGCACAGACCGACTTTGTCACATGGGGCAATGCACTCGCCTCGGACAGCCGCAGCATCGCTGCCAGTCTGGCGGCCCGCTCGGACCATCCTGTATCCAAGGCGGTGGCACAGGCCGCGCAGACGGACGGGGTTGCCTTGCTCGACGTGGCCGAATTCAACGCGCTGCCCGGTCGGGGTGTGCAAGGCCAAATCAACGGTGCGACCTACCATCTGGGCAACCACCGGATGCTCGAAGAGCTGGGGCAGTGCACACCAGAGCTGGAGCAGCGCATCGCTGCGCTGGAAACCGCTGGCAAGACCGTCGTGATGTTGGTAGGCGCAAAGGCGGTACATGCCTTATTCGCCGTAGCGGACACCATCAAGGACAGCAGCAGGACCGCCATCGCCGAGCTGCACGCACTGGGCATCAACACCATGATGCTGACCGGCGACAACCCCCATACGGCACAGGCCATTGCCGCACAAGCCGGAATCGACCGTGCGCAAGGCAACCTACTCCCAGATGACAAATTGCGCGAAGTGGAGCAACTGGCCCGAAGCGGCAAGGTTGGCATGGTCGGTGATGGCATCAACGATGCCCCGGCCTTGGCGCGTGCGGACATCGGCTTTGCAATGGGAGCGGCTGGCACAGATACCGCAATCGAGACCGCCGACGTGGCCCTGATGGACGACAACCTGCGCAAGATTCCGACCTTCGTGCGCCTGTCGCGTGCGACGGCGCAGGTGCTGATGCAAAACATTGTGCTGGCCCTTGGCATCAAGGCAGTATTTCTGGTGCTGACCTTCACGGGTCAAGCGACCATGTGGATGGCGGTGTTTGCTGATATGGGGGCCAGCTTGCTCGTCGTTGGCAATGGCTTGAGGCTGTTGCGCAAATGAGCTGGAAATTCTTTCTCTACGACTGGGGTGGTCTGAACATCGCGTTGTTCCAAGCCATCAACATGAGCACACCTGCAGCGCTGGAACCGCTGGCATCGTTCTTCAACCTTGTGATAGGCAACTACTGGACTGCACCACTGATGCTCTTGGCGATGTGGGGATGGTCAAAGTCGGCACCTGACCCAACGCGGGCCGATGCCATCCGGTACAGACTCAGAGTCTTTAGCGTGGCCTTTGCGTTGGCATTTCTCGTCGCCACCATCTTGAAGCTATGGATCGACTTTCCACGCCCGCCTGCCGTTTTTGGCGACATGGTGCGCGTTATCGGGGGCATCGAACGACACTACAGCCTGCCCAGCGGGCATGCCACCTATGCCGCGCTGGTGGTCGGCGCGCTCTGGCCTTTGATAGGCCGTCGTGGCCGCATCGGCTTGGTGTTGTACGCCGCATTGGTCGGTTGGTCACGCATCGCAGCCGGAATGCACTTTCCTGCCGATGTGCTGGCGGGGTGGGTACTTGGATTGAGTTGCACGGCGCTCGCCGGGTGGCTGATGCCGCTGGCCGTCCCTGTGTGGCAATCGGCTCGCCGCACATCGACTTGGGTCTGGTTCGCAGTGGCCGCCAGTGCTGTCATGACCGATCAGCTCGCAAAGTTCGCCATCACCCGCACGTTTGCCTACGGTGAACAGGTCGAAGTCACGCCCTTCTTCAACTTCGTCCATGTCCTGAATCCCGGCGCGGCATTCAGCTTTCTGGCGAACGCTGGCGGCTGGCAACGTTACTTTTTCATCACGCTGGGCCTGGTCGTTTCTGCTTGGCTGGGACGCATGCTGTGCCAGCAATTGCCCCGTCTCGAAGCGATGGGATACAGCCTGATCCTCGGCGGTGCGCTGGGCAATGTCGCGGATCGTGTGCTGCGTGGACAGGTTGTTGATTTCCTTGACTTCCATTGGCGACTTGCGCACTGGCCCGCCTTCAACCTCGCTGATGTGGCGATAACTATCGGAGCGCTCTGCCTGTTCTTGACGGTTGTACCGAAAAGCAGTAAAGGCACAGAGGCCGAGGTGTCCGGTTAAGCTATACCCTAACCTGATGTCAGATGCTTGGCGCAAAGCACGTCAGAATAGAGTTGTAGTTTGTATTTATTGACACAAGCCGCCAAGGGTAATGGATTTCATCCTGACACTTTTACCTTTGGAGGCACCTTGCAAGGTCAACGCATTGGCTATATCCGCGTCAGCAGCTTCGACCAGAACCCTGATCGGCAACTGGAGCAAATCGAAGTCGGTAAGGTATTCACCGATAAGGCTTCCGGCAAGGACACGCAACGTCCCGAACTTGAAAGGCTGCTGGCCTTTGTGCGCGAGGGCGACACCGTGGTGGTGCACAGCATGGACAGGTTGGCACGCAATCTCGATGACCTGCGCCGCATCGTTCAGGGGCTGACACAACGGGGCGTGCGGATGGAGTTTGTCAAAGAAGGGCTGGCGTTCACCGGCGATGACTCACCGATGGCCAATTTGATGCTGTCGGTCATGGGGGCTTTTGCGGAGTTCGAGCGCGCACTGATCCGCGAACGCCAGCGCGAGGGAATCGTGCTGGCCAAGCAGCGCGGTGCCTACCGGGGACGAAAGAAATCGCTGAACAGCGAACAAATTGCCAAGTTGAAACAGCGAGTCGCGGCAGGCGATCAAAAAACCTTGGTGGCCCGTGACTTCGGCATCAGTCGCGAAACCTTGTACCAGTACCTGCGGGAAGACTGATCATGCCGCGCCGCTCAATCCTGTCCGCCACCGAGCGCGAAAGCCTGCTGGCACTACCAGATGCCAAAGACGAACTGATACGGCACTACACGTTCAACGAAACCGACCTATCGGTGATCCGCCAGCGTCGCGGCGCTGCGAATCGATTGGGCTTCGCCGTGCAGCTTTGCTACTTGCGATTCCCTGGCATCTTCTTGGGCATCGATGAGCCTCCGTTTCCGCCCCTGTTGCGCATGGTGGCCGCACAACTCAAGGTGCCGGTGGAAAGTTGGAACGATTACGGCCAGCGCGAGCAGACGCGGCGGGAGCACTTGGTCGAGCTGCAAACGGTGTTCGGGTTCAAGCCCTTCACCATGAGTCACTACCGGCAAGCCGTGCATACATTGACCGAGCTGGCCTTGCAGACCGATAAAGGGATTGTGCTGGCCAGCACCCTTGTCGAAAACCTGCGGCGGCAGAGCATCATCCTGCCCGCCATGAATGCCATCGAGCGCGCGAGCGCCGAGGCCATCACCCGTGCCAACCGGCGTATTTACGCGGCGTTGACCGATTCTTTGTTATCGCTCCACCGTCAGCGCCTGGACGAACTTCTCAAGCGCAAGGACGGCAGCAAATTGACGTGGCTGGCATGGCTGCGCCAGTCGCCCGTCAAGCCGAACTCTCGGCATATGCTTGAACACATCGAGCGCCTCAAGGCTTGGCAGGCGCTTGACCTTCCCGCAGGCATCGAGCGACAAGTTCACCAGAACCGCCTGCTCAAGATCGCCCGTGAGGGTGGGCAGATGACGCCTGCCGATCTGGCAAAGTTCGAGATGCAACGACGCTATGCCACTCTGGTTTCGCTGGCCATTGAAGGTATGGCCACCGTCACCGACGAAATCATCGACCTGCACGACCGCATCATTGGCAAACTATTCAACGCCGCCAAGAACAAGCATCAGCAGCAGTTTCAGGCTTCCGGCAAGGCGATCAATGACAAGGTGCGGATGTATGGCCGCATCGGCCAAGCCTTGCTGGAAGCCAAACAGAGCGGCGGCGATCCGTTCGCCGCCATCGAGGCCGTAATGCCGTGGGATACCTTCGCCGCCAGCGTCACGGAGGCGCAAAAGCTCGCGCAGCCGGAGAGCTTCGACTTTCTGCATCGCATCGGTGAAAGCTACGCCACGTTGCGCCGCTACGCGCCGCAGTTCCTGGACGTACTTAAGTTACGGGCGGCACCAGCCGCCAAGGGCGTACTCGATGCCATCGAGGTGCTTCGCGGCATGAACAGCGACAACGCCCGCAAGGTGCCCGCCGACGCGCCGACGCGCCGACCGCATTCATCAAGCCACGCTGGGCGAAACTGGTGCTCACGGACGATGGCATTGACCGGCGCTACTACGAGCTGTGCGCCCTGTCAGAGCTAAAGAACGCGCTGCGATCAGGCGATGTCTGGGTGCAGGGTTCGCGCCAGTTCAAGGACTTTGATGAGTACCTGGTGCCGGCCGAGAAGTTCGCTACTCTGAAGCTGGCCAACGAATTGTCGCTGGCAGTGGCCACCGATTGCGATCAGTATTTGCACGACCGACTGGCATTGCTGGAACAGCAGCTTGCCACCGTCAACCGCATGGCGGCGGCCAATGATCTGCCGGATGCCATCATTACCGAGTCCGGCCTGAAGATCACGCCGCTGGACGCGGCGGTGCCGGAGACCGCACAAGCCCTAATCGACCAGTCGGCGATGCTGCTGCCACACGTCAAGATTACCGAACTGCTGATGGAAGTTGATGAGTGGACAGGCTTCACCCGGCATTTCACGCATCTGAAGACCGGCGACACGGCCAAGGACAAAACCTTGCTGCTGACGACGATCCTGGCTGATGGCATCAATCTCGGGCTAACCAAGATGGCCGAGTCCTGCCCAGGCACGACTTACGCCAAGCTGTCGTGGCTGCAAGCCTGGCACATCCGGGATGAAACGTACTCAACGGCGCTGGCCGAACTGGTCAACGCGCAGTTCCGGCAATCCTTTGCCGGAAACTGGGGCGATGGCACCACGTCATCGTCGGATGGCCAAAATTTCAGAACCGGCAGCAAAGCGGAGAGCACCGGGCATATCAACCCGAAGTATGGAAGCAGTCCAGGCCGGACGTTTTATACCCATATCTCCGACCAGTACGCGCCCTTCAGCACCAAGGTAGTCAACGTCGGCGTGCGTGATTCAACCTATGTGCTCGATGGCCTGCTGTACCACGAGTCGGACTTGCGGATCGAGGAGCACTACACCGACACAGCGGGCTTTACCGATCATGTCTTCGGCCTGATGCACCTACTGGGCTTCCGATTCGCGCCACGTATCCGAGACCTGGGCGACACCAAGCTATTCATCCCAAAGGGCGATGCCGCCTATGACGCGCTCAAGCCGGTGATTAGCAGCGACCGGCTGAACATCAAGCAGATACGCGCCCATTGGGATGAAATCTTGCGGTTCGCCACTTCGATCAAGCAGGGTACGGTGACGGCCTCGCTGATGTTGCGCAAGCTCGGCAGCTATCCGCGTCAGAACGGACTGGCCGTTGCACTGCGCGAGCTGGGGCGCATTGAGCGCACGCTGTTCATACTGGATTGGCTGCAAAGCGTGGAGCTGCGCCGCCGCGTGCAGGCCGGACTCAACAAAGGCGAGGCGCGCAACGCGCTGGCCAGGGCGGTGTTCTTCAACCGACTGGGCGAAATCCGCGACCGCAGTTTTGAGCAACAACGCTACCGGGCCAGCGGCCTCAATCTGGTAACGGCGGCCATCGTGCTTTGGAACACGGCCTATCTGGAACGGGCAACCAATGCTTTGAACGGGCACGGCAAACCGGTAGACGAGACGCTGTTTCAATACCTGTCACCGCTGGGGTGGGAACACATCAATCTGACCGGCGATTACCTCTGGCGCAGCAGCACCAAGGTCGGCGCAGGCAAGTTCAGACCGTTGCGACCACTGCCACCGGCTTAACGTGCTTTATTTTCCGTTTTCTGAGACGATCCCTAGGACTTCTCGCCGTGGGAGCCACTGGCTACGGCCTGAGTCTGCGCTTTTACCTTCTTGCCCAGCGGGCGTTTGGCGCGGCGCGCACAGGCTCGGTGTTTGCTTTCGCGCCCTTCATCGGTGCTGCCGTGGCCTTCGGTTTCGGGGACCGCTCTGCGGGATGGTTGATGCTGCTGGGCGGGGTATTGATGCTGGCGGGAGTGGTACTGCACTTGGCGGAAAGCCATGGTCACGAGCACACACACGAAGTGCTTGAGCATGAGCATGCCCACCGGCACGACGATGGGCACCATTCACATGTGCACTTTGTGATGCCAAAGGGCAGCCACAGTCACAAGCACACCCATGAACCTATGACCCACGCTCATCCCCATGCTCCTGACGTGCACCATCAACACGTTCACTGAACCCCAGGGATTTTTTGTCTGCTCCCCCGAGGTCACTTGACCGTCAGGTCGGCGACCAGGCGAGCCTTGTAAGCCCTTTCCCGAATAGCATCCTCGCCGTCAGTCGCCCATACAAACGTGCTCTTCCATGCCCAAACCGTTCCATCGATCCGAAGAAATCGTAGGTCACCAGCTTTGCCATCCACGGTTGCGACTTGACGCTCTCCTTCGAAATCCAAGGTGAACGTATGCGTTCCTGGCTTCAACTTGAAGCGCACCATCGTGTTGGGGAGAGTCTCGGCGGCCATTTCGTTATCCGCGCTGATCTTCACAAACCGCCCGCCATCTCCCCAGTTGCGCCGTACGACGTAGACGGTGAGCGCATTCGGATCGGGAGTAAAGCGCTTCGCCTGAGCGTCGGCATTCAGGCTGGGGGCGGGTACCCGAGTGCACGCGACTACTCTGCCCTTACTGGTCTTGTAACAGTATGGCGCTTCGGCGGAAGGATCGGCCCCAGTAGGGGTGGCACAACCCGCCAGCAAGCTAGCAACCAGCACAGAAGTCAGGATCACGCAGAGGCGGCGGGTGCCTGAATGTGGAGGAATTTTTGTCATGGATCTGATTCTTTGCTGTGGAGGTTGTTGATCAGCGACTGCAGGTTTGTCAGCGACTCCGTCACTTTTACCCACGGTCTGCCTCCTTGGATTGCATCTGGCGGTGCCGCGATTTCGGTGTATTTCGGTATTTCAAACGCATTGCCTGTCGATCCCTCAGTCTCTTGGTCAAGCGTCGGCTGTACTTGACTCTCACCGCCATTGGCGGGTGGCGTTTGAGCCAGATACGCCGCAGCCTCCAAAACACAAACACGGAGGTCAACAAGCCGATCCAAATCCAAAACAGCTTGGCAAAGAGCGCGACCTGTGCCGCCTGCATTGACATGGATCGCTCCTTTTTTGGCCTCCAGCACAGGTCAGCTGCTTTGACGTGAACGGACTTCGGAAAGTGGGATCACTTCTGGAGGCGTTGCGAAGGCGATCCACCCAGCCGGCCTTCGTGTACTACTTCAGCGTGAAGCGGACGGAGGCAACCGACTTGCCGGCCTTTGAGACGGCGACAACGGCTTTGGTACCTGCGGGAACCTTGAAGCTGCCCGACGCTTCCAGCTTGCCGTCGCTGACCTGGAGCTGAACTTCCTGCTTCTCGCTGCCAGCCAGCAGAGTGACCTTGGCGGTCATCCCCGTCACAGCAACGGGCTTCCCGTGGTCGCGCATATAGAGCTGCAGTTTGTCGGCGCTAGCAACGAATTCGTACTCGACCTCCTTGGCTTCTGCAACAGCACCACCGTGCATCGGCTTTAGGTCGTGACCGTGATTGTCCGCAGCGAAGGCTGCGCCCGAGATCGACACTGACAGGGCGAGAATAAGTTGGGAGAGTTTCATGACAGTTCCTTTGGGGTTGGAGAAAAGGGACGGTCCCACGATCAGCGAGCGGGACCGTTTCAACTACGCGGACGCGGACACGTCTGGGGGATGCGAGGGCTCAGCGGACACGTCCTCATCTTCCTCATCGGGCCGGTGGGCCAGACGGTAAAGAATCGGCAGCACGAGAAGCGTGAGCAGCGTGGACGAGAGAATTCCGCCGATCACCACGGTGGCCAGGGGACGCTGGACTTCAGCGCCGGTGCCTGTCGCAATGGCCATTGGAATGAAGCCCAGCGAGGCCACCAGGGCAGTCATCAGAACCGGCCGTAGCCGGGTGAGCGCGCCGTCACGGATTGCTTCGTCAAGACCAACGCCGCCTTCCCTCAAGCTGCGGATGTACGAAATCATCACCAGACCATTGAGCACGGCCACCCCAGAAAGCGCGATGAAGCCGACAGCCGCAGAGATAGACATCGGAATGTCGCGAAGCCAAAGCGCCAGGATGCCCCCCGTCAAAGCGAATGGGATGCCAGTGAAGACCAGCAGACCATCCTTGACGTTGCCGAACATAGCGAATAGCAGCACGAAAACCAGCAGCAGGGACACCGGCACGACGACCTGCAGGCGCTGCGTGGCCGACTGCAAGTTCTCGAAGGTTCCGCCCCAGCTCGTCCAATAGCCGGTAGGAATCTTGATCTGGGCCAGGCCTTTCTCAGCCTCTGCGACGAAAGAGCCCACATCGCGCCCGCGCACGTTGGTGCTCACGACGATGCGGCGCTTGCCGTTCTCTCGACTCACCTGGTTGGGGCCAGGAGCAAGCTCGAATGTTGCTACCTCGCCCAGCGGGATGAAGTTCGTTTTGGCCTCTGTCCCATTGGCAGAACGCGGCAGCGGGATAGGAAGGCGCTTCATCCCTTCGAGATCGTTGCGCAGGGATTCAGGCAGACGAACCAGGATGTCGAATCTGCGGTCGCCTTCGAACATAGTGCCGGCCTCGCGTCCACCGATAGCGGTGGCCACAGTGTCTTGAATGTCGGCAACGTTCAGACCATAGCGAGCAGCCTTCTGGCGGTCGATATTCACGGTGAGCATCGGAAGCCCCGTCGTCTGCTCAACCTTCACCTCAGAGGAGCCCTGAATCTTCTGCAGCATTGCGGAGACTTCTTCTGCGGACTTGTTCAGGACATCCATGTCGTCACCGAAGATCTTCACGGCTACGTCACTGCGCACCCCGGAGATCAGCTCGTTAAAGCGCAGCTGAATGGGCTGGGAGAACTCATAGTTGTTGCCCGGGATTTTCCCGATGACTTCCTGAATCGCCGCGAGTAGTTCGTCGCGGGTTTTTCGAGGTTCGGGCCATTCGGCCATTGGCTTGAGCATGATGTACCCGTCCGAAATGTTCGGCGGCATGGGGTCCGAGGCAATCTCCGCAGTACCGGTTCTGGCGAAGATGCGCTCGATCTCGGGGAACTTCTCTTTCAAGGTCCTTTCAATCTGCTGCTGCATTTGGACTGACTGGGAAAGGCTGGTACCCGGGATGCGCAGCGCCTGGATCGCAAAGTCGCCTTCATTGAGATTGGGCACAAATTCGCTGCCCATGCGCGTGGCGATCAACCCGCACAAGACCACAGCAACTGCAGCTGCGGTCAGTACGACCGCCTTGGCGGCCATGACACGGTCGAGCAGTGGACCATACAAGCGCTTGGCATGGCCCAGCAGGAAGTTTTCCTTCTCGCTGACCCGATTGCCGATGAACAGGGCCACCGCTGCGGGGACGAATGTCACCGACAGAATCATGGCGCCCAGCAGTGCCGCGACCACCGTGAATGCCATGGGGTGGAACATCTTCCCTTCAACGCCTGTCAGCGCGAAGATGGGCAGGTACACCACCATGATGATGAGCTGTCCGAACAGCAATGGGCGGCGTGACTCCTGGGAGGCCAGAAACACTTCATGAAAGCGCTCGGCCCGGGTCAGCGGCCGGCCGTGGTGCGCCTGAGCGTGGGCAAGTCGCCGCACGCAGTTCTCCACGATCACGACAGCGCCGTCGATGATGATGCCGAAGTCCAGCGCCCCCAGGCTCATCAGGTTGGCGCTCACCTTGTACTGGACCATACCCGTGAAGGTGAAGAGCATCGACAAGGGGATGACCATTGCCGTGATGATTGCGGCGCGGATGTTGCCCAGAAAGAGGAACAGGATCACGATCACGAGAACTGCGCCTTCCAGCAGGTTCTTCTTCACCGTACTGATGGCTTTGTCAACAAGCACGGTACGGTCGTAGACCGTCACCGCGTGTACTCCGTCTGGGAGGCTCTTGTTGACTTCCAACATCTTCTTGTCCACCGCCTGCGAGACAGTCCGGCTGTTCTCGCCGATCAGCATGAACACCGTGCCGAGGACCACTTCGCGCCCGTTATCGGTTGCTGCACCGGTGCGCAGCTCTCGGCCAATGCCCACCTCAGCCACGTCGCGCACGCGCACAGGGACACCGTTGGCGCTGCTCAGGATCACGTTGCCAATGTCTTCCAGGGATTTGACTTGGCCGGGTGCGCGAATGAGGTACTGCTCGCCGCGCTTTTCGATATAGCCCGCGCCCACGTTGCCGTTATTGCGGTCCAGCGCAGTGACCACGTCCTGCAACGTCACGCCCAGGGATGCCAGTCGTTCAGGGATGGGCGCGATCTGGTATTCCTTGGCAAAGCCGCCAATGGAATTGATCTCGGTCACGCCAGGAACATTTCGCAGCTGTGGCTTGATGATCCAGTCCTGAATCTCGCGCAGGTCTGTTGCGGTATAGGGTGAGCCATCGGGCTTCTTCGCCCCGTCCTTGGTTTCGACAGTCCAGAGATAGATTTCGCCCAGCCCGGTCGAGATGGGCCCCAGCGCTGGCGTGATGCCGGCAGGCAGCTTGTCGCGCGCCTCCTGGATACGCTCGTTGACGAGCTGCCGAGCAAAATAGATGTCGGTTCCGTCTTTAAAAATGACGGTCACCTGCGACAGACCGTATCGCGAAAGCGACCTGGTCTGCTCCAGGTTTGGCAGGCCAGCCATGACCGTCTCGATGGGGTATGTAACCCGCTGCTCAGTCTCCAAAGGCGAGTAGCCTGCGGCCTGGGTGTTGATCTGAACCTGGACGTTTGTGATGTCAGGGACCGCATCGATGGGCAGTTTTTGGTAGCTGAAGACGCCAAGGGCCGCCATGCCCAACGCCGCCAACAACACCAGCCATCGCTGCTCGATCGAGAATCGAATGAGTTTTTCAAACATGTATGCGCTCCGCGATCAGTGCGTGTGTTCGGCAGATCCCTTGCCGAGTTCAGACTTCACCACGAAGCTGCCGGTCGAGGCGTAGGGCATGCCGGCTTTGAGACCCGAGAGGACTTCGACCCGCTTGCCATCGCTTCGGCCCAGCTTCACGGGTTGGGCGATAAAGCCGCCGTCGACTCTGAGAAAGACCACCGGCTTTTCCCCAACGTTTTGGACGGCGTCTGCTGAGATGGTTACAGGCGCAGCCGTCTCTTCGGACACCACCTCGACATTGACGAACAGGCCGGGGCGCCAAGCGCCCTTAGGGTTGCCAAGAACCACGCGGGCTTTTGCCGTGCGGGTTTGCTCGCCAATGAGCGCTCCTACAAAAGCGACAGTGCCTGTAGCGGAGGCGTCAAAGGCGGTGGCCTTGATCGTGACCTTCTCGCCCACACGCACCGCTGGTAGGTCTTTTGCCGGAACGTTGATCTCGGCCCACACCTGGGATAGGTCCGAGATGGTGAAAACCGCAGCATCTTCCTTCACCGCCTCGCCGAGACTCAGGTGCTTCTCGATGACGATGCCGTCAAAGGGCGCACGCAGCTCTATGCGATTGAGACCAGACACTGACGAGGCGGACAACCCCATGGCGCTCAGCTTCTGATGGGCGTTGGCGACGGCAACCTCCGCTTCGCTCAAGGCCTGCTTGGCCTGCAGATAGTCCTGTTCGGCAGACACCTTCTGCTCCCACAGCTTTTTCTCTCGCTCGTAGGTGGTTTTGGCCAGCGTTAAGCGCTTTTGGGCCGTCTGCAGCTCGCTGCGTTGCTCGGAAGCAGTCGGGCTCGCGATCACCGCCAAAACTTGCCCTTTCTTGACCACTTGGCCCAAGCTGGCATTGACGCTTTCCACGACTCCCGCAAGCCGGGGAACAACGTGAGACGTGCGGTCTTCGTTCAAGCGTATCTCGCCGGGAAGAAGCAAGGCCGTCTTGATGTTGGCTTTGACCGCATTGTCCAGGCTGATGGATGCAGCCTTTATCTGGGCATCGGTCAGTTCGATCTTTCCTTCTTCCTTGCTCATCACGAACATGAAAGGCTCTGTGGCAGTCTGCGCAATGATCTCTATGTCGAACGCATGGGGTTCAGCAACGATCTCCCGGCTGACAAGACTGTCTTTTTCAGCGGCAAACGTCAGTTTCTGCTTTTCATCTGTCGGGCGGGTCACAGTTGCCGTGACCGTTGCAGCATTCAGGGGCAGCGGTTTATCTTTGTCGGACAGCCAGATTCGCAGTCGAGGCTCGCCACCGTCTTCAGACAACAATGCTTCCAAGCTGAAGTCGCCTTCCTTGAACACGGTACCGCCATGTGGTCCCTTGGCTTCGCTCTTTTCATGGTGTTCACCATCGGCATGCCCCTTGTCATCGTCGTGGCCCTTTTCGCCACCCTTGCCATGGTGTTCACCGTCGCCGTGTCCCTTCGCTTCAGTATGGCTGCCATGCCCGTGGCCATCGCCCTCGGCGGTCGCAGCTTTGGGCTTGCCGCCACCTTGCAAGATGAAGGTTCCCGCGCCGACCCCTAGTGCGAGGACTACTGCAATGGCGATCAGGTGTTTTTTACTGATGGTGGATTTGCTGGAGTTCATGTTCATGGTCATGCTCAGTGTTGCGTTGCGATCAGGCCGGAAACCATGCTGGCCCCGAGCAGGCGGTCGATATCAGCCGCTGCACGGTGTGCTTCGCCAAGGGCTTTGAGGTACTGGGATTTGGCGGTGAAGTAAGTGCGTTGGGCATCGAGCACTTCCAGGAAATTGAACTTACCGTTCTCGAACCCAATGGTGGCGGCGTCATAGGCCGACTTCGCACCGGGCAGAACTTCCTGCTGCAGTGACTGAACCTCTGCGGTGATCGTGGAAAGGCGCTCTCGTGCCTGCGCCACTTCGCTGTGCAGGCGCACGGTGGCTGCTTGCAGCTCATCGCGGGCCTTGTCCTCAAGTTTCAGCGCCTCCAGGAGGTTGCCTTGGTTGCGGTCGAAGACGGGAAGAGGCACAGAGACCCCGAAAAGAAGGACGTTGCGCTGCGTCTCGTTGCTGCGCTGCATGCCGACGCTGACGGTGACATCGGGGACGCGCTTGCTTTGTTCCAGGTCGGTCAAGGCCTTGCGCCGATCCACCTCGATTCGCGCAAGTACCACGCCTGGCGAAGAAGCAATCAGGGGCTGGAGATCGACGAGGCTCGGGACCGAGGGCAGGTTCTCGGCCTTGCCCTCCAGGACGGTGTACGGCGCATCGATCCGTCCCAACAGCGCGAAAAGGCGAGACAGGGCATTGCGTTGTTCACTTGCGGCCTGGGCCAGTTCAACGCGCACGCCGGCTTCGGCAACCCGGGCCTTGGACTCTTCTACGGGTGACACCTTGCCGGCTGCAACGCGCTTGGCGACAGTGTCCGTTGACGACTTGGCCAGCGCAGCGCTGTCTCTAGCGAGCGCCAGTCTTTCCTGCGCAGTCAGAACATCAAAGTAAGCTGCAGCGACATTGGCCCGCACGGTGGCCTTGAGCTCAGCGAGTTGGGCTTGCGCTTGTTCGCGGGATTTTTCGGCGGCCTTGGTACGAGCCGCTCGCTTTCCACCCAACTCCACTGGCAGGTTGAGTTGCCAACTTTGCGTACGTGTCTGGGAACGCGCGTCTTCCAGGGAGTATGCGAGCTCGGGATTGGGGCGAGAGCGTCCTTGAAGAACTTGCCCTTCGGTTGCCTCGAATTGGCGCGTCGCTGCCGCCACTTCCGGATTTCCCTCCAAAGCCAGTTCGATGGCTTGGACCAGAGACAGTGGCTCACCAGGTAGCCCTGCAGCCGTTTGAGCGGATCTCTCTTCGGCGGCTGGCCTTTGGGACACGCCTTGAGCAAGGGCTCCGCCCGAGGCCGTAAGCAATATGGCTGCGGCTCCTGCCGCAAGCCTGAATTTTGGGTGGCCACGCCATGCGCGCCGGGTTTCTTGAAGGTAAAGACCCTTGAACATCGGATTCTCCAGTGGTTTCAAAACACGAAGGAATCGGCGGACTGGCAACCGTACAGCTGCCTGGCAACTCGTCAGTCATTGCATTCATGACACGCACAACTGCGTCCGCCTAGGGCGGACAAGACTGACCAAAAAGAAGGAGAGATGCCCCGCCGATCAGGCGAGGACGGGCCACTGAGGGCGATCAGGAGGAGTGGGCGTTACAGCAGCCAGGCGCTCGCCAAGCGGCGAACCCACTCGACGGTCGTGGGAGATGCTTTGCTTGGCACAGGACCAGTTGAGGGCCCCGATACCAGCTCCGTGGCAAACCGAACAGTCGATATCGGACATGTCCGCGCCTCGGTCAGTTTTATCCACTTGGCCGACTTCGCTTTTGACATCGTGTTCGTGTTCGTGATGCCCCACGTGTTGCGCCTGGGCGGTCGAGCTCTCATGCGCGCAGTACGCAGCGACCGCTGACCAGCTGAACTGGAACGGGAGCAAAGCGAGCATGAAAACAGCTATCAAGCGATACATTTTTTGAGTCTAGCATGGGGCAAAGAGAGCTTCGCGTGACGTCTCTCGGAGCACGGATGAACTCGGCACTGTCCCGAATTAGCCCCCCGTGCCGTACAGTTCCTTGATCTGCTGCTTCTCTTCTGCAGACATGTTCAGGTATTCCTGCCGCACCTGCTCACGGGTCTTGGGGGAGCTAGTGGCTTTGATAGGCAGGGATCCGCCGCGCGAAAGGGCCGCCAATGAACCGTCCTTGCGCGCAATCTCAACAGACCGAAGCACGTCATCACGTGACACCGTGCTTTGCACGTGATCGGGATGGGTGGTCACGCCAACCTCTCCGTCAGCAGCGTGATACAGCGAGGAGGCAGATGCTAGGCCTGGGGCCGTAATGGCGAGGGCGATCAGGGAGAGCGCGAGGGGTTTGCGAATGTTCATTGTTTTGTCCCTTGATTCAAGTAAGCCGTCGGCGATATGCCAGCAGCTATGCCTTTCGACACAGAGGGAACTTTAGAAATTGGCCCACAACAAGACGCCAACAGCCAGATGACAAATTCGTAATCTGCGAACAGGTCGCATTCTTCGAGAATGACCTCATGAAAATTCTGCTCATTGAAGATGAAGTCAAGCTGGCCGAGTACCTCCGAAAGGGTCTCGGAGAGGTCGGCTATGTGGTGGATGTCGCCCACAACGGTGTGGACGGCCTGCACATGGCCCTTGAAGGCGGGCACGACCTGCTGGTACTAGATGCAATGCTCCCTGGGATCGATGGCTTCAGCCTGCTGGCGGCCTTTCGCAAGACGAAGCAGACTCCCGTCTTGATGCTGACGGCCAGGGTTAGTGTCGAGGATCGGGTACTAGGCCTTCAGACAGGCGCTGACGACTATTTGGTCAAGCCCTTCGCATTTTCCGAGTTGAGCGCCCGCATCCAGGTTCTGCTCAGACGTACCCACGGTTCAAGGGATACGGTTGAGCCCACGCAGCTGCGGTTGGCCGACCTTGAGGTCGACCTGGTCCGGCGTAAGGCGTCCCGAGGCGGTCAGCGCTTGGACCTGACTGCCAAGGAGTTTCTGCTGCTGACATTGTTTCTGAGAAGAAAGGGCGAAGTTCTCTCTCGAACGGAGATTGCTGAACAGGTTTGGGACATGAACTTCGACAGCGATACCAATGTTGTTGAAGTCGCGATCCGGCGTCTGCGCACCAAGATCGACGTACCCTTTGACACAGCACTGCTGCACACCATCCGTGGCATGGGATACGTCATGGAGGAGCGCAAAGAATGACTACGCTGGTCCGGCATCGCTCATTGCGCCAGCGATTGTCGTGGTGGCTGGCACTGCAGAGCTTTGCCGGGCTCGGGCTGGTTTGTCTAGCCGTGTATCTGGTGACCGAATTCAATTTTCGAGATCGGCAAGAGGAAACGCTAGCGCAAAAGGAAAACGTCATTCGGCACCTGCTGCTGGACGGCAAGGAGCACGGGGACTCGGAAGGCCTTGCGCACAAACTTGATGATTTCTTGGTGGGGCACGGAGATCTGTCGCTAGAGGTTGCGCAGGCCGATGGGTTTGTCCTCTACGTCCGTACACGAAACGAGACTGCGAAGACGGTGTGGCGCCAAAGGCAGTTTGAGGTGCCACAGACCACAGGCCAAACGCCATCAAAGGGTTTGAGCGTCAAGCTGTCGCTGGACATCCAAACCGACAACCAATTGCTGCACCGGCTTGCAGTCACCTTGCTGGTGGCCGCCATCGGTGGGAGCATCGTGGTGTCACTGGGCGGATTTTCCCTGGTCAATCTAGGCTTGGCGCCCGTTCGAAGACTGGCCAGCCAGACGCGCGCAGTGTCGGCTGATAATCTGCATCAACGGCTCGATAGCGCTGAGCAGCCCCTTGAGCTCGTGCCTCTGATCGACCAGTTCAACGCGCTTCTGGCGCGCATTGAGAAGGCGTATTTACAAATGGAGGGCTTCAATGCGGACGTGGCGCATGAGTTGTGCACGCCTTTGGCCACGCTCATTGCCAACAATGAATTGGCTTTGCTGCGCCCTGAGCGGGCGGATATGCGCGAGGTGCTAGCGTCCAACTTGGAGGAGTTGCACCGCCTGACCGGCATCGTCAATGACATGCTGTTCCTGTCCCAGGCGGATCGGGGTGTGGGAGCGCGCCGCGCGCCCGTGGCGAGCCTTGCATCAGTGGCTGCTGACGTACTGGACTACCACGAGGCCGCGCTGTCCGAGGCAGCTCTCACAGCTAAAGTGGTTGGTGATGCGCATGGCGCCTTCGACGTGCCGTTGCTGCGCCGGGCCCTGTCGAACTTGCTCGGCAACGCCACTCGATACGCGAGCTCTGGCTCAATCGTCCAGATCAACCTCAGAACCACCGATGAGGGTCGTGTGCTGATCAGTGTCACCAACTACGGCAGCACGATCGATCCCCAGCTACTCCCGCAGCTTTTTGACCGATTCTTCCGTGCAGATCCTGCTCGCAGCCACGGGCAAAGCAACCATGGCCTCGGGTTAGCAATAGTGGGCGCTATTGCACGCATGCACCAGGGCACGCCAGTGGCATCGTCAGAAAACGGGGTGACGAATGTGGGAATCGAAATTCGCCCGATTTGATGGTGGTTTTCAACGGGGTGGGGTCGATCCTGTGCCCCTGCGACTGGGTACGGACCGTTCAGAAATCCGATTTACCCAGCACAAAGCAGTCATATTCTTTTTGCTGCTTGACTTTAAAGCCACTTCAAGGTTTCCAATTGGGCTATGAAATCAGAAACAAGCACACCTCCCACCACTGTTGACACCTGCTGCACCTCGGGCTGTTCCAGTACCGCAGCAGTGGTCCCTGCAGCCACAAGCAGCCCGGGCCAGGGCAAGCTGTTCCGAATCGCCACCATGGACTGCAGTGCCGAAGAGTCGGAGATCCGGCGGGCTCTTGAACCGCTTGAGGGAATCCGCTCGTTGGGTTTCCAGCTCGGCGCGCGCACGCTGAGGATCGATGCGGAGGATCGCGCCTTGCCCCTTGCGCTCGATGCCATCCGCAAGGCGGGTTTCGATCCACAGCCCGTGGTCACTGCGGCAAACACCCAGGGTAGCCAAGGCCGGGTGTTTCGCATTGCGACCATGGACTGTAGCGCCGAGGAGGCGGAGATTCGTCGGGCGCTGGAGCCTCTGGATGGGATCCGCTCTCTGGGTTTTCAGCTCGGCGCGCGGACGCTGAAGATCGATGCCGACGAAGGCACCTACCCGTTGGCGCTAGACGCCATTCGCAAAGCGGGCTTCGATCCGCAGCCAGTTGCAGGCGCTGGCGAAACTGAGGGCGGACACGCGGCTGGATCCGCCGAAGGCGACGACCATGGGCATGGTTTTGCAGGCGGCATCTCCCGTTTGGTGGCCGCGCTGGTGTTCGCCACAGGGGCTGAGGTACTTTCGTTCTTCGCGCCCGACCAGATGGCCTGGAAAGTGGCCGGCATGGCGATTGCCGCTCTGGCTATCTGGCTGGCCGGCATCGACACCTACAAAAAAGGCATTGCGGCGCTGCTGCGCGGCAAGCTGAACATCAATGCGCTGATGTCGGTGGCCGTCACCGGCGCATTCCTCATTGGTCAGTGGCCAGAAGCCGCGATGGTGATGGCTTTGTACGCGATTGCGGAGCTCATCGAAGCCAAGGCAGTGGACCGGGCCCGAAACGCTATCAAGGGCTTGCTGGAACTGGCGCCCGAAGAGGCTTTGGTACTGGGCACCAACGGAGCGTGGACCGCTACACCGGTGGCTTCGGTGGCCATTGGAGCGACCGTGCGCATCAAGCCGGGCGAACGCGTGCCGCTGGACGGTAAGGTGACCAAGGGCAATGGCGCCATCAACCAGGCCCCCGTGACTGGCGAGAGCATCCCCGTGGACAAGGCACCTGGCGACCAGGTGTTCGCCGGCACGATCAACGAGACTGGTGAGCTGGAGTTCGAGGTCACAGCCTTGTCCAGCAACACCACCCTCGCCAGGATCATCCAAGCGGTTGAGCAGGCGCAAGGCACGCGTGCACCAACGCAGCGCTTTGTGGATCGGTTCGCATCCATCTACACCCCCGCAGTCTTCGCCATTGCCGTGGCGGTGGCGGTCCTCACTCCTTTCCTGATGGGACTTACCTGGCTGGAGGCGCTCTACAAGGCCCTGGTCCTGCTGGTGATCGCCTGCCCATGCGCTCTGGTCATTTCCACGCCGGTCACGGTGGTCAGCGGATTGGCCGCAGGAGCGCGCCGTGGGATCTTGATCAAGGGCGGAACCTACTTGGAAGATGCCCGGCTTCTGAAGGCGGTGGCGCTGGACAAGACCGGCACCATCACCGAAGGCAAACCCAAGCTGGTGAAGTGGAAGGTGTGGGGAGCCGGTGACGAGGCAGCAGTCCAGCAGATGGCTGCCAGCCTGGCGGCTCGTTCCGACCACCCGGTTTCCAAGGCGATTGTCCAGGGCTTGGATGTAAAGGGTCCAGAAGCAGAAAGTTTCAAGGCCTTGCCTGGGCGCGGCGTCGAAGGCATGGTCAATGGTGTGCGCTTGATGCTGGGCAATCACCGTCTGATCCATGAGCAAGGACTGTGCGGTCCTGAGCTGGAGGCGGAGCTGGCCACCCACGAAAAACAAGGCCGCACGGTCACCCTCCTGGCGGACGATTCGCGCGTCCTGGCACTGTTCGCGGTAGCGGACACTATCCGTGAGACATCGAAACAGGCCATCGTCGATCTCAAGGCACTGGGTGTGACCTCGGTGATGCTGACCGGCGACAACACGGCCACTGCAAAAGCCATCGCGGCGCAGGCCGGCATTGATGATGCCCGTGGCGATCTGCTGCCCGAAGCCAAACTCGACGCCATCAAGGAAATGCAAAAGCGCTATGGCGCTACCGGAATGACCGGCGATGGCATCAATGATGCGCCGGCGCTGGCGCAGGCCGACATCGGTTTTGCAATGGGTGCAGCGGGAACCGACACGGCCATGGAAGCGGCCGATGTGGTCATCATGAACGATGACCTGCAGCGCGTCGCCGAGACAGTGCGTCTATCCAAGCGCACCCACGCCATTCTCTGGCAGAACATCACCCTGGCGCTGGGCATCAAGAGCGTCTTCCTGGTGATGGCGGTCGTTGGCACGGCCACCATGTGGATGGCGGTCTTCGCGGACATGGGAGCGAGCTTGCTGGTGGTAGCCAACGGACTGCGTCTGCTTCGCGGTACACGGGTGGAGCCAGCCGCCAAGCCAAGCCGCTCAGAAACCAAGGAGCATGCGCATTCCCACTGAGCGTTGGTCAGCGCGCGCCAAGTCCACCGGTGGGCTTGCGGAGCGCTTACTTGAATGTCCCGCTTTCATTTCTTGGTTTTGGAGACCTCTTGCGCCACCAGGTCCGGGTAATCTCTTGCCCAATGTGGGCAAAGCCGAGTGTCAGCACATGACTGTGGCGCATTGCAAGTTGAGCGCCAACTCCAGCCGACCTAACTGCCCGCCACACTCGGCCCGTGACCTAAGGTCTATCACAGGCGACGAAGCGACCACCGGCACCGTGTAGCGCCTAGTTATCGATGGTGTGGCCTGTAGGAAAGAGATCGTTTCGGCGGTGCATTTCGAACGTCCGGCTCTAACTCTACTTTCCGGTTTTGCACGAAATAAATGAAAAAGCGAAATGGCCAGAAACGCTAAGTCATTGATTCGTATAGAACAGCTTTCCGATTTTGCAAAGAAAAAATTGAAATTGGAAATGCAATGTCGTTTGGGCTCAACTGGCTCGGGCCCGTTTTGGCGCTGCGTGCTCTCGAAGGAGCACGCTCGCATACCGGTCCACGCTAAAGCTCATCAGGCCCCGAAAATTGATGTGCCCGAAGTGCACAGGGCCGATGCGCCGCAGCACGTTTTCCTCGATGGGTTGACCACCGGACTTCAACCGATCCACAGTTTCCTGCAGCTTCATGGTGTTCCAGCCGATCACCATATTGGTCAGTAGTGCGTGAGCACCAGATATGGATCTGAGTTCGTCGCGGCGCCGGCCGCGCTCAGCAGCAACGCGACCATAGTAGATGGCGCGTTGTAGCAAGTGAACCGATTCGCCACGATTGAGAAGAGTGTGGATCTCCCGCCTGAAGGTATCGTTGGTGAAGTAGTCACACAGAAATACGGAGCGAAGCAGGCGTCCATACTGATCCAGGCAGCGGCGCACGTCATCTCCAGCAGCCGCGCTCCCGTGGCGAGCCAGTGCCCAGGCCACACTGACGCGTCCGGATTTGATCGAGGCAATGAGCCGCATTGTCTGATCCCAACCATCACGGATGGCTTTTTCGGTAATCGTGGGAATTGCAACTTTCTCCAGGGCGTCGGGCACCTTGATCGAGCGGGGCGTCCAGATTTTGCGGTCTGGTAGGCCCGCCAATTGCGGGCACAGATCGAATCTGAGCAGCTTGGCCACACTCATGCCGGAATAGGTATAGCCGTGTGTATCAACGGCAAGAAGATCGACTTTGATGCGGTCCTCACTGTTGGAGTTGTATGCGTCAATCCCATGCACAGCGGGAGCATCCTGGCGCGTCATCAACACGATAGGTTGATCGAAGATGACGGGGTAGCTGCCAAGAATGTGGGTGTAGATACCTGCGGCAGCGGTCTTTCTACGAGGATCGGTTCGGGCAATAGACAGGTGACGGGTAGCGTCCAGTGCCATCATGTCCGAAGAGGCTTTTGTCCCGTCGCTCCAGAGATTCACGATTGGGAAACGCTGCTGAAACGCGACTACGCTGTCGTTGGCCGCCCGCAGGCGACCAGGTGCTTCCAGCATGCGCATGGCGGCAGAAACGTGACTCACAGGAACGCCTGGAATCATGGAAGCGGCAGCTTTTGCGTCGATCTCGGTGCCGTGGGCTAGCAAGCCTGCATACAGGGCAACAAGCTCCTGGGCAGTCTCAGGCTGACGCCCCAGCAGCGTCGTGCTGATCTGGGTGCGACTGTCGATCTCCAAGATGATGTCTGGCAACTGCGTCGTGCCAATGGTTTCGCTCAAGAACTGGTTCGTGCGGCGCAGCTCTGGCTCTTCCTCCATGGCCCTGATGGCCGGGATCCTGACGGAACCGCCTTCATCGATTTCGAGCAACCCTTTCTCTAGTCCGGCCTCAACATCTGCAAGACCCGCCCGCAGCAATTCGTATTGAAGATCGAGAGCCCTTCTTGGGTCTAGCTCCAGGCCGTAGGCTTCGCAAAGAGCTTCCTTATTTCGATCCCATTCTTCCTGGGGGATTAAGAGACTCTCTTTGCTTTGATAGGTGGCACTGTGATTGACGTAGAGGCTTCCCCCGAGCAGCCCCTTACGAATGCGCAGCAACGCGCACCCCTCAAAAGCCTGAAGAGCTGCTACGCGGTCAGGTACTTCCAGCAAGGGCCGCCATTTCGAATCGACCAGTGATGTGTCAAATTCCGTTGGCAGCTCCTTGGCCCCAGCCGCTTTCAATTTCTGTAGAGCGGCAAGGAGCTTGCAGTCAGGATGCGCTGGATCCGCTTGCAGATCCAGGCACGTCATCCCGTTGAGTACAGTACGAACCCTCGTCGTTTGTTCCGTCAGGGTTTCCCTCACAACCTCAGCATGGCTGACAGGAGGGAGCCCCAAGACATCCTCAGCAAGAGCCATGATGGCTGCAAGGCGCTCCTCGGCGTTCATGTCAGTGTTGGCCGCTATGTCCCGCATCGATTCGATAGAGCAGCGGTACTCATGAGCCCGTTGCGCCTGTTTTGCTTGCACGCGTTTGGTTCCCGAACGAACGATGTCGCTGGTATGCCGGTTGTTGCGAAAAATAGCTTCGTCGCTGAGTTCGCCCAGCAGATGCTTGAGAAAACACACTATCTCTACAGAGCGGGTGTCTTCGATTCGGCGCGCGGTCTCCGAGGGCGGTCGGTTCACCACCGCTTGGGTGAAGGCGTGGATGCGTCCGATGGAAAGTCCTTCTAGCTTCCACAAATGGACGCCGAGCGCCTTCAGGGCGTCTATACGCGTGTTGACCTCCTTGAGGGCCTTTAAGCTGTGTTTGCCTGCTGATTGCTTGAGCCACTCAAGGACTGAAATCCCAGGCGCCATGCTCTCCTCGTGCATGACCTTTAGGATCGCGCGAAGGCGCACTGGGGTCACTGCGGCGCGAATGGTGGTCAGCGCCAATTCCTCGACCACCCGGAAGGCCGACCGAGCGAGGTCTTGAAGGTGGCGCTTGCCGGGCAGGACAATCTTGTTGTCGAAAAGCCATTGCTCGGCAGAGTTGAAGACCTCATCCACCGAAGCGGCATCGATGGCTTGCTGAGAAAGTGCTGCTCGCAAACGCTCTTCGGCGCTTGTGTCGTAGGCCGCTAAGCCAAGCTTCTCTCGAACCCAGGCCCGATGGTTGGCGAGAGTGCGATCTGCGTTCTGGTACAGCGCCTTGAGAGACCCTATCGCGGTGGTATTGGCGTGGATGCCAAGTTGCTCACACAACATGCGCAGCATTGCGGTTGGCATTCTGAGTTTGCTGTCTGGATTCCTACCAGTTAGGGCAAGGAAAGAAAGCTGGACAGCAAGCCCGAGATAGTAGCGCTTTGCATAGTTGCTATCCCGAATCTCCTTGACCAAACGGTCAGGCAGGCGGCAGTGCAACTGCACATCGTCAGCGTTCAGGCCCGATGGAAGTTTCTCGTAGCCGACGAATCTGTACCGGTAGCTCGACATCAGCGTCCTCCCCAATGCAGGAGACACTATAAAACGCTGCTAAGTTGTTGTCGCTAAGGAGTTTTTTGACGCAGGATTCCGATTTGGCTGCAAAACCGAGATCACCCCTGCCGGGATGGGCTGTTAGGCGCAGCGCTTGCCAATAGCCCGTGCTATTGGCAAGCGTTGCAACAACGCAGACCGCCCGGTAAGCCACTTCCCCGAAGGGTTGGAGTGAAATCGGACGATTGGACGCCCCGGCTGCTTGCATGGGCATGAGCCCATGCAGCGCATCCGAAGCATCCACTCATCCCGATAGAGTTCAGTCTCCCCGGAACTGGAGCGCTTCAAATTGTCGCGCTTGTCAAAAAGGCTAAGGTACTTGAACCCTACCAAAACGAAGTCTTTTGCCGAAACACAGTTAGCGTTGCATGAAAGGATGGCCTCGATGGTGTCTAGGGCGTGTCATCATTCAAAGCCAGATAAATCCCTAGGATTACAGCCTCTCAGGCCAGCCACACCATGGACGCAGCCAAGTGAATAGCCCCAAGGAACTTGCAGGCGGTCTTGTCGTAGCGAGTGGCAATGCCTCGGTATTGCTTCAGGCGTGCAAAGAAGTTCTCTATCAGATGCCGCGCCATATTTAGATCGTGGTCATATTCGCGCTGCTGCTTGTTCGTGCCCCGCGAAGGAATCACCACGGTCTTGCCTTTGTCCAGTAGCGGTCCGATCAGCCGGGCATGGGCGTCATAGGCCTTGTCTGCAATAACCGCCTGCGCGGGCGTGCCCTTGAGAATCACATCTGCACCCCAGAGGTCATGGGCTTGTCCATGTGTCAGGACAAAGCCTATCGGATTGCCCAGCGCGTCAACCGTGGCGTGGATCTTTGTGCTCAGCCCGCCTTTGCTGCGTCCGAGGGCTTGCCTGTCTGGATCCCCTCTTTTGCCCCAGCGTTTTGCTGGTGGGCACGCACGATGGTGGCATCGATCATCGCGTACTCGTTGTCCGCATCCTGCGCCAAGGCTTCAAACAGGCGTTGCCACAAGCCCGTTCGACTCCAACGCGAGTGACGGGTGTGCAAGACTCGAAAATCACCAAAGTGGGCTGGCAGGTCACGCCAGGGGATGCCTGCGCGGTAGCGGTACAGCACGGCATCAACGAACAGTCGGTTGTCTTTGGCTCTAGCGCCAGGCAGGCCCGCCTGACCGGGTAGAAGGTGCTTGATGAGTTCCCATTGGGCATCAAGCAGGGCCTATCTTTTACTCACGGCCTCTACATGGGCTTGAGGCCGAATCTTTCAACTATGTAGGGGCTTTGATTGATGACACGCCCTAGCTACAGAGGCCGCACTGAATGCAGCGTGAGGGCGTGAAGTCAATGCCGTGACTGCAATGCGAGGGCGGGATAGGCCTTCGATGATCGCACCATGAAATCGCGACAGTTGTTTACATCCATAGGCCAGCCGTAGCGCAGCACTACGCACAAGCCGTAGCGTTACATCTTCACCGTAGTGTCACAGCCTTCAAGGCTGCATTTCGTGCAGCAAATCTTTCGGCCCACTCAGATGCCAGCATGAAGCTGGGGTCCGAGCGCACCACGCGCTCTGTCTGGGCCCAGATGGCTTCGTCGTCCAGGTCCAGATCCAAAGGGTCACCATGGGGCTGGCTCACATACCAAGGAGTGTCCAGATAGACCTCCACGGTGTTGTCTTCCGGATCCATGCAGTAGATGGATATCGCATTGCCGTGATTCAACCCGCGCATCTTAGTGGCGCCCAGTGCCAACGCACGGCGACGCGCCTCGCGCAGGTGATCGATAGTCTGGACCTTAAAAGACAGTTGCATCACGGTGCTGGGGGCATCTGCCCCGCGCCCTCCTGCCAATGCAAGTTGGTGGTGCTGATCGCCACGCCCGCTCAGAAAAACGATTTGAAAACGGAAGGTCACCCCCTCCCCTCGATCGGTCTCCTGCATATCGAACACGCCAGTATAGAAATCCTTCATCACATCCAGGTTGCGACAAAAGATGCCGCAGTGAGCGAGGTTGGCGATGTAGGGTGCGTTCACGATGTCCGACTCCATGAATTCAAGGGATGAGAACCAGCTTGCCCAGCGTGCTTCCGCTGTCCAACAACTCATGGGCATGACGGGCCTGTGCCAATGGCATACGCATGGCGCGCGGCGCACGCACCTGGCCACTGGCCATGAGCGCGATCGCCTGCTCCATCAGCCCGCGTCGTAGAGCCGCATCGGCGTCCACTGCGTGGATAGAGAACGTGCGTATAGCGAGACTCTTGGCAAGCAGCTTGCGCAGCTCGTCGAATACGTCGTTCGACGGTGGGCCTGCAAGGATGTTGTACGACACCGCCATGCCTGAGGGTGCGAGCGATCGCAGGCAAGCGATGAAAAGCGCTGCGCCTACATGGTCAAATGCCAGATCGACGCCACCCCCCTCTGTGAGATCCATGACCCGTTGTGGCAGGGCCTGTACGTCGCCATCGACTAGGTCTGTGACTCCGTTTTCCAGAGCGAACTGGCGTTTTTCGGGGGTTGATGCCGTGCCAATCACCCGCAGGCCGCGCGAGCGAGCCACCTGGGCCAGCGCAGTGGCGACCCCACCTGCTGCGCCGGGGACCAGGATGGCCCGCGCAGGCAGATTGCCGTTGCTGGCCAAAAGCGCCAGCGCAAGCTGGAAATTACCCAAACTGACAGCGTCCTCGAACGCAATGCTCTGCGGCAATATGAATGGCACAGCCTCGGGCACGCAGATGGCCTGCACATAGCAGCCACCCCGCTGAGGCAATTCGCGTGCACTGACCAGCACACGATCACCCACAGACAGGCGTGTCACGCCTGGGCCTACTGCGTCTACCACCCCAGCTAGCTCGTTGCCGGGCACGGCAGGCAGTGGAGGCATCCATTTGTAGGTGCCATTGCGGATCAGCACATCAGGACCGCCTGCACCGATGGCATGCGCGCGAACGCGCACTTGACCGGGGCCAGGTTGAGGCACGGGCAGGTCCACCAGCGACAGAACCTCCGGACCACCCGTGACTTGCAGTTGTATGGCCTTCATTCGGTTATCGGAAGACATCGCCATATCGCACCTCAGCGCTGACCATCATGCACAGAAACCTGCTCGCGCGTCAGGCCGCCAAGGCGCGAATGGATGCGCCCGCCATCAGCCATTACGAGCGCAAAGAGGATCTCATCGGGGCGCGGCGCGTCCTGGATACCCACCTCGGCACTGTTGAAATGGCTGCGTACATAGGCGGCATGGATATAGTGCAGCGGCACCATCAGTCGATAGCCCGTGGCGGCCACGGCCTTGGCTGCAGGTACGATGGCTTTGGGCTCGCCCAGCACTTGGCGCATCGCCCAGCCACCAGCCTCGTGCCATACCGCCCCATGCTCCAACTCTCCATTGACCCCAACGATGGCGGCCTTGCTGTAGGCCTGTACGTTCTCCTTGCCGAGGGTCGTCACCAGTTCCTCGGCCAGCATCGTTCCCAAGCTGCGCAGTTCTGCCATGAAGGGCAACAGGTCAGGCTCGTAACGGCCCGCATAGGGATTGCGAATCACAGCGCAGGCAGAGGCGACGCGCAGCGGAGTGTCTGCCTGCGGGCCCCCTTCGTGGTAAATCGTTTCAACAGTCAGACTGCGCTTGCGGATAGCGATCAAAGACATGCAAAAATTCCTTTGATAAGTTGAGATTGCTTACTGTTTTGGTATCTTGGCATCGGCAACTACCTGCTGCCACTTTTCGATCTCGTGGCCCACCATGGCTTTCATCTCTTCGGGTGTGCTGCCGCGTGCCTCGCCTCCCATATCTTCCAGGCGCTGTCGCACCGCAGGCGCCTGGAGCGCCCGAAGAACTTCGGCATTGAGGCGGTCGACGACCGTGCGGGGCGTTCCGGCTGGAGCGAGCAGACCAGCCCACGAGCGCACGTCATAGCCCGTCACGCCCTGCTCCGCAACGGTAGGAACGTTTGGCAGGCCTGGCCAGCGTTGAGGGCCGGTGGTTGCAATGGCGCGAAGCTTGCCCGCCTGAATGTTGGTCAGCACCGCAGTGGGTGGAGCAATGATGAAGGGCACGTCACCCGCCAGCAAGGCGGTGATGGCGGCCGCGTCGCCCCGATAGGGAACATGCAGCAGGCTGACCCGTGCCATCTTGGCCAGTAGCTCGCCCGCCAGATGGTGGGTGGAGCCCACTCCCGCCGTGCCATACCCGACAGATCCCGCTGCAGCCTGCGCATTTGCGATGACTTCGCGCAAGCTCTGGATCTTCGAATTGGCGTTAACAACCACTAAGAATGGAAAAAACGTGATGGTGGACACCATCTCAAAATCTGCCACCGACCTGTAGGGAAGCGTGTTGTACAAAGCTCCGGCCACTGCATGCCCTCCGGTTGCCAGCAGCAGCGTATAGCCATCAGGCTTTGCACGCGCAACCGTATTGGCTGCGATCGTTCCGCCTGCCCCAGACTGCGCCTCCACCACCACGGGCTGGCCCAAGGCCTTGCCCATTTCTATTCCCATGGAGCGGGCGATTGCATCGGCGTTGCCGCCGGGGGCGAAGCCCTGGTAAAGCTTGATGGCTCGCTCAGGGTAAGCCTGGGCCAAGGCAGGCCGAGCTTGCCATCCGAGGACGGCCATACCGCAGGCCGCTAGGGCATGTCTTCTGTGCATGGTGTTTGTCTCCGTGGGCGGCGGCCGCATGGGGCCTGGCTCTACCCTTGCATGGTCTGGATGGAAGATCGAATCGGTGAGTAGGGACAGCAGTGGTTAGCTCTGTGCAACCACTGGATTGCGCAGCACGCCGATCGCTTCGATCTCAACCTCCACGACGTCACCTGGCTTCATGAACTGCGGCGGCTTTTTGCTCCAGCCCACACCGGCTGGAGTGCCGGTGATGACCACGTCGCCGGGAACCAGCGTAAAGATAGTGGAGGCATAGGCGATCAGGCGAGGGATGGAGAAGATCATGTGCCCCGTGTGGCTGGACTGCACCACGACACCATTCAAACGTGTTTCCAGCTTGAGCTCCCGGCCTGGCGTGATCTCGTCTGCAGTCACCATCCAAGGGCCGAAGGCGCCGGTAGATTCAAAGTTTTTACCGGACGCGATCTGCTTGGCATGGAACTGCCACTCGCGCACGCTGGCATCGTTGTAGCAGCTGTAACCTGCTATGTGCGCCCACGCATCGGCCTCGCTGATATCGCGGCCTTCCTTGCCGATCACCACGGCCAGCTCGCCTTCCCAGTCCAGCGATTCCGAAACGCGTGGGCGGACGATGGGGCCTTGATGGGGGATCTGCGAACGCCACACACGCAAAAAGATAGGGGGTTGCTCGGACAGCTCGCGCTGCATGCCAGCTGCGAGGACTTCTTGGTGGTGATCCATGTAGTTGCGCACCGCACAGACGATCTTCTCGGGCCGGGGAATCACCGGCAGGAACGTCACTTCAGCCAGGTGCGCATCGACCTTAAGCCCTGCAACCAAAGCATCGCGGCGCGCAAAGTCCCTGCTGGCAATGAAATCGGTCAGCGTGACATAGCCGGTGCGAGCGGCCAGTTCCGCGACGCCGTCGCCGAGGACGACGCCCCAGGTTTCACGGCCAGCAATCGAGTAGGACATCAGTTTCATGGGTTTCCTTGGAGAGGGATGGAAAGAAGCGTTGATGAAAGCGGGAGGCTGGAATCTGCCAATCCACAGCATTGAAATTAATGCGTGAAGTTATTTTTATGCACAAAATATATTTCATGCATAGTGGTTTGTACCGAGCAGATTTAGGGAACTTGTGCTGTGGCCTACAGACCGTGCCAGTACGGCTAAACAAAGGAGCCGCCTAGAAACAAAAAAGCCCGCAGGCGCGAGGCTGGCGGGCTATGCACTGCGCGAGGCGCGCGCGTTAATGAATGAGACGATAGGTGAGCCTCAGCGAGGGAGAATCACCATGCCTTGAAAAAAATGGGTTGCACGAGCGTGGCAACACTCAGCTTCCTTGCTCAACCTCTACTTTGCTCAACACGGCCAGCACATTGCGCTCCGTGCTCAAGATGTGCTCTTCCAACAAAGTACAGGCGGTGTCAGCATCGCGCCGTAAAGTGGCATCCATGAGTTTGCGGTGCTCGCTGGATTTGTGCTTAAAGGTCTTGCGAAAGCGTGCAGAAAACCGCCGATAGCGTTCCGCCTGATCAAAGAGGCTGGCACTCCATGTGCGCAGGCGATCTGATGGACTGGCGGAGATCAACGCCATATGAAAAGCCGTGTGCACATCTGTCCACTCCTGGTCCAGCACGACAGGTCCTCCGCTGAGTCGCCCTTCCACCTTTTCTAAGCGGTGAAAAGCGCCCACAACATGTGCCTCCCATGCATCGTCACCATGAACGATGGATTCGCGCAGCGCCTGCAAGTCGAGCATGACACGCATGCGCGTGATGTCAGCCAAGTCCTCCGCTGAAATCACCGTCACACGAAAGCCTCGGCGCTCGTCAGCCCGTATCAGCCCCTCTTGTGCAAGGCGGCTCAGTGCCTCCCGCAAAGGGCTGCTAGAAAAGCCGTAAGCAGTTTGTAGCTCATCGAGCTTGAGCTTGGCACCTGGGCCGTAGGTGCCATTCAGCACATCCCTGCGCAGCTGTGCGAAGGCCTGATCCACCAAGGGCGGGGTGCGGGGGGATGCATCAATTTTGTACATGTTTTTAATTTTATGCATAAACTACAGACATTGAAAGAAGGAGTCAATGTCAGTGAACGCCCATCAAACGACACGTCCAATTCGCCTCTTGGCAATCTCAGGCAGCATCCGCCGCGCATCGCATTGCACGGCGGTCTTGCACAGCCTAAAACCACTGCTCCCGCCCGAAGTCACGCTGGAGTTATTCCCTCTCGACGAGGTCCCTATGTACAACGCTGATCTGGATGGGGAGCAACCACCTCCAGCGGTAGCGCGACTCAAAAGTGCAATTGGGGGTGCAGATGGTTTGGTTCTATGCTCGCCTGAGTACAACTACGGCATGCCCGGGGTACTGAAGAACGCAATTGACTGGGCTTCGCGCCCGGGATTCGCATCTCCTCTCAAAGGCAAGCCAGCGCTCATCATGACTGCGTCACCAGGTACGGCGGGCGGTGTACGCGCGCAGGCTCAGATTCGTGATGCTTTGACGGCCACGCTGGCGCGCCCCTTGGTGCGCCAGCATATTGCCATCGCCGGAGTGGCTACGCGTATGCAGGACGGCCAGCTCATAGACAAGCCTACCTTGGACATCATTCAGACTGCGTTGCAAGAGCTGGTTGAGGAGATCCGTTGGATCGCTGCACGCTTGCACAAAGTTGAGTAGTTGAATCGCAAATAAGGGGTGTGGCGACAACCGGCGTCAAGGCAAAAAGTTAAGGGGAGCGATGTGGTGTTTGCCTAGCCCCGCGTCGGCAAAGGAATCCGTCCCTGGCGGTGCGCATGGGCTTTAGTCACCGTGGATAGACACACCGCTCTTTGAACCTGGCGCGTCCAGGTATCGGTCAGCAGACTTGAACAAGGTTGGTTAGTCTGGCACTCGCCAACAGCCAGAGCAATTTCATAGTTAAAGATGCTTTACTGCAGAGTTATCCACCAATAGCTCATGACCCAAGGAATGCTAGAGTTTTGCGCACAAAGTATTCATGGTGCTGAATTGGGCTCCCATGCCCGACATCTCGGCAGCTTATGAGTTGCGCATGGGGAATACGGCGGGCCATTTCGTAACTCAGTGCAATCGGCACCAAGATGTCGTTCTCGCATTTGACAATCAGCACGGGCATCCTCAGTCTGGAGAGGTCTTGCGATGCTTGCTGGCCCCAGGCCTTCATCGCTTTAATTTGGCGAAAAATTGCACGAGGCCTTGGCTCTTTGTCGAGACCAGCTTTTCGCTCTTTTAGTCTTCTGAGGAAGACGCTTGCGGCTTGGCGGCCATTGGCAGGCGAGAAGAGTTGAGGCGTTGGATCGCGCAAGGCCAGGAACCCCTTCAATATCAAGGGCCAAGAGATGGCGCCCACGCGATCACTCCCCTGGCCACCAGCAGGTGCAGTATCAGAGAGCACAAGTTTGCGCACCAGGGTTGGAGCTTTCAGCGCAATGTCCTGCGCTACAAAACCACCAAGCGAAAATCCAAGCAGATCGACTCGATCGAAGCCCATAGCACGGATGAGCAAAATGGCGTCATCGGCCATTTTGTCTACGCTCACCCTGGCAATCCCGCCCGATGCACCGACTCCACGGTAGTCAAGTGCGACGACTCGATGGAACCGGGCTAGCCCCTGGACAATGGTGGAATTGAAGTCGTCCAGCACAGCCCCCCAGCGATTCAGCAAGATCAATGGAGTGCCGTTACGCGAACCAAAATCGCGATAGGCGAAGGTGGTTCCTCCCACATCAATCCATCGGGTCTCGGTCTGTGCATAGGATGCTTGCGAAGAGACATCTGGGCTCAAATTGCTCATGACGACTCCCAGAGGTTCACATCGTTCTCCTTCACATCAGCAAAGGCCCCAGAGCAACGGAGCCCGCGAGCCTGGTTGGGGATGCCTGATGCTCAAGCCGCGAGCGTCGGATAGTCCGTGTAACCCTTGGCGCCTGGCGTGTAGAACGTGTCTGGGCTCGGAGCATTCAACGGAGCATCCTGGAGCATGCGCTCGACCAGATCAGGGTTGGCAATGAATGGCCTGCCCATGGCGATCAGGTCCGCAAGGCCTTGGCTCAACGCCTGTTCTGCGCTGGCTTTGTTGAACCCACCAGCGAGAATGAAGGGGCCGTTAAACGCTGCCCGCAGATCGGCCTTCAGCTTCGCTGGCACGGGCGGGGCGCCCATGGCGGAATGGTCAAGGACGTGAACGTACATGAGACCGAGTGTGGAGAGTTGCTTCACCAGCGCCAAGTACTGCTCGTCCACACCATCGAATGCACCGGCGCTATTGACCACGCCGTGGGGCGACAAGCGGATTCCGACACGCTCAGCGCCAATCTCGTTCACAGCCGCGCTCGCAACTTCAAGCACCAGACGGTTGCGCCCTTCAGCCGTGCCACCGTAGCCATCGGTGCGATGGTTGATGTTGGCGTTCAGGAATTGTTCGAGGAAATAGCCATTGGCAGCGTGCAACTCAACGCCGTCAAAACCGGCTTGGATCGCCAGGCGCGCGGCGCGAGCGTACTCGCCAATGACCTTGCGGATGTCCTCTTCTGTCATGGCGCGAGGCGGCGTGTGCGGCTGGACACCTTGGGTATCAGTCCACATTTCGCCCGGGCAGGTTTCTGGCGAAGGTCCAAGCACCTCCGCACCAGCAGGCAGGTTGGCTTGGTGGGACACCCGGCCGGTATGCATCAACTGCACGACGATCTTGCCGCCCTTGGCATGCACCGCGTCGGTCACCAGCTTCCAGCCTTGTACCTGGGCATCATTGAACAGACCGGGTATGCGGACATAACCCAAGCCATTGGGCGATGGTGAGGTTCCTTCCGTGATGATGAGACCGGAACTCGCACGCTGGGCGTAGTAGGCGGCCATCAGGTCACTGGGCGTGTTGTCACTGCCAGCACGGCTGCGCGTCAATGGCGACATCACAACGCGATTTTTCAGCGGAATGGAACGAAGTTGGAAGGATTCGAAAAGCATAGGTTGTCTTGGGGGAGATGGAAAAGGGGGCGCACAGTAACGCTCAGTTCGAGCTGGCTGGAATCAAGCGATCTGGTAACGAGGCGCCGGCATCCCCGCTTGTGTGCTTGCGAACAGTTCGGAACGCGCGGCGTCGTACTTGTCCCAGAGACTGGCATCGGCGACCGATGGCCAAGTGATCGTTTCGCCCTGGTCCAGGCCCGCCAGCGCCGCACCCACCATGTTTTCGGTCGTCATCAAGGTGCTCTTGTTGAGGGCTGCCAGCGGGACGCCCGACAGATCCCAGAGCTCGGTGGCCGTGGATGCGGGCAACACCAGTTGAACTTTTACCCCGGTGTCGGCCAGTTCTTGTTGCAGGCCTCGGCTGTATTGCAATACAAAGGCCTTGGTACCGCTGTAGATGGCGCTGATGGCCATCGAGTGGATGGCAAGGACGGACGCGATGTTGATGATCAAGCCCTGCTTTCTTGCCACAAAGGCTGGCACGGCCGCTTGGGTCAGGCGCGTCAGAGCGGTGATGTTCAGGGCAATCTGGGCCTGCGCGTCGTTCGCAGATGTCTGGGCAGCAGGGGCCAGGCGTGCAATACCGGCGTTGTTCACCAGGACTTGTATGTCTCTACGGCTGGCCAGCAGTGTCTCGATGCGCGCCACATCCTGATCGAGGGTCAAATCTGCCACGACGGGTTCGGCCTTGACGCCGTGCGCATTTGACAGCTGCGCACACAGGGCTTCCAGGCGGTCTGCGCGTCGGGCGACCAGGATGAGGTTGTAGCCACGCGCCGCCAGGCGGTCTGCGTAGACGGCGCCGATGCCAGAAGAGGCACCCGTGATGAGGGCGGTTTTTGAGGATTGGGAATTTGTCATATAGCTCTCTGATGAAGTGAGGTGATTGGTTTGAGGGATGCGCTTGGCTGAATTACTGGGCAAGGAACGCCAGCGCGCTTGGAACAAAGTCGGTATGGAACTGGAAGATGCCGCCATGGCCCGCATCGGGATAAATGATTGCGGTGCTGTGCGGAAGCCGCCGAGCCAGGTCGTGTGTGTTGGTGGTCGGCACCATCCGGTCATGGTCTCCGTTGACCACCAGCACAGCTTGCTTGACCACAGACAGGTCAGCGGGCTGCTTTTGGCCCCACGCACTCAGGGCCTGCAATTGCGCGATGTAGGCCGCTACGCTGATTTCCGTGTCCCGGTTGTCAGTGCGTTCATTCAATCGCGTCAAAAAGGCTTTGCCTGCTTCGATGCCATTGGGAGTGCGGGTAAAGAAAAGGTATTGCTTCGGGTCTTGACCCGTCAGCAGGCCCCGAAGAATGTCGTAGTTGGCAACGCCAGCCACCGTGCTGATGCCTTCACCGCCGGCAGGGCCTGTGCCTGCAAGAATCATTTTGCGGATCAGTTGCGGCTGCTTCAGCACCATTTCCTGGGCGATCATGCCGCCCATCGAGAAGCCGAAGAGGTCCACCTGATCGAGCCCTTTGGCTTGTATGAAGGTGATGGCGTCGTCTGCCATTTGCTCAATGGAATTTGATGGTGAGCCCGCGGAGGCACCAACACCCCGGTTGTCAAAGGCGATCACATGGCGCTTCGCCGCAATGCCGTCCATGATCCGGGGATCCCAGTTGTCCAGCACGGCTGCGAGATGGACCAAAAACACCACCGGTGTTCCGCCGTTGTGCTGACCCAGCTCCCGGTATGCGAAGCTGATGCCGTTGGCGCTGATGGTTTGCGTGGGCACCGTCTTCCAGGTAACACCGGGCGTTAGGGCTGGTGCCTGAAGGGACTGGGGCGTTTGCAGGGGAACCTCCTCTGCTGCGGCAACTGCGCCTGAAAGGAGGGCTGACGCCATGGCGAGGCCAGCAAGCGCGGCCCTCCACATCGGGTGGATTGCATCCATTTTCATGATCGGATTCCTTGGCTCGCTCAATGGGACTGGGGCAGGTAGAACGGGCGCGGTGCCGTCAGGGCTTGGTGAACTTGCTGGGTCAGGGCGTCCGCCAGCACTTCGTCTGCACCTGCTTCCAAGCCGTCCAATGCACGCTGCACGATGTCCTCAGGGCTGGTCTTGGGTACGTCAAAACCACGCGTGAGGTCGGTGTCCACGTAGGCCATGTGCAAGCCCAATACCTGGGTGTGCTGGCTTGCCAGTTCGTGGCGCAGTGCGTTGGTCATGGACCAAGCAGCCGACTTGCTTGCCGAGTAGGCAGCTAGGCCCCCATCGTTGACCCACGATGCAACGGACAGCACGTTGAGCAAGGCTCCACCGCCGTTGGCCTTGAGCACCGGCGCAAAGGCCTTGCTCATGTTCAGCATGCCAAACACATTGGTCTCAAAGATGCGACGTGTCACGGCTTCACTGTCGTGCGCCAGAAAACCGCCGGGTTGGGCAACACCCGCGTTGTTGATCACCAGCGTGACGTCAGATGTTTTTTTGGCGGCAGCAGCGATGTCAGCGGGGTTGGTGACGTCGAGTTGCAATGCTGTGACACCTGCCTGTGTCACGGTCGCTGGATTGCGTGCGCCAGCGTAGACCTTGCGCGCACCACGGGCGAGCAACGCTTGTGCAAAGGCCAAACCGATTCCGCGGTTGGCACCGGTGACAAGAACAACTGAATTTTCGATCTTCATGGGGAAACTCCTGGGGTTGTATGGGTAGTTCATATGATGGTCGTCATACAAAAAAGCGAGCCGCTGCGATTGGCAGCAGCCACGGCTTAACGAACTTTGATCACGACCTTGCCTTTGGCCCGTCCACTTTCGACATAGGCCAAGGCATCGTTGGTGGCGGCAAACGCAAACACCTTGTCAACAACCGGACGAATGGCACCCGATTCGATGAGCGATGTGATTTGCTTGAGTTGACTCCCGTTGGCCTGCATGAAAAGGAATGAGAAGTCCACACCGAGACGTTTCGCCATTCTTCGGGCCCCCATGCTCAAAAGACTTATCACCTGCTTCACAAACCAGGGGGCTTTGATCTCTTCGGCAAACGCGGGATCAGCGGGGCCGGAAATAGTGATGAGTTTCCCGCCGGGCCTGAGCACATTCAAAGACTTGGCGAGTGTCTTGCCATCCTGACTGTTCAGGACGACGTCATAGCCGCTCAGGATCTTTTCGAAATCCTCTTTCTTGTAGTCGATGACGACATCAGCACCGAGGTCTTGCACCCAAGCCACGTTGCTTGTGCTGGTGGTGGTGGCCACAGTAGCGCCCAGTTGTTTGGCCAATTGGATGGCAAAAGTGCCCACACCACCCGATCCCGCTTGGATAAAGACCTTCTGGCCCTTCTTGAGCTTGGCCTTTTCGACGAGCGCCTGCCAGACCGTCAATCCCACAAGGGGTACGGAGGCGGCTTCTTCCATGGTGAGATTCTTGGGCTTGAGCGCGAGGGAACTTTCCTTGACCGCGACAAACTCTGCGAAGGTACCGATGCGCAAGTCATCAGGCCTGGAGTACACCTCGTCGCCCACTTTGAATTGCCGTACACGGGGACCAATCCGGGCCACCACGCCAGCCACATCGTGGCCCAGGACAAAAGGCGTGCGGTAAGGCAGGATGAGCTTGAATTCCCCGCCACGGATTTTGGAGTCGATCAGGTTGACGCCGGCGGCATGCACCTCAACCAAAACCTCGTCATCGCGCAACTCAGGGGTTGGCATGTCTGCCTGCTTCAATGCGCTCTTTTTTCCATAACGCTCGACGATGAATGCTTGCATGGTTTTTCCCGTTCTCAAAATGGGGAGTGGTATGAAATGGCGGCGTGTGCCGCTCGCAATTTCACATGATGATTATCATATATCATGGCAAAAAAAATCAGCCCTCGACTTGAGTTTTGCCAGAAGCCAAGCTTTTCAGCGTGGCGTTACACCACGCGTCTGACAAGGCAGCGTCATCGACAGCACGGGCCAGCACCAAGGTGCCAACCAAAGTAGCCATGGTCACCAGCGCACGTTCGTGGGCACTTGGCTGCCCCCAGTCCGGAAACTGGCGAGCGATCAAATCAACCATCTCTTTGATGCGGCGCGTGGCGGCAAGACGCACTTCGGGAGATTGGCGCGGCATTTCAGAGCACAAAGCTGAATTGGGGCAGCCCGTCTCAATGTTCACCAAATGCTCTTTGGAGAGATACACCTGTATCAGAGCCTGCAGTGCCTGATCATACGGAACCGCCCCAACAATGCTCGCGGCGAGAGCGTTGGCTTCAGCACCTGCTCGGTCTGCCGCTTCAGCCAGCATGGCTTCACGGGACTCAAAGTGAGCATAAAAGGCACCATGCGTCAGTCCCGCTTCTTTCATGATGTCGGCCACGCCCGTTCCGTCATAGCCACTGCGGCGAATGGCTTTGGCGGCAGCATTCACTATGCGCTCGCGGGAGGCTTCCTTGGCAGCTGCTCGCAAATTAACGGATGAATTTCGCATGACGACCATCATACATCATACAAAGACAATCCGCAAAATTGTTGATTTCTATATAAACCTAATCCACGGGTGGGCGGCGGCGCTCTGAAGTGGCGGCAGCCGATATGAAAAGCCTGCGCAAGACGAGGCCCGCATCGTTCACTTACGCCCTCACCCACTCCAAGACCAACCAGAGCGCGGCAGACCGGCCCGAGAACTACAAGCCCCTGGAAGGCCTGGCCGCTGAAGCCCTGCAGGCATGGCTGAAGGCATCGGGCATTCAATAAGGCGCCATCTTCAGGCAGGCCAAGAAAGGCGGTAGCGTGGGCGCACCGCTGTCCGCAGCGTCCGTGCGGGACATTGTTCGCCGACGCGCCACAGCCGCTGGTTTGCCTGATGTGTACTCAGCACATTCTTTGCGCTCGGGCTTTGTGACGGAAGCCACCACGCAAAACATTCCCCTCGCAGACACCATTGCCATGACGGGCCACCGGAGTGTGGCGAGCGTGCTGGGCTACTTCAGGGCGTCAGGCAGCAACCCCGCAGCGTCGCTGTTGGAGCGTCAGGATGATACCGCCTGAAAACACCCACAACGCACTCAAACCAAACCCTCAAAACGCGGCCTGCGCCAGGCTGAACAGCTGGGCGGACCGCGCCCCGGATCGGCAAAACGCCAGGACGGGACTGGGCATGGTGCGCAGCACCTCACCCATGGCCTGGGCTTGCTCGGCCGTGATGGCCCCGCCCACCACAGGCAGATAAACATATTGCAAGCCCGCTGCTTGTGCGGCCCCGGCCAGGTCTGCGCTGCGCGGCTGGGCGGGGCCGCCCTCTTCGTCCGGGCGATTGTTCACCACGGTTTTGTAGCCTTGCGATGCAACCTGCGCCATGTCTTGCGCCTGCAATTGGGGTGACACGGCAAAGTCTTGCGTCACAGCGATGAAGGAAGGCGCCATTTCAATGTCCCTTGGTGGAAGTGCGTTGGGCTTGGCGCTCCAACACCTCAAAAAGCCACATGCCTGCCAGCATGGCCGCGACAAAGGCCATGGCCTTGGGCTGGCCTGCGGCAGCCGAGACGATGGCTGGGCCCGGGCAAAAGCCCGCCAGCCCCCAGCCCACGCCAAACACCAGGCTGCCCAGCACCAGGCGCTTGTCTATATCCCGCGCGGTGGGCACATGCATGGCCCCTCCCAAAAAGCTGCGGGTGCGTTTTTTGGCCACGGCAAATGCAAAAGCACCTACGGCAATGGCCCCGCCCATGACAAAGGCCAACGAAGGGTCCCACAGCCCCGCCAGATCAAGAAAGCCCAGCACCTTGCCGGGGTCGGTCATGCCCGACAGGATCAAGCCCAGGCCAAAGAGCAGGCCCACCAAAAACTCAGACAGACGGTTTTTCATTTCAAGTCTTTCAAAACTTGGCGCTGCTGGACATCAGCCCAGCCAATGGCGCACCACATACACAGCCACAAACCCTGCGCCCATGAACGACACGGTCGCCACCAAAGAGCGCGGCGACAGGCGCGACAGGCCACACACCCCATGCCCACTGGTGCAGCCCGACCCGTAGCGGGTGCCCATGCCCACCAGCAAACCCGCAACCAGCACCATGGCCCAGCTGGCATCCACCCGCACAGCAACGGAGCCCGCCAGCGCAAACCACAAGGCTGGTGCGGCCACCATGCCCAGCACAAACGACAGCCGCCAGCCCACATCGCCCGCACGGGGCCGCAGCAGCCCACCCACAATGCCGCTGATGCCCAGAATGCGCCCGTTGACGAGCACGAACACGGCGGCGGCCACGCCCAGCATCAGCCCGCCAGCCAGCGACATCCAGGGCGTGAAATGGCTCCAATCGATGGTCATGTTCAATCCTCCTCGTTGGTTGCGGCCGCTGCAGCGGGGGCGCAAAACTGTTCAAACAGCACCCCCATCACCGCCAGCGCCTGGGGGCTGGCAATGGCGTAGTAAATGTTCTTTCCCTCGCGCCGGGTGCTGACAAGGCCCTCTTCCCGCAGCACCCCCAGTTGCTGAGACAGCGTGGGCTGGCCAATGCCCACCAATGCCTCGAGCTCGCCCACGCGCTTTTCGCCTTCGGTCAATTGGCACAGCAGCAGCAGGCGGTCGGGGTTAGAGAGAGCTTTCATCAGGCGGCAAGCGGCATCTGCCGAGCTACGCAGGGTCTCCAGGTCCATGGTGGCGTGGGTTTCAGCGGTCATGGGCATCGGCTCCGGTTTTTAATTTCATTGACGATAGTCTATTGACAAACAATATATCAGTCAACATACTATCTTTAACTTAATTGAAGACGTGAGGCATTCAACGTGAACCCCACCGTGAAAGCATTCTTTGACGCAGCCACCTGGACGGTGAGTTACGTGGTCTACGACCAACCCGGCGGCCACTGTGCCCTGGTGGATTCGGTACTGGACTACGATGCCAAGTCGGGCCGCACCAGCACCCGCTCAGCCGATGCGCTGCTGGCCTTTGTGGCGCAGCAGTCGCTCACGGTGCAGTGGATTCTGGAAACCCATGCCCATGCCGACCACCTCTCTGCCGCCCACTACCTGCGGGGAAAAGTGGGCGGAAAAATGGCCATCGGCGCCGCCATCACACAGGTGCAAAAGGTGTTCAAAGGCATCTTTCACCTGGAGCCTGCATTCCAGCCCGACGGCCGCCAGTTCGACCACTTGCTCCAGGACGGTGAAGTGTTTGCCATCGGCAAACTGCAAGCCCAGGCCCTGTCGGTGCCCGGGCACACCCCGGCCTGCATGGCCTTCCAGGTGGGGGATTCGGTGTTTGTGGGCGACACCCTGTTCATGCCCGATGTGGGCACCGCGCGCTGCGACTTCCCGGGCGGCAATGCGCACCACCTGTACCAATCCGTGCGCAAGCTGCTAAGCCTGCCACCAGACACGCGCCTGTTCATGTGCCACGACTACCCGCCGCCTGGCCGTCAGCCTACCTGGCAATGCACCGTGGCCGACCAGCGGGCGCACAACATCCACCTGCACGACGGTGTCACAGAAGCTGAATTTGTCAGCCTGCGCACCCGCCGCGACGCCTCGCTGGAGATGCCAGCGCTGATCCTGCCAGCCGTGCAAGTCAACATCCGCGCGGGCGCCCTGCCCCCGGCCGAGGACAACGGCGTGGCCTATCTGAAGATTCCGCTGAACGCCCTGTAACGCCGCCAGCCCCACGCAACCCTTTGCAGCGCCGTGCTGCAAAGGCATCACCAGGGCGCCCTCCAAGGCGCCCCGACAACCCGGAGGAAAGAAACCATGAAATTCAATGTAGGAACCGTGGACCGCGCGCTGCGCATCGTGGCAGGCCTGGTGCTGATTGCGCTGGCCGCAACGGGGGTGGTGGGCTGGTGGGGCTGGCTGGGCGTGATTCCCTTGGCCACCGGGCTGTTCCGCTTTTGCCCGGCGTACACCCTGCTGGGCATCAACACCTGCCCTCTGAACAAATAACCCATAAAAAGCACAGAAAAGGCCCATCCATGAGCACGTTTGACCACGCAGGCCTGATGCAAGGCATCAATGAAAGCCTGTCCACCTTCCGCAAGACCCAGCCCGACACCATGCGGGGCTTTTCGCAGCTGGCGCAGGCCGCCATGGCCGAGGGCGCGCTGGGCGCCAAGCACAAAGAGCTGATTGCACTGGCCATTGGCGTCAGCCAGCGCTGCTCAGGGTGCATCGGCTTTCACGTCAAGGCCTTGCTCAAACTGGGTGCCACCCGCCAAGAGGTGGAAGAGATGCTGGGCGTGTGCGTGTACATGGGCGGCGGCCCCTCGCTCATGTACACCGCCGAAGCCCTGGCGGCTTGGGACAAGCTCGCAGTCGCCAGCCATTGAGCATAAAAATGGGCGCTAGCGCTTGATAATAAAGCGTGAGAAGCTACCATTTTTACAGCAAATCTCCCCACTAGCGCCGCCCAGGTAGTGGCTGGCTGCGGAGCCTGCGCCGGATGCCACGCACGGGCCCATCGCGCAAATTCCCCTTACGTGTTTAACAATTGGCTGATATAACTTACATATTGCCAAGAAGCTTGCACCACCCCGGCAGCAAGGCCGCTACGTACAGGGAGAGAGTCATATGGCTGCCGACCACCGCAAACGCAGCGCGCTGCGCACCTGGGCCTTGCGCGCTTTGTTATGCGCTGCGCCACTGTTGCTGCTAAGCCATGTGGCCCAGGCGCTGGACAAGCCCACCGGCCCCGTGGTGCTCACGGTAGAGGGCAACATCAGCGCGCCCAACCTGGGGGCCAAAGCGCAGTTCGATATGCCCATGCTGGAGAAGCTGCCCCAGCACACCTTCACCACCCGCACCCCGTGGTACCCCGACGCCGTCACCTTCACTGGCCCTCTGCTGCGCGATGTGCTGGCCGCTGCGGGCAGCAAGGGCAATGCCATCACGGCAGTGGCGCTCAATGACTACAAGACGGAAATCCCGATGGACGATGTGCATCGGCATGAGGTGATCGTGGCCCGGCTGATGAACAACCGCCCCATGCCCGTGCGCGAGAAAGGCCCGCTGTTCATCATCTACCCCTTTGACACGAAGGCCGAGTTGCGCACCGAGCTGTACTACAACCGCGCCGCCTGGCAGCTCAACGCGCTGCGCATCCGTTAACGCCATCAGGAGGCCCGCATGCTGCGCAGCAAGCACTTCCTGAAACTCATCATCGCCAGCCTGGTGCTGGCCTACGTGGCCATTGCGGCGGTGCAATACCAGCAGTACCGCAGCGTGGAAGCCGTGATGCGCCGTGGCGACGTGAATGCGCTGTGGTCGTTTTTGCAGCTCAATGTGGAATACGAGCGCCTGGACCACGCGCTGCACCAGTTTGTGCTGGACCCTGAAAGCACCTCGCTGGACGCCGTGGCACTGCGCTACGACCTGTTCCTCAGCCGCTTCAGTGCGCTCGAAAGCGGCAGCGCCCGCATCTTGATGCAAAACGAGCCCATCTACGGGCAAGCGCTGCGGGCGCTGCAACAGTTCGTCGCTGCGGGCGATGACTACTTTGGCCAGAGCGTGGACGTGCCATCGGGCCAAAAGAACATGCGCCTGTTGCGCACCCAGCTGGCCGAGCTGCGCGAGACGGTGCAAGAGCTGGCCTTGAATGCCTCGCGCCTGTCGGCCCTGCTGGGCGACCAGCGCAATGAAGAAGTGCAGAACCAGACGCTGATGACCACCGGGCTGACCAGCTTTCAGGCGCTGCTCACGTTTTTGCTGGCGTTTGCCATGGCAGGCCAGTTTGTGGCGCGTGAGCGGGCCAAATCCCAGGCCATGCTGGCACAGGCCGAGTTGGTCGAAGCCCTCAAGCGCAACGAAGAGGCACTGGAAGCACGCGTGGCCCAGCGCACCACCGAACTGCAGCAGGCCAACGAAGCCCTGCGCGAGCACGAGGAAGAGCTGGTCATCGCCCGCGCCAAGGCCGAAGACGCCTCGCAGATGAAGTCGGACTTTCTGGCCAACATGAGCCATGAAATCCGCACCCCCATGAACGCCGTCATCGGCATGAGCCACCTGGTGCTGGGCACCGAGCTGACGGCGCGCCAGCGCGACTACGTGCAAAAAATCCAGCGCTCCGGCCACCACCTGCTGGGGCTGATCAACGACATCCTCGACTTCAGCAAGATCGAGGCGGGCAAGCTGGAAGTGGAAGTGCTGGACTTTGACCTGCGCGGTGTGCTGGACAACGTGGCCAACCTGATTGGCGACAAATGCGCCGCCAAAGGGCTGGAGTTGATATTTGACGTGGACCCCGACCTGCCCGACAACCTGCGCGGCGATCCGCTGCGGCTGGGGCAAATCTTGGTGAACTACGCCAACAACGCCGTCAAGTTCACCGACCAGGGCGAGATCGTGGTGCGCGTGCGCCAAGACAGCGCGGACGACAACACCCTGGTGCTGCGCTTTGAGGTGCAAGACACCGGCATCGGGCTCACCCCCGAGCAGCAGTCCCGCCTGTTTCGCTCGTTTGAGCAGGCCGACTCGTCCACCACCCGCAAATACGGCGGCACCGGCCTGGGGCTGGCCATCTCCAAAAGCCTGGCAGAGCTCATGGGCGGCGCCGTGGGCGTCACCAGCGCCCCCGGGCAAGGCAGCACCTTCTGGTTCACCGCCCGCCTGGGGCTGAGCGAGGCCCGCCAGCAACCCCTGCTGCCCTCGCCCGACCTGCGCGGGCGCAGGGTTCTGGTGGCCGACGACAGCGACCAGGCCCGCCACATCCTGTCGGTGCTGCTGGGGCGCATGAGCTTCGTCGTCACCACCGCCCGCAGCGGCCAGGAGGCCGTGGCCCTGGCCCGCAGCGCTGCAGCCGCAGGCGCTCCGTTTGAAATTGCCTTTCTCGACTGGAAGATGCCGGGCATGGACGGGTTCGAGACCCACCAGCAGCTCGCGCAGCTGCCCCAGCCGCCGGTGCCCGTCATCGTCACCGCCCATGGGCGCGAAGAGGCCCGCAAAGAGCTGGAGCGCAGCGGCATTGCACTCATGCTCACCAAGCCTGTCAGCCCCTCGCAGTTGCTGGATGCGGCCATGCAGGCCCTGGGCGGCCTGCGCACCGAGGTGCGCCAGGCACCGCATTCGCACAGCAGTGCGTCGGTGCTGCAGGCCATCCAGGGCGCCCGGGTTTTGCTGGTGGACGACAACGACCTCAACCAGCAAGTGGGGGCAGACCTGCTGACCGACGCAGGCCTCGTGGTGGACGTGGCAGACAACGGCCAGGTGGCGCTCGACAAGCTCGCCCACACCGCTTACGACGCCGTGCTGATGGACATGCAGATGCCCGTGATGGACGGGCTGACCGCCACCCGCCTTCTGCGCGAAAACCCCGCCTGGGCCCAGTTGCCCGTGCTGGCCATGACGGCCAACGCCATGAGCACCGACCGCGAAAAATGCCTGCAGGCGGGCATGAACGGCCACATCGCCAAACCCATCGACCCAGACGAGCTGTTTGCCACCCTGCTGCGCTGGATTGCACCGCGCACCATCGAAGCGCCACCTGCAGCCCCGGCCGCAGGACATGGCACACCCGCACCGCCCAGCACCGATGCCACCGAGCCGCCCGCGGACGACCCGTTAGAGCGCATCCACGGGCTGGACACCGCCGCAGGCCTGCGGCGCGTGCTCGATAAACGGGTCGCCTACGTGGCGCTGCTGCGCAAGTTTGTGGCGGGGCAGGCATCGGCCATTGCCACCACGCGCAGCCAACTGGCGGCGGGGCAGCGCGATGCCGCGCAGCGCAGCATGCACACGCTCAAAGGCACGGCAGGCACCATCGGAGCCAGCCCACTGGCAACACTGGCCGAGGCAGCCGAACAGGCCTTGGCCCAGGGCCAGCCCGATAGCACCATCGAAGCGCTGCTGCAGTCAGCCGAAACCGCCTGCAACACTTTGGTGGCGGCCTTGCAAAGCGCCCTGCCCCGGGAGGCTGCTGAGCCAGCCGATGTGCCAGAAGCACCAACCTCCAGCGCAGCCACCTCGCAGCTGCTGGAGCGGCTGGACGCACTGCTGGCCGACGACGACTCAGACGCCATCGAGCTGTTCAAGGAATCGGCCCCCGCCCTGCGCGCGGCCCTGGGGCCCGTGTATGCCGAGATGGAGCGGGCGCTGGACAACTACCAACTGGTCGAAGCCCTGGCCGCCCTGCGCACCGTGCCCCATGCAGATGCCAAGGCTATTGCTTGAACACCCTGAACGCCTGAACGATAGATAACCACAACGCACAAGGAGGTCCGCCATGAACAGCCCACTCGAACCCAACGGCAAATGCACCGTGCTGGTCGTGGACGACACGCCCGACAACCTCTCGCTGATGAGCGGCCTGCTGCGCGCGGACTACAAGGTCAAACTGGCCCCCAGTGGCGAGCGGGCCCTGCAAATTGTGGCGGGCGAGAGCAAGCCCGATCTGATCCTGCTGGACATCATGATGCCGGACATGGACGGCTATGAGGTGCTGCGGCGACTGCAGTTCAACCCCGAGACCGAAGACATTCCCGTCATCTTCCTCACCGCCATGAGCGCGTCAGACGACGAAACCACCGGTCTGGAACTGGGCGCGGTGGACTACATCACCAAGCCCATCAACCCCGCCATCACGCTGGCGCGGGTGCGCAACCACCTGCAGCTCAAGCGCGCCCGCGACCTGCTGGCCCACCACAACCACTACCTGGAGCAAGAGGTGGCCCGCCGTACCCGCCAGGTGGCCGAGCTGCAGGACGTGACCATCCGTGCCATGGCCTCACTGGCCGAAACCCGCGACAACGAAACCGGCAACCACATCCGCCGCACCCAGCACTATGTAGAGGCGCTGGCGCGCAAGCTGCAAAACCACCCGCGCTTTGCAGAAGAGCTGAGCGAAGCGGCCATCGCCATGATCTTCAAGTCCGCCCCGCTGCACGACATTGGCAAAGTGGGCATTCCAGACCGCATCCTGCTCAAGCCCGGCCCACTCACCCCCGAAGAGTTTGAAGTGATGAAGACGCACACGACGCTGGGGCTGGAAGCCATCTTGTCGGCCGAGCGCGAGACCACACAAGACAACCCGTTTTTTCGCTACGCCAAAGAGATCACCTACAGCCACCAGGAAAAATGGGACGGCTCAGGCTACCCCCTGGGCCTGGTGGGCAACACCATTCCACTGTCTGCCCGCCTCATGGCCGTGGCCGATGTGTACGACGCACTGATCTCGGTGCGCGTGTACAAGCCGGCCTACAGCCATGAGCAAGCGGTGCAGATCATCCAGGACGGGCGCGGCAGCCACTTCGACCCTGACATGGTGGACGCTTTTTTGACGCTGTCTGAGGAGTTTCGGCGCATCGCCTTGCGCTTTGCCGATGGCGAGCCCGCACTGCACCAGGAAGTCGACCGCATGGCGGCCGATCTGCCCGCCGAGGCCATCGAAACCATCGTGCTGGACACCCGCAAGTAGTCTGCCCGGGCCGTCTCACCCGCCCCGCGCCGTGTCTCAGCCGCAGGTGCTATCGCACGGCACAGCGTGGTGTGCTGCGCCGTCCTTCACGCCGCCCGTCACGCAGTCCTCTTGGGCCTGGGTGCGGTGCCCGTTCAGCCCCAGCTTAGCCAGCAGCTGCACGTCGGCATCCACATCGGGGTTGCCCGTCACCAGCAGCTTGTCGCCATAAAAGATGGAGTTGGCACCGGCCATGAAGCACAGCGCCTGCACGGCTTCGCCCATTTGCTGGCGCCCAGCCGACAAGCGCACGCGCGCCTTGGGCATGGTGATGCGGGCCACGGCAATCACGCGCACAAAGTCAAACGGGTCGATGGGGTCACTGTCGGCCAGGGGCGTGCCCGGCACGCGCACCAGGCTGTTGATGGGCACGGATTCGGGGTACGGCTGCAGGTTGGCCAGCTGCGCAATCAGGCCCGCGCGGTGCACGGGTGCCTCGCCCATGCCCACAATGCCGCCGCAGCACACGCTGATGCCTGCGCTGCGCACGTTCTGCAGCGTGTCCAGCCGGTCCTGGTAGGCACGGGTGCTGACCACGTCGGTGTAGTACTCGGGGGCCGTGTCCAGGTTGTGGTTGTAGTAATCCAGCCCCGCGTCTTTCAGCGCCTGCGCCTGGTGCGATTCGAGCATGCCCAGCGTGGCGCAGGTCTGCAGGCCCAGGCCCTTCACCGCGCCAATCAGGGCGCTGACTTTTTCAATGTCGCGGTCCTTGGGCGCGCGCCAGGCGGCTCCCATGCAAAAGCGTGTGGCCCCGGCGTCCTTGGCGGCCTGGGCGGCGCGCACCACCTCATCCACCTCCATCAGCTTGTCGGCCTTCACGCCGGTGTCGAACTCGGCGGCCTGCGGGCAGTAGCCGCAGTTTTCAGGGCAGCCCCCAGTCTTGACCGACAGCAGCGTGGCCAGCTCAATGTCGCCAGCGGGCCAGTGCTGGCGGTGCACGGTCTGCGCTTCAAACAGCAGGTCCATCAAAGGCTTGTCGAGCAGCGCCTGGATGGCCTCGACCGACCAGGGGCCTGCAGGCTGCGGCATGGCTGCGGGGCGGCGGTGCAACTGCACAGCCTGTGGCGTGGCGGCAGTAGGGGGGGTGAATCCGGACATGGGGTGCTCCTTCAATGCATCTGCCTGCACCTGCCGCACAAAGCGGCACGCGGGCAATGAGGGTGATGCGATGTCAGCGGCCCCAGCGGGGGGTTACGGCTTGGGCCACGCATCGCGATGAAGTGCGGATTCTCAAACGAAAAAAGGTGCAGCAGCGCGCCACAGGGTCACAAAAAGTGCCAAGAAAAATGGCGCTTTATCAGCAGGCAATTTCAGTGATTTTTCTGAACACAAAGACAGCCGTTGACGCCAACTTCGATGCAATTGAATACGCAGCTTGCTCCGCTTTGCAAGACCCAGCGGTAACTGCAGACATCCCTGCGCCAACTGCGGTTAACACGCAGGGCAAGCACTGGGAGATAGCGCAGGTTTGCACGTGAAGTTGGGTGGATTTGGCCTGCGATGCCTGCGTGATGGCCGCCCATTGGCGAAAACCGCAGCGAAAAGATGGCAGAGGCTGTACCCAGCGGCCTCATGCCCCCTCACACAGCCCTCTGCCCAGGCTCAGCACTCAAAACCGTAGTCGCGGCGGTAGCGCTGAGCGTCGGCGGCTGGCATGTGTTTGAACATGACGCACACGGTGTAGCTGCCCTTTTGCTTGCCGCCCTGCACATAGCCCCAGTCCGACACATCGGCCCGGGTGAACTGCACGCTCTGCCCGTTCTCCAGGTGCGTGACATAGCGGGGCTGGCCCGCCAGGGTGCCAGTGAAGCCTTTGGAAGTGACCTGGAACGGCGTGACCCAGATGTGCTCGTCGTTGCCGCCCCCTGAGAACTTCACCTTGATCTTGAAGCCGTCAGCGCCTGCGGGCGGCTTGGCGTGGATCTTCAAAAAGTCATCCAGCGTGGCGCGGGCCTTGCCAATCGCTTCTTCCATTTCCGCGTCTTGCGAAGAAATGTTGTAGACCTTGTCCTTGATCTTGCCCCCCTGCCCCTGGCTTTGTGCCTGGGTGGGCAAAGAGAAGGTCATCAACACCGAGACCGCACCGACGGCCAGCAAAGAGAGTTTCATGGGCATTCGCACAAGGCTTGAACAAAGAAGCTGCGAATGTAAAACGGTGCAAAGCGCCGTGCCCCGGGCTGCACGAACGGCCTGGTCCCAAGGGTGAAAAACTGCACACGATGGCGCGCCAAAACAAAACGCCTTGCTGCGCGAGGCAGCAAGGCGTTGGCTTTGGCGCCGTCAGCGCAGCGGCTCAGCCCAATGCGGCAATCACATCCGCAGGCGCCTGTACCAGCTCAATCAACACACCCTCGCCCGCAATCGGAAACTCATCATTGCTCTTGGGGTGCAAAAACGTGATGTCGTAGCCTGCGGCGCCCTTTCGGATGCCACCAGGCGCAAAGCGCACGCCTTTGGCGGTGAGCCATTCCACCGCCTTGGTCAGGTCGTCGATCCACAGGCCAATGTGGTTGAGCGGCGTGGTGTGCACGGCGGGTTTCTTGTCAATGTCCAGGGGCTGCATGATGTCCACCTCCACCTTGAAGGCGCCCTTGCCCATGGCCAGAATGTCTTCGTCCACGTTCTCGCGCTCGCTCTGGAAGGTGCCGGTTTGTGTCAGGCCCAGCATGTCAACCCACAGGGTTTTCATGCGCTGCTTGTCTGTGCCTCCAATGGCGACTTGCTGGATGCCGAGGACTTTGAACGGGCGGGTACTAGCGCTCATGATTTACTCCTGAATTGATAGCTGCTAGCGCTTTTTGGATAAGCGTTAGAGGCCCATTTGATTTGAAATATGAACTGAAATATGGGCCACATCCCCGCTCACAGCTCACGCAGCAACCAGCTGCTGGCCATGGCGAAATACTCGCGCAGCCAAGCGTTGTAGCGGATGTAAAGCGGTGTGGGCGCCGCCACGGCCAGGGCGCGGGTGTAGCCGATCTTCTGGGCAATGCGCTGGGCGCGCAGGGTGTGAAATTCGCTGGTCACCACCGCCACGGCAGAGTCCAGCCCCAAGCCCTGGGCTTGCAGCAATGGCAGGCTGTATTGCAGGTTCAGCTCGGTGCTGGTGCTGCGCTCTTCCTGAAGGATGCGCGCGGGGTCCAGGCCCTGCTCGCGCAGGTAGTTGCCCATGACCTGGCCTTCGCTCAGCGTTTCGCCAAAGTCCACCCCGCCCGACACCACCACCCAGGCCTGCGGGTGCGCAGCCGCCAGCGCATGCGCTGTGTCCAGCCGCGCCCGCAACGCGGGCGACGGCTGCCCCTTGGGCGTGCCACTGCCCAGCACCACGATGGCCTGCGGAGTTACCGCCTTGTCAGCCTGGCCCAAGGCGTTCACCTGCTGCACCAGCACGGCCCAGAACACCCCCACGCTGCACGCCCACGCCGCCAGCAAGAGCCAGCCTGTGCGCCACGCCAGGCGGCCCCAGCGCAAACGGTGAACCCCGTCCCGCACCCCGTGCCAGCGCGCGCCCACAAAGCACAGCACCAGCCCCAGGGCCGCAGGCACGGTCACGCCCACCATGAAAAAGCCCATGGCCATCAGCACCAGGGCATCGGCAAGCAACACGCCACCCACCAACAGGCAGGCGATGCGCGCCCAAGGCCAGCCACGGCGGCGCGCACCACCGTGTCCGACAGTGCGGGCCGCCATACCCAAGGGCTGGGTCACTGGAATTCCAGAATGATCTGGTCCACCGCCAGCGACTCGCCCTTGCCCGCCGTGATCTTGCCGACCACGCCGTCCTGTGCGGCAAAGAGGATGTTCTCCATCTTCATGGCCTCGATCACCGCCAGCTTTTCACCCGCCTGCACCTTCTGGCCGGGCTGCACCGCCACATCGACCAGCAGGCCGGGCATGGGCGAGAGCAGGAACTTGGAGAGATCTGGCGGAGCCTTGAAAGGCATGAGCTTGTGCAGCTTGGCGCCCAGCGGCGACAGCACCAGCGTGTCGATCTGCGTGCCGTTGTGTGCAATGCGCAGCGCCAGCGGGTTCTTGCCCACGCCGCGCTCCACCTGGGCCGTGAAGCCCTGGCCGTTGCAGGCGCCCTGCACACGGATCTGCCCCAGCGTGGCGTTGCTACTGATCTGATAGCTGTTATCACCCACCTGGATGGCGCTGGAGCCCGATTTGTCTTCAAAGTCAGACACCGTCACCTCGTGGTGCTGGTTCTGGCCCTCAGCCCCCAGCGTGACCACCACAAACTGCTCGCCCACCTTCACCTCGTGGCCGGCCAGCTGGCCGCTGATGCCGGAGGCGCGTGCACGGTAGCGGCGGTTCATGAACGCGGCCAGCGCCACCAGGAACAGCGGGTCGCTGTGCGGCACATCTTCGGCGTGGAAGCCCTTGCCGTAGTTCTCGGCGATAAAGCCGGTGTTGAAGTCGCCCGTCACGAACTTGGGGTGCGCCAGCAATGCCGCCTGGAACGGGATGTTGCTGCTGATGCCCCGGATCACAAAGCCGTTCAGCGCCGCGCGCATCTTGGCAATCGCGTCGTTGCGGTCCGTGCCGTGCACGATGAGCTTGGCGATCATCGAGTCGTAGTACATGGGGATCTCGCCGCCCTCATACACGCCCGTGTCCACCCGCACGCCCAGCTTTTTGCTGGTGTCGGACTGGAACATGGATTCCTCCGGCGGCTGAAAGCGCACCAGGCGGCCAGTGGACGGCAGGAAGTTGCGGAAAGGGTCTTCGGCGTTGATGCGGCACTCAATGGCCCAGCCGTCGCGCTTCACATCGGCTTGCGTGAGGGGCAGCTTCTCGCCCGCGGCCACGCGGATCATCAGCTCCACCAGGTCCAGGCCAGTGATGCACTCCGTCACCGGGTGCTCCACCTGCAGGCGGGTATTCATTTCGAGGAAGTAGAAGTCCTGGTCCTTGCCGACCACAAACTCCACCGTGCCCGCGCTCTGGTACTTCACGGCCTTGGCCAGTTGCACCGCCTGCTCGCCCATGGCCTTGCGGGTGGCATCGCTGATGAAGGGCGATGGCGCCTCTTCGATCACCTTCTGGTGGCGGCGCTGGATGGAGCATTCGCGCTCGTTCAGGTAGATCACGTTGCCGTGCGAATCGCCCAGCACCTGGATCTCGATGTGGCGTGGCTCCTGCACAAACTTCTCGATGAAGATGCGGTCGTCGCCAAAGCTGTTGCGGGCCTCGTTCTGGCAGCTGGTGAAACCTTCAAACGCTTCCTTGTCATTGAACGCCACGCGCAGGCCCTTGCCGCCGCCGCCGGCCGAGGCCTTGATCATCACGGGGTAGCCAATGCCCTTGGCGATTTCCACCGCCTGCTCGGGGCCTGCAATCGCATCGTTGTAGCCAGGGATGGTGTTGACCTTGGCCTCGTTGGCGAGCTTCTTGGACGCGATCTTGTCGCCCATGGCCGCAATGGAATGCGCCTTGGGGCCGATGAAGGCAATGCCCTCGTCCTCGCAGCGCTTGGCAAAGGCTTCGTTTTCCGAGAGGAAACCATAGCCGGGGTGCACGGCCTGCGCGCCGGTCTGCTTGCAGGCGGCAATGATCTTGTCGGCCAGCAGGTAGGACTCGCGCGAGGGCGCGGCGCCAATGTGCACGGCCTCGTCGGCCAGCTTGACGTGGCGGGCTTCCTTGTCGGCGTCGGAGTAGACGGCGACGGTGGCGATACCCATTTTCTTGGCCGTTGCAATCACTCGGCAGGCGATTTCGCCACGGTTGGCGATGAGAATTTTTGTAAACATTGCTTTGCCCTACTCAACTTGGAGATCCCGCGAAGCGGCGGCTTCGCGGTGGTTGATACACATATTGCTTAGGTATTGAGGAATCACCAGCACTTGCTCCACCGAGCATTCTGGATAGATCCATCGTCCCCAATTCGCCCTGAGCCATTCAACAGACAAAGAGCTTGCGTCAGGCTGAAACTTCGCTTCCAGAGGAAGTTCGATCAGCGTAAGCCCAGCTTTTTGCCCCGTACAGACAATCAAACTCAAACCGCAATCGGAGACCCGTGACTCCAGACACATCAAATCAACGACTGGCTCGTATGGCCACTGAGCAGCCGTAATTCGAAGCACAGTTCCGCGCCAAAGCCCTGGCACCACCAACTGCGACAGCGGCTGCCAATCGGCGCGAATTTGAGGCTGAAGATCAGCGGTGTCCATGCTCAAGCTCTCAGATCACAGCGGAATGTTGCCGTGCTTGCGCCATGGGTTTTCCAGCTTCTTGTCGCGCAGCATCACCAGCGACCGGCAGATGCGCTTGCGTGTCTCATGCGGCAGGATCACGTCGTCGATAAAGCCGCGTGCACCGGCGACAAACGGGTTGGCAAAGCGCTGCTTGTATTCCGCCTCGCGCGCGGCCAGCTTCACGGGGTCGTTCTTGTCTTCGCGGAAGATGATTTCCACCGCGCCCTTGGCGCCCATCACCGCAATCTCGGCGTTGGGCCAGGCCAGGTTCACGTCGCCGCGCAGGTGCTTGCTGCTCATCACGTCGTACGCGCCGCCGTAGGCCTTGCGGGTGATGACAGTGATCTTGGGCACGGTGCACTCGGCGTATGCGTACAGCAGCTTGGCGCCGTGCTTGATGATGCCGCCGTACTCCTGGCTGGTGCCGGGCATGAAGCCGGGCACGTCCACAAAGGTGACGACCGGGATGTTGAACGCATCACAAAAGCGCACAAAGCGCGCGGCCTTGATGCTCGACTTGATGTCCAGGCAACCGGCCAGCACCAGCGGCTGATTGGCCACGATGCCCACGGTCTGGCCTTCCATGCGGGCAAAGCCGATGATGATGTTCTTGGCGTACTCGGGCTGCAGCTCGAAAAAGTCCCCATCGTCCACCGTCTTGAGGATCAGCTCCTTCATGTCGTAGGGCTTGTTGGGGTTCTCGGGCACCAGGGTGTCCAGGCTCAGGTCCATGCGGTCGGCCGGGTCGTTGCTGGGGCGCACCGGGGCCTTTTCGCGGTTGTTGAGCGGCAGGTAGTTGTACAGGCGGCGCAGCATCATCAGCGCCTCCACGTCGTTCTCAAACGCCATGTCGGCCACACCGCTCTTGGTGGTGTGCGTCACGGCACCGCCCAGTTCCTCGGCCGTCACTTCTTCGTGCGTCACGGTCTTCACCACTTCGGGACCGGTGACGAACATGTACGAGCTGTCCTTCACCATGAAGATGAAGTCCGTCATGGCGGGCGAGTACACGGCGCCACCGGCGCTGGGGCCCATGATCATGCTGATCTGCGGAATCACGCCGCTGGCCAGCACGTTCTTCTGGAACACGTCGGCATAACCGCCCAGGGACGCCACACCTTCCTGGATGCGCGCACCGCCCGAGTCGTTGAGGCCGATGACCGGCGCACCAACCTTCATGGCCTGGTCCATCACCTTGCAGATCTTCTCGGCATGGGTTTCAGACAGCGCACCACCAAACACCGTGAAGTCCTGGCTGAACACGAACACGAGGCGGCCGTTGATCATGCCGTAGCCCGTCACCACACCGTCGCCGGGGATCTTGTTGTCCTCCATGCCAAAGTCGGTGCAGCGGTGCTCGACGAACATGTCCCATTCCTCGAACGTGCCGTCGTCCAGCAGCAGCTCGATGCGCTCGCGCGCGGTGAGCTTGCCCTTGGCGTGCTGCGCATCAATGCGCTTTTGCCCGCCGCCCAGGCGTGCCAGCGCACGCTTTTTCTCCAGTTGATCCAGGATGTCTTGCATGGTCGTCCTTTGGTGAATGGGTTGGTGTCTACTATTTATTTGATAGCTGCCAGCGCATGATTTGATTGCGCTTGGAGCAGATTTCGTGCTGCAGTGGATGCCGCAATGCGCCCCGCGGCCACATCGGCCTGCATCTGGGGCAGCAGCTCTTTGACCTGCGGGTGCTGGCGAAACGCGAGCTTGAGGCCCGCGTCGATGCGTTCCCACATCCAGGCCAGCGCCTGCTTCTCGCGCCGCGTGGCCAGGCGGCCGTTGGCGGTTTGCAGCTGGCGGAACTGCGTGACGGCGGCCCAGAAGCTGTCCACGCCCTGCCCCAGCAGCGCGCTAATCTGCACGACCTTGGGGTGCCACAGCGTCTCGTCGTGGTGCGCGTTCTCGGGGTTGCCGTGCTGGCCCAGTAGGCGCAGGCTCGACGTGATCTGCGCCTCGGCCCGCGTGGCGGCGTTCTTGTCGATGTCGGCCTTGTTGATGACCACCAGGTCGGCAATCTCCATCACGCCCTTCTTGATGGCCTGCAAGTCATCGCCCGCGTTGGGCAGTTGCATCAGCACAAACATGTCCGTCATGCCTGCCACGGCAATCTCGCTCTGGCCCACGCCCACGGTTTCGACAATCACCACGTCGTAGCCTGCGGCCTCGCAGACCAGCATGGCCTCGCGGGTCTTCTCTGCGACTCCGCCCAGGGTGCCGCTCGACGGGCTGGGGCGGATGTAGGCTTTTTCGTGCACCGACAGGTGTTCCATGCGCGTCTTGTCGCCCAGGATGGAGCCGCCCGAGACGGTGCTGGACGGGTCGATGGTAAGCACGGCCACGCGGTGGCCCTGGGCGATCAGGTACAGGCCTAAGGCTTCGATGAAGGTGGATTTGCCTACACCGGGCACGCCACTGATGCCGAGGCGGAAGGCCTTGCCGGTGTGCGGGAGCAGCGCGGTGAGCAGCTCGTCCGCCTGCGCGCGGTGGTCAGTGCGGGTGGATTCGAGCAGCGTGATGGCCTTGGACATGGCGCGGCGCTGGAGGGGGCCTGGTTGGCCGATGACTCCCCCAAACAGGGCGTGCGTGGGTTTTGCCCGGCCTTCGACAGGCTCAGGCTGAACGGTTGGGGGTGTGCAGGCTTCGTCCTGAAGAGGGAGGCCGGTTACACCGCCCCCCTGCATCCCGTGCCCCCCCACCCGTTCGGGCTGTGCCTGTCGAAGCCGGGGCAAGCTCGCAACCTTGCCATGCGACTGGGCCAGCTCTTGAACTCGCTCCCAATCACCCGCCATCAACGCTTCCTTCTTGGCCCGTGACCAGCCTTTGATCTGCAATTCAAAAGCCAGGGCCCCTTCGCGGGTTTCAAACTCACCTTGCCACATCAATTCCAGTGGCTTTCGCAGTGCCGTGTAGCCCACCTCGCCGTTTTCATGCTGCTGCATGCGCAGCACCATGTCGTCGGTGTGGCCGACGTAGTAAGAGCCGTCGGCGCAGCGCAGGATGTAGACGTAAAAGGGGCGCATGTTTCAGTCGTTGATTTGCGCAGACACCCGCACCACTGCGTACCGTTCAGCCTGAGCCACCCCAGACCGTTCAGCCTGAGCCTGTCGAAGGCCGTTACAGGCATGTGCCCCGGCTTCGACAAGCTCAGCCCGAACGGATTGGGTGGAGACAAGGTGTGCCATCAAGCAGCCACCGCCTTGCGAATCTGCTCCAGCACATCCTTCGCGCTGGCCGGAATCGGTGTGCCAGGGCCATAGATGCCCTTCACACCCGCTTCGTACAGATGCTCATAGTCTTGCGCAGGAATCACCCCGCCCACGAACACGATGATGTCGTCCGCACCCTGGTCCTTGAGCGACTGGATGATGGCGGGCACCAGCGTTTTGTGGCCTGCGGCCAGGGTGCTCACGCCCACGGCGTGCACGTCGTTCTCGATGGCCTGGCGCGCGCACTCCTCGGGCGTCTGGAACAGCGGGCCCATGTCCACGTCAAAGCCTAAGTCAGCAAACGCGGTGGCCACCACCTTGGCGCCCCGGTCGTGGCCGTCCTGGCCCAACTTGGCGATCATGACGCGGGGGCGACGGCCTTGTTCTTCGGCAAAGGCGTTGATTTCAGTCTTGAGTTTGTCCCAGCCTTCGGCCGAGTCATAAGCGGCTGCGTACACACCGGTCACCTTTTGCGTATCGGCGCGGTGGCGCCCAAACACCTTTTCGAGCGCGTCCGACACTTCGCCCACGGTGGCGCGCAGGCGCACCGCCTTGATGGCCAAATCCAGCAGGTTGCCACTGCCATCTTCTGCTGCAGAAGTGAGAGCATCCAGCGCTTGCTGGACAAGCGCTGCGTCGCGTTTTGACCTGATATTTTTCAGCCGCTCAATCTGGCCGTCGCGCACCTTCATGTTGTCGATCTGCAGGATGTCGACCGGGTCTTCCTTGGCGAGCTTGTATTTGTTGACGCCCACGATCACGTCTTTGCCGCTGTCGATGCGCGCCTGCTTTTCCGCGGCGGCGGCTTCGATCTTGAGCTTGGCCCAGCCGCTGTCCACGGCCTGCGTCATGCCGCCCATCGCCTCGACCTCTTCGATGATCTTCCAGGCGGCATCCATCATGTCCTGGGTGAGCTTTTCCATCATGTAGCTACCGGCCCAGGGGTCGACCACATTGGTGATGTGCGTCTCTTCCTGGATGATGAGCTGCGTGTTGCGCGCGATGCGCGAGCTGAACTCGGTGGGCAGCGCAATGGCTTCGTCGAGCGCATTGGTGTGCAGGCTCTGCGTGCCGCCGAACACCGCGGCCATGGCCTCAATGGTGGTGCGCACGATGTTGTTGTACGGGTCCTGCTCCGTCAGCGACCAGCCCGAGGTCTGGCAGTGCGTGCGCAGCATCAGGCTCTTGGGGTTCTTGGCGCCGGTCTCCTTCATGATGCGGCACCACAGCAGGCGCGCGGCGCGCATCTTGGCCACTTCGAGGTAAAAGTTCATGCCGATGGCCCAGAAGAAGCTCAGCCGCCCGGCGAATTCGTCCACGTCCAGGCCCGAGGCGATGGCGGTCTTCACATACTCCTTGCCGTCGGCCAGGGTGAAGGCCAGCTCCAGCGCCTGGTTGGCGCCCGCCTCCTGCATGTGGTAGCCCGAGATCGAGATCGAGTTGAACTTGGGCATGTTCTTGGCCGTGTAGCCAATGATGTCGCCGATGATGCGCATCGATGGCTTGGGCGGGTAGATGTAGGTGTTGCGCACCATGAACTCTTTCAGAATGTCGTTCTGAATGGTTCCTGAGAGTTGGTCTTGCGAGACGCCCTGCTCTTCCGCCGCCACCACATAGCCCGCCAGCACGGGCAGCACGGCGCCGTTCATGGTCATCGACACGCTGACCTTGTCGAGCGGAATCTGGTCGAACAGTATCTTCATGTCCTCGACCGAGTCGATGGCCACGCCCGCCTTGCCCACGTCGCCCGTCACGCGGGGGTGGTCGCTGTCGTAGCCCCGGTGGGTGGCCAGGTCGAAGGCCACCGACACCCCCTGCCCGCCAGCGGCCAGCGCCTTGCGGTAGAAGGCGTTGGATTCTTCAGCGGTCGAGAAACCTGCGTATTGGCGAATGGTCCAGGGACGCACCGCATACATGGTGGCCTGGGGGCCGCGCAGGTAGGGCTCGAAACCGGGCAAGGTGTTGGCGTACGGCAGGCCGGCGGTGTCTTCGGCGGTGTACAGCGGCTTGACGGTGATGCCGTCGGGTGTCACCCAGTTCAAGGCGTTCACATCGCCACCGGGGGCCGACTTGGCCGCCGCCTTGGCCCATGCCTCTAGCGAAGCGGCAGCGAACTCGGGGGCGTTGTTGTGGGGTTTGTCACTCATGGCGAAAGCTTCTCCGAAGATGGCGTGGGTGCGTAAAACGGCGCGAGGGCTGGTCCCGATGTGGCGGCGAGTTTACATCATTCATAATTATTGATTCAAAATATTCCAGCCAGCTTACAATCCGGGCCATGTCTGCTGTCACCCTTACTCCCCGCGCGCTTTACGAAGAAGTTGCCGAGCAATTGCGCCAGCGCATCTTCCGGCGCGAGCTGCAGCCCGGCAGCTGGATTGACGAGCTCAAGATTGCGGAAGAGTTTGGTATCAGCCGCACCCCCCTGCGCGAGGCGCTAAAGGTGCTGGCCGCCGAAGGCCTGGTCACGATGAAGGTGCGCCGTGGCGCCTATGTGACGGAGATGAGCGAAAAAGACCTGCGCGACGTGTACCACCTGCTCAGCCTGCTAGAGAGCGACGCCGCAGGCGTTGTGGCCGAGCGTGCCACGCCCGAGCAGCAGCAGACCCTGCAAGCGCTGCACGCCGAGCTGGAAGGTGCTGTGGCCGACCGCGAAAAATTCTTTGCCGTCAACGAGCGCTTTCACATGCTGGTGCTGGAGATGGCCGACAACCGCTGGCGCAGCCAGATGGTGGCCGACCTGCGCAAGGTGATGAAGCTCAACCGCCATAACTCGCTGTTCAAACAAGGGCGTATCGAGGACTCGTTGGCAGAGCACCGGGCCATTCTGGAAGCCATGCTGGCGCGAGACGCAGCCGGCACCATGCAGGCCATGCAGACGCACTTTGCGCAGGGGCTGGAAGCCGCTACATAAAGGCTGACGTGAGCGGGCCAGGACCTGCGCAGCATTCCTGAGCACAGCAGTCATTGCAGGACGTAACGAAGCCTGCACGGTGGTTATCATGCCCGGCACCCAAAATTAGGGTTTGTACCAAGTCCTCTCCGAGCACACGGTCCATCCGATGCGTGCAGAGAGCCTCCCGGCGCCCCGCTTTCCTCCGCCCCATGACACCCTCCCCTCGCGACATCGCCAGCGTCCAGACGCTCCCCCAACTCCTGGCCTACCGCGTGGCCAGCACCCCTGAGGGCGAGGCCTATCGCGCCTTCAACCCGGCCACCCATGCCTGGGAGAGCTGGAGCTGGCAACACACGTCATTGCAGGTGCAGCGCTGGTCGGCGGCCATTGGCGCCATGCAACTGCCCCAGGCCGCCCGCATCGCCATCCTGCTGCCCAATGGGCTGAACGCACTGTGCGCAGACCAGTCCACCTTGGCTACGGGCTGTGTGCCCGTGCCGCTGCATGCCATCGACAACCCCGGCAGCATTGCCTACATCCTGGCCGACTGCGAAGCTTCGATGCTCATCCTGGGCCAGCGTGCCCAATGGGACAAGATATGCGCTGTGGGCACGCCCTTCCCGGCCCTGCGCGCGGTGGTGTTCACGGATGAGGATGCCCCCGCAAACGAGGCCAGCGCGGCAGACAAGGCTGGCGCTTCAATGCCGCTGGACGGCCCCTTGGTCGGCTCACTGGCGCAATGGCTGGAGGGGGCGGACCAAGCCCCCTCGCTGGCCCAGTGGCCCACTCCCACACCCCCAGGGGCCGATGACCTGGCGGCCATCGTCTACACCTCTGGCACCACCGGCAAGCCCAAGGGCGTGATGCTGACGCACCGCAACGTGGTCAGCGATGTGAAGGCGGTGCTCGAGCGCATTGCCCCCACGGCGCAAGACGTATTCCTGTCGTTCCTGCCGCTTTCGCACACGTTTGAGCGCACGGGTGGCTACTACCTGCCCATTGCAGCGGGCAGCTGCGTGGCCTATGCCCGGTCAGTGCCGCTGCTGGCGGAAGACCTGCGCACGGTGCGCCCCACGGTGCTGGTGTCCGTGCCCCGCATTTACGAACGCATCCATGCCAAGGTGCAAGAAAAGTTGTCGCGCTCGCCCTGGAAAATGCAGCTGTACGAAGCCGCGCAAAGCAAGGGCTGGGCACGCTTTTGTGCCGCGCAGGGCCTGCCCGCCCCTGCCCCGGACGATGCCAAGGCCGCAGGCTGGATGGCCGCCCTGCCCTGGCCCTTGCTGCGCGCCCTGGTGGCTGCGCCGCTGATGGCCCAGTTTGGTGGCCGCGTGCGGGTGGCGGTGAGTGGCGGCGCCCCTCTGTCACCCACCATTGCCAAGTGCTTTTTAGGGCTGGGCCTGCCGCTGATCCAGGGCTACGGCATGACGGAGACATCCCCCGTGGTGTCGGTCAACGCGCCAGAAGACAACGACCCCGCCTGCGTGGGCAAGGCCCTGCCCGGCGTGGAGGTGCGCATTGGCGAGAACCGCGAGCTGCAGGTGCGTGGCCCCATCGTGATGAAGGGCTACTGGAAGCGCCCAGAGGACACCGCCAAAATCTTGAACGCCGACGGCTGGCTGGGCACGGGCGACCAGGCGGACATCGTGAACGGGCGCATCTATATCAAGGGCCGTATCAAGGAAATCATCGTCACCTCCACCGGCGAAAAGGTCCCGCCGGGCGACCTGGAGCTGGCCATGCTGGCCGACCCGCTGCTGGAGCAAGCCTTTGTGGTGGGCGAGAACCGCCCCTTCATTGCCTGCGTGGCCGTGCTCAACCTGCGGGAATGGCAGCACCTGGCCGCCGACCTGGGGCTGAACCCGCAAGAAGCCGACAGCCTGCAGCACCCCAGCGTGCACCGCGCCGTGCTGGCCCGCATTGAAAAGAACACCGCCAGCTTTGCACGCTACGCCGTGCCCCGCGCCGTGCACCTGACGCTGGCGCCCTGGACGATTGAGAACACCTTCATGACGCCCACCCTCAAGCTCAAGCGCACCAACCTGATGGGGCATTTTGAGCAAGCGATTGAAGGCATGTACCAAAAGCCCGGCGGGCGTTGACGCACTGAGGCCTTAGAGCACCAGCGCGCTATCTCCCGCATAGGCCACTCCAAACCGGTTGGCCACAAAGTCTGCCAACGCCACCGCCTCTTGCCCCACAAAGCCTTGTTGCGGCAACCGGCCCTGGGCGACCAAGTCCAGCGCCGTGCAAATGCCTGCGGCAGTGGTGAGCTGGATGGCGCTGAGCCGGTGCCCCGCCAGCTCGGTGCCCACAATGTGGGCCGAGTACGACTCTTGCAGCAAACGCCCACCGCGCAGGCCCGAGGCGGTGGCGAACACCACGATCACGTCCTGATCGGTGGTGGGAATGGCTGTCTCCAGAATGTCCTTGAGCAAATCGCGCCGCTCGCGCAGGCGCAGGTCGTTGAGCAGCAGCTTGAGGATGGCGTTGTGGCCTGGGTAGCGGATGGATTGGTAGTCCACCTGCCGGGCCTTGCCTGCCAGCGTTTCGGTAAGCGTGCCCAAACCACCCGAGGTGTTGAAGGCCTCGTACTCCACGCCGTCCAGTGCAAAGGTTTCCAGGCCTTCGAGGGCAGGCACGGTGGTGCGCACGCCGTCCACAATGGCTTCGCAGGGGTTGCAGTACTCGTTGATGAGGCCCTCGGTGCTCCAGGTCAGGTTGTAGCGCAAGGCGCCCTGCGGGTAGCGCGGCAGTGCCCCCACGCGCATGCGCAGCGTGTGCAGGGTGTCAAAGCGCCGGGCCAGGTCGTTGCCCACGATGCCGATGAACCCAGGCGCCAGGCCACATTGGGGCATCAGCACGCTGCGGGCATTGGCCGCCAGGGCGCGGATGGCCTGGGTGCTGGCAACGTCTTCGGTCAGGTCAAAGTAATGCACTCCCGCTGTAGCGCAAAGCGTGGCCACCGGCACGGCGCGGTGAAACGGCAGTGCGTTGAGCACGGCAAAGCAGCCGCCGATGGCGGCCTGCAGGCTGGCCTCATCCGTGGCCAGTTGGGTGGACACCCCCAGGGCAGCCGCCTCGGCCAGGCGCGCTGGGTCGCGGTCTACCACCAGGATGTCGTAGTCGCGGGTGTGCTGCAGCAACAGCACCATGGCAAAGCCGATGTGGCCAGCGCCGAGGATGGTGATGGCGCGACGGGTGGAAGTGGTGGCCATGGCAGTGCTCCTGGTGTGGGCTTGCGGCATGCCCGCAAGCCGGTGTGACAGATGCCCTGATGCTAGGCAACGGTGCTGTCAATGTGTAGCAGCCAAAGCGTCGAAAGATGGGTTTTGTTTTGTCATAACGGCGAATATCATGGCCACCATGACGTTTGAACCCACCCTACCCGCCTCCCCTCCAGTGCTGGACGCCACCGACCGCCAGTTGCTGAGCCTGCTGCAAGCCAACGCCCGCGAGGGCACGGCCCAGTTGGCGCGCAAGTTGGGCCTGGCACGCACCACGGTGGTGGCGCGCATTGCGCGGCTGGAGCGCTCGGGTGTGGTGGCTGGCTATGGCGTGCGGCTGGGCACCCGGCTCGATGCCACCACAGTGCGGGCCTGGTGCAGCATCAGCGTGCTGCCCAAGGCTGCGCCCGCCGTGCTGCGTGCACTCGAGGCGATGGCCGAGGTCGAAGAGGTGTCGGCCGTGAGCGGGCCGTTTGACTACCTGGTGTTTTTGCGCTGTGGCAGCCACGAGCAGCTCGACACCTTGCTCGACCGCGTGGGCCAGCTCGATGGCGTGCACCAGACGCAGACCAGCATCGTGCTCAGCCGCAAGATTGATCGCAGGCAAGTAGGGTGACATCCCCCTGATCGGCTGCGCCGCGCCCCCCTTCTCTCGACTCGCTGCGCGCATCGAGAAGGGTGAGGCGCCAGCGCGGCAGCTCTGGCCTGGGCCGCGTCAGTCATGAGCAGCACGCCCGCAATCAAACGCTGAACGCTATGAATATTGAAGCTACTAGCGCTTATCCAGAAAGCGCTAGAGGCCCATTTTCATGCAAACCCTCAGGCCTCGAACTGCGTTGGGTTCTTGCCCTGGATGGGGGCATAAAACGCCTTGATGACGGCCATGTCGGCCTCCAGATCGCCTGTGGGCTCGAACACAGGCCCCAGCCCGCCCACCTTGCGGCCATAGTCCACAAACGCCAGCACGATGGGCACACCAGCCTGCTGGGCGATGAAATAAAACCCCGTCTTCCAGTGCCGCGTTTTGCCGCGTGTGCCTTCAGGGGGCACGATGAGTTGCATGGGCCCCTGGGCATCCCGCATGGCCTGGGCCGAGCTGGCAACCAGGTTGTTCGATTGTTCCCGGTTCACCGGGATACCGCCCAGCCAGCGCATCACGCCGCCAAACGGCGCCTTGAACAGGCTGTGCTTGCCCATCCAGTACACCCTCAGGCGCAGTGAAAAGGCGAGCATCAGTGTGTAAGGCAAGTCCCAGTTGCTGGTGTGAGGGGCGGCAATCAGCACGCACTTGGCAGCGTGGGATGGCAAAGCGCCTTCTACCCGCCAGCCGGTCAAGCGCAAAGTGGCTACAGACAGGGCGCGCAGCAAGGTGTTGACCACCGGGGTGTCAAAAATGGTGTGGTGCATGGACAAAAGGGAAACGCCCCTTGATAGGGCTCTGCTGCAAGTATCGCCGAAACGTTTTGCGACATTTCGCAAGGAAAAGCCACCGGAAGAGCAAGCCATTCAGCTATCAAAAAAATAGCTGTTAGCGCTTTCAGGTAAAGGCTTGGGTGGCATTTTTACCCACAACATCCCCTGCGTCGCATCTGGGCTGGTGGGATAATCCGCCCCTGCACACAGGGATGGCAGCCTTGCTGCCTCCCCCTGGCGTGCCACTTCGCCGCCACGCTCACCTTGTTTTTTCTTACTTGAATCCTGTGGAAACCAAACATAGCCCCTGGCGCATGTCCATCGCCCCCATGATGGACTGGACGGACCGCCACTGCCGCTACTTTCACCGCCTGCTCACCCAGCACACCCTGCTGTATACAGAAATGGTGAATGCAGGGGCCATCATCCACGGCGGCACCGAACGGCACCTGCGCTACAACGCCGAAGAACACCCTGTGGCCCTGCAACTGGGCGGCAACGAACCTGACAAGCTGGCCCAGGCCGCGCGCCTGGGCCAGGAATGGGGCTATGACGAGATCAACCTGAACTGCGGCTGCCCCAGCGACCGTGTGCAGCGCGGTGCATTTGGCGCCAGCCTGATGAAAGCCCCCCAACTGGTGGCCGACTGCGTAAAGGCCATGAAGGACGTGGTGGCTGTGCCCGTGACGGTGAAGCACCGCATTGGCATCGACAAGGACGAAAGCTACGGATTTGTGCGCGACTTCATCGGCACCGTGGCGAACGCGGGCTGCACGGTGTTCATCGTGCATGCGCGCAATGCCTGGCTACAAGGCCTGAGCCCAAAGGAAAACCGCGATGTCCCGCCGCTGCGCTACGAGGTGGTGCACCGTCTCAAGGCCGAGTTTCCGCAGTTCACCATCGCCATCAACGGAGGCATCACCACCGATGCCGTGGTGCAGGAACAGCTGGAGCACTTGGACGGCGTGATGATTGGCCGCGAGGCCTATCACAACCCCTGGTGGCTGGCACGCTGGGACGCGCTCTACTACGGTGGCGCGCCCTGCCCCCTGAGCCGCGACGGGGTGGAGTTGGCGATGGTGGAGTACATGGAGCGCGAAGCGGCGTTGCACGGCACACCCTGGGCCCACATCGCCCGCCACATGCTGGGCCTGCGCCACAGTTTGCCGGGGGCACGCATCTGGCGCCAGGTGTGGAGCAACCACCTGCTCAAAGACCGGCCTGCACGCGAAGTGTTTGCCCTGGCCCAACAGGCGGTGGCAGACTCCTTGGCCAACCACCAAGAGCATTGAGCATGGCCTGCTGAACGGACCTGGCAGCCCAGTCCGCAGGCGCTACGTGCCGCTATGCGCCAAGGCCTACTTGCTTGTCCAGCCAGGCTCCCAGTGGCTGCGGGCGCCCGAACAGATACCCCTGCAGGCATTCGCAATGGCTTTGGATGAGGAAGTCTGCCTGCGCCTGCGTCTCAACCCCTTCAGCCACGACCCGCAGCTTCAGGTGACCGGCCACCGCCAGGATGGATTGCACGATGGCCGTATCGTTGGGATCCCCCGGGGTGTCCTGAACAAAGCTCTTGTCAATCTTGAGTTCGTACAGTGGCAGCCGCTTGAGGTACGCCAAGCTGGAATAGCCGGTACCGAAGTCGTCAATGGAAAACCGCACACCCAACTGCACCAGCTCTGTCATGCGGGCGATGGTGTCGTCCAGGTTCTCGATCAGCAGGCTTTCGGTCACCTCCAGGATCAGCAACTCGGGCTTGGCGCCGGTGGCGGCCAGCACATTGCGGATGCGCTCCACAAAGTCTTCCTGCCGAAACTGCCGCTCGCTCACATTGACAGAGATCGACAGCGCCTGCCCTTGGGCCTGCAGCTTGGCCAGGGCATCGCAGGCCTGGCCAATCATCCAGTCGCCCATGCGCAGGATGAGCCCTGATGCCTCCGCCAGGGGAATGAAGCGGCTGGGCGGCACGTTGCCGCGCTCGGGGTGGTTCCAGCGCATCAGCAGCTCGCCGCCCACTACGGCGCCCTGGGCATTGACCTGGGGCTGCACATACACCGCCAATTGCCCTTCGATTGCGGCTTTCTTCAGGTCTTGCTCCAGCGCTAGGCGCTCTTGCACATCGGCCTGCATTGCGGCTTCATAAAAACGGATGCGATTGCGCCCCATGTCTTTGGCGCGGTACATGGCTGTGTCTGCTTCGCGCAGCAGGTCTTCGGTGCCCTCGGCTTGCTTGGGAAACAGCGTGATGCCGATGCTGCTGGTGCTGCTGTAGAGATGGGTCTGGATGCTGTAAGGCACTTCCAGGGCGGCGCGCACGGTTTCGGCCACAAGCAACGCTGCCCGGCCTGCCCCTTCGATGTCAGTCCCCAAATGCCCGATCAACATCACAAACTCGTCCCCACTGAGGCGCGCCACCGTGTCGCCCGGACGCAGCAGGCTGAAAAGGCGCTGCGCCACCTGCTTGAGCATGGCATCACCCACCGTATGGCCACGGGCATCGTTGATCTGCTTGAAATTGTCCAGATCGACAAACAGCACCGCCCCCATCTGCTTGGATGTTTGTGCGGCCGCGACGGCCTGCTCCATGCGGTCCATCAGCATGCGGCGATTGGGCAGCTGGGTGAGCGCATCAAAGTAGGCGAGCTGGTGCGAGCGGGCCTCGGCATTTTTGCGCTCGGTGATGTCTCGCGAAAGCGCAATGAAACACGGTGGCTCTCCGGGTCCCTCCCCGGGCTTGCGGGCTATGGACAACTCAAACCAATAGGGCTGGCCTTGCAAGTCCAGGCGAAATTGATGGCCTGCCGAGTAGCCTGTGGCTGTGGCCGCCTGAATGGCAGCGCGGCAGCCAGCCGCGGCGTCAGGCTGAACAATGTCCTCCAGCTGCATGCCCACGAAGTGGCGGGCTGGCTCGGCCAGCGGGGCAAGGTGCCCGCTGCGGCAGTATGCAATGCGCCCATCGGGGCCGATTTCCATGAGCAAGTCTGGAATGGCGTTGAGTGTGCTGGCCAACTCGTCGCGCGCGCCACGCAGCTCAGCCGTCATGGCATAAGCCAAGGCCTCGGCCCTGGCACGGCCCGTGGCCAGCAACCAGGCAAACCAGCCCAGTACCACGCTGAGCAATGCGCCAATCAATGCCGACAGGTGGTGCGTCTCGTACTCGTAGCGGTCTTCAAAGGCAGGCAGCGGTACCATGCGCAGATTCCAGGTACGCCCCCCGAACAGCATGGGGCGAATGGCCTGGCGTTGTGCCTGCCCGTGCTCAAGGCGGGCATCGGTGTACAAGTGATTGCTGCCGTCCTGGGCATCGCCGTCCAGCACATCCAGGCCGATGTCAGAGTCAAACTCTCTGGACAGCCCGGCAACCACCTCTGCCAAATGAAAGGGGGCAGACACCCAGCCCAACAATGCGGCACGGCGCTGTTGCAACGTGTCCAGTGCGGCACCGTTGGCATAGATGGGGAGATACATCACCAAACCCCTGGCCCCCCCCGCCGGTTCGTCTTGCGCCAGCGGCAACAAGGCGGACACCGCCAGGGCTCCCGTGTCTGCCGCACGGTCCAGCGCCTCGCGGGCCGCAGGAACCATATAGGCATCCAGCCCCAGAACACGCTGGTTTTCGGCATCCAGGGGCTCGATGTGGGTGACTGCAGCATAGGTGGGCCGATCACCCGGCGGGCGCACGGTGTACTGGGGAAAGCCGCGCTGTCGCATGTCCTCAATGTGCGACGACAGAGACGCCGCGGGGAGCTTCAAAATGAGCGATATTCCCTTGAGCCCCGGGCGAGTCTCTTGCAACTGCAGTGAGCTGACATAGGAGCGAAACTCCTGCCGGTCAATGCGCTCAGAGCCCTCGAAGTACCCGCGCGTGCCGCGCAAAACCATCTCATAGGTGGCCATGCGGTCAGCCAGGTTGTAGCCGATGCGCTCCGCCGCGACCTGAAAGTTCACGTCCCGCCGCTCTCTGCTGCCACGCTCTTCGCTTCGCCAGTGGGCATAGGTCAGACTCAACATCACCAGCGACAGCACAGGCGCCAACACCCAGCCCCAGCGGCGCTGCATGGCTGAAGCAGGTTCCGGCAAGGGGGGTATTGCTTGTGGGGGTGGGAGCATCGTTCGGTCTAGGGGCCGAACCAGCCTTTTGGCTGGCACGCAGCAAACAGCATAGCCGCTTGCATCAGCGCATTATCAACAGGCCGAGATGGCCAAGACATGATTTTTTACAATGTGTGCGCATCTACGGCACGGGCTGGTGCCGTGGCTGTGTGGCGAGTGTGTACGCTATCCCAGCCCGATGGGCAGCTGCAGGGGGAGCCCCAACCAAACACAGCGCGCCCGCCAAGACAAACCTTAGAACATCGCACCATGTCGCAGATTGATTTGGAATTCGAAGAATCTCAGTTTCGAGCCTTTTATGCAGACCACCTGCCCCAATTGCAGGCGGCATGCGCTGGTGTGATCCACACTTTGGAGCAGTTGGTGGCGGCTGCTCCGGGGATAGAGGTCTCCAAGGTAGAAGGCCGCGTCAAAGACGTTGAAGAGTGCATTCGCAAGTTCCGCCGCAAGTACAGGGCGGCCCTGGAAGAGAGCAACACACCGTATGAAATCCAGCCATGGATCACCGACTTGATCGGCGTGCGGGTGGTGTGCCTGTATGAAGACGAGCTGGAAAAAGTGGCCCAACTCGTGCAGTCGCACTATGCCGTGATCGAGGTCACCAACAAGGCTGCAGCCGTGGAAAGCACGGAGACCGAGTTTGGCTACAAGGGCCTGCACCTGGACCTGCGTGCCAAAGCCTCCTCAAAAGCCCAGGTTGAATCAGCAACAGAAGCCCCCTGGCCTTTTGAGCTGCAGATCCGCACCATCATCCAAGACTCTTGGAGTGTGCTGGACCACAAGATCAAGTACAAAAAATCCATTCCGGGGCAGCTCAAGCGGCGCATCAATGTGCTGTCGGCGTTGTTTGAGCTGGCAGACCGCGAGTTCTTGCAGATCCGCGATGCCACTGCGGCAGAGTTGCTGCAGGCGCCAGACGAAACCGCAGAGCCCGCGACCGAAGCGCAGCAAGATGCCCTGCAAGCGCCCAAGGCGTCGGCACTGGGCAGCGAGCTCAACGCGTTCACCTTCCTCAAGATTGCCAACCACTTTTTCAAAGACTTCGAGTTCGAGGCCTCCAAGGTGGACAGTTTTGTGGCCGATATCCAGCTGTGGCAGCCTGGAATGACCCGCTCGCAATTCAATGAACTGCTGCGCCACACCATTGGCACCGTCAAGCGCTACAAGCAGCATTTTGAAGAGCAAAACCCACAGGCCTCGTTCAACCCGTTTACGGTGATGCGCCACTGCCTCTACCTGGGCCAAAAGGGCCAGTTTCGCCCGGCCTTGCGCAATGTGGCGCGGCAGGCCTTTGAGAGCTGGCTGCAAGAAAACCAGACCTGAACGCTTGGCAAGGCCTAGTTCATCAATAAAAATGCCGCTAGCGCTCTATACAAAAGCGCTGGAAGCTATATTTTTTATAGCAAAATGCCTTATGCATGGGCAGGTAGCATGGCATTCACGGGCGCCAATCTGTCGCAAAGGCGACTCGCGATTGGTGGTTTTACTCCATTCCTTTGTTACGGAGTGCTGCTATATTGCACTGCAACATAACGGAGTTTCGCCCCATGCTCTACCAGATCTACGAAACCCAGCGCTCCCTGATGGAGCCCTTTGCTGACTTTGCGCAAGCAGCATCCAAACTCTTCAGCAATCCGGTTTCGCCGTTCAACCGGATTCCGCTGGCTCAACGCCTGTCGGCTGGCTACGACCTGCTGTACCGCCTGGGCAAAGACTACGAGAAACCCACCTTTGACATCCCCAGCGTAGATGTGGACGGCGTGGGAGTGGCGATCCATGAGCGCATTGAGCTGGACAAGCCATTTTGCGAACTGCGCCGGTTCAAGCGCTTTTCCGACGATCCCGCCACCCTGACCAAGATCAAGGGTCAGCCGGTGGTGCTGATCGTGGCACCGCTGTCTGGCCACTACGCCACACTGCTGCGCGACACCGTGCGCACCATGCTCAAGGACCACAAGGTCTACATCACCGACTGGAAGAATGCCCGCCTGGTGCCGCTGTCCGAAGGTGAATTCCACCTGAACGATTACGTCAACTACGTGCAGGAGTTCATTCGCTACCTGCAAGGAAGCTATGGCAACTGCCACGTCATCAGCGTGTGCCAGCCCACGGTGCCCGTGCTGGCCGCTGTGTCCCTCATGGCCAGCCGGGGCGAGACCACGCCGTTGACCATGACCATGATGGGCGGCCCCATTGACGCCCGCAAGTCGCCCACATCGGTGAACAACCTGGCGATGAACCGCAGCTTTGAATGGTTTGAGAACAATGTGATCTACCGGGTGCCAGACAACTTCCCTGGGGCTGGTCGGCGCGTGTACCCCGGCTTTTTGCAGCACACCGGTTTTGTGGCGATGAACCCTGATCGCCACGCCTCCAGCCATTACGACTATTTCAAAGACCTGATCAAAGGCGACGACGCCAGCGCCGAAGCCCACCGCAAGTTCTACGACGAGTACAACGCTGTGCTGGACATGGATGCGGATTACTACCTGGAGACCATCAGCACCGTCTTCCAGGAGTACAGGCTGGTCAATGGCACCTGGGATGTGCGTTCGCCCGATGGCAAGGTAGAACGGGTGCGCCCCCAAGACATCACCACCACCGCCTTGTTTACGGTAGAGGGCGAGCTGGACGATATCTCCGGCTCGGGCCAGACAGAGGCCGCCCACGACCTGTGCACCGGCATTGTGCGCAAAGAGCAACGCCATCTGGAGGCCAAAGGTGCTGGGCACTACGGCATCTTCAGCGGCAGACGCTGGCGCGAACTCGTGTACCCGCAGGTCAAGGCGTTCATTGTGGAACACCAGTTGAGCGCAGCCCCGGTGAGCAAGACGGCGACCTCTCGCACAGGGGCGGCAGCACCGGCCCCCGCAGAATCGGCAACGGCTGCAGCCGTTACGTCAGCCCCTACCCAGCGATCCCGCCGAGCCACCTCGGCACGCAAGGCTTGAGCCCTGCCCAGCCCGCCACAGCGGGCATCGCCACCACCGCCGAGCTGGCGCGCCGCATCGATGCGGCGCTGCCCCAAACCCAGTGCACCCGCTGCGGCTACCCGGACTGCGCTACCTATGCGCAGGCCGTGGCCGTGGGCGCAGCGGGCATCAACCAATGCCCACCCGGCGGTGCGCAGGGCATCGAGCGGCTCGCAGGCATCATGGGTGTGCCACCGCTGGCAATGAACCCTGAGCACGGACAAGAATCGGTTCGTGCCGTGGCGTTCATTGATGAAAACTGGTGCATCGGCTGCACGTTGTGCATCAAAGCCTGCCCCACCGATGCCATCGTGGGCGCCAACAAGCTGATGCACACGGTGATAGAGCCGTATTGCACAGGCTGCGAGTTGTGCGTGCCCGCCTGCCCGGTGGATTGCATTGAGCTGGAGAGCGTGACCGGCGACCGTACCGGCTGGGCCGCCTGGAGTGCCGAGCAAGCCAACGAGGCGTGCGAGCGTTACGCCGCACGCCAACAGCGCCTCGCCCAAACCGGGGCGCAGGATGAAACAGCCGCAGACATCCGGCGCAGCTTGCTAGAAGAAGACGCGCCCCCTGCGAATGCACCTGCGGAGCCACCATTGCAGGACGCAGCGGCCACTAGGCGCGCAGCGATTGCCGCAGCCATGGAGCGCGCAAGACAATTGCGTGCGGGCGGCAGCTGAAGCGAGTCGACTCCACCCAGCCAGACACACTGACAAGTTCTGGCCTGCCCTCTGCCCAACTAGCCAAGCTACCGGGCTGCTAAGGTTTTGTAGACGCCACACCCCACATACCAGTCGTCTACCTGGCTGACGAACGACATCTTGGTCTGCACAACCCCAGTGGCGGGATTGGTGATGTCGTATTCCACCCAACCGGGCCCTTGCTGGGCCTGGGTCACGATGTCGGACACCAATTGGTCCCCGGCAATGCCCGGAATGTCTTGCACCCGCGTGCCTACTTTGGCGGGGTTGCCTCCAAAGGCCAGGTAGCGTCCCGAGTCATCGAGCACGAACACATACATGTCGCGGTCATGGAAGCCTGCAGCCTTGTCCGTGATCCGGCCCAGAAACTGCTCGCGCGGGCTGGAGCGGCGCAATGCCACCGCCTTGCGCACCAGCGCTACCGCCTCTTCCGCCGTGCCCTGTTGCAGCCTGAAGGCTGCCACCGCCTGGTTCAGCGTGCTGGCACGCTGCTCCAGTGCCTCGGCCTGCTGCACGGCCAGCCCCACCATCTGCGCGTTGTCCTGGGTGATCTGGTCCAGCTGCTGCACCGCACCGCTGATCTCTTTGAGCCCCGTGCTTTGTTCGTTGCTGGAGTTGGCAATCTCACTCATGCTGGCGGCCACACTGTGGATGCCCCCCGCCACGGCCGAAATCCCTTCGCCTGCGGAGCGAATCAGGCCCGCGCTGTCTTCCACCTGCCCCACTGAAGTCTGGATCAGGTCACGGATCTCGCGGGCCGCCTCGGCGGAGCGCTGGGCCAGCATGCGCACTTCACTGGCCACCACCGCAAAGCCCCGGCCCTGCTCGCCCGCGCGGGCAGCCTCCACCGCAGCGTTCAGGGCCAGGATGTTGGTCTGAAAGGCGATACCGTCAATCACGCCAATGATCTCGCTCATGCGGCGTGCACCCTGTTGGATAGCCTCCACGGATTGCACGGCTCGGCCCATGGCCTGGGCACCGCTGTCTGCGGCCTGTCGCACCTGGGCGGCCTTTTGATCGGCGCTCAGGGCTGTGTGGGCATTGTTTTGCACGGTCGAAGACAACTGCTCCACGCTCGCCGCCGTTTCCTCCAGGTTGGCAGCCTGCTGCTCGGTGCGGTCGGCCAAAGCCCGATTGCCTTGCGCCAAGCTTTGCCCCGCATGGGCAACCAGCGCCGCATTGCTGCGAATGTCTGCCACCATGGCCGAAAGTTTGTAGACCATCTGGTCTAGCGAACGGGCCATATCACCCATCTCGTCACGGCCTTGCAGGCTGGCGTGCACGGTCAGGTCACCCTGGGTCGTTTTGCGCATGGAGCCAGCCACCGCCTCCATGTCCTGGGCCAGGCTGACCCACAGCGCCAGTTGCACATACAGCATCAGCGCACAGGCAATGGCCGTCAGCCAATACGGTGCAGAAAGCCCCGCCAACACCACGGCCAGTAAGGCCAGCACAGTACCCCATGCCACTTTGCCAGGCCAGCGCATGCGCCGCATCAGCTGCAACCCCGGGCTCAATGGAGAAAACGCCGCCATGTCTTTTGTCCCTTGTCTCTATTTGTGTGTGGGCCATGCTAGGAGGCCGCTCTTACGCTCGGTTGACGAAAGGCGAGGTGGGCGGGTAAACGATAGGCCACAGAAACCACAACTCAACCCAAACCCAGCCCCAAGGTTTTAATCACGCCGTCTGGGTGAGACTGGAGAAACGCCCCCAGTGCCCACCCGCAAACAGCCTTCCATGACGCAATCAAGGTAGTGCATGCATCCACCATAATGCAACCCCATGAATTCCCTGCTCTCTCACTTGCAGCCTTATCCGTTCGAAAGGTTGCGGCAACTTTTCGCTGAGGTCACGCCTCCAGCCCACTACTCACCCATCAGCCTGGGCATGGGAGAGCCTCGCCACCCCACGCCGCAATTCATCAAAGACACACTTTGCAACAATTTGGAGGGGTTGGCTAGCTACCCCGCCACCGCAGGGGATATTCGCCTTCGCACGGCATTCACCGATTGGATTGCCCGCCGTTACCAGCTTGCGCTGAGCCCAGCCACCCAGGTGCTGCCTATCAATGGCTCCCGCGAAGCCCTGTTTGCCTTTGCGCAAACGGTGGTGGATGCAGCCCAACCCGACCCTGTCGTGGTATGCCCCAACCCGTTCTATCAAATCTATGAGGGCGCTGCTTTGCTGGCGGGGGCGACACCCTACTATGCGCCCAGCGATCCGGCGCGCAACTTTGCGGTGGATTGGGACAGCGTTCCGCAAGAGGTCTGGAAGCGCACACAGCTGATTTTTGTGTGCTCGCCCGGTAACCCCACCGGGGCTGTCATGCCACTGAGCGAGTGGCACAAACTGTTTGCGCTGAGTGACCGGTACGGCTTTGTGATCGCATCGGACGAGTGCTACAGCGAGATCTATTTCCGTGACGAGCCGCCGTTGGGTGGACTCGAAGCTGCTCACAAGCTGGGGCGCCACGATTTCAAAAACCTGATTTCCTTCACCAGCCTGTCCAAGCGCAGCAACGTGCCAGGCCTGCGCAGCGGTTTTGTGGCGGGCGATGCGGCCCTGATGAAGAGCTTCTTGCTCTACCGCACCTACCACGGCAGCGCCATGAGCCCTATCGTGCAAGAAGCCAGCATTGCCGCCTGGGCCGATGAAGAGCATGTGGTGCAAAACCGCGCCCTGTACCGCAAGAAGTTTGCCCAGGTCACCCCGCTGCTGGCGGGCGTGATGGAGGTGGCGCTGCCCGACGCCGGCTTTTACCTCTGGGCCAAAGTGCCCGACGCACTGGGCATGACCGATGCCGAATTCGCGAAGGCGCTTTTGGCTCAATACAATGTCACGGTGCTGCCTGGCAGCTACCTGGCCCGCGAGGCCCAGGGCAGCAACCCCGGTGCCCAGCGCGTGCGCATGGCCCTGGTGGCCGACACCGAAGAATGCGTGGAAGCCGCGCTGCGCATCGTCCAATTCATCCAATCCCGTACTGCTTGAACAACATGAGCCAACAACTGCAAAACACCATTGAAACCGCATGGGAAAACCGTGCCAGCCTCTCCCCAGCATCCGCCCCCAAGGAAGTGGTCGATGCCGTGGAACAGGTGATTGCCGAACTGAATAACGGCACCCTGCGCGTGGCAACACGTGAAGCCGTCGGCCAATGGACCGTGCACCAATGGATCAAGAAGGCTGTGCTGCTGTCCTTCCGCCTCAAAGACAACGAAGTGATCCAGTCGGGCGACCTGACCTTCTACGACAAGGTGCAAACCAAGTTTGCGCACCTGAGTGCCGATGAACTCAAGGCCACTGGCGTGCGCGTGGTGCCTCCAGCCGTGGCACGCCGTGGCAGCTACATCGCCAAGGGCGCCATCCTGATGCCTTCTTACGTCAACATCGGCGCCTACGTGGGCGAAGGCACCATGGTGGACACCTGGGCCACCGTGGGCTCTTGCGCACAGATCGGCGCAGGCGTTCACCTGTCGGGTGGCGTAGGCATTGGTGGCGTGCTGGAGCCACTGCAAGCAGGCCCCACCATCATTGAAGACAACTGCTTCATCGGCGCCCGCTCTGAAGTGGTCGAAGGCGTTGTGGTCGAAGAAAACTCGGTGCTGGGCATGGGCGTGTACCTGGGCCAAAGCACCCCCATCTTCAACCGCGCCACGGGCGAGATCAGCTATGGCCGCGTGCCTGCTGGCTCCGTGGTGGTCAGTGGCAACCTGCCCAAGACGGCCGCCAACGGCGCGCCTTACAGCATGTATGCCGCCATCATCGTCAAGCAGGTCGATGCGCAAACGCGCTCCAAGACCAGCATCAACGACTTGCTGCGCGACTGATTTCGCCCACCTGCGACGCGCCCGCGTGATTGCCGCCGAAAACTTGAACGAAGCCCGCTGAGACTGTTGGCAGACCGATACGAGAGGGATACACCATGAGTACGATGGAGCGGATTCTTCGCCTGATGAGCGAGAAAAAAGCGTCAGACGTTTACCTGTCTGCCAACGCCCCGGCGCTGATCAAAATCAACGGCGAGTGCATCCCGATCAACAACCAGATTCTTCCGCCGGATGCACCACGCAACCTGTTGTCTGAAATCGTTCCCGCAGAACGCATCGAAGAGCTGGAAGAAACGGGTGAGTTGAACATGGGCGTGCCGCTCAATGGTGTGGGGCGCTTCCGCGTCAGCGCCATGCGCCAGCGTGGCAGCTACGCGGTGGTGATTCGCTTCATCTCGCAGCAGATCCCGGAGTTCTCTACGCTGAACCTGCCACCGGTACTCACCGAGCTGATCATGGAGAAGCGCGGCCTGATTCTGGTGGTGGGCGCTACGGGCTCTGGCAAGAGCACGACGCTGGCGTCGATGATCGACACGCGCAACGCCGCCATGTCAGGGCACATCCTCACCATCGAAGACCCTGTGGAATACCAGTTCCGCAACAAGAAATCGATCGTGAACCAGCGCGAAATCGGCAGCGACACCCAGTCACTGCAAACCGCGCTCAAAAACGCGCTGCGCCAGGCCCCCGATGTGATCTTGATCGGTGAAATCCGCGACCGCGAAACCATGTCCTCGGCCATTGCCTATGCGCAATCCGGTCACCTGTGCTTGGCCACCCTGCACGGCAATAACAGCTACCAGGCCCTCAACCGCATCTTGAGCTTCTACCCCGTGGAAGTGCGCCCCACCATGCTGGGCGACCTGGCCTCAGCGCTCAAAGGCGTCATCTCACAGCGCCTGGTGCGCACCACCGACGGCGGCCGCGTGCCAGCGGTGGAGGTGATGCTGAACACCAAACTGGTGTCTGATCTGGTGGAAAAAGGCGACTTTTCTGGCGTCAAAGAGGCCATGGAAAAATCCATGGCCGAAGGCTCGCAGACCTTTGAAGAAGCGCTGGCCCACCTGATCGTGGAAAAAAAGATCGACCGCAAGGAAGGCATGGCCTACGCGGATTCACCAACCAACCTGATGTGGCGCCTGCAAAACGACTTTGCCCTGGCCGCCAATGCCGCCAAGGCGCAAAAAGAAGCCCGCGACACCCCCGATGACCAGCCCTCGTTCACCGAGATCGTGCTGGACGTCAAAGGCGGCTGAGCCGCAACGGCACAGCGCCCCTCGAAACCTTGTGATTGCCAATGACCCGTACCCTGCAACTGGCTGAACAGCTGATCTCCCTGCCCTCCGTCACACCTTTGGACGAGGGCTGCCTTGAACTGCTGGCAGCGCGCTTGCAGCCCCTGGGCTTTGTGTGTGAACGGCTGGACAGTGGCCCCGCAGACTTTCGGGTCAGCAACTTATGGGCAAAAAGGCCTGCAGCGCCGTCCGCAAAAGCGCAAGCCGCTATCAAAACCATAGTATTCGCAGGCCATACCGATGTGGTTCCCACGGGTCCCTTGGCCCAGTGGAGCAGTGACCCGTTCACGCCGACGCACAAAGACGGCAAGCTGTATGGCCGAGGCGCCAGTGACATGAAAACCTCAATCGCCGCCTTTGTGGTGGCGGTCGAAGAGTTTCTGACGGCTTCGCAAGATGCGCCCCTGCACATGGCCTTCTTGCTGACCAGCGACGAGGAAGGCCCATCCGTCGACGGCACCAAGGTGGTAGTGGAGCAGCTCAAAGCGCGGGGCGAAGTGCTGGACTATTGCATCGTGGGCGAGCCCACCTCGGTCGAGCGCACGGGTGACATGATCAAAAATGGCCGCCGTGGCACGCTCAGCGGCAAGCTTACCGTGCGTGGCATTCAGGGCCACATCGCCTACCCGCAACTGGCGCGCAACCCCATTCACCAAGCCATGCCAGCTCTGGCAGAGCTGGCAGCCACCGAGTGGGACCAAGGCAATGCCTTCTTCCCGCCCACCAGCTGGCAGGTCAGCAATATCCACGGCGGCACAGGCGCCACCAACATCATCCCGGGTGACGTGGTGATCGACTTCAACTTCCGTTTTTCGACCGAATCCACCGCCGACGGCCTGCAGCAGCGTATGCACGCCGTGCTGGACCGCCATGGCCTGGAATACGACCTGCGCTGGACGCTGGGCGGGCAACCCTTCCTCACCACGCCGGGTGAATTGGTCGAGGCAGCGCAGCAAGCCATCTTGGGCGAGACGGGGCTGACCACCGAACTGTCCACCACTGGCGGTACCAGCGATGGGCGCTTCATTGCCCAGATCTGCCCTCAAGTGATTGAACTCGGCCCGCCCAACGCCACCATCCACAAAATCGATGAGCATGTGGTGGTGGCCGACATCGAGCCACTCAAAAACATCTACCGCCGCACGCTGGAAAACCTGCGCATCCAAGCCCTGGACCGTGCGGCGGTGGCCGCATGAGCGCCCCCATCACACTGTCTGCCCTCGTCGCGCAGGCCGCACACCAGCTGCAATCTGCAGGCCTGGCGTTTGGCCATGGCACCACCAATGCGCAAGATGAGGCCGCCTGGCTGGTGCTGTGGCGCCTGGGCTTGCCACTGGACACCGACTTGTCAGAGGCACCCGATTCCGAAGCGCAGCGCCTAGTGTCGGCCGACGAGCAGGTCGCAGTGGCCGCCTTGCTGGAGCAGCGAATCCATACCCGCAAACCAGCCGCATACCTGACCCAGGAGGCTTGGCTGCAAGGCGTACCGTTCTACGTGGACGAGCGCGCCATCGTGCCGCGCAGCTTCATTGCCGAGTTGCTGGCCGACGGCAGCATTGACGACTTTTTGGGCGAACACACGCACCGTGTGCTGGACCTGTGCACCGGCAACGGCAGCCTGGCTGTGTTGGCGGCCATGGCTTACCCAGACATTGAAGTCACCGGCGCCGACATTTCGCCCGATGCTCTGGCGGTGGCGCGCATCAACGTGGACAAGCATGATCTGGCGTCACGCATCACACTGCAGTTGTCAGATGGCTTGTCCGCGCTACCCGGTCCTTGGGATTTGATTCTGTGCAACCCGCCTTACGTCAACGCCCAAAGCATGTCTAGCCTGCCCGCAGAATACCGAGCCGAGCCGGAGCTGGCGCTGGCGGGTGGCACTGACGGTATGGACTTCATCCGCCAACTGCTGCAAGACGCCCCATCGCGCATGACCGAGCATGCCGTGCTTGTGCTGGAGATCGGCAACGAGCGCGAATTCTTTGAAGCAGCCTTCCCCACATTGCCTGTGTTTTGGCTGAATACCAGCGCGGGTGAAGACCAGGTTTTGCTGGTGACTCGGCAGGCCTTGACCGCCCAATCCCGGCTCACGGCACAATAGAGGGTTACGGGCCACCCTTTTTTGCGTCGGTTGCCCCTTTACGGCAGCCTTTAGGCCCCAGCTTCTTAACGCCACCCGCCCCGTGCGGGTGCGCTTTTTTCTGAACTCCGGATGATCACCCTCAAGAACGTTACCTTGCGACGCGGCGCCAAAGTCGTGCTCGACAGCGTTTCCGCCACCATCAACCCTGGCGAAAACGTGGGCCTCGTAGGCCGCAATGGTGCAGGCAAGTCGAGCCTGTTTGCCTTGCTCAGCGGCAAACTCCATGAAGACGGCGGAGACTTCCACATCCCCAGCAGCTGGCGCATGGCCGAGGTGGCGCAGAACATGCCCGAGACCGACCAATCGGCCACCGACTTTGTGCTGGAGGGCGATACCCGCCTGGCCGAAGTCCAACAACAGTTGCTCGACGCGGAAGCCAGCGACGACGGCATGGCCATCGCCCATGCCTATTCAGACCTGCACGACGCCGGCGCCCACGATGCCGTAGCACGTGCACAGGCATTGATTTTGGGCCTGGGCTTTCGCGTCAGCGAACTGGACCATCCCGTCAACAGCTTTTCGGGTGGCTGGCGCATGCGCCTGCAACTGGCCCGCGCACTGATGTGCCCCAGCGATTTGTTGCTGCTGGACGAGCCCACCAACCATTTGGACTTGGACGCCCTCGTCTGGCTTGAAGCCTGGCTCAAGCGCTATGCAGGCACCATGATCGTGATCAGCCATGACCGCGAATTTCTCGATGCCATCACCAACGTCACCCTGCAAATCCAGCAGGGCGAGTTGAACCGCTACGGCGGTAATTACAGCAAATTTGAAGAGTTGCGTGCCCAGCAGCTCGAATTGCAGCAAGCCAGCTTCGCCAAGCAGCAAGAGAAGATGGCCCACTTGCAGAAGTTCATCGACCGCTTCAAGGCCAAGGCCAGCAAGGCCAAGCAGGCGCAAAGCCGCGTCAAACAACTCGAACGCATGGAGAAGATTGGACCGGTGCTGGCCGAAGCCGACTTCACCTTTGAGTTCAAGGAACCGGCCAACCTGCCCAACCCGATGCTGGCCATCAGCGATGCATCGTTCGGCTATGTGGACGACGAAGGCACGCCCACCACCATCCTCACGGGCGTCAACCGCTCCGTGCTGGCCGGTCAGCGCATTGGTATTTTGGGCGCCAACGGCCAGGGCAAATCCACTCTGGTCAAAACCATCGCCCGCACCATGAAAGCCCTGGGCGGCAGCGTAACCGAAGGCAAGGGCCTGAACATCGGCTACTTTGCCCAGCAAGAACTAGACGTGTTGCGCCCCAGCGAAAACCCGCTGGAGCACATGATCCGCCTGGCCAAGGAACTGGGGGCCGACGCCAAGCAACCCAGCCGCGAGCAAGATCTGCGCAGCTACCTGGGCACCTTCAACTTCACGGGCGACATGGTCAAGCAAGCTGTAGGCACTATGAGCGGGGGCGAAAAAGCCCGCTTGGTGCTGGCCATGATCGTCTGGCAGCGCCCCAACCTGCTGCTGCTGGACGAACCTACCAACCACCTGGACTTGGCCACCCGCGAAGCCCTGGCCATGGCCCTCAACGACTTTGACGGCACCGTCATGCTCGTCAGCCACGACCGGTCGCTGCTGCGCTCGGTCTGCGAAGACTTCTGGATGGTGGGCCGTGGTGTCGTGGGACCCTTTGACGGCGATCTGGACGACTACCAGCGCTACCTGCTGGAAGAATCCAAGCGCCTGCGCGAGCAGGCCCGCCTGGATGAGGTGGCTGCACGCTCTGTGGCGGCCACAGCACCATCAACCCCTGCACCAGTGCCCGAAAAGACCGCCGCAGTGGCCAAGCCCCCCGCAGCCCAACCACCGGCGACAGCCCCTGCAGTGCGCGACAGCAAAGAGCAACGCCGCCTGGATGCCCAAACCCGCCAGCAACTCGCAGACAAGGCTCGCCCCTTGAAGAAAGAGCTGGAGCAAATCGACAAGCGGCTGGCGGCACTGTCTGCCGAACGCGCAGACCTGGAAGAACGCCTGACACAACCGCTGCCCCCTGCAGAGATTGCAGACTGCGGTAAACGGCTCAAACAAGGAAACGATGAAACCCAGGCGCTGGAAGAACGGTGGCTGGAAGTTTCTGGGGCCCTTGAAGAAATGGGCGCCACCAGCACACTGTAATGTGCAATAAAGTGTATATTTTTTGCGATCATATCGGGCTCTATCGCTTACCTATTCAGCGTAGAGCGCTACATTTTTTATAGCAGCCCCATCCATCGCAAAATCGTTGCATTTTTTTGCAGAATGGCGTCAACCTGCACTGCGGCGAGTGCGTTGTTGGTCTATCACAGGAGTTTTCCAGTATGAACCGCACCGCAATCTTGACCGCTTGGCCCGACGACGAACGCGATCGCAAACGCGCCCCGGCGCGCTGCTGAAGCGTTATGCGGCCCCTCACAGGACCGCTTTGCACCTGAACCTCCCCCTTCATTCCTTAAACCCCGCTCTGCGGGGTTTTTTATGTCTTACCGCCCAGCTGCCTTAAAAAATATTGCAGCAGCCTGTCAACCCAAGGTAAACGGTGTGCGTTGTAGGTCTATCTCAGGAGTTTTTCTCGTATGAACATCACTGCAATCACCACCGCTTGGCCCGACGACGAACGCGATCGCAAACGCGCTCCAGCCCGTTGCTGAAGCAGGATACCGCTCCCAAGAACGGATGCATTTTCAGATTACCTCCTTTCAAAACCCCGCTTTGCGGGGTTTTTTCATGGGCAGATGCGATGTCATTTTTCTGGATTGACCTGTCAACCGTCTGTTTCTGAGCCGCGTTAAAGACCCATCTAAGGAGCTTTTCAGCATGACAACCACCGCAATTTTGAACGCCTGGCCTGACGATGAGCGTGATCGCAAGCGCGCTCCAGCCCACGCTTGACAACGAAAGTGCATCAATCCGCATGCGGTGTCATCTAAGCGCCCAATAAAAAACCCCGCTGAGCGGGGTTTTTTATTGGGCGCTTTGCCCTACAGCTTAGGCGATGGCTGTGGGGTTCACTCAAAGAGCAAATCCATACAGCACGCCCACTAGCATCGGCTTTAGCCCATGTGCAAGCCGCCATTCACGGAGAAGTCGGCCCCCGTGGCGTAGCCGCCCTCTTCCGAGGCCAGCCAGGCGATGATGGACGCGATTTCGCTGGGCTCACCCAGGCGCTTGACGGGCACGGTGGCCACAATTTTTTCCAGAACGTCCGGGCGAATGGCCTTGACCATGTCCGTACCGATGTAGCCAGGGCTCACGGTGTTCACCGTTACGCCCTTGGTGGCCAACTCTTGCGCCAAGGCCATGGAGAAGCCGTGCATGCCCGCTTTGGCTGCAGAGTAGTTGGTCTGGCCTGCTTGGCCCTTCTCGCCATTCACGCTGCTGATATTGATGATGCGGCCCCAGCCCTTTTCCACCATGTCGGCAACCACTTGCTTGGTCACGTTGAACATGCTGTTGAGGTTGGTTTCGATCACCGCATCCCAGTCTTCGCGGGACATTTTCAAGAACATGCGGTCACGGGTGATACCTGCGTTGTTCACCAGCACATCGATGGTGCCGTGCTCGGCCTTGGACTTGGAAAAGGCTTCCACAGTGGAATCCCAATCGCCCACATTGCCCACCGATGCGTAGAACGAGTACCCCAGAGCCTTTTGTTCTGCCAGCCATTTGCCATGGTCGCGTGTAGGGCCACAGCCAGCGATGACCTTGAAGCCATCTTTGTGCAAACGCTGGCAGATGGCGGTGCCAATGCCGCCCATGCCACCGGTTACATACGCTACTTTTTGGCTCATGCGATTTCTCCTTGTGTTAGTGATCTGCCTCGCACCACTCTACCCAAGATTTATGTGCTCCCAGTGCAGGTAAACACTGGGGCATGTGGTCTTTTTGAAAAAAAGCACGGAAACAGCTGAGCCGTCGCATGGCTACAACGGGCACGAAAAAGGCCGCGCACCTTGCATGGTGCGCGGCCTTGACACGATCAAGCCAGTCGAAGAACTTAGCGTTCCAGCGCCAACGAAACCCCCATGCCACCGCCGATACACAGTGCGGCCAAGCCCTTCTTGGCGTCACGGCGCTGCATTTCATGCAGCAGCGTCACCAGGATGCGGCAGCCAGAGGCACCAATGGGGTGGCCAATGGCGATGGCGCCGCCGTTGACGTTGACCTTGGCAGGGTCAATGGCCAGTTCTTTGTTGACGGCGCAGGCTTGCGCAGCAAACGCCTCGTTCAGCTCAAACAGATCGACATCGGCTGCATTCCAGCCCGCGCGTTGCAGCGCCTTGCGCGATGCGGGCACAGGGCCCATGCCCATGGTGGCGGGGTCCAGGCCGCTGGTGCCGAAGGCGGCAATGCGGGCCAGGGGTTTGAGGCCCAAGGCCGCAGCCTTTTTGGCGCTCATCACCACGACAGCGGCAGCGCCATCGTTGATGCCAGAGGCATTGCCCGCCGTCACGCTGCCAGCCTTGTCAAAGGCGGGGCGCAGGCCGGCCAGGGCTTCAGCGTTGGACTTGCGGTTGATGAACTCATCGGCATTGAACAGAATCGGGTCGCCCTTCTTCTGCGCCAGGCTCACGCCCACGATTTCATCGGCAAATTTGCCTGCGTCTTGCGCCGCTGCTGCCTTTTGCTGGCTGGCCAGGGCCAGGGCGTCCTGCATGTCGCGGGTGATGCCGTATTGCTTGGCCACGTTTTCGGCGGTGATGCCCATGTGGTATTGGTTGTAAACGTCCCACAGGCCGTCCACGATCATGGTGTCCACCATCTTCCAGTCGCCCATGCGCTGGCCGTCGCGCGAGCCATTGAGCACGTGGGGCGACAGGCTCATGTTTTCCTGGCCACCCGCCACCACGATCTCACTGTCGCCCCAGGCAACGGCCTGGGCCGCCAGCATCACGGCCTTCAGGCCGGATCCGCACACGGCGTTGATGGTCAGTGCTGGAGTTTCCTTGGCAACGCCCGCCTTCATCATGGCTTGGCGCGCAGGGTTCTGACCCACGCCAGCGGCCAACACCTGGCCCATGATGACTTCACCAATCTGATCTGACGACAGCCCGGCGCGTGCGATGGCTTCACGGATCACCACAGCGCCCAGCTCCGTCGCAGGCGTCTTGGCCAAAGAACCACCAAACTTGCCCACCGCAGTGCGGGCAGCAGAAACAATAACGATGTCTTCCATGAAAGTCCTTTCTAGGTGAATAGGTGCACAGGCTGCGGCGGCAATTCAACGCTGCCGCAACCTGCGGGGGGTGTCTCGGTGAATATTCTCGCAGCCCTTCAAGTCAGGACTTTTGCTTAACGTAGCGGCCCGGCGCGGGCTCGATGGCCTTGAACTTGGCGCCCTTGCCATAGGCCTTGGGGGCCGCAACCTGCTTGCCCGCATGGGCCTTGAGCCATGCAGACCAGTCGGTCCACCAGCTGCCCGGGTGCTCGGTGGCGCCGCTGAGCCATTGGTCCAACGTGGCGGGCAGCTTGCCGTCGGCACATATCCAGTGGCTGCGCTTGTTTTTGGCGGGGGGGTTGATCACGCCAGCGATGTGCCCCGACGCGCCCATGACAAAACGCTTTTTGCCTGGAAGCACCTGGGTGGAAGCATAAGCTGCGTTGATCGGCACGATATGGTCCTCGCGCGAGCCGTAGATGTACACCGGAAGGGTGAGCTGCCCCAGGTCCATCTTCTCCCCACACACGGTGAGCTTGCCGGGCTGCACCAGGTTGTTTTCAAGATAGAAATTACGCAGGTACCAGGCGTAAAACGGACCGGGCAGGTTGGTGCTGTCGCTGTTCCAGTACAGCAAGTCAAACGGCGGCGGCGTTTCGCCCTTGAGGTAGTTGCCCACCACGTAGTTCCAGACCAGGTCATTGGGGCGCAAAAAGCTGAAGGTGGACGCCAAATCCTGCCCCTTCATCAGCCCACCCTGGCCCATCTGCATCTCTCGGAACTTCACGAAGGCTTCATCAATGAACACATCCAGGATACCGGTGTCGGTGAAGTCGATCAGCGTGGTGAGGAAGGTGGCGCTGGCCACAGGCTCTTGCCCCCGCGCCGCCAGCACGGCCAGGGCATTGCTCAAGATGGTGCCCCCCACGCAAAAGCCCAGCGCGTTGATCTGCTCGGCCCCGGTGATGCTCTGCACCACGTCGATCGCAGCCATGGCGCCGTCTTCCACGTAGTCGTCCCAGGTCTTGTGGGCCAGCTCGTCATGGGGGTTGCGCCAGCTCACCACAAAGGTGCGGTGGCCCTGCTCTACGGCATAGCGGATGAGCGAGTTGTCGGGCTGCAGGTCGAGAATGTAGAACTTGTTGATGCAAGGAGGCACCAGCAAGAAGGGCCGCTCGTACACCTTGGCCGTGAGCGGCTTGTATTCAAGCAGTTGGAACAGCTCGTTCTCAAACACCACCGCGCCCTCGGTGGTGGCCACATTGCGCCCCACTTCGAACAGACTTTCGTCGGTCATCGACACATGGCCCTGGCGCAGGTCGTGCAGCAGGTTCTGCATGCCTTTGGCAATGCTCTCGCCCTTGGTCTCGATGGCTTTTTTCTGCGCCTCGGCATTGAAGGCCAGGAAGTTGCTGGGGGCCATGGCCGCCATCCACTGCTCCACGCCAAAACGGATGCGTGCCCGGGTTTTTTCGTCGCCTTCCACCGCGTCGGCCAGACCCATGAGGGTGCGCGCGTTGAGCAGGTAAGCGGCGGCTGAAAATGCCGCCACCGGGTTGCTGGCCCAGCCCTCACCGCTGAAGCGGCGGTCTTTCACCTCGGGCGTGCCTTGCAGGCTTTGGGCCCACAGCGCCTGGGCTTCTCTCATGTACTGATCTTGCAGCGCCTGCAGCTTGGCAGGGGCCAACTGCACGGAAGGCGCCTTGCCCGGAACGCCCCCTAAGTCCAGGTGCTGGAAGGATTGCAGTGCCTTGGCCCAGCTGTCTCCAAAGATCTGTTGGAATTGCTGGGCGCTTTGGGCCCAGAGTGCTTCAGAATTCATGCTGCTTCCTCAAAGGTTAGTCAGTCGCACGGGGCTTTGAAGTCATTGTTGCCCACTGCCTGGGGCATGGCAACCCGCATTCAGCGTTTCACCCACATACACCAATGTACCTTGTCCTTATTGCCTGGCTTTACGTCACCCTGATGATGGCGGTGGCCGAGGCCAGCAGCCCCACGGGCACCCTGTTTGGCGCCATCATGACCTTTGTGCTGTATGGCCTGCTGCCCATGGGCATCGTGGGCTACATCATGGGCACGCCATCGCGCAAGCGGGCCATCAAGGCGCGTGAGATGGCAGAGCAAGCGGCCTATGAAGAGGCCCAGGCGCGCAAATCTGAGGAGGCAGCAGCTTCAGCTGCGCCAGATGCAAGCGGCCAGCCGCCCGCTGCCGCCGAGCACCGCAGTGTCCCGCCGGTGCGAAAAGAACCGTGACGACTGCGTGACGGTGCACCAGCCTGGGCTGCTGTCATTGCCATAGATGGCCGTGATACCCAGAGCCTGCAAGCGCAGGCGAGCCAGCGCAGCCAGATCGGCCAGCCACTTACCAGGCTGGGTGGGCGACGGGGCAAAACAGGTGGTGTATTGCGGCGCGTGGGCACAAAACGCCTCACGCACTTCAGCACCCACCTCAAACGCACGGGGCCCAATGCACGGGCCCAGCCAGGCCAGGGTGTCAGCAGCCACTGCAGCAATCCCAGCCCCATCATTTGCTACATTTTTAATAGCTGCCTGCGCTTTTTGATTAAGCGCTAGCGCCGTATTTTGTTCAAAAACGGAGCGCATGGCAGATTCCAAAACCCCCACCCCACCCTGCCCCGCCAGACCACGCCAACCCGCATGGGCAGCGGCCACCACCAAGCCGCTGCGGTGGGCCAGCAGCACGGGCAGGCAATCGGCCACCATGATGGTGCAGACCACGCCCGGGTCGGTGGCCACGCAGGCATCGGCCTCGGTGCCATCGGGAGTGGATTCGCTCAGTGCAGCCACCGCTGTGCCGTGCACCTGGCTCAAGAAAACGGGGCGGGCCCCCGGTGTGCGCGGGGCCAGAAAAGCTTGCAGCCGGGCGCGGTTGGCTTGCACGGCCTGCGGGTCATCGCCCACGTGGCTGCCCAGGTTCATGCTGGCGTAAGGCCCCTGGCTCACCCCGCCCGTGCGCGCCGTGCACAGGGCATGCACACCGGGCGGCGCAGGCCAGTCGGGCACCAGCCAGTGCTCGGGCAGGGCCCATGCAGCAGGCTGCGTGGGCACAACGTCCGTTGCGCGCGTCACGCCGCGTTGTCCGGGCAGGCCGAGGGCTGGGCTTGCTGAAATGCGGGCAAAGCCATGCACGCATCAAACGCCGCCATGGTCAGCGGCAAGCCGTCCAGGTTCACATCAAAGCGCTTGCCGTTGAAGATCTGCGGCACTAGGCAGCAGTCGGCCAGGGTGGGCGCATCGCCCCAGCAATACACCGACGGGGCCAGGCCAGCGGCAGCGCGCTCAGTGGCCAGCAGCACCAGTTGGCGCTCAAATGCCTCCAACCCCTGGCGCACCCAGTGGCGGTACCAGGTGGTCTTGGCGTCTTCGTCTGCGCCCAGGGTGCCGGTCAGGTACTTGAGCACGCGGGGGTTGTTCAGCGGGTGGATCTCGCACGCCACCATTTGCGCCAGGGCGCGCACGCGGGCACGCGCCAGCGGGGTGCTGGGCAGCAGGGCGGGGCTGGGGTGCAACTCTTCCAAGTATTCCATGATGGCCATGGACTGGGGCAGCACGGCGCCCTCGTCCGTCACCAGCGCGGGCACCAGCGCATCGCCCACCAGGCTGGCATAGGCCGGGTCGCGGTGCTCGCCGCGCAGCAGGTGCACCGGCAGGTAGTCATACGGCAGGCCCTTGATGTGCAGCGCAATGCGCACACGGAAAGAGGCCGAAGAGCGAAAGTAGTTGTAGAGCTTCATGGTGAGTGGCCCATCGACAGGCAACAAAAGACGAAAGAAGGCGCGGTGGCGTGGACCGTCGCGGGGCGGCAGGCCTATCAGGTTGCGGAGGCTGCGCCCCCCAGCAGGTTGCCGCTGAACACCAGCTTGGTCAGCAGCGCATTGAGCTGGCGTTGCTCTTCCGGCGTCAGGGGCGCCACCAGGCGCTCTTGCACCCGCTGGGCGGCGGGGCGCATTTTCAGCACGGCGGCTTCGCCCTCGGGGGTGATCCACAGCAGCTTGCGGCGGCGGTCCTGGGTGTCGGGCTCGCGCCGCACCCAGCCGCGGGCCTCCAGGCGGCCAATGACCGAGCCCGAGGTGGCCGCATCAAACGCCACGCGAGCAGCCAGTGTCACCTGGTCTTCGCCTGGCTGCTCCAGCAGCGCATGCAAGATGGCGAACTGCACAGGGGTCACATCAAAATCAGCGGCTTCTTCCATGAAAAGCGCCACCGACCGCTGGTGCGCCCGCCTGACCAGATGGCCTGGCGCGGTGTGTAAATCGAAGCTCTTGGGCATGCGCGCGAGTGTAGCGCCCCACCCTGGTGGCGATAGCCGCCCACAGCGGTGGCCCAAGCCCACTGCGAGGCTCGGGCGACAGCAAGCCAGCGCAGCCCGTGGCACACTGCAAAGTCCTTGCAAACGACATGGCTGCAGCCCATGCTTTGCCCCCGTTTTTAGACCGCATTCAACACACAACCAGCAATAACCAGGAAAGGCAGACATGAGCTACGTATTTCAACCGGCCGCCGTCACCAGCGTGCCCGTGGTGGGCAGTGGTGCACAGTTTCCCGTGCACCGCATTTATTGCGTGGGCCGCAATTACGAAGAGCACGCCAAAGAGATGGGCTTCACCGGCCGCGAGCCGCCCTTCTTCTTCATGAAGCCTGCCGACGCCATCGTGTACACCGCCCCCGGCGAAACCACGCCCCTGCCCTACCCCAGCCTCACGGCCAACCTGCACCATGAGATCGAACTGGTGGTAGCTATCGGCAAAGGCGGCAAGAACATCGCCGCAGCCGATGCCCTGCAACACATCTACGGCTACGCCGTGGGCCTGGACATGACCCGCCGCGACCTGCAAAACGACATGAAAAAGCAAGGCCGCCCCTGGTGCATTGGCAAAGGGTTTGACCACAGCGCCCCCATCGGCCCCATCACCCCCGCAGCGCAGGCGGGCGACGTGGGCCGGGCCGCCATCTGGCTGCAGGTCAATGGCGCAGACCGCCAGCGCAGCACCGTGGCCCAGCTGATCTGGAACATTGCCGAAACCATCGAGCACCTCTCCACTGCTTGGGAGCTGCAGCCCGGCGACCTCATCTACACCGGCACCCCCGAAGGTGTGGGCGCCGTAGTGACCGGCGATGTGCTGGAAGGTGGCGTAGACGGCCTGGGCAGCATCCGCCTGAAGCTGGTGTAAACCAGCCTGGGGCTGGCAGCGATTTTGAAGCGCCACGCCAGCCCCCATGCGTGCAGCCAGGCCGGCCTGCGCAGCGCATCCCTTTGCCTATGGCACTACATATTTCATAGCTGGCAGCGCTTATTCAACGAGCGCTGCGGGCCGATTTGATTCAAAATCCCCGCATGACCTTTCGCAGCCCCATCAAACACTGCCGCAACTGCGGCACCGCCGTGGTGTACCGCCAGCCCGACGATGGCGACACCAAGCTGCGTGCCGTGTGCCCCGCCTGCCACACCGTGCATTACGAAAACCCGCTGAATGTGGTTGGCACCGTGCCCGTGCTGGCTGATGGCCGCGTGCTGCTGTGCAAGCGCAACATCGAGCCGCGCTGGGGCAAGTGGACGCTGCCCGCAGGCTTCATGGAGCTGGACGAAACCACCGCCCAAGGCGCCGCCCGCGAAACCGACGAGGAAGCCGGTGCGCAGATCGAGATGGGCCCTCTCTTCAGCGTGCTGAACGTGCCCCGCGTGGGACAGGTGCACTTTTTCTACCGCGCCAGCTTGCTCAGCGAGCAGTTCAACCCCGGCTTTGAAACCATCGAAGCGCGCCTGTTCACCGAAGACGAAGTGCCGTGGGACGAGATTGCCTTTCGCACCGTCAAAGAAACACTGCAGGCCTACTTTGCCGACCGCAAAGCCGGCGCGTTTGGGCTGCATTGCATTGACATTGAGTGAGAGGCTGCGCGTGCCCATGCGCTACACCCATAGCATCATGGTGAAACAGGCATGGGTTATGGCAGGCTTGGCGATCCATGCCTTCGCCAGTGCCGCTACTCCCTGCACAGGCATAGACCGGTCACTCTCGGCAGCCCAGCAGCGCAACTACGCAGCGGCCATAGAGCAGCACCTCAACCAGCAACTGGGCCCTGAGGTGCAGCAGAAAATCACCACGGCGCCGCAAGACATCCGGCAGGTTTTTCGGCTGGGCACATGGCATATCGTCTACGTCCACACCCACGTGTCTGACGAACCCTTTTTGTTCTACCCGCAGCCACCCGACAAGGCCGCAGCCTACGTCACCGCCTGGGCTGGCAGTGCTGCCTCTGACGAGGCTCCCAGCATTCGCGCTTGGCTGCGCAAGAACGCGCCGGGCATCCCACCAAAGCTGGCCCGGTGTTTTGCATGGCAGGTCACCGCAGCCAGGGACGTGCAGTGATCGGGTGCAGGCCTAAGAACCTGTTCAAAGCACCAGTTCATAGAACGCGTTCAAGAGACACGTACACCTCCTCACACCATCAACAGCGCGGTTGAGAAGGGCGCAGCGTGCAACACCAGCGCGGCGGCGCCCTCACTGGTCTCCGTCGCGCGCGGGCCGCTCGGTAGCTGAAGGCACTACCACCCCAGGCACCGGGTTGGCGGCCGCCTCGGTCGGCGTCAGCGGCACCTGGCCGCCAAACACGGCACCACCCTGCCCCCCCTGACCACTTTGCCCTCCCGTTGCGCCAGTCCCTGGTGCGCCCGGTGTGTACGGATCGCCATCACGGATCACTGGCGGCAGTGACCCAGGGGGCATGGGCTGAGACGGCTGCGGAACAGGGTCCGTCCCCACCTCGGGCGGCGGCGGCACATCGCGGCCAAACAAATCGCGCACCCAGCTGCGCACGCCGTTCATGGCATCGCCCAGCACGCTGGGGGCTTCTTCGTCGATAAAGCGGTCGCGGCCGTCCAGGGTGTTGGTGCGGAAGGCCTGCTGCAAAAATTCGCCCACCATGGGCAGCGCGCTGTGGGCGCCCTGGCCCCAGTAGTCGCTGCGCAGGGTGATGCGCCCATCGTTAAAGCCCACCCAGGCACCCGCCACCACGCGGGGGTTCAGGGCGATGAACCAACCATCGGTGTTGTCTTGCGTGGTGCCGGTTTTGCCCGCCAGGTCAGCGCGCAGGCCGTAGCGGCTGCGCAGGGCTGCGCCCGTGCCCCGATCGATGGTGCCGCGCATGGCGTTGCGCAGGGTTTGCGCGGCCTGCAGGGGCATGGCCTGCTCGGGTGCGGGCGGCGCAAAGGTCTGCAGCACCTTGCCGTGGCGGTCTTCAATGCTGGTGATGAGGATGGGCTCGATGTAGCGGCCTGCGTTGGCAATGCTGCTGTAGGCCGTGACCATTTCGCGCAGGGTGACGGGGCTGGTGCCCAGGGCCAGCGATGGCACTTCTTCGAGCTTGCTTTCGCGCACGCCCATGGCGCGGGCCAGCTCGGCCACACGCTGGGGGCCCACCTTGTACATGACCTGGGCGGTGATGGTGTTCTTGGAGAACGCCAGGCCGTCGGCCAGCGTCATGGGGGCGTTGCTGGGCGCACCGCCATCGGTGGGGCGCCACACCTGGTTGCCGCCCAGCGGAATCTCCACCGCCTCGTCCATCAGCTCGTCGGTGGGCAGCGCGCCTTGCATGAAGGCCGCGCCGTACACAAAGGGCTTGAAGGTGGAGCCGGGCTGGCGGCGGGCGGCCTGCACATGGTCGAACGGGTCGGCCGCAAAGTCGCGGCTGCCCACCCAGGCCAGCACATGGCCGGTGACCGGGTCCATGGCCATGAAGCCGGCCTGCACGCGGGTTTTCTCCTGCTTCAGCGCGGCCATGAAGCGGCTGTCTGCCAGCAAGGTTTTGAGGGCCTCGTCCGGCGGCGCGCCTTCGGCCAGCGCGTTGCGGTAGTCGTTGGTCTCACGCACCAGCGTGTGCACCAGCTCGCTCTTGGGGTTCCAGCCGTTGCGGGCCGACCAGGCATTGTCGGCAATGCCTTGCAATTGGCGGCCTTGGCGCGCCACGGCCTGGTTGGCCATGGCCTGCAGGCGCGAGTCGATGGTGGTGCGCACGATGAGCCCATCGGCATGCAGGCTGTAGCCATTGGCATCGGCCCAGGCAATGAGCTGCTTGCGCAACTGCTGCGCAAAGTGCGGGGCCAGGCCCATGGCCTCGGTCTGGCGCTCAAAGTCGATGCGCAGGGGGCGCTTTTGCAGGGCGGCCAGCTTGTCTTGCTCCAGCTTGTCGCGCTTGACCATTTGCGCCAGCACGATGTTGCGCCGCGCCTGCGAGCGCTCGGGCTGCGTCACGGGGTTGTAGTAGGCCGTGCCCTTGAGCATGCCAATCAGCGTGGCACTCTCGAGCAAATTGAGCTTGTCGGCCGACTTGTCGAAATACGTGCGAGCGGCCATTTCGATGCCGTAGGCGTTGTACAAAAACGGCACGGTGTTGAGGTAGGTCTCCAGGATTTCGTCCTTGGAGTACGCCCATTCGATCTTGAAGGCGGTGATGGCCTCCTTGAGCTTGCGCGTGAGGGTGCGCGAGCGGCCGATTTCTTCCGGGAACAGGTTGCGCGCCAACTGCTGCGTGATGGTGGAGCCGCCCTGCGGATCGCCCCGCAGCGTGTGCAGCACCGACGACGCGGTGCGCCGGAAGTCCATGCCCGAGTGCTCGTAAAAGCGGTGGTCTTCGGTGGCAATCAGGGCGTTGACCACGTGGGGCGAGATGCGGTTCAGCGCCACCCATTCGCGGTTGGCCCAGCGGTACTCGGCCAGCACCTTGCCGTCCACCGACAAGAGCTGCGCGGGCCGCTCGGTCTTGGCCTTGGTGATGTCGGCAATCGACGGGGTGAACGGGATGAGCAGCAGCGTGTACACCGCCAGCAGCACCGGCAGGGCCAGCACCAGCCAAAGCCAGGTGCGCCAGCTGCGGGGCTGGAAGCGGCCCCAAAGGGTGCGCAGGGTTTGCAGCACCCAGCGCGCCCCAGCCAGCAGGCCCGTGCGCAATGTGGAGAGAAAACGGAGCATGGTTCAGTTCAGCCCGGATGGGGCTGCGCGATAGAGGGAGATAGGGGATGCGCCAAGGAGCGCCCTGGCTTCGACAGGCTCAGCCCGAACGGTGGGGAGTCAGCGGGATCGTCGCATGGGGGCCAGGTTGCACAGCCAAGGCGCGCCAAGCCATGTGGACACGGCCTGATCGCGGCCCAAACAGCATAAGCCGCCACACTCACGCGGCACCGCCCTCGCCCGCACCGGCCAGCAGCGCCAGCATGCCTGCCTCGTCCAGCACAGGCACGCCCAGCTCCTCGGCCTTGGCGAGCTTGCTGCCGGCCTCTTCCCCTGCCACCACGTAGCTGGTCTTTTTGCTGACCGAGCCCGACACCTTGGCGCCTGCGGCTTCCAGCATGTCTTTGGCCGCATCGCGGCTGAGCGTGGGCAAGGTGCCCGTCAGCACAATGGTCTTGCCCGCCAGCACCTGCGGGCCCCGTTCGGTGGGTGCCCCCTCAGGCCAGGTCACGCCGCAGGCGCGCAATTGCTCCACCACCTCGCGGTTGTGGGGCTGCTGGAAGAAGGTGTGCACGCTGCGCGCCACGATGGGGCCCACATCGGGCACTTGCAGCAGTTGCTCCTCGGTGGCAGCCGATGCGGCGTCCACCCCCATCAGCGCATCGAGCGTGCCAAAGTGCTTGGCCAGGTCTTTGGCAGTGGACTCGCCCACATGCCGAATGCCCAGCGCAAACAAAAAGCGCGGCAGCGTGGTTTGCTTGGACTTTTCCAGCGCGGCCAGCAGGTTCAGGGCGGATCGGTCGGCCATGCGCTCGAGCATCACCAGGGCGCTCAGGCCCAGACGGTACAGGTCGGGCAGCGTGCGGATCACGTTGGCATCCACCAGCTGGTCCACCAGCTTGTCGCCCAGGCCCTCCACATCCATGGCGCGGCGGGCGGCAAAGTGCAGGATGGCTTCCTTGCGCTGGGCTGCACAGAACAGGCCGCCTGTGCAGCGGTGGTTGGCCTCGCCTTTTTCACGCACCACCTCACTGCCGCAAATAGGGCACTGCCGGGGCATACGGAAGTTGTGGACATAGGCTGGGCGCGGGCCGGATGCCATCACACCCACCACTTCAGGAATCACATCGCCCGCACGGCGCACGATGGCGGTGTCGCCCACGCGCACCTTCTTTTTGCGGATCTCGAACACGTTGTGCAGCGTGGCGTTCGTCACCGTCACACCACCCACAAACACCGGCGCCAGGCGTGCCACGGGCGTGAGCTTGCCGGTGCGGCCCACCTGGATGTCGATGCCTTCGACCTTGGTCGCCATCTCCTGAGCGGGGTACTTGTGCGCCACGGCCCAGCGCGGCTCGCGGGTCTTGAAGCCCAGGTCGCGCTGCAACTGCAGTGAGTTGACCTTGTAGACCACGCCGTCGATGTCATACGGCAGCGCATCGCGGCTGGCGCCCACCTGCTGGTGAAACGCTACCAATTCCGTAGCGCCTTGCGCAATCTGCACCTGCGCTGCGACCGGAAACCCCCAAGATTTCAGGGTCTGCAGCATCTCGTAATGCGTGCGAAACACCGGCCCGCCCTGGTCAGGCGGCGTGATGGCTCCCAGGCCGTAGGCGAAAAAGCTCAGCGGGCGCTGGGCAGTGATGTTCGAATCCAGCTGGCGCACCGCCCCCGCAGCGGCGTTGCGCGGGTTCACAAAGGTCTTGCCGCCCTGCTCGCGCTGGCGCTCGTTCAGGGCATCAAAGTCGGCCCGGCGCATGTAGACCTCGCCACGCACTTCCAGCACCGGGGGCACGCCCTCGGGCAAGCTCAACGGGATCTGGCGAATGGTGCGGATGTTGTGCGTCACGTCCTCGCCCACCTCGCCGTCACCCCGAGTGGCGGCCTGCACCAGGCGGCCGCGCTCGTAGCGCAGGCTCATCGCCAAGCCATCAAACTTGGGCTCAGCCACGTATTCGATGGCGGGGTCGGCCTCGCTCAGCCCCAACTCGCGCCGCACGCGGGCATCAAACGCCTGCGCGCCCGTGGCCTCGGTGTCGGTCTCGGTGTGGATGCTGAGCATGGGCACCACATGGCGTACCGAGGCCAGCCCCTCCATCACCGCGCCAATCACGCGCTGCGTGGGCGAATCGGGGGTCAGCAGGTGCGGGTGCGCGGCCTCCAATGCCTGCAGCTCGCGGAACACGCGGTCGTATTCGGCATCGGGCACAGTGGGCTCGTCCAGCACGTAGTACTGGTGCGCCCAGTGGTTGAGCTGGGCGCGCAATACGGCAGCTTGCGCTTCAAAATTGATAGCTGCTTGCGCTTGATTGGCGGGCGCTGTAGCCGAAAAAAGGTCAAAGCTCTCGGTCATGATGGGCAATCGGCTTGGTAAGGCACGGTGCCTGCAAAAGGCGCGGCAAGCGCCAGAGACACCGAGCAAGGGCCGCCCCGCAGCAAAGGTGTCGTCCCCCTGGAGGGGGAAGACGCCGAAGGCGGCTCAGGGGGTGTTTCATGTCCTAACTGAACAACCGCCGCGCCAGCACCGACCCTGCCGACAAATCGCGCGCATCGAGCTGGTCATACAACAGCTCCAGGTCAGCGGCAATCGGGTCCATGGCCATGGCGGGCAGGGGCTGGCCGTTTTGGTCGCACAGCACGCCGTCCATGGCCTGGGCCAGGGCGGCGCCGACGTCGCGCAGGCGGGCAAAGGGTTGTTCGGTACGGTGCACCTGGGCCACGTCCAGGCTCAGGCTGATGTCGCGGATGGCGGACTGGTCTGGGTCGTCGGCCAGGGCGGCCTGCGTGTCGTAGCCCAGGGTGAGCACGGGCGGCAGGCCCGGCGCGCTGGCGGGCAGCACCAGGCGCCCGGGCATGGAGCCCACCACAAAGCCCACACGGGCGGCGTTTTGCAGCAGGTAGCCAGGACTCCAGGCGGCCTGGCGGGCGCGCAGCATGAACATGAGTTGCGCGTCGTGGTCGCTGGCGAACTGGTCCAGCTCGCGGGCGCGGGCCACTTCCTGCAGCATGTCGGGGAAGTCCGGGGCAGCGTTGATGGCGTCGGCAAAGCCTTGGGCCTTCATCACGAATTCGGAAAACTCGATCTCGTTGAGCGCGCCCATGCGGTTGGCCAGTTGCACACCGGCCTGGAAGCTGCGGTAGCGCTGGCCGGGCGCGGGGGTCTCCCACTGCTGCGTGGCGTCGTTCAGGCCTTCAATGGCGAAGGGCTTGCTGCCCGCGCGGCGCGTGGGGGGCAAGGCGACCAATGCGGCGTCGCCAGACACGAGGTGCTCCAGTTGCAACGCAGCGATGACGTCGATCAGCGGGTCCAGCCCCGGGCGGCGCTCCAGCGTGGGCAAAGGGGCGGGCATGCGCAGGGCATCGTCCGCGTCCACGGCGTGTTCGTGGGGTTCAGGCCCTCGGTCCAGGCCCGCATAGCTGGCAACGGCGTCCGGGCCCAGGTCTGCGTCCAGCGATGGCTCGTGACGCAGCGTGGGCTCGGTCAGGGCGTCGCCCGCACCGGGTGTGGATGCGTGGCTGCCGTGGGCGTCCGGTGGCAGGGCTTTTTTGGGTGCGTTGCGGTGCAGGGTCCAGGCGTTGTAGGCCACGATGGCCGCCAGCACCAGCCCACCGGTGATTGCCAGACTCAGTAACAGGGATGAGTTCATGGGGTCAGTTCAAATCGATAGGACTTGCACAAGCGGGGATGCAGCACGGGCCTTGCTTTGCGGCAGGCCGGTGGACTGAGCCTTGTTGTGCGTCCGTCATGGTCAAGCATCGGCCATGGACAGGGCGGACTCCATGTCCACCGCCACGATGCGCGAGACGCCTTGTTCCTGCATGGTCACGCCGATCAGTTGCTCGGCCATTTCCATGGCGATCTTGTTGTGGCTGATGAACAGGAACTGGGTGCTTTTGCTCATGCTGGAGACCAGCTTGGCGTAGCGTTCGGTGTTGGCATCGTCCAGCGGCGCGTCCACCTCGTCCAGCAAGCAAAACGGCGCGGGGTTGAGCTGGAAGATGGCAAACACCAGCGCAATCGCCGTGAGGGCTTTTTCACCGCCCGAGAGCAAGTGAATGGTCTGGTTCTTTTTGCCGGGCGGCTGCGCCATCACCTGCACACCCGAGTCGAGGATTTCATCGCCGGTGATGATGAGCTTGGCCTGCCCGCCGCCGAACAGCTCGGGGAACATGCGGCCAAAGTGCCCGTTCACCGTCTCGAACGTGCCCGACAGCAACTGGCGTGTTTCGCCATCGATCTTGCGGATCGCGTCTTCCAGCGTGTTCATGGCCTCGGTCAGGTCGGCCGTTTGCGCGTCGAGGAACACCTTGCGCTCGCGCGCCAGGTTCAGCTCATCGAGCGCGGCCAGGTTGACGGCGCCCAGCGCGGCGATCTCGCGGTGCAGGCGGTCGATTTCGCCTTGCAGGCCTTGCATGCGCACATTACCATCGGCAATGGACTGGGCCACGGCCTCCAGGTCGGCCTGGGCGTCGGTCAGCAGCGTGGTGTATTGCTCCAGGCCCAGGCGCGCAGCCTGTTCCTTGAGCTGGAAATCGGTGATGCGCTGGCGCAATGGGTCGAGCGCGCGTTCGAGCTGCATGCGGCGCTCGTCGCTGCCGCGCAGCTTGGCAGTCAGGTCGTCGTATTCGCTGCGCTGGGCGGACAGGGCTTTTTCGCGCTCCATCTTCAAGTCCAGCGCCTGCTGCAGGCCGCCCTTAGCCGCGGCGTCTGACAGGCGGGCCAGCTCATCGCGGGCGCGCTGTTGCTCGTCGGTGAGCGCGGTGGCCTGCTGGGTGGCGGTTTCGATGGAGCGGTTCAGCTCGGCGCGGCGCGCTTCCAGGCTGCGCTGCGAGAAGGTGGCCTCTTGCACCTGGCGCTCGAGCATGCGCTGCTGCTCGCGGCAGGCGTTCAGCTTGCGCTCGGTCTCGATCACGCGGTCGCCCAGCTGGGCCTCGCGCTCCTGGCTGTCGGCCAGTTGCATGTCCAGCTCTTCAAAGCGGGCCTCGGCGGCCACGCGGCGCTCTTGCAGGTCGGCCAGCTGGGCTTCCACCTCGGCAATGTCGGCGCCAATTTGCTCGCTGCGCGCACGGGTCTGCTCGGCCAGTTGCGTCAGGCGCAGGGTTTCGACCTGCAGCTCGTGGGCGCGGCTTTGGGCCTCGGTGGCCTCGCGGCGGGCAGACACCAGGCGCTGCGATGCGTCGGCGTAGGCGGCTTCGGCGCGGACCAGCGCGGTGCGTGATTCGTCGGCAATCAACGCCTGGGCGCGCAGTTCTTTTTCCAGGTGCTCAATTTCTTGGGCACGCGCCAGCAAGCCCGATTGTTCGGAGTCTTGCGCGTAAAAGCTCACGCTGTGGCTGCTGACGGCGTGACCCGTGGGCACGTAGATCACTTCGCCGGGCGGCAGGCTGGCGCGGCGGTTCAGGGCTTCGTCCAGCGTCTGGGCAATGGTGCAGCCCTGCAGCCAGTCGGTCAGCACGGCGCGCAGGCTGGCGTCGTTGATGCGCAGCAGGTCTGCCAGGCGGGTGTGCGTGCCCGTGGGCTCGGGCACACCGGCGGCGGGGGCGCTGTAGAAGGCCAGGCGGGCCGGGGGCGCATCGCTTTCGTTCGAGCCGAGAAAGCCGCGCACCATGTCCAGGCGCCCTACTTCCAGCGCGCCCAGGCGTTCGCGCAGGGCGGCTTCCAGGGCGTTCTCCCAGCCGGGCTCGATGTGGATGCGGCTCCACAGGCCCTGCATGCCATCGAGGCCGTGCTTGGCCAGCCAGGGGCGCAGCTTGCCGTCGGTCTTGACCTTTTCCTGCAGCGCCTTGAGGGCTTCCATGCGGGCCGACAGGTCGGTCTGGCGGGCGCTCTCGGTGTTCACGTCTTGCTGGCGGGCGCGGCGGTCGTCGTCCAGCTGGGGCACGCTTTCTTGCAGCTCGGCCAGGCGGGCTTCGGTGGTTTCTGCAAGTTCCTGCGCGGCTTCGAGCTGGCTGCGCAGGTTGATGAGGCGGGCTTCGTCAGGCGCGGCCAGGGCGTTGCGGTCGGTGCGCAGGCGCTCGTAGCGGGTATCAAGCTGGCGGCTTTGTTCGTCAATGCTGCGCTGCTCTGCGGCCAGCACGCCAATTTGCTGCTGCACCTGCACCACGCTGGCACGCTGCTCGCTGGCACGGCTTTGGGCCTGGCGCAGGGCTTCTTCCAGGTCGGGCAGCTGCATGGCCTGCTCTTCCATCTGGGCGGCCAGCAGCTCGGCGCGCTCTTCGGCGTCTACGCCCGCACCGGCCAGGTTTTCCAGCTCGATGTCGGCCTCTTCCTTGCGCGACTGCCACTGGGCGATCTGCTCGGCCAGGGTGACGAGGCGCTGCTCGACGCGCACACGGCCTTCGACCACGTAGCGGATCTCGGCTTCGAGCCGCCCCACTTCGGCTGTGGCCTCGTACAGCTTGCCTTGCGCCTGGTTGACCTGGTCGCCCGCAGCGTAGTGCGCCTGGCGGATGGTTTCGAGGTCGGATTCGACAGCGCGCAGGTCGGCCATGCGCGATTCGAGGTCGTTCACGGCCTGCAGGCCATCAAGGCGCACCTTGGTCTGCTCGGCCTCGGCGTCGGCGCGCTTCAAGAACCACTGCTGGTGCTGCTTGAGCGTGGCGTCGGCGTTCAGCGCGTTGTATTTGGCGGCCACCTCGGCCTGCTTTTCGAGCTTTTCGAGGTTGGCGTTCAGCTCGCGCAGGATGTCTTCCACCCGCGTGAGGTTTTCGCGCGTGTCGGCCAGGCGGTTTTCCGTCTCGCGGCGGCGCTCTTTGTATTTGGAGACCCCAGCTGCTTCTTCGAGGAACAGGCGCAGCTCTTCCGGGCGCGATTCGATGATGCGGCTGATGGTGCCCTGCCCGATGATGGCGTAGGCGCGTGGCCCCAGGCCCGTGCCCAAAAACACGTCCTGCACGTCGCGGCGGCGCACGGGCTGGTTGTTCAGAAAATAGCTGCTGGTGCCGTCGCGGGTGAGCACGCGGCGCACGGCCACCTCGCCGTATTGGCCCCACTGGCCGCCTGCGCGGTGGTCGGAGTTGTCAAACACCAACTCCACGCTGGCGCGGCTGGCCTGCTTGCGGGTGGTGGTGCCGCTGAAGATCACGTCCTGCATGCTCTCGCCGCGCAGCTCGCTGGCCTTGCTCTCGCCCAGCACCCAGCGCACCGCATCCATGATGTTGGATTTGCCGCAACCGTTCGGGCCCACCACGCCGACCAGTTGCCCGGGCAGCATGAAGTTGGTGGGTTCAGCGAACGACTTGAAGCCGGAGAGCTTGATGGAGGTAAGACGCACGGGTCAGGCAGATGGGGCTGGGGGCAAGGACAACGGCGAAAACGGCGCGCACAACGCCAATGGCGCTAAAAAATGGCTCCCCAGGAAGCTGCAGGCGACCTGGGCAGGCCCGGATGATACCGCGCCGCAAGGGGCTGGCCGGTGGCGCAAGGCCCGCCTGGGGCTGCGCCATGGCGCAGTGCAACATGGCTGGGCAATATTTCAATCAAAATACGGCTCTAGCGCTTGATAGATAAGCGCTGGCAGCTATCAATACAGGAGTAACTCACTACCCACCCATGGCTGACCAGCATTCAGGGGCTCCCACACAGCGGCGGCACGCTCGGCGCAGTCCTCCAATAATGCGGCCCACGCCCCGTTGGCTTTGATCTCTGGCCCCGTTCCTGCTTTCTTTGCTGCATGACCCCCCTGCCCGCCCCTGCCCCCCACCGCCGCGACCCCGCTGCCATGCTGGCCCAGACGATGGCGCAGTGGGACGCGCGGCACGACCTGTGGCTGTTTGGTTATGGCTCGCTGATCTGGCGGCCAGACTTTGACTACGCAGAGCAGCGCCCGGCCAAGGTGCATGGCTGGCACCGGGCGCTGAAGATGTGGAGCCGCGTGAACCGGGGCACCCCGGAATGCCCAGGCCTGGTGTTTGCGCTGCTGACCGGGGGCAGTTGCCGGGGCATGGTGTTTCGCATCGAGCGGCAGCGGGTGCCCGAGGTGATGCCCGGCCTGTGGGCGCGCGAGATGGTCAACGCCGTGTACGACCCGCGCTGGCTGGACTGCCAGACGCCGCACGGCACGGTGAGCGCGCTGGCCTTCACCTTGTCGCGCCGCAGCCCCAACCACACCGGCGTGCTGCCAGACCCGGAATACACCCGCATCTTTGCCCAGGCCCGGGGGCGCTATGGCACCACGCACGACTACGCCAAAGCCACCCACGAAGAGCTGCTGAAAATGGGCATCCACGACCGGGCGCTGGCCCGCCTGCTGGCGCTGGCGCCCAACGACAGGACTGAGCAGAAAGACTGAACAGGGCCACGGACTGCCCCGCCCCTGTGGCCTGTGGCCTGTGGCCTGTGGCATCAATGAAAGTCCCGGCTGCCGTGCAGCGCCCCACCCAGGCGGCCCAGCAGCGGGGTCAGGTCTTTGAAACGCTGGGCGACCAGGTGGCGCACGACGGGCACCCCGGGCGCAGCGCCCTGCCCACCGCCCGGTGGCGGCACCGGCCCCGTCGCGCATTGCCACACACCCTGCACGGCCAGCAGTTGCGATCGCAGCAGCGCATCGCGCCACGGCTCGATCAAACCCGGCCACACGATGACGTTGACCGGGCCGGTTTCATCCTCCAGCGTCACAAACATGGTGCCCTTGGCGGTGCCCGGCCGCTGGCGCACGGTGACGATGCCGCAGGCGCGCACCGTGCGGCCATTTGGCACGCTTTGCAGCTGCAAGGCCGTGAGCAGCCGCCAGCGTGCCAGGCGTGGGCGCAGCAGGGCCAGCGGGTGGCGGCGCAGGGTCAGGCCCGTGGCGGCGTAGTCGAAGACGATCTCCTCGCCCTCGGGCGCCTGGGGCAGCTCCAGCGGCACCTCGTTGACCGGGGCATGGCGCAACAGCGCAGGGGCGCGGTGCTGGGCGGCGGCGTCCCACATTTGCTGGCGGCGGTGGCCCGACAAGGCGGCCAGCGCATCGGCTGCGGCCAGGGCCTGCAGGTCGTGCCGCTCCAGCCCGGCGCGCAGGGCCAGGTCTTCGGTGTTGGCAAAGCGGTGGTGCGGCGCCTGGGCGCGGCCCTGCAGCACGCGCTTTGCGGCATCGGCATGCAGGCCGCTGACCAGCCGCAGCCCCAGGCGTACCGCAGGCTGGGGCAAGGCGGCGGGCCGCACGCCAGGGATGGGCCGGGGGGGCTGCAACCGCTGCGGTGCGCCTTCCAGGGTGCAGTCCCAGTCGCTGGCATTCACGTCAATCGGCAACACGCGCACGCCGTGGCGGCGGGCGTCTTGCACCAGTTGCGAGGCGCTGTAGAAGCCCATGGGCAAGGAGTTGAGCAGCGCCGCCAGAAAGCACGCAGGCTCGTGGCACTTGAGCCAGCTGCTGCTGTAGGCCAGCAAGGCAAAGCTGTGGGCGTGGCTTTCTGGAAAGCCGTATTCGCCAAAGCCCAGCATCTGCGCAAAGATGGCCTGGGCAAAGGGCAGCGCGTAGCCGTTGTCCACCATGCCGTCGATCAGGCGCTTTTCAAATTTGTGCACGCCGCCCGTGCGCTTCCAGGCGGCCATGGATCGGCGCAGTGCATCGGCCTCGGCGGCAGAGAACTTGGCGGCGATCATGGCGATCTGCATCACCTGTTCCTGAAAAATCGGCACGCCCAGCGTGCGCTCCAGCGCATCGATCAACTCGGGCTTTTCCAGCACCAAAGGCAGCTTCTGGCGCCGCCGCTCGCGCGCCTGCAAATACGGATGCACCATGCCGCCCTGGATGGGGCCGGGCCGCACGATGGCGACCTCCACCACCAGGTCGTAAAACTCGCGCGGCTGCAGGCGCGGCAGCATGCTCATCTGTGCGCGGCTTTCGATCTGGAACACGCCCACGGTGTCGGCGGCGCAGATCATGTCGTAGGTGTGTGGGTCTTCGGCAGGGATGTCGGCCAGCCGCCAGCGCTCGCCGCGCAGCGCGGCGCGCAGGTCTAAGCAGCGGCGCAGCGCGCTGAGCATGCCCAGCGCCAGCACGTCCACCTTCATCAGGCCCATCTCGTCCAAGTCGTCCTTGTCCCACTGGATGATGGAGCGGTCTGCCATGGCCGCGTTTTCGATCGGCACCAGCCGCGACAGCGGCCCCTGCGTGAGCACAAAGCCGCCCACATGCTGGCTCAGGTGGCGCGGAAACCCATGCAGCTCGCCCGCCAGCTCCAGCCACAGCGCGGCGGTGTGCGCCCCCAGGCTCTGGCCCAGCGATGCGGCCAGGGCCTGCAGCTTGGGGCCTGCCAGTTCCTTGTCAAACCACTGGTGCTCTTTGGCAAACGCATCCACCACCGCCGGGTGCACGCCCAGGGCCTTGCCCACGTCGCGCAGCACGCTGCGGGTGCGGTAGGTGGTGACCACGGCGGCAATGGCAGCCCGGTCGCGCCCGTATTTGCTGTAGATGTACTGGATGACCTCTTCGCGCCGGTCGTGCTCAAAGTCCACATCGATGTCGGGCGGCTCCTTGCGGTCTTTGCTGATGAAGCGCTCAAACAGCAGGTGCGAGCGGGTGGGGTCCACCTCAGTAATGCCCAGGCAAAAGCACACGGCCGAGTTGGCCGCCGAGCCGCGCCCCTGGCACAGGATGCCTTTGCTGCGCGCATAGCGCACGATGTCGTGCACCGTCAGGAAGTACATCTCGTACTCGCAGCCTGCAATCAGCGCCAGCTCGCGCTCCAACTGGGCCTGCACCCCGGGCGGCACGCCCTCGGGGTAGCGGCCCGCCGCGCCTGTGTGGGTGAGCCAGGCCAGGCCCTGGGCGGGCGTCATGCCGGGGGGCACGGCCTCTTGCGGGTATTGGTACTTGATTTCGTCCAGGCTGAAGGTGCAGCGTTGCGCAATCTGCACCGTAGCCTGCAGCAACTCGGGCGGGTAGATGCCTGCCAGCCGCACGCGCTGGCGCAGGTGCCGCTCGGCATGCGACTGCAGCGCAAAGCCGCATTGCGCCACGGGGCGGCCCAGGCGCACGGCGGTGATGACGTCCTGCAACGGCTTGCGCGAGCGCACATGCATGTGCACATCGCCCGCCGCCACCAGCGGCACGCCCACCGCAGCCCCCGCCTGCTGCAGCGTGGCCAGCCACAGGTCGTCGTCGGGGGCCAGCAGCAGCTCGGCCACCAGCCAAAAATCCAAGCCAAATTGGGCTCTAGCGCTTTTTAATAAAGCGCTAACAGCTACCAAATTCATAGCATTTTGCGCCGTGCGCTCGGGCACCAGCAGCAGCTCGCAGCCTTGCAGCTGGCGCACATCGCTCAAGGGCCCCATCTGGTAATGCCCCTTGACCGCACTGCGCCGTGCCGTGGTGATGAACTGGCACAGGTTGCCCCAGCCCTGCGCATTGCGCGCCAGCGCCACCAGCCGAAACCCGGGATACGCAAACTCGCTGCCCACGATGAGGTGCAGCCCCAGCGCCTTGGCCCGAATATGGGCGCGCACCACGCCCGCCACCGAGCATTCGTCCGTCAAGGCCAGCGCGCGGTAGCCCAGCGCGGCGGCGCGCTCCACCAGCTCGTGCGGGTGCGATGCGCCGCGCTGGAAGCTGAAGTTGGAGACGCAGTGCAGCTCGGCGTAGTCGGGCAGCGTCCGGGCGGGGGCAGCGGCCTGCTCGCCAGCCAGAGGATGTAATGGCAGGTGGGCAGCGCGTTCAGCCATAAATGCCGTGCAAAAACCAGCGGTCTTGCCGGGTGGGCATGCCTGCATCTGTGGGGGCCTGGGCCGATGGGGCTGTTTGGGACAAACGCTCGCGGTACACCCACACATGCCCAGCGCGCTCGTTGTGGGCCACAAAGTAGTCGCGCACCACCAGGCCAGGGGCTGGACCATGGGACGGGGTGGCGTTGCCTGCGGCGTCAGGGCCATCCGCCCTATCAGCGGTTGGGTCGCTCAACGCGGACTCCCACCAGGCCGCCTCCAGCCGGTGCGGGCCTGCCAGCAGCCGTAGCGGGCCCTGGTAGCACGGGCGGCTGCCCTGCACCGTCAGGCGCTGCGGCGGGCGCAGCAGCCAGGTGGGCCACAGGCTAGCGTCGGGGGCCTGGAGGGCGCAGGGCCCAGACGCTGGCAGCCCACCACCCTGCCCCTGCGAGCCTGCAACCGCCCCACCCAGCGCCAAGGCCTGGCTGGCGGGCTGCCAGCGCTGCATGCATTCGGGCCGGTGGTCTGCCACCAGGGCCACGCACTGTACCTGCTCTGGCCCCAGGCGGGCTGACAGGCGCTCCACCCACTGGTGCCAGCTTTCGCTGCGGGCATCGTCTTGCGCACTGCGCCCGTCACGCCCTGTGGGGGGCAGCAGGCTGGCGCTGGCGTGCGGCATAGGCGCGGTCTCCAGCGCGCGCAGTGCGATCTGGTTGACGGGCGCGGCCAGCAGGGTGCGGGCCAGGTGCTCGGCTAGCAAACGGCGCAGGTGGGCCAAGGCCTGGGTGGGCTGGGCCGTGCGCACGGGCAGCGCCTGCCAGGGGGGCACGGGCTTGCCATCGACCTTGCGCAGGTCATGGTGCCAGGCCAGCTCCAGCGCCAGCACGCCCTGCTGGCGTGCCTGCAACCAGGCCTGCAGGGCTTGCAACAAGGCGTGGGCCGACCACAACAGCGCATCGGCCGAGGTGGCCAGCGCGGGCAGCTCGGCCGTCAGGGCAAACACCTCGGGCAGCTCCAGCCAGGTGTGCTGGTGGGGGGCGTCGCCGTAGGCGCAGTCCAGCGCCCGCAGCGCGGCCGCCCCCAGCCGCCGGGCCACCCCATCGCGCGGCAAGGCGCGCAACTGGCCCCAGGTGTTGCACCCCATGCGCGCCAGGCTGGCCACATGGGGGCGCAGCGCCGTCAGGGTGTGAAGAGGCAGGTCGTGCGGCACGCGCCGGGGCATGGCGTGGCGCGCTGGGTGTGCATGGGGCGCCGTGCGCTGCCCGCCCACCGCACCGGCCTCCGCCGCCAGTTGCAGGCGCAGCAGGGCCAAGGCCTGGAAGGCGGTGGGGCCTTCGGCAAAGGGGGTGGTGAATGGCGTGGCCAAAGGTGCCGCAGACAGTGCCGCACAGGGCATGGATGCGGCCTGTGCGCCCCCCACCTTTGGCCCTGCCCGAGCCGCCTGCCAGGCAACATCGGCGCCCAGCGTATCGCCGCTAGGCGTATCCCCCCATGGCGGGGCATTGGCGTGCAGTTGCGCCAGCAGGGCTGCGCGGCCGCCCCACAGGCGTTCGGTGGTCGATACCTCCAGCAGCAAGGCTTCGTCCACCCGGGCCACGCGGGGGGTAAAGCGCAGCGCCCACCATGCCTCGGTGCCGGGCAGGCCCGGCACCACAGCACTGACCGCACCTGCAGAACTTGCAGAGCGGGCGTCAGGCGGCGGCAGGCACGGCCACGCGATCCAGTGCATGCACCACCCCTTTCCATCCCGCGGCCGCATCGCCCGGCAGCACTACCGTCACGGGCACTTTCACCGGGGCAACCACCGGCACCGGCAGGCCCAGCCCCCGCCGCTGTTGGCTGCGCGCCGCCGCTGCTGCCAGCACCTGCGCCAGCCGGGCAGAGCCGCCGGGCAGCACCACCGGCTGCGCCAGCGGCGGCCCCCGGCGCTTGAGCACCTGCACCTGCATCGCCAGCGGCGCACCCACATCGCCCTGCACCCACAAGCGCAGCGGCGCGGGCGATGCCTGCTGGCGCGCACGGGCCGGGCGCAGCACCCACAGCAGTTGCCCCATGTGCGCAGCAGCCAGCTGCAGGCGGCGCAACTGCTCGGGCAGCGCCTGCGGCAGCCAGGCCACCACGGCCAATACATCGCGGCAGCGCAAGGCCTGCTCTGTGGCCCACAGTGCGGTGGTGGCTGTGCTGCCCGCCTGAGTAGGCCCGGGTTGCACCTTGCACAAGCGCTCGGGCGGCAGCCCGGCGGCCTGCAAGGCGGGGGCAAAAGGCTCAAACGGTGGCGCCACCAGCACCACCGCCCCTGGCCGCGCCGCCGTGGCATGTGCCAGGGCGGGCTGCAACAGCTGCCAGGCGTGGCGGCTGGGCTCGGGCTGCAACACTTCAGTCAACGCCCCCACAGGCCAGCCGCCGCCGGGCAGCTGCGCATCCAACGCTGCATGGCCGGTGGGCTGGGTGGCCTGCCCCGCGCTGGACGCCATGGCATCACACAGCTGGTTGCCCAGCCACACCCCGGGCAGTTGCACAGGGCCTTTGGCAAACGCACCGCGCAGGGGCGCCGTCAAAGGCGCAATCGATAAGGCAGACATGGTGGGTGGACTCGGTGGGGGTGGTGGCTGTGCGCCCGTCGGGTGCATGCAGCGCATGTTAACTGTATTTTTATACAGTATTTTATGAAAATCCCCTCACCTCGCCTACACAAACCCTGGCGCTGCCCTGCCACCCGCAGCCCATAGCCTGCACAATGCCTGCGTTTCCCCATTCTTCTTACTTCAGGAGCTTGTTATGAACCCTCGCTTTGGCTTTGTTTTGGCCTCGGTGGCCATGGCCGCATTGGCGGGCTGCGCCAGCTACACCGCAGGCCCCAGCGCCAGCGCCCAGCTGCAAGCCACCAAAGGCAACACCACCGCCGGCACCGTGCGCTTTGTGCAAAGTGGCGATGTGGTGAAGGTGAGCGGCGAGATCACCGGCCTCAAGCCCGGTGCCGAGCACGGCTTCCATATCCATGAAAAAGGCGACTGCAGCAGCGGCGACGGCATGAGCGCAGGCGGCCACTTCAACCCCGGCGGCAAATCGCACGGCCACCATGGAATGGGCGAGCACCACACCGGCGACCTGCCCAGCCTGAAGGCCGACGCCAACGGCGTGGCCAAGTTCAGCTTTGAATCGGGCACCATCCGTGTGGGCAGCACCGACAACAACATCGTCGGCCGCGGCCTCATCGTGCACCGCGACCCTGACGACTACAAAACCCAGCCCACCGGCAACGCCGGGCCCCGGCTGGCCTGTGCGGTGATTGCGGCCCAATAAACCGCAAACCCCATGAGCCTCCCAAAGCCGCCGCAGCACGGCTTTGGGGAGGTGGGACTCGAAAGAGCGTCTTCTGATCAGCCGCCCGAAATTTTCAGGACACTTCCTTGAGCCTTCACTTCCACTTTCCTGACGCAGGCGGGCAATTGGCACCTTGGCTGCCGCAACTGCGTGAGCTACTGATCACAGCCGCAGACCGTGTCGCCACCTTGCTCCCACTCACACAACTGGATGTGGTGACCTACGCGACCGATGCGGTCATTCCTGAGCTGGGCGTCAATGGCTTTGCCGAGGGGCGGCATTTGCTGCACATGAAGATTGACCCCCACAACCCTCATCTGCCAGAACACATCGAAACCGCAGTGCCCGCGCTCTTTGCCCACGAAGTGCACCACTGCATGCGAGAACGCTCGGTCGGCTACGGGCGCACGCTGCGAACAGCATTGGTATCAGAAGGGCTAGCCTGCCGCTTTGAAGTGGAGGCAATGGGTCATACGCCCTTCTACGCCACAGCCCTCACCGCCGAGCAGATCAGCGCCATGACGCAGCGGATGCTGCCTGTGCTGGACGCGCCTTGGTACAACCACCCAGCATGGTTTTTCGGTAGCCCTGCAGAATCAATCCCTCGCCACTGCGGGTATTCAGTAGGCTTTGCACTGGTCGGCCAATACCTTGCACGCCACCAGCTCAGTGCCAGCACTGCAGTCAACGTACCCGCCGAGGCTTTCTTCGGCTGATATCCACTCGAAATCAGCGCCTCGCTGCTCCCCGTGCCGCGAGAGAAGCCCAGCAAGCCCTCCGGGCAATCCCGCCCGCATGCCACCGGATGCCCCGGATCTCCCGCAAACTTCGACCACTATGGCCTACTGATCCAGCAGAGCCGTGCCATGGCCTGCCGCATGGCAGGCGCCCCATCACCCCTGTCGCAACCCTGACCCCAAGCCGCCATCCCTTGCAGCGGCTTTTTTATGCGCCAAAGTTCCGTACACGGTCAGCGCACACAGGGGCTCAAACGTTGCACTCGGTACAGGAGGAACCATGAGAACAAGCACACTGATGGGAATCGCCATTTGCGCGGTCATGATCTCGACAGCCCAAGCCCAAGTACATCGCTGCACCAACGCAGCAGGCCAAAGCATCTACACCGATGCTCCTTGCGCCGAAGGGCAAACCAGCAAACTGGTCGAGCGCCAAAAAAGCGCGGCAGAGATTGCGCAGGAGCGCGCCAACGCAGACGCCGCGACCGATAGAAAGTACCGGGCCCAAGCGGCCGAGCGCGCCCAGCAAGACGCACCGCCCTCCTCCCCCAGCCAAGCCAGCACCCAAACGCCCCTTGCCGCCACACCGGCCTGCAAAAGTGCGCAGAAAGAGATGGAGTTCGTGTCCAGCATTCGAACCCTGTCGCAAGACGAAAAACGCATGCGCACCAATGCCGCCATCGCCAATGTGAACGCCGCCTGCGGCACCAACACCCCGCTGATGCAAGAGCCGCCCAAGGTGATTGTGAAAGCCAACCCGGTCATTACCCACTGCGACAGCGGGTTCTGCTACGACGATGCCGGGGCCGTTTACAAAAAGACCAATGCAGATTCCATCACCGCTGGAGATGGCCGCGTTTGCACCAAGTCAGCAGGCATCTGGCGCTGCTCCTGAGCCCGCTGCGCAGACCGCCGGGGTCTGCTGAACCGCCCCCGCCTGGGTGGCAATGAACGCATCAGCCGAGGCCTTCTTCGGCTGACCTCTGCGCAAACTCACCCCTCGCCATCACCCCGCTGCGCTGGCTGCGCCTGAGTCTTCGCCCACAACGCCTCAGCCCGTTCCAGCGCCTGCACGGTGTCAATATCTGTCACCACGCCCTCGTCCTGCACTGGCACAGCCAGCCCGCGCCCCTGCTGTGCCCAGTGCCGCACCACGGGCGCGGCGCCCTTCTCGCCAGACAAAGCCAGCAAGCCCTCCAGGCAATCCCGCCCAAACGCCACCGGGTGCCCCCGCTCACCCGCAAACTCCGGCCACGCCACCACGGCACGCTGATCGAGCAGCACCTGCGCCATGGCCTGCAGCGTGGCGGGCTGCACCAGCGGCAAATCGCCCGGCAACACCAGCCAGCCCACAGCGTTGGCCGTGTGGCGCACTGCAGCGGCAATCGAATCGCCCATGCCCGGGTGCCCCGCATCTTCCACATGCCACGGCAAACCGCTGGCGCGCACGGCATCCAGCGTGTGCTGCAACACCGGCTTGCCCGCCAGCAAGGCCTGCAGCTTGTGCACTGTGCCGCCGGACACTTTGAAGCGTTCGCCACGGCCGGAGGCGAGGATGAGGACAGTGGGTGGCGTCAATGGCATGGGTGTGGATAGATCGAAATGCTGGGGGCTGAAGCCAGCCGCATCATGGCATCCATGCGTCCTAAGGTTTTATAGAGACTTAAGGCGATTGATAAAGAAAAACAGGGGCCGCCAAAGAATCTGCGGGCTGTGGCCATGTTGACGGCGACCTCTGCCGCGCTAAACAGCACGACCACGGCAAGCCCGCCGAGGGGCGCAAGGCCCGCGTTCCTGAAACCCGGGCACAAAGTGACCGTGGGAAACAGAGTGCCATCCGGGCGGTTGAGATGAAGTGATTGCAGCGCACGCGCCCAAGTCACGAGCTTCGAAATTGATAGCAGCCAGCGCTCATCTAGAAACCGCTGGCAGCACTTTTCATCAAAATTGATGGCCTGCAGCGCCCGGAAGAGCTTCGGGCCCATAGCTGAAGTTAAGGATGTCATGCATACCTCTCGCGAGGCAGTGATAGTGCGGGTCGGGATGGGGCACAAGGCGTCTTTTCTTGCCAATAGCCGTGCTATTGGCAAGAAAAGCAACGCAGTGGACCGCCCGCAGCCGTGCTATCAACGTCCGCAGGGAGTTATGCAGGACATCCTTAACCGGCAGCCCACAGAAGCGTCGAAGGCTGTGGGGCCCTTCACAATCAAGAATTACCGCCCGCTTTTTCGAGATATCTCCCCTTCACCATGGATAAATTTTTGCTTCAACAGCATGTGTTGGCGCGGCTCGCCGAGGACCTGCTGCAAGCCGAGCAGGCAACGCGGACGGCTCATGAAACCGCGACTCACGAAGAAAACATCGCCGAAAACAAATACGACACATTGGGACTCGAAGCGGCCTACTTGGCCGCTGGCCAAGCTCGGCGCGCCGAAGCCATCCGCGAGGCAATGGCCACTTGGCGCCAATTCCGCCCCCGCCCCTACGACCCCAGCCAAGGCATACAGCTCGGCGCACTGGTCTGCTTGGTCGATTCCGAGGGAACGCAGCAAAAGCTCTTTCTCGGCCCGGATGGAGGCAGCATGAAGTTGGCCTGCGGCGCTCAGGTCATTCAGGTCGTCAGCAGCCAAGCCCCTCTGGGCAGGGCCATGCTGGGCAAATGCGTGGGTGATGAGGTATTGCTACAGGTCGCGCCCATCCGACAGCAGTTTGAGGTGGTGCAGATTGACTAAGGGCGGCTAACAAAACCCAGCGCAGCGGCCTTGACTAGGCGTTGCGTCGCAGGCTGGTTTCGGACTTTCAGTCGCCCCCATGGGCAGGCAGTTTTCGACCCGAAGCAATCTGCCCCGGTGCCATACGGATCTGCCATGTGCAGTCGTTCAGTTAAAGTCCCGGCCCTTATGGCGGCTAACTCCCTCCTGGAGTCGTTGTCCCGTCTTGTCGTACCGCTCGCACTGCCAGCGACGCAACGCCTAGCCTGGGCCGCTTCGTCGGGTTGTTTTGGCCGCCCTTAGAACCTGTTCATAGGGCGCGTTTTGTCCGTTTCGAGTACTTCGCATCTGAAGGGACATTGGCTCCCCAGTGGCTCGGTCTGAAAACACAATCTGCGACTTTGGGTGGGATGGCAACTGATGGAACTGATGCGGCTGTGTAAGCTGCCGCTTGAAAAGCAAGGAAAAATATGCTGTTAACCGATATTGCCGTCGAGCACACTTTGGTGTCCAAAAAGGATGGCGTTCGTCAAACTTTCTTGCTGCATCCTTTTACAGATACACAGCGCGATTCACTTGGCAAATTCGAGCTCGTTCGCGACGTCAGCCAGCCCGGACTCAAAGACGTAAAGCGCTCCACATTCGTATCGTTTCACCAATTGGCGGAGCTGTATGCGAAAGGCCTGCTCGAAGAATTCGGGTTTTCCGTTCGCATGTGCCCGGGCAAAGGCACCTACCCTGCCAAGCTTCCAGCCAAAAAGATACTGCCCGCCAGCATCAAGCCTGGCTCTTCGTTCGACCTGGCAGTTCAAAAGGTGGATATTGCCAAACCTGCCACTCGCGAATTAAGAACCGCCTTGCTTCGCGCCAACGTCAAAATTGAAGAATCACAACGCTGATTGATATGGGAGCCACTGTGAATCCACCCATTGCCCATGCTGAACTCATCGCCACGTTCAAGCGGGCCGAGGCAGATGCCGCTCACAAGTTCGGATTGATCAAAGCTGCTGCGGATAAGGGGCCCAAGGCAATCCAAGCCGCCTCCGAAACAGCTGCAAAGGCAGCAAAACGCAGAGACTCGTATGCAAAAAAGCTGGGCAATCTGGGGGTGAATCTCAAGGATTGAGCGCAGCCAAGCCAACGGCGTAACAGCAACCCCATTGGCCGCTGCGCACGATGGGCCTTGATCTTCAAAATAATCTCCGTAACCTGAAAACAGAATCGTTAATGGGGCTTGGGCTTGGCTCAAGCCAGACGCGCAGTGGGTTGAAGACAGGTTTTGTGTTTGGGGCCACTAACGTGCCCAAATAGACATGTGTGGTTGACCTCTCGCACGCATTCAGCGGCGAGTCGCTAAACGTGTTAAGCCGAGGCCATAGGCCAGTTCAAAGTCTGCGGCAGACATTGGCTTGGCGAACAGGTAGCCTTGCCCTTCGTTGCAGTGTTCGCGGCGCAAGCTTTCAAGTTGTGCTTCCGTCTCGATCCCTTCTGCAATAGCCTCTAGATCAAAGCTGCGGGCCATATCAAGGATGGCACGGACTACCGACGCTTCTCGTTTGGAAGTGAGCATCCCTTGCACAAAGGCCCGATCAATTTTGATGCGTGTGATGGGATAGCTGGTCAGGAGACTTAACGACGCATAGCCGGTACCGAAGTCGTCAAATGAGAGTCCCACACCAAGGTTGCGCAGGCGGCGCAGCGTATCAAGGACCACTGCATCTTGGTCCAGCACGACATTCTCCGTGACCTCCAGCTCCAAAGCGCTTGGAGGAAGACCGTGGCGCATAAGCGTTTCGCTCACATCTTTGAGCAAATCGTTCACGCGAAACTGTGCGCTGAACAAGTTGATGCCCATCCGCAGCATTGGTGCCCCATTGCGCCGCCAGAACGCGGCTTGAGCACAAGCCTCATCTAAAACCCATGCCCCCACCCTGGCGGCGAGGGGCCCTTCCTCCAACGCGGGAAGGAATGCGGCGGGCGCCAGCAACCCACGTTGCGGGTGTTGCCAGCGAATCAATGCCTCAGCCCCAGCCAATGAGCCGTCGCGTAAATTCACCTGCGGCTGGTAGAAAAGCACGAACTCGCCTTGATCCACCGCACGATGAAGCTCTATTCCATACAGGTGCCGAGCTACCGCCTGCATGCGCAGTGCCTGCACAAAGATGAAGCTGTGGCCGCGGCCATTGCGCTTGGCCTCATGTAGCGCCAAGTCCGCATTGCCAACCAATTCCAAGGCTTCATGCGCGTGCAAGGGTGCCAGAGCGACCCCACAGCATGCGCTCAGATGCAACTCGTGCTCTTCAACGGTGGCCTGTTGAATGCAATCGAGGACCCGTTGCGCCAACAAGTGGGCAGCCTCCAAAGACTCCACTCCTGGGCAAAGAAGCGCAAACTCATCGCCGCCGAGGCGTGCAGCCATCGGCCCTTGCGAAAGATGAGCCTGATGCAATTCGTGTCCCGCAAACGTCGCAAGCAACTGCGCAACTTTCTGCAGAACTGCATCGGCAATCACCGGACCCAATGTGTCATTCAAGTCTGTGAAGCCATCAAGATCCACGATCAATACGGCGGCAGGCGAAGGGACCAGCAACACTTCCTGGATGCGTCGGTAAAAGCAAGCTCGATTGGCCAAGCCTGTCAATGCATCGATATTGGCCAATCGGCGCAACTCAGCTTCCTCATGCCTTTGCACAGTGAGATCCTTAAGCACGGACTCAAAACGCAAGTGACCTTGGTGACGCCAGCAAAACAGCGATAAGCCCAGCAGAAACTCTGTGCCATCCTTGCGCAGGCCTCTCACCTCAGTCGGAATGTCAATGCCCTCTAGCGAACCCACCTGCATCGCGCGCTCCATCCCTTCACGAAGCCGCAGACGCTCTTGTACTGATAGCAAGGACTCCAAAGGCCTGCCAATGCATTCGGACGGGTGGTAGCCATGCAGCAACGCTGCGGCTGTGTTGATCGCAATAATGCTGCCCTGATCGTCAAACCATGCCACAGGGCTTGCGGAACTGCCCGCGTATTCCTCAAACGACGGTCGTGTTCGCTCGGAATAAATTTCGATCCGGTGCAGTTCCAATCGATCCGAAGCCATGCGCGCAAGCTCATGCAGGCGTTCTTGGTCGTCACTGGTGAAGTCCCGATGAGGCTGGGTATCCAGCACACAAAGTGCCCCCATAGGATGGCCATCAGGGGAAAACAAAGGTACGCCTGCGTAAAAGCGCACACCATTCGACCCAGTCACCAGAGGATTGTCGTGAAATCGTAAATCCTCCAGGGTATCCGGTACCACCATCACTCCGGTTTGCGCAATCGCATGGGCGCAAAACGAAACATCGCGGCTCATGTCGACGCCCGCATTCAAGCCGGTGCTGGCGGCAAAAAAAACATGGTCATCACCAATCATGTTGACCGCAGCCATTGGCATGCCGAACATACGGGCCGCAATTCGGACGACCGGATCCAAGCTGGGCAACGTCTTCTTGCTATGCAGGCCGTGGTCGGCCAATGCCTCCAAGCGCTCGGACTCTGCGTTGAGTATGGGCGGACACTTCATGCACGGTGATCCATCAGTACGAAAAGGCCTCAGAACCCTGCCAGACGTCTACCTTGCGCGCCAGCGCCACAAAATAGGTTCAGGCAGTCCCCTTGTAAACATAAATCCATGTCGCTGCAACAATAATTTAACATTGTCTACCACCAGTCCGGCGGTCCGGTCCGTCGCAAATTAGGGATAGGTACTGCCGAGTGCCCAAATGGGGAGGCTTGTGCTATCGGCAGGAGAAAAGAAAGTCACCAAGCTTCCCAAGAATCGAAATGGGACGAAAACGGCTTGCCTAAGCAATGCCCAGCACGCCGAACTGAGCAGCTAGCAGATGGATGGGTCATAAAAAAAGCGCCGGGCTTTTTCAAACCCGGCGCTTTCATGCCATCCAACCCGATCAAGCCAACTTGAACGGCAACTCCCTCGGCGTCTTCCCCGTCAACCGTGCCACCGCATTCGCAAACGCAGGTGCCAACGGTGGCAACCCGGGCTCGCCCATGCCGGTGGGCGGCTCGGCGCTCGGCACGATGTGCACGGCCACCTGGGGCATGTCGGTGACGCGAGGCACGGCGAAATCACCGAAGTTGCTTTGCTCCACCACGCCGTCCTTCAGCGTGATGGCGCCGCCGGGCAGGCACATCGACAGGCCCATCAGCGCCCCGCCCTGCACCTGGGCCTCTACGCTCTTGGGGTTGACGGCCAGGTTGCAGTGCACGCCCGCCGTCACGCTGTGCAGCTTGGGCGTGCCGTCTTTGCTGACGGAGGCTTCCACCACGTACGCGACCACGGAGCTGAACGACTCGTGCACCGCTACGCCCCAGGCGCGGCCTGCGGCGAGCTTCTTTTTGCCGTAGCCGGACCGGTCTACCGCCAGTTGCAAGGCGGCCTTGTGGCGGGGGTGTTTGTCGCCCATCAGGCGCAGGCGGTAGGCCACGGGGTCTTGCTGGGTGGCGCGGGCCACTTCGTCCAGCAGGGTTTCCATGGCATAGGCGGTGTGGGTGGAGCCCACGCTGCGCCACCACAGCACGGGCACGTTGACCTGCGGGTGGTGCACGGACAGTCGCATGGGGATGTTGTAGGGCTCTTTCATGCCCTCCACCGCGGTGGTGTCCACGCCGTTTTTGACCATGAAGGCCTCGAACGGTGAGCCCTTGAGGATGGACTGGCCGACGATGACATGGTCCCACGCCAGGATGTTGCCCTGGGCGTCGAAGCCGATCTCAGCGCGGTGCACGTGCATGGGGCGGTAGTAGCCGCCTTTGATGTCGTCCTCGCGGCTCCACAGGGTGCGCACGGGGGCGGTGATGCCTGCGGTGCGCGCGGCCTTGGCCACGCCGCAGGCTTCGACCACGTAGTCGCTGGTAGGAATGGCGCGGCGGCCAAAGCCGCCACCGGCCATCTGGGTGTGCACCTTCACGTTTTGCGGCTGCAGGCCCAGCACCTTGGCGGCGGCCATGGCGTCCAGGCCGGGCATCTGGGTGCCCATCCACAGGTCGACCTTGTCACCGTCGAGCTTGACGGTGCAGTTCAGCGGCTCCATGGGCGCGTGGGCCAGATAGGGGAAGGTGAACTCGGCGCTGATCTTTTGCGGCGCGTTGGCCAGCGGGGCCACATCGGCGGGGATGGCGATGGTGCCGGTTTGCTTTGCCAGGGTGCGGTATTGGGTGAGCAGCTGGGCGGTGTCGGGCTTTTCAACGCTGGCGGTGTCCCATTCCACCTTGAGCGCATCACGCCCCTGCTTGGCGGGCCAGTAGCCTTCGGCAATCACGGCCACGCCTTCGCCGCCGCGGTCGGTGGGCACGCGCAGCACGGCTTTCACGCCTGCAATGGCTTTGGCTGCGCTGTCATCCAGCGACTTCAGCTTGGCGCCAAACACCGGTGGGCGGGCCACCACGGCCGTGAGCATGCCGGGCAGACGCACGTCAATGCCGTAGTCCTGCTGGCCGCTGGATTTGGCCTTGGCATCGAGCCGGCCTGTGGGCTTGCCGATGATGCGGAACTGCTTGGGGTCTTTGAGGGTGACTTTCTCGGGCACAGGCTGCTGCATGGCGGCCTCGGCCAGTGCGCCGTAGGCCAGCTTTTTGCCGCCGGGGCCCACCACAAAGCCTGCGTTGGTGCGCAGTGCCGATGCGTCTACGCCCCACTGCGCGGCAGCGGCAGACACCAGCATGGCGCGGGTGCGAGCCCCCAGCTCGCGGTACTGGGTGTACGAGTTTTTCAGGGAGTTGGAGCCGCCCGTGAGGTGCATGCCAAAGGCGGGGTCGGCATAGGCGGGGTTGGCGTCACCGTGCACGCTGCGCACCTTGGCCCAGTCGGCGTCCAGTTCTTCGGCCAGGATCATGGGCAGGCCGGTTTGCACGCCCTGGCCAAAGTCCAGGCGGTTGATGGTGACGGTGACGGTGCCATCGGTGTCGATGCGCACAAAGGCCGAAGGCTGCTCAAAAGGCTTGAGCCCGGCAGGTGCTGCGCCTGCGCCCTGTGCGGTAGCGACCAACGGGTAGGCCCCCAGCGCAAAGCCGGATGCGGCTGCGGCCTTGAGGAAGGTGCGGCGCGCCACGCCTTCGGGGGCGGCGGCGCTTGCTTCTGTATTGATAGCGCCTTGCGCTTGATCCATAAGCGCTACCAAGCCTTTTGGCATGTGTGCGCGTGCTGTTTGAGCGTCGAAATGCATGGTGTTCTCCTGCTCGGTGTTCTTAGGCCAAAGACTTGGCGGCTTCGTGGATGGCGGCGCGGATACGAACGTAGGTGCCGCAGCGGCACACGTTGCCAGCCATGGCGGCGTCAATGTCAGCATCGGTGGGCTTCTTCTTGCCCTTGAGCAGCGCGGTGGCGCTCATGATCTGGCCGCTTTGGCAGTAGCCGCACTGGGCCACGTCGTGCTTGACCCAGGCGGCGTGCACGGCCTTGCCCACCTTGTCGTTGGCGGTGACGGCTTCAATGGTGGTGATCTTTTGGCCCGCAGCGGCCGAGATGGGGGTGATGCACGAGCGCACGGGCGCGCCGTTCAGGTGCACCGTGCAAGCCCCGCACAGTGCCTGGCCGCAGCCAAACTTGGTGCCGGTCATGCCCAGCGTGTCGCGCAGGGCCCAGAGGATGGGGGTGGAGTCGTCGGCGTTGACGGCGGTGTCTTTGCCGTTGATGTTCAAGGTTGGCATCGTGGGGTGCTCCTGGTTGGGGTGCGGTGGGGGAAATAATTTTGGCTGAATTATTATTCGACTAAAAATTTCTTGCAGCGGACTGCCGGTTTTTGACTTGGCTGGGCCTGCCCGGCTTGGCCTGCGGCCCTGAATCTCTATCGTCCAAAAACTCTGGCGTGGTGCTTCACGGCGAGCATTGGCACAACGCAGCCAAGGTCAGGCCTTGAGGGCATCCCAGCACAGGCTGAATGCGGTCTGGTGCACGGCATCGTCGTCTGGCAGCACACCGGTGCGTATCAAGTTGGCGGTTTCGCGCACCGAGCCGAGCAGGCTGGCCGTGAGCAGCGAGCCATGCACGGGTTTCAAAATCTCGTTGCGCTGGCCCTCTTCCATCAGCGCAAAAAAACCCGCCATCAGCCGGGTTGAAAACTCGCGGTTGCCCTGGCTGAACCAGGGCGAGTTGTAGTACTGCTCTTGAAACACCACCTCGGCGTACTGGTCGAGCCGGTGGCGCAGCAGGTTGAGCCAAGTGCGCCGCACCCGCGCCTTGAAGGGCATGGCGGGCTCCACGCCGCGCATGATGCGTTCGGCCGTCACGGTTTTGGCGTCTTGGTAGAGCTGGCTGATCAGCTCGTCCTTGGAGGGGTAGTAGACATACAGCGTGCTGGTGGCAATGCCAGCGGCGCGGGCAATCTCGGCCATGGTCAGCCCGCTCAGGCCCGTTTGCGCCACCAGATCAAAGGTGGCCTGGGCAATGGCGCGCTGCTTTTCGTCGTCTTTGGGTTTCATGGCGGGGCCAATATAAACGAATAAATATTCGTTCACAAGCGGGCAAACACCGAACCGCGCAGTGCCCGCCCCTCAGAACCTGTTCAAAGTCTTTTTGAAGTTGCACAAGTGTCTGGCCGGGATGGGATGCAAGGCGCAGCGTGCGGCCAATAGCCCGTGCTATTGGCAAGCGGTGCAACGCCGCAGACCGCCCGGCTAGCCACTTGCCCGAAGGGTTGGAGTGAAATCGGGCGATTGAACGCCCCGGCTGCTTGCATGGGCACCAGCCCATGCGGCGCACCCGTTGCATCCACTCATCCCGATTGCACTCCAATGCAATTTCCAAAAAGACTTTGAACAGGTTCTCAGATGCACAATGGCAGGCATGACCACATCCATCGCAGACCTTCGCAAGAGTTACGAGCGTGCCGAGCTGAACGAAGACGCCTCGCACGCAGCCCCCCTGCAGCAGTTTGACCAGTGGCTCAAGGAAGCCATCAGCGCCCAAGTGCCCGAGCCCAATGCCATGACGCTGGCCACCGTGGGCGGCGACATGCGCCCCAGCACGCGCATCGTGCTCATCAAGGGCTATGACGAGCGCGGGATTGTCTGGTTTACCAACTACGACAGCCGCAAGGGTCGCCAGATTGCGGGCAACCCGTTTGCAGCGCTGCAGTTTCATTGGGTGGAGCTGGAGCGCGTGGTGCGCGTGGAAGGCCGCGTGGAAAAAGTGAGCGATGCCGAGAGCGACGAATACTTCCACAGCCGCCCGCTGGACTCGCGCATTGGCGCTTGGGCCAGCCCGCAAAGCCAGGTCATCAGCGGCCGTGGGGTGCTGGTGGCCAATGCCGCCAAGTACGGTGCGCAGTTCCTGCTCAAGCCGCCGCGCCCACCGCACTGGGGCGGCTACCGCCTGGTGCCCGACCAATGGGAGTTTTGGCAAGGCCGCAAGAGCCGTCTGCACGACCGACTGCGCTACCGCCTGGACGGCACCGACTGGCTGCGCGAGCGGCTGGCACCGTGAGAAGACGGGCTGACTGATCCAACGCGGGGATTCAACGCATGGATTCAGCGCTCTGACCGCACGTTTCAATCCCCCCTGCCCGACTCGGCCCAGCGCCGGGCTCTTTTTTTGATAGCCCCCTGCCCCCTATGCCCGCCCATTCTGGCAACGCACCGATGCGTTCAACACGCCGCCCACCACATTCCGCGCTGACCATCGCCACGACTGCCGTGCTGGCCTGTGCCGCGCTGGCAGCGTGCAACAAAACGGCAGCGCCTTCACAGCCCACGGCCGCTGCGCAGCAAGCCAACGACAGCTTTGCCGCCATCACCACTGCGTGCACCCAGTTCCTGGCCGCGCGTGAGGCGCATGTGGACCCCTTCAGCGAGCCAGGCACCCAAGGCAGCGGCACCTGGGCCAAGACCGGCTACAGCCCTGCCCTGGTACAGCCCGAGGTCAACGCCACCGAATCGCCCGTGACGCCCTTTGTGGGCAAGATCGTCATCAAAGACAACGAGGCCCGGGCCACGGCCGCCACCGAGGCAGAGGCGAAGGCCATCACGCTGACGCCAGCGCACCTGCTCTCCAACCGCACACACACGCTGGTGTACAGCTTTGACGGCAAACAGTGGCGCTGGCAAAACGGCCAGCGCCTGACCAAAGCCCCCGGCCAGAACGACGCCATGGTGGCGCTGACGCAGGCAGAGGTATCGGCCCCCGGGCCGAAGGGGTTTGCAGGGTGCTTGCCGCAACAGCAACCGACTCAATAGCTATTAAAAATATAGCTGCCAGCGCTTTACTGTAGAGCGCTAGACGGCAATTTTATTGCAAATGCACGCATGAATGGCCAAAGCGCGAAGCGCCCTGGTGCGCCGCTGCGCGTGCCCCCAGCGTGGAGCGCAGATACCATGGGCAGCATCACCCTAGCTCCGTCTGGCCTACACCCACTGCCCGATATGCTCACGTTCCTGTACTACGCACTCATGCTTTTGGTCGGTTTCTTCTTTTACCGGCATGGGCAAAAGCTGCTCAACCAAGGGCATCGCGACGACAAAGGCGAGTCCACCCAGGGCATGGTGGGGCCGGTGGGTTTTTTGGTGCTGGGCGCTGCGGGTTGCTATCTGTTGTTTGCCCTGCTGCGCGCGCTGGCGCGGGGCGAGGTGCCTTGCGTGGGCAAGGGCTGTGCCGGGCAGATTTACACACTGGCGGAGCAGGCGGGCCCGTACTGGGCCAACGTGTTTTTCCTGGCGTGGTGCGTGCTGGCGTTTGGCTACGCGTTGTATGTCACGCTCAAGATCTGGTTTCGGCCCTAGGCATCCCCCCTTTCGATGGAGCCACAAGGCCTAAGAACCTGTTCAAAGTCTTTTTGGAGTTGCACAAGCGTCTTGCCGGGATGGGCTGCTAGGCGCAGCGCGCAGCCAATAGCCCGTGCTATTGGCAAGCGGTGCAACAACGCAGACCGCCCGGCAAGCCACTTGCCCGAAGGGTTGGAGTGAAATCGGGCGATTGGACGCCCCGGCTGCTTGCATGGGCACGAGCCCATGCTGCGCATCCGAAGCATCCACTCATCCCGATTGCACTCCAATGCAATATCCAAAAAGACTTTGAACAGGTTCTAAAGCCGCTTCACTGCGTGCAGGGCAAGCAAGCCGCCCTGCACACCGTCAGGCCTGCGGCGGCAAGTAGCCAGGGCGGTCTGCCGTCATCGACTGCTTGACGTGCTGGGTGATCTCATCGGCCAGCACTTCGTCTGCGCCCGCCTCCAGCCCATCCAACGCGCGCCGGACGATCTGCTCGGGGCTGGTCTTGGGTACGTCAAAGCCGCGGGTCAGGTCGGTGTCCACATAACCCATGTGCAACCCCAGCACCTGCGTCTTTTGCGCGGCCAACTCGTAGCGCAGCGCGTTGGTCAGCGACCAGGCGGCCGACTTGCTGGCCGAGTAAGCCGCCAGTTCACCGCCGTTGACCCACGAGGCCACCGACAGCACATTGAGCAGTGCCCCGCCGCCGTTGGCCTGCAAGACGGGCGCAAATGTCTTGCTCACACGCAGCATGGCGAAAAAGTTGGTTTCAAAGAGCCTGCGGGTGACCTCTTCGCTGTCGTCCGCCAAAAATCCGCCAGGCTGGGCGATGCCTGCGTTGTTGATCACGAGCGTGACGTCTGACGCCAACGCGGCAGCAGCGGCGACATCGCTGGGGTTGTTCACGTCCAGGCGCAGGGCCTGCAAGCCAGCCTGGGGGGTGATGGTGGCGGGATCGCGCGCACCGGCGTACACCTTGCGCGCACCACGGGCGAGCAACTCGCGGGCAAATGCCAGGCCGATGCCGCGATTGGCACCGGTGACGAGGACAACAGCGTTTTCGATCTTCATGGAAATCTCCAGGGGTTGGGATAAAGACGGGTACGGAAAAAGGGCGCTGCGCCAGCAGTCGGCTCACTGGACCTTGACGACAACCTTGCCCTTGGCGCGCCCAGCTTCTACATAGGCCAGGGCTTCGTTGGTGGCGTTGAACGGAAAGACTTTGTCGATCACCGGGCGGATGGCGCCCGCTTCGATGAGGCGGGTGATCTCTTGCAACTGGCCGCCGTGCGCCCGCATGAAGAGGAACGAGTAGCCAATGCCCAGCTTGCGGGCGCGCCGCCGGGTGCCTGCGCTGAGCAGGCGCATCACCAGTCGCACAAAGCCGGGGGCACGGATGTCCTTGCCAAACTCGGGGTCTGGCGGGCCAGAGATGGAGATGAGCCGACCGCCCTTTTTCAGCACCCGCAGGGACTTGGCCAGCGCCTGGCCGTCCTGGCTGTGAAGGACCACGTCGTAGTCGCGCAGCACGTCTTCAAAGTTTTGCGTCTTGTAGTCGATGACCACATCCGCGCCCAAGCTCTTGACCAGGGCCGCGTTGCCCGCGCTGGTGGTGGTGGCCACGGTGGCGCCCAGGTGCTTGGCCAGCTGGATGGCAAAGGTCCCCACGCCGCCCGAGCCCGCCTGAATGAACACCTTCTGCCCTTTTTGGAGCTGGGCCTTTTCCACCAGGGCCTGCCAGGCCGTCAGGCCCACCAAGGGAATGGACGCCGCCTCTTCCATCGTCAGGCCTCGGGGCTTGGCGGCCAGCGATGACTCTTTGACAGCCAGCAGTTCTGCAAAAGCGCCAATGCGGAAATCGTCAGGGCGGGCGTACACCTCGTCGCCGGGCTTGAACTGCTGAACGCGCGAACCGACCTTGACCACCACACCGGCCACGTCATGCCCGAGGACAAGGGGCAGCTTGTAGGGCAGGATGAGTTTGAACTCACCGCTTCTGATTTTCGCGTCGAGCAGGTTGACGCCAGCGGCATGCACCGCCACCAGCACCTCGTCATCGTGCAGGTCGGGCGGCGGGATGTCGGCAGGCCGCAGCGCACCCTGCTTGGCATAGCGATCGAGGACAAAGGCTTTCATGGGGTTTCCTTATTGCAGCGGGGCCAACGTGGTTGAGCGTGCCAAGCGGGCTTCAAGGTGCAGGCCACACCGTTTGCCTCAAATTTCGCATGACAATCATCATATAAAAATGCAAAAAAAAGCGCGCGGCTGACAGAATCAGCCCGGCGCGCCGGGGGGCGTCAGGTGCTTGATGGCGGCCTCGCGCAGGCTGTCTGACAAGGCGGGCTCATCCACAGCACGGGCCAGCACCAGGGCGCCCACCATGGTGGCAATGGTGACCAGTGCGCCCTCATGGGCTTCAGGCTGGCCCCACTGCGGCGACTGGCGGGCAATCAGGTCGACCATTTCCTTGATGTGCCGGGTCGCGACACGGCGCACCTCGGGGGTCTGGCGCACGGTCTCAGAACCCAGTGCGGCCAAGGGGCAGCCCGTTTCGACACCCTCGACATGCTGTTTGGAGAGGTAGGCGTTGAGCATGGTCACCAGCGCCCGCTGAGAGGACTCGCCCGCCACGACGTTTGCAACGAGCGCCGCAGATTCCGCACACGCCTGGGCCGCAGCTTCGGTCAACATGGCTTCGCGGGACTCAAAGTGCGCATAGAAGGCACCGTGCGTCAGGCCCGCCTCCTTCATGATGTCTGCCACCCCCGTGCCGTGATAGCCCTGGCGACGGATCGCCCGCGCAGCCACCGACACGATGCGTTCGTGGGTGGCCTCTTTGGCAGCGGCTCGGGCATTGGGCTGTCTATTTCGCATGACGCATATCATACATTTTATCAGGCGCGCTGGCAAGCAGGCACCCTGGCCGGTGCCCCATGCCCGCCCTTTGCCTGGTCAGCACCAAAAACTCAGGCCCTTTGCAAGGGCCTGAGGGGTGAAGCGCGCGGCAGGTGCTGCTATGAACGGAAGCAAAATCGCTACGCTTTCAATAGCACCTCGCGCTTATCCATAAAGCGCTAGACGCCAATTTAATTATGGAGCAGGCCTCTTTGAACCTGAAATATCCGTTCGGGTTGAGCTTGTCAAAACCTTGCGCGGCGCTTCGACTGCGCTCAGTGAACGGTTCAAGCAGGTTCGTGCCGACCCCATCAAAATCAACTCACAGCTTGGCGATGGACACCTCGGTGGACTTGACCAGCGCTACGACGTCAGAGCCGACGACCAGGCCCAGGTCGTCCACCGAACGGGTGGTGATGACGGAGGTGACGATGCCCCAAGGGGTTTCGACATCGACTTCAGAGACGACATCGCCACGGATGATTTCGCGCACTTTGCCCTTGAACTGGTTGCGTACGTTGATGGCTTGAATGGACATGGGGTTCTCCTTGAAAGTCCGTTGGTAAAAGGCTGACGTTGATAAAAAGAAAGCGGATAAAGAAAACAGATCAGATGGCCCAGCGCAGGCCGTGGGCAGGCACACCGGGCCAGCTCGCACCGCCGCCTGCAGCGGACTCGGGGTCGGGCTTTTGCAGCACGCGGTCGAGGATGCGTTTTTCCAGTGCGGCAAAAGCGGCGTCGCCGTGGGATCGTGGGCGTGGCAAGTCAATGCGTTGGTCCAGCGCGATCTGGCCGTCCTCGATCAGGATCACGCGGTCGGCCAGGGCCACGGCTTCTTGCACGTCGTGGGTGACGAGCAGCGCGGTAAAGCCGCTGCTGCGCCACAGGCCTTCGATCAGGCGGTGCATTTCGATGCGGGTGAGCGCATCGAGCGCGCCCAGGGGTTCATCCAGCAACAGCAGGCGCGGGTTGTGGACCAAGGCGCGGGCCAGGGCCACGCGCTGGCGCTGGCCGCCGGACAGGCGCGCTGGCCACTCGCCCAGCCGGTCACCCAGGCCCACGCGGGCCAGCACATCGGCGGCTGCACCGCGCTGTGCTGGCGGCAGGCCCAGGGCCACGTTGTCGGCCACGCGCTTCCAGGGCAGCAAGCGCGAGTCCTGGAACATGATGCGGGTGCTGTCGCTCAGGCCGCTCACGCCCTCGCCGTCGATGCGGATGGCACCGCCCGAGACGGATTCCAGCCCCGCCACCAAGCGCAGCAGCGTGCTTTTGCCGCAGCCGCTGCGGCCCACGATGGCGACAAACTCGCCGGGCTCGATCACCAGATCGGCCTTTTTGAGCACGCTGCGCGCGCCGTAGCGCTTGTCCACGCCGCGCACTTCCAGGCGCACGCCGGTGCCTGCGGGCTTTGCGGAAGAAAGGGGTTCAGTCATTGCATCAGGCTCCGGGTTTGAAAAGGGCCACGTCCAGCGCGTTCACGCGCCGTGGCAGGAGTTTTTCGGACAAGAAGGCATCGGCAATGCGCTGCTGCTCGGCCAGCAGGCCGGGCTGCACGGCGCGCACGTCGTAGCTGCGGCGGCTGTTGGCCTGCTCCACCGTGGCGGCGTCCAGCCCCCACACCGGGGCGAGCAAGGCAGCCGCTTCTTGCGGGCTTTGCTTGACCCACTGGCCGGCCTTTTTCAGCTCGGCAAACAGCACCTGCAGCACATCGGGCCGGGCCTGGGCAAACGGGGTGGAGGCGAGGTAGTAGCGCTGGTACGAGGCGATGTCGCCCTGCCCCTGCCCACGGCCGTCCGCAATCACCCGCACGGCCGATTGGCGCTGCACGGCGGCCAGGAACGGGTCCCACACCACCCAGGCGTCGATGGCACCGCGCTCAAACGCGGCGCGGCCATCGGCGGGGGTGAGGTAAGCGGGCTCGATGTCCTTGAACGCGAGGCCCGCTTTGTCCAGCGCGGCAATCAGCAGGTAGTGCGCGCCTGCGGCCTTGGCAAAGCCTATTTTTTTTCCCTTGAGGTCGGCCACGGTTTTGATCGGCGAATCCGCCCGCACCACGATGGCCTGGGCCGAGGGCGATGGGGCCTCTTGCGCCACAAACGTGAGCTGCGCGCCTGCCGCCTGGGCAAACACGGGCACGGTGTCGGCCACATCGGCGCTCACGTCCACGTTGCCCAGGTTCAGGGCTTCGAGCAGCGGCAGGCCGCTGGTGAACTCGTGCCAGCTCACCTTGACTTGCAGGGGCGCCAGCAGTTGCTCCAGCGTGCCACGGGTCTTGAGCACCACGGCCAGGGTGGACGACTTTTGGTAGCCCAGGCGCAGCACCTGGGGCTTGGCAGCGCTGCCCTGGGCCTGGGCCAGCGCGGCCCAGCCGGTGGCGGCGCTCAGGGCTGCCAACGTGCGCAGGGCCTGGCGGCGGGTGGTCATGGCGGCAGCGGTGTGCAGTCGGGTCATATCCATGTCCTCCTGCATCACGCGGCCTGGTAGCCGGGGTGCCAGCGCAGCCAGTAGCTTTCCAGCGTCTTGGCGAACACGTCGGCCAGCTTGCCCAGCAAGGCGTAGAGCAGGATGCCCACGAGCACGATGTCGGTCTGCAGGAACTCACGGGCGTTCATGGTCAAGTAACCAATGCCCGCCTGGGCCGAGATGGTTTCGGCCACGATGAGGATCACCCACATCAGCCCCAGCGAAAAGCGCAGCCCCACCAGGATGCTGGACAACGCCCCGGGCAGGATGATCTGCTGGTAGAGCTGCCAGCGGCTCAGGCCGTAGGTGCGCCCCATTTCGATCAGGCCAGGGTCTACGTTGCGGATGCCGTGGAAGGTGTTGAGGTAGATCGGGAAGAACACCGACACGCTGATGAGGAACAGCTTGGCCGACTCGTCAATGCCAAACCACAGGATGACGAGCGGAATGAGCGCCAGCGCGGGGATGTTGCGCACCATCTGGATGGTCGAGTCCAGCAGCGTCTCAAAAAAACGCACCGAGCCGGTGAGCAGGCCCAGCACCAGGCCCAGCCCGCCGCCAATGGCCAGCCCCGCCAGGGCACGGCCCGCGCTGACCTTGACATGCGTCCACAGCTCGCCCGAGGCGGCCAGGGCCCACGCGGCCTTGATCACATCCAGCGGTGCGGGCAGAACGCGGGTAGAGAGCCAGCCCAGCGACGAGGCAATCTGCCACAGCACGATGAGGCCCACGGGCACGGCCCAGGGCAGCAGGCGCTGGCCCACGTTGCGGGCAAACAGGGCCAGTTGCGATGGCAGCACCGGGCTGCCGGACTCGTCAGGGGTGTCGGAGACAGTAGCTGCAGAACCTGCAGGGGCGACCTGCAGCTCGCGAACGTTTTGAATTTGGGTCATGCGATGGCTCACGGTGTGTGATCGGGTTCCAGAAACTCCAGCTGGTTGCCCGCTGGGTCTTTGACGTAAAAGCGCAGGTAGCCAGGCAGCGCGCGGTTTTCCACCAGCGGCAGTTGGGCCTGCAGCAGGCGCCCGCGCAGGGCGGGCAGGTCTTGCACTTCAAAGGCCAGGTGCGATACCGCAGGCGCGGGCTGCCACTGCTCGGTGGGCACCAGGTCAATGCGCTGGGTGCCCGCCACAAAGCGCAGCGCATTGCCCGCTTGCAGGCGCACTTCAGGCAGGCCCAGCAGGCTGTTGTAAAAGTTGCGAATCTGCCCCTCGGCCCCCGAAGGAAAGGGCAGCTGCACGTGGTTGATGGAGTGGACGACCATGGTGAATGTCCTGTTGCGCCGTGCCGCCGGCTCAGCTTTGCGACGCCTTGGGCACGTACTGGTTGCCCACGGTTTCGCCAAAGGGGCCCAGCGGGTTGCCGCCGGTGAGCTTTTCCTGCACCTTGACGGGCAGCAGCGGAAACACCAACTCGGCAAAGCGGTAGGCTTCTTCGAGGTGTGGGTAGCCCGAGAGCACAAAGGTGTCCAGCCCCAGGTCGGCGTATTCCTGGATGCGGGCGGCCACGGTTTCGGGGCTGCCCACCAGGGCCGTGCCCGCACCGCCGCGCACCAGGCCCACACCGGCCCACAGGTTGGGGCTGATCTCCAGGTCTTTGCGGCTGCGCTTGGCGCCTCCGGCGTGCAGCGCGGCCATGCGGCGCTGGCCTTCAGAATCCATGCGGGCAAACACGGCCTGGGCGCGCACCACGGTGTCGTCGTCCACATGACTGATGAGTTCTTCTGCCGCCGCCCAGGCTTGCTCCTCCGTCTCACGCACGATGACGTGCAGGCGGATGCCGAATTGCACCGTGCGGCCCAGCTTGGCGGCGCGCTCGCGCACATCGGCCACTTTCTTGGCCACTTCGGCCGGTGGCTCGCCCCAGGTGAGGTAGGTCTCGACCTGCTCGGCCGCCAGGTCGTGCGCTGCGGCAGACGAGCCGCCGAAGTACACCGGAGGGTGCGGCTTTTGCAGCGGCGGAAACAGCAGCTTGGCGCCCTTCACGCTCAGGTGCTTGCCCTCATAGTCGTAGGTTTCGCCGTCATGGCTGCGCGCCAGAATTTCGCGCCAGATGCGGATGAACTCTGCCGACTGCTCGTAGCGCTCGGCGTGGTCGAGGAACACGCCGTCGCCCTCCAGCTCGGTCTGGTCGCCGCCGGTGACCAGGTTGATGAGCAGGCGCCCGCCCGAGAGGCGGTCGAACGTGGCGGCCATGCGGGCGGCCAGCGCGGGCTGGTGCAGGCCAGGGCGCACCGCCACCAAGAACTTGAGGTTGCGCGTGACGGGCAGCAGGGTCGATGCGATGACCCAGGGGTCTTCGCACGAACGTCCGGTGGGGATGAGCACGCCTTCGTAGCCCAGGCTGTCGGCCGCGACGGCCACTTGCTTGAGGTAGTCGTGGCTGAGCTGGCGGCCGCCCTTGGCGGTGCCCAGGTAGCGGCTGTCGCCGTGGGTGGGGATGAACCAGAAAATCTGCATGGGGGTCACCTGTGTGCTGGGGGGCTGAGAGTGTTTTGGGGCCCCGGCCTTGGGGCCAGGTGCCTGTTTTTTTGGGGGTCAGTACGAGATCGCAAAACCGAAGGTCGGTGCACGCCCCGCGCCGTTGCAAGGCCTGGCACTCAGCCCCCAGGCCTGGGCCGTGACGCACAGCATCTGCTGCAGGCGCTGGTGCAGAGGAAATGGCATGGGTGCAGGCGTACGGGTAGGCATGGTGGGCTCCTCGGTCAGTGGATCGTCAGTGGATCTATGGGGCTACAGCGGTGCCTGGATTACTTCAGGTCCACAGGGGCGGCGTGCAGCAGGTTCAGCTTTTTGGGGATCAGCTTCAGGTCAAAGAAGGTGTCGGCAATGGCTTGCTGCTCGGCCAGGATGTCGCGGGTGACCACGGTGGTGCCGTAGCCCACGCGGCCCACAAACAGCTCGGTGATGGAGCGGTCCAGCCCCAGCACTTGCGCCAGCTCGGTGGCGGCCTCGGCCTTGTTCTTGGAGATCCAGGTCTCGATGGTGTTGACCTCCTCCACGGCAATGCGCAGCACCTCGGGGTGGCGGGTGGCAAAGTCGCGCGAGGTGAAGTAGTACGCACGGTTGTTGACCACGCCCTGGGCGTTGGCCAGGATGCGGGCGCCCAGCGTTTTCTCGGCCGAGGCGAGGAAGGGGTCCCAGATCACCCAGGCGTCCACCGCGCCTTTTTCAAAGGCAGCACGGGCATCGGGCGGGGCCAGGAAGACGGATTGCACGTCGGCGTACTTCAGCCCGTGCTTTTCCAGCAGCTTGACCAAAAAGTAATGCACGTTGGAGCCCTTGTTGTAGGCCACGCGCTTGCCCTTGAGGTCGGCCACGGTGCGGATGACCGAGTCCTTGGGCACCACCACGGCCTCTACCGCCGGGCGGGGCACCGAGGAGCCCGCGTACACCAGCGGCGCGCCAGCGGCCTGGGCAAAGATGGGGGGTGCTTCGCCCACGTCACCAAAGTCGATGGAGCCGACGTTGAGCGCTTCGAGCTGCACAGGGCCAGCGTTGAACTCGGTCCAGGTCACCTTGGCGCCCAGCGGGGCCAGGCGCTTTTCGAGCGTGCCGCGGGCCTTGATGAGCGAGAGCCAGCCTTTTTGGTGACCCACCCGCAGCACGGGGGCTGCGGACGACTGGGCCAAGGCCGGGTTGGCCAGGCCTGCAGCGGCCAAGCCCGTTGCAATGCTGGTCGCCAGCACCTGGCGGCGTGAAGATGAAAAACGGTGTGTCATGGAATGCTCTTTTGGGGTGGTTCAGTCGCCCAGGCGGCGGTGCTATCGGAAATCAGCGATCCGCTATCGCCGTGCAGCGGGCAACAGTGCCCCCTGCCCTGCAACCTGGGCATGTCAACAAATCAAGGGGAGAGGAACCAGGCCAGGGGGGGGTGGTTTCGACGCCCCCACCGCTGGCCTAGTGGCTGCGTTACACGCTACATCGCACCTGCGAGAAGTGGACGGGCTCGAAGCGTCCGGCCTGGGCGGGTGTGGGCTTGAGGGTTTCGGTGATCAGCAGATTCACCGCATCGTCCAGCCGCGCAGCGATGTCGCTGTGCACGTCATAGCCGCCCTCGGGCGTCACGGTCACTTGCGAGTCGGTGGCATAGATGCCGGGCAGGATGTGCTTGGCACCCAGCGACTGCAGCACGGGCCGCAGGGCGTAGTCCAGCGCCAGCATGTGGTGCGGGCTGCCGCCTGTGGCCAGGGGCAGCACGGTTTTGCCCTTGAGCGCGGTCTGCGGCAGCAGGTCCAAAAACACCTTGAGCACGCCGCTGTAGGCGGCCTTGTAGACCGGGGTGGCCACCACCAGCACGCGGGCCTGGGCCACCTGGTCGGCCGCAGCCACCACGGTGGGGTGACCAAAGTCGGCCAGCAGCAGGGCCTGGGGCGAGAGGTCGCGGATGTGGATGCGGTCCACCAGGGCACCCCGGGCGTGCAGGCGCTGCGACACGGCATCCAGCAAGGCGGCAGAGCGGGAGCGCTCTGAGGGACTGCCGGCAATCAACAAGGCGGACATATCTTTCCTTCACTACTGTTTTGATAGCTGCCAGCGCTTGATGGATAAGCGCTAGAGCCTAATTTTCTTCAAAGGATGCGTTCAGGCTGTGCTCCGCCCTGCCCGCGCTGCAGGGCTTGGCAGGCGGGTCCATCCAAAGCCCTGGCATGGCCGGGGCCCGTGGTGCACGGAGGGCTGGGCGCGGAGTACGGGCCGGTTACTTCTTGGTGTAGATCTGGTCGAAGCTGGCGCCGTCGGCAAAGTGGTCCTTGGCCGCCTTGGTCCAGCCGCCAAAGGCGTCGTCGATGGTGAACAGGTTCAGCTTGGGGAACTGCTTGGCGTACTTGGCCTTGGCCTTGTCGGAAATGGCGGGGCGGTAGAAGTTTTTGCCCGCAATGTCCTGGCCCTCTTCGGTGTAGAGGAACTTGAGGTATTCCTCGGCCACGGCACGCGTGCCCTTCTTATCCACGTTCTTGTCCACCACCGTCACGGCGGGCTCGGCCAGGATGGAGATCGAGGGCGCGATCACGTCGAACTTGGTGCCGAATTCTTTTTCGAGCAGGTAGGCCTCGTTCTCCCAGGCCACCAGCACATCGCCCTGGTTGCGCTGGGCAAACGTGATGGTGGAACCGCGTGCGCCGGTGTCGAGCACAGGCACATTGCCATACAGCTTGGCCACAAAATCTTTGGCCTTGGCGTCGCCGCCGTATTTGCGCTTGGCAAACTCCCAGGCGGCCAGGTAGTTCCAGCGGGCGCCGCCCGAGGTCTTGGGGTTGGGCGTGATCACGCTGATGCCGGGCTTGACGAGGTCGTCCCAGTCCTTGATGCCCTTGGGGTTGCCCTGGCGCACCACCAGCACGATGGTGGAGGTGTAGGGCGAGCTGTTGTGCGGCAGGCGCTTTTGCCAGTCTTTGGTGATCCAGCCGCCGTTGGTGTGCAGCGCATCGGTGTCGCCCGCCAGCGCCAGGGTGGCCACGTCGGCGTCCAGCCCGTCGATGATGGAGCGCGCCTGCTTGCCCGAGCCGCCGTGGCTTTGCTTGATGGTCACGTCCTGGCCGGTCTTGGCCTTCCAGTATTTGGCGAACGCCTGGTTGAACTCCACATACAACTCCCGCGTGGGGTCGTACGACACATTGAGCAGCGTCACAGACTGCGCAAACGACGGCAGTGCCGTCAGGGCCAAAGCGCCTGCAAAGGCTGCGGCAAATGGAAACTTGATAAAGTCGCGGCGAAAGTTCATGGAGGGCCTCGTTTATTGGAATGCGGGGCGGTGCAAAACACCGATGAAACGCATTCTGGAAGGCCCTCTTAAAAACTGGAACTACTGAGATTTCAGTTCTTTATATCCAAATCATCTGAGGCAAGCTCAACGCCCGCACCTGCTGGCGCCTGATGCCGTCTCGATTTCACATAGACCACGACAAGGAACCACCATGGCACGCACCGTCCAATGCATCAAACTCGGCCAAGAGGCAGAAGGCCTGGACTTTCCGCCCTACCCTGGCGAGCTGGGCAAGCGCATCTGGGAAAGCGTGAGCAAGCAAGCCTGGGCCGACTGGCTCAAGCACCAGACCATGCTGGTCAACGAAAACCGCCTGAACCTGGCCGACGCCCGCGCCCGCCAGTATTTGGCCCGGCAAATGGAGAATCACTTCTTTGGCGGCGGTGCAGACGCCGCGGCGGGCTACGTCCCGCCCAGCGCGTAACGGAGCCAAGCGAAGTGCAGCGCTGCGAGAGGTGGTTTCGCCAAAACCACTTCTTTGGTGGCGCAGCGGGCTATGTCCCGCCCAGCCAATGATCTAGCACAACCGCAGGCTCCCCGGCTTCCGGTACAAAGCAGCCTCAGCACGGCGCCCTTGCGGCGCCATTTCTTTTTCTGAGACGCACGCAAGGCTTGCGCGATTTCGATTTTCAGCAGCCCCTCACCCCATGTCCGAGCCCATCGACTGGTTGCCCGACGGCACCCCCTACAGCCCCCGCTTTGCCGACCGCTATCACAGTGAAAACGGCGGCCTGGACCAAGCCCGCCGGGTCTTTCTGCAAGGCTGCGGCCTGCCTGCGGCCTGGGCCGGGCAGCCCCAATGGCGGGTGCTGGAGACAGGCTTTGGCTTTGGGCTGAACTTTCTCGTCACCTGGGCCGCATGGCGGGCCGACGCGCAGCGCCCCCGCCTGCTGCACTTTGTATCGACCGAAGCCTGGCCGGTGAGCGCTGCCGACCTGCTGCGCGCCACCACCGCCCACCCCGAGCTGGCCCCTTTGGCCGAGCAGTTGCATGCGCAGTGGTGGGGCCTGCTGCCCGGCGTGCACCGCCTGGCGTTTGACGAGGGCCGCGTGCTGCTCACCCTGTACGTGGGCGATGCGCAAGAGATGCTGCGCCAGCAGGCGCCCACGGCAGACTCGGTGTATCTCGATGGCTTCAGCCCCTCGGTCAACCCCGACATCTGGAGCGCCCACACCCTCAAGGCCGTGGCGCGCTGCTGCCGCCGGGGCACACAGCTGGCCACCTGGACCATTGCCCGCGCCGTGCGCGATGCGCTGGCCGAATGCGGCTTTGAAGTGCAGCGCGTGCCCGGCGTGCCCCCCAAGCGCGACAACCTGCACGCCACCTACAACCCCCACTGGGAGCCACGGGCCCGCACGGCCACCTTGCCCGATGCTGCCCCCCATGCCACCGCACAACCGCAGCATTGCTTGGTGATTGGCGGCGGCCTGGCGGGTGCCGCCACCGCCGCCAGCCTGGCCCGCCGGGGCTGGCAAGTGCAGGTGCTGGACCAGGCCAGCGAGCCCGCCGCAGGGGCATCGGGCCTGCCTGCCGGGGTGTTTGCGCCCCATGTTTCGCCTGATGACGCCGTGCTGTCGCGCCTGTCACGCAGCGGCGTGCGCACCACGCTGCAACAAGCCAGCCAGCGCCTGCAAGCCGGGCAAGACTGGGGCCCCACCGGCGTGCTGGAGCACCGCACCGATGGCAGCCCCGGCCTGCCCGCCGACTGGCAAGACGGCCCCGGTGCCGACTGGACCACCCCCGCCCCACCCGATGCCCGCGAGCACGCGGGCCTGCCACCCGATGCCGTGGCCTGCTGGCACGCCCAGGCGGGCTGGATACGCCCCCCCCAAATGGTGCGAGCACTGCTGCGTGAACCCGGCGTCACTTGGCAAGGCCAATGCCAGGTGGCCAGCCTGCGGGCAATGCCTGCTGCGGGCGGAGCAGACTCTACCGCTGCATTCACCACATGGCAGGCCCTGGATGCCCAAGGCCAGGTGCTGGCGCAAGCCCCTGTGGTGGTGATTGCCGCAGGCGCTGGCAGCCCCACCCTGCTGACCGACCGCTGGCCCCTGCAGCCCGTGCGCGGCCAGGTGTCGTGGGGGCGCTATGCCGCCCACCTGCCGCCGCCCGCGCACTTTCCGGCCAACGGGCATGGCAACGTGGTGCCGTCTTTTGGGCTGTGCAGCAACGATGAATCGGCAGGCGAAGCCCCTGAGCGCGCATGGATCATGGGCTCGACCTTCGAGCGCAATGTGACGGAACTGCCCGCCAGCGCCGCCGACCAGCAGGCGGCGCACGCGTCACACTGGGACAAGCTGCAAACCCTGCTACCCACGGCCGCCCGCCAGTTGGCTCCGCGCTTTGAGGCCCGCCTGGCCCATGCCGCAGAGACCACCGACACGCCGCCCGCCGTGCAGCACTGGGCCGCCGTGCGCTGCACCGCCCCAGACCGCCTGCCCATCGTGGGGCCTGTGGACGCACAGGCACTGCCCGGCCTGTGGGTGTGCACCGCCATGGGCGCGCGCGGGCTGACGCTGGCCCTGCTGTGTGGCGAGCTGCTGGCCGCCCGCCTCAATGCCGAGCCTTTGCCGCTGGACGCCAAGCTGGCGCGGGCGCTGTCGAGCGAGCGGATGTGAGGGCGCGACAAGCGCCTGCGCAAAGCGAGACACGAGGTGGCGTAAGCCGCCCGCCACAGTGCACCGTCTCAAAAATCGGGCGCAAAGCCCCTCCAATCCTTGCTTATATAAATATTTGCATATTGGCAGAGCAAAACAATAGTTTGCATCCATAAGCCGCCCCTCTACATTCGCGGCCATGCATGAATTGGCGTTTGTCTTTGCGGGGTTTGCAGTGGGCCTGATCGTCGGGCTCACGGGTGTGGGCGGCGGCTCGCTGATGACACCCATCCTGATCTTCTTCTTTGGCATCAAGCCCCACATGGCCGTGGGCACCGATTTGCTGTTTGCCGCTTTCACCAAGATGGGTGGCACCGTGAGCCTGGCCCGCCAGCGGCTGGTGCCCTGGAAAGTGGTGGGCCAACTGTGCGCAGGCAGCATTCCAGCCGCGCTGCTGGCGCTGTGGGCTTTGCAGGTGCTGGGCCCCGCCAGCGGCACGGCCCAGCGCATCATGACCACCACCTTGGGCTTTGCCCTGCTGCTGACGGCTGCGGCCACGCTCTACAAGGCCGTGGCCTTTTCTGCCCAGCGCCAGGCGGCCGAAGCCGCAGCCCGCAAGAACCACACTGGCGACCCCACGCGCCCCCGCCACTGGAGCCTGCCCATCCTGATGGGTGCCGTGATCGGCACGCTGGTCACCTTCACCTCGGTGGGCGCGGGCGCCATTGGCGTCACCGTGCTGCTGCTGGTCTACCCCATGCTGCCCTTGCCGCGCATCATTGGCGCCGACATCGCCTACGCCGTGCCATTGACCCTCGTGGCCGGTCTGGGACACGCGTCGCTGGGCTCGGTCGATTGGCCTTTGCTTGCACAATTGCTGGCTGGCTCGCTGCCGGGCATCTGGCTGGGTTCGCGCCTGGTCACCCGCACACCTGAGCGGCTGATTCGCTCTGCCCTCTCGCTGTTGCTCGCCTGGGCGGGCTTCAAACTGATCTTGATTTGAGTTGCACGCACTGAACTGCACTGACCACGATGTACCAATACACAGAATTCGACCAACAATTTGTGCAACAGCGGGCACGGCAATTCCGTGACCAGCTCACGCGCTGGCAAACCGGCAAGCTGTCGGAAGACAACTTCCGCCCCCTGCGCCTGCAAAACGGCTGGTATGTGCAGCGCTACGCACCCATGCTGCGCGTGGCCGTGCCCTACGGCGAAATCGCCAGCCGCCAGCTGCGCGTGCTGGCCCAAATTGCCCGCGAATACGACGAACCCGAAGCCGCCGTCTTCAAGGCCGCCATGGAAGGCCAGGGCAAGCTGGGCACCACCTTCTTGCCCAAGAACTGCGCCCACTTCACCACCCGCACCAATGTGCAGTTCAACTGGATTCCGCTGTCCAAAAGCGCGGACGTGATGGACCTGCTGGCCAGCGTGCAACTGCACGGCATCCAGACCAGCGGCAACTGCATCCGCAACACCACCACCGACGCCCTGGCAGGCATTGCCGTGGATGAGATCGTGGACCCGCGCCCCTATGCGGAAATCATCCGCCAGTGGACCACGCTGCACCCCGAGTTCGCCTTCCTGCCCCGCAAGTTCAAGATCGCCATCAGCGGCGCCAAGGACGACCGCGCCGCCACCGGCTGGCACGACGTGGGCCTGCACCTGCTCAAGAACGACGCTGGCGAGATTGGCTTCAAGGTGTTTGTGGGCGGAGGCATGGGCCGCACGCCAGTGATTGGCACCGTGATCCGCGAGTTCCTGCCCTGGAACCAGATCATGAATTACATCGAGGCCATCGTGCGCGTGTACAACGAGCACGGCCGCCGCGACAACAAGTACAAGGCCCGCATCAAGATTTTGGTGAAGGCCGAAGGCCAGCAGTACATCGACGACGTGGAAGAAGAGTACCGCCAGATCCTGGAGATCGACGGTGGCCCGCACACCATTCCCCAGGCCGAGTTTGACCGCGTGGCCGCCTGCTTTGTGACACCCAAGCTGGCAGACATTGCCGACGTGCCCCCCGCTGCCCTGCAGGCCTCGCTGGACGCGCAGGCGGCAGAGCATGTGATGTTTGGCCGCTGGCTGCAGCGCAACGTGCACGCGCACCAAAACCCACAACTGCGCGCCGTCACGCTGTCGTTCAAGCGCCCCGGCCAGTCGCCCGGCGACGCCACCAGCGACCAGCTCATCGCACTGGCCAACCTGGTGGACAAATACTCCGCTGGCGAAGCCCGCGTGACGCACGACCAGAACGTGCTGCTGCCCTGGGTGCACGCCAGCCGCCTGTTTGACCTGTGGCAAGAAGCCAAGGCCCTGGGCCTGGCCAGCGCCAACGTGCAGCTGCTCACCGACATGATCGCCTGCCCCGGTGGCGACTTCTGCGCGCTGGCCAACGCCCGCTCGCTGCCCATTGCCGAGGCCATCACCCAGCGCTACCAAGACCTGGACGAGCTGGACGACATCGGCGAGATCGACCTGCACATCAGCGGCTGCATCAACAGCTGCGGCCACCACCACAGCGGCCACATCGGCATCCTGGGTGTGGATAAGGACGGCAAGGAGTGGTACCAGGTCACGCTGGGAGGCTCCGATGGTTCGGACCTGTCGGGCGCTGCCGTGGCAGGCAAGGTGATCGGCCCCTCGTTCTCGGCGGCCGAAGTGCCCGACGTGATCGAGGCCGTGCTCGGCACCTACCGCGACCTGCGCGAAAGCGGCGAGACCTTCCAGAACACCGTGCGCCGCACCGGCCTGGACCCGTTCAAGGAAGCCGCAAAGCTCGCCCGCCACAAAGACGAAACCCTGGCTACGGCCTGAGGCCGCCCTGCCACTGATCTCCGAACGATGATGAACCTGAAACTTCTCGCATCCCACGAACACCAGCCCCCGGCGGAAGGCGACGCCCGCGTGGTGGCGCTGGCCAACGATGCCGACGCCACAGCCCTGCCGCTCGATGGCGTGGAACGTGTGGACCTGCATTTCCCCAACTTCACCGATGGCCGCGCGTTCAGCCAGGCCTTCTTGCTGCGCCGCCGCCGTGGCTTTGCGGGCGAAATCCGCGCCACAGGCGATGTACTGATCGACCAGCTGGTGCAGATGCAGCGCACGGGCTTTAGCAGTGCGGTGCTGGCCGAGGGGGTGGATGCCGCCGATGCCCAGCGCCAGTTTGAGCTGTTCCCTGGCTTCTACCAGGGCGACGCCGTGAACCCCCAGCCGCTGTTTGCCCACCGCGCCGCCGCCTGAGAACCCAAACCCCAAGCCCCGCACCATGAGCCAAATCGATCTCGCACGCATCAACGCCGACCTCGGCCGCAACGCCCCAGACCTGGTGGGCTGGGCGCTGGGGCTGGGCCAGCCCGCCATCGTCACCACCAATTTCCGCCCCTTCGAGGCAGTGATCCTGCACATGGTCACGCAGGTCAACCCTGATGTGCCCGTGGTGTGGATGGACAACGGCTACAACACCGAAGCCACCTACCGCTTTGCCGACGAGGTGACGAAGCAGCTGGGCCTGAAGCTGCAGATTTACCTGCCGCGCCGCTCGCGTGCGCACCGCGAGGCTGTGGAAGGCGCTACGCCCGCGCTGGACGACCCACGCCACGCAGCCTTTACGGAAGAAGTGAAGCTGGAGCCTTTTGCCCGCGCCCTGCGCGAGACCGCGCCCAAGGTGTGGTTCACGGCCCTGCGCGCCACCGACACTGCGGTGCGTGCCCAGATGGACCCCGTCAGCATCAACCCTGATGGCCTCATCAAAGTGGCACCGCTGCTGCACTGGTCGTCCAAAGACCTGCACGAGTACTGCGTCAAACACGGCCTGCCCAACAACTTTGACTACGTGGACCCCACCAAGGGCGAAGACAACCGCGAGTGCGGTTTGCATCTGGCCCACTGACTCCACTGCAGCACCGACCATGAACGCCCGCACCGATGCAGCCCAGCTGCAAAACAACAACATGAGCTACCACCTCAACAACTCGCACCTCGACGCCCTGGAAGAAGAAACCATCTTCATCCTGCGCGAAGTCGCCGCCGCCTTCGAGCGCCCCGCCCTGCTGTTTTCGGGCGGCAAGGATTCGCTCGTCATGCTCAAGTGCGCCGAAAAGGCTTTTGGCACTAAGGCCAGTGGTGGCGGCATTCCGTACCCGCTCTTGATGATCGACACGGGCCACAACTTCACCGAAGTGACGGATTTCCGTGACTTCCGCGCCAAGGAACTCGGTGCCGAACTCATCGTGCGCAACGTCGAGGATTCGATGGCGCGCGGCACGGTGCGCTTGGCCCACCCGGGTGAGTCGCGCAACGTGCACCAGTCCGTCACGCTGCTCGAAGCGATCGAAGAATTCCGCTTTGACGCACTGATCGGCGGCGCCCGCCGCGACGAAGAAAAGGCCCGCGCCAAGGAGCGCATCTTCAGCCACCGCGACAGCTTTGGCCAATGGCAGCCCAAGGCCCAGCGCCCTGAGCTGTGGACGCTGTTCAACACCCGCCTGCAGCCCGGCGAGCACTTCCGCGTGTTCCCCATCAGCAACTGGACCGAGCTCGATGTGTGGCAGTACATCGACCGCGAGCAGATCGCCCTGCCCAGCATTTACTACACGCACAAGCGCCAGGTGGTGGACCGCAAGGGCCTGCTGATGCCCGTGACCGAACTCACACCGCCACGCGACGGCGAGGTCGTGGAAACCCGCGACGTGCGCTTTCGCACCGTGGGCGACATCACCTGCACTGCGCCCGTGGAAAGCACGGCGGCCACCCCAGCCGACATCGTGATCGAAACCCTGGCCGCCGACGTGAGCGAACGCGGCGCCACGCGCATGGACGACAAGACATCGGACGCTTCAATGGAGAAGCGCAAGAAGGACGGGTATTTCTGATGACCACTATCAATTCAATAGCTGCCAGCGCACAGCCAGCAATCGCTGGAGGCCAAAATGGCCATATTTCCGCCCTCAAGTTCATCACCTGCGGCAGCGTGGACGATGGCAAGAGCACGCTGATCGGCCGCCTGCTGGTGGACAGCAAGGCCGTGCTGCAAGACCACCTGGCGGGCGTGCAGCGCGGTGGCGAGACCGACCTGGCGCTGCTAACCGATGGTCTGTCTGCCGAGCGCGAGCAAGGCATCACCATCGACGTGGCCTACCGCTACTTCGCCACCGAGACGCGCAAGTTCATCATTGGCGACGCGCCCGGCCATGAGCAGTACACCCGCAACATGGTCACCGCCGCCAGCAGTGCCGACGCCGCCGTGGTGCTGGTCGATGCCACCAAGCTCGACTGGCAAAACCCCGAGCTGGCCCTGCTACCCCAAACCCGCCGCCACAGCCTGCTGGCCCATTTGCTGCGCGTGCACTCGCTGGTGTTTGCCGTGAACAAGCTCGACGCCGTGGCAGACCCGGCCTTGGCCTGGAAGCACATCCAGGGCGCGCTGGCCCGCTTTGCCCAGGCCGCAGGCATTGCCGTGCGCGCCACCGTGCCCGTGTCGGCCCTCAAGGGCTGGAACGTGGTAGACGCCAACGCAGGCTGGTGCGGCTACCAAGGCCCCACGCTGCTGCAGGTGCTTGAAGCGCTGCCCAACACGCCCGCCGACACAGCGCTGCCTCTGGCCTTCCCGGTGCAGTGGGTCGAGAAATCCTCGTCCTCGTCGTCCGACACCTCCCAGGGCCGCCGCGTGTTCTGGGGCCGTGTGGCCTCGGGCAACGTGGCGCCCGGCACCCCCGTGCAAATCTTCCCCAGCGGCCAGTTGGCCACGGTCGCCCAGGTGCTGGACCACGCCCGCCGCCCCAAGGACGTGCCCGCTGGCACCAGCGCCGGCATCATCCTCGACCGCGAGGTGGACGTATCGCGTGGCGACTGGATTCTGGCCGCGCCCACCGCCGCAACAGCCCCGGCCGACGACGACTTTGGCGACACCCCAGCGGCCGTGCCAGCGTGGCCTGCCAGCCGCGAGCTGCGCACCACCGTGGCCTGGATGGACGACGAACCGCTAGTCGCAGGCCGCGTGTACTGGGCGCTGCATGGCCACCGCTGGGTCAAGGCCAAGGTGAAAGCCGTGGTGCACAAGCTCAACATCAACACGCTGGCCGAAGAAGCCGCCACGCAGCTGGACCCCAACGCCATCGGCCATGTGGAGCTGCTGCTGCAAGAGGCGATTCCGGCCGCCGCTTTCGGCAAAGCCCGCGTGCTGGGCTCGCTGATCCTGGTGGACACCGCCAGCCACAAGACCGCTGGCGCGGTGCTGGTGAACTGACCCAGCGCAACAAAACCGCCTTGAAAATGCCCTGAGTCCCCCTTGCGGACTCAGGGACCCTGTTACTGATGGTGGGTGAAGGCCTTAAAATCGCGGGTTTTCACCGACCGACCCCACACAATTTCCAGCCATGACCCACGTCGTTTCCGAAAACTGCATCAAGTGCAAGTACACCGATTGTGTGGACGTTTGCCCCGTGGACTGCTTCCGCGAAGGCCCGAACATGCTTGTCATCGATCCCGATGAATGCATCGACTGCGCCGTGTGCATCCCCGAGTGCCCCGCCAACGCCATTTTTGCCGAAGAAGACCTGCCCGCCGATCAAGTGGCCTTCATCAAGCTCAACGCCGACCTGGCCTTTGCAGACGGCTGGAAGAGCATCACCAAGCGCAAGCCCGCACTGCCCGACGCCGACCAGTGGAACGGCACGCCAGGCAAGATCGCTGACCTGGTCAAGTGATCCTTCCCCAACCGTTCACGCTGAGCCTGTCGAAGCGCTGCACAGGGCTTCGACACACTCAGCCCGAACGGTTTCAGCCCGAACGCTTCTTTCGCGCTGAACGCAGCTTATGGCTACGCTCCGTGCGCAGGGCAAGACAGCCATGATTCAAGAAACCGATGCTGTCGTCATCGGTGCAGGCCCCGTGGGCCTGTTCCAGGTGTTCCAGCTGGGCCTGCAAGGTCTGGCCGCCCACATCATCGACGCCCTGCCCTACGCGGGCGGCCAGTGCGTAGAGCTGTACGGCGACAAACCCATTTACGACATTCCGGGCATACCCGTGTGCACCGGCCATGAGCTGGCCGCGCGGCTCGCCCAGCAAATTGCCCCCTTCCAACCCCAATGGCACCTGGGCACCCAGGTTGCTGCACTACAGCCGCAGCCCGATGGGCGCATTGCCGTCGCTACCCAGCAAGGCACCCAGCTGCTGGCACGCGCCGTGTTTATTGCCGCAGGCGTGGGCGCGTTTGTGCCCAAGGCACTCAAGGTCGAAGGCATCGAGGCCTTTGCGGGCACACAGCTTTTTTACCAGCACCTGCCCCCGGCCGCCACGCTGCAAGGCCAGCGCCTAGTGGTGCATGGTGGTGACGACGCCGCTGTGGCCTGCGCCATCCAAGCCGCCACGGCTACTGATGCCTCCCCCGCCAGCGTAGTGCTGCTGCACCGCCGCGATGTATTCAACGCCCCGCCCGAGCAACTGGCCCAGCTACAAGCCCTGCGTGACGCCGGGCGCATTGAAGTGGTGGTGGGCCAAATCACCGGCATCGCCCGCGACACCAGCATCAACCACGACAGCGAGCGCCTGACCGCCCTGCACACCCTGACGCCCGAGGGCACTGAGCAAACCGTGCCCGTCGATGTGCTGGTCGTCGCTCTGGGCGTCTCCCCCCGCCTGGGCCCCATCGCCGACTGGGGCCTGGCCATGGAACGCAAACAACTGGTGGTAGACACCGCCACCTTCCGCACCAGCGCGCCCGGCATCTACGCCGTGGGCGACATCATCACCTACCCCGGCAAGCGCAAGCTCATCCTGTGCGGCTTTCACGAAGCCACCCTGGCCGCCTTTGCGGCTGCAGAAGCGCTGAGCGGCAAGCCTGTGGTGCTGCAGTACACGACGAGCAGTACGCATTTGCATCAGTTGTTGGGGGTTAGTTCAGCCGGAACCGTCAACGGCTGAAGGCGGCCATAACCTGCCGCTCGCCGTGCCAGGGATGAGGCGGCAATGATCGGACACTCCCCCAATTTCTGAATCGTTAAGGCACTTTGTACTTTCTCATTCAAGGGCAAGCTCGACTGTGGAGGTAGGCATGAATTCTGTCGAAATAGAAGAGACACACGCGGTAAACCATCAGTTGCTTCGGGAGCGAGTGGAAAGAGGCAAGCGACCTGGAACCAGGGAGTTTGTTGCCCTGATCGACGGTATGGAGGCGGGGCTCTTGATCTTCGAGCATTTCCCCAAAACTTCTTTGGGATTCGTGTACGAGATATACGTGCTAGAGAAATTCAGAGCCATGGGCATTGGTACCCAGCTTTTGTGGCTGGCAGAAACTGTAGCTCGTGATTCTGCTTGCGAAACGCTGCGTCTTACAGCGCGCTCTCTCGACCAAGAGTTCATCAACGACGTCAAACTGATGTCTTGGTACGATCGCAACGGTTTTATTCGAGATGCCCATGGCTCCAGTGGGATGGAGAAGAATCTCGCCAGTGGATTCACATTAAGCGGAGAAATCGGTTGAATAGTGGTCTGCATTTAGGATCAGCCGCAGCGAGCAAGCACCTAACTGAATGAAGTCCCTGTCGCCCAAAGACCTCGAAGTCAAGAAGCACCACCATTACGTCTGGGCCAATTACCTAGCCCGATGGGGTAGCGGCACGAAGAATGTTTTCTACACCACGAAGAATGGGAAGATTGCTCACGACAGTGTGCGTTCCATTGTTGTTGACGACTATTTCTACAAGACCACTGTGCTTACAAGAATTCATGTCGAAGTGATTAAGATTTTTTCCCGAAAAAGCCCCGACCATCTCCAACAACAGCACATGTCGTATCTCAATGACTTCCTGAGAATTCAGCAGGCTGAGGCTGCTTACGGTAAGTCTGACATTCGGAATCAGGAAATTGAGCTGCATCTCCAAGCGATGAAGTGCAATCGACTGGAAAACCTTCACGCATCCCACGAAAAGATGGCGCTTCCAGTGTTGGATGCGTTGGCTGATGAGAGATTTGATGTGCTCCAGGACAAACAGCACGTGATCGACTTCATTGCATTCTTCGGTCACCAGATCTCTCGCACGAAGACGTTTCGAGACTGCATACTCGCGGTTCAACCTCGGAGCAATGCACTGGAAATTGAAGCAGCGGATGCAATGGCGCACGTCTGGTGGTTTCTGAGTTACATGTTCGGAATGAATATCGGGGTAAGCTTGTATTTGGATCGCCACAACGCTAGGCATGCGATATTGGTGAATAACACTAGCGTGCCTTTCATCACATCTGACCAGCCTGTCATTAATGTGCACTCATGTGTTTCAGAGACAGTTTTTTCCGTTCCTGAGCATGCTGACTTTTATTACCCGATCTCGCCGAGAGTCGCTTACATCATCTGCGATTCTGAAAGGTTTATATCAGGCAAGAATGAGGTCGATGAAACCACTGTGTTTGAACTCAACTCCAAGGTGGCCGCTCAAGCCATGGTGCACATTATCGGTGACACTGAGAACGCCATTCGCCCCTTCAAAAATTACATTGGTCGGCGCTACCGGAAAGCGCCTGATGGCCGTGTCATGGGTTAACTGACGAAGCCGAGCAGTCATTACGGTCTGTCAATTGACGCATTACCTCCTGGCTTTGACTTCTGGGCATCACCCCATACTTGGGCGGAAAGCTTGACGGCTCGCTAGGGGCCCTGAACGGCAGCCCAACTCTGCTTATAGCGAACGCTCAATTCGCGCTGACCCAATGCACGCCGACCTCCAGCGCCCGCAACCTCACACCACATACCGCGTAGTCAACAAAATCACCACCGGCATCGTCACCAAAGCCAGCACCGTCGATACCGCCACGCTGGCCGTGACTTCATCCTGCGCCACCTCGTAGCGCTGGGCAAACAAAAACACATTGGCCCCCACGGGTAGCGATGCGGCCACGATCATCACGGCCAGGGGCAGGCCTGACAGGCCCAGTGCCCAGCCCATGGCTGCCAGCAGCAGGGGGTGAACGATGCACTTGGCCACGGCAATGCGCAGTGCGGCTTTGAAGTGGTGCCCCACGGGAGTGAAGACCAGGGTGACCCCCACCAGCAGCAAGGCCAGCGGGCCCAGGGCCTGGCCGAGCAGTTGCAAGGGCTTGTCGACCACGGCGGGCAGGGTCAACCCGGTCTGCGCGAACAACAGCCCCACCACGATGGGCAGCGGCACGGGGTGCAATACGCCGTTGCGCACGGCCTGCAGCACGGTGCGCCACATGGGTGGCGGTGTGGCGTCAGACTGGCCCGCGTGCTCGCGGGCGGCGGCCAGTTCAAACACCACGGTGGCGGCCGTCAGCAAGATGAGCGAGTGCACCGAAATCAGCGTGAACAGCGTGACCAGCCCCGCATCGCCAAACACCAGGCCCACCAGCGGCACACCAATCATCAAGGTGTTGCTGAACGTGTTAGCCAGCGCACGGGCGGCGCCCAGGCGATTGAAGCCCTGCAGCGCCATGGTGGCGCCATACAGGGCGATGAAGGCGGCAAAGTAGATGGCCACGGGGCCAAAGTTGAGGTCTTCGATGTGCACGGTGCTCATGGTGCGAAACAGCAGCGCGGGCGACAGCACCATGAAGACCAAGTTGGACAGGTCTTTGACGGCGCTGCTGCGAATCCAGCCCTGGCGCCCCGTCAAAAAGCCGATGGCGATGAAGAGCACGACGGGGACGAGTGAGGAGATGACAGGAGAGTTCAAAGCAGCACGCGAAAGCAGAACCAATGAATGCCCGAGAACCGGGCCGCTGGGCAGAATCGCCCAAATACTAGCATTTTGATAGCTGCTAGCGCTTATTCAGCAAGCGCTAGAGGCCAATTCAACATCAAATCCAAACCCCTCAGCCTGCCACCACGCTCTGCCAGCCCCACCCGGCCAGTGCGGTGGCCAGCACCACGGCCCACGGTGGCACGCGCCACCACAGCAGTGCCGCCAGGGCGATGGCGGCCAGGGCCACATCGGCAGGGCCATGCAAGGCACTGCTGGCCACGGGGTGCCACAGCGCTGCCAGCAGCAGGCCCACCACCGCCGCATTCACCCCCGCCAGCAGGCCACGCGCACCGGCCCGCTGGCGCAGTTGCGCCCACCAGGGCAAGGCACCGGCCACCAGCAAAAACGCGGGCAGAAATATGCCCAAAACGGCCATCACCGCAAAGCCCGCCCCCGCCCAGCCCGGCGCCATGGCGGCCCCCAAAAAGGCAGCAAACGTGAACAGCGGCCCAGGCACCGCCTGCGCGGCACCATAGCCTGCCAAGAAGGCATCGCCCGCCACCCAGCCCGTGGGCACCACGGCCGACTGCAGCAGTGGCAGCACGACGTGGCCGCCGCCAAACACCAGCGCCCCGGCGCGGTAAAAAGCATCCAGCACGGCCCAGCCCGTAACCACATTCGCCGCGTTCGTTGCAGTGGTTGCACCTGCTGCGCTGGCCTGCACCCACCAGGGCAGCGCCACCAGCAGGACTGCAAACACGGCCAGCAGGGCCAGCCCTGCCCTGCGCGAATACGGCAAGGCCCAGACATCATCAGCAGCCATGGCAGGCGGCACTGCTGGGCCACGGCCCCAGGCCCACCACCCCACCAGGGCAGCGCCCAGCATGGCCCCCATCTGCCCGGCCACACCGGGCTGCCACAGGGTGATGGCGCAGGCCGCGCCCATCAAGGCCATACGCCCGGCGCTGGTGCACAGGCTGCGCGCCATGCCCCACACGGCCTGGGCCACCACGGCCACCGCCACCACCTTGAGCCCCTGCACCAGCCCGGCAGGCAAGCCCGCCCCGGTCGACGAGAACCCCAGCCCCAGCGCCGCCAGCACCAAGGCCGAGGGCAGCGTAAAGCCCACCCAGGCTGCCAGCGCCCCGAGCCAGCCGCTGCGCATCAAGCCCAGCGCCATGCCCACCTGGCTGCTGGCCGGGCCGGGCAAGAACTGACACAGCGCCACCAGATCGGCATAGCTGTGCTCATCCAGCCAGCGGCGGCGCACCACCAGTTCGTCGCGAAAGTAGCCCAGGTGCGCCACCGGCCCGCCAAACGAGGTGAGCCCCAGACGCAAAAACACCCACAGCACAGCCCAGGGGCTAAAGGCAGTGGGTGGAGAAAGCGGTGCCTGAAGCGGGTCAGGAGGCTGACCGTGGGGCGGTGTTTGGTGCGGTGGCTGAGGGGATGTCATGCAGGGTGGGACGTTGATACAGATTCGCGCTCCGCTCGTCCGAGTCCACACCGTTCGGGCTGGGCCCTTCGACAGGCTCAGGACCGGCTTGTCGAAGCCTTGTGCAGCGCTTCAACAAGCTCAGCATGAACGGTTTGGTGTTTTTGAGAGCCCTCGGGAAGAGAAAGCACGCAGGGCGCCTACTCTGCCACACCCCACCTGCCCTGGGTCAATCGACCTTGATGTTGGCCGCCTTGATCACCTGGGCCCACTTGTCCACCTCGGCCTTTTGAAAGGCAGAAATCTGCGCCACGCTCAGGTCAGCGGGCTCCATGCCAAAGCCGGTCAAGCGCTTTTGCATGTCGGGCTGGGCCAGGATCTTGCGGATCTCGTCGTGCAAACGCGTCACCACCGGCGTGGGGGTGCCTGCGGGCACAAAGATGGCTTGCCAGGACTGCACCTGAAAATCCTTGAGCTCGGCCACGCCCGACTCGGCCACGGTGGGCACATCGGGCATGGAGGCCAGGCGCTTGGGCGATGTCACGGCAATGGCGCGCAGCTTGCCGCTTTGGATGTGCGGCGAAGCCACCACGGTGGTGTCAAACATCATGTCCACCTGCCCGCTGATCACGTCCTGAATGGCCGGGCCGCTGCCCTTGTAGGGCACATGCGTGAACTTGACGCCCGACTTGTAGCCCAGCAGCTCCACCGCCAAATGCTGCGAACTGCCCGTGCCTGCCGATGCCGATGACAGCCCGCCCTCTTTGCCGCGCGCGGCGGCCAGCACGTCTTTGATGGTTTTGTGGGGGCTGTTGGCGGCCACCACCAGCACCACAGGGTTGGTGCCGATCAGCGTGACGGGGCTGAACGACTTGATGGGGTCGTAGCCCAGCTTGGGGTACAGGCTGATGTTGATGGCATGCGAGCTGACGGTGCCCCCCAGCAGCGTGTAGCCGTCAGGGGCCGAGCGCGCTGCGGCCTCCGAGCCAATGCTGCCTGCGGCCCCACCCTTGTTCTCCACCACCACGGTGGTGCCCAGCGCCGTGCCCAGCTGCTGGCCGATCAGGCGCGCCAGCGTGTCGGTGGTGCCGCCTGCGGCAAACGGCACCATGTAGCTGATGGCCTTGCCCGTGGGCCAAGTGCCCTGGGCCGCCACGGGGGCGGCCAGCAGGGTGCTGGCTGCGGCGATGGCGGTGAAGGCTGCGAGGGTGGACCTGTGGACAAAGGTTCGGCGTTGCATCGGGGCTCCTGGCTCTGAATGGACGGATGGATGAAATAAGTGAAGGGGTCTGCAAGCCCCGAGTGTCCTGAGTTGGAGATTCGTTTCATAAAGATGCCGAGAATCGCCGCCATGCTGCGTTGCAAATCCTCGCGATAGCTACGGCTATCGCTGCGGTTTGCGCCTTGCCTGACGACGATTTCGACTTCTTTATTTCATCAACGAACTTCCAACTCAGGACACTAGCGATACGCGTTGCCAGGGCTTGCAGTCAATGCGGCATCAAGGCAAATCGACGATCTCGACCCAGTTCGGGTTCTTGCCCACGGGCACGCGGGTGGGTGTGCCAGGCACGCCGGTGGCGGGGTCAATCGGGTGCACCGAGACGCTGTGCGACTCTTGCCCCGCTGCGATGAGGAAGCGGCCGGAGGAATCCACCGCGAAGCCGCGTGGAGACTTCTCTGTAGGCACCTGGCCCAGGGGCTGCAGCTGGCCCGTGGCCGGGTCGACCTTGAAGCTGCTCAGGGTGCTGGAGGTGCGCTCGGACGCATACAGCGTGCGCCCGTCGGGCGACAGGTGCACGTCGGCCGCCCAGGGCTTGCCGGTAAAGCCTGCGGGCAACGTGGTGGTGCGCTGCACCTGGCGCAGGGTGCCGCGCTCTTTGTCGTAGGCCATCACGTTCAGGGCTGCGTCCAGTTCGTTGAGCACGTACATGGTGGTCTGGGCGCGGTTCCACACGAAGTGGCGGGGGCCGGATTTTTCAGGCGCCACGGTGGTGAGCGCACTCTCGTGGGCCGTCAGGCGGCCGGTCTCGGCGTCAAACCGCCAGGCCGACAGGTTGTCACCGCCCAGGCTGGTGGCGAACACGTAGCGATTGCTGGCGTCTGCGTGAATGGCGTGGGCGTTGGGCGCGGTCGGAATCAACTGGTGCACCGCCCCCACCGCGCCGTCTTTGCCAATGCTGTTCACGGTGATTTTGTGCCCCGGGTACGACGCGGCAAACAGCCAGCGGCCGGTGGCGTCGGTGTCGATGTTGGCCATGCTGTCGGCCAGCGCGGCCTCGCCCAACTTGCGCAGCTTGCCGCTGGCGGGGTCGATGGCCAGGCTCACCACCCGAAACGGCTGCGAGCGCAAGGCCACGTACAGCACGCGCTTGTCCGGGCTCACGGCCATGGGCATGGCCGTGCCACCCAGGGGCACGGTTTCAACCGGCTTGAGGGTGCCCGCGCTGCGGTCCAGCTCCAGCACCGACAGGTCCTGGCTGTCTGCATTGGAGACATACACCCAGGTCGCGGCCGATGCCGCTGAAGAGGCTGCCAGGCACACCAGACCGGCCGCCAAGGGCGTTGTCCAGCGAATGCTGCGTTGTGGGGTAGAGGCCATCGTTGCGTCCTTTGTCTTTCGCTGTGTAGCGGTTTGGTTTTGCAAACGTTGTGCGTTGTCGTACAACATGTTGCAAATTTTGAGACGAATGGAGCCAATGCGCCAACGGGATTACCCGTAGCAGCCCGTGGAGATTGGGCCGTGCAAGCCGTAACCACCGAGGCTTTTTGAATTAGGGACTTTCCCTAGGTAAACGGTACCGTTTCACATGCTTGAAAACAGGGCAAAAGCCCTGTGCCACGGGGGTTGAGGCAGAACTCCACGCCAGCTTCCGCCCTTCCCGCCAAGCGCGGACTCCGACCCCAGACCTTGTTTCGCAAACCACGTAGTTGTACGATGACAAACAACAAAACCCAGACTCAGGAGACCCTCCATGCCATTGATCCGCCGCACGGCCTTGCTGGCCGGCATTGCCGCCCTCGCCGCCACCAGCGCCTTCGCCCAAAACGCTGCCGAATGGCCCACCAAGACACTGCGCATCGTGGTGCCCTACCCACCCGGCGGCAGCTCGGACATCATTGCGCGCTCCATCAGCCAGTCGCTGTCGGAAGCGCTGAAGCAGACCGTCATCGTTGAAAACAAGGCGGGCGCCAATGGCAACCTGGGCGCAGACTTTGTGGCCAAGGCCGATCCGGATGGCTACACCATGCTGCTGTGCGACGTGGGCGCGCTGGCCATCAGCCCCTCGGTCTACACCAAGCTGTCGTTCGACCCCTCCAAGGACCTGCGCGGCGTGACCATGCTGGCCTACTCGCCCCACCTGCTGGTGGTGCACCCCTCGGTGCCCGTGAACAACCTCAAGGAGCTGGTGGCGTATTCGAAGAAAAACGACCTGAACTTTGCCGTGACCGCCACCGGCAGCGCCCCCCACCTGGCCGGTGTGGCGCTGGAGCGCGCCAGTGGTGCGCGCTGGCAGTACATCCCCTACAAGGGCGGCGTCACCGCCATCCAGGACACCGTGGCGGGCCAAACCCAGATCCTGATGAACGGCATGCTGGCCACCCTGCCCCAGGTGCAAAACGGCAAGCTCAAGGTGCTGGGCGTCTCCAAATCCACCCGCATGCCCCTGATTGGCGACGTGCCCACCATTGCCGAGCAAGGCGTAGCAGGCTATGAATCGGGCACCTGGCAAGGCGTTCTGCTGCCACGCGGCACCCCCGATGCCATCATCCAGAAGCTGAACAAGGCCCTGATCACCGCCATCCGTGCCCCAGAAATCCGCTCGCGCCTGGCCGGACAAGGCGCCGAAGTGGTGACCATGACCCCTGCCGAGCAAGACCAGTTCTTTGCCAAGGAACGCGCCCGCTGGGCCAGCGTGGTGTCTGCTGCCAAGATCAAGCTGGACTGAGCGGAGCCCCCCGCAACGCACGGGGCGCGAACCAAAAGGGGCTTCGGCCCCTTTGTCGTTGTCGGCAGCCCAAATCACAGCGGTTTGCCAGGGCGCGAGCGCGTGCATATGGAGCCGACCTCTTTGAACTAGCAATATCCGTTCGGGTTGAGCTTGTCGAAACATTGCGCGGCGCTTCGACAAACCCGTCCGGAGCCTATCGAAGGGCTCAACGTAAACGGTTCAAGCAGAGGTTCGCGCCGGATCAATAATGTGGGACGAACCTGTTCCCGATAACCTGCTTCATTTGCCTGCCCACCTGCCCATGACCCAAGCCACCACCGCGCCCCTGGTTCTTCACATGCCCGCCCCCAGCGCCAGCGAACTCAAGGCCGCCCGCATTGCCGCAGGCCTGAGCCAGGTGCAAGCGGCAGAACTGATGGGCTACCCGGTGCAGCAAGGCAGCCGGGGCGGCCTGCAGTCGCGCACCTGGCAAGCGCTGGAGAGCGAGACCGACGAACGCACCATGCAAGGCCCGGTGTTTGCCATGTTTTTGCTGCTGACGGGGCAGCACCCTACGCACGCGCTGGCAGACAAGGCACTCATCAGCGTCTCGTAGAACCTGAGGGCCTACGTGCGCGAGCGCCGCGCCGCCGCAAGCCCCCTCGTCAACGGCGCTCGCGCATCGCCTTGAACAGCAGCAGCGTGCACACCGCCATGCCCACCAGCGGGATGGCGGCCAGCAGCGCCACCACAGCGCGGGCCAGCGGCGACCAGTCCAGGTCCCCCGTGGTGCGCCACGCGCCCACAGCCCCCACCAGCCCAAACGCCATCAGGCCCATGCGAAAGCTGGCACCGGGTTTGAAGAAAGCAATCACCAGCACCACGTTGGCAATGCCCACCATCAAGGCCAGGTGGCCCCAGTGCATGGAAACACCGGTGCCCTGGTGCCCCCTCAAGGCGTCGCTTTCTTCATCCTCATCGTCATCCACCCGCTGGCGTGACCTGCTGGGTGGAGTGCCAGATGGCGCCGCAGCCGCCGCAGGGCCCATGCCCGTGGTCGCTGCCGCTGCGGCCCCACCCATGGCCTGGCGCACCACCGGGGCGGGCCCCGCCGCCGGGGCCAGACCACGCTGTTGCAACACCGCACGCAGCTGGCCGGGCTCGCGCAGTGCCGCCACCAAGGCGCGCACAGGGCCTTGCTCGTTGGGTGCCAGGCGCAGGTCGTCCACCCGCATCGTGGTGCCACCTGCGTTGGCCATCATGAACAGCGCCTTGGCCACCAGCACGTCCTTGGGGCCACCGGTACCCACCTCGATGAAGGTGCCCAGGTTGTAGGTGGCATCGGCATGCCCGGCTTCAGCCGCCTGGGCATACCAGGTGCGGGCCTGGGCTGCGTTCGCCGGGCCACCTTCGCGGCCATGCTGGTCGGCAATGCCCATGTACTGCGCTGCATGGGGGTTGCCCTCGCGCGCAAACCAGCCCACAAAATCGCGGGTGGCAGTGCCTGTCCAGACCTGCGCAGCAGCGCCCACACCCGTGCTGGGTTTGGCCTCTACAGGCGCCAGGCTCAGGCCCTGGGGCGATGCCGCTTCGTCCTTGCGCTGCTGGCGTTTTTGGGCCTGCTGCCGCTGCTCTTGTGCTGCGGCACTCCATTTAGCGGCAGCGGCCTTGTCCACCGGGCCGCCCCAGCCATGCTCGTGCATCAGGGCCAGCAGACGCTTGGCGGGCTCATGGTCCCATTCCGTAGCACGCTGGCACCAGTAGCGGGCGTTTTCAAAGTGGGGCTCTTCCCAGCCGATCACGACCTCCAGCGCCCAATGGAAGGCGGCCACCTCGTGCCCCAGCGCAGCAGCGACCTCCAGGCCGCCCGCAGCTTCGATGCGCTTGCGGCTGTACAGCATCGTCTGTTCGGTGCGGTCAAAGGCATCGTCCACTGCCTTGCGCTCGGCGTCGATCAGTTGCAGCAGTGGCTCCCCGGCTGCGGCCTTCAGCCGCGCCAGCAAGGCCTGGATGCGCACCTTGGCTTCGGGCGGAAATTTTTCAAAAAATGCCTGCGCATCCGCCTGTGTCTCGGCGTCGTGCGCGCCCATCAGCTGCAGCGCCGCCCCCAGGTCAAAGTGCCTGCGCTGGCCCAGGATGCCAAAGCGCATGGCCCGGCCCAGGGCATAGATGGCGTGTGGGTTGCCGCGTGCGGCCCAGGCCCGGTACTCGGCCCAGGCGGTGGCGTCGTCACCCGCTTTGCGGGCACGCAGGGCGCGGTGCACCTGCAGGTCGGGCTCCTCGGGCACGTCGCCGTTGCCCAGGTAGTGCACGCCACTTTGCGGGTCATACAGGCTCAGCCCCAGCCGGGTGGCCTGGGCCCAGGCGTGGTCAAAGGCATCGTCCCAATGCGGGGTGCGGGTGTTGATGCCAAAGCCCAGCGTCGGGAAGGTGGTGACGCCTTCCTCGCTACCGTCCAGCCACACGTCCATATCTTCTGGAAAGCGCGCGTGCAGCGCCTGGCCCCAGAGCAAAAACTTCGGGTTCTGCGCCGTCTCAGGCCCGTCGGACACGCGCTCGAACTGCGCGTCGGCCTCGGCCTTGGTGGTGGGCCAAGGCCAGTCGGCGGGCTTCTCCCACAACTGCAAGGTGTAACTCATGCATCCCTCCCGGCGCAGCGTTGGCGCTTTTTTGTGAAGGGGCAGATTTTAGGATTTGAAAAAAAACAGGCTGTAGCGCTTTAAATACAAGCGCTAGCAGCTATTTAATTCATAGCAAAAGACAACATGGGCGTGCCGCTCAGAGCGGGCCGCCGCGCCCAGCGGTGCCCTGGCAGGCGGCAAAAAAACCCCACGCGGACAGGCCGGTGGGGTTGACCAGGGGGCAACAAGGGCGCGTGGCGGGCATGCGCCCCCCGCTTCAGCCACCAGTCCCCATCACTTCAGCACGCCGCGCGAGATGTCCATCACCATGCGCGCGGCCAGGTACAGGCGCGGCACGATGGTGTTGATCTGCACGTACTCGGCGTCGTTGGAGTGAGCGCCGTAGCCCGACAGGCCCATGCCCTCGACCACCGCGCCCTTGGTTTGGAGCGCTGCAAAGGCGGCGTCGGTGCCGCCGCCGGTGGCTTTTTCCACCACGTTCAGCGGCATGCCCAGCTCTTGGTAGATGACCTTGCCATAGCCTGCCACGCGGCGCGATACGTCATTGGCTTCCAGTGGGGGGCGGCGCACTTCAAACTTCACATCCACCTTGGATGCGGGCAGCAGCTTGCTCTTGACCTTCTCTTGCAGGCTCTTCTCCAGCCCGTCAAAGTCCGACACGCGCAGCGCACGCGCATCGGCCTGGGCCGTGGCTTCGGCCGGAATCACGTTGCGGTTGGTGCCCGCCTTGGACACCGTCCAGTTCAGCTTGAGCCCCTCGTCGGTCTTGGACAAGTCCTTCATTTGCAGCAACTGGTGCGACAGCTCGTACAGCGCGTTTACGCCATCCTCTGGCTTGGCCCCGGCGTGCGATGCCTTGCCCTGCACCGTGAGGTAGGCCGCGCCAATGCCGCTCGTGGCCAGGCGCAGCGTGCCGTCGGTGCCTCCGCCTTCAAACGAAAACACCACATCCTGCTCGGCCGCCACGCGGGTGATGGTGCTGCGCCAGCCGGGCGAGCTGATTTCTTCATCGCCATTGATCAGCACGGTGAGCGTGCCGTAGTCCTTGAAGTTGAGCTTTTGCAGCACAGCGATGGTGTGCAAGATCAGGGCAATGCCCTGCTTGTCGTCTGAAATGCCCAGGCCATAGGCCTTGTCACCATCGATGCGAAACGGCTGGCCTTTGAGCATGCCTTTCAGGTACACAGTGTCCATGTGCGCGATCAGCATGATCTTCTTGGTGCCCGTGCCCTTGAACACGGCTTGCACCGCAGGCCCCACCTTCTCGGGCGTGTCGTCCAGGCGGTAGACATCGCTGGTCTGCAGCACCTCCACCGCACCGCCCAGTTGCTTGAGCTGGCCAGCAATGCGCTCAGCAATCTGCTTGAGCCCCTCGATGTCCTTGCTGCCCGACTCGATGTGCACCAAGTCGCGCAGGGTATCGAGCAGCGGCTGCTGCTCTTGCTGGGCCAGGGCGTGCACATCGGCCACGGGCGCAGCCTGGGCGGCCAGCGCAAAGGCCATGGCCAAGGCGGCCATGAGGGGGCGAATCACAGAAGGGGCAGTGGACTGGTGTGGCATGGGTGTTCGAGCAAAAAGGAGGACGCGGAGGTGGAGTGGATGGCCATTATGGGCGCATGAAATACAAATTTCACACCCAACGCGTTCTGCAACATCCGTGCCAAACCCTGCGCGCCATCACAGCAGCTCCACGCCTTTGAGCGTCACAAAGCTCGTCTCGCGCGTGACCTGCACAAAGTCCTGCAGGTACGGCTTGGCCGACAGGCTGGGCAGGCAGGCGGCGTGCAGCTCGCCGCGCAGGCCTTTGTCGCCAGGTCCTGCCGCAATAGGCCGCGCCGTCACATAGCCCCGGTCCAGGTAGCTTTGCACCGCCCACAGCGGCAGCGCTGCCACGCCGCGCCCGCTGGCCACCAGCTGCAGCATGGCCACCGTGAGCTCGGTGGTGCGGCGCGGGGGGCGCACGCCGGCGGGCTCCAGCACCTGGCGGATCAAATCGAGCATTTCGTCGGGCACGGGGTAAGTGATGATGGTCTGGTCGGCAAAGTCCTGCGCCACCAGGTGCGGCTTGGCCACCAGCGGGTGCGTGTTGGCCAGCAGCGCGCGGATCTCGAAGCCAAACAGCGCGTGATAGTCCACGCCCGCCTCGTCGGCATCCACCTCGGACACGATGGCCACATCGGCCCGGCCCTGGTGCAGCAGGCCCACGGGGTCGGCATGGAAGCCGCTCACGATGTCCAACTCCACCTCGGGCCAGCGGGTGCGAAACGCGTCCATCGCGGGCATCAGCCAGTCAAAGCAGGTGTGGCATTCCACCGCAATGCGCATCTGCCCACCCTGCCCCAGCACCAGGCGGGCGATGTCGCGCTCCGCCCCTTCCACCTGCGGCAGCATGGCATCGGCCAGCGCCAGCAGGCGCTCGCCCACGGCGGTGAACTGCGGCGGCACCGATTTGCGCTCAAACAGCGGCTGGCCATAGCGGTCTTCCAGCAGCTTGATCTGGTGCGACAGCGCCGACTGCGTGAGGTTGAGCAGCTGCGCGGCCCGCACCAGGCTGCCGCTGTCACGCAGGGCCACCAGCGTGCGCAGGTGGCGCACTTCCAGAATCGACTGGTTCATTATTAATTTTCAAGTTGATCTACCAAAACTTTCGTTTGAATAATAAACGAGCCCGCGCGACCATCGGTGCCTTCATTGCATTGCTCCATTCAGAAGAAGGAAATCACCATGTCGCTCGCTGCAGTCGCCGTAACAGCCGCCACCCGCCGCCCCGTGCTCACGCACACCCTGGGCTTTCCGCGCATGGGGGCGCAGCGTGCGCTGAAATTCGCGCTCGAATCCTTCTGGCGCGGCGATAGCACCGAGGCCGAGCTGCAGGCCACCGCTGCCCAGCTGCGCCAGTTGCACTGGCAGGCGCAGGCCGACGCAGGCCTCGGCTTTGTGACCGTGGGCGACTTTGCGCTGTACGACCATGTGGCCAACCACATCCAGCTGCTGGGCTGCGAGCCTGCGCGCTTTGGCTTTGACGCCCACACGCCCGAGCTGGCGCGCTACTTTGCGATGGCGCGGGGCGTGTCGGCCCACGCTGCTGCCGACCACGCAGGCTGCAGCGCCGGTTGCCAAGCCAAGCACCACACCGCTGGCCAGCCCGCACTGGAGATGACCAAGTGGTTTGACACCAACTACCACTACCTCGTGCCCGAGTTCAGCGCCCACACCCAGTTCCACCTGGCCAGCGAGCGCCTGTTTGCCGAGGTGGCCGAGGCCCAGGCGCTGGGCCACCGCGCCAAGGCCGTGCTGCTGGGGCCGCTGAGCTTTTTGTGGCTGGGCAAATCCAAGGCGGCGGGCTTTGACCGCTTCAGCCTGCTGGAGCAACTGCTGCCGGTGTACGAGGCCGTGCTGGCGCGCCTAAAGGCCCAGGGAGTGGAATGGGTGCAGATCGACGAGCCCATCCTGGGGCTGGACCTGCCCGATGCGTGGCGCCATGCGTTTGAGCCCAGCTACTGGCAACTGGCGCGCAGCGCGCCCAAGCTGCTGCTGGCCACCTACTTCTCGCCCCTGGCCGAGAACCTGCGCCTGGCCTGCCAGCTGCCCGTAGCCGGCCTGCATGTGGATGCCGTGCGCGCGCCCGACGAGCTGGTGGGCGTGGCCGACTGGTTGCCTTCGCACAAAGTGCTGTCGGTAGGCATCGTGGACGGCCGCAACATCTGGCGCACCGATCTGGATGCGGCGCTGCAAAAGCTGCGCCCCGTGGCCGACAAGCACCAGGGCGAGCTGTGGCTGGCACCGTCCTGTTCTCTTCTGCATGTGCCGTTCAGCTTAGAGGCCGAAACGCAGCTGGATGGCGAGGTGAAGTCTTGGCTGGCGTTTGCGGTGGAAAAACTCGATGAGCTGCGCGTGCTCTCCACCGCCTTGTCGCAAGGCGAAGCGGCGGTGGATGACGAACTGCACGCCGCCCGCACCGCCCTGGCCGCGCGCCGCGCCAGCCCGCGTGTGCACCGCGCCACCGTGGCGGCCAGCATTGCTGCGGCCGCGCCAGGGGCCGATCAGCGCGCCAGCGTCTTCCCTGCCCGGCAAAAGGCCCAGCGTGCGCGACTGAAGCTGCCGCTGTTGCCCACCACCACGATTGGCTCGTTCCCGCAGACGGCGGAGATCCGCGCAGCCCGTGCCGCCTTCAAGCGCGGGGCACTGGATGCGGCCCACTACCAGCAAAAGATGCAAGCGGAAATTGCCCTGGCCGTGCGCAAGCAGGAAGCCCTGGGCATTGACGTGCTGGTGCATGGCGAGGCCGAGCGCAACGACATGGTCGAATACTTTGGCGAGCAGCTCGACGGATTTGCCTTCACCGCCAACGGCTGGGTGCAAAGCTATGGCTCGCGCTGCGTGAAGCCGCCCATCATCTACGGCGATGTGGCCCGCCCTGCGCCCATGACGGTGGGCTGGACGCAGTACGCGCAGAGCCTGACGCCCAAGCCCATGAAGGGCATGCTCACCGGCCCCATCACCATCCTGCAGTGGAGCTTTGTGCGCGACGACCAGCCCCGCGCCACCACGGCCGACCAGATCGCCTGGGCCATCCGCGACGAGGTGTGCGACCTCGAAGCTGCAGGCATCGCCATCATCCAGATCGACGAGCCCGCCATCCGCGAAGGGCTGCCGCTGCGCCGCGCGGGGTGGAAGAGCTACCTGGACCGCGCCACGCGCGCCTTCCGCATCAGTGCCAGCGGTGTGCGCAACGACACGCAGATCCACACCCACATGTGCTACAGCGAGTTCAACGACATCCTGCCCGCCATCGCGTCCATGGACGCGGATGTGATCACGATTGAGACGAGCCGCTCGGACATGGAGCTGCTGCAAGGGTTCGGTGATTTCCGCTACCCCAACGAGATCGGCCCCGGCGTGTACGACATCCACTCGCCCCGCGTGCCTGGCGTGCAGGAGATGGCTGCGCTGCTGGAAAAAGCCGCCGAGGTCGTGCCCGTGGAGCACCTGTGGGTGAACCCCGACTGCGGCCTCAAGACCCGGGGCTGGCCCGAGACCGAAGCCGCCCTGCGCCACATGGTGCAAGCGGCGCAAGCCGTGCGCGAGCGGTTGCTGGAGGAAGCGGCATTGCAGTAATTTATGGGCCTAGCGCTTACCAATAAAGCGCTAGAAGCTATTAATTAAATAGCAAAAACCATCCCGCCGAGGTGCAGGCCAGAGCCTCCCGCCCTCCCCCAATGGCCCTCACGGGGACTCAGGAATTTAGTAATTGCCAAGACAATAATTGTCTAGTCAATTAAATTCCATCCCCATGACTTCCGCCTCCGACACACCCCGCGCCTCAGCGTCTGCGCCCGTCTTTTACCGCGCCGAGCACTACCAAGCCCATCAGCTTCAGCCTGAAAACAGCGTGGGCTACCTGCTGCGCAAGGTGATGTCTTCCATCCGCACCCAGGCCGATGCACAGCTGAGCACCCATGGGCTTACCTACGCCCAATGGATGCCGCTGTTCAAACTCTCACTAAGCGACCAGGCCACCGTCGCCACCCTGGCGCGTGACCTGGAAACCGACCCCGCCTCCATGACCCGGTCACTCGACCGCATGGAAGCCAAAGGCCTGGTGGTGCGCGAGCGCTCCACCGTAGACCGGCGCGTCGTGCAAGTCACCCTCACGCCCGAAGGCCAGCGCATCGCCGCACTGGTGCCCCCAGTGCTGGCCGATGTGCTCAACGGCCACCTGAGCGACTTCAGTCACGACGAGTGGCAACTGCTGCTGAGCCTGCTGCGCCGCATGCTGGTGAATGGAAAACCCCCTGTGCCGCCTTCCCCCTGAAGGGGGGGCGCCACCGGTGGCCTGGCAAAACCAGCTCCACGGTGGCCCTGGCCTGGGTCGTGCCAGTGCCAAACGCCCTCGCTGTCCTCCACACAACACCCCAAAACCATTCTGGAGAATCCCGTGAACACCCCAACAAACACCCTGCCCTCCACCCGCTCGGCCTTGATGGCCCACTTCGCTGTGTCGGCATTGGCCCTGGCGGCAGCCATCTTCCTGGTCGGCTGCGCAAGCCCTGGCCCCAGCCACACGCCACTGGCGCAAACCACCCCAGCGGCCCTGGGCCTGAACGCAGCCACGGAGACCGTTGCCCCCGCCCAGTGGTGGACCACGCTGGGCGATGCGCAGCTCAACACCCTGATCGACCAGGCCCTGCAAGGCAACCCCAGCCTGGCCGTAAGCCGCGCCCGCCTGGAGCAAGCCGTGGCCCTGAGCCAGGTGCGCGAGGCCGCCAACGGCCCGCAGGCCACGCTGGGTGTGGACGCCACCCGCCAGCGCTACACCGCCAACGGCCTGGTGCCCGCACCCGTGGCTGGCAACACTTACAACAGCGGCACCGTGCAGGCATCGCTAAGCTGGACGCCCGACTTTTTTGGCCAGCACGCTGCTGAACTGCAAGCCGCCCTGGGCCAGGCCCGCGCCGCCCAGGCCGATGCGGCCGCTGCCGCCAACACCCTGGCCGCCCAGGTCGGCCGCAGCTACGTGGCCCTGGCCCGGCTGGTGGCCCAGCGCGACGTGGCCGTGCGTGCGCTGGAGCAGCGCGAGGAACAGCGCAAGCTCACCCAAGAGCGCACCGCCGCAGGCCTCGACAGCCAGGTCGAGCTAACCCAGGCACAGGGCGCCGTGCCCGACGCCCGCACCCAGATCGAAGCACTGGAAGAGCAAATCACCCTGGGCCGCCGCCAGTTGGCCGTGCTGACGGGCCAGGCACCCGATGCCTTGCCTGCGCTGGCGCCCCGGCTCACCGCGCTGCAACCCACTGCGGTGCCCGACACCCTGGGCGCAGACCTGCTGGGCCGCCGCCCCGACGTGGTGGCAGCCCGCTGGCGGGTAGAGGCCGCCACCCAGGGGGTGAACAGCGCCAAGAGCGAGTTCTATCCCAACATCAACATTGGCGCATTTGTGGGCCTGAACTCACTGGGGCTGGACAAGCTGTTCAACGGCAGCTCGCGCCAGATGGGCGTGACACCTGCGCTGCGCCTGCCCATTTTTGACGGTGGCCGCCTGCGCGCCCAACTGGGGGGCCGCCAGGCCGAACTGGACGCCGCCATCGCCCAATACAACGGCGCCGTGCTCGATGCCGTGAAGGAAGCGGGCGACGCCGTGGCCTCCATCCAGTCGCTCACCCGCCAGCAGGCACTGCAAGACGACGCTGTGGCCAGCGCAGAAAAAGCCTACCGCTTTGCCCAAGACCGCTACCGCGCGGGCCTGGGCAACTACCTGGTCGTGCTGAGCACCGAAAGCCAGGTGCTGGCCCAACGCCGCCTGGCCGTAGACCTGCGGGCCCGCCAGTTGGACACGCGCCTGGTGCTGATGAAGGCATTGGGCGGCGGCTGGACCGATGACACGGCGGTGCTGCGCACCGCTGCGAAATAAGCGCAAAAGTCCAACGCAGAAAGCCACTCAACGCCCCTTCATGCACACCCCACCCGTTCACGCTGAGCCTGTCGAAGCGCCGCGCAAGGCTTCGACAAGCTCAGCCCGAACGGTTGGAGGAAAACAAACAAAACCATAAACAACACATTCCCGAAAGACCACTGCCATGACCGCTGCCAGCGAACCCCTCACCGCCAACGAAGCCAACACCGCCCGCCGCCGGGGCCTCACCCTCATTGCCGCCGCTGTGGCCATCGCTGCCCTCGGCTGGGGCGGCTGGCACTGGGCCAACGGCCGCCATATCGAAACCACCGACAACGCCTACGTAGCAGGCAACGTGGTGCAGATCACGCCGCAGATCGGCGGCACCGTGGTGTCCATCGGCGCCGACGACACCGACTTTGTGAAGGCGGGCCAGTTGCTCGTCAAGCTGGACCCGGCCGATGCCCGCGTGGCGCTGGAGCAAGCCGAGGCCCAGCTCGCCCAGACCGTGCGCGAAGTGCGCACGCTGTTTGCCAACAACTCCACCCTCAAGGCCCAGGTGAGCCTGCGCAGCGCCGACCTGGCCCGCGCCCAGGCCGACGCCGCCCGCATGCAGGACGACGTGACCCGCCGCGCCCCGCTGATGGCCAGCGGCGCCGTGGGCAAGGAAGAGTTCCAGCACGCCAACGCCCAACTGACTGCGGCCAAGAGCACCGTGGCCGCCGCCCAGGCCGCCGTGGTGGCCGCACAAGAGCAACTGGTGGCCAGCCAGACGCAGACCGAAGGCACCTCCATCGAGCAGCACCCCAATGTGCAGCGCGCCGCTGCCCGTGTGCGCGAGGCCTACCTGGCCGTGCAGCGCGCCCAGCTGGTGGCACCGCTCGATGGCCATGTGGCCAAGCGCGGCGTGCAAGTGGGCCAGCGCGTGCAGGCAGGCGCCCCGCTGATGACGCTGGTGCCGCTGCATGACCTGTGGGTGGACGCGAATTTCAAGGAAAGCCAATTGCAAACCCTGCGCATCGGCCAGACCGCTGAGCTGGAAGCCGACGTGTACGGCACCAAAGTGGTCTACCACGGCACGGTGACCGGGCTGGGTGCTGGCACGGGCGCGGCCTTTGCGCTGCTGCCTGCGCAAAACGCCACGGGCAACTGGATCAAGGTGGTGCAGCGCGTGCCCGTGCGCATTGCACTCGACCCCAAGGAAGTGGCCGAGCACCCGCTGCGCGTAGGCCTGTCGATGGAGGTGAAAGTGAACACCGCCGACCAAAGCGGCAAGAGCCTGGCCGACACGCAGCGCACCACACCCGTGGCCGCCACCGCCGTGTTCGACGCGCAGTTCAAGGCTGCCGACGACGAAGTGGCCCACATCATTGCCGCCAACCTGGGCCGCAAGGCTACTGCGGCCATCGCAACGGCCCCCTCCAGCAGTGCCAAGGCGGCCAGCCAAGCCACGGCCGTGCCCAACCAGCACCACGCATCGGCCCCGGCACAACCCGCCGTGCAAACCCCTGTGGTGCAGTAAGCGGGGCGCATCATGACTGCCGCCAACCCCACCGCTGCCCCCGCAGACCAGGCCCCCGCCCAGGCGGCCCCTGCAGTGGCTGCGCCCCCTGGGCCGCCACCAGCCTACCCACCGCTCAAGGGCACGGCCCTGTTGCTGGGCACGCTGTCACTGTCGCTGGCCACGTTCATGAACGTGCTCGACTCGTCGATTGCCAACGTCTCCATCCCCGCCATCGCCGGTGACCTGGGCGTGAGCCCCGGCCAAGGCACCTGGGTGATCACCAGCTTTGGCGTGGCCAATGCCATCTCGGTGCCGCTCACGGGCTGGCTCACGCAGCGCTTTGGCGCGGTGCGCCTGTTCACCATGAGCGTGCTGCTCTTCGTGCTCACCTCCTGGCTGTGCGGCTTTGCCTCGTCGCTGGAGATGCTGGTCTTCTTCCGCGTGCTGCAAGGCCTGGTGGCCGGGCCGATGATTCCGCTGAGCCAAACCCTGCTGCTGGCCAGCTACCCACGCGCCCTGGCAGGCACGGCGCTGGCGCTGTGGGGGGTGACCACGCTGGTGGCGCCGGTGGTCGGGCCGCTCTTGGGCGGGTGGATCACCGACAACGTCTCCTGGCCCTGGATCTTCTACATCAACGTGCCCGTGGGCCTGCTGGCGGGGTTGCTGACCTGGGGCATCTACCACAAGCGCGAGACCCCCATCCGCAAACTGCCCATCGACACCGTGGGCCTGACGCTGCTGGTGCTGTGGGTGGGCGCGCTGCAACTCATGCTCGACAAGGGCAAGGAGCTGGACTGGTTCGCCTCGGGCGAGATCATCACCATGGCCGTGATTGCCGTGGTGGCGTTTGCCGTGTTTTTGGTATGGGAGCTGACGGACAAGCACCCAGTGGTGGACTTGAAGCTTTTCAGGGGCCGCAACTTCACCTTTGGTGCGCTGGCGTTGTCGGTGGCCTACGCGCTGTTCTTTGGCAACGTGGTGTTGCTGCCGCTGTGGCTGCAGCAGTGGATGGGCTACACCGCCACATCGGCCGGCATGGCGCTGGCGCCCGTGGGCGTGTTCGCGATCTTGCTCACACCGCTGGTGGGCAAAAAGGTAGGCCAGTGGGACCCCCGCCGCATGGCCACGGGTGCGTTCATCGTGTTCAGCACCGTGCTGTGGATGCGGTCGCAGTTCACGGTGCAGACGGACTTCATCCACATCCTGATCCCCACGTTGCTGCAGGGCGCGGCCATGGCGTTCTTCTTCATCCCGCTCACCACGCTAACGCTGTCTGGCATTGCGCCCGAGCGCATTCCGGCAGCGGCGGGCCTGTCCAACTTCGTGCGGATCACCGCCGGGGCCATGGGCACGTCCATTGCCACCACGCTGTGGGAAAGCCGCGCCGCCATGCACCACGCGCACCTGACCGAAGGGCTGGTGCAGGGCCAGGGCGTGTTTGCGCAAACGCTGGACGGCCTGGTGGCCTCGGGCCTCACGCAGATGCAGGCGCTGGCGCAGATCAACCGGCTGATTGACCAACAGGCGTTTACGCGGGCGGCCAACGACATCTTCCTGGGCTCGGCAGGGCTGTTCCTGCTGCTGATCGGGTTGATCTGGCTGACCAAGCGCCCCGCCAAGGCGGGTGGCGCAGGCGCTGCCGATGCCGCCGGGGCCCACTGACGGGCCATTCAGCACCAACGGTGCCGCCCACCACGGTGTGCCCGTCACCCGTGCAGGCCGTTGCGCCCCTCGCGCAGACCCTGCCTGCGCGAGGGGGCCGCCTCTTTATTCTGGGTAAAGCCCGCCGAAAGCCCCCAAAGCACGGCGCACCGGCCCTGACACCCCGCATACTCGGGCTTACCACTTCAAGGAAACGAGATGAGCCTGGTGATTCGCGATGCGTCGCCCAGTGAAAAACGAGGCAACGCCATGGCGGCGGCCCTGGCCAAAGAACAGCTGGAGTACGCGATTCAGATCGTTCAGAACGTTCGCCCCCAAAGCGCGGGGGATGGGGCCTTGATCGGTGCGGTCATGCAGGCCATTGCCATGAACTACGCGGCCGTGCCACAGCCCAATCGTTAGAGCGCCCTGCGCTGCTCGCGTGCGCAGCAACGGGCGTTGATGGGCTAAACGGTTTTCACGCCCTTCTTCTCCAGCGCAGCAAACGCTGTGGTCAGCGCGGCAAACTCCTTGGCGCTCACGGCCCCGTCACCTTTGCCATTGCTGGGGCTTGCAACGCCGCCGCTGCCTGCGCCGTCCATCACCTGCATCAATGCTTGAGACAGTTCACTGCCCGCTTTAGAGCCCTGCGTATTGGCCAGCCCCTGCAAAAATTCATCGCGTGAAATGGATCCGTCTTTGTTCGCATCCAGCCCGGTGGCCAGCTGTTCTTTCTGTGCCTCGGTGGCGCCAAACTGGGTGAGCAGCGACTGAAAATCCTGCTTGGAGACAGAGCCCCCCTGGCCCGAGCCCTGCGTACCCCCCGCCCCTGTGGCAGCCGTGGCAACCGCCTGCGCGCTTTGCGTCAGCGCCTTGCCCGCAGCGCCCGCCAACGCCTGGGCCTGTGGGCTCAGGTGCACCACCGAAGCGGGGCCTGCCTCTGCGGTATCCGCAGGCCGTCGCGCAGCGGGCGCTTTGCCTGCGTTGCTGGACGATGCGTTGAAAATCATGGAGGCCACGGAGGCCAAGCCAGAAATAAGGGGGGACATTGCGGTGTGCTCCTGTGGGGCGACAACGCCAGTGCCTTGTTCTCCCCAAGGCCACAGCTTCGCCCAATGCCCCCGAGCGTACGCAAAGGCAGGCCCGGCAATGGCCCGAAAACACCGCGCTTTGCGCCCTACTTCAGCACATAGCTGGCCAGCACCGCCTGCACTTCGTAAATGCTGAGCCGTTTGTTGAACTGCTTTTGAAAGGGGGTGGCGCTGCCAGAGATCCAGATCTTCAACTCTGCATCCAGATCAAAAGTGCCCCCAGTCTCAATGCTGAAATGGGTGATGCTTTTGTACGGCAGCGAGTGGTACTCCACCTTGCTGCCCGTCATGCCCTGCTTGTCCACCAGCACCAGCCGTTTGTTGGTGAACACAAAGTAGTCGCGAATGAGCTGATAGGCATGCTCCACCACTTCGCCCGGTGCCAGCACCTTGGCAAATTCCTGCTGAATCTGCTGCGCATCGATCTTGGAGGCATTGCCCATGACGGCGTCTAACAATCCCATGTGTTTTCTCCTGGGTCAAACTGCTTGAATGGTTGGACGGACATAAACGGAGCCTGCATGGCCTGGGCTAGTCAAGGCCAGGGAGTCAGCACCTCGTGGCCCGTTTCGGTCACCGCCACCATGTGCTCCCACTGGGCAGAAAGCGATCGGTCGCGCGTCACCACGGTCCAGCCGTCGGCCAGCTCCTGGGTGTCGCGCTTGCCTGCGTTGATCATGGGCTCGATGGTGAAGACCATGCCGGGCTCCAGCACCAGCCCCTGGCCGCGCTGGCCGTAGTGCAGCACCTGCGGCTCTTCGTGGTAGGTCTTGCCAATGCCGTGGCCGCAATACTCGCGCACCACGCTAAAGCGCTCGCGGTGCGCCACCGTCTGGATGGCGTGGCCCACATCGCCCAGCGTGGCCCCGGGCTTGACCTGGGCAATGCCTGCCTGCATGGCCTCCAGCGTCGTGTCCACCAGGCGGCGCGCCAGCGGGCTCACGGCGCCCACCAGGTACATGCGACTGGTGTCGCCATACCAGCCGTCCTTGATCACGGCCACGTCGATGTTCAGGATGTCCCCCTCGCGCAGCACCTGCCCTGGCGCAGGGATGCCGTGGCACACCACATGGTTGAGCGAGGTACACACCGTCTTCGGAAACCCCAGGTAGCCCACATTCGCGGGCACCGCCTTTTGCACGTTGACGATGTAGTCATGGCACAGCCGGTCCAGCGCCTCGGTGCTCACGCCGGGGCGCACATGCTCGGCAATCATGTGCAGCACATCGGCCGCCATGCGGCCTGCGGCGCGGGCCATGGCAATGTCTGCGGGGGATTTGATGAGGTGGGGTTTCTTCAGCACAAAGCGTTGGGCACTGCAGCGGCAGTGCCGTGGGTGGAAAAGCGGTGATGGTATGCGCTTGGCTCGGCCATCCCAAGGGCTTTTTGGATTTCGGGGGCGCCCCCAGTGTCGGAAAACCCTGACCCGCATGCGCGCGCACCACCTGCAAGCGCGACTGGCGTCGGCCCCAACAATCCATTTACCGCAACACAACGCACAGGCCGCCATGTCACTCTCACTCATTCTTTTGATCGTCCTCATCCTCATTCTGGTGGGGGCATTGCCCACCTGGGGCCATAGCCGGGCATGGGGCTACGGGCCCAGCGGAGGCGTCGGGCTGGTGGTGCTGATTCTGGTCGTGCTGCTGCTGACGGGCAGGATTTAGGACATAGACACACGGGGTGCACCCGTGAGCACCCCATCGTCACGACCGGGGTGTAACGCCCGGTAGCAACAGGGGTTTGCTTGCAACAGCCGTCTCCCGCAAAAACGCCCAGGTCACCTGCATGCGCGCCAGGTGTTTGGCTTCAGACGGCATGCTCATCCAAAAGGTGCGGGTGAATCGCGCCTCTTCGGGCAGCACGCGCGCCAGTACCGGGTCACGGTCGGCCAAAAATGCGGGCAGCACCGCCAAACCCGCGCCAGCGCGCACCGCTTCGTACTGCGCAGTGATGCTGGTGCTGCGAAAGGCAAACCGCTCAGGCGGGTACAGCGCGTCCAAAAACTGCAGCTCTTTGGTGAACAGCAGGTCGTCCACATAGCTCACAAACGCATGGTGGCGCAGGTCTTCGCGGCACGACACCAAAGGCTTGCGCGCCAGGTATTCGCGCTGGCCATAGAGGTACAGCGCGTAGTCCGACAAACGGCTCACGATCACCGACCCGCGCGTGGGCCGCTCCAGCGATATGACGATGTCCGCCTCGCGCCGCGACAAATGCAGCATGCGCGGCAAAGCCAGCAGGTCGATCGACAGGTGCGGGTGCTTGCGGGTGAGGTGTGCGAGCTGCGGCGCCAAAATCAAGGTGCCAAAGCCCTCGGTGGCCCCCACCCGCACCAAGCCCGAGGGGCCTTCGTGCGACGCCGGTGCCGCGCGCTCGGCCCCCAGCACTGCCGATTCCATCGACTCCACCGCAGGCAGCAACTGCCGCCCGGCCTCTGTCAGCCGATGGCCGCCCGCTTCACGGGCAAACAGGGCCACGCCCATCTGCTTTTCCAGGGCCTGGATGCGGCGGGACACGGTGGTGTGCTCCACCGACAGGCGCCGCGCCGCGCCCGCCAAAGTGCCCAGGCGGGCCAATTCCAAAAAATAGCGCAGGTTGTCCCAGTCCATCCCCAGTCCTTTCACCCACAGCGCTGAACTAGTACTGCAATGCACAGCGCACGAGGTACATCTGTTTGCGGAGCCATCGATGTGCAAATTTGCAGATCAAAAGTGCATTCATTCGTATTGTCTTGCAAATTTTGCACAGCTACGATGCACCCGTTGCGCTTGGAACCGGACGCCTGGAGCCGGAAAGCGCGCCACGCGATAACCCTTTGAGGAGACACACCATGAACGCCCCCACTTCCACGGCCGTGCTGGCCCCCACCGTCAAGCTGCTGATTGGCGGCAAGTTTGTCGAATCCCAAACCACGCAGTGGCGCAACGTGGTGAACCCCGCCACGCAAGAGGTGCTGGCCCGCGTGCCGTTTGCCACGCCTGAAGAAATCAACGCCGCCGTGGCCTCGGGCAAAGAGGCTTTCAAGACCTGGAAGAAAACCCCCATCGGCACGCGTGCCCGCATCTTCTTGAAGCTGCAGCAACTCATCCGCGAAAACATGGCCGAGCTGGCCGCGCTGCTGACGGCCGAGCAAGGCAAGACCCTGCCCGATGCCGAAGGCGATGTGTTCCGCGGCCTGGAGGTGGTGGAGCACGCCGCTGGCATTGGCAACCTGCAACTGGGTGAGCTGGCCAACAACGTGGCCAATGGCGTGGACACCTACACCGTGATGCAGCCGCTGGGCGTGTGCGCGGGCATCACGCCGTTCAACTTTCCGGCCATGATTCCGCTGTGGATGTTCCCCATGGCCATTGCCACAGGCAACACGTTCGTGCTCAAGCCCTCTGAGCAAGACCCCATGGTGACCATGCGCCTGTGCGAGCTGGCGCTCGAAGCGGGCATCCCGCCCGGTGTGCTGAACGTGGTGCATGGCGGCGAAGACGCCGTGAACGCCATTTGCGACCACCCCGATATCAAGGCCATCAGCTTCGTCGGATCGACCAAGGTGGGTACGCATGTGTACAACCGCGCCAGCCTCAACGGCAAGCGCGTGCAATGCATGATGGGCGCCAAGAACCACGCCATCGTGGTGCCCGATGCCAACAAGGAACAAACCCTGAACGCCCTGGCCGGTGCCGCCTTTGGCGCCGCAGGCCAGCGCTGCATGGCCCTGTCGGTGGTCATTCTGGTGGGCGAATCGCAAAAGTGGATTCCCGATCTGGTGGCCAAGGCCAAGACACTGAAGGTGAGCGGCGGCACCGAAAAAGGCACCGACGTGGGCCCCGTCATCTCGTGCGCCGCCCGCGACCGCGTGGTGAGCCTGATCGAGCGCGGCATTGCAGACGGTGCCACGCTGGAGCTGGACGGCCGCAACCCCAGCGTGCCCGGCTACGAAAAGGGCAACTTTGTGGGCCCCACCATCTTCAGCGGCGTCAAGCCCGGCATGTCGATCTACGACCAAGAGATTTTTGGCCCTGTGCTGTGCTTGGCCGCAGCCGATACGCTGGACGATGCCATCGAGTTCATCAACGCCAACCCCAACGGCAACGGCACGGCCATCTTCACGCAAAGCGGCGCAGCAGCGCGCAAGTTCCAGGAAGAGATCGACGTGGGCCAGGTCGGTATCAATGTGCCAATCCCGGTGCCCGTGCCGATCTTCTCGTTCACCGGCTCACGCGCCTCCAAGCTGGGCGACCTGGGCCCCTACGGCAAGCAGGTGGTGATGTTCTACACCCAGACCAAGACCGTGACGGCACGCTGGTTTGACGACAGCACCGTGAGCCAGGGTGTCAACACCACGATCAGCTTGAAGTAACGGTTGCCAAGGGCTTGGTGCGTGCGATGGGCCCCGCCAAACCGCCCGTTCACGCTGAGCCTGTCGAAGCGCCGCGCAAGGCTTCGACAGGCTCAGCCCGAACGGTGGAGGTGTCCACGGGGTTCATTCGCCGTTCAGCCTGAGCTTGTCGAAGGCCCGCGAAACCATGCGTTGGCAGTGTTAAAACCAGGCCATGCAATGCAATCACCCATGGATCAAAGCGGCCCCCTGGCCTGCAACCGCCCTGCTGCTCAGCGCAGCCCTGCTCACCAGCCCCCACGCCCATGCCCAGGCCGGTGCGGCCTGCAAACCCACGGGCACCGTGGCAGAGGTCAATGCCTGCGCCGTGCAAGAGTTTCAAGCGGCAGACACCACCTTGCAAATCCTGTACGAAGACGTGATGCGAGCCCTGTCTGCCCACGAACGCCCGCAACTGCGGCAAGAACATTCCGCCTGGGTGCGCGAGCGCACGGTGCAATGCAAGCGCGAGACCCAAGCCACCGAAACCCAGCCCGAAGGCCCGCGCCTGTACCAACAGTGCCTGACGCGCAAGACGCAAGAGCGGCGCAAAGGCCTGATGCGCTGGCTGAGCAACGACAGCCCGGCCAAGCCCTGAGAACCTGCTCAAAAGACTTGAAGCACCGATTCACCCAAAGCCAAACGACAAAACAAGAGACAACGCCATGGACTTTGAGCTGACCGAAGAACAACGCGCCTTTGCCCAAACGGCCCGCGACTTTGCCCTGGCCGAATTCGCCCCGCACGCCGCAGAGTGGGACGCCGAGGGCATCTTCCCCAAGGACGCCATCGCCAAGGCGGGCGAGCTGGGCTTTTGCGGCCTGTATACGCCCGAAGCCGCAGGCGGCCTTGCCCTGCCCCGCCTGGACGCCACGCTGGTGTTTGAAGAAATGGCGGCCATCGACCCCAGCACCACCGCCTTCATCACCATCCACAACATGGCCACCTGGATGCTGGGCACCTGGGCCACACCCGCCGTGCGCGACCACTGGGGCCCGCTGCTCACCACCGGGCAAAAGCTCGCCAGCTACTGCCTGACCGAGCCCGGCGCAGGCTCAGATGCCGCCTCGCTCAAGACCCGGGCCGAGTTGGTGGGCAACGAATACGTCATCAACGGCAGCAAGGCCTTCATCAGCGGCGCGGGCGCCACCGATGTGCTGGTGCTGATGGCACGCACTGGCGACGCGGCTTCCGGCGCAGGCGGCATCAGCGCTTTTGTGGTGCCCGCCGATGCCCCCGGCATCACCTATGGCAAAAAAGAACACAAGATGGGCTGGAACAGCCAGCCCACCCGCACCATCAGCTTTGACAACGTGCGCATCCCCGCCGACCACCTGCTGGGGCAAGAAGGCGAAGGCTTCAAGATCGCGATGAAAGGCCTGGACGGCGGGCGCATCAACATCGCCACCTGCTCGGTGGGCGCCGCGCAAGGCGCACTCAACGCCGCCCAGCAGTACATGCAAGACCGCAAGCAGTTCGGCAAGCCCATCGCCAGCTTCCAGGCCCTGCAGTTCAAGCTGGCCGACATGGCGACCGAGCTGGTCGCCGCGCGCCAGATGGTGCGGCTGGCTGCCAGCAAGCTCGACGCCGGTGCCCGCGATGCATCCACCTACTGCGCCATGGCCAAGCGCTTTGCCACCGATGCAGGCTTTACCGTGGTGAACGAGGCCCTGCAACTGCACGGCGGCTACGGCTACATCCGCGAATACCCGCTGGAGCGCCTGCTGCGCGACGCCCGCGTGCACCAGATTCTGGAAGGCACCAACGAAATCATGCGCGTCATCATCGCGCGGCGCATGCTGGATGGGGATGCGACGGAGGTGATTCGCTGATGCACACCCCACCAGAACGCTCTGTTTTTGATAGCTGCTTGCGCTTATGCATTAAGCGCTAGAGGCATATTTCACTCAAAGCCATGCCCGCCCGCCCCCTCTCCGACGAAACCCTGCACCTGATCGATGCCCTGCGCACGGCCCTGGCGCAGCGCAGCGATGTGGACGAGCGCACCATGTTCGGCTGCTACTGCTTCTTTGTAGACGGCAAGCTGTGCGTGGGCGTGAAGGGCGATGAGCTGCTGGTGCGCTTGCCGCCCGAGCGGCATGGCGAGTTTCAGGAAATGCAGAACACCCGCGAACTCTCGCCCGGCGGAGGCATGCAGGGCTACTTTTGGGTGGAGCCCAACGGCTACGCCACGCGGGCACAGTGGCGCTTCTGGCTGGACGAAGCCCTGGCCTACAACCCGCATGCCAAGGCATCGCCGCGCAAGAAGAAGGCAAGCACCGCCCCGGCTGCGGCCAAAAAGGCACCCGCCAGCCAAAGCAGCAGCCCCAACGCCAAGCCCAAGAAACCAGCCGCCGCCAAGAAGCACAGCATCTTCGAAGCCGACGACTGATCCGCCCCACCGCCCAACCACCACCCAATCGGAGCCCCACCACCATGCCCCTGCGCATCGTCCGCCTTGGCACCCCACGCGCCGCCGACGAAGGCACGCGCATCGGCACCGTGCGCCGCCCACCGCGTGGCGTGCCCAAGGCCGAGTTCGCCAGCCGCGACTACTACGACGTGTGGTACCCCCTGCTCTCCCCCAGTGCTGACCTGATGGCGCAGGGCCAGCAGGTGACCAGCGGCACCGATGGCGACAAGGCGTGGGAGGCCTTTGTGAAGCAGTTTCGCAAAGAGCTGGCCCAGCCCGAAGCCAGCCGCACACTGGATTTGCTGGCCGCCCTCTCGCACCACAGCGCCCTGTCGCTGGGCTGCTACTGCGAAGACGAGGCGCGCTGCCACCGCTCGGTGCTACGCGCCGAGCTACACAGCCGTGGCGCAGACATCAGCCCTTGAACATCACGTCTCAATTTAAAGCCTTTTTGGCCGCTAGGGCTTGATAAATAAGCGCTAGCAGCTATCAATTTGATACCAAACCCGTTCACTACCGCTACAACTCCAAGGAGACACACACCATGAAAATCGCATTCATCGGCCTGGGCAACATGGGCGGCCCCATGGCACACAACCTGCACAAGGCAGGCCACGAAGTGCGGGCGTTTGACCTGTCCCAACCCGCCCGCGACAAGCTGGCCGCAGACGGCGTGCCCATCGCCGCCGACGCCAAAGCCGCCGTGCAGGGGGCCGAAGTCGTCATCAGCATGCTGCCCGCTAGCCAGCATGTCGAAGGCCTCTTTTTGGGCGCGGGCGACCTGCTGGCCCAGCTGCCCGCAGGCACGCTGGTGATTGACTGCTCAACAATAGCCGCCGCCACCTCCCGCAAAGTGGCCGACGCCGCCCAAGCCAAAGGCGTGGCCTTTATCGACGCCCCCGTCTCCGGCGGCACCGGCGGCGCCATTGCAGGCACCCTTACCTTCATGGTGGGCGGCGACACCGCCGACCTGGAACGCGCCCGCCCCATCCTCGAAAAAATGGGCGCCAACATCTTCCACGCTGGCAGCGTGGGCGCAGGCCAAACGGCCAAGATCTGCAACAACATGCTGCTGGGCATCTTGATGGCAGGCACCAGCGAAGCCATTGCCCTGGGCGTGGCCAACGGCCTGGACCCCAAGGTGCTGAGCGAAATCATGCGCCGCAGCTCGGGCGGCAACTGGGCGCTAGAGAAGTACAACCCCTACCCCGGCGTGATGGAAACCGCACCCGCCAGCAAGGGCTATGCGGGGGGGTTTGGTACGGACCTGATGCTCAAGGATTTGGGGCTGGCGCAGGAGAACGCGATGGCGGTGAAGGCTGCCACGCCGCTGGGGGGCATGGCGCGCAATTTGTATGCGGTGCACAGCCTGGCGGGGCATGGGGGGCTGGATTTTTCCAGCATTATTAGGATGGTGCAGAAGAATGTTTGATCGATAGGGCTACGGCCCTTTGCGGGCAAGAGCGGGCGCTGTGGCATATCGTTACAGCGCCCGTGTGTTTTGCATCCGGGAGTTTTTAGGTTTGCCTAATAGGCGGCGGAATGATTTGGCTGGTCGAACTATGGCAGAATTTTTAATCAGATCCACGGCCGCGTTTGTGGTGTCGTCCATTTCTAGTTAGAGCGCAATTTAAAGCATATTGATCAGGAGGCTCAATGCCACGAGTACAACCAACCCACAAGCAATATCCCCATCTGATTGCAGACATAGAGCGAGGGGATATTAAAATACCGCAATTCCAGCGGGAGTTCGTCTGGGATATAGATAAATCTGCAAAATTGATTGACAGCATCTTAAAGGGATTCCCTATTGGATCATTTATTCTATGGAAAACAAATGACCAACTTCGCTCAGTTCGTGGTTTGGGTCGGGGCAACTTCCCCACCCGTGCTGGAGAAAACGTAAATTACGTACTTGATGGGCAGCAGCGACTCACTAGCATATATTGCTGCCTAACTGGAGCGAAGGTTCAAAGGGAAATCGGCAAAGAGAGTGACTACTCCACCATATATGCAGACCTTGATGCCGATGAGGGTTCAGTTGTGGCCTCTCACTTTACGGAAGCACCCTCAAACGAACGATATATAAAAATCGTAGACCTCTTGTCCGTCAATTTCGAGTTGATTGCAAAGTACACCCCAGAGCGCAGATCAAAGATTCAGAGTTATTACTCAATAATAAGCTCATATAGCTTTCCGATCATCGAGATATCCGACGCCACAATCGATGTGGCCACAGAGATATTCACCAGAATAAATCTGGGCGGAAAGTCATTGACTGTCTTTGAGATTATGGTTGCAAAGACATACGATGAGTCGCTTGATTTTGACTTATCTAAAAAATGTCAATCCCTAAAAGCAAGGCTTGAATCAATAAATTACGAGACAATTTCCGAAACCGCTTTTCTGCAAGTCGGCGCAGCAATTATTACCGGGGACATAACATCGAAATCAATACTGCAAATCAACAAAAATAAATTCATTGATCTTTGGCCAAAAATTGCAGACTCAATCGAACGCGCCTGCGAATACCTTAAAAGCTACAACAGAATTCCTGTATCGCAACTACTCCCATACAATGCGTTTGTAATACCCTACTCTTATTTTTTTTACCATCACCCCGACAGACCCATCGATGCCAAGCAGTCGCTGCTGGAAGACTTTTTTTGGAAATGCGCAATTGGCGCCAGATACTCATCATCGCTTGAATCAAAAACAAATCAAGACCTAAAAAAAATCGATCAAATTCTTAACGGCGCGGAACCTCAATATGAGTGGCAGGTAAGCATAAAACCGTCATCACTCATTGCCAACGGAAAATTCAATGCATCCAAGGCATTTGTAAAGGCCATCTTGTGCCTATATGCCCACCATCAGCCAAAATCTTTTGCGGATGGTGCGCTCGTCAATATATCGAATTACTGGCTAAAGCAAGCAAATTCAAAAAACTACCATCACTTCTTCCCCAGGAAGTCTTCGGCCTGCAAGAACAAGGATGAGCAAATCGTCAACAATGTGTTCAACATAACAATTGTTGATGATTTCCTAAACAAGCGATCAATCAGAGCCAGAAATCCTTCAGATTACATATCTCAATACACAAAAAGTAACCCGAATATAATTCAGGCGCTTGAGTCGCATCTTATTGGTGACATAAAGGATTTTGGAATCACAGATGACTCCGTAGAAACATTCGTTCAGAAGCGAGCAGAGTTGGTCTCAAACGCTCTCTCAAAAAAGATGCGAAATGTGCTTACAGAACTCGATGTTATTAATCAGGAAGAGGAATTGGTAGATCTTGTGGATGAAGAATCGGATGATTAAAAGCTCGCACTCTAACTGACGGCTCAACGCGGACGCCAGGATAGGCCATGCCTTCGGCATTTTTATGGCCCATGTTGGTACCCCGCGCGTTTCGCGCTCTGGCACCGCTTAACCTGAGCGTTATTTATAAAATTTATGAACTGGAAAACTACCGCAGTCGTTGTTCTCGCCGCGTTGGTTGTGCTTATCATCTTTGGTAAGCGCATATCAAAGCGAATGCCAAACTGGGCGCCAGAAAGAAAAAATTCAGCCTCAAGCAAACTTGTAAAACACAATTTTGACTTAAACGATCCTTCGATTGGTGATCCAAAGAGCAAAATGAGTGCTCTTAGTTGGGTTCAGGCTGTAGTTCTCAGACATGCCGACGCTGGGCTGCGCATTCTTTATGCCGAACCAGGTAGAGCGCACTCTGAAGGTGCTAATGGAGAATACTTCCACCAAAAGCGCACTATTGATTCCCTAATCAAAGCTGAATTTTTGCGTCCGTGGAAAGATGGAGGCTTTGTTATCACTGCACTTGGTCATAAAGCTCTTCATACTCTTCCTGAGCGTGGCAATTAGCGCTTTATTCATTTTCAGAGCCAAAACCTCTACACCCCGTCTGTCAACGGTGCTTTCGCAGAGTCGCTCTCCAAACGGTCACCCGCACTTGAGTATGATTCGCATCCCCTCATGCTGCGCCGCACCATCCCCGCCCTGCAACTCCACATCCTGCTTCTGCTGGCCGCGTTGTTCAACGCGCTGGCAGGTGTGCCCCTGCACGAGGCGCGGCACATGCGCGAGGCGGTGCGCAGCGTGCAGGTGGCGACAGCCGCTGCCCAAGGCGCGGAGGCTTTGGCCGCTGCCGAAGCCCGCATGGATGCAGCCAGCGGCGAACAAGACACCGAAGCAACCCACGCCACCTGCGCCTGGTGCCTGACGCATGCGCTGGATGCGGGGCTGGGCCAGCCGCTGGCCTACCAACTGCCTGTGCCCGAGCCGCCGCGCGCGGCGCTGTCCACCACAACGATCACCTTCACGGCCCAGCCCATGCGCTGGCCGTTTGCTGCCAGAGACCCACCGCCAGCCCAGCGGGCCTGACACGGTTCAGGCCTGACGGGGCCAGTGCACGAACCCAGCCCGGTGGGGCGCGGTTTGTGTACATACCCCAGCCAGCTTGCGTCCTTTGACCAGGTCATTGGGCGCCCCCCTTTTTTGCAGCCATGCATTCACCCCGCCGGGGTGCGTGCGGGCATGCGGCTGTTTGCGCGCCACTCCGTTGCGGAGGGGTGCCCTGCCCCGCTGCCCTTTGGCGATTGCATTCATTGCTTTTGGACTGGTTTGCCATGCGTTCTTCTTTGGTTTCTTTTTCTCGCTCATCTACTTCACTCCGTCTGCCGCGCCCCACGCTGACGGCTTTGGCAGTGGCTGCCCTTTTTTCGTCCATTCCCGCCGCCTGGGCCGCAGACGGCGATGTGATCACCCCACCCACAATGTCTGCCGTAGATGTGGTGGGCCGCAGTGCCTCGGGCACCTATTACGCCGACGAGGCCGAGGGGGCCAAGACCAGCCTGCCGCTGCGCGAGCTGCCGCAGTCGGTGCGCGTGATGTCGCGCCAGACACTGGACGACCTGGGCGCTACGCGGCTGGACGATGTGCTGGACTATGTGGGCGGTGTCTCGCGCCAGAACAACTTTGGCGGGCTGTGGGACAACATCGCCATTCGGGGCCTGCCGGGCAACGAGAACACGGGCATGGCGACGCTGCTCAACGGGTTTTCGTCCAACCGGGGTTTCAACGCGCCGCGCGACTTGGCGGGGGTGGAGCGGGTGGAGTTTTTGAAAGGCCCCGCCGCCGCGCTGTATGGCAGCAGCGAGCCCGGCGGCACGCTCAACATCGTGAGCAAAAAGCCGCTGTGGAAGGCGACGCATTCGGTCGAAGCCTACGCGGGCAGCCACGGGCTGGGCCGTGCGGCGCTGGACACGACGGGCCCCATCTCTGACAACCTGGCCTACCGCCTGAACGTGGCGGTGGAAGACAAGGGCAGCTTTCGCGACCAGGTGCGCGCGCAGCGCCAGGTGGTGGCCCCGGCGTTTACCTGGAAGCTCTCGCCCAACACGGTGCTCGAATACACCTCTGAATACCTGCGCCACGCCACGCCGCTGGACCGGGGCGTGGTGGCTGTGAACAACCAACTGGGCGCGGTGCCTGTGAGCCGCTTTTTGGGCGAGCCTGCCGATGGCGATGTGACGGTGACCAACCAGACGCACCAGCTGGTGCTGTCGCACGAGTGGAATGCCGACTGGCGCAGCCGCACGGGCCTGTCGTACCGCGAAACAGGGCTGAAGGGCTTTTCGACCGAGGCCAGCGCGCTGCAGGCCGACGGCCGCACCTTGCGGCGCCAGCGCCGTTACCGCGACTTTCAGTCGGACGACGTAGCGCTGCAGGCCGAACTGCAGGGCACCGTGCGGGCGGGCGGGCTGGAGCAAGAGGTGCTGGTGGGCGTGGAGAGCTACCGCTTTCACATGGATTCGCTGATGCTGCGCGCCAACCCCAGCGCCAGCGCGCCCTACGCCATTGACATCTTCAACCCCGTGTACGGCCAGGCGCAGCCCACACCCGGGCGCAACACCGATACGCGTGAGAAGCAGCGCAACACCGCGCTGTATGTGCAAGACACCGTGAAGCTGGGCGAGCAGTGGCGCGTGATGGCCGGGCTGCGGGCCGACAACTACGACCAGAGCCTGCAAAACCGCCTGAACGCGACGACCACCGTGCAAACCCCCTCGGCCGTGTCGCCGCGCCTGGGCGTGAGCTGGCTGCCCGCGCAGGGCTTTACGGTGTATGCCAACGCGGGCAAGTCCTTCCGCCCCAACACGGGCAGCGATGCGGCAGGCAATGCCTTTACCCCCGAAAAGGCCCGCGCCCTGGAACTGGGCGCCAAGTGGGAAAGCGCCGACCAGCGCCTGGGCGCCACGGCGGCGCTGTTTGACATCACCAAGCGCAACGTGCTGACCAGCGACCCGCTGAACGCGGGCTTCTCGGCCGCTGCAGGCGAGGTGCGCAGCCGGGGGCTGGAGCTGGACGTGGCGGGCCGCCTGAGTGCCCACTGGCGCCTGAACGCCAGCCTGGTCTTCAACGACGTGGAAGTGAGCCGCGACAACACGCTGGAGGTGGGCGGGCGCCTGCTGAACGTGCCCAAGGTGAACGGCAGCGTGCTGGCCGTGTACGAAGACGCCTTGGCCAACGGCCAGCGCTGGGGCCTGGGCGGTGGCGTGACCTACATGGGCAAGCGCCTAGGCCAGGCCCGCACGCAGGCCGAGGCCAATGCAGGCACTGCCGCGTTCGACCTGCCCAGCTACACCACGGCCAAGTTGCTGGCCTATTGGCGCCTGAGCCCCACGGTGAACCTGACGCTGGACGTGGACAACCTGTTCGACAAGGTGCACTACACCAGCTCGTACAGCCGCGTGTGGGTGACGCCTGGGGCGCTGCGCACCGTGACGGTGGGGCTGCAGGCCAAGTTCTGACACTGGCTCTGGCCATCAAGCACTGCAGCTACGCCATGCCCGCTCGCGTTCCATCGTCCGTTCGGGCTGAGCCCGTCAAAGCCAGGGCACAGAGGCCGTTCAGGCCCCTCGACAGGCTCAGCGTGAACGGGCAGGGAATGGGCGGGCATGGGCAAGTTGCCTTCGCACGCCGCCCAACCTCTCTCAAACACAAACCAGGAGATTTTTTTGAAACACGGCTTCAAGCCCGCCCCGCCACCGCAGGGCTGCACACGCCGCGCTGCGCTGCAAACGGCCAGCGCCTGCATTACCGCAGGCGCGGCCCCCTGGGCGCTGGCCCAGGGCGGCGCAGTCCCGGCCACCTTGCAAATCGTGGGCCCGTGGGAGTTCACCAGCCTCTCACCCGCCAGCAGCGGCTTCATGCTGCTGAACCTGCAGGTGTGCGAAACCCTGCTGGGCGCCAGCGACAACGGCCGCCCGCAGCCCGCGCTGGCCGAGCGCTGGCAGGTGTCTGCCGATGGGCTGGCCTGGCAGTTCACGCTGCGGCCCGGTGCGCGCTTTCACAACGGCAACCGGGTCACCGCGCAGGCCGTGGTGCAAAGCCTGCAGCGCGCCCAAAAGGCGCCCGCCTTGCTCAGCAACGCGCCCATCACCGCCATCACCGCCGAGGGGGATGGCGCACTGCGCATTCGCCTGGCCCGCCCGCACAACGCCCTGGCCGCCCAGTTGGCGCACTACAGCACGCTGGTGCTGGCGCCCGAGAGCTATGGCGCAGACGGCAAGGTGCAGCGCATCATTGGCAGCGGCCCCTATCGCATCGCCAAGCTGGTGCCGCCCCAGCAGGTGGAGACCGAGGCGTTTGACGACTATGACCGCCCCGCCTCCACGCCCGCCCCTGCGATACGCAGCGTGGCCTACCTGGCCGCTGGCCGCGCCGAAACGCGGGCGCTGATGGTGGAAGGCGGCCAGGCCCACCTGGCCTATGGGCTGGACCCGGCCAGCCTGCGGCGGCTCAAGCGCCATGCCAAGGTGGGCATTTCGTCGGTCACGCTGCCGCGCACCGTCATCGTCAAGCTCAATGCCACGCTGCCCGGCCTGCAAGACGTGCGCGTGCGCCAGGCGCTGAGCCTGAGCATTGACCGTGCAGGCATTGCCCAGGCCCTGATGGGCGACGAAGCCCTGGCCGCCACGCAGCTGCTGCCCCCCACGCTGGCCGACTGGCACCACCCGACCCTGCCCCCGCTGCGGCACGACCCCGAAACCGCCCAGCGCCTGCTGCGCGAAGCGGGCTGGCAGCGCCACGCCGACGGCCTGCGCGGGCCAGACGGGCAGCCGCTGACCTTGGCGATACGCACCTTTTTAGACCGCCCCGAACTGCCGCTGGTGGCCACCGCCCTACAAGAGCAGTGGCGCCTGGCGGGCATTGCCGTGAAGGTGCAGATCGGCAACTCGGGCGACATCCCCATGGGCCACCGCGACGGCACGCTGCAGCTGGCCCTGGCTGCACGCAACTACACCAATGTGCCCGACCCGGCGGGCACGCTGGCGGGCGATTTTTCTGCCCAAGGCGGCGACTGGGGCGCCATGGGCTGGCACAGCGATGCCGTGGTGCAAGCCCTGGCCGAGCTGATGCGCAGCACGCCCGATGCGCGCCGTGCGCAGGCGCTGCGCGCCACCGTCACGCAAACGCTGCAAGACGAACTACCCGTCATCCCCATCGCCTGGTACCGCCAGCACGTGGCCGTGAACCGCCGCCTGCAAGGCGTGTCGCTGGACCCGCTGGAGCGCAACTACCGGCTCACTGAGATGCATTGGAGCAACGCATGAATCTTTCCCTTCGCAACCCCTGGCTGCACATGCTGGGGCGGCGCGGTCTGCAGGTGGTGGCGCTGGCGCTCATCATCGGCACGCTGTGCTTTTTTATGGTGCGCGCGCTGCCGGGCGACCTGGCCATGCGCGTGGCCGCCAGCCGCTATGGGCTGGACCTGGTCAGCGGCGCGGCAGCCGACACGGTGCGCGCCGAGCTGGGGCTGAACCAGAGCGCCCTGCAAGGCCTGCTGGGCTGGTGGCGCGACATGGCCACGCTGAACCTGGGCCAGTCGCTCATCACCCAGCGGCCGGTGTGGGTGGAGGTGGCCCACCACCTGGGCGCCACGCTGCGCCTGTCTGCCGCCGCGCTGGCGGTGGCCCTGGCCGTGGGGGTGCCCCTGGGCCTGTGGGCAGGCCTGCGTCCCGGGGGTGTGGCCGACCGCGCCAGTTGGGCGCTGGCCGTGGTGCTGCGTGGCACGCCGCCGTTTTTGCTGTCGGTGCTGCTGATGCTGCTGGTGGCAGTGCACTGGGGCTTTTTGCCCGTGGCGGGCGACGACGACAGCGCCAGCCTGGTGCTGCCTGCGATGGCGCTGGGCCTGGGCCTGGGTGCAGGCCTTGCCCGCGTCACGCGCAGTGCCATGCAAGAGGTGGCCCAATCGCCCGCGTTTGAATTTGCCCGCACCAAGGGGCTGAGCGACCTGCAAGCCGTGCTGCGCCACGGCCTGCGCGCCGCCGCGGTGCCCGTGGTGGCCTACCTGGGCGTGCAGACGCTGTTTTTGGTGGAAGGCGCGCTGGTGGTAGAGACGCTGTTTGCCTGGCCCGGTATTGGCCATGCGCTGGTGCACGCCATCTTTGGGCGCGACATCCCCGTGGTGCAAGGCGCGGCGCTGGCGATGGCGCTGCTGTTTGTGGTGTTCAATCTGCTGCTCGATGCAGCCTGCGTGGCGCTGGACCCACGCCAACAACGGGGGGTGGCCGCATGACCGCACCGCATACGATGACGACCACCCCTGCGGAGGTGGCTGCGGCCACACCGCCACTGTCACGGCCCTCCATGGGCACAGCAAAACCCGCTGCTTCGTGGCAGCAACGCACGGGCCTGGTGCTGATGGGGCTGCTGGCCCTGTGGGCGCTGCTGGGCCCCTGGCTGGTGGGCGCCAGCCCCATTGAGCAGAACCTGCGCAACCAGCTGGCCCACCCCGGCGCAGCGCACTGGCTGGGCACGGATGTGCTAGGCCGCTCGTGGCTGGCGCGGCTGGCGCATGCCACGCAGCTCTCATTAGGTATGGCGCTGCTGGCGGCCTTGAGTGCGGCCGTGCCCGGCACCCTGCTGGGCGTACTGGCCGCGTGGCGCGGCGGGCGCACCGAGCGGATGCTGCTCATGCTGGCCGACGCGGTGCTGGCCATTCCTGGCCTGCTGCTGGTGCTGCTGATTGCGGCGCTGGCCCCCGGCCAGCTGTGGGCGCTGTATGTGGGCATGGCGACTGCGCTGTGGGTCGAATACTTTCGCGTGTGCCGCGCCATGGCGCGGCCCGTGCTGGCGGGCGATGCGGTGCAGGCATCGCGCCTGCTGGGCTTTGGCCGGGCGTATGTGCTGCGCCGCCACCTGCTGCCCGCGCTGGCGCCCACACTGGGCACGCTGCTGGCCTTCACCACCGCGCAGGCGGTGCTGGCGCTGGCGGCGCTGGGCTTTGTGGGCGTGGGCGCACAGGCCCCTACGGCCGAGCTGGGCCTGATGATCACCGAGGCCATGCCTTATTACGAAGAAGCCCCGTGGCTGATCGCCGCCCCCACTGCCGTGCTGCTGTGGCTGGTAGCCGCCATGATGCTCATCCAACCCGAGCGGGAGGCCGCATGACCCAAGCAATCCACGCAACCCAACCAACCCATGCCACCACCGCCCTGCTGGTGGTGGACAACCTGGCCATCCATGTGGGCGACCGCGCCCTGCTGCAGGGCATTTCGTTCCGGCTGCATGCCGGCGAGGCGCTGAGCCTGGTGGGTGAAAGCGGCGCGGGCAAGTCGCTGCTGGCCCAGGCCATCATGGGCAACCTGCCGCCTGCACTGCGGGCATCGGGCGCCATCACCATCGACGGCGTGACGACCCTTGCCGAAGACGCCAGCGCCCGCCGCGCCCTGTGGGGCCGCAAGCTGGCCCTGCTGCCGCAGGAGCCGTCGGTGGCCCTCAACCCCTTTCAGCGCGTGGCGCCGCAACTGGCCGAGGTCTATGCCCTGCTGCACGCGCAGCCGCCTGCCGATGCCGCTGAACGTGCGCAGCAAGAGCTGGCCCGCGCTGGCCTGGGCCAGGCCACAGGGCACTACCCCTGGCAACTGTCGGGCGGCATGGCGCAGCGGGCGGTGGCTGCCATCACCCTGGCAGGCGGTGCACCGGTGCTGATGGTGGACGAGCCCACCAAGGGGCTGGACAACCACTGGCGTGACCGCACGGTGGCGCTGTTCCGTGGCGTGCTGCAAGCGGGCGGCTGCCTGCTGGCCATCACCCACGACATGGCCGTGGCGCAGGCGCTGGGCGGCCAGGTCATCGTGCTGCGGCACGGGCAGGCGGTGGAACAAGGCCGCATCGACGAGGTGGTGGCGCAGCCCGCGCACCCCTTCACCCGCCAGTTGATGGACGCCGACCCGGCCCGCTGGCTGCCGTTTGCCGCGCCGCAGGTGGGCGAGCGCGTGGTGCAGGCGCAGGGTATTTCCAAAGCCTATGGCGCGCAGCAGCTGTTTGCGCCCATGGACCTGCACATTCACAGCGGCGAGCGCGTGGCCGTGCAAGGCCCCAGCGGCACAGGCAAGAGCACGCTGGGCAATGTGCTGCTGGGCCTGCTGCGGCCCGACACGGGCCGCGTGGCCCGCAATGCAGGCCTGCGCCCGCATGCGTTCCAGAAGCTGTACCAGGACCCGGTGGGTTCGTTTGCCCCGCACATCAGCCTGGCCCAGTCACTGCGCGATGCCGCCCGGCTGCACCGCTGCGAGTGGAAAGCGGTGCAGCGGCGGCTGGAGCAACTGCGCGTGCCTGAGAGCCTGCTGGAGCGCAAGCCCGAGCAAGTGTCGGGCGGCGAGCTGCAGCGCATTGCCCTGGCCCGCGTGCTGGTGGCGCAGCCTGCGCTGTTGTTTGCCGACGAGCCCACCTCGCGCCTGGACCCGATCACGCAGCAAGAGGCCATGCACATCCTGCTGAGCGCCACCCAAGAGACCGGTGCCGCGCTGATGCTGGTGACCCATGACGAACACTTGGCGGCTGCGGTGGCGACACGGAGAATTGGGCTCAAAGCGGAGACACAGGCTGGCCACTGATTGCTATCAATAAAATAGCTGCTTGCGCTTGTCCATCAAGCGCTGGAGGCCAAAAATAATAAAAGCCCCCTGCAGTCATGGACTGCAGGGGGCTTTTGCTGTGAAGCCTGTTCTGCAGGCGGCGGGATTTGCCAAAGCCAGCCCGCATGCACCTCACATCTGGTCGATCATCACCTGACCAAAGCCCGAGCAGCTCACCTGCGTGGCGCCATCCATCAGGCGGGCAAAGTCATACGTCACTTTCTTGCTGCCAATGGCTTTTTCCAGCGACTTCAGGATCAGGTCGGCCGCTTCCTTCCAGCCCATGTGGCGCAGCATCATCTCGGCCGAGAGGATTTCGGAGCCGGGGTTCACATAGTCCTTGCCCGCGTATTTGGGCGCGGTGCCATGGGTGGCTTCAAAGCAGGCGACCGAGTCGGACATGTTGGCGCCCGGCGCAATGCCGATGCCGCCCACCTGCGCGGCCAGCGCGTCAGAGATGTAGTCGCCGTTCAAGTTGAGCGTGGCCACCACCGAGTACTCGGCAGGGCGCAGCAAAATCTGCTGCAGGAAGGCATCGGCAATGCTGTCCTTGATGGTGATTTCCTTGCCCGTGTTGGGGTTGGCAAACTTGCACCATGGGCCGCCGTCGATCAGCTCGGCACCGAACTCCTTCTGCGCCAGGGCGTAGGCCCAGTCGCGGAAGCCCCCTTCGGTGTACTTCATGATGTTGCCCTTGTGCACGATGGTCACGTTGGGCTTGTTGTGGTCGATGGCGTACTGGATGGCCTTGCGCACCAGGCGCTCCGTGCCCTCGCGCGAGACGGGCTTGATGCCGATGCCCGAGGTGTTGGGGAAGCGGATTTTGGTGGCGCCCAGCTCGTTCTGCAAGAACGCGATGAGCTTCTTGGCCTTGTCGGATTCGGCGGGAAATTCAATGCCTGCGTAGATGTCTTCCGAGTTCTCGCGGAAGATGACCATGTTGGTCTTCTCGGGCTCTTTGAGGGGCGACGGCACGCCCTTGAAGTACTGCACGGGGCGCAGGCACACGTACAAGTCCAGCTCTTGGCGCAGGGCCACGTTCAGTGAACGGATGCCGCCGCCCACGGGCGTGGTGAGCGGGCCCTTGATGGACACCACATAGTCGCGCACCGCCTGCAGAGTCTCGTCGGGCAGCCACACGTCGGGGCCATAGATGCGGGTGGCTTTTTCGCCCGCGAACACTTCCATCCACTGGATCTTGCGCTGGCCGCCGTACGACTTGGCCACAGCTGCATCCACCACCTTGATCATCACGGGCGTGATGTCACGGCCCACGCCATCGCCTTCAATGAAAGGGATGATGGGCTGGTCGGGCACGTTCAGCGACATGTCGGCGTTGACGGTGATCTTCTGCCCCTCGGCAGGAACCTGGATGTGCTGGAAAGCGGTCATGTACGGAGGTCTCCGGTGAGGACTGAGTCGGGCTCAGCCAAGGATTGAGAGGGTGCCACCTGCGCGGCCCATTTTTCATTTTAGGCCCGTTCTCAGCACCCCTTGTCAGGCCACGTGCACCCTGTGTCGCCTTGCGGAACCTGTGGCGCGCAGCCGCCTCCAAGCGCCAGCACAGTGTGTTGCCAAGCCGTTTCATCGAAGCCTCCCCAACTTGGATCAAAATGCCCAGCATGCTGCGCAACGAGCCATCTTTGCGCCCTCACCCCGCCAACTGCCTGAATCCAAAGACCCCATGCCAAGTCCTTTGCTCTCTTCCCCCCGGCTGCTGATCGCAGGCCTGATCACCTTGGCTGCTGCGCTGCCAGCCAGCGCCCAAAACCAGCCCCAGATGAATCTGCAGCGCGTGGAAATCACCGCAGGCATGCACCGCATCGATGCCCAGGTGGCTGCAGCCCCGCAGGAGCGCCAAACCGGCCTGATGCACCGCAAGGAAATGCCAGTGCACGAGGGCATGCTGTTTGTCTTTGAGCAGCCCGCCACGCAGTGCTTCTGGATGAAGAACACGCTGCTGCCGCTGACGGCGGCCTTTGTGGCCGATGACGGCACCATCGTGAACCTGGCCGACATGAAGCCACAGACCGAGGACTCGCACTGCTCGGCCAAGCCGGTGCGCTACGTGCTGGAAATGAACCAGGGCTGGTTTGCCCAAAAAGGCATCAAGCCAGGCAGCAAGCTGGTGAGCGCTGCGGTGTTCAGCACCAAGAAATAACCGGCCAATCCACAAACGGCAAACAAGCCGCCAGCCCATGGCTGCGCAGGCTTTGCCCATAAAAAAACGGCCTTGCGGCCGTTTTTTTATGCCCGGATGAAACCAGGCATCAAGCGAAATCAGGCGAAGTTGGCTTCGGCAAACTTCCAGTTGACCAGCTTGTCCAGGAAGGTTTCCACAAACTTGGGACGCAGGTTGCGGTAGTCGATGTAGTAGGCGTGTTCCCACACGTCCACCGTCAGCAGAGCCTTGTCGGCGGTCGTCAGGGGCGTGCCAGCGGCGCCGGTGTTGACGATGTCAACGCTGCCGTCGGCCTTCTTCACCAGCCAGGTCCAGCCGGAGCCAAAGTTGCCCACGGCGCTCTTGACGAAGGCTTCCTTGAAAGCAGCGTAGGAGCCGAACTTGGCGTTGATGGCGTCGGCCAGGGCGCCTGTGGGTTCGCCGCCACCGTTCGGGGCCATGCAGTTCCAGAAGAAGGTGTGGTTCCAGATCTGGGCTGCGTTGTTGTAGATGCCGCCGGACGACTTCTTGATGATCTCTTCGAGCGACAGCGACTCGAACTCAGTGCCCTTTTGCAGGTTGTTCAGGTTCACCACATAGGCGTTGTGGTGCTTGCCATGGTGAAACTCCAGCGTTTCCTTGCTGTAGTGGGGGGCCAGGGCGTCGATGGCGTAAGGCAGCGGGGGAAGGGTATGTTCCATGGTGGTGTTTCCTCGTGGTTTGCAATGCTGGAAGGTGGGCGGCGGCTTGGCAGGCAAGCCGCCCCACGCCTGGCGCGCAATTTGACGCGACGTGGCATTGTAGGAAGATCAATAGCCTTGTGCAGAGAAGTGGAGATACATCGCAACACCGCATGGCCGCAAGCGCTGCGCGCCCACAACCCTCACAACAGGCGCGGCTGCCCCACCGTCAAGTCCAGCACCCCATCGGCCAGCGTGGCCCGCAGCGCATCGCCCGGGCGGGCCTGGCCCACACCTGTGACGGTGTGGCCATCGCTGTCGGTCAGCAAGGCGTAGCCGCGCTGCAGCACCAGTTGCGGGTTCAGCAGCTCCAGCTGCATACGTGCGCGCTCCAGCCGGTCAGACTGCTGCGCGAGCTGGCGGGTCACTTTGATAGGCAAATCGGCCTCTAGCGCTTTGTGTTTAAGCGCTAGCCGCTCTAAATTCAATAGCATGCCATGGCGCATGCGCTGTGCGCAGCGGGCCAGGCGCAGTTGCTCGCGCGCAGCCAGGCCCGACGGGCGCCCCAGCCGCTGCGCGGCTTGGTCCAGCCGCTGGTGGCGTGCGTCCAGCTGGCGCTGCACGGCGGTGTCCAGGCGGTCGGCGAGCAGGTCCAGCGCGCCCAGCCACACCTCGCGCGGCTGCGCCACCAGCTCGGCCGCCGCCGTGGGCGTGGGCGCACGCAAATCGGCGCAGAAGTCGGCAATGGTGAAGTCGGTCTCGTGCCCCACACCGCTGACCAGGGGCACAGGGCTTTGCACCACGGTGCGCGCCAGTTGCTCATCATTGAAGGCCCACAGGTCCTCCATCGACCCGCCGCCCCGCACCAGCAGGATGACGTCGATAGGGACGGTGCCCCCTGGCTCGGGGCCCCAAGGCGCACCCGCGCCCTCGGCCCAGGCGTACATCTGCCGCAGCGCAGCCACCATGGACTGCGGGGCCGCCGCGCCCTGCACCTGCGCCGGGATCAACGCCACCGGGATGTGCGGCACCCGGCGGCGCAGCGCCGTGACCACATCGTGCAAGGCAGCAGCCCCCAGCGAGGTGACCAAGCCAATGCCGCGCGGCTGCAGCGGCAAGGGGCGCTTGCGCCGCGCGTCGAACAGGCCTTCGGATTCGAGCTGAGCCTTGAGGCGCAAGAACTGCTCAAACAGGGCGCCCTGCCCTGCGCGCTGCATGCTCTCCACAATGAACTGCAAGTCGCCCCGGGCCTCGTAGACCCCCAGACGACCACGCACCTCGACCAATTCACCATCTCTGGGAGAAAAGTCAAGCAGCCCGGCCGCACGGCGGAACATGGCGCAACGCAACTGGCCCGCGGCGTCCTTGATCGAGAAATAGCAATGCCCGCTGGATGCGCGCGAGAAGCCGGTTATCTCGCCCCGCACCGCGACAGGGTTGAAGCGCGCCTCCAGCGCATCAGCAATGGCGCGGCACAGCGCGCCGACTTCCCACACACGCGGCGTGGCTGCGGGGGTGGACGCCTCAAACATGGGCCACCACGGGCCTTGGCGCAGCCGCGTGGCCCCAAGTACTCCACAGCGCGGGCGACGCACCAGCGCCACACACCCCGGCCAAGCCAACACCCTGCAAAAGACGCAAACACGTACAAGTCATTGTTTTATATGGATTTTTTGCTGTGCAATTTTTCATCAATCTGTTGCAACGCCCATTTGGCGCCGCTTTGGCGGGGATACCCACCCGCTTACCCACAAAGTTATCCACAGATTTTGTGGGCGAGGCCTGCGCACCGAAGGCGGCGATTTCTCGTAACGGTTTGTGACCTCAAAGCGCCAGCTGCCTGGGCCATAATTGCCGACTGACTTCACCTGAGCGGAGAGAGAATTGCTGTCCATCATACAAGCCGCAGGCTGGCCCATTTGGCCCCTCATTGCCTGTTCTGTCCTGGCTCTGGCCTTGATTTGCGAGCGCTTTGTTTCCTTGAAAACAGCTCGCATCGCCCCCCCCAAACTGCTGGACGAGGCCATCACCGTGTCCTCCCGCTCGCTGCCCACCCCGGACGTCGTCAACCAGTTGGCCCAAAGCTCGGCCCTGGGTGAGGTGCTGGCCTCGGGCCTGCGTGCGCTCAACGCCAACCCCCAGTGCAGCGAAACCGACCTGCGCGCCACCATGGAGGGCAGCGGCCGGGCCGTGGCCCACCGCCTGGAGAAGTACCTGAGCGCGCTGGCCACCATTGCCTCGGCCGCCCCGCTGCTGGGCCTGCTGGGCACCGTGATCGGCATGATCGAGATCTTTGGCTCGCAAGGCGGCAACACGGGCGCACTGGGAGGCGGCAACCCCGCCCAACTGGCGCAGGGTATTTCCATTGCCCTGTACAACACCGCGTTTGGCCTGATCGTGGCCATCCCGGCGCTGATCTTCTGGCGCTACTTCCGTGGCCGGGTCGATGCCTACCTGCTCACGCTCGAATTGGCGTCTGAGCAGTTTGTGCGCCACATTCTGCGCCACCGCAAGTAAGCAAACAGGCGGCCCAGCGTATGCCCATGAACTTCCGCCCCCGAGCGAAGGATGAGCCGGAAATCAACCTGATTCCGTTCATCGACGTGCTGCTGGTGATCCTCATCTTTTTGATGCTGACCACCACCTACAGCAAGTTCACCGAACTCAAGCTCACCCTGCCGGTGGCCGATGCCGAGCAGCAACGCGACCACCCCAAGGAGGTCATCGTTGCCGTGGCAGCCGATGGCCGCTACGCCGTCAACAAGGGCGGCGTGGAGGGCAAGAGCGTGGACGCAGTGGCCCAGGCCCTGCGCGGCGCCGCCAGCGCAGGCAAAGACAGCGTCGTCATCATCAGCGCCGATGCCATGGCGCCCCACCAGTCGGTGGTGACCGTGATGGAAGCGGCCCGGCGCGTGGGCCTGACACAAATCACCTTCGCGACCCAATCCACCGCTGGCGCGCGCGCAAGCAACCGCTGAGCGGCATGGCAACCCCCACGCCGCAGCCGCCTTCCTCGGCCTCGCGGCCCGGGGGTGTGCAGCCAAACGCATCCCCACCAAAAATCAGTGGCACCCAGGGCTGGCCCGCCCTGTGGCAGCGCCGCAGTGCGCTGAGTTGGGCCCTGTGGCCTGTGTCTCAGCTGTACCGTGCGCTCATGGCGACCCGTGCCGCGCTGTACCAAACCGGCCTGCTGCACTCCGAGCACCCAGGGCGGCCTGTGATCGTCGTGGGCAATGTGGTGGCCGGGGGCTCCGGCAAAACGCCGGTGGTGATGGCGCTGGTCCAACACCTGCAAAGCCTGGGCCTGCGCCCTGGCGTTGTCTCTCGCGGCTATGGCCGCACCACCCAGGGTTGCCTGGCGGTTTTACCCGCCTCGACGGCCTGCGAGGTGGGTGATGAGCCCTTGCTGATCGCGCAGCAGTGCCGCGTGCCGGTGTACGTCGCCAGCAAGCGCACCCTGGCGGCCCGCACTATGCTGGCACAGCACCCCGAGGTGGACGTACTGGTTTGTGACGATGGCCTGCAGCACTTGGCGCTGCAGCGCGATCTGGAAATTTGCGTCTTTAACCCCCACGGCACAGGCAACGGCTTTTTGCTGCCCGCAGGCCCCCTGCGCGAGCCTTGGCCCCGGCGGGTGGACTGGGTGCTTTACACGGGTGATGCTCCGCCACCCAGCCTCGCCACGGCACCAGCCAGCGGCAGCACTTTTGGGCTTCAACGCCACCTTGCCAGTTACGCCGTGGCGGCAGATGGGCGCCAGGTACCTTTGAGCACGCTGCAGGGCCAACCTGTGCACGCAGTGGCTGCCATCGGCCAGCCGGGCCTGTTCTTTGGCATGCTGAGATCCGCAGGACTGACATTGGCCACCCAGGAAGCTCTGCCAGATCACTATGATTTTGATAGCTGGCAGCGCATATCTGATCAGCCCGAGGTGCTTGTTTGCACTGAAAAAGACGCTGTCAAACTGTGGAAACAGCACCCCGACGCCCTGGCCGTGCCCTTGCAGATCACGCTGGACGATGGCTTCCTTCGCCAATTGAAGGAACGGCTGGCCAGCCTGGCTTCGCCGCTATCATCCCCCGACCCTTTCGCGCGCTGAGCGCGCCGCTTTTTCAGATTGAACACACCGCCATGGACCCCAAACTGCTTGAACTGCTGGTATGCCCCGTTACCAAAGGCCCCCTGACGTTTGATCGGGAGAACCAAGAGCTGGTTTCTCGCAGCGCCCGCTTGGCCTACCCCGTGCGCGATGGCATTCCGGTGTTGCTGGAAAACGAAGCCCGCCCCCTGAGCGACGAGGAGCTGGAGGCATGAGCGACGGGCCAGCGATGCCAGGCCTCTCGCCCAGCTCCGCTGCGATCAGCAGCGCCCCATTCACCGTGCTGATCCCCGCCCGACTGGCATCCTCACGGCTGCCCAACAAGCCGCTGGCCGACATTGCCGGGACACCCATGGTGGTTCGCGTGGCCCAGCGCGCCCAGCAAAGCCAGGCCCAGCGCGTGGTGGTGGCGGCGGACGACGCCCTCATTCTGCAAGCCTGCCAACAGCATGGCATTGAGGCCGTGCTGACCGACAAACACCATGCCAGCGGCAGCGACCGCTTGGCACAGGCCTGCGAGCAACTGGGTTTGCAAGGCGACGACATCGTCGTCAACGTGCAGGGCGATGAGCCTTTGATAGACCCGGCCCTGATCAACGCCGTGGCGGGCCTGCTGGCCACACAAGCCCAGGCCAGCATGGGCACAGCAGCCCACCCCATCGCATCGAGGGACGACTACCTGAACCCCAACGTGGTCAAGGTCGTGCTCGATGCCCAGGGCTTGGCCCACTATTTCAGCCGCGCGCCCATTCCGTGGTCGCGAGACCATTCGGACATCGCCTGGTGGGATGCAGCCACCCCAAGCCCCGTGGCCCACAGCGCCGCAGGCTTTTCGCCGCTGCGCCATGTCGGCATCTACAGCTACCGTGCAGGCTTTCTGCGGCAGTTTCCCCAATTGCCCGTCGCCCCCACCGAGACCGTGGAGGCCCTGGAGCAACTGCGCGCGCTGTGGCATGGGCACCGCATCGCCGTACACATTGCGGCCACAGCGCCCGGCCCAGGGGTGGACACACCGGAAGATTTGGCAAAAGTTCGCGCCTTGCTGGCCCCCGCCGCCCCCCATCACTGAGCAGGCTGCACACCGGGAAAACACAGTCGCCAAAGCAGCGGCAGCGTAAGGCTGTACCAAGCTGTCACATGCTATCCTTGCCCGCAACGAGAGCACGGCATCCCGGGCGGACTTTCACGCCCCCGCCAGCCCTGCCGCACGATTTCTAACCTTGAGGACCTCCATGAGACTGATTCTGTTGGGCGCGCCTGGCGCCGGAAAGGGCACGCAAGCCACCTTCATCTGCCAGAAGTACGGCATTCCTCAAATCTCCACCGGAGACATGCTGCGCGCCGCCGTCAAGGCCGGCACGCCCCTGGGTCTGCAAGCCGATGCAGTGATGAAGGCCGGCGCACTGGTCAGCGACGAGCTGATCATCAATCTGGTCAAAGAGCGCATCGCCCAGCCCGACTGCGCCAAGGGGTTCCTGTTCGATGGATTCCCCCGCACCATTCCCCAAGCCGATGCCATGAAGGCTGCTGGCGTCAAGCTGGATTACGTGCTCGAAATCGACGTACCTTTTGAAGCCATCGTGGAGCGCATGAGCGGCCGCCGCTCGCACCCTGCCAGTGGCCGCACCTACCACGTCAAGTTCAACCCACCCAAGGTGGAAGGCAAGGACGATGTGACGGGTGAAGACCTGATCCAGCGCGACGACGACAAGGAAGAAACCGTCAAGAAGCGCCTGCAGGTCTACAGCGACCAGACACGCCCCTTGGTGGACTACTACAGCAACTGGGCACAACAAGAGCCCACGCAGGCCCCCAAGTACCGCGCCATCAGCGGCACGGGCACGGTGGATGAGATCACCGCCCGCGCATTTGAAGCGCTGAGCCACTGACCTTGGAGGGGCGCCTGCCCCGATCCATCCCGGTGGCAAACCGCCAAGAAAAAACCCCTTGCCGCAGCGCTGCAGCAAGGGGTTTTTCTATGCCCAGCAGCCCCGTTCGCAGACCCGCCCGAACGGGGGCAGCAGTGCCAGATCACACAGCCTGCGCCACATTGCGTGACATCAGGTCCAACATCAGTTGAATCCGCGCCTTGATGGGCGACAGCCCCGCTGCTCCGGCAAAGTCGCCTGCGGGCCCCACCAACGTGTGCCCTTGCCCGCACCGGGTAGCGGTCACCACGCAAACGCCCTGCTGCTGCGCGCGCAGCAAAGCCTTCTTCAGCGCATGGTGGATGGAGCCATTGCCCGTAGCGGCGATCACCAGGCCCTGCACACGCGCCTGCACCAAGGCATCCACTACGCGCCCATTGGCGCCCGCCCCACTGCACACCACCTCCACCCAGGGCCAGTCTGCAGCGGCAGGCATCCTGTGCAGCAATGCAGCATGGGCGCCCCGACACCCTGCACCGGGCTCCCGCGCCCAACGCACTTGCCCCTCCTCCACCCACCCGCACGGCCCCGCCTCGCCGGACGTGAAAGCGTCCACACGGTAAGGAAATGCCTTGTGAACCTGCTTTGCGGAATGCACGACGCCCGCAGCCACCGCCAACACACCACCAACGCCGGGATGGATCACCACGGCGACAGCATCCAGCAAGTTCTGTGGCCCGTCAGGCGTCAAGGAACTGGCCGGCCGCATCGCACTGACCAGAACAACGGGCTTGGAGGTGTCCAACACCGCACTCAAAAACCACGCCGTCTCTTCCAGTGTGTCGGTGCCGTGGGTGATCACCACCCCTTTCACCTGGGGGTCTGACAACACCTCCTGGCAGCGCAGCGCCAACGCACGCCACACGTCCCAGTCCATGTCTTTGCTGTCGATCTGGGCAATTTGCTCAGATTCCAAAACATGCCCTTGCAGCGCCTTGCCCAGCCCCGGCACGCCTTGCAGCAAGTCCGCGACACCCACCTCCGCTGCTTTGTAACCCACGTTGTCCTCCGCACTCGCGGCCTTCCCGGCAATCGTGCCGCCCGTCCCCAAAACGACGATTTTTTGCGTACTCACTTGCGCACTCCAAAAAACTGGTGAAAAATACAGGTACTGGATTAAAAAACAGTAACCCTAAACCCTCAGCAAGCCGCAGACACAGTCATGTTCGACAACCCCAAACTCACGGCCCGGCAACAACAGATTCTGGACTTGATCCAGACCGCCATCGCACGCACAGGGGCCCCCCCTACCCGTGCAGAGATCGCCACAGAGCTGGGTTTCAAGTCGGCCAACGCGGCAGAAGAACACCTGCAGGCCCTTGCGCGCAAAGGCGTCATCGAGTTGGTCAGCGGCACGTCGCGTGGCATTCGGCTGCGCAGCGACACGGTTCGTGCCATCAATGCCGCCAGAGGGCAGCACTTTGCGGCACCGCTGCAGCAAGTGTCTCAGCTCTTCCTGCCGCTGATTGGGCGCGTGGCTGCTGGCTCCCCCATTCTCGCGCAGGAACATGTGGACCAAACCTACTGCGTGGAAAACAGCCTCTTTCAGCACAAGCCAGATTACCTCCTCAAGGTGCGAGGCATGTCCATGCGCGACGCAGGCATCATGGACGGCGACCTGCTGGCAGTGCAGGCCACCAAAGAGGCACGCAATGGCCAAATTGTGGTGGCCCGCCTGGGCGACGAAGTCACCGTCAAACGGCTCAAACGCACCGCCAAGGGGGTTGAGCTTTTGCCCGAGAACCCCGACTACCCTGTCATTACCGTGCAGCCTGGGGAGGCCTTTGAAATCGAGGGATTGGCTGTGGGCCTCATCAGAAACACGATGCTGATGTAAACCCAACACCAGATGCGCAACCCCTCAGGTGGCGGGCGTTTGACGAGGTAGCCACACCTTGTCAGCCCTGGGGGACGCTGTGTTTTTGAAATCCTGCCTATGTTCATCCACCGATCTTCGGAGTATTCACATGGGAATTGGATCTTTGACTCTCTCCTCGTTCGCCTCGCCCCTGCAAGTGCTGTCGCGCTGGCTCGCCCCCAGGGCACTTGGCCAGGCGCCACTCGGTGGTGAAGTAGCCATTGGCAACGCAGCCTTGGGCAGCGAGCGGGCCAACCCGTGCAAGTTTGCCCAAGGCTTGGTGCTTGAAACGCCTGCGCCGCAGGCTCAGCGCCCAGACCACCCCAAGACCCATGCTCCAGCCCGAAGTGCATGCTCGGCAGCCGAGACAAAGCTGGCGCATCGCCCACTGCCCCATAGCACCCATTCGATGCGTCGCCCCCCTGCGCGGCAGGTGCTGCGGGTTGTGCACTCATCTTGCAACAACGGCTTCGACAAGTTGTTTATTTCGGGCAGAATGGCCGATGTGTGTGCAGAGCTGGACAGACTTGCAGCGCGAGAGACTTTGGCCTGACAACTGCAAGCCTGTTTCCGATCTCGCAGGGTACCGTAAACGGTCCTTGGTAAATCCAAGAGATCAAACTGCCGCACCACACATCGCGTTGCATTTAACTGCGCCATCGTTTGTTCACCGCGCTACCTGAGGGCCGCGCGGGCAAGGCACAATATCGGGATGAATATTGTGATTTTGGACGATTACCAAGACGCAGTGCGCAAGCTCCATTGCGCCACCCGGCTCGACGCCTACACCGCCAAGGTCTACACCAACACTATCAAGGGGTTAGGCCAGTTGTCGGTGCGTCTGCGTGATGCAGACATCATCGTGCTGGTGCGCGAGCGAACGCAAATCACCCGCCAGTTGGTTGAAAAGCTGCCTCGACTCAAACTGATTGCGCAAACTGGCAAAGTGGGTAGCCATATCGATGTGGCGGCCTGTACGGAGCGCGGAATTGCAGTGGCAGAAGGCGTTGGCTCTCCAGTAGCCCCCGCCGAGTTGACTTGGGCACTGGTGATGGCAGCCTCTCGCCGCCTTCCTCAATACATCGCCAACCTCAAGCATGGCGCTTGGCAGCAGTCAGGACTCAAAAACGCGTCCATGCCCCCCAACTTTGGCATTGGAACGGTGCTGAGGGGTAAAACGCTGGGCATTTGGGGCTATGGACGCATAGGGCAATTGGTGGCGGGATATGGCCGCGCATTTGGCATGAATGTGCGCATCTGGGGCAGAGAGGCCTCAAGAGCCCAGGCGCTAACCGATGGCTACCAGATCGCAACCACCCGCGAGGAGTTCTTCTCTCAGTGCGATGTCATCTCCCTGCACTTGCGGCTGAATGAAGAGACACGCAGTATTGTTTCTTTGGAAGATTTGTCCTGCATGAAGCCGACGGCACTGCTGGTCAACACGTCCCGAGCCGAGTTGGTTGAACCCGACGCACTGATTGCTGCGCTCAATCGCGGACGCCCCGGCATGGCCGCGGTGGACGTTTTCGAAAGCGAGCCCATCCTGCAAGGGCATGCCCTTTTGCGGCTGGAAAACTGTATCTGCACGCCCCACATTGGGTACGTGGAACAGGACAGCTATGAGCTGTACTTCGGCGCCGCGTTTGACAACGTAGTGAACTTCATCAAAGGCACCCCCACCAACATCGTGAATCCAGGTTCACTGCAAGTGCGCCGCTAAGGATTGAAACAACCCCTACGACCTGCGACGCAACGCCATCTTGCATTTCTTCTTGGGCAAGAAAACGTAAAGGCCTTCTGCTGAAACACAGCAGAAGGCCTTTGTTTTAATGGCTACTGAACAGAATTAGTTCAAAGCGACTTTTTTGCCATCCTTGTACACGCTGAGTGTCATAGATGGATTCTTGATTTCGCCATTGGGCTCAAAAGAAATGTTCGCGGTAACACCCTTGAAATTCGCCTTCAACAATTCAGGGGTATAGACCTTAGGATCAACCGAATTGGCACGCTTCATTGCATCGACCAGCAGGAACGTCGCATCGTACGTGTAGGGGCTGTAGATCTGGAACTGACCTGGATACTTGGCGTCATAGCGCTTCTTCCACTCGATACCACCTGGCATCTTCGCGATAGATGAGCCACCTTCTGCACAAATAACGTTGGCCAGCGTTTTAGCGCCAGCTGCGAGTTGAATGATTTCTTGGGTGCAGATACCATCGCCACCGAAATACTTCACATTTGCCATCCCCAATTGCTCCATTTGGCGAAGCATAGGAGCAGCCTGAGGGTGCATACCACCGAAGAAGATAGCATCAGGGTTCTTGGACTTGATGGCCGTCAGGATCGCCATGAAGTCGGTCGCTTTGTCGGTAGTGAACTGTTCGTCCACAACCTTCATGCCCTTGGCTGCCGCTGTCTTCTTGAACACATCAGCCACGCCTTGGCCGTAAGCAGTGCGGTCGTCCACAATCGCAACAGTCTTCAGCTTCAGTGTGTCAACAGCATAGAAAGCCAAGCCAGCACCCAGAGCGTTGTCGTTGGCGATGATGCGGAAGGTCGTCTTGTAGCCAGGCTTTGTCAGGTTGGGATTGGTCGCAGCGCCTGTGACGTGGGGGATACCGCAGTCGTTGTACACCTTGGACGCGGGAATGGTCGTACCGGAGTTCAAATGGCCCACAACGCCAGCAACCTTGGCATCGCACAGTTTTTGTGCAGCAGCCGTACCTTGCTTCGGATCAGCAGCGTCATCTTCAGCCATCAGTTCAAACTTGATCTTCTTGCCACCGATGGTAATACCTTGAGCATTGAGATCCTCGACAGCCATGCGAGCACCGTTCTCATTGTCCTTACCGTAGGAAGCCTGAGGACCAGACATAGGGGCAACGTGACCGATCTTGACCACTTGTTCTTGTGCGGCGGCCAGGCTCGAAATCGCTGCGATAGCAGCAACCACGGTCAGTTTCAACTTCAATTGCATATCAATCTCCAGTAAAGATAAACGCTGAGAATTTTTCTTGTGTCTCAACGCAGTGGAACATATCGCAATTTACAGGCCAGCTCATTAGGGAACACGATTAAATGCAGGGGAAACCACAGGGGTATACCCTGTCATCCTTGAGGTAAGTCAGAGTGTCCGCTGGCCAGCTCGTCGGCCACAGCCTCATACACCGCGTGGCGCACCACGGACTCAATCTCTTCGCGCAAGCGTGGCAGCACCGATCTGGTTTGCTCCTGCACCACCGTGGCGATGGCCTCACGCAACCGCTGGTCCAGCACCACATCCACGCGCTGCATCACCCTATGAACCATGTACTCCTCGGTTCCTTCAGGCAACGATCTGGCGGGCGGACCAGCATCAGCGCGGGCTTCTTTGGCAAAGGCCATTGGGGCTGGGGAAGCCACCGCTGGACTGGAGGAGCCTAAGGCACGCGCGCCCACTCCTGCAGCAGATACCTGGGCCGGGGCCGTCGCAGCAGAACGCACAGCGCCTACAGCGCCTCCTTTTCCGTCCCCCGAAATACCCCGAGCAGCCGGGCTTGGCTGCACAGGGAGCGCCTGAGCAGAAACAGCACCTGTAGCCCCCCCTCTCACCAACGGAGTGCCCGAAACCTTCTCCGTAATCCCTGGAGTGGAGGGAGCCACCGAAGCAGGCGGAGGTTTCGGCACCGATGTAGGGGCTGCGACACTTTGCCCTGATGGGGCTTGCACCACTTCGGTGAGTGTCGGAACAAAGCGTGGTGGGACTCTGGGAGGTGCCGTAGACATTCTTCACCCCCCCTTCAACACCAAATCGTGCCGAACAATCGCGTAGCCACGCGCCGCGTAGTGCTTCCATCGCAGCCGCGCTTGGCCCCGGTCTTGTTCGTCCGTGGAACTCACCACCTCAATGAGCCGAGAAAACCGCTCAAACGCAGCAGGCACTTGAGCTCCCAAATTGAGCAACACGTCCTGATGAGGTGTTGCACCCAACTCAGCAGACAACACGACTGGCGATACCGCCAACTGGTCTTCGTCGGCATCGTCGAAGCAGTGCGCAACAAAGTCCTGCGGCGACACCGACCAAAGCATGCGATCCAGGTCCACCAAAACAGGTTTGGGTGCCAAGATCACCAGCTGGGCCCCCGCCCGCTGGGCCTTGCGCGCAAAGCGGCACGCATAGGCCAGTTTGTCTGGCGCATTGAAGTGAAAGGCGATCTCTGTCATTGGCTCAGCTGGCGGCCGATGCACGCTTTACAGGCTTGGCGCGGGGTTTGGCTGCAGGTTTTTTTGCGACTTCTTTAGCAGCTGCTGCGGCCTGCGTCAGCAGGTACTGAAACAACAAGCCCACAGGACGCCCGGTAGAGCCCTTGGCCGCACCCCCCTTCCAAGCGGTGCCCGCAATGTCCAGGTGCGCCCAGGGGATGTCCCCCACAAATTTTTGCAAGAACTTGGCAGCCGTAATAGAGCCACCAGCCCGCCCAGCCACATTGCCCATGTCAGCAAAATTGCTCTTGAGTCCATCGGCATAGTCATCGTCCAGGGGCATGCGCCAGCACAGGTCCAGCGACACATCACCCGCCTGCTGCAAAGCCAGGGCCAGGTCATCGCGGTTGGCATACAGGCCGCTGCGGACGCCACCCAGGGCAATCACGCAGGCGCCAGTCAGGGTGGCAATGTCAATCAGCGCCGCGGGCTTAAAGCGCGCCGCGTACGTCAGCGCATCACACAACACCAAGCGCCCTTCGGCGTCGGTGTTCAAGATCTCGATGGTCTGGCCGCTCATGCTGGTGACCACATCGCCCGGTTTTACGGCGCGGCCGTCGGGCATGTTCTCGCACGCAGGGATCAAGCCCACCACATTCAATGCGGGCTGCAGCTCAGCCAGGGCCTTGAATACGCCCAGCACACTGGCAGCGCCACACATATCGAACTTCATCTCGTCCATCTCGCCTGCAGGCTTGATGGAGATGCCGCCGGTGTCGAAGGTAATCCCTTTGCCCACCAGCACCACGGCCGGGGCGTCTTTGGCTGCACCACGGTAGTGCAATTCAATGAACCGCAGGGGCTGCTCCGCCCCCTGGGCCACGGCCATGAACGCGCCCATGCCCAGCTTTGCCACTTCGGCAGGGCCATGCACCTTGCATTGGATGCGAGGCTGCTTAGCCAGAGATTTGGCGGCCTCGGCCAACATCGTCGGCGTGGCATGGTTTGCGGGCCTGTTGCCCCATTCACGGGCAAACTCAACGCCGGCAACCAATGCCACTCCTTCATCAAACTCTGACCGGACCTTGATGACATCAAACACCCCCACCACGCAACGCACCAAAGCCCGCGCTTCTGCTTTGGACTTCGTGGTGGTGTAAACATAGCTGGCCTCGGCCACGGCCTGGACCAAGGCGCTGACAGCGGGACCCGACAATGCAGCGGAAGACGCCACAACCATGCGCTTGACCTGCGGCCCCTTGAGCAAGGAAGACAGCGACAGCACCGCTTGGCGGACAGCACGCGCAGACCCATCACCCGCCCCCAGCAACACCACACGCCGGGCAACGGCTGCAGGCGCGTTGTAGCACTGCAGCACCTTGCCCAGCTTGGCACTGAAGTCACCTTGCTTGATGGCTTGCCCTGCCAAGGCCGACAGCGGGTCCTTGCCAGCCTTGAACTCCTCAGTCACCAAAACAGCCAACAAGTCGCATTTTTCGCTTGCGGCGGCATCCAAATCCAGTTTCTTCAGATCAAAGTTCATAATCGGTGTTTTCCTTCGAGCCAATGTTATTCGATTCATCTATTCGCAAGGAGCTGGCGCGCAGCTTCGGCGCGACGCTGGTGGTGCTGGTCACCGTGGTCATGACCATGATGCTGATCCGCACCCTGGGACAAGCCTCACGTGGCAGCGTCAATCCCTCTGACGTCATGCTCGTGATGGGGTTTACCGTGCTCGGTCAACTGCCCATCATTCTCAGCCTGAGCCTGTTTGTTGCGGTGGTCAGCACACTCTCCAGAATGTACCGTGAGAGCGAGATGGTCATCTGGTTTGCCAGTGGCCGTGGGCTGGTCAGCCTGCTGCCGCCTCTGCTGCGCTTTGCCTGGCCTGTCATGGCCGTCATCGCCGTGCTATCGCTGGCAGTCTGGCCCTGGTCCAACACCCAGATCCAGGAACTGAAAACCCGCTACGAACAGCGCAGCGACATTGACCGCATTGCCCCCGGCGAATTCCAGGAGTCGGCCAACGGCAGCAGGGTGTTCTTCATTGACAAAGACGCACCCGACACCCAGGCGGGCAACAACATCTTCATCGCTACGTCGGTAGGCGACAAGGAATCCGTGACCAGCGCACACAGTGCGCGCATGGAAATCAAGGGCGAGGACCGTATCGCCATCTTGATCAACGGCCAACGGCTGGAATCCACCCGAGACAAGGCAGGCCTCAAAGTCAGCGAATTTGAAGAGTATTCCACCCGCATTGGCTCTGCACCGTCGGGCGCTGTGGAAGAGTTCTCCGTCAAGACCCGCTCCACCCCCGCCTTGTTAGCCCAGCCGGTGCCCGCCAACTTGGCAGAACTGGGATGGCGCGCAGGCCTGGCGCTGGCTGCGCTCAATTTTGTGGTGCTTGGCCTGGCGCTGGCCAGCGCTAACCCCCGAGCCGCGCGCAGCACCAGCATGGTGCTGGCGCTCTTTGCTTTCATCATCTACTACAACCTCATGACATTGGGTCAAAGCTGGATTGGCTCCGGCCGCATGGGGCTGGTCGGGTTCATGGTGCTGCTGCACGGTGGCACGCTGGCTGTGGGCCTGCTGCTGCTGGCCATCCGGCACAACCAGTGGACGCCTAGCCGCCTGTGGGCACCAAGGAGCCCTGCGTGAACACCTTACGCCGCCTCATTCACCGCGAAGCTGTTTTTGCGGTCACCTTCGTGACCATTGGCTTTTTGGCGCTGTTCTTCTTCTTTGACCTAGTGGACGAACTGCGCTGGATTGGGCGCACGGGGGAAAACGGCTACCAGCTGTCGCACGCCCTGCTGTTTGTGACGCTCAGCATCCCCAGCCATCTCTACGAGCTGCTGCCCATCACGGTGCTCATTGGCACCATCTTTGTGATGGCGCGCCTGGCGCAAAGCTCTGAGTTCACCATCATGCGCACCAGCGGCATGGGCCCTTGGCTGGCCCTGCGCACCCTGCTCACCTTGGGTGGTTTTTTTGTGCTGGTCACCTTTGCTGTGGGCGACTACCTGGCACCACTGACCGACAAGGCCGCCCAACTGATCAAGGTACGCCACCTGGGCAAGCTCAGCGCTGGCGCCACAGGGGCCTGGCTCAAGGAAAAGCAGGACAACCACTCCTACGCCGTCAATGTGCGCGCCATTGGCCCAGACAGTGGCTTGGTCGATGTGCGGATCTTTGAGTTCGACGAACAAGGCCGCATTGCCTCGCAAACCCACGCAGCGACCGGGCAGGTCAGCGCCAGCCAATCCGGCGCCTGGAACCTGAGCGATGTACAACGCAGTGTTTTCTTCCAGCGCGGCGACACCGAAGCCCGTGTAGAACACCAGAAATTGCCCGAGTGGCAATGGAACACCCATATCAGCGCAGACATGGTGGCAGCCTCCCTGCTCAAGCCAGACCGCATGGCCACGTTCGACCTGTTCCAGTACATCCGCCATCTCGACAGCAACGGGCAATCTGCGCAGCGGTACGAGATCGAGTTCTGGCGCAAAGTTTTTTACCCCCTCAGCTGCCTGGTCATGGTGGTGCTGGCCCTGCCTTTCGCCTATTTGCACTTTCGCTCCGGCGGTATTGCGGGCTATGTGTTTGGCGGGGTGATGGCCGGCATCAGCTTTTTTCTGCTCAACAACGTGTTCGGCTATGCGGGCAACCTGCAAAACTGGTCGCCCTGGCTCACTGCTGCGGCGCCCGGCCTCATTTACTCATTGCTGTCACTTGCCGCTTTTGGGTGGCTGGTGCTCCGGCGTTAGCGCGGCTTATCTCTTTGGCAGCCATGACAACCTCCTCATCCGCCGTCGTGCTTTTCTCACACGGCTCTCGCGATCCTCTGTGGCGCGCCCCCCTGGAGGCCGTTGCTGCCCACATCCAGGCCGCACAGCCCCACCGCCCTGTGGCGTGCGCCTACTTGGAGCTTTGCGAGCCCGACCTCGGCCAAGTGGTGCAAACCCTGGTGGACAAAGGTGCCGCCGCCATCACCGTGGTCCCCATGTTTTTAGGCACTGGCAAACACGCCCGTGAGGACTTGCCCCTGTTGGTAGGCGAACTTCGCACCCAGCACCCCGGCATCACCTTTCATGTGCAACAAGCCATCGGCGAAGACACCCGCATGACCGCGCTGATGGCCCACATTGCATGCGAAACCCCGGCCACCTGAACCAGCAAGCCAGCCCGCCCGACCACTCCAGGCGGGTTCTGCAAACGGGCTGATACGGTGGCAAAGCCTATTCTTTAGACGAATGCAGCATAATGATGAAAATCTTTAGTCTTCATCAGATATGAACCTGCACCAATTCCGCTTCGTTCAAGAGGCTGCACGCCGTAACCTCAATCTGACCGAAGCCGCCAAGGCCCTGCACACCTCTCAGCCCGGCGTCTCCAAAGCCATCATCGAGCTGGAAGAAGAACTGGGCGTGGACATCTTTGCCCGCCACGGCAAGCGCCTCAAGCGCATCACCGAGCCCGGCCAGCACGTGCTCAAGAGCATCGAAGTCATCATGCGTGAGGTGGGTAACTTGAAGCGCATCGGCGAGCAGTTCAGCGCGCAGGACAGCGGCACGCTCAGCATCGCCACCACCCACACCCAGGCCCGCTACGTGCTGCCGGTGCCGGTGGCCCGCCTGCGCGAGGCCTACCCCAAGGTCAACATCAGCCTGCACCAGGCCACGCCGCATGAAGTGGCCCGCATGATCATCGACGAGGTGGCCGAGATCGGCATGGCTACGGAGTCCCTGGCGGACTACCCAGAGCTCGTCACCCTGCCCTGCTACGAATGGCAGCACGTGCTGGTCGTGCCCACCGACCACCCGCTGGCGCAAAAGGAACGCATCGGCCTCGATGACCTGGCGCACGAAGCACTCATCACCTACCACCCCTCCTTCACCGGCCGCGGCAAGATCGACCACGCCTTTGCCGCCCGCAAGCTGCAGCCGCGCATCGTGCTCGAAGCCATCGACTCGGACGTGATCAAGACCTATGTGCGCCTGGGCCTGGGCATCGGCATCGTGGCCGAGATGGCCATGCGCGATGACCCGATGGGCGACTTGGTGGTGCGCCCCGTGGGCCACCTGTTCGGCCAGAGCGTGGCGCGCGTGGCCTTCAAGCGCGGCGCCTACCTGCGCAACTTCGTCTACAAGTTTGCCGAGCTGCTCAGCGACCGCCTGAGCCGCGAACTCATCGCCCGCGCAATGACGGGCCATGTCAACGACTACGAGCTGTGACTCCGAGCCAACCCCAGAAACGTCCCTGAGCCAATCCAAGCTTTTCACGCCTTCCACGCCGCTGCGCCATGACCCAAGCCACCGCCCGCACACCCGCCGTCCCCAGCAAGCTGCCCAACGTGGGCACCACCATCTTCACCGTGATGTCGGCACTGGCCGCAGAACACCAGGCTGTCAACCTGGGCCAGGGCTTTCCCGACTTTGAATGCGCCCCCGAGCTGGTGAACGCCGTCACGGCGGCCATGCAGGCCGGCCACAACCAGTACCCGCCCATGCCCGGCGTGCCGGTACTGCGCGAAGCCGTGGCCCGCAAGATCGAAGCGCTGCATGGCCGGGCCTACCACCCCCACACCGAGATCACCATCACGGCCGGCGCCACGCAGGCCATCATCACCGCCATCCTGGCCGTCGTGCACCCGGGCGACGAAGTCATCGTGCTCGACCCCTGCTACGACAGCTATGTGCCCAACATCGAACTGGCGGGCGGCAAGGCAGTGCGCGTGCCGCTCACGCCCGGCACCTTCCGCCCCGACTTCGGCAAGATCAGCGCGGCCATCACGCCGCGCACCCGCGCCATCCTCATCAACAGCCCGCACAACCCCAGCGCCACGATCTGGACGGCCGAGGAGATGCGCCAGCTCGAAGACCTGCTCGCGCCCACCGACATCCTGCTCATCAGCGACGAGGTGTACGAGCACATGGTGTTCGACGGCGCCGAGCACGAAAGCGCCGCGCGCTTTCCGGGCCTGGCGGCGCGCGCCTTCATCGTGTCGAGCTTCGGCAAGACCTTCCATGTCACCGGCTGGAAGGTCGGCACCGTGGCGGCCCCTGCAGCGCTGACGGCCGAGTTCCGCAAGGTGCACCAGTTCAACGTGTTCACCGTGAACACGCCCATGCAGCACGGCCTGGCCGCCTACCTGCAGGACCCGGCGCCCTACCTGCAACTGCCCGCGTTCTACCAGGCCAAGCGCGACTTGTTCCGCCAGGGCCTGGCGGACTCGCGCCTGAAGCTGCTGCCCAGCACCGGCAGCTACTTCCAGTGCGTGGACATTTCCGCGGTGAGCGATTTGAACGAATCGGACTTTTGCCAGTGGCTCACCCGCGAAGTGGGCGTGGCGGCGATTCCGTTGTCGGCTTTCTATGGCGACGGGTTCGACCAGCGCGTGGTGCGTTTCTGTTTCGCCAAGAAAGACGACACGCTGCGCGCCGCGCTGGAGCGGCTGCGCAAGTTGTGAGGCACTGGCCGTGGCTGCACTGAATTTTTCGGCCCCGCGCATCGTCGCGCCGACGCCCACCAACAAGCTGTTGCCGTTTGAAAAAACGCTGCTCGACGCCACGGCTGACGCACTGCCCGCCGCCGAGGCCCGCCTTTTGCCGCAGCAAGTGCTCTGCATCAACAACATCCGCCGCGTGTCGGACTGGAAACAGATCGAGCTCTACAGCAAGCGCTGGCTGTGGCACCGGTGGCCCGCGGGCGTGCTGTTTGCCCGCAAGGAGAAGTTTCGACTTGCCACCGTGTCGTGCCGGTTCGGCGTCAAAGACGCGCACGTCGAGGTCTGGGCCGTGGATGGCCATGTGTCTGCGCTCAGCGCCTCCACGGGCCTGAGCGGCCTGTCCATCGCCGGGCCGCTGAGCATCCTGGCGGTAGATCCGGGCAGTTAAAAACCCCTTATCTTTGATAAAAAATGGCTGTACCGCGCTCCCACCGCGCGCTACCAGCTACCAAATAGATAGCAAACATCTGCACAACCCCGCAGGTTCTCCTACCTCCGCCCCCATCACCGGCTGGTCTGCCTTGCCATCCACACCCCGGTGGCCGCCAGCGCCATGCCCGCCAGCGCCCAGCCGCTGAGCGTCTCGCCAAACACAGCCCAGGCCACCAATGCGGTCATGGGCGGGGTCAGGTAGAACAGGCTGGCCACGTTCACTGCGCCGCCGCGGCGGATCAGCAGGTTCAGCAAACTGACGGCACCCAGGGACAGCACCAGCACCAGCCAGCCCAGCGCAAAGAGAAACTCGCCGCTCCACTGCACCGCCATCGTTTCGGTCGCGTACGCCAGCACCGCCATGGCCACCACGCACGGCAAGTACTGAATGACCGAGCCGGTGCGCAGGTCGAACGCAGGGCAAAAGCGCTTTTGGTACAGCGTGCCCGCCGTGATGCCCAGCAGCGCCACCACCGCCGGCAGCAGCATACCCACCAGCGCGCCGCCCGGCACCGTGGCCACCTTGCCGGCCACGACCAGCGCCACGCCGGTAAACCCCAGGGCCAGGCCCGCCCACTGCGCGGGCCGCACCTTCTCGCCCAGCAAGGCCCCCGCCACCAGCGCGGTCAGGAGCGGCTGCAGCCCCACCACCAGCGCCGTGATGCCCGACGGCAGCCCGTGGCCGATGGCGATGAACACCCCGCCCAGATACACCCCGTGCACCAAGAGGCCCGACACACCGATGTGCAGCCACGCCCTGCCCGACGGCGGCCACGGAGCCCGCACCAGCGTCACCACCGCCAGCATCAGCACGGCGACGATTGCGAAACGAATGGCCAGAAAGGTGAGCGGCTCCACATACGGCAGCCCCAGCTTGGCGCCGATGAAGCCAGTGCTCCACAGCGCGACGAAGAGCAAGGGCATGAACGCGTCGAGCGTGCCCGGCGTGGCGGTGGGGTGCTGCTGGGGCTGGGGCATTGCCTGGGTCATGGAATGTCAATGAAAGAAAAAGCACAGGGCGGCGTCTGCGCCCGAGGGAAGAAGAAAAAGTCGATAACGCAACGCCGCAAAGCAGCACCGCCGTTCACCGCAGCGCATCCACGGCAGCGTCCGCCTCAGCCAGGGCCTTGCCCGCCCGCGCCGCAAACCAGTCCACCACCCAGGTGCGAAAGGCCGCCATGGCCGCCGTGCTGAACCGGGCCGAGGGCCGCACCAGGTAGATCCCCGCGTCGGCATTGAGCTGCCACTGCGGCAGCACCTGCACCAGCTGGCCCGATGCGATGCCGGGGTTGATCAACCAGTCGCCACCCGCCAGGATGCCCACGCCCATCAGGGCGGCCGCCAGCAGCGCCTCATTGTCGTTGCTGACCAGGGACCCACGCACCACCACGCTGTGGCTCCCACCCGGCTGCGTGAGCTGCCACTCGGGATACGACTGCAGGCCGGTGAAGCCCAGGCAGTTGTGCTGCGCCAGGTCTGCGGGCAGCTGCGGGGTGCCGTTCTTTGCCAGGTAGGCCGGTGCCGCCGCCATGATGCGGCGGTGGCTGCACAGCCGCGTGGCCACCAGCCGGCTGTCGGCCAGTTGGCCGATGCGGATCGCGGCGTCGAAGCGTTCGCCGACGATGTCCACCAGCCGGTCCGCGTACTCCAGCTCCAGCGTGACCTGTGGATGGGCCAGCGCAAATTCGGCCACCATCGGGCTGAGCAGGCGCCGCCCCATGGCGGCAGGCACCGAGACGCGCAGCCGCCCGCGCACCTGCGCTGCACCGTCGGCCGCTTCCTTCTGGGCCTGTGCGATCAGGTCCGTCGCCTCGCGCACCTTCTCGACCAGGCGCAGGCCTTCGTGCGTCAGGTGCAGCTGTCGGGTGGTGCGCTCGACCAGCCTCACACCCAGGCGGCGCTCCAGCGCGTTCACACGCTTGGACAGCACCGAGGGGTGGCGCTGCAGCGCGCGGCCCGCCGCCGCAAACGAACCCGCGTCGCTCAGGGCAAGAAGGGTGGCCAGTTCATCGGCGTGCTGGCTGTCGGGCAGGTCCATCGGGTGTCAAAAGCGCCATAGGGAGCAAAGGGTTAAGAACCTGTTCAAGATCTTTTCAGGGTCGCACAAGTGCCTTGCCGGGATGAGGTGCTAGGCGCAGCGCGCGGCCAATAGCCCGTGCTATTGGCAAGCGGTGCAACAACGCAGACCCGGCAAGACACTTGCCCGAAGGGTTGGAGTGAAATCGGGCGATTGAATGCCTAGGCTGCTTGCATGGGCACAAGCCCATGCGGCACATCCGAAGCATCCACTCATCCCGATTGCACGCCAATGCGATCCCCGAAAAGATTTTGAACAGGTTCTAAGGAGCCAGGATGATCGCACCTTGCGAGCGCCCCTGCTCCAGGTCGGCGTGCGCGGTGCCCACATCGGCCAGCGCGTAGCGGCGCCAGATGCGCGGCGTGATGATGCCGGCCGCCACGGCCTGCAGCACATCCTGGGCGCGCACCTGGTACTCCGCCGCGGTGGCCGTGTGCGCGGCCAGCGAGGGGCGCGTGAGAAACAGCGAGCCCTTGGCATTGAGCGTGCCCACCGCGATGGGCGCAGGCACGCCCGAGGTCGCGCCGAAGGACACCAGCAGGCCGCGCGGGCGCAGGCTGTCGAGCGATGCCTCCAGCGTGGCCCGACCGATGGGGTCGTACACCACGTCGGCCCCGCTGCCGTGCGTGGCCTCGCGCACCTGGCCCGCCAGCGTGGCGGGGTCGAACACGAACACCGCGTCGCAGCCTGCCGCCCGGGCGCGCTCCACGCTTTCGGGCTTGGACACCACGCCCATCACAAAGGCGCCCAGGTGCCGCGCCCAGGCGCACATCAGCTGGCCCAGCGCGCCGCCTGCCCCGTAGATCAGTACCTTCGAGCCCGGGACGACGGGATACGTCGTCCTGAGCAGGTACTGCGCCGTGATGCCCTTGAAGAGCACCGCCGCCGCCTCGTCCAACCCCAGCGCATCGGGCAGCCGGACCAGCCGCTCGGCCGGGAACAGGCGCGCGCTGGCATAGGCGCCCAGCGGCCCGGTGGCGTAACCCACCCGGTCGCCCACCGCCACATTCACTACCCCCGGCCCTACGGCCATCACATGCCCTGCGCCCTCCAGCCCCAGGCCGGTCGGGAACGCAATGGGCACCGCGCCCTTGCGCTGGCTCACGTCCAGCGGATTCACCCCGATGGCCGCCTGCGCGAGCCACACCTGGCCGGGGCCGGGCACTGCGGGCTCCGCCACCTCCAGCTGCAGCGCGTCGGGCCCGCCGGCGGCATCGATCCGCACTCTTTGGTACATGGGCTGCATGGGTTGTTCCTTGTCGTTGGGTTCCATGCCGCAAGCGTAATTTCCGGTGCCGGGCTGAACAATCCGGGCGGGTGCATTTGACCCGTGCATGCGGTGCAGCAACGGCTGCCGGGGCGAGCGCGTGGTCTGCGGCGCCTGCCACTCTCGCGCCGGGCACCATTTGTGCATAAAAAATGCCCCTACCGCTGGATCAGCAAGTGCCAGCAGCTACATTTTTAATAGCAAACACTCAGAACAACCTGTAGGCCCGACCAGCCGCCGCACCCTCCGTCTTGATACGTTCTTGATACCCCGCCCTGCACTCTTGCGGGCATCTTGATGCGCCGATTCCTAGCATCGGTGGCATGCCGCAAGGCTTTCAAGGAGAAGGACATGGACTGGATTTTTATGGTGGCTGGCGGCCTGCTGTGGCTCGCGGTCTACGGGCTTGCCCGGGGCTGTGCCCGGCTGCAGGCGCGCGGTCAGGGGGGGCGGTCATGATGACGAGCGGCTGGATGATCCTCGCGGCCGTGCTGGCCGTGGCGCTGCTGGTGTACCTGGTCGCAGTGCTGCTGCGCCCGGAGGACTTTTCATGAGCACCGGTGCCTGGCTTCAACTGGCAGTGTTCATGGCACTGCTGCTCGCACTGGCATGGCCGCTGGCCCGTGCCATCGATGCGGTGATGAGCGGCCGCTTCGCGCTCGGGCGCAGGCTGGAATCGCCGCTGTTCAAACTGGCGGGCGTGAACCCTGCGGAGGACAGCGGCTGGCTGCGCTATGCGCTCGGCCTGCTGCTGTTCAACGGCCTGGGCCTGCTGGCGGTGTATGCGCTGCAGCGCCTGCAGGGCGTGCTGCCGCTCAACCCCCAGGGCATGGGCGCGATCACGCCGGACTCAGCCTTCAACACCGCCATCAGCTTTGTCAGCAACACCAACTGGCAGGGCTACGGCGGCGAGAGCACCATGAGCTACCTCACGCAGATGCTCGCGCTCACGGTGCAGAACTTTTTGTCGGCCGCCACCGGCATCGCGGTGGTGGTGGCGCTGGTGCGCGGCTTCGCGCGGCATTCAGCCCAAGGCATCGGCAACGTCTGGGTGGACCTGACCCGCGCCACGCTGTGGGTGCTGCTGCCCCTGTCGCTGGTGCTGGCCGTCGTGTTTGCCGGCCAGGGGGTGATCCAGAACCTGTCGCCCTACACCGAGGTGCACACGCTCGAGCCCGTGAACTACGAGGCGCCCAAGGTCGATGCCGCAGGCCAGCCCCTGCTGGACGCCCAGGGTGCGGCCGTGACGGAGCCCGCCACCCAGGCCACGCAGACGCTGGCCATGGGCCCCGTGGCATCGCAGCTGGCGATCAAGATGCTGGGCACCAACGGTGGCGGCTTCTTCAACGCCAACTCGGCACATCCCTTCGAGAACCCCACGGCCGCGAGCAACCTGCTGCAGATGCTGGCGATCTTCCTGATCCCCGCCGCACTGTGCCTGGTGTTCGGCCGCATGGTCGGCGACGAGCGCCAGGGCTGGACCATCCTGGCCACCATGAGCCTGCTGTTCGTCGTGGCCGTGATCGCCACCACCACGTTCGAGCAGCAGGGCAACCCGCTGCTGGCATCGCTGGGCGTGGACCAGGCAGCCAGCAGCCTGCAGGCCGGCGGCAACATGGAGGGCAAGGAGACGCGCTTTGGCGTCGCCGCCTCGGCGCTGTTCGCCGTCATCACCACGGCGGCCAGCTGCGGCGCGGTGATCGCCATGCACGACAGCTTCACGCCCCTGGGCGGTATGGTGCCGCTGGCACTGATGCAGATGGGCGAGGTGGTGTTCGGCGGTGTGGGCTCGGGCCTGTACGGCATGCTGGTGTTCGCCATCATGGCGGTGTTCATCGCCGGGCTCATGATCGGCCGCACGCCCGAATACCTGGGCAAGAAGATCGAGTCGCACGAGATGAAGCTCGTGTCCATCGCCATCCTCGTCACCCCGCTGCTGGTGCTGCTAGGCACCGCCGTGGCAGTGATGACCGAGGCCGGCCGCGCAGGCATCCCCAACCCTGGCGCCCACGGCTTCTCCGAGGTGCTGTACGCCCTGTCGTCCGCCGCCAACAACAACGGCAGCGCGTTTGCCGGGCTGTCTGCCAACACGCCGTTCTACAACACGCTGCTGGGCGTGGCCATGTGGCTCGGGCGCTTTGGCGTGATCGTACCGGTGCTGGCGCTGGCTGGCTCGCTGGCAGCCAAGAAGCGCACCCCCGCCACCGACGGCACCCTGCCCACCCACGGCCCGCTCTTCGTGGCGCTGCTGGCCGGTGTGGTACTGCTGGTGGGCCTCTTGAACTACGTGCCATCGCTGGCGCTGGGGCCCGTGGCCGAGCACCTGGCGCTGTGGGTTCGCTGAACGGACAACAAGAAAAAAAGGAAATTGCCATGAGCCGCACAACATTGACCCTGTTCGACCCCGCCCTGGTACGCCCCGCGCTGCTGGAGGCTTTCAAGAAGCTGGACCCGCGCGTGCAATGGCGCAATCCGGTGATGTTCGTGGTGTATGTGGGCAGCGCCTTCACCACCGCGCTGGCGGCCAGCCAGCCGCAGGCCTTCACCGCCGCCGTGGCCCTGTGGCTGTGGGTCACGGTGCTGTTCGCCAACTTCGCAGAGGCCATGGCCGAGGGCCGCAGCAAGGCCCAGGCCGCGTCGCTGCGCGGCCTGAAGAAGCAGACCTGGGCCAAGAAGCTTGAGGGCCACTTCGACCGCACCACCCCGCGCACCGACATGACGTGGCTGCCGCTCGAAGCCGACAACCTGCGCAAGGGCGACATCGTGCTGGTGGAGGCCGGCGACACCGTGCCGGCCGACGGCGAGGTGATCGACGGCGTGGCCTCGGTGGACGAAAGCGCCATCACCGGCGAATCCGCCCCGGTGATCCGCGAATCGGGCGGCGACTTCAGCGCCGTGACCGGCGGCACCCGCGTGCTGTCCGACTGGATCGTGGTGCGCGTGGCCGTGAACCCGGGCGAGACCTTTGTCGACCGCATGATCGCCATGGTCGAGAACGCCAAGCGCCAGAAGACGCCCAACGAGATCGCGCTGACCATCCTGCTGGTGGCGCTGACCATCGTGTTCCTGGGCGTGGTGGCCACGCTGCTCCCGTTCTCCATCTTCGGCGTGGCGGCCACCGGCCAGGGCCAGCCCGTGGGCCTGGTGGTGCTGGTGGCGCTGCTGGTGTGCCTGATCCCCACGACCATCGCCGGCCTGCTCAGCGCCATCGGCGTGGCGGGCATGAGCCGCATGATGCAGGCCAACGTGATCGCCACCTCGGGTCGCGCGGTGGAGGCCGCGGGCGACGTGGACGTGCTGCTGCTGGACAAGACCGGCACCATCACCCTGGGCAACCGCCAGGCCAGCCAGTTCATCTCGGCCCCCGGCGTGACCGATGCAGGCCTGGCCGACGCCGCCCAGCTCGCCTCGCTGGCCGACGAAACGCCCGAGGGCCGCAGCATCGTGGTGCTGGCCAAGCAGAAGTTCAACCTGCGCGAACGCGACATCGAAGCCCTGGGTGCGCAGTTCGTGCACTTCACCGCCCAGACCCGCATGAGCGGGGTGGATCTGCCCGGCCCGCGCCTGCTGCGCAAGGGCGCGGCCGACGCCATCCGCCAGCATGTGGAGGCCCTGGGCGGGCGTTTCCCCACCGCCGTGCAGACTGCGGTGGACGACGTCTCGCGCCGCGGCAGCACGCCCCTGGTGGTGGCCGACGGCGCCCACGTGCTGGGCGTGGTGGAGCTCAAGGACGTGGTCAAGGGCGGCATCAAGGAGCGCTTTGCCGAACTGCGCCGCATGGGCATCAAGACCGTGATGGTGACCGGCGACAACCGCCTGACGGCCGCCGCCATTGCCGCAGAGGCCGGCGTGGACGACTTCCTGGCCGAGGCCACGCCCGAAGCGAAACTGCAGCTCATCCGCAGCTACCAGGCCGCCGGGCAGCTGGTGGCCATGACCGGCGACGGCACCAACGACGCGCCCGCCCTGGCCCAGGCCGACGTGGCCGTGGCGATGAACACCGGCACCCAGGCCGCCAAGGAGGCCGGCAACATGGTGGACCTGGACAGCAACCCCACCAAGCTCATCGAGATCGTGGAGACCGGCAAGCAGATGCTGATGACGCGCGGCTCGCTGACCACCTTCAGCATCGCCAACGACATCGCCAAGTACTTCGCCATCATCCCGGCGGCCTTCGTCACCACCTACCCGCAGCTGTCGGCGCTCAACTTCATGCAGTTGGCGAGCCCCAGCTCGGCCATCCTGTCGGCAGTGGTCTTCAACGCCCTGGTCATCGTTTTCCTGATCCCGCTGGCCCTGAAGGGCGTGCGCTACCGCGCCGTGGGCGCCGCCGCGCTGCTGCGCCGCAACCTGGCCCTGTACGGACTGGGCGGCGTGGTCGTGCCCTTCATCGGCATCAAGGCGATTGACATGGTGCTGGCGGCCGTCGGCCTAGTCTGAGCCCTGCCCCCTCCGAAGACACAGATCACAGAGTCATTGAAAGGAAAAAGTATGCCTATCCGTATCCCCCGCGACGACGTGCCCGCCAGCCCAGGCGGCCTGCTGCGCCCTGCCCTCACGCTGTTTGTCGTGCTGTCCATCGTCACCGGCCTGCTGTACCCGCTGGCCGTGACCGGCGTGGCACAAACGGCCTTCCCGCACCAAGCCAACGGCAGCCTCATCACGCAAGGTGGCAAGGCGGTGGGCTCGGAGCTGATCGGCCAGTCGTTCACCGAGCCCGGCCACTTCTGGGGCCGCCCTTCGGCCACGGCACCCATGCCGTACAACGCATCGGCCTCGGGTGGCTCCAACCTGGGCCCCACCAACCCGGCGCTGGCCGAAGCCGTGAAGGCACGCATCAACGCCCTGCGCGCCGCCGACCCCGGCAACACCCGCCCCGTGCCCGTGGACCTGGTCACGGCCTCGGCCAGCGGGCTGGACCCGCACATCAGCCCCGCTGCGGCCGACTACCAGGCCGAACGCGTGGCAAAGGCCCATGGCCTGCCGCTGGCAAAGGTGCAGGCCCTGGTGCAGCAGCACACCGACACCCCCTGGCTGGGCCTGCTGGGCGAGCCGCGCGTGAATGTGCTGGCGCTGAACCTGGCACTCGATTCGCTATCAAATAAATAGCTGCTTACGCTCTATGTACAAGCGCCAGATGCCGATTTGATTCATATTTGGTGGATACACTGTGCCCATGCAGGATCGCCCCGACCCCGACGCGCTGCTGCAGCGCATCCAGCAAGAGCAGGCCCAGCAGCAGCGCGGGCGGCTCAAGGTGTTTTTTGGCGCCTGTGCGGGGGTGGGCAAGACCTTTGCCATGCTGTCTGCCGCCCGGGCAGCGCAAGTGCAGGGCCTGCCCGTCACCATTGGCGTGGTCGAGACGCATGGCCGCGCCGACACCGAGGCGCTGACCGCGCACCTGCCGCGCCTGCCGCTGCGCGCCCTGCCCTACAAAGACCGCACCCTGCCCGAGTTTGACCTGGACGCCGCCCTGGCCTGGGGCGCTGCGCACCCAGAGGGCCTGGTGCTGCTGGACGAACTGGCCCACAGCAACGTGGCCGGATCGCGCCACCCCAAGCGCTGGCAAGACGCTGAAGAGCTGCTGGCTGCAGGCATCGACGTGTGGTCCACCATGAACGTGCAGCACCTGGAGAGCCTGAACGACATCGTGAGCGGCATCACCGGCATCCGCGTGTGGGAGACGGTGCCCGACCAGTTCTTTGACGCGGCCGATGAAGTGGTGGTGGTCGACCTGCCGCCCGACGAGCTGCTGGCGCGCCTCAAAGCCGGCAAGGTCTACCTTCCCCAGCAGGCCGAGCGTGCTGCCACCCACTTTTTCCGCAAAGGCAACCTACTGGCCCTGCGTGAGCTGGCCCTACGCCGCACCGCCGACCGGGTGGACGACGAAATGCGCGCCTACCGCCGCGCCAGCACCACCACCGCCGAGGCCGTGTGGCCCAACCGCGAGGCCCTGCTGGCCTGCGTGGGCACGGGCGACAACGCCGAAAAAGTGGTGCGCAGCTGCGCCCGCCTGGCCGCCCAGCTCGACCTGCCCTGGCACGCCGTGCATGTGGAAACGCCCGAGCAGCAAGGCCAGTCGGCCACCCTGCACCCGCAGGTGGAGCGCACGCTGAAAATCGCCCAGCAACTGGGCGCCGCCGCCTGCGCCGTGCTGCCTGCCGCGCAGCCCGCCCAGGCCCTGGTGCGCTATGCGCGCGAACACAACCTGGTGCGCGTGGTGATGGGGCGCAGCACGCGCCGCTGGCCGTGGCAAGCCACACTGGCGGAGCAGGTCGGCCAACTGGCGAGCGACCTCGACCTGCTGCAGGTCGGCACGCTGGTGGGCCGAACAGGCAGCACAACCCCGGCAGACAACGCCAAGCCCATCGCTAGCACCACCCCGTCCGCCACGCGCCCGCCCTTCTGGCCCGGCTACATCGCCGCCGCCCTGGCCTGCTGCATTGCCGCCGTCATTGCCACACCGCTGGCCAATGTGCTGGAGCTGACCAACATCGTCATGCTGTTTTTGCTGGTGGTGGTGGGGGTGGCTCTCAGATTCGGGCGCGGCCCGGCCATCATGGCCGCGTTCCTGGGCGTGGGGTTCTTTGATTTCTTCTTTGTGCCGCCCCGCTTCAACTTTGCGGTGAGCGACGCGCAGTACGTCGTCACCTTCGCCGTGATGCTGGTGGTGGCCCTGGTGGTGGGCCAGCTCACCGCCGGGCTCAAGGTGCAGGCCGAGGCCGCCACCGACCGCGAACACCGCGTGCGCAGCCTGTACGACATGGCACGGGACCTGTCTGCCGCGCTGCTGCCCGACCAGGTGGCCGAGATTGGCGCCCGCTTCATGACGGGCGAATTCAACGCAGGCAGCACCTTGGTGGTGGCCGACGACGACAACCGCCTGCAAGTGCTGCCCGGCGGCACCGCCCCTGTGGACCTGGCCGTGGCGCAATGGGCTTTTGAGCGCGGCGAACCTGCGGGACGGGGCACGGACACCTTGCACTCCAGCCCCACGCTGGTGCTGCCGCTCAAGGCGCCGATGCGCATCCGTGGCGTGCTGGTGGTGGCGATGCCGCAAGGCCAGGTGCCGGGCGTAGAACCGCGCCGCCTGCTGCAGACCTGCGCCTCGCTGCTCGCCATTTCGCTCGAACGCATCCACTACATCGACGTGGCGCAAAAAAGCACGGTACAGATCGAGTCCGAGCGGCTGCGCAACTCGCTGCTGTCGGCCATCTCGCACGATCTGCGCACGCCGCTGGCCTCGCTGGTCGGCCTGGCCGAATCACTGGCCATGGTGCAGCCGCCCCTGCCTGCCCATCAACAAGAGCTGACCGGCGCGATCCAGCAATCCGCCCAGCGCATGAGTGCACTGGTCAACAACCTGCTGGACATGGCCCGCCTGGAGGCCGGGGCCGTGCAGCTCAACAAGGCCTGGCAGCCGCTGGAAGAAGTGGTGGGCAGCGCCCTCGCCGCCAGCGCCCCGGCCATCGCTGCGCACCGGGTCGAAGTGACTCTGCCCGACGACCTGCCGCTGCTGCAGATCGATGCCGTGCTGATGGAGCGTGTGCTGGTCAACCTGCTGGAAAACGCCGCCAAATACACACCCGCAGACACCACCATCCACATCAGCGCGCAGCCGCAAAGCGACGCGGTGGCACTGACCCTCACCGACGAAGGTCCTGGCCTGCCCAAAGGGCGCGAAGAGTTGCTGTTTGAAAAGTTCGAGCGCGGCGCCCGCGAGAGCGCGACGCCCGGTGTAGGCCTGGGGCTGGCGATTTGCCGCGCCATCGTGCAGGCGCATGGCGGCAGCATCCGGGGCGATACGATCCACAACGCACAGGGCCAGCCTGCAGGTGCGCGCTTTACGCTGCTGCTGCCACGCGGCACACCGCCCACCGACCTGGGCGACGACGCCGACGCCTGACACCCTTGCATCCATGCCATGACCGACCTGCCCACGCACATCCTCATCGTTGAAGACGAAGCCGATATCCGCCGCTTTGTGCGCCTGACGCTGGAGACCGAAGGCCACACCGTGCACGAGGCCGCCACGCTGCAGCGCGGCCTGATTGAAGCCGGCACCCGCCGCCCCGACCTGGTGGTGCTGGACCTGGGCCTGCCCGATGGGGATGGCGTCGATTTGATCCGCGACCTGCGCACCTGGTCGGCCATGCCCATCATCGTGCTCTCGGCCCGCAGCGCCGAAGCCAGCAAGATCGCGGCGCTGGACGCCGGGGCCGACGATTACCTGGTCAAGCCCTTTGGCTCGGGCGAGCTGATGGCCCGCGTGCGCGCCCAGTTGCGGCGCAGCCAGCGGGCATCCAGCGCCGAGGCAATACCCGTGATCCAGTTCGGCAACATCACCGTGGACCTGGCCCGCCGCACCGTGGAGCGCCACACGGAAGGGCATGGCAGCGAGGCCCTGCACCTCACGCCCATCGAATACAAGCTGCTCACCCACCTCGCATCCCAACCCGACCGAGTCATCACCCACCAGCAGTTGCTCAAGGCCGTGTGGGGGCCGGGCCACGCGGAGGACACGCACTATGTGCGCGTGCATCTGGCCAATCTGCGCAAGAAGGTGGAGGACAACGCCTCCATGCCCCGGCACTTGGTGACCGAGGCAGGGATTGGGTACCGGTTCGTGCCTTAGAGCGGCTAACAAAACTCTTCTGGCGTCGTTGCCGCGTCTTGTCGTACTACGCGTACTGCCTGGTACGCCGCGCCTAGCCAGAACCGCTTCGCTGAGTTTTGTTAGCCGCTCTTAGTACTGGTTCCTAGCCCTCAGGCTGTGCACTTCAAAGCCCGCTCCCCCGCCACGCGCAGCCTCTCCTTCAGCGATGCGGGCGCCAGCACCTCGAATTCCACGTTGAGCGCCATGAGCCAGAACACCAGTGAGTCATTGGCAGCGCATTCCAGCTGGCACCGCTGCCCATCCGCCAGCGCCGTGACCACACCCGCCGACGGCGGAATGCGCCGCGCCATGTCTGCGTAAGGTGCGTGCAGCACCACCCGCGCCTGGTCGGGGTGCGGCGCTTCAGTGATGGAGCGCGACACATACGCCTTGAGGTCGCCGCCGTCCGGCCCGGGGCGCGGTGAAAAATGCGCGCCGACTTCGGGCTTTGCCACCATGCGGTCGATGCGGAAGGTGCGCCAATCGCCACGGTCGCAGTCCCACGCCACCAAGTACCAGCGCATGCCGGTGTGCACCATGCCCTGCGGCTCCACGGCGCGCTGGGTGGCACGCCCCTTGCCGTCTTCGTACGAGAACCCGAGCCGCAACTGGTCGCGGCAGGCCGACGCGAGCGTGGCCAGCAGCGAGGCCTCCACCACCGGCCCGACGCGGTCCAGGGGCAGGATGGTGGAGCGCAAAGCGTCCACCTGTTCGCGCAGCCGCAGGGGCATGGCCTGCTCCAGCTTGACCAGGGCGCGCAAGGCGGGCTCTTCAATGCCGACCACGGCGCCCGCGGTGGCGGTGCGCAGCGCAATCGATACGGCCAGGGCTTCTTCGTCGTCGAGCAGCAACGGGGGCAGCGCCTGCCCCGCGCGAAAGGCATAGCCGCCCGCCACGCCACTGCTGGCCTGCACCGGGTAGCCGAGCTGGCGCAAGCGGTCCACATCGCGCCGCAAGGTGCGCGGGTGCACTTCCAGGCGCTCGGCCAGTTCGGACCCCAACCAGTGGCTACGGGTTTGCAACAGGGACAGCAGGCGCAGCAGCCGGGTCGATGAAGTCAGCATGGTGCGACTGTACGGTGGATTGCGGACCGAAATTGTCCGCAATGGCTTCTACAGTGGCGCCACCTTTTACCCACCACCCCAAGGAGTTTTCGATGTCCATCGTCCTGTACTGGCACCCCATGTCGAGTGCCACCCCCATCGCCTGCGCACTTACCGAGCTGGGCGTGCCCCACGAGCGCGTGAAGATCGACATCCGCGCTGGCGAACAGCACCGCCCGGAGTACCTGGCCCTCAACCCCAACGGCAAGGTGCCCACGCTGACGGTGGACGGCGCCCCCATGTTCGAGGCCCTGGCCATCCACCTGTGGCTGAGCCACCGCTACGGCGTCGAGCGCGGGCTGTGGCCCACTGCGGGCACGCCCGAGGCGCTGCAGGCCTTGTCATGGTGCACCTGGGCGTATGTGACCTACGGCACGGTCCTCAAGCACCTGCATGTGGCGACGCAGGGCGACGAGGCACTGCGCAGCCCTGCCTATGCGAAGGCAGCCACTGCGGGGCTGAACGATCTGCTGGCGCTGCTGGACGCACGGCTGGCAAAGCAGCCCTGGATGCTCGGCGCAGACTATTCGCTGGTGGACTTGGTTGTGGGCTCGGTGCTGGGCTACAGCGTGTACCTGGGAGCGCCGGTCAATGCGCACCCGCATGTGCAGACCTGGCTGGCCCAGGTGCAGGCGCGCCCTGCGATGCAGATCGAGGCCTGAGGCAAGCAGTCGAACAACGTGGCTGCTACAGCAGCACGATGTCGTACTGCTCCTGCCCCACCGCGCTCTCGGCCTGCAGCGAGATGGGCTTCTTGATGAAATCCGAGAGGCCAGCCAGGTGCTGGCTTTCCTCGTCCAAAAACAGCTCCACCACCCGCGCGGAGGCGACCACGCGGAATTCGCGCGGGTTGAACTGACGGGCTTCGCGCAAGATCTCGCGCAGGATGTCGTAGCACACGCTGCGCGCAGTCTTCACACTGCCCTTGCCCTGGCAGGCTTCGCAAGGCTCGCACAGCATGTGGGCGAGCGACTCGCGGGTGCGCTTGCGCGTCATCTCCACCAGGCCCAGTTGCGAGAACGTGCCCGACGACATGGTCTTGACCCGGTCGCGCGCGAGCTGCTTCTTGAACTCGGACAGCACGGCCTGCTGGTGGTCCTCGCGCACCATGTCGATGAAGTCCACGATGATGATGCCGCCCAGGTTGCGCAGGCGCAGCTGGCGGGCAATGGCCTGCGCGGCCTCCAGGTTGGTCTTGAAGATGGTGTCGTCGAAATTGCGGGCACCCACGTAGCCACCGGTGTTCACGTCGATAGTGGTCAGCGCCTCGGTCTGGTCCACGATGAGGTAGCCGCCCGATTTCAACTCCACCCGGCGCCCCAGGGCCTTGGCCACTTCTTCGTCGATGGAGTACAGGTCAAAGATGGGCCGCTCGCCCTTGTAATGCTGCAGCTTGCCAGCGGCGGCGGGCATGAACTCTTGCCCAAACGCGCGCAGGCGGTGGAACTGCTCCATCGAATCCAAACGGATGGTCTGCGTGTGATCACCCACGAGGTCGCGCAGCACGCGCTGCAGCAAATCCAGATCCTGGTGCAAGAGCGAGCCCGCAGGCAGCTTGAGCGAGGCTTCTTTGATGCGCGCCCAGGTCTTGCGCAGGTAGGCAATGTCTTCGGCCAACTCTTCGTCCGTGGAGTCTTCGCCGTTGGTGCGCAGGATAAAGCCACCGCCCCCACCCGTGGACTTGTCACCCACCAGGGCCTGCAGGCGAGACCGAAGAGCATCGCGCTCGGCAGGCGGAATCTTCTGCGACACGCCCACATGGTCGTCTTGCGGCAAAAACACCAGCAGGCGGCCCGCGATGCTGATCTGTGTAGACAGCCGCGCGCCTTTGGTGCCGATGGGGTCTTTGATGACTTGCACCATGAGCGACTGCCCCTCGAACACTTGCTTTTCAATGGGCAGTTGCGGCTCGGTCTTACGGGCAAACGATGGTGGTTCGCCATCGGGCTGGCGGTGCCACACATCGGCCACATGCAAGAAGGCTGCGCGCTCCAGGCCAATGTCGATAAAGGCCGACTGCATGCCCGGCAGCACGCGCGAAACCTTGCCCAGGTAGACGTTGCCCACCAGCCCGCGCTCCAGCGTGCGCTCCAGGTGCAGCTCTTGCACTGCGCCATGCTCCACCACGGCCACGCGGGTTTCCTGGGGTGACCAGTTGATCAGAATGTCTTGTTGGATGGAGGCGGCCATGGTGTGAATGCAGTGAAGACTTAGACAGCAAAACCGATGGAGCGCAGCAGCTGGGCCGTCTCAAACATAGGCAGGCCCATGATGCCTGAATAGCTGCCATGCAGCACAGGGATGAAGGCAGCGGCTGCGCCTTGAATGCCATAGGCCCCGGCCTTGCCCAAGGGCTCGCCCGTGGCCACATAGGCGGCGATTTGCGCAGGGGTCAGCGGTGCAAAGGTCACCTCAGACACCGACAACGCCTGCAGCCGCTGGGCCACTGCGCCTTTCCCACCCTGCCCCGCCTGCACGGCCACCGCTGTGAGCACCCGGTGCGTCTGGCCCGACAGCTCGGCCAGCATGCGCGCCGCATGGGCGGCATCGTCGGGCTTGCCGTAGATGGTGGGGCCCAGCGCCACGGTGGTGTCGGAGCACAGGATGGGGGCTGAGGGCAGCCCACGGCGGGCGCAGCGGGCCACGGCGGCATCGAGCTTGAGGCCGGTGACACGCATGACGTAGTCGTCGGGGCTTTCGCCAGGCAACACGGCTTCGATGCCCTCGGCGTCTTCGGTCACGTCGCCCTGAACGTTGGGCAACAGCAGCTCATGGCGCACGCCCAGTTGCTCCAGCAACTGGCGGCGGCGCGGGCTTTGGGAGGCGAGGTAGATGAAGTCAGGCATGAACAGATTTTGAATAAAAATCGGCTCTAGCGCTTTCTCACCAAGCGCCAGCAGCTATAAAAACAAGAGCAATTTGTAAGCCAGCGCAAAGCACGCACGCCTCACTCGCGGTGGTAAGGGTGCCCAGCGTTCACAGACCAGGCCCGGTACAGCTGCTCTATCAGCAGCACACGCACCATGGCGTGGGGCAGCGTCAAATCCGACAGGCGGATACGTTCATGCGCCGCCTGGCGAAAGGCTGGGTCCAGCCCGTCGGGCCCGCCAATGACCAGGGCCACGTCGTCGCCACCCAGCTGCCAGCCCTTGAGCCGATCGGCCAGGGCCTTGGTGGTGAGGTTGGTACCGCGCTCGTCCAGTGCCACCACGCGGGTGCCGCGTGGGATGGCGGCTTCGATGCGCTCACGCTCTGCGGCGTACAGCGTCTCCAGCGTCTTGGAGCCGCGTGGCTCGGTTTTGACGGCCTTGAGCTCGACCTTGAGCTCGGGCGGAAAGCGTTTGGCGTAGTCGTCGTAGGCGGTTTGCGCCCAATCGGGCACCCGCTGCCCGACGGCAACAATCAGCAGCTTCATGGATCAACCTGGGTGCGTGAGAAAGAGGGCTGCTGGCACGCCCAGACCCGCCGGGCGCGCAGCGTGCAGACCGATCAGCCCTTGCGGGCCGGGGCCTTTTTGGCGGCGGGCTTTGCGGCAGGCTTGGCTACAGCTTTCGGGGCGGCCTTGGCTGCGGTTTTTGCAGCGGGCTTGGCCGCTGCGCGTGCGGGGGCCTTGGCGGCGGGCGACTTCTTGGCCGCAGGCTTCTTGGCGCCCACAGGTTTGACGACCACGGTCTTGACCGGTGCCTTGGTGGCTGCGGGCTTCTTGGCGACTGCAGTGCCAGCTGCCTTGCTGGCAGGTTTGGCTGCGGTGGTCTTGGCCGTAGTCTTTGCGGTGGGCTTGGCGCTGGCAGTTTTTGCGGCGGCCGATTTGGCAGGCGCTGCCTTGGCACCGGTTTTTGCAGCCGTTTTCGCCGCGGTCTTGGCCACAGCCTTCACGGTGGCCTTGCCAGAGCGGGCAGGCGCTGCAGGTGCAGCCGCCGCCTTTTTGGCGGGGGCCTTCTTGGCTGCAGTCTTCGCATCCGACTTGGCAGCCTTCTGGGCCGACTTCTTGTCAGCCAGATCGGCGGCAGCCGTGGAAGACGGCTTGGCCGCTCCCAGCTTCAGGCGCACGGGCACTTCGCCCCACAGTTCTTCCAGGCGGTAGTACTGGCGGATGGCGGGCTGCATGATGTGTGCCACGGCCGAGCCGCAGTCCACGATGATCCATTCGCCGTTGTCTTCACCCTCGATGCGGGGCTTGGAAAAACCCGCTTCCTTCACGGCGTCGCGCACGCTGGCGGCCAGCGCCTTGGTCTGGCGGTTGGAGGTGCCCGATGCCACGATCACCCGCTCAAACAGCGGCGACAAGTGCTCGGTGTTGAAGACCTGGATGTCTTGCGCCTTGACGTCTTCCAGGCCATCAACGATGGCACGCTGGAGCTTGGTCACGTCTTTTTTGGCAGCGGTTTCCGATTTGGTGGAGGTGGTCATCAGGCAGAGAAGTAGAAAGGGTGGAATCAATATAGCGCGCAACGCAGCGCACAGCCAGAGGGGCTACGCCTTGGGTGTTGCGCACGGGCGCAGAGGCGTTAATAGGTGTTTTTGGCCTCTTGCGCTTATAGATCAAGCGCTGCCAGCTATTGAAATTATAGCTTTTGGGCCGTGGCGGGGTTCAAGACCCCTGATTGGCAGGCCCTAAAACACGGCAGTGCACTGGCTACAGCCAGTCGCGCCGCACCAAAAACTGTTGCATCAAGGCCGCTTCGGGCGAGCCCGGCTCGGCTTGGCGCTGGTACGACCAGGCCACCAACGGCGGCATGGACAGCAGGATCGACTCGGTGCGCCCGCCCGACTGCAGGCCAAAGTGCGTGCCCCGGTCCCACACCAGGTTGAACTCGACATAACGGCCCCGGCGGTAGAGCTGGAAGTCGCGCTCGCGCTCGCCATAGGGTGTGTCCTGGCGCTTTTCCACGATGGGCAAATAGGCTTTGAGGAAGGCGTCGCCCACCGACTGCGTCATCGCCAGACTCTGGTCAAAGCCCAGCTCCGAAAAGTCGTCATAGAACACGCCGCCCACACCGCGCTGCTCGCTGCGGTGCTTGAGGTAGAAGTATTCGTCGCACCACTGCTTGAAGCGCGGGTACTTGTCGTCACCAAAGGCGCTGAGCGCATCGCGGCAGGTGCGGTGAAAGTGCACGGCGTCTTCCTCAAACCCGTAGTACGGCGTGAGGTCCATACCACCGCCAAACCAGCAGGTCGGTGCCTGGCCAGGGTGGCCGGCCGCAATCATGCGCACATTCATATGCACCGTGGGCACATAGGGATTGCGTGGATGGAACACCAGCGACACGCCCATGGCCTCGAACGGCGCGCCCGCCAGCTCGGGCCGGTGCTGCGTGGCCGAGGGCGGCAGCTGCGGGCCACGCACATGGCTGAAGCCGCAGCCTGCGCGCTCGAACACCCGGCCGCCTTCCATGATCTTGGTGACGCCATCGCCCTGCAGCGGCTCGCCCGGTGGCTTGCTCCAGGCATCGGCCAAAAAGCGCGCCCCGCCCTCGCCTTCCAGAGCCTCCAGCGCTTCGGTGATGCGCGCTTGCAGGCCCAGCAAGTAGCTGCGCACAGTGGCCACAGTGGTGGCGGGGTTCAATCCGGGTTGTTGCATTTTGGTGGTCCGTTGCGCGGGGTGCCGAGCACACCCGCAAACTGGCGCGGCGCAGGCACAAGAACCTATTCAAAGGCGCCGAACAAAAACAGCCTTGCCGCCACGGCGCCCCTTGAGCGGGGAACGCCGTGGCGGCAAAAGAGGCCTCACTTCACAGCGCGGTAGCCAATGTCGGTGCGGTACTGCGCGCCGTCGAACTGGATGTTTTTGGCCACTTCGTACACCTTTTGCTGCGCTTGCTTGACGGTATCGGCCAGCGCCGTTACGCACAGTACGCGGCCGCCAGACACCTTCAACTGGCCATCTTCCAATGTGGAGCCCGCGTGGAACACCACGGCATGGTCCAAAGCCGTGTCCGACTCGTTGAACAGCGGCACGCCGGTGATCACATCGCCCTTGCGTGGGCTGTCTGGGTAGCCGTGTGCAGCCATCACCACGCCCAAGGCGGTGCGGCGGTCCCACTGCAGCTCAAGCTGGTCGAGCTTGCCATCGGCGGCGGCGGCCATCACATCGCTGAAGTCGCTTTTCAGGCGCATCAAGATGGGCTGGGTCTCTGGGTCACCCATGCGGCAGTTGAACTCGAGCGTCTTGGGCTGGCCCTTGGCGTCAATCATCAAACCGGCGTACAAGAAGCCGGTATAGGGAATGCCGTCTTTTTCCATGCCACGGATGGTGGGCAGGATGATTTCGCGCATAGCGCGGGCATGCACATCGGCCGTGACCACAGGCGCGGGCGAATACGCGCCCATGCCGCCCGTGTTGGGGCCTTCGTCGCCGTCCTTGAGGCGCTTGTGGTCCTGGCTGGTGGCCAGAGCCACCACGTTCTTGCCGTCGCACAGGACGATGAAGGAAGCTTCTTCGCCCTCCAAAAACGCCTCGATCACCACGCGGGCTCCGCCCTCGTTGTGAGCCACACCGTACTTGTTGTCCACCAGCATGAAGTCCACGGCGTCGTGGGCTTCTTGCAGCGTCATAGCCACCACCACGCCCTTGCCAGCGGCCAGGCCATCGGCCTTGATGACGATGGGGGCGCCCAGGCGGTCCACAAAGGCGTGGGCTTCGGCTGGGTCGGTGAAGGTGTCGTAATCGGCCGTAGGAATGCCGTGGCGGCGCATGAACGCCTTAGAGAAAGCCTTGGAGCTTTCCAGCTGCGCTGCCGCCTTGGTGGGGCCAAAAATACGCATGCCATTGGCGCGGAACTCGTCCACCACACCTGCGGCCAGCGGTGCCTCGGGGCCCACCACCGTCAGGGCGATCTTCTCGACCTGGGCCCACTGGCGCAGCTCGCGCACATCGCTCAGGGCCACGTTTTCGAGTTTGGGGTTCAAAGCCGTGCCGCCATTGCCTGGGGCCACGTACACCTTCGTCACCTTGGGCGACTGGCTCAGTTTCCAGGCCATTGCGTGTTCACGGCCGCCGCCACCAATCACAAGTACTTTCATAGGAACCTTTAGTGAAATCCTGGCGCTGCAACATTGCTGGCAGCCAAAACTCCGGGGAAAATCTCAGTTATTCATTGCGCTAGACAACGCACACAAGACGGCGCAACTGGCGCGGCCCAGGCCAGGAACGCCGAGCAAGGGCCGCCCCGCAGCGAGGGCGTTGTCCCCCTCCCGCGCAGCGAGAGAGGGGGAAGCGGCAAAGCCGCTCAGGGGGAGCTTCACAGCGCCGCGTTGTGATAAACCTCTTGCGTATCGTCCAGGTCTTCCAGCACGTCCAGCAGCTTTTGCATCTTGGCGGCATCGTCGCCCGTCAGCTCAATCGTGTTCTCAGGCCGCATGGTCACACTGGCCACCTCAGGCGTCAGGCCTGCGGCCTCCAGGGCGTTCTTCACCGCTTCGAAGTCGGCCGGGGCCGTCAGCACTTCTACCGCGCCGTCGTCATCGGTCACAACGTCCTCAGCGCCCGCCTCCAGCGCCACTTCCATCACCTTGTCTTCGCTGGTGCCGGGGGCAAAAATCAGCTGGCCGCAGTGCTTGAACTGGAACACCACCGAGCCCTCGGTGCCCATGTTGCCACCGTGCTTGCTGAACGCGTGGCGCACTTCGGCCACGGTGCGCACACGGTTGTCAGTCATGGTGTCGATCATGATGGCGGCGCCACCAATGCCATAGCCTTCGTAGCGGATTTCTTCGTAGGTCAGGCCTTCGGCGTTGCCCGTGGCCTTGTCGATGTTGTATTTGATGCGGTCGGCGGGCATGTTGGCCGCCTTGGCCTTGTCCACCGCCAGGCGCAGGCGGGGGTTGGCAGACAGATCGCCGCCACCGGCACGGGCCGCCACAGTGATTTCACGAATGATGCGGGTCCAGATCTTGCCGCGCTTTTCATCCTGGCGCCCCTTACGGTGCTGGATATTCGCCCATTTACTGTGTCCTGCCACGAGAGATCCTTTTGTATTGATTTAATCTAGCCTGCTGATTTTACTTTTTGCGAGGAGCCTGCCGGACTTGGAGCGTCGAAAGCGAAAATCGGCCCCAGCGAGGACAGTTTTTGCCGGATTTGCAGCCTCATAGCCCAGCTATGGGGCAAAAAGACGGTGGAAAATGGACCGCTGCGGTCGATTTACAGCCGACGATTTCCAAGTCCGACAGGCTCCTAGACCGTACCCCGAGGAAACCCCAAATGGCCAACCCCATGCTGATTGCCAAGCACGCCGACACCGAATGCCACCTGCTGCCAGGGCTGGCCAACCGCCACGGGCTCATCACCGGCGCCACGGGCACCGGCAAGACGGTGACCCTGCAAACCCTGGCCGAGAATTTTTCTCGCATCGGCGTGCCGGTGTTCATGGCCGACGTGAAAGGCGACCTCACCGGCGCCAGCCAGCCGGGCAAGATCGGCGACAAGCTGGCAGGCGTGCTCAAAGAGCGCGGGCTGGACTTGCCAGCGCCCCAGGCCTGCCCCACCACGCTGTGGGATGTGTTTGGCGAGCAAGGCCACCCCGTGCGCGCCACCATCTCCGACATGGGCCCGCTGCTGCTGGGCCGCATGCTCAACCTGAACGAAACCCAGCTGGGCGTGCTCAACCTGGTGTTCAAGATTGCCGATGACAACGGCCTGCTGCTGCTGGACCTCAAGGACTTGCGGGCCATGCTGCAGTATGTGGGCGACAACGCCAAGGACTTCACCACCGAGTATGGCAACGTCAGCTCCGCCAGCGTGGGAGCCATCCAGCGCGGGCTGCTGCAGATCGAGCAGCAAGGCGGTACGCAGTTCTTTGGCGAGCCCATGCTCAACATCCAGGATTTCATGCAGACCGTGGATGGCCATGGCGTCATCAACATCCTGGCGGCCGACAAGCTCATGAACGCGCCGCGCCTGTATGCCACCTTTTTGTTGTGGATGCTGTCTGAGTTGTTTGAGCAATTGCCCGAAATCGGCGACCCCGAGCAGCCCAAACTGGTGTTCTTCTTCGACGAAGCCCACTTGCTGTTCAACGAAGCGCCCAAGGTGCTCATTGAGCGCATTGAGCTGGTGGTGCGCCTGGTGCGCTCCAAGGGCGTGGGCGTGTACTTTGTCACGCAGAACCCGCTCGACATCCCCGACAGCGTGCTAGCGCAGCTGGGCAACCGCGTGCAGCACGCGCTGCGCGCCTTCACCCCCCGCGACCAAAAGGCCGTGAAGGCCACGGCCACCACCATGCGGCAAAAACCCGGGCTGGACATTGAAACCGCCATCACCGAGTTGGCCGTGGGCGAGGCGCTGGTGAGCTTTCTGGACGCCAAGGGCCGCCCCAGCGTGACCGAGCGCGTGTTTGTGCTGCCCCCGGCCAGCCAGTTGGGCCCCATCACCCCACCGCAGCGCCAGGCACTATTGGCGCAATCCCTGGTGGCAGGCGTGTATGAAAAGGCCATCGACCGTGAATCGGCCTACGAAAAGCTCAAAGGCCGCACCAACGAAGCCACAACGCAGGCGCCGTCCACGGGCAGCAACGGCACCAATGGCACATCCAGCCCTGGCACGCCAGCAGCACCAGCCGATGCGGGCGGAGGGCTGCTGGGCGGGCTCAACGACGTGCTGTTTGGCACCACCGGCCCCCGCGGCGGCAAACGCGATGGCCTGGCCCAGACCATGGCCAAGTCCGCCGTGCGCACAATGGGCACAACGCTGGGCAAGGAGATTTTGCGCGGCGTGTTGGGCAGTATTTTTGGCGGCAGCGGCAAGCGGCGCTGATTTCGCTCAAAGCCGGTTCACAGCAAAACCCGGGCGGTTGCCAGCGCAGGCGCTGCCCGGTGTATCCCCAGCGCTACAGCCCACCCAATCTTTAGGCAGCGCACCACCAGGAGACCTGTGACTTCCATATGACAGTCACCAATTCGTCACAAAACAGGCGTTGAATCGATCCCAACAAAAACAACAACAAAGGAGGATCGATGACAAAAACCGAAATCGCACTGCTGCGCTGGGGCCAGCTGCCCATGTTCGCCGCCATCGTGGGCTGGATACTGGGCTTTGTCGGGGTGGCCGCAGGCCTGTGGCGCCCTCACTGGTACTGGGTCTTGTATTTCATTGCCACCGTGGCGATGACCGCGCTGTGCATCCAGCGAACCACAGCAGCGCGTGAGCGCTACATCCGCGAAGCCCCCTTGCCCCGCTTTTTGCAGCGCAAACTGCGCGAGGCCTACCCGCAGTTGAGCGCCAAGGATGGCGAGCTGGTCGAACGGGGCCTGCGGCAGTTCTTCCTCGCCTGCCTGCGCAGCCGCCAGTTTGTGGCCATGCCCTCACAGGCGGTCGATGTGCTGTGGCATGAATTCATCTTGCACACGCAGGCCTACAAGCTGTGGTGCACCCATGCGCTGGGCCGCTTTTTGCACCACACCCCGGCCGAAGCCCTGGGCCGCAGGGGCATGCACAACGACGGCCTGCGGCGCGCCTGGTTCTGGGCCTGCAAGGAAGAGTCCATCGACCCCAAGGCCCCCAGCCGCCTGCCCCTGCTGTTTGCCCTGGATGCCAAGTTCGCCATCCCCAACGGGTTTCACTATGTACCCGACTGCCGCCTGACGGGCGCGCCGAGCACCACAGCGGCCAGCTCGAACAGCGGCTGCGGCGGCTCCCCCTACTGCGGCACCGATTTTTCGGACGGCGGCTACAGCGGCAGCTCAGGCGACTTTGGCGGGGCCGACAGCTCGGACGGAGGCGGGGGCGGGGGTGGAGGAGGCGATGGCGGCGGCGACGGGGGTGGCTGTGGAGGTGGCTGCGGCGGGGGCGGCGATTGAGTCCACGCCGGGTAGGCCCTAGGGATGTCCGGCATAACTCCCTGCGGACTGTGATAGCACGGCTTCGGGCGATCCACTGCGTTGCTTTTCTTGCCAATAGCACGCTATTGGCTGCAAAAAGATGCCTTGTGGCCCATCCCGACCCGCACTACCACCGCCTCGCGAGGGTTATGCAGGACATCCCTAGCGGGCACCCGCGACAGCCCAGCACCAATCGCAAATCGCAAATCGCTATCAAAACAATAGCTGCCAGCGCTTTTACTTCAAGCGCTAGAGGCCCATTTAACCCAAAGTCGCCCAGGCGACGAACAGCAACAGGCGGGCGCCCTAGAGTGTCAGGCCATGAACACCGACATCACCGCCCTCACCTGCTTTACCCTCAGCACCACCGCGCAGGTGGCCCACTTGGTTTTGAACAAGCCAGAGGCCCTGAACACCATGCATCCCACCTTCTGGCGTGAGCTGGACGCGGTGCTGGCCCACCTGCACCAGGCGGGCGAGGCACGGGCGCTGGTCATCAGCAGCACGGGCAAACACTTCAGTGCGGGCATGGCGCTCGAAACCTTTGGCGGCGCCATCACCATGGACGACCAAAGCCCCGAGGGCCGCGCAGCCATTTTTGACCTGCTGACCGACATGCAGGCCACCTTCACGCGGCTGGAAAACCTACGCATTCCCGTCATTGCAGCCATCCACGGCGGCTGCATTGGCGGCGCGGTGGACATGGTGACAGCCGCCTGCATCCGCTACGCCACGCAGGATGCGTTCTTCTGCATCCAGGAGATCAACATCGGCATGGTGGCCGACGTGGGCACGCTGCAACGCCTGCCCAAACTCATCCCGCTGGGCGTGATGAAAGAGCTGGCCTACACCGGCCGCCGCCTGGGCGCGGCCAAGGCCCAGGGCTATGGCCTGGTCAACGAAGTGTTTGACACGCAAGAGACCATGGTGGCCGCAGCCCTTCAGTGCGCGCAAGAGATTGCCAGCAAGCCACCCGTGGCCATCTGGGGGACCAAGCAGGCCATCCACTACGCCCGCGACCATTCGGTGGAAGACAGCCTGCGCCAGATGGGCTGGCTGCAGGGCGCGATCTGGAGCAACCAGCATGTGCGCGAATCCGTCACCGCCATGAAGCAAAAGCGCGCGGGCAACTTCCCTGCGCTCACGCCACTGCAGCGGTTCAGCGATTCGGCGGGTTAATAAGTCAAACTAGCTGCGGTCGCTGCGCGCCAGGTGGTATTCCAGCCGCCGCAAGGCGGTGGTCAGCGCCAGCGTCATGAGCCAGTAGGCCAATGAAATGGCCAAGTATGGCTCCCAATACCGCGCATAAGCCCCCGCCACCGTGCGTGCGGCGTAGGCCATTTCGGCCAGGCCGATGGCAGACACCAGCGACGTGTCCTTGAGCAGCGCAATCATGTTGTTGCCCAGTGGCGGCAGCATGCGCCTAAAGGCCTGCGGCAGCACCACATAGCGCATCACCTGCATGGGAGTGAAGCCCAGCGAGCGCCCCGCATCAAACTGCCCCTTGGAGATGGACTGAATGCCCGCGCGGAACACCTCTGAGATGTAGGCGGCCGAGTTGAGCGTGAGCGCTGCAATGCCCGAGATCAGCGCCCCATGCTCTTGCTTGAGCGTGCGCGCCAGCTCGCCATCAATCAGCAGCCCTGACACGGGGTGGATGAACAGCGGCATCACCGCAAAGTGCATCAGCAAAATTTGCACAAACAGCGGCGTGCCCCGGAAAAAGCTCACATACACCGTCGAGGGCCAGCGCAGCAAGAAGCGGCACACCCAGTTCCAGGGCGCGTGGCGTGCCTGGGCCAGTCGGGCCAGCGCCAGCAACAGGCCCCAGGTACCGCCCAGCAGCACACACACCACCGTCATGCCCAGCGTCATCAGCGCGCCGCGCCAAAACAGCTCACGGTACTCCACCAGAATGTCCGGCCGGAACCAGCCAAACCACAGTTCAGGTTCCATCACCCCTCCCAATCAATAGCAATAGCAAATAGCGTTGCGCCCCAGCAAAAACGGCCGCAAACGCGGCCGCAGTGCATGGCAAACCCACAGGCAGCGATCAGCGGGCCTTGTATTCCTTGGCAAACCACTTCTTGTAGATTTCGCCATAGCTGCCATCGGCACGGATGGCGGCCAAGCCTGCGTTGAGCTTGTCTTGCAGGGGCTTGTCGCCCTTCTTCACCACAATGCCAAAGCCCTCTTCCGGAAAGCTCGGGTCTTCCACCGTCTTGAGGGCGGGGTTCTGGCTCACGCGGTAGGCAATCACGCCGTTGTCGCCAATGGCGGCATCCACGCCGCCACCTGCCAGCTCGGAGATGATGAGCGGGGTGCTTTCAAAGCGGCGGATGTTGGGGCTGGTCTTGCCGAACTCGCGCGAGGCCACATCGTCGGCCGTCGAGGCATTCACCACGGCAATTTTCTTGCCGTTCAGGTCCTTGAGGGTGGCCACCGTGCTGCTCTTGGGCACGGCAATCAGCTGGTGCGCTGCGAAGTACGGGTTGGAAAAGTCGTAGCTTTGGCGGCGCTTGTCGTTGATGGTGACGCCAGAGATCACCAGGTCCACATCGCCATTGTTCAGGGCCGCAAAAATGCCGCTCCAGGGGGTGTTGATGACCTTGATCTTGAGCCCTTGCTGCTTGGCAATGGCGTTGATGATGTCGATGTCAAAACCGACGATCTGCTTGTCTTTGTTTTCGAACGCAAAGGGCGCGTAAGTGGCGCTGGAAGCGACAGTGAGTTCCCGCGCCGGGGTGCCTTGGGCCAAAGCCCCCACGGTAAAACCAAGCGAGGCGACCAGGCCAAAGCCCAGGGCAAAGATGCGTCGAGACTGTTGCATAAGAATAGGACCCATGGGGGGAAAAGGAGGCCTGCAGTATAACCAGCAGTCCTTTGAAGGACTTCAAATTTCATAGCTGCTTGCGCCCTGTTTGCGGGCGCCAGAACCCATTTTTTGCACGCAGTTGGTGCAATGCCTATGATGCACAGTGTTTGCAGCGTTTTGTCGTGCGCGGGCCAGCCGCTCGCGCGGAGGCCCCCTTTCATGACCATGACCCGCTTGCCTGTGCCCACCTTTGATGACATCACCGCAGCCGCACAGCGGCTGCAAGGCATTGCCCACCGCACGCCAGTGCTGCGCTCTACCAGTGCCGACGAGAGCACCGGGGCACATATTTTCTTCAAGTGCGAGAACCTGCAGCGCACCGGCGCCTTCAAGTTTCGCGGGGCGTACAACACGCTGCAACAGTTCACGCCCGAGCAGCGCGAGCGCGGCGTGCTGGCGTTTTCTGCAGGCAACCACGCCCAGGCCATCGCCCTGTCGGCCCGGCTGCTGGACATGCCTGCCGTCATCGTCATGCCCGAAGACGCACCCGCCGCCAAAATGGCCGCCACCCGCGAATACGGCGCGCAGGTGGTGACCTACAACCGCTACACCGAAGACCGCGAAGCCATCAGCCAGCGCCTGGCGCAAGAGCGCGGCATGACCCTGGTGCCGCCGTTTGACCACCCCCACGTCATCGCCGGGCAAGGCACTGCCGCCCTGGAGCTGCTGCACGAGGTGCCCGACCTGGACTACCTGTTCGTCTGCGTGGGCGGTGGCGGCCTGCTGGCCGGCAGCACACTGGCCGCGCAGGCCGTGGCCCCGCAATGCCGCCTGGTGGGCGTGGAGCCCGAGGCGGGTAATGACGGGCAGCAGTCTTTCAAAGCCGGGCACATCGTGCAGATTGCCACGCCCCACACCATTGCCGACGGCGCACAAACGCAGGCCTTGGGGCAACTCACCTTTCCCATCATTGCCAAGGGGGTGGAAGACATGGTCACCGCCACCGACGAGCAGCTGGTGCAGGCCCTGCGCTTTTTTGCAGAGCGCATGAAGATGGTGGTGGAGCCCACGGGGGCCCTGGCCTTTGCCGGGGTGTGCAACGGCAGTGTGGACGTGCGCGGCAAGCGCGTGGGCGTGCTCATCAGTGGCGGCAATGTGGACCTGGCCCGCTACGCCCGCTTTCTGGCCGATTGACCCCACCCCGATCCATGCCGCAAGTCAAAGCCGCGGGTTTTACCCAATGGTAGAAAATACGGGCTGCACCTTTGTGCCCTTTTCACGCTAATACAAGTTTTCTCATGAGCAATGTCACCGTCATCACCCATCCCCTCGTCCAGCACAAGCTCACGCTCATGCGCAAGAAAGACGCCAGCACCAACAGCTTTCGCCGCCTGCTGGGCGAGCTGTCCACGCTGATGGCTTACGAGGTGACGCGCGACATGCCGCTGCAAGACGTGCAGATCGAAACCCCGCTGGAGACCATGACCGGCAAGATGATCGACGGCAAGAAGCTGGTGCTCGTCTCCATCCTGCGCGCAGGCAATGGTTTTCTGGACGGCATGCTCAACGTGGTGCCCGGCGCGCGTGTGGGCCACATCGGCCTGTACCGCGACCCCAACACGCTGCAGCCGGTCGAGTACTACTTCAAGATGCCTTCCGAGATGGAAGAGCGCGACATCATCGTGGTGGACCCCATGCTGGCCACCGGCAATTCGGCTGCGGCCTGCGTAGACCGGCTCAAGCAGCTCAAGCCCCGCTCGATTAAGTTCGTGTGCCTGCTGGCCGCCCCTGAAGGCGTGGCCACACTGCAAAAAGCGCACCCTGATGTGCCAATCTTCACCGCCGCCATCGACCGCGAACTCAACGACCACGGCTACATCCTGCCCGGCCTGGGTGACGCAGGCGACCGCATCTTCGGCACCAAGTAAGGCGAAAGCCCTGCGCCTGCACCGCAGGCGTTGCATGGGCAAAATAATAACGCCGCAGGGTAAAAAACCTTGCGGCGTCTTTTTTTGTGCTCTGGTTTTCAAGCCGAGGCACTGATGCCTCTACCCACTGTGCGGGCAAGTCGCACAGTGCCTTGGGCCATCAATACACGTCGTGCTGCGTGTTGTTGATGTTGAAGTGACCCGTGGGGGTGATCAGACGTGGGTCCTTGATCACAGCCTTGAGCTTGAGGGTCTTGTCGTCCACCACCACCAGGGCAGATTGCTTGTCCTTGGCAGACCAGACGGCAAACCACACTTCATCGCCCGCCTTGTTGAACTCTGGCTGCACCACGCGCTTGGCACCGCCGTCGTCGGGCAGCCCTGCCCACTCGGCGATCGGCAGAACGGTGTAGCCCTTGTCCAGGTTCTTGATGTCGTACACCACCACCGACTGCGAGATCTTTGGATCAGGATTCAGTGGAGCATCCGAGTACAAGTGCTGCGACTTGGGGTGGCTCTTGATGAACAGAGCGCCGCCGCCTGGGCCCTTGATCTTGGCCACTTCCTTGAACGCATACTGGGCATGCTTCTTGGGGTCGGTGCCGATCAGCGAGATGGTCTCGTCACCCAAGTGACCTGTGGACCACACAGGGCCGAACTTGGGGTGCACAAAGTTGGCGCCACGGCCGGGGTGAGGGATCTTGCCCACGTCCACCACGGCTTGCAGCTTGCCTTCCTTGGCATCTACCACGCCAATCTTGTTGCTGTTATTGGCAGCCACCATGAAGTAGCGCTTGGTCGAATCCCAGCCACCGTCATGCAGGAAGCGGGCCGAGCCCAGCTCGGTGATCTTGAGGGCGTCCACATCCTTGTAGTCCACCATCAGCGTCTTGCCGGTTTCCTTCACGTTCACGATGAACTCAGGCTTGAAGTGCGAGGCCACGATCGAAGCCACGCGGGGCTCGGGGTGGTATTCCTGCGTGTCCACGGTCATGCCACGGGTCGAGACGATCTTCATGGGCTCCAGCGTGTCGCCATTCATGATGACGAACTGAGGGGGCCAGTAGGCGCCAGCAATGGCCAGCTTGTCGGTGAAGTCGCCTTCCTTGCCCTTGTACTTGGAGGTGTCCACCGAACGGGCTTCCAGACCAATGCGGATTTCAGCGACGTTGTCGGGCTTGGCCATCCACAGGTCGATCATGTTCACGCGGCCATCGCGGCCGATCACGAACAGGTAGCGGCCCGATGCCGAGGTGCGCGAGATGTGCACCGCGTAGCCGGTCTTGATGATGTTGATGATCTGCTTGGTGTCGCCATCGATCAGCGCCACTTCGCCCGCGTCACGCAGCGTGGTCGAGAAGATGTTGGCGATGTTGTAGTCGTTCATCTTCTTGGTTGGGCGGTCCTTCGGCGGCACCAGCACCTTCCAGGTCTTCTTCATGTCCGCCATGCTCCACTCGGGAGGCATAGGGGGGTCTTGCTGGATGTAGCGGGCCATCATGTCCACGTCGGACTCGCTCATCTCACCCGAAGTCTGCCAGTTCGGCATGCCAGCGGGCGAGCCGTAGGCGATGAACACCTTGAGGTAATCCGTGCCCTTGGGCAGCGTCACATCGGGCGTCAGGGGCTTGCCAGTGGCGCCCTTGCGCAGCACGCCGTGGCAGCCAGCGCAACGCTCGAAGTAAGTTTGGCGAGCACGGTCAAACTCGGCCTGCGTCATTTTGGGCGCGGCAGGGTTTGTGCTTTGGTACATCGGCTGATTGGCCAAAGGGGACGAGCCTGCCTGGTAGTTCATCTCGGCGGGTGTCACGCTCTTCTTGTCATCGGCATACGCCGTAAGGGCCAGAGTGGACATTGCCAGTGCCGCAAGGCGCGCCAGCTTTCGGGTTGTCATGGGGACTCCTTGTATGTCGCGGCCCAAGATGGCTCATTCCATCCCTCCAACTGGCCTGCTGCGGGCTGCGACGACTGGGTTTCAGCAGGCTCGCAGCCATTCTTCGCCAGCCTCCCCACAGCCGCTTTGATACCTGTCAAATGATTCATTCAACATGCACCATTAAACCAACATCCAACGGCTGCCTAGAGGGAAATCCTTGATCACGTCACGACCGGCCTGGAAGGCAGCCCGCCATGCACTTCTGGCAGACTGTGCAGCGCAATCCCGCCATGGAACGCCCGCCGCACAGCTGCATGCGCGGGCCATTGCTGGCGTGCAAATTGCTAGTTTCATTGTGTTCTGGAGGCCGTGCACGGCCTCTCCTTCGCCAGTCCCACCCAAGGAACCGCACCATGACCACTCGCCGCATCTTCACCGGACGCCTGCTCTGCACCTCCATGGCCCTCTCGGCCGCCATGGCGATGGCGCCCACACTGGCTGCAGCGCAGTCCAAGCTCAAGGTCGCGGCGATCTACACCGTGCCCTTTGAGCAGCAGTGGGTCAGCCGCATCCACAAGGCGCTGAAGGCTGCCGAAGCGCGCGGCGAGATCGAATACAAGGCCAGTGAAAACGTCAGCAACGCCGACTACGAGCGCGTGATGCGCGAGTACGCCACCGGCGGCAACCAGCTCATCGTGGGCGAAGCCTTTGCGGTGGAAGCCGCCGCCCGCAAGGTGGCCAAGGACTTCCCCAAGACTTCGTTCCTGCTCGGCTCCTCCGGCAAGCCGCAGGCGCCCAACTTCAGCGTGTTCGACAACTACATCCAGGAGCCCGCCTACCTCAGCGGCATGATCGCGGGCGGCATGACCAAGACCAACAAGATCGGCATGGTCGGCGGCTTCCCCATCCCCGAAGTCAACCGCCTGATGCATGCCTTCATGGCGGGCGCCAAGGAGACCAACCCCAAGGTCGAGTTCACCATCACCTTCATCAACAGCTGGTTTGACCCCCCCAAGGCCAAGGAAGCCACCTTCGCCATGATCGACAAGGGCGCCGATGTGCTCTACGCCGAGCGCTTTGGCGTGAGCGACGCCGCCAAGGAAAAAGGGAAACTTGCTATCGGCAACGTGATCGACACCCAGCCGCAGTACCCCGACACCGTGGTCGCATCGGCCCTGTGGCACATGGAGCCCAGCATTGAGCGCGCGCTCAAACTGGTCAAGGACGGCAAGTTCACCGCCGAGGACTACGGCCCGTATTCGATGATGAAGCACAAGGGCTCGGAACTCGCCCCGCTGGGCACGTTCGAGAAGAAAGTGCCGGCCGACATCGTCGCCAAGGTCAAGGCCAAGGAGGCTGACATCCTGGCCGGCAAGTTCACCGTGAAGGTGGACGACAGCCAGCCCAAGTCGACGGCCAAATAAGGGGAGTGGATGACAAAGCTCTTCTGGCGTTGTTGCTGTGTCTTGTCGTACTTGCAGTACTGCCTGCGACACAGCGCCTAGCCAGAACCGCTGCGCTGAGCTTTGTCAGCCACTCCAAATCACCAATGCGAGACAAAGCGGGTAAATACCTGGGCCACCACGCATCGCGGTGGCCCTTTTCGTTGCTTTTACCCGTCCGTCTCTGCACCTACTTGGCATGCCCATGACCACCATCTCGTCTCCCCTTTTGGGCCAATCCATCGCCTCTCGTTTCACCCGCCTGCTGGGAGCTCTGGCATTGGCTGGCGGGTTGGCCGGTTGTGCGTCCAGCCCCGCAGGCAAGGCTGCAGTGCGGCTGGACGACACGCCCCGCATCGCCGTCATCTCCGCCTTTGCGCCCGAGCTGACCGTGCTGCTGCCGCAGGTGCAGCAGCCCGCCAAGCACAGCATCAACGGCGTGGAATTCACCACCGGCACGCTCGAAGGCAAACCCGTGGTGGTGTTCCTGTCGGGCATCAGCATGACCAACGCGGCCATGAACACCCAGTTGGTGCTGGACCGCTTCCACGTGAGCCACGTGGTCTTCAGCGGCATTGCGGGCGGCGTCAACCCCAGCCTGCACATTGGCGACGTGACCGTGCCCGCGCAATGGGGCCAGTACATGGAATGGCTGATGGCGCGTGAAGACCAACCCGGCCAGTACAGCGCCCCCGCCTGGATGAAAAGCGAGCTGACGATGCCCGCCTTCGGCATGATGCACCCGCGCCCGGTAGAAGTACGTTCGGCCGCCAAGCCCCAGCTCAGCAAGAAGTTCTGGTTCGAAGCCGACCCCGAGATGCTGGCCACCGCCCGCAGCCTGCAGAACGTGGGCCTGGGGCACTGCCTGGCCGCCACCTGCCTCAAGCAGCGCCCACAACTCGTGGTGGGCGGCAACGGCATATCGGGCCAGGCATTTGTGGACAACAAGGCCTTCCGCGAATACGCCTTCAAGACCTTCGAGGCCAACGTGCTCGACATGGAAACCGCCGCCACCGCCATGGTCGCCCACAGCAACGGCGTGCCCTACATCGCCTTCCGGTCGCTGAGCGATCTCGCCGGTGGTGGTGATGGCGAGAACGAAATGGGCACCTTCATGGGCCTGGCGGCCGCCAACTCGGCCAAGGTGTTGCGGGCGTTTCTGGCGGCGTGGAAGTGAAGCAGAAACACCCCCCTGAGCGGCTACGCCGCTTCCCCCCGCTCTCGCAGTGCTGCGCACAGCGGGCAGTGGGACGACGCCAGCGCACGCAAGCGAAGCGCCGCCTAGGCAGCGGGGCGGCCCTTGCGCGGCGCCCACTGGCCTGGGCCGCGCCAGTTTTGCTTACCGCTGACGGAGCACGACTCCATGCGTGCTGACATGCCCCCCGTCCTGCGCCTCACAGGCATCACCAAACGCTTCGGCAAGCTCGTCGCCAACGACAGCATCAGCCTGACCTTGGCGCGCGGCGAAGTACTGGCCCTGCTGGGCGAAAACGGCGCGGGCAAGTCCACGCTGATGTCCATCCTGTTTGGGCACTACGTGGCCGACGAAGGCAGCATCGAAGTCTTTGGCCAGCCCCTGCCGCCCGGCCAGCCGCGTGCAGCGCTGGCGGCGGGCATTGGCATGGTGCACCAGCACTTCACGCTGGCCGACAACCTCACGGTGCTGGACAACGTGCTGCTGGGCAGCGAGCCGCTGTGGCAGCCCTTTTCGCGCCGCAGCGAGGCGCGCACCAAGTTGCTGGCTGTGTCGCAGCAGTTTGGCCTGCCAGTGAGCCCCGATGCGAAGGTCGGCAGCCTCTCGGTGGGCGAGCGCCAGCGCGTTGAAATCCTGAAGGCGCTCTATCGGGGTGCCCGCATCCTCATCCTGGACGAACCCACCGCCGTGCTCACCCCGCAGGAGAGCGAGGCGCTGTTCGACACCCTGGCGCAAATGGTGGCGCAGGGCCTGTCCATCATCTTCATCAGCCACAAGCTGGGCGAGGTGCTGCGCGTCTCGCACCGCGTGGCCGTGCTGCGCCAGGGCAAGCTGGTGGCCGAAGCGCCTGCGCAGGGCACCACGCAAGGGCAATTGGCGCAGTGGATGGTGGGTCACGCGATTGAAGCGGCCGAACGCCGCCCCGCCAAGAATGTGGGCGAGCCCATCTGCACCCTGACCAACGTCAGCACCGGCCCCACGGGGCGCGACCGGCTGAACGATGTGTCCCTCACCCTGCGCGCTGGCGAGATCGTGGCGATTGCAGGCGTGAGCGGCAACGGCCAGGTGGCACTGGCCGACCTGCTGTGCGGCGTGCGCAGCGCCTCCACCGGCCAGGTCACGCTGCGCGGCGCACCGTTGCAAGCGCGGCCTGCCTGGCTAGTAAGCCAGGGCGTGGCCCGCATCCCCGAAGACCGCCACGCCGTGGGCGTGGTGGGTGACCTGCCCGTGTGGGAGAACGCGGTGTCCGAACGCCTGCGCGGCCCCTGGTTTGCGCACCCGTGGTTCCGTGCCTTCTGGGTCAAGCGCCGCGCCGCGCGCCAGCATGCGCAGCGCGTGGCCGAGACCTTTGACGTGCGCGGCGGCGGGCCGGACACCCCCGCCCGGTCGCTGTCCGGCGGCAACATGCAAAAGCTCATCCTGGGCCGGGCGCTGATGCCGCCGAAGGACGCAGCAGGCTACACCGCGCCTGCGCCCCAGCTCATCGTGGCCCACCAGCCTACTTGGGGGCTGGACATTGGCGCGGTGATGTTTGTGCAGCAGCAGCTCATTGCCGCGCGCGATGCGGGGGCCGCCGTATTGCTCATTTCTGACGACCTGGACGAAGTGCTGGCGTTGGGTGACCGTGTGGCGGTGATGCACGATGGGCAGCTGAGTAAAGCCCAGTCATCTGAACACTGGTCTCGTAAATCGATTGGATTAGCAATGGCAGGGATAGTGGAGGCATGAAATGGAATTAAATTACCCCGATTATTTTTATAAATATCTACCCAAAGATACGCCATTTTTTAATAACCCAGCATTAAGAGTCACCCAAAGGGAGGTGCTCAATGATCCCTTTGAGCAATCGCCTAGTGATGAAAAATTCTTAGACGAACTCACCACAGAAGAGGCCATTGCGCTCAAAGCACCTTTCAAAGACAACAGCAAATGTTCAAAATCACTGATCCAAAAAATCATATCAAAAAGCAACGCAGAAACTCCGACAACAGATTTCGAGCACGGAACAATATGCTTTTCAGAGACATATGACAACTTACTCATGTGGTCTCACTATGGATCCGAACATCAAGGATTTGTTGTTGCCATCGATCCTCAACACTTTTTGGAAAAACAAAAATCCGAGGCCCGTCCAAGCGGACTGAAAATTAGAAGAGTAATGTATCGTGAGAGTAGACCCATAAATCAATCCTTCGGCTTCAAAGATTACGGATACGGACGCTCTCATAGAATACTCTCAACAAAAAGCACACACTGGAGCTATGAACAAGAATGGAGAATACAAAATTTTCAAGATGAAAACCTAAAAATAGCAAAAAATGAAAAAAACGAAATAAAAATAGACTCCTACAATAAGAAAATTCAACTTTACGAAATTCCCAAAGAATTTATAAAAATAATAATTATTGGGGCGCGATGTCCTACAAAAGAAATGGCTGCACTAAAGTCCGCATTAGCCACAAGCGAAGACTGGCGCCATGTTCACCTCAAGTTAGCCGTTCCAGACCCTTTGGACTTTAGGCTTCGATTTCTGAATATAAATGTCGAAGACTTACCAGAAGTGCCCGGGGCATGAGACTTGAAAAACGCAACCACACCTCCCCCGCCGCCTACGTGCTGGCACCGGTGGGCGCCGTGGTGTTCACACTGCTTATCAGCGGCCTGCTAGTGCTGTGGGCTGGCGCCCCCGTGGGCCAGACCTATGCGTTGCTGCTACAGGGCGCCTTTGGCTCGGTGTTCGCGCTGACCGAAACCCTCACCCGCGCCACGCCGCTGATTCTGACCGGGCTGGCGGCGGCCGTGGCCTTCCGCGCGCGGCTGTTCAACATTGGGGCCGAGGGGCAGCTTTATGCCGGGGCGCTGGCCGCCGTGGCCGTGGGCGGCATGCATGGGGGCACGGGGCTGGAGTGGTCGCCCTACCTGCTCTTCCCACTCATGATGCTGGCGGCTGCGCTGGCCGGGGCCGCACTGTTGCTGGGCCCGGCGCTGATGAAGGCGCGGCTGGGGGTGGACGAGGTCGTCACCACGCTGCTGCTCAACTTCATCATGCTGCTGCTCGTCTCGGCCCTGCTGGACGGGCCGATGAAAGACCCGCTCTCCATGGGCTGGCCGCAGAGCGTGGCGCTGCAGGGCGACCTGGAACTCTCCAAGCTGGTGCCACAGACGCGGCTGCACACGGGCCTGCTGTGGGCCGTGTCGCTGGCCGTGATGCTGTGGGCGCTGCTGGCGCGCACGGTGCCGGGGTTTGACATCCGCGCCGCCGGGGCCAATGCGCGGGCTGCGGCGTTTGCGGGCGTACCCGTTACGCGCACAGTCGTTCTGGTCGCCCTGCTTTCGGGCGGACTGGCTGGGCTGGCGGGCGCCATTGAGGTGGCGGGCCGCACCAGCTATGTGACGCTCGACATGTCGCCCGGTTACGGCTACAGCGGCATCGTGATCGCCATGCTGGCGGGGCTGCACCCGCTGGGCGTGATTGCGGCGGGCACCTTTGTGGCGGGCGTGCTGGTGGGGGCGGACAGCATGAGCCGCGCGGTGGGCGTGCCCACCTACATTGCGGATGTGATCGTGGCGACTTCGCTGATTGCGGTGCTGGTGGCTGGGCTACTCACGCAATACCGGGTGCGCTGGAAGTGAGCACGCCATGAACAAGCCAATGCATCTGAGTCTCAAGCCAAATCAGCCTCTATCGCTTATCCAACAAGCGCTGGCAGCTATCAAAAATGAAGTAAGCAGCACCGAGGTAGGCACATGACCGAGCTGCTCGACATCCTCGCCAACCCCGCCTTCTGGATCGCCACCCTGCGGGTCGCCACCCCGCTCATTCTGGGCACGCTGGGGGTTTTGCTGTGCGAACGCGCCGGTGTGCTCAACCTGGGCATTGAAGGGATCATGGTCGCTGGCGCCTTCACTGGTTGGCTCACGGTGTACACGGGCCATGGACTGTGGGCCGGGGTGCTGGTGGCGGCGCTCACCGGCGCAGTGTTTGGATTGCTGCACGCATGGCTCACCGTGGGGCTGGCGCTGTCGCAGCATGTGTCGGGCCTCGGCATCACGCTGCTGGCCACGGCGCTCAGCTACTACGGCTACCGGGTGAGCTTCCCCAAGGTGAACACGCCACCCACCATCGAGCCCTTTGCACCGATGGAATGGCTGGGCATTCCTATCCTGTCGGCACAAACCCCACTCACGCTACTGGCGCTGCTGCTGGTGCCGCTATTGGCCTGGGTGCTGATGCGCACGCCGCTGGGCTTGGCGGTGCGCATGGTGGGCGAGAACCCGCAGGCGGCCGAGGGCCAGGGCATCTCGGTGGCGGCCACACGCACGGGCGCCATCGTGACGGGGTCGGCGCTGATGGGGGTGGCGGGGTCGTTCCTCACGCTGTCGGCCTTCAACGCGTTTTTCTTCAACATGGTCAACGGGCGCGGCTGGATCTGTGTGGCGCTGGTGGTGTTTGCGTCGTGGCGGCCCGGCAAGGCGCTGCTGGGTGCGCTGCTGTTTGCTTTTTTTGATGCGCTGCAGTTGCGGCTGCAACAGGCGGGCGATGCGTGGCTGCCGTACCAGGTGTATTTGATGCTGCCGTACCTGCTGTCCATCCTGGCGCTGGTGCTGGTGGCGCGCAAGGCGGCTTATCCTCAGGCCCTGATGAAGCCATACCGCAAGGGGGAACGTTGATCCGTCGCACCACCATTGTTTCGCTGGCCTGGGCCTGTGCGGCCCTGACCGCCATGTGCCAAACCGCATGGGCCCTGGGCGTTGAGGCGCCCTACTCCGCGCACGCCACGCCGCCCAATGTGGACTGGGTCCAGGTGTGTGGCGCATGGCCCGCGCCACGCGACGAGAGCCCCGGTGGCGGCACCTACCGCGTCGTGCACGCCAGCCAGTACGCGCAATCTTTCATCTATGTGCAGTGGCTGCAGCGTGACCGCAGCGACAGCGCGATCGAAGTTGCCACGGTGGGCGTGCCAGAGATCAACAACGACCACGCCGAATGGCAGCTGAGCCGCTTGCGCTGCCAAGCCACGGCCCAGGGCATTCGGATCACCGCCAAGGCCGAGTCTGGCCACGAGGACGGTACCTTTGACGTGACCCTGGAGGCCGGCCACCGCCCTGGTGACCTGCGGTACCGCCGCACGCCTGCACGGCGCACCACCGTGTCGCCACCGCCCAGCAGGCCGGGCGGCAGCCAACGTCTCACAGCCCCCAAGACACCGTAACGCGGCCCCATCCCTGCACGCCCGCCACCCGCTCGCTCACTCGCTCACAGCCTCACCCCATGCCCATGCTGGATCTGCTCCTCACCCACGCCACCCTGCCCGATGGGCGCCAGAACATGTCGATCGCCGTGCAAGGCGGCCGCATTGCCGAAGTGACAGAAGGCCTGCAAGCCCCCGCGCACGAAACGGTGGATGCGGGCGGCCTGCTGGTGAGCCCGCCGTTTGTGGACGCACATTTCCACATGGATTCGACCCTGAGCTACGGCCAGCCGCGCGTGAACGAGAGCGGCACGCTGCTCGAAGGCATTGCGCTGTGGGGCGAGCTCAAACCCCAGCTCACGCACGATGCCATCGTGCAGCGCGCGCTGCAGTACTGCGACTGGGCCGTGGCGCGCGGGCTGCTGGCCATCCGCAGCCATGTGGACACCAGCGACCCCAGCTTGCTACCGGTGCAGGCCCTGCTGGATGTGAAGCAGCGCGTGGCGCCCTACCTGGACTTGCAGCTGGTGGCCTTTCCGCAAGACGGTGTGCTGCGCCGCCCCGGCGGGCTGGAGAACATCCAGCGCGCCCTCGACCTGGGTGTGGACGTGGTGGGCGGCATTCCGCACTTTGAGCGCACCTACGCCGATGGCACCGAGAGCGTGCGGCTGCTGTGCGAGCTGGCTGCCGAGCGCGGCAAACGCGTGGACATGCACTGCGACGAGAGCGACGACCCGCACTCGCGCCATGTGGAGACCCTGGCCTACGAAACCCAGCGCCTGGGCCTGCACGGCCGAGTGACGGGCTCGCACCTGACTTCCATGCACAGCATGGACAACTACTACGTGAGCAAGCTCATTGCCCTGATGCGCGAGGCCGACCTGGGCGTGGTGGCCAATCCGCTCATCAACATCACCCTGCAAGGCCGCCACGACACCTACCCCAAGCGCCGGGGCATGACCCGTGTGCCCGAGCTGATGGCCGCTGGCCTGACGGTGGCCTTTGGCCACGACTGCGTGCTCGACCCCTGGTACAGCGGCGGCAGCGGCGACATGCTGGAGGCCGCGCACATGGGCCTGCACGTGGGCCAGATGACCAGCCAGGCGGGCATGCGCCAGTGCTTTGACGCGGTAACGACCCACCCCGCGCGCCTGCTGGGGCTGGAGGGCTACGGCATCGCCCCCGGCTCACATGCGGACTTTGTGCTGCTGCATGCGCGCAACCCGGCAGAAGCCATCCGCCTGCGGGCGGCGCGCCTGGGGGTGTGGCGGCGCGGCAAGCAGGTGGCCAGCCAGCCTGCGCCCACGGCGGCATTGAACCTGCCTGGGCGGCCGGGCACCGTGGGCTTTATGTGAAAGCCCGTAGGTCGGGTTAGCCCGCAAGGGCGTAACCCGACACCTTCCGCTGGGCCGAACGCGTCGGGTTACGCTGCGCTAACCCGACCTACGACCTACGACCTACGGTTATTGAAAGAATCGGGCTCTAGCGCTCATCTAATAAGCGCTGGCAGCTACACAAAAGATAGCATCAAAAAGTCAAGCCATCCTGGCGATAGTCTTGCGAAACCGTGCCAGCGCCAGCGCAAACAGCGCCACCCCAATCGCCAGCAGCCACACCAGCGACGACCACACCACCGACAGCCCTGCGCCCCGGTACAGGATGGCCTGCGATAGCTCGGTGAAATGCGTGGTGGGGGCCAGCGCCATCACGTACTGCACCCACAGCGGCATGCTCTCGCGCGGAGTGACGCCGCCCGACAGCATCTCCAGCGGCATCATGGTCAACACCATCAGCAGGCCAAACTGCGGCATGCTGCGCGCCAGCGTGGCCATGTAGATGCCCATGGACGTGGTGGCAAACAGGTGCAGCACGGTGCCCAGCAAAAACAGCGGTACCGAGCCTTCGATGGGCACGCCAATCGCCCAGCGAATCACCACCGTGAGCGACACCCAGGTGGCCACCAACACCACCAGCGCCATGGCCCACACCTTGGCCAGCATGATCTCGGCCGGGGTGACGGGCATGACGAGCAGGTGCTCCACCGTGCCGTGCTCTCGCTCGCGGATCAGCGCAGCGCCGGTGAGGATGATGGAGAGCATGGTGACGATGTTGATCAGCTCCATCACCGAGCCAAACCACGCGGGCGTGAGCGCCGGGTTGAACCGGGCGCGCACCGACAAATCGATGGCGGGCGTGGACACGGCCCGGTAGCGCTGCACAAACTCGGCCACCTCCAGCTGCACGATCTGCTGCACCGCGCCGTTGGAGCTGAAGGCCTGCATCATGCGCGTGGCGTCCATGTTGAGCTGCACGCGCGGCACCTTGCCTGCCAGCACATCGCGCTGGAAGTTGGGCGGTATGTGCAGCACCAGCGTGTAGCGGCCCGCGTCCAGGCCGGGGTCCACGTCCTGCGGGGTGATCAGATCGGGCCCCACAAACTGCGGCGCAAAAAACGCGGTGGCAATGCGCTGCGAGAGCGTGGACACGTCTTCATCGACGATGGCAATGGGCACGTGCGAGAGCGTCTCGGGCTGGGCCTTGCCCGCGCTGTACACCGCCAGCGTGGTGGTGTAGACGATGAGCACCAGCATCATCGGGTCGCGCCACAGGCTCCACAGCTCTTTGATGCCCAGGCGAAAGATGGTGGCGCAACGCCCCCGCAGGGCCGCCCAGCGGCGGGGGGTGTGCACAGGCGAACCGGATGAAGAAGATGGGGCTGCTGGCATGTCAGCTTTCTTGTTTGCGCAGCAGCGCAATCGCCACGCCGATGATGACCGGGGCCGACATGCCCAGGGCCCAGAACTCGGGCTGCAGGTCGCGCAGCGACAGCGCCTTGCTGAACACGCCCCGGCTGATGGTGAACATGTGGCTGGCGGGGTAGACCTCGCCAATCCAACGGGCCACGCCCACCAGGGACGACACCGGGTTGATGAGCCCCGCAAACTGCACCGCCGGGATCAGCGTGCCCACCATGGCAAAGAACATGGCCGCAATCTGGCTGCGCGTGACGGTGGACGCCAGCAGGCCCATGCCGGTGGAGCACAGGCTGAACAGCAGCGCCGCCCCCGTGAGGGTGGCCAGGCTGCCGGTGATGGGCACGCCAAACACCGTGACGGCCGCCAGCACCATGAGCCCAAAGTTGAGCATGGCCAGCGCCACATAGGGCAGCTGCTTGCCCAGCATGAATTCGGTGCGCGTGGTGGGCGTGACGTACAGGTTGATGATGGAGCCCATCTCTTTTTCGCGCACCACGGCCAGCGCAGTCAGCATGGCGGGCAGCATGAGCAGCAGCAGCGGGATGACGGCAGGCACCATGGCGGGCAGGCTGCGCACATCGGGGTTGTAGCGGTAGCGGGTTTCCACCTCCAGCAAGCCGACGGGGGCCACGCCGGTGCGGCTGCGCACCGCATCGACCAGCCACTGCTGGTGCATGCCCTGCACATAGCCCAGCACGGTCTGCGCGCGCTGGGGCATGGCGCCGTCCACCCACGCCGCAATCTGCACCGCCTTGCCCCGCTCCACATCGCGGCCAAAGCCGGGCGGAATCTCGATGGCCAGCGACAGCTCGCCCGAGCGCATGCGCGCATCCAACTCGGTGTATTCGCTCAAAGGGGCGCGCTCCACAAAGTAGCGCGAGCCCGAGAGGTTGAGCACATAGGCACGGCTGGTGGCCGACTGGTCGCGGTCCAGCACCGCAAAGCGCAGGCTCTCCACGTCCATGCTAATGCCGTAGCCCATCACAAACATCAGCAGCAGCGAGCCCAGCAGCGCCAGGGCGCTGCGCACCGGGTCGCGCCGCAGCTCCAGCGACTCGCGCCACTGCGTGCTGTGGATGCGGGCCAGGCTTTGGCGCAGGCGTGCGGCCCAGCCGGGGCGTGCAGGTGCTGCGTGCGACACCGGCACCGCCGGGGCGGCCGCAGAGGCCAGGGCATCGCCCCCCTGCTCTGCCGGGGTGCCTGCGGCCTCTTGCAGGTAGCCGATAAAAGCCTCCTCCAGCGTGGCGGCGCCACGCTGGGCCACGATGTCGGCCGGCGCGGCACTGGTCAGCACCCGGCCCGCGTGCATGAGCGAGATGCGGTCGCACCGCTCGGCCTCGTTCATGAAGTGGGTAGAGATGAAGATGGTGACCTTGTCGCGCCGGGCCAGCTCCACCATCAGCCGCCAGAAGTTATCGCGCGCAATCGGGTCCACGCCCGAGGTGGGCTCGTCCAGGATCAGCAGCTCGGGCTGGTGCACCATGGCCACGGCCAGCGACAGGCGCTGGCGCATGCCCAGCGGCAGCTGCATGGGCAGCGTGCTGCGTGCGGCCTGCAGGTCAAAACGCTCCAGCATGGTCTGCACGCGCTGGGGCACCTCGGCCTCGGGCACATGGAACAGCCGGGCGTGCAGCACCAGGTTTTGCTCGACCGACAGCTCGCTGTACAGCGAGAACGCCTGCGACATGTAGCCCACGCGGCGGCGCGTGGCCATGTCTTTCGGGTCCACCGGCTGGCCAAACAGCCAGGCCTGCCCGTCGGTGGCGGGCAGCAGGCCGGTGAGCATTTTCATGGTGGTGGACTTGCCACAGCCATTGCTGCCCAGAAAGCCAAAAATCTCGCCGCGCTGGATGCGAAAGCTCACATGGTCCACCGCCACAAAGTCGCCAAACTGCATGGTCAGGCCCTGGGCCTCGATGGCGATCTCTGCCGCCGCGTCGGCCAGCAAAGGGGTGATGACCACCGGCTGGTGCCCGCGCCGTTTGGCCTCGGGCAGCAGGGCCACAAACGCGGCCTCCAGGCTGGCGTGGCCGGTGCGCTGCATCAGCTCGGCGGGCGTGCCTGTGGCCAGGATGCGGCCCTCGTCCATGGCCACCAGCCAGTCAAAGCGCTGGGCTTCTTCCATGTAGGCCGTGGCCACCAGCACGCTCATGCCGGGGCGGCCTGCGCGGATGCGGGCGATCAGATCCCAGAACTGGGCGCGGGCCAGCGGGTCTACGCCGGTGGTGGGCTCGTCCAGGATGAGCAGGTCCGGGTCGTGGATGAGGGCGCAGCACAAGGCCAGCTTTTGCTTCATACCGCCTGAGAGCTTGCCCGCGGGCCGCGCCAGAAACGGGTGCAGCCCGGTGCTGCGGGTCAGGTCGTCAATGCGGCGGCGGCGCTCGGCTGTGTCGTGGCCAAACAGGCGGCCAAAGAACTGCAGGTTCTCTTCCACCGACAGCGTGGGGTACAGGTTCTTGCCCAGGCCCTGCGGCATGTAGGCAATGCGCGGGCACACGGCGTCGCGGTGGCGGCCATCGGCCATGTCGCCCCCCAGCACCATCACCTGTCCTTGCTGCACGGCACGCGCCCCAGCCACCAGGGCCAGCAGGCTGGATTTGCCCACGCCGTCCGGCCCGATCAGCCCCACCATGCAGGCGGCAGGCACCTGCAGGTCGATGCCCGCCAGCGCCACCGTGGCGGCGTAGCGCTGGCCGACGCCTGCGAGGGTGACGACGGGTGCGGTCACTGTGCGGCCTTGGGGGCTGCCGTCTGCATGCTTTCTTTGACCGCCAGTTGCTGCGGCCACGGGGCGTTCGCGTCAATGCGCAACCAGGCCACACCGGGCAGGCCCGTCTTGACCTGTTCGCGGTGGCGCAGCAGCAGCTCTTTGGGGATTTGCGCCCGCACACGGAACATGAGCTTTTGCCGCTCGCTGGCGGTCTCCACCGTCTTGGGGGTGAACTGTGCGGTGCTGGCCACAAACGACACGCTGGCCGGGATGACAAAGCCGGGGGCGGCGTCGAGCACGATGCGCACCTCGCTGCCCATGGCGACGCGGCCCGCCACGGTTTCGGGCAAGAAGAAGGTCATGTACACGTCGGTCAAATCGGCCAGCTGCAGCACGCGGGCCCCCGCGCCCACCACTTCGCCGGGCTGCACCACGCGGAACTGCACACGCCCGTCGCGCGGGGCCTTCAGGTCGCTGTCGGCCAGCTCCACGTCAATGCGGGCCAGCGTGGCCTCCAGGGCGCGCACATTGGCCTCGGCACTGGTCACCTGCGTGCGGGCAGCGCCAATGCCCGCCTGCGCGGCCTTGGACTGGGCCTGGGCTGCCGTGAGGGCCGCCTGCAGGCTGCGCACCTTGGCGCGGTCATCGTCCAGCAGTTGGGTCGAAAAGAACCCATCGCGCGCCAGTTGCTCAGAGCGCGGCAGGCGCCGCTTGGCGGTGTCCAGGTCGCTGTCGCGCTGGGCCACCACGGCCAGGGCCGACTGGTAGTCGCTTTCGCGCTGGGCCACTTGCACCTGGGCGCTGCTCACGGCCAGCCGGGCTTGCTGTAGCCGGGCCACAGCCTCGTCGCGCTGGGCTTGCAGGCTGTCGATCTGCATGCGGGCCACGGTTTGCCCAGCGGTCACAAAATCGCCCTCGCTGGCCGATATCTCCAGCACCCGGCCCGCCAGCTTGGTGGCAACCGACACTTCGGTCGCCTCGATGCGGCCGTTGCCGCTGACGAAGCCTTCACCGGGGCCTTGGGTCTTCCATGGCTGCCAGTACAGCAGCCCTCCCCCCACCCCTGCCAACAGCACCGCAATGGCGGCAAAGGTCTTCAGCTTCTTGCTCATGGTTCTTCCTTGTGGGCGCCACCCAAGCGCCTTGATGGCCTTGCCGACATGCTAGACCAAGGCCATGGCGCACAGGGACGCAGCGCAAGCATCACTTGACCTGCATCAACGATGCGGGCGCATGGAGGGCACACCCATGCGCTTGCGGCGAGGGCCCTGCACCAAGCCATGGAACACAAGGGAGCACCAGGGAGCGCTCGTTGGGCAGGCCCTCAGCGTATTCAATGCAAAAGTGCCTCTAGCGCTCTATTTAAAAGCGCTGACAGCTATATTTTTAATAGCAAACTCCTCACCCAGGGCGCACATCAAAGGCCGAGAGGTGGTTGGCCAGGTGCATGGCGTGGGCCTGCTCGTACTGGGTGCGGCCCAGGGGGCCGTAGGCAAAGTGGGGCTGCAGCGGGCCGGGGTGCGCCACAAAGTCTTGCACCGCCTGGCGCAGCCGGACCAGGGCGGCCGACGCATCGGGCACCGCAGCGGCTAGCGTTGGCGCCCCCGGAATGGGCTCGGCCAGGCTGTGGCGCATGCGGCCCAGTGCTGCAAACGCCGCAAAGGCCGCAGCGCCTGCCGTGTGCTGAAACAGCGCCGCCTTGGGCGCAGGAAAGCCGCGCAGAGAAAACTCGATGCTCTGCGCGCAGTGTTCCAGGGTTTGCGACCAGCTCCAGGCCGTGGCGGGCTCCAGTGCCTGCGCGCCTACTTCGCTCAAGCGGTCAACCTCTTGCATGGCCTGCTCGAGGGTGGCAAACACCAGCTGCCGGTCGTTGTCCGGCTGGTACATCCACACGCCTGTGCCTGCAACACCCGCAGCTGCCGTGGCCCCCGCAGCCCACGCCCCCAGCTTGATCCAGCGCCGCCGCGAGGGAGTTTGCCCTTGGCGGGCGGAGAGCGTTGTCTTGGGCATGCGTGGGCGTCTGCAGAAGCAAAAAATGCATTCTGCGGGGGCTGCAAGGCCCAGTGCTGCAGGGCGGAGACGCTGTGCGTCAGGCAGCCGACATAAGCACAGCATGGCCGCTGCACGGCGCTGCCGTGGCCTGCCGCAAGCCAGGGGTGGCCCCAAACAGGAGGCTACACAAACAGCGGTGTCTCGGCCACTTCCACCCGGTTGCGGCCGTTTTGTTTGGCAAGGTACATCGCGGTGTCGGCCCGCTTGAGCACAGCGTCGGCAGAGTCACCACGCACGCACAGCGCCACGCCAATGCTCACCGTCAGCGCGATGGACTGCGGGCCGGATTGCACGGGTTGCGCCTGCACCAAAGTGCGCAGGCGCTCTGCCACCGCTTGGGCGCCGGGGCCATCGGCATTGGGCAGAAAAATCGCGAACTCCTCGCCCCCCAGCCGCCCCATCACATCTTCCTTGCGCAGGCAGCGGTTGGACAGCAGCACAAACTGGCGCAGCACGTCGTCTCCGCCGCTGTGGCCCCAGGTGTCGTTGATTTTTTTGAAATGGTCCAAGTCCAGCACCAGCACGGGCAGGCTCTGGCGCGTGCGCTCGGCCTGGCTGATGGCTTTTTCCAGCAGTGTGAGAAACGCGCGGCGGTTGAACACGCTGGTCAGCGGGTCCACCTCGGCCAGGTGGCGCAGTTCGGTCGTGATGTGCTCGTTGGTCAGCATCAAGATGCCAAAGGCCATCATCACCAGCGCGACGGTGGACTCCAGCACCACGTACTGCGACAGCTGATCGATCAGCCGGGCATCAGGCACCCCCAAGGAGTCCACCGTTGTCAGGCGAAACAACAAAGGCCGCAGCAAGACAAAGATGCCATGGAAACCCACCAAGCCAGAGAAAATATAACGGGCAGGTACGTTGCGAAACCCGCCACGGGCCAAAGTTACGGCTGTGAGCACGAAGTACACACCACTCACCAGCCCCGACAACGCAAACCGCGCCCCCATATGGGGTAACTCGACCGTGAAGTAGACAGACACGCCCACCAGCGCAGCGATGGCCGCGACTGCATAAGCATGCGATGGCAAGGTGCGCCCCATGTACGAGCGGCTGCCCAAGAAGCAAAAGTACGCGGCCAGGGCAATGCTGCTTTGCGTGAGTGCCACGGACACCAGCTCGGGAAATAGGTCGCGCACCAGCAAATTGGTGCAAAAGACCGACGCGCTCAGGAACGAAAAGGTCCACAGGCGCAGGCCGGGGATGTTTTTGTTGAAGAACCACACGGCATACAGCACCGTGGTGACCAGCGCCGCAAGGATGGCTGCAAGAACAATGAGCGTGGGGCTGTGCACAGGAAAACGAGGGCGAAAACTGCAGGCGGGTCGGCTCTTTGGCGGCATGCCATAGGGCTGCGTTGTGCGCGCCCGGCCATGCAGATGAGGATTTGTATCAAATGTTAACCGAAGGGGGCAATGGTGACGCAAGCATTTAGGGGGCCAAAGACTCTGGCATGTCGCCCCGATGCGCACCAGGCACCGCACGCGATGGACGGGGCCACACACGCCAAAGCGTACACATGCAGCGGGATAAAGCGCGCGGGCGATATCACCCCTTGCTCGGGGTGGCGCCAACGCACCAGAACCTCCGCCCCGAGCAAGCCCTTGTGCTGATCGATCTGGGGCTGCTAGTGCACCAGCAGTTGCGATGGGATGGCCCTGCGCAGAGCTTTACAGGCGCGCATCGCATGGCCGACTTTAGGCCACACACAGCCGCCATGGCGATTGACTTGTCAGCCAACCACACTGCACTCGCGCCGCAGCAGCGCCAGCGCGTCGTGCATCTGGTAGTCCATGTCGCTGGTCAGGGTCTTGGCCGCGTCTTGGACAAAGCCGGCCCACAGCGCCAGGTAATCGTTCTGGTACACGCCAGGGGCGTTGTCGCGAATGAACTGGGCCGTCAGCTCCGGCTGCCAGCCGCTCTTGCGGATTTTGCGCACCAGGCTGGTGGCCGTTTTTTCAGTCAACAGGGTCTTTTTCGGGGCCCCTGCAGCCAGGCACGCGAACAGCGTGAGCAAGGAGTGTTCGTCCTCATTGCCCTGGGTGGTTTTAAGCCACAGCTTGCTGGCGGGCAAAGGAGGCTCATCCCCCTCTTGCAGCGCATCGAGGCTTCGGTGGTAGCTGTCCACCTCGGCCAAGGGGTCGTCCAGCAAAAAGTACCGGGCCCGGAACACGCCAGTGGGCCGCAACAGGGTCCGCAATGGCACCGCAGCATCCAGCAGCTTGCGCATATCGGCCAGCACGGCTTGGCATTGCGCCTGCACAGCATCGCGCAAGGCCGCAGGCAGGCCCGTGGGCAGGCGCAATACGGCAGGCACAGGTTGCTTCTTTTTGCGCAGCGTGGTCACCAGTTTTTCAAATGCCACCGTGTGGGGCCATTCGCCCATCGCCATGGCCTGCGGGGCCAGTGCTTGCATCAGCAACCCGGTGCGAATCACCGCCTCGGCATCTGCCCCCGCCGCCTCCAGCTCGTCCACGTCCAGGTCGTACTGCTCAGCCAGCCATTGGGCCGCAGCGATGGCTTGGCCGATGTGGCTGCGCCGGGCCAGTTCTGCTTGGTATTCGGCATGGCTGCGTAGCGACCACACGGCCAACAGCGGCGTTTGCGCATCGTCGTAGCCCGCCATGCCGAAGTTGCTGCTCTCAGGCATGGCAATCAGGCGCTTGAGCATGTCCGAGCCGCCTTTGGAGCGCGACAGCAAGGAGTTGTCGCGCAGCGAGACGGCTGCTTTGGTCAAATCTCCCCCCGTCGTATCCAGCAGGTACAAGCTGATGAGGTTGACCATGCGGTCACGGGCCTTCTCCAGCTCGGGGCGCAGGAACTCGCTGCCAAAGTACCGGGCAATCTGCACAATGCCTTTGGGCGCGTCGGTGTGGATGGCAGCCAGCCGCTGCGCATCAATGATGCCGTGCTGCACGCCATGGGCCAGTACCTTGTCAAAGAACGGACGGGCATCGTGCAGCTGCAGGGCGTGAGCGGCTCCCACCGGATGGACATCGGAGGAAGGCGTATCAGGCAGGGTCATGTTGGTATCCATCGCGCTATGTATTGTTCACGGGCCATGCAGCTCGCGCAGCCCCCACCAGGCCCCGCCGCGCAGGGACAGCCCGGCCGCACTGGCGAGTCCCCTCAGCAGTGGCTCAGCCGCTCCAAGGAGGGAGAAAGGCGCAAAAGGCCTCAGGGACTGGCAGTCTTTAAATGGCAGACTCTTCGTCTGACACCCGGGCGGCAGGCGTGGCCTTGCCCCGGTCTGTTTCGCTGGTTTCAAACTTGCCGTCGTCTTCCTCTGCAGGCTCATCGGTTTCGTCCAGGCCCAAATCAAAAGCCCTGGCCTTGGCCCGCAGCACCAGCAAGGTTTCAATGAACAGATCGCGGCACTCATAGCGCAGCAGCCAAGCCATCTGCATCCAGTCGCGGTCGGCCACTTCGTCCAAGTCCACGCGCGGTTGCACATAGCCTGAGGCCAGCAGCTCATCGTCGCTCAGCATCAGTCCATAGTCTTCGGTGGCATCGAAGGTGCCAGTGCGCGCAAAGGACTCCACGCGACTCCACTTTTCCGCAAAGTAGTTGGCCAGGGCTTCGGCGCCACCGTCCAGGTCGCCAATGGCCGTCAAGAATTCGATAGGGTCGGCATCGTCGCGGAACACCACCGCGTTGACCATGCTGCGCAGGTGCGTGTGGGTCAGGTCCTTGTACTGTTTCTCCAGCACCATGGCCCGGGCAAATTGCTCGGGCGTGACCAACATATTGACCACAGACGCCTTCGAGTCGTCGTACTCGCGCATCACCGCCAGAATATCTTTGGGCGCCAGTTGGTCCAGCACGACCATCAGAGCGTTGTCGCCATCGGTGTCTGCCAACTCAGCCAGTGCCGACTCGGCACCCACGATATCGCCGGCTGCAATAAGGCTGGTGGTCTTGGTGATAAGTGCCAGGTGGTTGCTCATAAAAATCGGTACGTGGATGGTTGGTGTGCAGTTCAGTCTTTGCGCTCAAAGCCCACATCGGCCAGCCAGTTGGAACTGGCTTCTTCGCGGCTGCGGCTGTTGTGCGGGTCGGCCGCATCGTCCGCGCTCAGCGCATCGTAGCCATCGTCGTGCTCCGCAGCATCGGCATCGTCCTCATCGGACTGGCCCTCATCGTCGCCCTGGGCTGCGGCGGCAAAGCGCGCGTGCTGCAGCAAATACTCCAGCCCCGCAGCCACCACCATGAAGCGCTCTCCACCCGGCTCACTCAGCACGGTTTTGGCCAGGGCGGCCGCCCAGGGCTCCAGGGTGACAACGCTGTCCAGCGCGGACCACTGCGGCAGCTCGTCCTGACCACAGGCCAGCACCTGCTCCAACGCACTGGCTCGGCCAAACCGAAATCCCTGGTGAAACACCACCGCCACCATCTCAGGGGCGAGTTCCATCATCTTCACCAAAAAGCCGATTTCAGACCGCTTTTGGGCAAGCCGCTTGCGCAGAACGTCTTTGCCTTCGGAGTCTTCGGTCAGGTCATCGATCTCGGCTTGGTAAGCAGATCGCAGGTCATGGAAGTAAGGAGAGATTTTCACGGGGCAAGGATGTTGTGGGTGTAGGTTTGCCAGATTTCCTGGGCGGTCTGCAGCGGATCGTCCAGCAGGTTACGGCGGCGGTTGTCGTCATAGGCTTGGCGCGCCTCGTCGTCGGACAGCACCTCATAGGCTTTTTGCACGGAGGCAAAGCGCTGGGCTGCATCGGGGGCATCGTTCTTGTCAGGGTGATAGAACGAAGCCTTTTGCCGAAAAGCCTTTTTGATATCGGCCAGCGAGGCGTTGGCCGCTAGCCCCAAGGCTGCGTAATGGTCGGTCATCGGGTGTCTATCCAGTTGAACAGTACGGGCACTGAAGGCAGTGCATCCGTGCATGCATGGGTGCAGGCGTCAGCCAGAGCCCAGCGGCGGCAATGCGCCAGCGCTGGTGGCCGCCATGCAAGACGAAGGCAGCCCATGCCAGCGCAAACGCTCAGCCTGCCAAGCTCACAAAAACATTTTGCACATCGTCGTTGCCATCAATCGCAGCCAAGAAATTTTCCACTTCTTCCAGCTGCTCGGCCGTCAGGTTGGCGGGATTGACAGGATTCTTGGGCTTGTAGCCCAGCTTGGCAGACAACACGGTAAAGCCTTGCGCGGGCAGTGCACGGCTAACCAAGTCCAGGTCCGTTGGGTCTGTCCAGAACGTGGTCGTGCCCTCTTCATCCCCGGCTTCAAAGTCCTGGGCGCCCGCCTCAATGGCAGCCAGTTCAGGGTCTGCGTCAGGCTTGGCGGGTTCCGCTTCAATCATGCCCACGTGGTTGAAATCCCACGCCACCGAGCCAGAAGTGCCCAATTGCCCCTTGCGGAACAACACCCGCATTTCAGGGGCCGTCCGGTTCACATTGTCCGTCAGGCATTCAACCATCACTGCAACCTGATGGGGCGCAAAACCTTCATAAATGACGCGCTCGTAGTTGACCGCATCAGCACCTGTGCCAGAGCCCTTTTTGATGGCGCGCTCCAGAGTGTCTTTGGGCATGGACGCCTTGCGAGCCTGCTCGACCACCAAACGCAGGCGGGAATTGCTGGCGGGGTCGGCGCCACCACGGGCAGCCACGGTGATTTCCTTGACCAGCTTGCCAAACAGCTTCCCTTTGGCGTCGGCCACAAGGGCCTTGCCTTTTGCTTTCCACTGTGCGCCCATGGCGGTTCTCTTTCTAGGTGTTGTAGCGCGCGACGGCGCTGGTTGGTTGATAGATCGGTGCGCAGGGCCGCTCTTGCAAGCCCAGACTACACGCATTGCTGTATTTTCCTTGATGCGAGCGCACCACCACCGCGTGCAGCCCCATCCAGCAGGTCTTAGAACCTGTTTACGACCTCACTTGTCCCACGTCAGTCCTCAGTGCCGTCATGCCGTCATGCAGGCATGGAACATACAAACGACAAACCGATGAATTACTCTGCTATCAGTTGCAAAGCGGCCCGACTTCACGCAACATCGCTGCGCCAATTTCGGCAACCAGGAGTAATCACAACATGAAAAAAATCCTTGTCCTCGCGCTCGCGCTCGCAATGTCACCGGTCATCATGGCCAAGAGCGTCAACCACAGCACGAAAGGACATTCTGTGCAGAAAAGCGCTCACGCCAAGCCCACCCACCGCAACAAGGCCAAGCCCAGCAGCCACCGAAGGACTGCAAAGCCACACACCAACAAGGCTGGCACACAACGATAAATACCCAGGGCCAACCTGCTTTGGCGGCAGGTTCGCCCTAGCCCCCTTTCCAGGGGGCACCACAGCACCATTCAACCCATCGACCAAAAACAAAAACCCGCTACTTTTTCAAGAGCGGGTTTTGCGGCAAATGCCGAATTGGGTGGTAGGACGTACTGGATTCGAACCAGTGACCAACGGATTAAAAGTCCGCTGCTCTACCAACTGAGCTAACGTCCCAACCGGGGCTTTTACATTTCTGTAAAGACTCAAATTATAGCTTGAATTTCAGGACTTCAAAGAAGTCTCTGCTATTTTGTCGATCACCCATCCGGCGGCACACTGACCAAAGGTGGCCGTCACCGCAACCACCGAGCCATAGCCGTGACAGTTGAGCGAGCCATCCCCTTCGCCAGCCAGCATGCAAGACGCATCGGGTGGCGCAACCGCTTCACGGCTGAAGACGCACACCACGCCCATTTTTTTCCCATCGCGCGCAGCCCGATGGTGCTTGCGCAAGCGGTAGCGCAGCTGCGCCAGCAAGGGGTCGTGGGTTGTAGCAGACAGATCGTCGATATCCACTTTGTGGGCCAGGCGTTTCCCCCCTGCCGCCCCCACCGAGATCAGGCGATGTTTGCCCGAAAGCGCCCAGGCCGCCATGGCGGTCTTTGCCTTCACCTGGTCGCACGCGTCGATCACAGCATCCACAGCAACGCCCACCAGCAAACCCGGCCAGTTGTCGGCATCCACAAAGTCGTCAATGCAATCCACCCTGCAAATGGGGTTGATCTGGGCAATGCGGTCGCGCATGGCCAGCACCTTGGCTTGGCCCACGGTGCCCGAGAGCGCATGGATCTGGCGATTGATGTTGGACTCTGCAACATGGTCCATGTCGATGAGTGTCAGGTGCCCCACGCCGCTGCGGGCCAAGGCTTCAGCAGCCCAGGAGCCCACACCACCCACACCCACAACGACCACATGCGCGCCGCGAATGCGCTGCGCACCCGTTACGCCGTAGAGCCGCTCCAGTCCGCCAAACCGGCGTTGCGTGACCTCGTCAGGGGCCACTGAGCCAGACACGGCACCAGAACCACTCAGGTCAACGGGCGCCAAGGGATCACTTGAGCCGGGCAAGTCGCTCTTTCGCCGCTGCGGCTGCCTCAGACTGCGGGTACGCGCGAACCAAGTCTTCCAGCGTCTTGCGGGAAGCCCGGTTGTCCTTCAACTCCAACTGGCAGTTGGCAATCGACAGCGCAGCTTCAGGGGCACGGGCATGGGTCGGAGCATCCGTCAACAACTGCTTGAAGTTGCCAATGGCTTCCTTGTAGTCACGCTGCGCATACTGGGCATTGCCCAGCCAAAAACGCGACGAAGGCACATAGCCACTGCGCGGGTTCTGGCGCACGAACGACGCAAAGGCGGTGCTGGCTTCTGCGAACTTGCCAGAGCGGAAGATCGCCAGCGCGGCTTCAAAATCCCGCTTTTCACTGGGGTCGGCCTGGAACTCCTGGCCATCCAGAGTCACCTTCACCGGTTCAAACTTGCTCAGGCGTTCATCCACCCCCTGGGCAATGTCTTTCTGGCGGCGCTGCAGGTCTGCCACGTCGCGCAAAAGCTGCTCATTCTGGCCACGCAATTTGGCTTGCTCAGAGCGCAGCAACTCGATCTGGTTCTGCAGATCGAGGAGGTTGCGGCGGAGCTGTTCGCTGTCCTGGCGCAACTCCTCGGCCGATCGTTGCTGGGTCGCTTGCATGGAGTCCACGCGCTGGCGCAGCTCCAAGATAGCCCTGCGTGCCTCACCATCTTCGAAGATGGCGGCTTGGCTGGCCGTGGCAAAAAGCCCTGCCAGCAAGGCTGCCAGCAGGGTTTTGACCGGCTTAACGATCAGTGGCGATTGCATCAGCGGTACGACAGTTCAGCGCGGCGGTTCTTGGCGTGGACTTCTTCGGTACCGCCCTGGGCTGCAGGCTTTTCCTTACCAAAGCTCACGGCTTCGACTTGAGCGTCTTGCACGCCCAGCAAGGCCAGTGCGCGGCGCACAGCCTCCGCACGCTTTTGGCCCAGGGCCAGGTTGTATTCACGGCCACCGCGCTCATCGGTGTGGCCTTCCACCATCAGCTTGCGGTTACCGCCAGCCTTGATGAAACGGGCATGCGCTTCGATCACAGCCTGGAACTCTGGCTTGATGACATAGCTGTCGTAGTCAAAATACACAATGCGGCTCACACCCACGGGGCCAGCGCCATCGCGGGCCGATTGGTTCAGATCCACACCGGCCACGCCGCTTTGGTTGGTGCCACCCGAGTTGGCACCGTTGCCAGTCGTGGACGAGGCTGTTTTGTCTTCCACAGGCACATCGTCAAGCTTGACGCCAGAGCTGCAGCCAGCGGCCATCAATGCGACGAGGGAAAGTGCCAGGGTTGCTTGTTTGATCATCCAAAAATCTCCAAAAATACAGATTGCTAAGAAAACTCAAAAATTCATTGTTTTTGAAACGCGCCCCAATCGGGCTCACGGATGTCTCCCGCTTGTCCGGCCAAGCGAGCCTTGATTTTCCCATCCAACGTGGTGGTCATCAGCGCCTCGCGACCCTGTTGCTGGGTCGCGTAGACCAGCAAACGACTGTTGGGGGCGAAGCTGGGATTTTCATCCGCTGTGGTGTCGGTGATGGCATTGGCCGTACCCGTTGCCAAATCCATGACGTGCAGCTTGAACGCACCGCCCACCCGCGAGATGTAGGCCAGCCATTTCCCATCGGGGCTGATGCTGGGCGAAATGTTGTAGGTGCCAGAAAACGTGACCCGCTCGGCATTGCCGCCGCCCACGGGCACACGGTAAATCTGCGGGGCACCGCCACGGTCGCTGACAAAGTAAATGCTGCGCCCGTCCCCCGAGAAAACCGGCTCGGTATCGATGCCAGAACTTTGCATCAGGCGCCGTGGCTCACCACCATTGGCATCAATGGTGTAGAGCTGCGAGCCGCCGTCACGGCTGAGCGTGACAGCCAGCGTGCGACCGTCCGGCGCCCAGGCAGGTGCACTGTTGGAGCCACGGAAATTCGCAATCAAACGGCGCCGGCCCGATGCTACGTCGTGGACGTAGACCACAGGCTTGCGCGACTCGAACGACACATAGGCGATCTGCCCGCCGCTCGGGGACCATGCGGGTGAAATAATGGGTTCGGGGCTGGACAAAGCAGACTGGGCGTTTTCACCGTCCGCGTCGGCCACCCACAGGCTGTAGCGTGGGCCTGTTTTGGTCACGTAGGTGATGCGGGTGGAAAACACCCCGCGCTCGCCTGTGAGCTTTTCGTAGATGAAATCTGCAATGCGGTGCGCAACCAGACGCAAATCGCCCTGCGTGACGACAAAGCTTTGGCCGCCCAAATCCTGCCCACGCACCACATCCCACAGACGAAATCGGACATCGTAGCGCCCATCGGCCATGCGGGTGACACTGCCCGTCGCCAAGGAGTCCGCACTCTTTTGCCGCCACAGGGCGACATCCGGGCGAGAAGACTCGTCCAATGCGGCACCCGAGGCATCGACGGACCGGAACTGCCCGCTGCGCTCCAAGTCGGCCTGCACGATGGCTGCGATTTTTTGGGGAGATTGCGCATCACCACGAAACGGTGCAATGGCAATGGGCAGCTGGTTCAACCCCACGCCAACGACTTCAACGCGAAACTGCGCCAAGGCGGGCATTGCCGACGTGGCTGCAGCGGCCGCCAACAGATGGCGGCGATGGGGATGCGGCACAGCCGCAAGGAAAGTTTGGAGTGAATTTTGTTCGATGGTCATTGGCATCCAGCAGTAGCCGAACAATCGCCGCATGGCGTAAGACAGGCCCGAATGTTACACACAGGCGACGCCCCCCTGTGACAAACTGTGCGGCCCTTGTGGGGTGAAGACACTTTTACGGGCGACAAACCTGTGATGGAACATGGTTCTTCAACACAAGCGCATTTTCCAAAGGCTGCAATTTTGGCACTGCGGACGCGCGCCGTTTGCAGCCGCGCAGGTTTGTTGACACTTTCAGCCCGAAGTTCCACGAACTTGTGCAGGGCGAGCCCTCTGTGGGCATCTGGCAGCAGGCCCAGGGCTACAGCTCGTAGCAAAACGTAGAATCCCCCGCACATGCAAGCACAAGAAACCAGAGCCGCACAGGCCCAAACTCCCAGCCTCCCATTGATGACCCGATTGGCCAGGCTGGCCGTTTATTTTGGACACCAGCGCCTTGCCTGGGGCCTCGCCATTGCCGCCACGCTGGTGGGTGCAGTGACAGAGCCCATGATTCCAGCGCTATTGCAACCCCTGCTGGACAGAGGATTCACCCAAGGGACCCTGCAACTGTGGACTGTCCCCCTGGCCATCATGGGGGTGTTTTTGGTGCGCGGTTTCGCGCAATTTGTGGGGCAGTACGCTTTGGCGAAAATTGCCAACGAAGGCATGCTGCTGCTGCGCAAGGCGCTGTTTGACCGCGTGCTTTCCGCAGAAATGGGCTTGTTTGGCCGCCAGTCGGCCAGTGCGCTGTCCAACACCGTGGTGTATGAGGTGCAAAACGGCTCCAACCTGCTGGTGCAGGCCCTGCTGGGGCTGTCGCGTGACGGGTTCACCCTGGTGGCACTGCTGGGGTATCTGCTTTATTTGAATTGGCAGCTCACACTGATTGTGGCGGTGGTCGTTCCCGGGGTCGCCTGGATCATGAAGACGCTGTCGCGCAGGCTGTACCACCTTACCAAGGTGAGCCAGCAAGCCACGGACGAACTGGCTTATGTAGTGGAAGAAAACGTGCTCGCCCACCGCATGGTGCGTCTGCATGGAGCGCAGCAGGGGCAAGCCGGGCGTTTTGCCGCACTCAGCCAGAGCCTGCGCAGGCTGGCCATCAAGTCCACCATTGCATCGGCCGCGATGACCCCGCTAACCCAGCTGCTGGCAGCTGCAGCCCTCTCGGTGGTGATTTGCATTGCACTTTGGCAAAGCCGAGGCGCCGTGGACACCAAAGATGTGACGGTGGGCGGCTTTGTCTCCTTCATCACCGCCATGCTGATGCTGATTGCCCCCATCCGCAGACTGGCCGATGTGGCCAACCCCATCACCCGCGGCGCAGCAGCGCTGGAGCGGGGCTTGTCATTGCTTGGAGACACAGGCGCCGAAGCCCAGGGCACCCACACCGCAGGCAGGGTGCGCGGCGAAATCGTGCTGAGCCATGTGAGCGTGCAATTTGGTACTGACCAGGCCCCGGCGCTTGACGACATCAGCCTGCGGGTTGCCCCCGGCGAAGTGGTGGCGCTGGTGGGCCCATCGGGTGCAGGCAAGACCACGCTGGTCAATCTGTTGCCACGCTTCATCAACAGCAGCCAGGGGCAGATCACACTGGACGGGCAAGAACTGACCACCTGGAACCTGGCATCGCTGCGCAGCCAGTTCGCCATGGTGAGCCAGGACGTCGTGATGTTCAACGACACCATTGCCGCCAACGTGGCACTGGGCAGTGCCATGGATGAGCAGCGCGTGCATGAATGCCTGGCTGCCGCCAACCTGGCAGAGCACATTGCCGCCCTGCCCCAAGGCATTCACACCGTGGCAGGGCACAACGCGGCCCAGCTCTCAGGCGGCCAACGGCAGCGCCTGGCGATTGCTCGCGCGCTGTACAAAAATGCGCCCATCCTCATCCTGGACGAGGCCACCTCGGCCCTCGACACCGAATCAGAACGGCTGGTGCAAGACGCGCTGCAGCGCCTGATGCAGGGCCGCACGACGCTGGTGATTGCCCACAGGCTCTCCACCATCGAGCACGCAGACCGTGTGGTGGTCATGGAGCGCGGAAAAATCGTGGAGCAAGGCAGCCACACGCAGTTGATGGCCGCTGGCGGTCTGTATGCACGGCTGCAAAGCCGGCCAGGAGCAACAAGCGCCCACTGACGAACGCCCTGGCAGAGCGACCACGGCCCCGTGCCACTGGGCTAGGGCACGGACGCCACAGTCGGCCTCAATCAGCAGCGGTCAGCTCACCAGGCCCCGGCATTGGGCTGCCGCTTACGAATGGCCGCAGCGATTTGCGCAGCTGCCTCAGCGCGGCTGACACGCTGGGCAAAGTTCACGGCCGTCAGCCCCAGCCGGTTTTTCAGCGTAGGGTCAGCCCCCTCAGCCAACAGCAACTTGACGATGTCGGACGACCCGTATTGCGCTGCCATCATCAACGGCGTGGTTCCGTTGGGCGATGCGGCATCAATGTACGCGTGGTTTTCCAACAGCAGCACGGCGATGCGCAGGTGCTGCTCTGTGCCACCCGATGCCGCGTAGTGCAGGGGCGTCCAGCCGGTTTTGTTGACATCGGCATCCCGCGCAATCAACTGCTTGACGGCGTCCTCATTGCCCTTGATGGCCGCCATCATGAGCGGGCTTTCGTCCTGGGCGTTGCGTGCCTCGACCTGGGTATTGCGCGCCGCCATCAGTGCAGCAAAGGCTTTGTGCGACTCTTCCTTGAGGGCGATCACCAAGCCCACCTGCCCCTTGGCATCCCGCGTGTTGGGATCAAAACCCCTGCGCAACAAGGCTGTGATGGTGTCCGGGTCATCCCGCAAAATGGCCGTGAAGAAATCATCGTACGAGCCAGCCACAGCCCATGTTGCGGCTCCGGCCAGGGCGGCACCCAGCAAGGCGGCACGGCGCGTCAGCATGCCACGCCTCCTGCCACAACCCCCGTGAACAAGGTATCAAAATTGCGGCTGGTGGCCTGCGCCACCTCTTGCACCGATAGACCCTTGCACTGGGCCACCTGCTGCGCCACATACGGCACATACGAAGGGTTGTTCGTCTTGCCCCGGTAAGGCACCGGCGCCAGATAAGGGCTGTCGGTTTCGATGAGGATCCGGTCCAGCGGCGCAAAGGCCACCACGTCGCGCAGATCCTGCGCATTCTTGAAAGTGATGATGCCGGAGAACGACAGGTAGTAGCCCAGGTCCAGCGCGGCGCGGGCGACCTGCATGGATTCGGTGAAGCAGTGGAACACGCCCCCAGCCACATTGCCCGCCCCGTCCTCGCCCTCTTCCCGCAAGATGGCCAGGGTGTCGTCCGAGGCGCTGCGGGTGTGGATGATCAAAGGTTTGGAGCAGGCGCGCGCTGCGCGGATGTGGGTGCGAAAACGGTCGCGCTGCCACTCCAGATCGGCAATGCTGCGACCGCCTTTGCGGTCTTCCATGCCGTAGTAGTCCAGCCCCGTTTCACCAATGGCCACCACACGCGGCAACGCTGCCTTGTCGAGCAAATCCTGCAAGCTGGGCTCCTGCACGCCCTCGTTGTCGGGGTGCACCCCCACGGTGCTCCAAAAGTTGTCGTAGCCCAGGGCCAGCGCATGCACGTCACCAAACTCTTCCATGGTGGTGCAAATACACAGGGCCCGCTCCACCTGCGCATCGGCCATGGCCTGGCGAATGGCTGGCAACTGGCTCACAAGGTCAGGAAACGAGAGGTGGCAGTGCGAATCGGTAAACATGCGGACTCAAAATGAAAAAGCCGACCCGCCAGCGCGGGTCGGCACAGGGCGAGAAGGCGCCATCAAATGGTTTGGGTAGGACGTTCGGAGCCGAGCGCAGTTCCCAAAATTTCTTCGATCTTGAGCTTGAGCAGACGCGACTTGTCGTCTTTTGGAAACTGAATGCCCACGCCTTGGGTGCGATTGCCCGCAGCCCGTGCGGGCGTCACCCAGGCCACGCGGCCTGCCACGGGGTAGCGCTGCGTATCGTCAGGCAGCGTCAGCAGCACATACACATCGTCGCCCAGCTTGTAATCCCGCTGGGTGGGCACAAAGATGCCACCCTCTACGAAAAACGGGATGTATGCGGCATACAAGGCGCCCTTTTCCTTGATGGCCAGCTGCATGACGCTGGGACGGGGTGCGGTGGATGGACTGCTCATGGTGATCAATGCGTTGGTTGCCTGGAGTGTAGGGTGTTTCGCGCCTGGGCGACAAGCGCCTCCAGCATCAGGCCTGCGTTGAACGGATGGTCTGCCGTGCGCGCTTCTTTGGCCAGGGCCTTGGACCAGCGCGTCAAGGCCGCCAACGGCGGTGGCTTGGGCAGGTCGGCTACAGCAAAGTAGCGCGGAGCCGCGCCCACCCCCACCGACAGCAAATCGTGACACAGCTTTTGCAAGGCATCGATGGCCTGGGCCGGAGCCCAATCGCCCAAAGCCGTCACATCGCCCCGCGCCATGGCCTGCGGCAACGAGCCCCAAGCCTGCGGACTGCGCCCCGAGCGGGCCACGGCCAGGGCATCGTCTGGCCGCCCGCCTGCGGCACGCAAAAATGCCGTGGCCGCATCAGCAGCAATGCCTTGCGATTGCAGCCAGGGCAGCATTTCCGACTGGCTGGGCCACACCATGGTGTGGCCCAGGCAACGGCTGCGAATGGTGGGCAGCAACTGGTGCGCAGCCTCACTGGCCAACACAAACCGCACATCGCCGGGCGGCTCCTCCAGGGTCTTGAGCAACGCGTTGGCCGTGACGTGGTTCATTTGCTCGGCCGGGTACACCAGCACCGCCTTGCCGCGCCCCCGCGCCGAGGTGCGCTGCGAGAACTCCACCGCATCGCGCATGGCCTCCACACGGATCTCACGGCTGGGCTTGCGTTTCTTGTCGTCAATTTCAGCCTGGGCTTTTTCGGACAGGGGCCAGCCCAGCGCCAGCATCTGCACTTCGGGCATCAGCACGCACACATCGGCATGGGTGCGCACGTCAATGGCGTGGCAGCTGGCGCACTGGCCGCAGGCGCCTTGGGCCGTGGGGGCATCGCACATCCAGGCGCGCACCAGCTCCAGCGCCAAGGCATATTGCCCCATGCCCGAAGGGCCTTGCAGCAGCCAGGCATGGCCGCGCTGGGCCAGCAGCGTGGCCCGCTGCGCCGCAATCCAGGGCGCCAGAGGCGGGGTATCGGCGGTGGGACGTTCGCTCATGGGGCCAGCCCGGGTGTGGGCACCATGATGGACAACCAACCTTTGCGCACAAAAACGCTGGTGAGTTGCTGCCACACGCGGTGGCGGTCTTGGGCAGCATCGACGCGTGCGAAGCGCTGCGGGGCCCCTGCAGCACGGTCGGCATAGCCCTGGGCTACGCGCTCAAAAAAGGCCACGGGTTGCGACTCAAAGCGGTCGGGTACGCGCGCGCCCACCAGCCGCTGCGCGGCAATCTCAGGGGCCAGGTCAAACCACACAGTCAAATCAGGTTCTCGCATAAAACCAGGCTCTGGCGCAAGCCCTGTCTGCGCCATACGCTCCAAAATAGATAGCAACTCAAGATCAAAGCCGCGCCCGGCACCTTGGTAGGCAAAGGTGGCATCGGTGAAGCGGTCGCACAGCACCACATCGCCCCGGGCCAGGGCGGGCTCAATCACCTGGCGCAAATGGTCGCGCCGGGCCGCAAAAATCAACAGGGCCTCGGTCAACGCGTCCATGGGGTCGTTGAGGACCAGGTCCCGCAGCTTCTCGGCCAGCGGCGTGCCACCAGGCTCGCGGCTGAGCGTGACGGTGCGCCCCTGGGCGCGAAAGGCCTGGGCCAGGCCCTCGATGTGCGAGGACTTGCCCGCACCGTCGATGCCTTCAAACGAGATGAACAAGCCAGTACGTGACATGAAACCCTTCAATGGTGGACGGCCGTCTTTATTGGGATTGCCCGCGCTGGTAGCGGTTCACGGCCCGATTGTGCTCGTCCAGGCTGGCGCTGAAATGGCTGCTGCCATCGCCCTTGGCCACAAAGTAAAACGCGCGGGTGGGCGCAGGCTGCACCGCCGCCAGCAGCGCCGCCTTGCCCGGCATGGCTATGGGTGTGGGTGGCAGGCCAGGACGGGTGTAAGTATTCCAGGGCGTGTCGGTCTGCAGGTCGCGGCGGCGCAGGTTGCCATCAAACTTGTCGCCCATGCCGTAGATAACCGTGGGGTCGGTCTGCAGCAGCATGCCGGTGCGCAGGCGGTTGGCAAACACCCCGGCGATCTGCGACCGGTCACTGGCGCGGCCGGTTTCTTTTTCCACGATGCTGGCCAGCACCAAGGCTTCGGCAGGGGTCTTGAGCGGCAGGTCGGGCGAGCGCAAGGCCCAGGCAGCTTCAAGCTTGCGGTCCATCGCATGCAATGCGCGCCGCAGCAGGGCCAGGTCGCTGGAGCCCTTGGCGTAGGAATAGGTATCGGGGAAGAACCGCCCCTCCGCAGGCACCCCTGGGCGGCCAAGCTGCTCCATGATCTGCTCGGCGCTCAGCTGCGCAGTGTCTTGCTTGATCAACTCTTCCTTGGCCAGCGCCTGGCGCACTTGTTTGAAGGACCAGCCCTCCACCAGGGTCAGCGTGCGCAAGGCCTCTTCACCCCGCACCAGCATGCGCAGCAAGCTGCGCGGCGTGGTGCCCGCCGGAATTTCATAGTTGCCCGCTTTGATCAAGCGGTCTTGCCCCGACAGCCGGAACCAGGCGTACAGCAATTGCGCATTGGCTTGGGCGCCCGCCGCCACCACATCGCGGGCCACGCCGCGCGGAGTGGTTCCGGGCTCAATGGCCAGCTCCAGCGGCTCTGCGCCGGTGGTCAAGGGCTCGTGCAACCACCATGCGGCAGCGGCGCCGCTGGCGATCAATAAAACAAACACCCATGCCAGTAAACGTCGCACAACCCTGCTGCCTGTGTGAAAAGGAGGGGGCATCATAATTCAGCCATGACGCAGCTTTTGAACGGTATTGCCCCCCTGTCCCACCTTGGCGTGATTCGCGTAACAGGCGAAGACGCCACCAAATTTCTCCAAGGCCAGCTCACACAAGACTTTGCGCTGCTGGACATGCAGCACGCCCGGCTGGCCGCATTCCTCTCGGCCAAAGGCCGCATGCAGGCCAGCTTCATCGGCTTCAAGCGCAGCGCCACCGAAGTGCTGCTGATTTGCAGCCAAGACCTGCTGCCCCCCACACTCAAACGTCTTTCGATGTTTGTGCTGCGCGCCAAGGCCAAGCTCAGCGACGCCTCCGCTGACTTTGCGCTGTATGGACTGGCCGGGGAAACTATCAATTCGATAGCTGGCAGCGCTTATCCTGCTTGGTCCAAGGCCGATTTGGATCAAAACACCCTCGTTCACCTGTACCCCGCCGCAGGCCAGCCACGCGCGTTGTGGATCACACCCCAAGGCAGCGCCGCCCCGCAAGGCCCCTTGCTTGATGCCTCCGTCTGGCTGTGGAGCGAAGTCCAAAGTGGCGTAGTCACGTTGACCGCGCCGCTGGTCGATGCCTTTGTGCCGCAAATGCTCAACTACGAATCCATTGGCGGAGTGAACTTCAAGAAGGGCTGCTACCCCGGACAAGAGGTGGTGGCCCGCAGCCAGTTCCGTGGCACGCTCAAGCGCCGCACCTACCTGGCCCATGCCGACAACGGCTTTGCGGTGGGCAGCGAGGTGTTTGCCGCCAACGACCCGGAGCAGCCCTGCGGCACCGTGGTGCAGGTGGCGCCCAGCCCCGAGGGCAGCGGGGTGGATGCCCTGGTGTCCCTGCAAATTGCGGCCACCGAGCACGCCTTGAGCGTTGTGCCTGCAGGCGCGGCCGATGGCATTGCGCTGCAACTGCTGCCCCTGCCTTACCCGTTGCTCGACGACATTTGAGCGAGAAACCGGGGCAGTCAGGCAGTCAAGCTGGGAGCGCGCACACTGCCCCGCTGTACTCGCTCCAACCTAAAAATACCGCGCCATCAGCACATGGGCAATGCCAGCCTCCTGGTAGGGCTCGCCCGCCACAGCGAACCCTGCACGCTGATAAAACCCCTGGGCACTGCACTGCGCATGCAGCTGCACCTGTTGATCGCCGCGCGCGCGGGCGGCATCCATCAAGGTGTTGAGCAGCACACGGCCCCATTGGGCGCCACGCACAGATCGATCGACCGCCATGCGGCCAATGCGCCCTACGCCTGGGGCCTGCTGCAATAGCCGCCCGGTGGCCACGGGCTGGCCCAGGCGGTTGTACAGCACAGCATGGCGTGCGCTGGCGTCCAGCGCATCGGCTTCCACATCGGCGGCAATGCCTTGCTCTCTCACAAACACCGCCGTGCGCAGGCGGCCTGCATCGCGGCCCAGGGCGTTCCAGTCGCCCGTGCGCGCCTCCACCATGTCTGCACCTGCTTCAAAACCTTCGAGCATGGCCTGCAGCGCAGGGGGCACCGGGGTGGACGTCTGCATCGAGGGGTCGGCAAACACATACACCAGCTCGCCACTCACCAGCAGCTTGTCGCCACTGAAGATGCCCGCTTCAAACAGGCTGGACGAGTTGCCAATGCGGGCGCAGCGCAGGCCCACCTCCAGGGTGTCGTCCAGCTTGGCCGAGGCGTGGTACTCCAGCGTGGCTTTTTTTACATACATCTCGCCGCCCAGCGTCTGCATGCTGGCCTCGTACGGCAGCGCCAGGGCGCGCCAATAGTCCGACATGGCGGTGTCGATGTACATGAGGTAGTGGGCGTTGAACACGATTTTCTGCATGTCCACCTCGGCCCAGCGCACCCGCAGGCGGTGCACACAACGGAAGTTCTGGCGTTGCATCAGGCTCACTCCATGGCAAAGGCTTGTCGCAGCGCCAGGGCTGCATCGGCGTGGGCTTTCAGTGCCTCTGGCACGGCCCGCCCCATCTTGATGAATTCGTGGGTCACACCCCGGTAGATTTCCAGGTCCACCGCTACACCGCTGGCGCGCAGCTTGTCGGCGTAGTCCACGCCCTCGTCCACCAGCGGGTCGCACTCGGCCAGCCCGATCCAGGCCGGGGCCACGCCTTCCACATCGGGTGCATGCAAGGGGGCAAAGCGCCAGTCCTCACGCTCGGCGCGGGTTTGCACATAGTGGCCAAAGAACCAGCTGATGGCGGGCTCCTCCAGCACCAGGCCACGGGCAAACGTGGCGTGAGAAGGCGTGTCCTGGTGCGCTGCGCAGCCGGGGTAAAACAGCAGTTGCAGTGCCAGGGGCAAGCCTGCATCGCGGGCACAAATGGCATTGACGGCGGCCAGCGTGCCGCCTGCGCTGTCGCCGCCCACCGCCAGCCGCGCCGGGTCAGCCCCCAGCGTGGCCGCATGCTGGGCCAGCCAGGCCAATGCGTCCCAGGCATCGTTGGACGCCGTGGGGAAACGGTGCTCAGGCGCCAGGCGGTAGTCCAGCGACACCACCATGGCCCCGGACAGGCGAGCCAGCTCGCGGCACAGTACATCGTGCGTGGCAATGCTGCCGATGGTGAAGCCACCCCCGTGGGTGTACAGCAGCAAGGGCAGCGCACTACCCCCAGCCGCTACCGGCGCATACAGGCGCGCAGGCAGGCGGTGGCCGTCACGCGCGGGAATGTGAAAGTCCTCCACGCGGGGCAGTGCCGCCTTGGCCACCTCCAGCACGCCCGCGCCCGCCTCGTAGGCTTTGCGCGCCTCCTCGGGCGTGCGGGTGTGCAGCGGAGGATGGCCCGCGCGGGCCATGCTCTGTAGCACGCCGCGCATCTGCGGGGTCAGGCGGGTGTGGTGAATGTGCAAATCGGTCAAAACGCAAAGCTCCTGTCGACAATATCTGGGATGGGGGCTGGGGGTGGCCTCGGACTTATTTGAAGGTCACGCGCACAGGCGCTGCGCCCGGCAGGCCATCAAAGGTGGCCGTGACGGACAGGCCCGCCTTGGGCGGCAACAGCGGCGAGAACGAGCCCAGACTGATCAGATCACCCGGCTGCATCGCCAGCCCCTCTTGCGCCAAGGCGCCCGCCAGCCAGACGACGGCGTTGAGGGGGTGTTCCAGAATATCGCTGCCTTTGCCACCGCCCAGCCGGGCACCCGAGGCATCGGTCAGGCTGACCTGCATGTCGGCCAAGGCTTGCAGCAGCGCATAACGCTCGGCCCGGTACTCCGGCACCAGCAGCGGTGCACCCGCCACGCCCAAGCGTGCCCCCACATTGATGGCGCTGACACCCGCACCGTTGAGCTTGGGCGGCGCCTGAACCAGCAGGTCGGGCAGTTCGATGAACGGAATCACCTGGTCGATGGCCTCCAGCACCTGCATGGGGGTTTTGGCCTGGTTGATGTCGGCGCTTTTCACGCGCACCAGCATGTCGGCCTCAAACAACGGGCGGGCGCCAAAGGCCGCATCTACGGCAGCGCCGTTGGCCAGCACCATGCCTTCGTACAGCTTGCCCCACACCGGCTTGTCGGTGTTAAAGCGCTTTTGCACCGCCGGGTTGGTCAGCCCCGCCTTGTAGCCCACCACCTTGCCCAGGCGCTGGGCCAGCAGCGCATTGACCTTGGCACGGGTGCAGGCGCCGTCTGCGTCCGACAAGCCCTCCACATTGGCGGCCGGTGTTTTGGCCACATAGCTGGCGACCAGCTCGGCGGCCTGTGCATCGCTCAGGCATTGGGCTTGGGCGCTTGTCGCGCAGGCGACGGCCACCAGGGCCGCCATCAGGGTTTGCTTCGTGTTCATCTGCGTCTCCTGCTTTTAAAGTGGGGTTTGGGAACCTGTCCTGAGAACCTGTTCAACGCGTCGGCGGGCTATCGTAATCGCTGGCGTCCTTATTCACACACGCTCACACACCATGGCCTTCATCAACTACGTGACCCAGATCCAGTTCGAGTTTGGCGCAGTGAAGCTGCTGCACCAGGAGTGCCTGCGCGTGGGCATCACCCGCCCCTTGATCGTGACCGACCCCGGCGTGAAAGCCGCTGGCGTGCTGCAAAAGGCGCTGGACGCCCTGCCTGACTTGTCGGTGGCAGTGTTTGACCAAACCCCCGCCAACCCCACCGAGGCCGCTGTGCGTGCGGCCGTGCAGGTGTACCAGGCCCAGGGCTGCGATGGCCTGATTGCCGTGGGCGGCGGCTCGGCCATCGACTGCGCCAAGGGCATTGCCATTGCCGCCACCCACGAAGGCCCCCTGACCCACTACGCCACGATCGAGGGTGGCTCGCCCCGCATCAGCGAACGCACGGCGCCCGTCATTGCCGTGCCCACCACCAGTGGCACCGGCAGCGAGGTGGCGCGCGGCGCCATCATCATCGTGGACGACCACCGCAAGCTCGGTTTTCACTCGTGGAACCTGGTCCCCAAGGCCGCCATTTGCGACCCGGAGCTGACCCTGGGCCTGCCCCCCATGCTCACGGCCGCCACCGGCATGGATGCGATTGCGCACTGCATGGAGACCTTCATGTCGGCCGCCTTCAATCCGCCTGCCGACGGCATTGCGCTCGATGGCCTGCAGCGCGGCTGGGCCAGCATTGAGCAGGCCACCCGCAACGGCGCAGACCGGCAAGCGCGCCTGAACATGATGAGCGCCAGCATGCAAGGCGCCATGGCGTTCCAAAAAGGCCTGGGCTGCGTGCACAGCCTGAGCCACAGCCTGGGCGGCGTGAACCCGCGCCTACACCACGGCACGCTCAACGCCATGTTCTTGCCCGCTGTGATTCGCTTCAACGCCACCTGCGCATCGGTGCAGGCAGAGCGTCGGCTCGAACGCATGGCACACGCCATGGGCCTGGCCTCTGCGGGCGACGTGGCCCCCGCCATTCAAGACATGAACGCCCGCCTGGGCCTGCCCACGGGCCTGGCGGCCATGGGGGTCACGCCCGAGGAGTTTGACGATGTGATCAAAGGCGCCCTGGCCGACCATTGCCACAAGACCAATCCACGCATTGCCACGCCCGAGGAATACCGCGAGATGCTGGCCCAGAGCCTTTAGGCGCCTGCGATAGGCATCGCCGGCGCCTTCTCTTGGGCGCAGGCCATCGCCGGGCGGCACCCTGCGCCTTTACACTCACGGACCGTTTTGACCGCTGGGCCCAGCCCGCAGAACGTCGCCCGTGACCGACCCCATGCCCCTCTCCGAAGAAACGCCCAAGACGCCGTGGCAAGCCCGCAGCGTCTACCTGCGCGTTTTTGTCCCGCTGCTTTTGGTGATTCTGGCGGTCAGCGCAGTGCGCTACCACTACATGGTCGAGTCCGAGGTGACCGCTGCCCACGAACGCGCCCAGGCAGAGGCCACGCGCATCGGCGGCGCCTTGCTCACGGCCCTCAAGCGCCTGCCGCCAGACCAGCCCGAACAAGCACAGCGCGTGCTGCAAGACAGCACGGTGTACTTTGCCTCCTCGCTGTACACCGTGCAATGGCAAGTGCAGGGCCGCACGGGTGTCTCGGCCCAAAAGCCCCCAGGCACGCCTGACGCGCCCGCCTGGTTTGCCAAATGGGTCCAAGTGCAGCCCCCCACCCTGGAGCTGAGCGAAACCCTGCCCGACGGCACGGTGGCCCGCCTGAAGATTGCGCTGCAAAGCCATGTGCTGGTGGACCAGATCTGGGACAACCTGCAGGTGCAGACCGGCATATCGCTGTTCAACGTGGTGTTTGTGCTGACCCTGCTGGCCTGGCTGGTGCACCAGCATGTGGGCCTGATGCGGCGGCTGCTGCACGCACACCGCCAATTGCAACGCGGCCACCTCACGGCCAGGATGCAGGAGCGGGGATCACCCTCAGAGCGCGCCGTGGCACACAGCTTCAACGCCACGGCTCTGCAATTGCAGACCCAGGTGCAGGGCCAGAAAGACAGTCTGCAACGGCACGCACAGCAACTGGAGCTGGCACAGTTGCTGATTGAAGCCGCCCCCATGCCCGTGACCGTGCGCCGCAGCGACGGCGTGTGCCTGGACGTGCGCGAAGAATGGCAGCGCCTGTTTCAAAGCCCCCTGCCCATGGCCACAGATGAAGCTCAGCCCGCGGCCCTTCCACAACCCCCTCTCGCACTGCAAGCGCAGACCCCACCAACACCGGACGCACAGCCCACACCCGCCAAGCCACCCGCAGCCCCTATCCCCGGAACCATAGGCACCCTGGTCACGGCCAGCGACCGGCAGCGCACCCGGCAGGCGCTGAGCCAGGCGCACGCCGCTGCGCCCCATTTGCCAGGGGGCGATGGCATCATCACCACCGACCTGCACGGCACCATCGAAACCATCAACGAGACGGCCCAGTTCCTCACTGGCTGCAAGGTCCACCAGGCCATGGGGCGGCCCCTGGAAGAGGTCTTTAGGCTGGCCGATGCACTGCACCCGCCGCTGAATGCAGATGCGCAAGAGACAGAAATCACCGCCCTTGCAGACAGCCCACCGCGCGCACACCCGATCCTGATCCACCGCTCGGGCGAGCGCTACGCCATTGAATACACCGCCTCCACCATCCGCAAAAGCAACGGCGTGGCCGTGGGCTGCGTGCTGGTGTTCCACGATGTGTCCGAAAGCAGGCACTTTCGCCACCAGGTGTCCTGGCAGTCGCACCACGATGCACTGACCGGCCTGCACAACCGGGCGGCATTGGCCGAGAGCCTCACGCATGCCCTCTTCACCGCGCAACAGCAAGGCACCCTGCTGGCCGTGTGCATGATCGACCTGGACCACTTCCAGCGCCTGAACCAGCAGCACGGCAGCGCCACCGGCGACCGCGCCCTGCGCGAAGTGGCCTTGCGTCTGCGCGCCTTTGCCGGCCCGCACGACGCCGTGGCCCGCATGGCCGGAGACGAATTTGTGCTGCTGCTGGGGCACCAGCCCCACCTGCAAGCCATCGAGGCGCGCACTGCCCAACTGCTGGAGCAACTGGGGCAACCCTATGCCATCGATGCGCTGCAACTGCACATCACCGCCAGCATAGGCGTGGCCGTGTACCCGCAGCTGCAGGCCTGCCCCACCACATTGCTGCGCCAGGCCGACCAGGCCATGTGCCAGGCCAAGCAGGCAGGCCGCCAGCAAGTGCGCTTTTTTGACGCACAAAACGATGCCGCGCTGCAAACCCCCCACACGCAACAAACCCGCATCGCTCAGGCGCTGCGCACCGGCGAAATGCGCCTGCACTACCAGCCCCAGGTCAACCTGGCCAACGGCCAGATCGTGGCCGTGGAGGCCTTGCTGCGCTGGCAACACCCTGAGCGCGGCCTGCAAGGGCCAGAGCAGATTCTTCCGCTGATCGACGACGCCGACCTGGCGGCCGAACTGGGCGAATGGGTGCTGACCGAGGCCCTGGCCCAGCTGCGGCTGTGGCACGCGCAAGGGCTGGACTGGACCGTGGGGGTGAACGTGGCCACGCAGCACCTGCTGCGCAGCAACTTTGCCGCACGGCTGCAAGACCTGCTGGCCCTGTTTGCCCCACTGCCCGCCCACCTGCTGCAGCTGGAGGTGCAAGAGAGCGCAGGGCTGCACGAGCCCCAGGCCCTGCAAGCCCTGATGCAGCACTGCCACCAGACGCTGGGGGTGCGCTGGGCGATTGACGACTTTGGCATTGGCAAAGCCACCCTGGCCTGGGTAGCCCAGGTGCCCGCGGACACGCTGAAGATTGACCGATCAATTGCTGGCGCGGTGCTGCACAGCACCGAGGATGCCGCGGTGGTGAGCACCGCTGTGGCCATGGCCCAGGCCCTGGGCCACACCCTGGTGGCCGAAGGGGCCGAATCCCCCGCCCACTGCACCCGGCTGCGCGAGCTGGGCTGCCAGGTGGTGCAAGGCTACGCCATCGCCCACCCCATGCCCGGTGGCGAGGTGGCCGACTGGGCGCGCAGCTACCGGCGCAGCGTGGCCTCAACGCTGGTGCTGCCCTGAAAAGACCTTGGTCACAACGGCTGCACCGCCCCCGGGTCAGGCCGTTCCAGCCATTGGGCCAGCTCATCGGCCAGTTGCTGTGCAGCCGCCGTGGCGGTCAGCCAGGCTTTGGCGCGGGCCGCCGTGTCGTGGCCGTAGTGCATAAAGTCCTGGCGGTCCGGCAGCTTGGCGTTGGGCAAGGTCTTCACCCACTCTGTGCGGGGCGACAGCACCACCATGGTGTCCAGCGCGGCGGTGCTGCGGTGGCGCCAGCGCAGGCCCTTGTCCAGCCAGCCCGGCACCACCTGGTGCTGAAAGTGCGGGTACAGCACCAGGCCCGCCCCTTGGTCTGACGCCGCCACACCCTTCTTTGAATGGAATTGGCCGCTAGCGCTTTCTGAATCAGCGCTAGCAGCTATATTTTCAATAGCACCCAAACCACTGCCTTGGTGCGTGTTGTAGGCCAGGTGCATGTGGTAGTCGGTCAAGCCGCCATCCCAGTAAGCCCCGGGCGGGGCGCCCGCGATGTGGTGCACCGCCTGCAGCACAAACGGAATGGAGCAGCTGGCCTGCAAGGCATCCATGAAGTTGGCATGCGCCAGCCGCACCTGTCGGGTGCGAAAGTCTGCCGTGCCAAAAGGCAGCGCTGGCGTTTCAGCCCCGCCTAGCTCGCCACCTTGCGAGGACGAAAAAACCACCCGCTCCAGCCAGGCGCCCAGGGCCTTGCGGTGCACGGCATTGCTCATAAAGGCACCCAGGTAGCCCAGCGGCGTGGCCACCGGGTGCTCGCGCCGCAACAGGTGGCGCCCACGCGCAGCAATCAGGTGCAGGCGGTAGCGGGGGTGCTGCAGCACCTCGTCCACGCGCCCGGCGTAAAAGGCTTGCAGGCTCTGGCCAAAACGCTCGCTGACATGCGATGCAGGCGGGCGCTTTTTGCCAGGGAGCACTTCGTAGTGCTGGTGCACATAGGCGTCTTCCAATTGCAGCAAGGCGGCCACGGGGTCGTTCAGGCAGGCCGTGGCCATGCGCCACGCGCCAATCGAGGCACCCACCAGATGCACCGGCTGCTGCGACTGGGCCAGCCAATGGCCAAAGATAAAACGGTCCAGCGGTCCCAGAATCAGCCCCTTGGGGCCACCCGCTGCGGCAGGCACCACGCCCACGTCGCGTGGCTGCAGGCCCTGCTGGGTCAGGTGCTCCAGGGCGCGCGGCCCGGCATGGATGCTCAATGCTTTCATGGCGCTGATTGTCGCAGCGCACGCCGCGCTGACTGCGGGCCAGGAGCAACCGAAAAACCCAGTGAAGCGGTTCTGGCGAGATGCGTTTGGCCAGCCGCTCTAAACCATGTAGTCCGCAGCGTCCGGGCGCACCGTCCAGTCGATGGGGTCTTGCTGCAGCACCATGTCGATGTCCAGCCCCAGCACCAGCCCCACCTCACCCGGGAAGGACACTGCCAGCTCGCGTTCAGAGTACTGTGCCTCGCGGGCACGCACGCGCCAGGCGGCCAGGTGGATTACGCCTGCCAGCGGCTCGTAGGCCGTGTTTTCAAAGGGGGCGGACTGGTACTGCAGGGCATCGACCACAACCTGCGGCAGCAACCAGCGGCGGGCCAGTGCGGCCGATACCTGGCTGTAGCAAAACCCAAAGATCCGCTGCTCCACCTTGCCACGGCGCATGTCCAGCGGCGACACCAGGGTGTTGATGGACTGCGCGCGGTCGGGGCTGGCCAGATGGATCACCAGCTCGCCCAGCCCATGCAGCAAGCCCGCGGTGTAGGCCGCCGTGGGGTGCTGAAACACCACCCCCGCCAGAGACCGGGCCAGCTTGGCGGTGTGCAGGCTGTAGCGCCAGAACTGCTGCAAATTGATGCCCGGCACCGAGCGGGCCGCCGTGCCCAGGGTGGACGCAGCCACCAGTGCACGCACCTGGGCATTGCCCAGCAGCGCCAGGGCTTCAGAGATCCCAGCCACTTGGCGGGGCATTTGCAGCGCGGGCGAATTGGCCAGCTCCAGCAAGCGCGCAGCCAGGGCCGGATCAGAGCCAAACAGCAGATTGATCCGGCGCAGGCTGGGTTGGGGGTGCGCCAACTCGTTCATCAGCAGCGCCACCGTGCGCGGCAGGCTCGGCAACGCCACGGGTTGGGCTAGCAGGGCATTGAGCTCCATGGGTTCGGGGGCGCCTCGGTGGTGGTTGCGGCGATTATGGCCCTGCCACCCGCATTCAATGGCCGAAACGCCCCTGTGCGCTTTTAACGCCCCTTGGCCTGTTGCAATTTGGCAAACGCCGACGCCATGGCCGACTGTTGCGCAGGCTCGGGCGCGCGGCGCTGCGGCTGCGCGTAGCCGCGCCCTGCCCCCTCAAAGCGGTTGCCCTGCGGTGCACCCCGGTCACCCTGCTGGCGCGGTGCGGCGTCCAGCTTCATCGACAGGCCGATGCGCTTGCGCTCCACATCCACTTCCATGACCTTGACCTTGACGATGTCACCGGTCTTGACCACTTCGCGCGCGTCGTTCACGAACTTGTGCGCCAGCTGGCTCACATGCACCAAGCCGTCCTGGTGCACGCCCAGGTCGATGAAGGCGCCAAACTGGGCCACATTGCTCACCGTGCCTTCAAGGATCATGCCTTCCTTGAGGTCCTTGATGTCTTCCACACCGTCGTTGAAGCGCGCCACCTTGAAGTCGGGGCGCGGGTCGCGGCCGGGCTTCTCCAGCTCGGCCAGGATGTCCTTGACGGTGATGACACCAAACTTCTCGTTGGCGAACAGCTCGGGCTTGAGGGTCTTGAGCATGTCAGAGCGGCCCATGATCTCGGCCACCGGCTTGCCCGTCTTTTCCATGATCTGCTCGACCACCGGGTAGGTTTCGGGGTGCACGCCGGTCATGTCCAGCGGGTTTTCGCCACCGCGAATGCGCAAGAAACCCGCGCTCTGCTCAAAGGTCTTGGCACCCAGGCCCGCCACATCCATGAGCTGCTTGCGGCTCTTGAACGCACCATTGGCCTCGCGCCAGCGCACCACCGCCTTGGCCACGCTGCCCGACAGGCCCGACACGCGGCTGAGCAACGGCACGCTGGCCGTGTTCAGGTCCACGCCGACCGAGTTCACGCAGTCTTCCACCACCGTGCCCAGGGTGCGTGCCAGCTCGCTCTGGTTCACATCGTGCTGGTACTGGCCCACGCCGATGCTCTTGGGGTCGATCTTCACCAGTTCGGCCAGCGGGTCTTGCAAGCGGCGTGCAATGGAGGCCGCACCCCGCAGGCTCACGTCCACGTCGGGCATCTCTTGCGAGGCGTATTCGCTGGCGGAATAGACGGACGCACCGGCTTCACTCACCACCACCTTCTCGATGGCGCGCTCGGCCTTGGCAGCCAGCTTGATCAGGTCGGCGGCCAGCTTGTCGGTCTCGCGGCTGGCGGTGCCGTTGCCAATCGCAATCAGGTTCACGCCGTGCTTCTCGGCCAGCTTGGCCAGGGTGTGCAGAGAGCCTTCCCAGTCGCGGCGCGGCTCGTGGGGGAACACCGTGGCGGTCTCCACCAGCTTGCCGGTGTCGTCCACCACAGCCACCTTCACGCCCGTGCGGATGCCGGGGTCCAGCCCCATCACCACGCGCGGGCCCGCAGGTGCGGCCAGCAGCAGGTCGCGCAGGTTGTCCGCAAACACCTTGATGGCCACCTTCTCGGCGTCATCGCGCAGGCGGGCGAACAGATCGCGCTCGGTCGAAAGGCTCAGCTTCACGCGCCAAGTCCAGGCCACGCTCTTGCGGATCAGGTCGTCAGCCTTGCGGCCCGCGTGGCTCCAGCCCAGGTGCAGGGCGATCTTGCCTTCAGCGATGCTGGGCTTGCCGGGCTCAGGCTCCACCGGCAGCACCAGCTTGGCTTCCAGAATCTCCAGCCCCCGCCCCCGGAACACCGCCAGCGCACGGTGCGATGGCACGCGGCCGATGGGCTCGTCGTATTCAAAATAGTCGCGGAACTTGGAGACCTCGGGGTCGTTCTCGTTCTTGCCTTCGACCTTTTTGCTGCGCAGCAGGCCCTCGGCCCACAGCCACTCGCGCAGGCCTTGCACCAGCACGGCGTCCTCGGCCCAGCGCTCGCTCAAGATGTCGCGCACGCCATCGAGCACGGCAGGCACGGTCGAAAAATCGGCGCCCGTCTTGCCGTCGTCCAGCACTTCAGGCGGCTTGGTGAAGGCAGCAGCCTCCACAGCGGGGTCGAGGGTGGGGTCGGCAAACAGCTTGTCGGCCAGGGGCTCAATGCCAAACTCGCGGGCCATCTGGCCCTTGGTGCGGCGCTTTTGCTTGAAGGGCAGGTAGATGTCCTCCAGCTCTTGTTTGGTGGGCGCGGCGGCAATGGCTGCGCGCAACGCGTCGGTCAGCTTGCCTTGTTCGTCAATGCTCTTGAGCACGGCAGCGCGGCGGTCGTCCAGCTCGCGCAGGTAAGACAGACGGGCTTCCAGCTCGCGCAGCTGGATATCGTCCAGCCCACCGGTGACTTCCTTGCGGTAGCGCGCGATGAAGGGCACCGTGGCCCCGCCGTCCAGCAGCTCGACGGCGGCGCGTACCTGCTGCTCCCCTACTTTGATTTCTGCGGCCAGTTGCCGAATGATCTGCTGCATGTGTGGGCAAACTCTCTGAGACTCAAATGGGACTTACGCCATCGGCTTGCCATACCAGCCTCGCCCAGGGGCGAACGCTTGCATGAGAACCGGTTTGCGTAAGCCACGTCAAACAAACGAAACGCGAAGCGCGCGAGTTTGCCACAGCGCACTGCGGGCTAACATCGCCAACCGACCCCGGTTGTTACAACTACCCTAGCCCTCCAGCGGATGCAAGAAGACCTGTTTGGCACACCAGCCGTGCCCACGCCCCCCAACCGCCAGGCCACCGATGGGCAGCCTGGCAAAGCCGCCCCCCTCTCCGCACCACCGGCGACACCACGGAGCAAGGGGCTGGGCGTGCGCCCGGTCACCGTGGACGAAGCCTTGCACACACTGGCAGGCGCTCTGCCCCAGCGGCTGCGCTTGGGCACCTCGTCATGGACCTACCCCGCCTGGGCCGGGCTGGTGTGGGATGCGGAGTACGCCGAGACGCAGCTGTCCAAACAAGGCCTGGCCGCCTATGCCGCCCACCCGCTGCTGCGCACCGTGAGCCTGGACCGCAACTTTTACCGTCCCCTCACCGTCAGCCAGTACCAGCGCTATGCCGAGCAGGTACCGGCAGACTTTCGCTTTGTCGTGAAGGCGCCCAGCCTGGTCACCGACGCACTGGTGCGCACCGAAGATGGCCGGGGGCGCGAGCCCAACCCGGCGTTTCTGGACCCCGCCCTGGCCTGCACCGAGTTTGTAGAGCCCGCCTTAGCAGGGCTGGGCGACAAGCTAGGCGCGCTGGTGTTCCAGCTCAGCCCCCTGCCCATGGCGTGGCTGGACCGCATGCCCCTGCTGCTGGGCAAGCTGCGGGATTTGCTGCACGCGCTGCCAACGCTCAAGCCCCAGGCAAGCGACGGCGTCATTGCCGTGGAGGTGCGAGACCCGGAGTGGCTGACCCCTGAATTTGCCGCTGTGCTGCGCGGTGCGGGCGCCACCTATTGCCTGGGCCTGCACCCCAAGCTGCCGCCGCTGGCGCAGCAGCTTCCGTTGCTACGCGCCCTGTGGCCCACGCCCCTGGTGTGCCGCTGGAACCTGAACGCATTGCACGGCCCCTACGGCTACGAAGACGCCGAGCGGCGATACGCACCTTACGACCGGTTGCACGACCTGGACCCGGACACCCACGCGGCGCTGGCCAAGGTGATTGCAGGCATCACGGCGGCGGGGCAAAACGCCTACGTCACCATCAGCAACCATGCCGAGGGGTGCGCGCCCTTGACCGTGCAGCGGCTGGCCGAGCAGGTGCGGGCGTTGCAAAAATCCGCCGCCAAGACCATCCCACCAATCTCTGATTGAGAGACTTTTTGGGCTCTAGCGCTTGATTCATAAGCGCTAGCAGCTATTGATTCAATAGCAAAAGCCGATCCCTCAGCGCCCCAGTTGCCGATACTGCCCAGGCTCCTGCCCCAGCTTGAACTGGGCCACGGCCTCGACCATCTGCTCGGCCTGGGTGCGCAGGCTGCTGGCGGCGGCGGCCATTTCTTCGACCAGCGCCGCGTTTTGCTGGGTGGCCTGATCAAGCTGCGTCACCGCCTGGCCCACCTGCCCCACCCCGGCGCTTTGCTCGCCCGTGGCCGCGCTGATTTCAGAGACGATGTCCGCCACCCGCTGGATAGAGCTGACCACCTCGCCCATGGTGGTGCCCGCCTTGTCGGCCAGCACCGAGCCTTCTTGCACCATGGCGCTGCTGGCGCCAATCAGCTCCTTGATGGCCTTGGCCTCGGCCGCCGTGCGCTGCGCCAGGTTGCGCACCTCGCTGGCCACCACGGCAAAGCCCCGGCCCTGCTCGCCTGCACGCGCGGCTTCCACGGCGGCGTTCAGCGCCAGGATGTTGGTCTGGAAAGCAATGCCGTCAATCACGCCAATGATGTCGGCAATCTTCTGGCTGCTGCCATTGATGTTGTGCATGGTGCTGACCACCTGCGCCACCACCTGCCCGCCTTGTGCGGCCACCTGGCTGGCGCTGGCCGCCAGGCGGCTGGCTTGCGAAGCGTTGTCTGCGTTGTGGCGGATGGTGGAGCCCAGCTCTTCCATGCTGGCGGCGGTTTCTTCCAGCGAGCTGGCCTGCGTCTCGGTGCGTGCCGACAGGTCATGATTGCCCTGCGCGATCTCGCTGCTGGCGGACGACACACTCTCGGCACTGCGGCGCACCGTGCCCAGGCTTTGCACCAGGCGCTGGCGAAAGCCTTCCATGGCCTGGCCCAGCGCGCCAATCTCGTCGTTCGATCGGATGTCCACCGCGTGCGTCAAATCGCCTTGCGACAAATGCACCAGCGCTGTGCTGAGCTGCTGCACGGGCTGGCCCACCAGCCGGCGCGTGGCATAGACCAGCACCACCGTCAGGATGGCCAGTGCCGCCAACACGCCCACCCACAGCCAGATCAGCACCGCACGGGCATCTTCCATCATCTCGGACAAGGGGGCTTCGGCCACGATGACCCAGTTCCAGGGCTTGTAGCGCTCTGCGGCCACAAACTGGCGCTGCTGCTTGCCCGCACCCAGGCGGGGCGACCACAGCGTCTCGAAATCGCTGGTCTGGTCTTTCTCGGTCAAACGGGCCAGCCAGGCTTTGCCGTCTTCGGTCTTTTCATCCACCACCGGGGCATCGGCCAAGCCCGATGTGCGGCCGCGTGCGGGGCCCGAGGACACGTTCACCGCGTACACCGCGCCGCTCTCAAACAGTTTTTGCGAGCCCATGACCTGGGCCAGCTTGCCCAGGATGCCCCCCATGTCGGTGCCGATGAACAGAATGCCAATCGTGCGGTTGCCCTCACGGATGGGCTCGTACACCGTCATGTATTCCTTGCCAAACAGGCTGGCGCGGCCAATGTAGGTTTTGCCCTCTTGCATGAGGGCGTAAGCGGGGTGGTTGCGGTCCAACAGGGTTTTGTAGGCGCGCTCGCCATCCTGCTTTTTGAGGGAGGTGGTCACGCGCATGAAGTCGTCCCCCGTGCGGGCAAAAATGGTGGCAATGGCGCCCGCGCTGTCTTTGGTAAAGCGGTCGACTCCCTCAAAGTTGCCGTTCAGCGGCGCACCTTGAAAACTCAGAACCGCCTCCTTCTTGCCATCCGCACCGGGCTGCTCTTCCACGCTGAAGTCGCCCGTGAAGCGGGACTTGAACAACACGAAGTCGCGCTTGGCCTGGTCCTGGGCCGTTTCATCAAAGCTCTGCACCAGCGTGCGCACCTGGGCCGCGTATTGGCGCGCATCGTTGCGGGACACTCCACCAAAGTCTTGCCAGATGAACAAGCTCACCAAGGTCATGGTGCTAAACAAGACCAGCAATAAGCTCACCAGAGCAGCCAATGAGAGCTTGAAAGCGACGGAACGCTGGGCGGAAGTGGTCATGGAAGTCCTTGAAGAATTGCTTGCTTTTATCAAATTTATTATTTAATTCATCATTTAGCAAGAATTGCTTACATCTTAGTTACAAAAATAGCGTTGATCCATATCAATTTTTTGTAAAAGGAGATTTTTTACAACAGGCGCCATTGGTGTTAACCCTTGAATTCAAAGAGAAAAGCGGCGGCACCACCGGCGGGGCAACGCCCCCCAGCGCGTAAGTCACGGTGCTATGCTTTTCGAGCCCCATCCAGCTTGGCAAGCCCCTGCCCTCTGAAGCCTTGAACCGCCCCCACACCCCTGAAAGCCCCCTGCCCATGCGCGATGGCGTGAGCCCCAGCTGCGTGGTGCTGCCCCAGCAAGGCCACGGCAGCCTGCTCGACCGGCTGGCCGCCCACTTGCCCGGGGTGGGCCACGATGAATGGCGTGCGCGCATGCTTGCTGGGGATGTGGTGGACGCCCAGGGCCAGCCTGCGCGCCCTGAGCAAGCAGTGAAAGGCAGCGTGCGCCTGTTCTATTACCGCCACCTGCCGGGCGAGCCCGAGCTGCCCTTTGAACACCAAGTGCTATACCAAGACGAGCACCTGCTGGTGGCCGACAAGCCGCATTTCATGCCCGTCACGCCCACGGGGCGCTATGTGCAGCAATCGCTACTGGTGCGCCTGAAGCGGCAACTGGGCCTGGCCGACCTATCGCCCCTGCACCGCATTGACCGTGACACGGCGGGGCTGGTGCTGTTATCGGTGCAGCAGCGCACGCGGGGCGCGTACCAGGCCTTGTTCAGAGAGCGCAGCATGGCCAAGGCCTACGACGCTGTAGCGCCCTGGAACGCTCACCTCACGTTTCCGCGCGAACACCGCAGCCGCATGGAGGAATCTCCCCAGTTTTTCCGCATGCAGGAAGTGCCCGGCGAGCCCAACAGCCACACGCACATGGCCGTGCAGGCCGTACAAGGCTCCTGGGCGCTGTACCGGCTGGAGCCCATCAGCGGCAAACGCCACCAGTTGCGCGTGCACATGGCCGCGCTGGGCCTGCCGCTGCGCAACGACCCGTTCTACCCCGAGGTGAACGACCCGCCCGAAGGCGACTACTCGCGCCCTTTGCAGCTGCTGGCCCGGTCGCTGCGCTTTACCGATCCGCTGACCGGGCAGGAGCGCCACTTTGAAAGCCGACTGCGCCTGCAGTGGCCCGTGACTTAAACCCTGCCTGAGTCTGCAGCGGCATAGACCTACAATCCACCCCGCATTGGATGGCCTCCGGCCGCCAATGCCTGCTAGGGGTGTCTGCAGCGCAAGCTGCAGGCTGAGAGAGTCCCTTTGAACCTGACTGCGCCCAGTCCACAGACATGGGCCCGAGATCATCCTCGCGCAGGGAAGCCGTTACGCCACAGCCATGCCCCGCACCGGGCAGCGCCAGGGCGGGCGTTGCCCCCTGCGCTGTAGTTACCCGACCAAACAGACCGCTGCGGAGCTTTTGCATGACTTCATCACTCCCCCCCGCCCCCACTTCATCGGCAGTCAACGAGGCCCTGGTGCCCGTGCCTGCCGAGCGCCGCGTCTTCCAGTGGCACGACCACGCATCACTCTGGTTCAGCCTGGGTGTGGGCCTGCTGGTGATGCAGGTCGGCGCCTACCTGATGCCCGCACTGGGCACCCAGGAGGCCTTGTGGGCGATTGTGGCGGGCTCTTTGCTGGGCGCGGGCCTGCTGGGCTGGGTGGCCAAGCTGGGCTGCGACAGCGGCCTGGCCAGCGCGGGGCTGATGCACGCGGTGTATGGCCGGGGCTTTGCCAGCCTACCCATCGTGCTGAACATCGTGCAACTGGTGGGCTGGGGCACGTTTGAGCTGGTGGTGATGCGCGACGCCACCGTGGCGATTGGGCAGCAATCCGGCAGCCTGCAAGGGGCCCAGTGGCCTGTGCTGGCCACGCTGCTGTGGGGCGGTGTGGTGATGCTGCTCATCAGCGGATCGATGGTGCAACTGGTGCGCAAGGTGATTGCCCGGGTGGCCCTGCCACTGGTGGTGCTGTCGCTGCTGTGGCTGAGCTGGCAGTTTGTGTCGCTGGCGCAAGCCCGGGGCTTTAGCGCGCTGTGGAACCGCCAGGGCGAAGGCGGTATGGGCGTGCTGCCCGCACTGGATTTGGTCATCGCCATGCCCATTTCGTGGCTGCCGCTGGTGGCCGACTACGCCCGCCATGGCAAGAGCGGCGGCGCGGCCCTGCGTGGCACCTGGCTGGGCTACGCGCTGGCCAACATGTGGTGCTACAGCCTGGGCGTGCTCGTGGCGTTGACGCTCCCTTCCACCGACCTGGTGCAAGCGCTGCTGCTGGCACAGGGCGGGCTCATTGCCCTGTCGCTGATCCTGATCGACGAGGTGGACAACGCCTATGGCGATGCGTACTCCGGCGCCGTATCGGCCCACAGCCTGTTGCCACGCTGGAGTATTCGCCGCTGGGGGCTGGCAGTAGCCGCACTGTGCACGGGCCTCGCCCTAGTGCTGCCCATGCACAGCCTGGAGCCGTTCTTGCTGCTGCTCAGCTCGGTGTTCGTGCCGTTGTTCGGCGTCATCCTGGGCCGCCTGGCCTTTGGCGCCCACGCCCCCACGCTGCTGGCGCAGGCCCGGGTGGTGAACGCCCTGCCCGTCATCCTGTGGCTGGCGGGCATCGCGGTGTACCACCTGGCGCCCAAGGTGTTGCCGGGTGCTGGATCGGCCTTGCCAGCACTGGCATTCAGCTTTGCACTGGCCTGGGCCACCCGGCCCAAGGTGCGCTGATCGCTATCAAATTATGAGCTGCTCGCGCTTTATCAATAAGCGCTAGCGGCCAAAATCATTAAGAACCGGCAAACACCCGCTGCGCCACCGGCGCGTAGCCGTGGTTCAGCGGCCCATGGCCGCGCCCCGTGGTCACATCGGCTCCGGCGGCAATCGCACCCAGGATGTAGCTGCGGGCTTGCTCTACCGCCTGCTGCAATGGCAGCCCCAGCGCCAGGTGGGCCGCAATGGCCGACGACAGCGTACACCCGGTGCCATGCCCGTTGTGCGTGGCAATGCGCTGCGACTGCAGTTTGTGCACCCGCGGTGCACCGGGCATCGACAGCACATCCACCACCCAATCGCCCGGCAAGTGCCCGCCTTTGAGCAGCACCGCCTGCGCGCCCAATGCACGCAGGTCTTGCGCTGCGGCCTCCAGCGCATCGGCGTCTTGCAGGCTGCGGCCCAGCAGCCAGCCTGCTTCGTCCAGATTGGGGGTCACCACCTCGGCCAGCGGAAACAGCTCTTGCACCAGCACGCCCACGGTCTCCTGCGCAATCAGCCGATCGCCACTGGTGGCCACCATCACCGGGTCCAGCACCACATGGGGCAACTGGTAGGTGCGAATGGCATCGGCCACCACACGCACCACGTCGGGCGAATGCAGCATGCCGATCTTCACCGCGTCCACGCCAATGTCTTGCACCACAGCATCGATCTGGGCCTTGAGCATGTCGGGCGGCACGCCATGGATGCCCGTGACGCCGCAGGTGTTTTGTGCCGTGATGGCGGTGATGGCCGTCATGCCGTAGCAGCCCAGGGCGCTGAAGGTTTTGAGATCGGCCTGGATGCCTGCGCCACCGCCACTGTCCGAGCCGGCAATGGACAACACGCGCGCATAACGGGACAACACGCGTGCGTGTGGACGGCCCGCGTGGAGCCCTGAAGAAGAGGAAGTCATGGCAAAAATTATGGCCTATGCGCCAGGTCAAGCTGCGGCAAAAGAGGATGTGCTGTAATTGTTTTTTCCGGACGAAACAGGGGTGTCCCGCTGCCATGCGCGGTGTGTGACTGAGAAATACCCTGGGGCCCGCAGCCACGCTGCACCGCGCCCCGCTACCCGATCCAGGTCATGCTGGCGTGGGGAGTTTCCACCAACGGCGCTGAGCCCTCCGTTTTGTCCACTGTTGCCTTTCTACAGACGGACGCCAGACGGACCCCTATGTCACTTTCCCCCTCATCCTTTGTAATTCTGGGCGCCGGCCTCATGGGCCGCTTGCTCGCCGTGGAGCTGGCACGCCAGGGCCATCGGGTGGACATCTACGACGCGGGCAGCCCGCTGGCAGAGCAATCGGCCGCCAACGTCGCCGCCGCCATGCTGGCCCCGCTGGCCGAGTCCGCCATCACCGAGCCCGGCGTGGTGCGCATGGGCCACTACGCGCTGCCGCGCTGGCAGCAGTTGATTGCCTCGCTGCCCGAGCCCGTGTTCTTTCAACAGGCAGGCACGCTGATCGTCTGGCACCGGCAAGACGCCGCCGAAGCCCAGCGCCTGACGCGCGTGCTAGAGACCAACCAGCGCACCACCCCCGAGCTGCCTGCCATGCAAAAGCTCGACAGTGCGGCTCTGGCGCAATCTGAGCCCACCCTGGCCGATCGCTTTGCCCAAGGCCTGTACCTGCCGGGCGAAGGGCAGCTCGACAACCGGCAACTGCTGGCCGCCCTGCTCACCGAAATGACACGCCTGGGCGTGACCATGCACTGGAACGCCCCCCGCGCGCCCGAGGCCTTTGCCCCCGGCACCCCAGGCCAGCCCGACTGGCTGCTGGACTGCCGAGGCCTGGGCGCCCGCCAGGACTGGAAGGCCCTGCGCGGCGTGCGCGGCGAGGTGGTGCGCCTGTATGCGCCCGATGTCACCCTGCAGCGCCCCACCCGCCTGGTGCACCCCCGCTACCCGATTTACCTGGCGCCCAAGCAAGACCACATCTTTGTGATCGGCGCGACCGAGATCGAATCGGACGACCTGTCCCCCGCCAGCGTGCGCTCCACTCTGGAGCTGCTGAGTGCCGCCTACGCCGTGCACCCGGGCTTTGCCGAGGCCCGCGTGCTGGAGCTGTGCACCCAGTGCCGCCCCACCCTGCCCGACAACCTGCCCGCCATCCGCCAGCCCCAGCCCCGCGTGCTGGAGGTCAACGGCATGTACCGCCACGGGTTCATGATCTCGCCCGCCATGCTGGATGTGACCATGGAGATCCTGAACACAGGACAATCAGCGCTTTCAAAACGTTTTGATCTGCGGCTTGAACTGCTGGGGACGTCTGCCCCGGCCGATCAGGCTGCCAGCGCATTGGCATGAAGATTTGCATCAACAACCACCCGCATGAACTGCCCGACGGCGCCACCGTGGCCGACGCGGTGGCCGCCATCGCGGCCCGCCCGCCGTTTGCGGTCGCCGTCAACACCACCTTCGTCCCTAACACACGCTACGCCGCCCACCCACTGCAACCGGGCGACCGCGTGGAAATCATCTCCCCAGTGACGGGCGGCTGACGCCCCACCAAGCCATGACAGCTCTCACCTCCCAAGACCCTCTGGTTCTGTACGGCCACACCTTCACCAGCCGCTTGCTGCTGGGCACATCGCGCTACCCCTCGCCTGCGGTGCTGGAGGCTGCCGTCGAGCGCGCCCAGCCCGCCATGGTCACGGCCTCGCTGCGCCGCCAAGGCAGCAACACGGCCGAGAGTGGCGCCAGCTTTTGGGAGTTGCTGCGCAAGCTGGGCGTACCCGTGCTGCCCAACACCGCTGGCTGCCACAGCGCCCAAGAGGCCATCACCACTGCGCAGATGGCCCGCGAGGTGTTCAGCACCCCCTGGATCAAGCTGGAGCTGATCGGCGACGACTACACCCTGCAGCCCGACACGCTGAACCTGGTGAGCACGGCCGAGCACCTGATCAAGGAAGGCTTTCAGGTGTTGCCCTACTGCACCGAAGACCTGGTGCTGTGCCAGCGCCTGGTGGATGTCGGTTGCCAGGCTGTGATGCCCTGGGCCGCGCCCATTGGCACCGGCCGGGGGCCGGTGAACCCCTACGCTCTGCAAACGCTGCGCGAGCGGTTGAGCGTGCCGCTGCTGGTGGACGCAGGCCTGGGCCTGCCATCGCACGCTTGCCAGGTCATGGAATGGGGCTACGACGGTGTGCTGCTGAACACGGCCGTGGCCCTGGCGCAAGACCCTGTGGCCATGGCCGGGGCTTTTGCCGATGCCGTGCAGGCAGGCCGCACAGCCCACCGCGCAGGCGCGATGACGGCGCAAGACTCTGCCCAGCCCAGCACCCCCGTGCTGGGCACGCCCTTCTGGCACCATGCAACCCATGCTTGAGCCCCACACCATGGGCATGGCACAGGCCATCGCCAGCCACCACGCAGCCACCTTTGCGGGCTTCGAGCCCTTGCAGCCCCCGGCCCCCACCAGCACCGCACCGGCCTACCTGGCAGCGCTGCAGGCCTGCAGCCAACTGGGCTTCATCGCCCACGACGCCGAATGCCTGGCCCGCGCCTGGCAGGCCCAAACTGAGCGCACAGGCCAGTTTGACGCCGCCTGCTGGCCCTGCGAGCCGCAGGACTTTGGCTTGCAGCCCCTGCCGCGCGCCCAGGCCTTTGCCGCCTGCCCGCAAGCGCTGGGTTTGTACGCCGTGCTGCCCGATGCCGAGTGGGTGGGCCGCATGGCCCGCGCAGGCGTACCCACCGTGCAACTGCGCTACAAATCTGAAGATGCCCACGCCATTGCCCGCGAGGTGCGCAACGCCGTCGCTGCCGTGGCGGGCACCCAGGCACTGCTGTTCATCAACGACCATTGGCAAGAAGCCATTGCCGCAGGCGCCTATGGCGTGCACCTGGGCCAGGAAGACCTGGACGCACTGACCCCGCAAGAGCTGCGCACCCTGCGCGATTCAGGCGTGCGCCTGGGCGTCAGCACCCACGGCTACGCCGAGATGGTGCGCGCCGATGCCGTGGGCCCCAGCTACATCGCCATGGGCGCTGTGTTCCCTACCACGCTGAAGAAAATGGCCACCGCACCGCAGGGCCTGGGACGGCTGCAGGCCTATGCCCGGCTGCTGCGGCATTACCCGCAGGTTGCCATTGGGGGCATTGGCCAAGAGCAGTTTGGGGCCGTGCGCGCCACGGGCGTGGGCTCTATCGCGGTGGTGCGTGCGCTGGTGAATGCGGCGCAGCCTGAAGAAGCGGCCACCGCGCTGATGGCGGCACTGCGCGTGCAATGAAGGCGAGGCTGTAAAGCCTTTGCCCTCTGCAACCCGGCGGCCCATGGCACGCCGGGGTTTGCTTATTTTTTACCGGGCGGATTCAGCGGCTCCAGCTCCAGGCTCAACTCCATCAGGTCGTTGGACGAGCCGAAACCCACCGGCTGGCCCGGAGGGGGCGGTGGCGTCACAGGCACCGGAGGCAAATCACTGATGGTGATAGGCACCGGCTCGGACAGGTCAATGTCCAACGTGAAAGTCGATGCAGGTGGGGTGGCCGCCACCCGGCTGGCGGCGGGGGCTGGCACAGGCACGCTGTCCACAAATTCATCGACCAAACCCTGCGTTTGCGTCGGCACCGTGGCCGGACCATCAGGCATCTCGGCGCCCGCTGCCGCAGGCTGTGTCGGCGGCTCAAAACCAAACTCCAACGCGGCGGCCAAAGAATCCAGGGGGAAATCGGGCGTTGTGTCCAGCGGGCTCAGTGGCGTCAGGGCACTCAACGCATGGGCTGCGGCCGCCTCAAAAGACTGCGCCTTGGGCGTGGTGCGCTTGCGCGGCGGCGGTGCACCCCGCACGCTGGGGGGCGTGGTCTGCGCAATGGCCAGCAGCAAGAGCAAATCGTCAAAAGCGGCCAAATCAAACGGCGCTTTGCGTTTGTCGCCAGACTTGTAGAACATGTGCTTTTCCAGCACACCCAGCACCGCGGCTGAACTCCACTCGGCTTCCACTTCGGCCAACGCCTCGTGGTACTGCTCCAGCGATTTGCCAGCCCGGTCAAACGCAGCGAACTCTGGCACCTGCGCATTGAAGTGCTGCATGAACTTCTGGCGCAGCACATTGAAGTCTGCCGCCCGGCTCAGCGTTCGGTACAGGCGCAGCAACTCCAGGTAGGCCACCGGAGAGGTTTTTTCATGCTCGGCAATGTGCTGGCGCAGCACTTCCACCGCCTGGTCGTGCTCGCCCACAGAAACAAAGAACTCGGCCTGTTGCTGGATGTCGAACAGCTCTTCCGGGTTGATGATGTGCTGCAGGACGGGCTCTGAGGAAGCCTGGGTCGCAACGACAGGTTTGGGGGCAAACCCTGCCGCTTCCGCTGAAATTTCTTCAGGCTCCAGCAAGATATCGACTGCAGCCGGGGCTGCGGCTGCCATGCCTTTCGCGCCAGGAATAGGCCGCCCCCAGCGGTCTGCAGGGTGCTCCTGTACCCGCTCCAGCGGGTCCAAGTCCACCACTTCATGGGTGTCCGATTTGCGGTTGCTAACGGCCACCGACTCACGCCACGAGCGCGCGGCCTTGGTCGCCGTGCGGTCGGAGCGGCGCCACAACCAGCCACCCAAGCCCAACGCAGCCGCCAAGGCAGCCCCAAGGGCATACACCACCCATGCGGGAAAACGATCTGACTCCAGTTCTTGCAACTGGCGCTGCAACTCGGCCGAAGCGGCCTGGTCGCGCGTGGCCTTGGCGCGCAGTTGGGTCAGCTCCGACTCCAGCTGGCGCTGTGAGGCCTGGCCTTGCTCCTGGCTTTGCGGGTCTGGGTTCAAACTGCGCCACAGCGCTGCGGCCTGCTCTCTTTGCGGTGTGGCCTCGGACGCCGGGGCCTGAGGCAACTCAGGCGTAGAACGCAAGGTCACGGGCGAATCGAGCCAGATATCAAGCGGCTCCATGACGAGGCGGGAACGCGCGGCTTCTTTGGCGGCAGCTGCCGCAGGCTTGGCAGGAGCGGTTACCGCAGGGGTTGTGCGAGGCTCTTTGCGCACGGCCTGCGCGGTGCGTTGCGAAGCACGCGGCACTGCAGTGGAAGCAGCGGCCGGGCCACCTGCAACACCTTGCTCCAAGCCACCCACTTCCGGGGCGCGTGCAGCCATCACGGCTGCGTCTTGCGGGGATAGAGTTCGATCCCGCAATGGGGCGGTAGCAGCAGCCGCGGCCGCCGGTGCAGCCATGATGCGTTGCGCCGCTTTGGGCGGGTCGGCCAAAAACGTATAGGTGCGCGTGGTGCGGCCTGTGCAGCCAGCCGTCAGCGTGACTTGAACCACAGGTTCATCGATGGCGGTGAACGCCTGCACCCGCACACCGGATGCCAGGGGACTCACCAACACTTTGGACTCGCTGACCAGCGAGTCACCGGATTTGACGCTGACCACCACACACGAGGTGGCGATGTCTGAGCCCTCATCTGGCTTGACATCAAAGGCCAAATCCAACGTATTACCCAGCACCACAGTGCCCCTGCTCGCGCCCAGCGAAAGCGCGGAGGCGCCGGCGGCAACCACCCACAGACCGGCTCCAAAAATGGTGTTACGGATTTTCACAATAATTTCTGTTTTTGGTGCAGCCCATTCTTGCACATAAGTGCGCGCCTAGGGCCACAGCCATAATGGCGCTATGAAAATTCAATTTTCCACCATCGCCATTGTGGGCACGGGGGCCATGGGCCGGGGCATTGCACAAATCGCCGCCCAGGCCGGCAGCCAGGTCTGGTTGCTCGACACGCAAACCGGCGCCGCCGAAAAAGCCAAGCAAGCCCTGCAAGAACAATGGGGCAAGCTGGTGGCCAAAGACCGCATCACGCCAGAGCAAGCCCAGGCCTGGGGCAACCAGTTGCAAATAGCCAACACCGTGGCCGATTTGACCGCCTGTGAGCTGGTCATCGAAGCCGTGGTGGAACGCCTTGACGTCAAGCAAGCCCTGTTCGCAGAGCTGGAACGCACACTGCCCGCGCACGCCGTGTGGGCCACCAACACATCGTCCCTGTCGGTCACGGCCATTGCCGCTGGCCTGAAGCAGCCTGAGCGGCTGGCCGGTTTTCACTTCTTCAACCCCGTACCACTGATGAAAGTGGTGGAAGTGGTGGCCGGGCTCAAGACCGCCCCTGCGCTTTGCCAGGCCCTCACGGCCTACGCCCGCGAAATGGGGCACACCCCCGTGCAGGCCCAAGACACGCCGGGCTTCATCGTCAACCACGCCGGGCGCGGCTTTGGCACCGAGGCATTGCGCATCGTCAGCGAGGGCGTGGCCGACTTCGCCACCATCGACCGCATCCTGCGCGACCAGGTGGGCTTCAAGCTCGGGCCTTTTGAGCTGATGGACCTGACGGCGCTGGACGTGTCGCACCCCGTCATGGAATCCATTTACCACCAGTATTACGAAGAGCCGCGCTTTCGCCCCAGCGTCATCACCGCGCAGCGGCTGGCGGGCGGTGTGCTGGGCAAGAAGGTGGGCGATGGTTTTTACCGCTATGTAGATGGCGCGGCCCAGGTGCCCGCAGAGCCCCCTGTGCCGGTGGTGCAAGACATTCCACCGGTGTGGGTATCGCCCCGGGCTTCGCGGCGCATGGAGCTTTACCAATTGCTCAAGGACCTGGGTGCCACCATCGAGACCGGCGCATCGCCCTCGCCCCAGGCCATCACCCTGGTCGCCCCCCTGGGGTTTGACGTGACCACCGTGGCGGTGGTCGAGCGGCTGGACCCAGCCCGCACCATTGGCATCGACATGCTGGTGGAGGAAGCCGCCACCAAGCGGCGCGTGCTGGCCACCAACCCAGCCACACGCGTGGACATTCGCAACGCCGCGCACGCCCTGTTTGCCCGCGACGGCAAACCCGTGAGCGTGATCCGCGACAGCGGCGGTTTTGTCACCCAGCGCGTCGTGGCCACCATCGTCAACATCGCGGCAGACATCTGCCAGCAAGGCATTTGCTCCCCCAAGGACCTGGAAACCGCCGTGACCCTGGGCCTGGGCTACCCGCTGGGGCCATTGGCCATGGGCGACCGCTGGGGCCCTACCAATATCCTGGAGGTGCTGTTCAATATGCAGACCGTGTACGGGGACACCCGCTACCGCCCCAGCCCCTGGTTGCGCCGCCGGGGCGCCATTGGCCTGAGCCTGACCCACGTCGAAGAAAGCTGAGCCCATGCCCGCCCAACTGCTGAGCACCAGCGAAGGCCAGACGCTGGTTCTGACCCTGAGCAACCCCGAGCTGCGCAACGCCATTGAGCCCGCCATGTATGCCGCGGGCATCGAGGCCCTGAATGTGGCCGAGCGCAGCCCCGATGTGCGCAGCGTGGTGATCACCGGCGCGGGCGGCATGTTCTGCTCGGGCGGCAACCTGCAGCGCCTGCAAGCCAACCGCCAGCAGCCCCCCGAGGTGCAAGCCCAGAGCATTGAAGGCCTGCACCAGTGGATTGAGACCATCCGCACCTACCCCAAGCCCATCATTGCGGCCGTGGAAGGCGCGGCGGCCGGCGCGGGCTTTTCGCTGGCCCTGGCCTGCGACATGGTGGTGGCCGCACGCGACGCGGTGTTTTTGATGGCCTACAGCAACGTGGCCCTGTCGCCCGACGGGGGCGCCAGCTGGAGCCTGGCCCACGCCCTGCCCCGCGCCCTGGCGACCGAGCTGCTGATGTGCGGCGAAAAGATCGCGGCCGAGCGGCTGCACGCGCTGGGCCTGGTCAACCGCCTGAGCAACCCCGGCGATGCCCTGGGCACCGCCTTGCAGTTGGCCGAGCGGCTCAACCAACGGGCGCCCAATGTGCTTGCCAGCATCAAGGAGCTGGTCAGCGATGCGCCCCACCAGCCGCTGAGCACGCACCTCGACAGCGAACGCGACCACTTTGTCAAAAACCTGCACCATGCCAACGCGGGTGAAGGCATTGCGGCGTTTCTTGAAAAACGCAGCCCGCGCTACGAGTGAGCGCCCCACCGCTACTGCAGCACCCACCGTGACACCATGCATGCCCTGCGTCCTTGAGGACCAGGGCATTTTTGTTTCCACCAGGGGCCAAGCACCACACCCGTGCCTGCAGGCACAGACGCACAGGTGACAACCCCAGGCAAAGGCCCGGGTCCCTCACGCGACAATGAAGCTGTTACCAGTCACCCAAAAGACAGACCATGGACGACCCGATTCTTACTATCGAAGAACGTGAAGCGATCAATTCCGGTCGCTGGTTCTCATCCCTTTCACCCTCACTGCGACACGACATCCTCCGATGCGCCTATGTCAAACGCTTCAAGGACGGCGGCCTCATAGCCGCCCGGGGCGATCCGCCCGAGGAGTGGATTGCCTGCGCGCGCGGGGCGGTGCGGGTCAGCTCCACGTCCATCTCGGGCAAGCAGATCACGCTGACCTATGTGGAGCCCGGCATCTGGTTTGGCGACGTGGCGATTTTCGATGGGGACCGGCGCACGCACGATGCCTATGCACACGGCGACACCACCGTGCTGTGTGTGGCCAAGGCCGACTTCAAGAAAATCCTGGCTGCGCACACCGAGTTCTACGAAGCCATGCTGCGCCTGCATGCACGCCGCATTCGCCAGCTGTACGGCCTGGTGGAAGACCTCAACACCCTGCCCCTGCGTGCGCGGCTGGCCAAGCAGCTGCTGCATCTGGTGCGCAGCTATGGCACTCCCAGCCTGTCAGATGGCAGCGAGATGCGCATCGGCCTGCAACTGGCGCAGGAAGAATTGGCACAGCTGCTGGGCGCATCGCGCCAGCGCGTGAACCAAGAGCTCAAGTCCATGGAGCGCGAGGACGCCATTCGCATCGAGCCCGGTGGCCTGGTGGTGCGCAACCGCGAGGCGCTGATGCGCATTGCGGAAACCGACACCTGAGCCCCACCACTCCTCTAGCACGCAGCCCCCGCAATGCCTGGGCTGCAGCAGCTAGGAGCCTGTCCGACTTGGAAATCGTCGGCTGCAAATCGACCGCAGCGGTCCATTTTTCACCGCCTTTTTGCCCCATAGCTCGGCTATGGAGCTGCAAATTCGGCAAAAACTGTCCTCGCTGGGGCCGATTTTCGCTATCAACGCTCCAAGTCAGACAGGCTCCTAGGCCGTGCGCCGCATCAGCGCACGCAGCCACCCACACACACCCCGGCAACAGCCGCCCCACCGCCCCAGCGCGCAGCAAGCACAGCCCTGCGCAGGCGCAGCCATGCCCAAACCCATTCCATCCCTCATCCCCCATGAGCAACTTTGACCACTTCGTGGGCACACGCCCCGTGTCTGACCAGCACGCCTTTGACACAGCCGCGCTCACCGACTGGCTCGGCCGCCACATGCCGGGCTTTGCGGGACCGCTCACGGTGGAGATGTTCAAGGGCGGGCAATCCAACCCCACCTACAAGCTCATCACCCCCGGCGCAAGCTACGTGATGCGTGCCAAACCCGGGCCCGTGGCCAAGCTGCTGCCTTCGGCCCACGCCGTGGAGCGCGAATTTGCGGTGATGAGCGGCCTGCAAGGCACCGATGTGCCCGTGCCCCGCATGCATGTGCTGTGCGAAGACGAATCGGTGATTGGCCGCGCCTTCTACGTGATGGAGTGCATGCAGGGCCGCGTGCTGTGGGACCAGTCCTTGCCCGGCATGGCGCCCGCCGAGCGCGGCGCCATCTACAACGAGATGAACCGCGTGATTGCTGCGCTGCACACCGTGAAGTTTGCCGACCGGGGCCTGGCCAGCTACGGCAAGCCCGGCAACTACTTCGACCGCCAGATTGGCCGCTGGAGCAAGCAATACGTGGCCTCCATCACCCAGCCCATCGAAGAGATGGACCGACTGATGGAATGGCTGCCCGCGCACATGCCTGCCAGCGCACGGGATGAGAGCCAAGTCTCCATCGTGCATGGCGACTTCCGGCTGGACAACCTCATGTTCCACCCCACCGAGCCCCGCGTGGTGGCCGTGCTGGACTGGGAGCTGTCCACACTGGGCCACCCGCTGGCCGACTTCAGCTACCACTGCATGAGCTGGCACATCCCGGCAGCGCTGGGGCGCGGCATTGCGGGGCAAGACCTGGCCGCCCTGGGCATCCCGGATGAAGACAGCTACATCCGCAGCTACTGCGAGCGCACCGGCATTGCCACGCCCGACGCGCTGCGGGCCGACTGGAACTTCTACATGGCCTACAACATGTTCCGCATCGCGGCCATCTTGCAAGGCATTGCCAAGCGGGTCGAAGCGGGCACCGCCTCCAGCGCGCAGGCCAAGGCCTCGGGCGACACGGCCCGCCCCATGGCGCAACTGGCCTGGTCCTTCGCCCAACGCGGCTGAACACGCCGCACAGAACAACACCCACCGATTTTTCACGGAGAACCCCATGGACTTTGACTACTCCCCCAAGACCAAGGAACTGCAGGCCAAACTGCTCCAGTTCATGGACGAGCACATCTACCCCGCCGAGGCGGCCTACAAGGCCGAGCTGCTGGCCAACACCGCCGCAGGCAAGCGCTGGTCGGCCCTGAACACCATCGAAAACCTCAAGCCCAAGGCCCAGGCCGCAGGCCTGTGGAACCTGTTTTTGCCAGTGGACAGCGCCGCGGCCTCGGGCTACGCAGGGGCAGGCCTCACCAACCAGGAATACGCGCCCCTGGCCGAAATCATGGGCCGCGTGCCATGGGCCAGCGAGGTGTTCAACTGCTCGGCGCCCGACACCGGCAACATGGAAACCATCGCCCGCTATGGCGACGAAGCCAACAAGGCGCGCTGGCTCAAGCCGCTGCTCGAAGGCAAGATCCGCTCAGCATTCGCCATGACCGAACCCGACGTGGCATCGAGCGACGCCACCAACATCGAGACGCGCATCGAGCGCCAGGGTGATGAGTACGTCATCAATGGCCGCAAATGGTGGATTTCGGGCGCAGCCGATCCGCGCTGCGCCGTCTACATCACGATGGGCAAGACCGACCCCGAGGCCCCCAGGCACTCGCAGCAGAGCATGGTGCTGGTGCCGGCCGACGCCAAGGGCATCACCGTCATTCGCCCACTCAATGTGTTTGGCTACGACGACGCACCCCACGGCCACGTGGAGATGACGTTTGAAAACGTGCGCGTGCCCGTCTCCAACATCCTGCTGGGCGAAGGCCGTGGCTTTGAAATTGCCCAAGGCCGCCTGGGCCCCGGGCGCATCCACCACTGCATGCGCCTCATTGGCCTGGCCGAGCGTGCACTGGAGCTGATGTGCAAGCGCGCCAGCAGCCGCGTGGCCTTTGGCAAGACCGTGGCGCAGCAAACCGTGACGCAAGAGCGCATTGCCGAAGCCCGCTGCAAGATCGACATGGCCCGCCTGCTGACCCTGAAGGCCGCCTGGCTGATGGACGTGGCAGGCAACAAGGTGGCCAAGACCGAGATCGCCATGATCAAGGTGGTGGCCCCCAGCATGGCCTGCCAGGTGATCGACTGGGCCATGCAGGCCCACGGCGGCGGCGGCATGAGCGACGACTTCCCCCTGGCCTATGCCTACGCCGGTGCGCGCACCCTGCGCTTTGCCGACGGCCCGGACGAAGTGCACCGCAACGCCATTGCCAAGTGGGAGCTGGGCAAGTACGGCAGCTACGGCCGCGATGCGGGCGTGCCCATCACACGCGGCGCCTGAGAGGCTGAGGCCAAGCGCGGGACAACCCGCCACCCCGCAACCCACCGCACCAGCCCATGGCCCTCCAAGGCCATGGGCTTTTTTGTGGAGGGCTGTTACCTGTGGCGCGGCAAAATCAACGCACCGCTTTTGTCCCACCCCACGTGACCACCGCTCGCCACCCGCCCAACGCACAGCACGCCACCACCCTCACCCGCCGCCAATGGAGCCGCTGGGCCACGGGTGCCCTGGCCTTGGCCGCCCCTGGCGCCTGGGCCAGTGCGGCGCAGGGCACGGACGATGGCGAGTGGCAAGCCTCGGCCACCGCACGGCAACTGCTGCGCTGGGTGGCGGGCACGGCAGACAACGCGGGCATGCCCTTTGTGGTGATCGACAAGCCCGAGGCCTGCGCGCATGTGTTCTCAGGCCGCGCCCAGTGGCTGGGCAGCGCGCCCGTGCTGCTGGGGCTGGCAGCGGGCGACCGCAGCGTGCCCGGCATTGGGCAGCGCCCCGTGGCCCAGGTGCGCCCGCACGAGCGCACCACGCCCGCAGGCCGGTTTGTGACCGAGCCCGGCCAGAACCTGCAAGGCGAAGACATTGTGTGGATCGACTACGACGCGGCGGTATCGCTGCACCGCGTGCGCAGCGCCACGGCCATCGAGCGGCGCCTGCAGCGCCTGGCCAGCCCGCGTGCACGCGACCGGCGCATCAGCTACGGCTGCATCAACGCACCCGATGCGTTCTACAGCCAGCACATCGCGCCCTACCTTGGGCAGCTGCCCGGCGTGGCCTATGTGCTGCCTGACACCGAGCCATTTGCTACGTTTTTTATAGCTGCTAGCGCTTATTGAATAAGGGCGGATTCAAGTCCAAGTGCAACATTGATTGCTGTTGCTCAGTGCACAGACTCAGGCTGCTGAGTCAAGCGATGCAGGTGCTGGGCATAGACCTCCAAGGGCGTGCTGTAGCCCAGGGTCATCCTGGGCCGCCCGTTGAGTTCATCGGCCACCGCATCAAGCTGCTCCTGGGTGTAGCCACTGAGCTCCGTACCCTTGGGGAAGTACTGACGCAGCAGCCCATTGGTGTTCTCGTTGCTGCCCCGCTGCCAAGGGCTGTAGGGGTCACAGAAGTACACCTTCATGCCCGTGTTCTGGGTGAGTCTGGCGTGCTCGGCCATCTCGCGGCCTCGGTCGTAGGTCAGGCTCTGGCGCATCGGGCTGGCAATTGCATTGAGTTTGTCGCTGAATGCCTTGAGCACATGTGCGGCCGTAGCCGGGTTGGGGTGTGGCAGCTTGACCAGCACCACTAAGCGCGTGGTGCGCTCGACCAAGGTTCCTATGGCGCTGGCGTTGTGGGCCCCCTTGATGAGGTCTCCCTCCCAATGGCCGGGAAGCTGGCGATCCTCTACCTCTGGAGGGCGCACGTGAATGCTCACAAGATCGGTGATTTCTCCTCGGCGGTCCTCGCCTTTGGAGCGGGGCCAGCGCTTGGCGTGAGCCATGCGCAGACAGGCCACCAACTCCTTCTTGAGCTCTCCCCGGGGCTGGGCATAGATGCAGGTGTAAATGCTCTCGTGTGACACTCTCTGGCGCCTGTCGTTGGGATGAAGTTTCTTCAGGTGTCCGGCAATTTGCTGGGGCGACCAATGCTGGCGCAGATACTCGCACACCTGCTTGAACAAGATGCCTGGGCGCAGTAGCTTGGGCTGGGGGCGGCTATGGATGCGGCGAATACGGCAGCGCTGTTGGGCAAACCGGCTGACGTAGCCATGGCCTCCTGCATTGCGGAGGATCTCCCGGCTGATGGTGCTGGGGCTGCGGCCTAGAGCCCTGGCAATGGCCCGCAGGCTTTGCTTTTGCTGCAGGCCCAGCGCTATGGCGTGGCGCTCGGATTCTGTGATCTGCTCGTAGGTTCTTTTGCTCATGGAGGCCTCAATTCTGAAAGGGGTGTTGCACTTCAGATTTGAGGCCGCCAAGCGCTAGCAGGCTATTTTGCATGAGTTTTGCAGATGCCTGAGACCCGCCCCGTTCGCCCTGAGCCTGTCGAAGGGCCGTTCAAAGGAGTGCCCTGGCTTCGACAAGCTCAGCCCGAACGGCTGGGGTAGGTGTCAGACTATTTGGCTAAAAAGCCTCCGCACTGCCTCAGAAGGCCACCTTCACCCCCACCGTCACACTGCGCCCCATCAGCGGCGCAGCGGTCTTGATGAACGAGGTGTGCGCATAGGCTAGGCGGTCGGTCAGGTTGTTGCCCTTGACGTACAGCTGCCAGGGCGAGCCGTTGGCCAGCTTGCCGTTGTAGGCGGCGCCCAGGTTCAGCATGCCGTAGCCGGGGGTCGCCGTTTCAAACTCGGCCACGCGGCTTTGGCGGGCCACCTGCACCCATTCCACCTGGCCTTCCCACGCCGCCCAATTGGCGTCCAGCCGCAAACCAGCACGGGTGGCCGGGATGCGCGGCAGGTTGCCACCGCCGTCGAGCTTGGCGCGCACGGTGTCGCCAAACAGCGTAAGCCCCAAGTTGCGCGTGAGGGCCTGGCGCACCTGGCCCTCAATGCCGGTGAAGGTGGCGTCGGCCTGGCTGTACTGCAGCAGTTGCAGGCCATCCAGCGCATCGAGCGTGCGGCCGTAGATGTAGTTGTTGATTTTGTTGTGGAACACGCTCACGCCAAAGGTGGTGTCGCCACTGGTCTTTTTCAGGCTCACGTCGATGTTTTGCGAGGTCTCCGAACGCAGATCGGCGTTGCCCCGCTCGTACGTGCTGGTGGCCATGTGCAGGCCACGGGCGTACAGCTCTTCAGCCGACGGCGCGCGGCTGGCGCGGGTGAACGAGGTGCCCACCTGGTAGCCGGGCGTGAAGCGCCACACCGCGCCCAGCGATGCCGAGGTGCCGTTGTGGCTGCGCTCAATGCCCGTGGTCTGCGCCTCGGCCGTCTGGCGGTCGTGGCGCAGTGCGCCTTCAAAGCGCCAGTCGCCCAGGCGGTATTCCTCCAGCACAAACAGGCCCACCTTGCGAGTGACGGTGGGCTCAACGTAAGCCTCTTCGCCTTCGGCGCTGAACTTGCGCTGCGAGGTCTGCAGGCCCACCACGCCCTTGAACCCGGCAATGGGCTCGTGCTGCAGCTCCACGCGGGTGTCGTAGGCCTTGTTCTTGAAGGTGGTGCTGATGGCGCCGTCTTCGACTTCGTCGTGCACATAGTCGGTCACGCCCGCGCGCAGGCGCAGGGCCGAGAAGCCTGCGAACGGGTTGCGCAGCTCGCCGCGCACGTCAAAGCGTTCGCTGCGCAGGTCCACCACGGGCACATCGGCCGGGTCGTGCACTTCGGCGGGCCCAGTGGGTGCAGGGCAGTCGAGCCGGTTTCCATTCACGCCACAGCCCTCAAAGCTGTGGTTGTGCCCCGGCAGTCCGTAGTTGGCCGTCTGGCGCGTGTAGGCAGCGCCCAGATAGCCCTGCTCGCCCACCCACGACAAGCCCACGCTGCCCGTGTCGGTGCGGTTGAAGCTGCCCGGCACCTTGCGGGTGGCCTCGCCCTCGGGCGCCCAGCCCTTGCCCACGCGGTAGTCGCCCGCATCGCGCGCCACGCCCTCCACATGCACCGCCAGGTTGCCCGCACCGCCCGTGAGCGAGAAAGCGCCGGCCCCCTCACGGGCGCCCGTGTTGGCACGCAGCTCGGCGCTGCCTTCGTACCCCTTTTGCGGAATGGCCGTGGGCACCTTGCCATCGAGCACATTGACCACGCCACCCACCGCGCCGTTGCCATACACCAGGGCCGACGGGCCGCGCAGCACTTCGATCTGCGTGGCCAGCATGGGCTCGGACACCACGGCGTGGTCGGGGCTGATGGTGGAGGCATCGTGCAGCTCGGCACCGTCGCTGAGCACGCGCACACGCGGGCCGTCCATGCCGCGAATGATGGGGCGGCTGGCCCCGGCGCCAAAGTGGCTGCTGGTGATGCCAGGCTCGCTGTTGAGCGTCTCGCCCAGCGTGGCCTCGCGGCGGCGCACCAGCTCGTCACCTTCGAGCACCGTCACGGGCGTGGTCATGTCATTGGCGCCCAGTTGCAGGCCGCTGGCAGAGACGGTGACGGAAGGCAGGCTGGCTTCGGCCGCAGCAGCGGGCGCTACGGCCTGTTGGGCCTGGGCCAGCCCGGTGCCAGCCACGGCCAACAGGGCAACGGCCAGGGCCACAGGGCGCAGGGCCAGGCGATGGGGGGCAAGTGTGGAGTGAATCATGAGGAGACCTTGGGAATCAGAAAAATCGAACGCAACCACCCCGCAGCACGCACAGCGCAGCACATGCAACACACAGCGCGCCATGGCAGACAGGCACAGGCCAGCCCACTCTGCGGGATATAGAACAAAAATGCACGCTAGCGCTTATCAATAAAGCGCAAGCAGCTATCAAAACAGGAGCAACCAACCTAAAGCGAAGCCGCCACGCAGGGCGCAGCACGGGATGGGAAGCAACAGGCCAGGGGGAATGTGCGGAGCGAACGCACGCAGCAGAAGCCACCCGCACCCTGGCAGCCCAAGGCCACCGGGTCAGATCGCAACGGTCAGCGGCTCAAGCCCGCAACTGGGGCCTGCGTATGTCAAGCCCGCAGGGCTGCAGGCGGCGCGCGGGCCTGGAACAGCGCCCGGTGCAGTGCGAACGCATGCTGCGTCCAGCCCACCGGGGCGGCATGGGTGCCATGGCTGGCTGGCACGCCCAATGCGGGGGCGAGCAGCACATCGGCCAGGGCCAGTTGGTCCAGCAGCAGGCAGTCTGCCCCGCTGGCGTGGGTGGGCACCAGGGCCGCCAAGGCCTTGGATGCCACGGGCGCGGGCAGGCCCTGTGCGCTGGTGTGGGCGTGTGCCTGGAGGGCGGTGCCAACCGCTGGCGCCACCCCACCCACCTGCAAAGGGAGCTGGGCGGTGAGGTGGACGGTGGAGTGCAAGGCCTGGTGCACCCGGCCCAGGGTGGGCACCAGCACCAGGGCCAGCAGCAACCAGGCCAGCCAGGCCGCATTCCAGGCGCGCACCCCGGCCCGCGTGCGCAGTGCGGTGCGCGCAGGGGGGCGGTGGTGCAACAGGGGCTTGGACATGGGCAGGGGCGAAATCAGCAGCGGGTTGGGGAGACTATCGGAATTGGAAATCGTCGGCTGCAAATGGACCGCAGCGGGGCCAATTTTGGTGAAACCTTCGGTTTTCGCGATCAACGCTCCAAGTCCGACAGTCTCCTAAGTCGGCAAACTCAAAAAACAAACAGCATCAAAACAGTGTGGGCCAAGGCAGCGCCTGGGCGCGCGCCCTGCCCTCACTTCACGGGCTCGGCCTCCACCATGCGGTAGAACAGCCCGTAAGGGTCGTTGGGCAGCACGTTGAATTTGCCCTCCACCACCACGGGCTCCAGCGAATATCGCACAGGCGTCTTGGCCTTGACTTCCACCATGCTTTCAGGCCTGCCCGGGATGCAGAACGAGCAAGTCAACGGCACAGAGGTGAGCAAAAAGTGCTTTTGCGTGGGCTTGGCGTCCATGGGCACCATGAAGCCCTGGATGCGCTGCACCGTCTGGTGCATGGCCTGCTGCTGGGCGTTGAAGACGGGCAGCACGGCGGTCTTGGTGGTGTTTTTCTTCAGGTCACTCAACACGGACCAGGGCACCACATCGCCCCGCACGGGCAGCGGTGCAATCGGGCTGTTGGGGCTGTGGTAGCCCGGCCCCGAGCCCGCCACCGCTGGCTGCCCGTGGGTGCCTGCGGGCAAAGGCGAGCTGAGCACGGACGCGCCCGCTGCACCGGGGGCTTGCGCCTGCGCCGCCCCCGGCAACACCCCGCCCAGCAGCAACACACCTGCCGCCACTAGCCAGGCCAGCGCACAAACAGGGCTATGCGCATCCAGGCGGTTGAGGGCGCCCATGGGGACCCCAGTGCGGGAAGTGCGGGAAGTTCGGCAGACCATGGGCTGGGTTCTTTCAATCAACGCAAAACCAAAACGGTGCGATGCACATCGGGCGGCTAGGGATGTCCTGCATAACCCTCGCGAGTCGGTGGTAGTGCGGATCGGGATAGGCCGCAAGGCGTCTTTTCGCAGCCAATAGCCGGGCTATTGGCAAGAAAAGCAACGCAGCGGACTGCCCGAGGCCGCGCTATCACAGACCGCAGGGCGTTATGCAGGACATCCCAAACCATCAGTGCGCGTGCTTCATACCGCAGTATTTTCCGATGGCCAGGTTTTTACACGCCGCTTGCAGGTCTTTCATGCACTGGGCTTCGCCTTTGCCAGCCTCCAGGCATTTGGCAGCGGCCTCGTGCGCAACGGCCATGGCGCGGTGGCGCTCGATGTCTTCCTTGGTTTCCTTGTCAGAGTGGCCCTGGGCCAAGGCTGCAGCGCTGGTCAGCAGCAAGGGGGCCAGGCACAAAGCCGTCCACAGTTTTTTCATGGTGATTCCTTTCAGGTGAGATCAACGGACAACAAAACACATAACGATCAAGGCTGCACCAGCAGGTCGGCCACATCGGTGCGGTAAGCCTGCATGGCCGGCAACAGGGCCGCCAGCGCAGCCACCAGGCCCGCCAGCAGGGGCACCCCGGCCTCTTCGGGCAGCCACAGGGCCCCGGTGACCGGCAACAGCCCCTGCGCCTGCAGCGCCCAGCCCAGCGCGTGCGCCAGGCCGTGGCCCAGCAACAGGCCCAGGGCGCAGGCCAGGGCCGCCAGCCACAGTGCCTCGCACAGCACCAGCCCGGCCACGCTGCCCGGGGGGCGCCCAGCATGCGCAGCATGGCCAGGTCAAAGCGGCGCTCGCGCACGGCGTTCCACAGCGCAATGAACACGCTGAGCGCCGCCACGGCCAGCAGCACGCCACCAAAGGCGCGCAGCACATCGGCCCCCACGCCCAGCAGGCGCAGCAGGCGGGTCACTTCAATGGCCGGTGCCGCAGCCTGCATGGAGGTGTTGGCGTTGATGGCGCGCGGCAGCGACACGGCGGCCAGCGGCGTGCGGTAACGCACCAGGGCCACGGTCACTTCGCGCTCTTGCTTCAGGATTTCCAGGTCCTCGGGATCGTCGGCGGTGGCGGTTTCGTGCACCAGCCACACCGATTCGGTGCTGGTGAGGATGAGCCGATCGAGCACACAGCCGCAGGGCGCCAGCACGCCGCTGACACGGTAGGGGTGGTCACCATGCGCGTGCCCCCCAGCGCCCAGGCCATGGGTACCAACAAACGTAGCGCCCACCAGTGGCTCGCCTTCGCGCCCCGGCTGCACGACGCTGCGCGCCACCGTGGCGCCCAGCACAGCGTCCATGGGCTGCTGCCACAGGGCGCCTTGGGCCAGTTCGGCGCGGTAGTGGGCGGGGTAGTCGGGCGTGGTGCCCACGATGCGAAAGCCCTGGTAGCTGTCGCCCAGGCTCAGCGGTATCACCTGGGACACCAGCGGGTTGCTCTGCAGGTCTTGCACCTCTTGCAAAGGGATGTTGCCCGTGGGCACGTCGATGTGAAACACCCCCGCCAGGATGAGCTGCAGCGGGCTGCCCTTGGCACCCACCACCAGGTCAATGCCGTCCAGGTCGCGCTCAAAGGCCTGGTCGAGCTGGGTGGACACCAGCAGCACCAGCGTGATGGCGGCCAAGCCCAGGGTGAGCAGCAGCAGGTTGAGCGCCGCAGCCAGCGGCCGCGACCACAGGTAGCGCCAGGCCAAAGCGGCTGTTTTTGCTATATTCTTCATAGCTTTTACCGCTTATCCAGTGGGCGCTGGGTGCCCGTTTCATTCAAACCCTGGCCCTGTGGGGCCACAGCGGTGCCCGCATTCAGGTCCAGCCGCTGCAGGCGCGGCACACCGGCCAGGGCCTGCACCACACGCTGGTCGTGGGTGGCAATCACCAGGCTGGCGCCGCAGGTGGCGGCGCTGCTTTGCAGCAGGGCCAGGGCATCGGCGGCGGCTTCGTCGTCCAGGCTGGCCGTAGGCTCGTCGGCCAGCAGCAACTCGGGCTGCAGCAGCACGGCGCGGGCCAGGGCCACGCGCTGCGCCTGCCCGCCCGAGAGCTGGTGCGGCTTGCGCCCCGCCAGATCGGCCACGCCTACCTGGGCCAGCGCCTGGGCTATGGCCGCATCATCGCGTGGGCGGCCCGCCGCAAAGTAGGCCAGGGCCAGGTTGTCGGCCACGGTGAGGGCGCCGCTCAAGTGCAGTTTTTGCGGCAAAAAGCCAATGCTGCGCGCGCGCCAGGCGTCCAGCTCGGCCCCGCGCTGCGTGCCCAGCTGGATCCCCGCCACAAACAAATCACCGCCCGTGGCCCCCCGCAGCCCAGCCACCAGGGCCAGCCAGGTGGATTTGCCCGCGCCCGACCGCCCCTGCAGCAGCAAGGTGCCGCCCTGCGGCAGGTCCACATCGGCAAACTGCAACTGCGGCCCCGCGCCATAGCGGTAGGCCAAGCCCCGGGTGCGGATCATGCGGCGGCCCCAGCGCCTGGGTGCGCGCAGCCCGCGCAGCGCCCGCGCACGGCAATGTCCACCGCCAGCCCCTCGTGCCCGGCAGACGCCAGCGCCTGCAGCACCTCTTGCAAAGCCGACTGCACCGGGGCCGCGCCTTGCGACAGGCGGAACTGGCGGTGGCAATCGTCACATTCGAAACGGGGGGCAGCGCCCTCTTCGCCCTGCGGCGCGAGCGCATAGCGCGTCACGCGGGCGGCATCCACCTGCTTGAGCAGCAGGCCAGCGGCAGCAAAGCGGTCGAGCATGCGATAGACGGTGACCCGGTTCACCGGGGCACCCGCTGCAGCCAGTGCAGCCTCCACTTCGGCTTCAGACCACGCCGCATGGGGCTGGTCCGCATACAGCAGCGCCAAGGCCCGCGTCGCGCGGGTGGCGCGCATGCCAGGAGGAAGGGCCCAGGCCGTGGGCTGAGCCAGCAATGGGGACGAGGAGACGGGCATGGGGAACAAGGTTGGGGGCAATGCAGCACCCCATTAACGCAATTGGGTTGCATTATGCACCGACACAGCTGCCACAAAAGCCCCGGCCTGAACGGGAAAAAGCACGCCCGTGGCCATTGCCCCTTGGCGATCACCCCTTCAGATAGCGCACAAACGTCTTGCGAAACTTCTCCACCTTGGGGCCCACCACAAAGGCGCAGTAGCCCGCGTTGGGGTGGTTGGCAAAGTAGTCCTGGTGGTAGGGCTCGGCCGTGCTGTAGTTGTCCAACGGCTTCACCTCGGTGGTGATGGGGGCGGCAAACACCTTGTCCTGGGTCATCTGGCGGAGCATGGCGTTGGCAATCTCTGCATGCGCCGGGCTCTCGTAATAGATGCCGCTGCGGTACTGAGTGCCCACATCATTGCCCTGGCGATTGAGGGTGGTCGGGTCGTGGGTGTGAAAGAAGATTTCCAGAATCTCTTCGAGGCTGATCTCGTCCGCATCGAAGGTCAGGCGCACCACCTCGGCATGGCCGGTGTCGCCTTCGCAAATTTGCTCGTAGCTGGGGTTCACGGTGTGGCCGTTGGTGTAGCCGCTTTCCACATCGGTGATGCCGCGCACACGGTCAAACACGGCTTCGGTGCACCAAAAGCAGCCCCCGCCCAGGGTGATGGTTTGCAAAGTCATGGCTTGTTTCCTCGGTAGTCGGGCCCATTATTTATCGCTCTCGATAACCCCTGGGGCCTGCAACGATCTCTCTGCGAGAAACCAGATTGACGGCACCAGGGGCGATTGCTACATTACTAACCAGTCAGTCAGTAAAAAATGTCCTCTACCCCTTTGAACGACCCCACCGCCAGCGAAGCTGCCCCCAAACGCAGCCGACGCAAAGAAGCGCGCCCTGGCGAATTGCTGGAGGCGGCGCTGGATTTGTTCGTCGAAAAAGGCTTTGCCGCTACCCGCGTGGACGAGGTGGCGGCCCGCGCCGGGGTGTCCAAAGGCACGCTGTTTTTGTACTTCCCCAGCAAGGAAGAGCTGTTCAAAGCCGTGGTGCGTGAAAACATTGCAGGCCGCTTTGCCGAGTGGAACACCGAGCTGGAGACCTTTGTTGGCACCACCAGCGAGGTGCTGACTTACTGCTACCAAGTGTGGTGGGAGCGTATTGGCGCCACCAAGGCATCGGGCATCACCAAGCTGATGTTCAGCGAGGCCCAGAACTTCCCGGAGATTGCGCAGTTCTACCAGCAAGAGGTGATTTTGCCCGGCCGTGCGCTCATCCGGCGCATTTTGCAGCGCGGCATGGAGCGCGGCGAGTTCCGCGAGATGGACCTGGACTACGGCACCTACATCGTGCTGGCGCCCATGATGTTCCTGATGCTGTGGAACAACTCCATGGGCCCGTGCTCTTTGCCCGACGAGAACTTCAAGCCCGAGCAGTACATCCGCACGCAGATCGACAACATCCTGCATGGCCTGTGCGTGCGCCCTGCCCCAGGCCCTTCCCCCACCCACACCTGACCCCCATGAAACGCTGGATCACCTGGACGGCCGCTGGCCTGGTTGTTGTGCTGCTGGGCCTGGGCGTGTGGCGTGCCATGGCGGCGCGGCAGGCCCAGCAAAAAGCCCTGGCCGAAGCCAGCAGCCAGCGTGAAGCGGCACCGCTGCAACTAGCGGCAAGCGAGGTGATCACCGTGCAAGCCCACAGCCTGGCGCTGGGGGTGCCCGTGTCGGGCGCGCTGCGGGCGGTGGACTCGGCCATGATCAAGGCCCGCGTGGCGGGCGAGTTGCAAGGGCTGACCCTGCGCGAAGGCGACAGCGTGCGCGCAGGCCAGGTGGTGGCGCGCATTGACCCGACCGAATCGCAAGCCCGCCTGCGCCAGGCCCAGCAACAGGCCGACGCTACCAAGGCCCAGGTGGACATCAACCAGCGCCAGCTCGACAACAACAAGGCCCTGGTGGACCAGGGCTTCATCTCCTCCACCGCGCTGGTCAACTCCCAAGCCAGCCTGCAATCGGCCCAAGCCACCTACGAAGCCGCCCGTGCCGCAGCCGATGTGGCCCGCAAGGCGCTGGACGACACGGTGCTGCGCAGCCCCATTGCCGGGCAGGTGGCCCAGCGCCTGGCCCAGCCGGGCGAGCGCATGGCGCTGGACGGACGGGTGCTGGAGGTGGTGGATTCCAGCCGCCTGGAGCTTGAAGCCCTGCTCAGCCCCGCAGACTCTCTGGCCGTGCGCGTGGGCCAAAAAGCCCAGCTGGAGCTGGAGGGCTCTAAGCAAGGCGTCACGGCCACCGTGGTGCGTATCAACCCCAGCGCACAAGCAGGCAACCGCACGGTGCCGGTGTACCTGCGGGTGGATGCCGACAACACACCCACGTCCGGCGCACCCGGCAATGCGGCCACAGCCCTGCGCCAGGGCCTGTTTGTGCAAGGGCTGCTGACCACCGGCCAGGCCCAGGTGCTGGCGGTGGAGCTGGACGCCGTGCGCACCGACAAGCCCCGCCCTTATGTCCAGGCGGTGGAAAACGGGCGCGTGGTGCACCGCCCCGTCACGCCCGGCCTGCGTGCCGTGGTGCAGGGCCAAACCCTGGTCGCGATTGAAGGCGTGCCCACGGGTACTTCTGTGGTTGCCGGGCGTATTGGGCAGTTGCGTGAAGGCACGGCGGTCGCCACCGCTCCAGGCGCGGCAACCAGCGCAGCCCCTGTGGCGGCAGCGCCAGCCAGCGCGGCATCGACCACGGTCCGGTAACCCGCAGGTCCATCGCCATGTGGTTCACCAAAGTCAGCCTCAAAAACCCCGTGTTCGCCACCATGGTGATGCTAGCCATCGTGGTGCTGGGTCTGTTCTCTTACCAGCGCCTGAAGGTGGACCAGTTTCCCAACATCGACTTCCCGGTGGTGGTGGTGACGGTGGACTACCCCGGCGCCTCGCCCGAGATTGTGGAGAGCGAGGTCACCAAGAAGATCGAAGAAGGCGTTAACTCGATTGCGGGCATCAACGCCCTTACCTCCCGCAGCTACGAGGGCACGGCGGTGGTGATCATCGAGTTCCAGCTGCACATTGACGGGCGCAAGGCCGCCGAAGACGTGCGCGAGAAAGTGGCTACCGTGCGCCCCAACCTGCGCACCGAGGTCAAAGAGCCCCGCGTGCTGCGCTTTGACCCGGCCAGCCGCGCCGTGTGGTCGCTGGCCGTGCTGCCCGACGACACCGCCGGGGCCACGGCGCCCTCTGCCGTAGAGCTGACCACCTGGGCCGAGCAGGTGCTGAAAAAGCGCCTGGAAAACGTGCGCGGCGTAGGCGCCGTGAACCTGGTGGGCGCCACCAAGCGCGAAATCAACATCTACCTGAACCCGCAAGCGCTGGAAACGTTCGGCGTGACGCCCGACCAGGTGGTGGCCGCAGTGCGCAACGAAAACCAGGACTTGCCTGTGGGCGCCATCCGCTCGCTGGCCCAAGAGCGCGTGGTGCAAATTGACGCGCGCATGCAGCGCCCCGAAGACTTCGGCCGCATCATCGTGGCCCGCAAAGGCTCCGCACCGATCCGTTTGGATCAGGTTGCACGGGTGAACGATGGCGCACAGGAGGTAGAAAGCCTGGCCCTGCACAACGGCCAGCGCACCCTGCTGCTGTCGGTGCAAAAGGCCCAGGGCGACAACACTATAGAAGTGGTGGATGGCCTCAACGCGGCGGTGCTGGACATTCGCAAACAGCTGCCGCCTGGGGTGCGCCTGGAAGTCATTGGCGACAGCGCACGCCCCATCCGCGTGGCGGTGAACAACGTGCGCCAGACGCTGATCGAAGGCGCCGCACTCACGGTGCTCATCGTGTTTTTGTTCCTGAACTCGTGGCGCTCCACCGTCATCACGGGGCTGACCTTGCCCATCGCGTTGATCGGCACGTTCCTGTTCATGAACATGTTTGGCTTCACCATCAACATGATCACACTGATGGCGCTCTCTCTGTGCGTGGGCCTGTTGATTGACGACGCCATCGTGGTGCGCGAGAACATCGTGCGCCATGTGCAGATGGGCAAAGGGGCGTATGCCGCCGCCATGGACGGCACGCAGGAAATTGGCCTGGCCGTGCTGGCCACCACGCTGTCCATCGTGGCGGTGTTCATGCCCATCGGGTTCATGGGCGGCATCATCGGCAAGTTCTTCCACGAGTTCGGTATCACCATCGTCGCGGCGGTGATGATTTCGATGTTCGTGAGCTTCACGCTCGACCCGATGCTGTCGAGCATCTGGCACGACCCGAGCATCCATACGCATGGCAAGCAGCATGCGCCCGTCACGCTCTACGACAAGACCATTGGCCGCGTCACAGGCTGGTTTGACCGGGCCACCGACGCGCTGGCCGAGGGCTACCAGCACCTTCTGCGCTGGTCGCTGGTGCACAAGCTGGCCACGCTGTTCATTGCGCTGGGCATCTTTGTGCTGAGCATCTTCATGGTGCCGTTGCTGGGCACCGAATTTGTGCCCAAGGCCGATTTTTCGGAAACCACCGTCAACTTCTACACGCCCGTGGGCTCGTCGCTGGAGGCCACCGAGGCCAAGGCGCGCCAGGTGGAAGGCATCCTGCGCCAGATGCCCGAGGTGCGCTACACCCTGGCCACAATCAATACCGGCAACGCACAGGGCAAGATGTACGCCAGCCTCTATGTGCGTATGGTGGACCGCAAAGACCGCAGCCGCAGCGTGGACCAGATGTCCGACGTGCTGCGCGAGCAACTGGCCAAGGTACCCGGCATCACCGTCACGCACGTGGGTTTGCTGGATGCTGTGGGTGGCAACAAGCAGGTGGAGTTTTCACTGCAAGGCCCCGACCTCAAGGAGCTGGAGCGGCTGACCCAGGTGGTGACGGCCAAAATCCAGGGCATTCCCGGCCTGGTGGACCTGGACAGCAGCGCCAAGCCCGACAAGCCCGTGGTGGCGCTGGAGGTCAAGCGCGATGCGGCCTCCGACCTGGGCCTGTCTGCGGCGCCCATGGCCGCATCGCTGCGCACGCTGGTGGCGGGCACCACGGTGGGCAACTGGCGTGCCCCCGATGACCAAACCTACGACGTGAACGTGCGCCTAGCCCCCGAGGCCCGCACCACCCCGCAAGACCTGGAACGCCTGCCCTTTGCGCTGACAGCGGCAGACGGCACCACCCGCATCGTGCGGCTCAACCAGGTAGCCCGGGTGACCGAATCCACCGGCGCCAACCAGATCAACCGGCGCGATCTGACGCGCGAAGTGGCCATCAACGCCAACGTGGCCCAGCGCTCGGCGGGTGAAGTGTCGAACGACATCAAGAAGGTGCTGGACACCATGGCCTTCCCACCCGGCTACCGCTACCAGTTCGGCGGCTCCACCAAGAACATGGCCGAGTCGTTTGGCTATGCCATCTCGGCGCTGGCCATGGCCATCATCTTCATTTACATGATCCTGGCGAGCCAGTTCAAGAGTTTCTTGCAGCCGCTGGCGCTCATGACCTCGCTGCCGCTCACGCTCATTGGCGTGGTGCTGGCGCTCTTGATGTTCCGATCCACGCTGTCCATGTTCTCCATCATCGGCGTGGTCATGCTCATGGGGCTGGTCACCAAGAACGCCATCTTGCTGGTGGACTTTGCCATCCGCGCCCGCGAGGAACATGTGAACGACGCAGGCGAAACCGTGCCCGGCCTGCCCCGTGCCGAAGCCCTGTTGCTGGCGGCCCGCGTGCGGCTGCGCCCCATCCTCATGACCACGCTGGCCATGATCTTCGGCATGGTGCCGCTGGCGTTTGCGTTGTCCGAGGGCGCAGAACAGCGCGCGCCCATGGGGCAGGCGGTGATTGGCGGGGTGATTACCTCGTCGCTTTTGACGCTGGTGGTGGTACCTGTGGTGTATTGCTACATGGACGATCTGGCCCGTTGGGCCCTTGGCAAGATGGGACGCGGCCAAACGGCCTCCGGGCCATCTAAAATTCAGGGTTTGTCCTGACCCGCACTCCCACTGGAGACCTTCGATGAATTTGCCACTGAACACGTCCGCCAACATCAGCGACCCCGTCGCCCAGGCCCGCTACAACATGATCGAGCAACAGATCCGGCCCTGGAACGTGCTGGATGCCGACGTGCTGGAACTGCTGTCTGCCGTGCGCCGTGAAGACTTTGTGCCGGCAGCCCACCGCAGCCTGGCTTTCATGGACATTGAAGTGCCCCTGCTGGGCGACGACGCCGAAGCAGCCGTGCGCCAGGGCCACAGCATGCTGCAACCCCGCCTGGAAGCACGCATTCTGCAAGACCTGCGCATCCAGCCTACCGACCGCGTGCTGGAGATTGGCGCGGGCTCGGGCTACATGGCCGCCCTGCTGGCCCACCGCGCAGAGCGCGTCGTGTCCCTGGAAATCAACCCCGCCCTGGTCAACATGGCGCAAGACAACCTGCGCAACGCTGGTGTGCACAACGCCGACGTGCGCCAGGGTGACGGTGCCCGTGACGCCGTGCCGGACGGCCCTTTTGATGTGATTTTGCTCAGCGGCTCGGTGGCCCAGGTCCCACAAAACCTGTTGGCCCTGCTGCGCGACGGCGGCCGCCTGGGCGCCGTGGTGGGCACCGACCCCGTGATGCGGTTCACCCTGGTTCGCCGCGAAGGTGACCGGTTTGTGACCACCTCCCCCTGGGACACCACGGCCCCCCGCCTGGTCAACTTCCCTGAGCCTTCCAGCTTCTCGTTCTAACCCCCCTCGTCTTCGGAGTTCTGCATGATCACTCGCGTTCGCCCTGCCCAACTGGCGCAATGGTTTGCCGCCAACCCAGCGGGCACCCAGCCCTTGGTGCTGGACGTGCGCGAGCCCTGGGAGCTGCAAACCGCCAGTGTGCGGGCCGAGGGGTTCGAGCTGCGGGCCATCCCGATGGGCGAAATCCCCGGGCGCCTGAGCGAGCTGCCCAAAGACCAGCCCATTGCCTGCCTGTGCCACCACGGCATGCGCAGCATGAATGTGGCTGCATTTTTAGAGCAGCACGGGTTTGAACACCTGGCCAATATTTCAGGGGGCATTGACGCCTGGTCGCATGAAGTCGACCCCGCTGTGCCCCGCTACTGATTCCGCCCTGCGGCAAGCCGTTTCCATCCCTTTTGTGCAGACACTCTGAGGACTTTCATGACAGCTTTTCGGCCCACCTCCCTGACACTGGCGCTTGGCGCCGCTTTGAGTGCAGCCCTGTGCGCCCCGGTGCATGCCCAGAGCCTGACGGAGCTGGTGGAATCAGCCCGCACCTACGACACCACCTGGCAGGCAGCACGTGCACAGTTGGACGCCGCCGCACGCCGTGCCGACCAGGCCCAGGCAGGCCTGCTGCCCAGCGCCGCCCTCACGTCGGGGGTGACCCGGGCACAGACCGATGTGAGCCGCCCCGACATTGAACGCACGGCCAGCACCCAGACCCTGGGCGTGAACGCCTCGCAGCCGCTGTACCGCCCCGCCAACCGCATTGCGCTGGAGCAAGGCCAGCGCGGCGTGGATGTGGCCCAAGCCCAACTGGACGCGGCCACGCAAGACCTGCTGGTGCGCGTGAGCCAGGCCTATTTCGACGTGCTGGCAGCGCAAGACACCCTGGCCTTTGTGCAGGCGCAAAAGACGGCCGTGTCTGAGCAACTGGCGTCTGCCAAGCGTAACTTTGAAGTCGGCACCTCCACCGTCACCGATTCGCGCGAAGCCCAGGCCCGCTACGACCTGGTGATCGCCCAGGAAATTGCCGCTGAAAACGACCTGCGCGTGAAGAAGCTGGCACTCGACCAACTGGTGGGCGTGACCAACGCCCAGCCCGTGCCGCTGGCCCAACCGGTTCAATTGCCCAATGTGGAGCCCGCCAACGTCAACCACTGGGTGGACCTGGCCCGCGACCAGCAGCCCGGCGTGCGCCAGGCCGCCATGGCGCTGGACATTGCCCGGCTGGAAACCAAGAAGGCCGAAACCGGCCACCGCCCCACCCTGGACTTGCAGGCGGGCTACAACATCACCCGCAACCCTACAGGTACCGTTACCACCCCCGGCGTGAACAGCCGCACCAACGTGGCCAGCGTGGGGGTGGCCTTCAACCTGCCGTTGTTTGCAGGCTTTTCGGTGCAAAACCGCGTCAAGGAAACCCTGGCCCTGGAAACCAAGGCCGAGGCCGACCTGGAAACCGCCCGCCGCAACGTGGCGCAAGCCACCCGTGCGGCCTTCTTTGGCGTGCAGTCGGGCCAAGGGCAGGTGCAGGCACTGGAAGCAGCCGAGGCCTCCAGCCAAAGTGCCCTGGACGCCAACAAGCTGGGCTACCAAGTGGGCGTGCGCATCAACATCGACGTGCTCAACTCCCAAAGCCAGCTCTACCAAACCAAGCGCGACCTGGCCCAGGCCCGCTACAACGTGCTGCTGGGCACGCTGAAGCTGCGCCAGGCTGCTGGCACGCTCACCCAAGATGACGTGGCCCGCATCAACAGCTTGCTGGCCCCATCGCCGGCAACAGGCGCAACAGGCACGGGCACCAAGCAGCCCTGACGCAGCGAGCAGCGGGCGGCCCACATGGGCCGTCCTACGCATCGGGCTTTTGGGCATTGCGCCTGCATTGGCTGTCGCGTGAAAGCAGCACCCGGCGCCGTGCATTTGTAACAAAACACAGAGACCCTGCGGCCTCTCCATCCTGCGGGCCGCGGCAACGCCCTTGCGAAGCCGCACCACCCCAGCCCTGGGCACCGCCTGCGCGCACGATGGCTGGCGCATTCCTTCGTACAAGAGTCACAAATTTACGGTGACAATGATTCGGTGTTTACCCCATCGACCGAAGCGCAACGCCCCTCCCCGCCCCCAGTCGCCTGCCTCTGCGGCATGGACGCGGGGGCCTTGCCTGGGTTCAAGCAACGCACTGGGCTGATGGCCCCCACCGCCACCTCCCGCCCCCTCGTGACGCCATGAAGAAGAACCCGCTTTATCTGGTGTGCTACTACGGCCAGACGCAGGGCCCCTCAGACCGCTCAAGTTCCCTGAGCAGCCTGATCGCCACGTCGGCAGAATTTGCCCGGCGCAACCACCTCACGGGGCTGCTGGCCGTGGCCGATGGGTACTACCTGCACCTGGTGGAAGGCGAACGCGAGGCGGTGCAAGGGCTGGTGCACCGCATCAATGGCTTTTGGGGCAACACGCCCCCCACGGTGCTGCTGTCGCTGGCCGTGACCAAGCAGCGCTTTGCCCAGTGGAGCGCCAACCTGGTCGAACGCCCCGCCAAAGTGACCAACATGGACCTGCGCCTGGCCCACATGCGCAAATTCAGCGCGCAAGACTCCATGGCGGCCATCCCGGACCTGTTTCGGTATTTCCTCATGCCCAGCACTCCCACGGCGCCGCCCCCCCTGGCACCGCCCGACCAGCCGCGCGGCAGGGTGCGACAAGTGGCGGTGTTCAGCAGCTCGCTGCTGTGGTTCAACCCCATCTTCAGCCACGTGGCCACGCGCTTTCGCGGCTACCCCCACACGCTCAAGGCCTCCAGCACGGGGCTGGACGCTGACACCTTCCCCATCGACTACGTGGACGTGCTGGCGGGCCCGCTGGGTGCCGTGCGCATGGTGGGCATCAGCCTGGATCTGCTCGGCTCCACCCTGTCGCAACCGCTGCTCAGCAAGGTGGAGATCGCCGTCTTTTTGACCCGCAACAACGCTACAGGCAAAGATGTGCAATTGGTGGAGCAGGCCCTGCGCCACCCGGCCATGCTGCATTCGCGCCCTCAGGTGCTGTTCGTCACATCGGGGCGCGATGCCGATCTGTCGCAGTCGTTTTCTGAAATGGCGACGCAGGCCCACCTGCCCACCACCGATCTCGTGGCCTCGGTGCTGTCGGGTGAGCCCATCTGGACCGCCATCGCGCGCATGCTGGAGTTTCCGCCCGAGCCCCTGCTCGAGCAGGCCCACGACCCGGCCGACACGGCAGCCCCCGCCGTGTCCTGGCAACAGACTCCCCAAGCCGCATTGCCCCAGCCCGCGGACGTTGCGGTGACGGCCCCGGCCCCCTTGCTCCGGGCCATCGCACCTGCGATGGCGCCAGCGGACTTGGCTGCCACGCAGACCACTGGCGCGCCCCCTCGCTCCAAAGACCACCAGGTGTTGCAGCAGGCCCTCGAAGACGCCGTGGCCATCCTGCCCGAAGGGGCCTGGGGCGGCTGGCTGGACGTGGAGCAAGGCCGGTGGTTGAGCACTTCGGGGGCGGTACCCGAGGCCGAAGCGGCTGCCGCAGCCGCCCATTCCGCCGCGTGCGATGAGGTGCTGCTGCGCCTGCACCGCGCCGCAGAGGCCGATGGCGAGTGGACCACCGAAGAGCTGATCACCACCTATGGCTGGCACTACCAGTTCACCCTGGTGCTGCCGCATTGGCCCACGCAGGTGCTGTGGCTGTGGATGCACCGCGAGGGCACCAACCTGGCCCGCACCCGGCTGCTGCTGCGCATGGCCTTGCAAAAGGTGCAAAGCGCGCTGGGTGAAGGGGACGGTGCATCGCAGCCGTCCTGAGAATCTGTTCTAAATGCGCCGCCGAAAAACCGCTGCACCCGGCGCAAAAGCTCAGGCGGGCCGGGTGTCTCCCTCGGCATACACCGCCAGCGACGACGGCGAAATGCCCAGCAGATTGGCCACCTGCCGGGCCGTGGCACGCGCCGCCCCCCGGTGGGCCCGGGCGAACGACTGCGCTGCTGCGCGGGCGGCTTTCAAACGCTCAGGGTCTTGCACCAGGGTGCAGGCCATTTGCGCTGCGGCGGGCATCCCCGGGGTGCGCCAGGCAGCACCGGCTTCGCAGGCCAGCTCGGTGGCTTCGGCAAAATTGAAGGTGTGCGGCCCCACCACCACAGGGCAGCCGCAGGCAGCCGCTTCGATCAGGTTTTGCCCTCCCAGCGGGGCAAAGCTGCCCCCCAGCAGCACCACGTCGGCCATGGCGTAATAAGCAGCCATTTCACCCACCGAGTCGCCCAGCCACACATCGGCGGGCACCGGGGCGTCCCCCGCCCAGGCACTGCGCCGCGATACGGTCAACCCCGCCCCCTGCAGCAATTGCTGCACCTCATCAAAGCGGTGCGGGTGGCGCGGCACGATCAACCATTGCACTGACTGTTGCCCCGGGGAATGGAGCGTGGCTTTTGCTATATTTTCAGGAGCTTCTCGCGCTTTATCTGCTTGCGCTGCAAGCTGTTTTGATCGAATAAATTCCAGCCACTGGGTTTCCTCCCCTTCGCGGCTGCTGGCCAGCATGACCACGGGGCGCCCCGTCAGCAGGCGCCAGCTGCGGCCACGCTCCATCTGGGCGGCATCGGGTACCACATCAAACTTGAGGTTGCCCAGCACCCCACGCACGGGCGCGCCCAGGTCTTCCAGGCGCTGCGCGTCGGCTTTGGACTGCGCCCACACGGCGGTGAGCCCCTGGTAGGCCGGGCGCGCCAGGGCCCCCAGGCGGAGCGCGCTGCGCCAGGATTTGAGATTCAACCGCGCATTGGCCAGCACCAGGGGCACGCCGCGCTGCTGGCAGCCAGCAATCAGGTTGGGCCAGACCTCGGTTTCCATCAGCACCCCGATGGCCGGGCGAAACTGGCGCAGAAAGCGGGCCACGGCGCCAGGGGTATCCCACGGCAGCCAGACCTGCACATCGCCGGGCTGCAGCAGCTTCTCGCCCTCGGCCCGGCCCGTGGCGGTGCCGTGGGTCAGCAGCAGGCGCATGCCAGGCAGTTGTGCGCGCAACTCGCGCAGCAAGATCGCGGCGGCACGGGTCTCGCCCAGTGACACGGCATGGATCCAGACGAAACGCCCCATCAAGTCCATGCTGCTGTGGGCCACCAGGCTGTCCATGGGCTGGGCGTAGCGGCCAAACCGCTCAGGCACGGCCACGGCATAACCCGGCTCGGCCCGCGCGCGGCGGCGCAGCTTGCGCTTGAGCAGAGGCTGGGCGCACCAGGTGACGGCGGTGTAGAGGGCGCGGGCGAAGCTCATGGTGCCAGCCCCGGCACGGGCAGCACAGCCCCCGTCCAGGCACCTGCCACGCCACCTTCGCTGCGCCGTCCCACCACCAGGCAAGCGCCCACGCCAGGGGCTGCCACCACCAGGTCGCCCCCCGGCGCCCACAGCGCACTGCGCCCCACGCACAGGTAGCCGCCGGTGGGCGCGCCATAGTTGGCCATCAGCACGGCCATGCCGTGGGTGCGGGCATAGCCTTGCAGCAGCGCGCTTTCTGCGGGGTAGCCGCCCGGTGACAGCACCATGCTGCAGGCATACAGCGCAGCGCCGCCAGCGCGGGCGGCCTGGGCGTGTTCTGGGTGGGTGATGTCGGCGCACACGGCCAAGCCCACGGGCTCACCGCCCAGCTCGGTCACGTGGGCGGGCGCAGCGCCCGGGCTGGCGAACTGCTGCTCACCGTCGTGCAAATAGTGCTTGCGGTACAGCTCGGTACGGCCATCGGGGTGCAGCACCACCGAGCCAATGCCGGGATTGGCCTGGCCAGCCTCGGCCGCCACTGCCGTGCCCACCACCAGCACCATGCCGTGCTGGGCTGCGGCATCGCGCAGCGGCGCCAGCTGCGGGGCATCGGGCGCCAGCACGTTGCGGGCCATCAGCGTGGGCTCATAGCCCATGAGCGACAGCTCCGGAAACACCAGCAACTGCACGCCCGCGCTGGCAGCGGCTTGCACAAACAACACATGCTGCTGCACGTTGGCAGCCACGTCACCGGGCCACACCAGGGTTTGCGCTGCAGCCACCGTGAGCCCGGCGGGCACCGAGAAAGAGGTCATGGAATCGATCGCCTGAGAGGAAAACGCGGGGGCTGGGCTGGGTGGAAGGCTCTGCCCGTCAGTGGGCAGCACTGCCCACGGCGGCGCTGGGCTTGACCTTTTCCAGCAAGGCCAGCATGGCAGCCTCGATGCGGTGCAGCGCCTCGGGGGTGTGCCCCTCGAACCGGAGCACCAGCACAGGCGTGGTGTTGCTGGCGCGGATCAGGCCAAAGCCATCGGGCCAGTCCACGCGCAGGCCGTCGATGGTGTTGATCTGTGCGGGGGCGGCAAAGGCGCTGGCCGCCAGGGCCTGCAGCTCGGCCGTGAGGCGGTGCGGCTCGCCCTCGGCGCAGGCCACATTCAGCTCGGGGGTGGAGTGGCTGGTGGGCAGCGCATTGAGCACCGCGCTCGGGTCGCTGCTGCGGCTCACAATCTCCAGCAGGCGGCAGCCCGCATAGGTACCGTCGTCAAAGCCAAACCAGCGCTCCTTGAAGAAGATGTGCCCGCTCATCTCGCCCCCCAGGGGCGAGTTGGTTTCCTTCATGCGCGCCTTGATGAGCGAATGCCCGGTCTTGAACATCACCGGTACACCGCCCGCATCGGCAATGGCCGGGGCCAGGCGCTGGGTGCATTTCACGTCAAAAACGATCTCGCCACCGGGCACGCGCGAGAGCACGTCTTGCGCAAACAGCATCATCTGCCGGTCCGGGAAAATGTTGGTGCCGTCCTTGGTGACGATGCCCAGACGGTCGCCGTCGCCGTCAAAGGCCAGGCCCAGCTCGGCATCGCTGCTGTGCAGCGCAGCGATCAGGTCGCGCAGGTTCTCAGGCTTGCTCGGGTCGGGGTGGTGGTTGGGGAAGTTGCCGTCCACCTCAGAAAACAGCTCAATCACCTCGCAGCCCAGGGCGCGGAAGATGGCAGGCGCCGAAGCCCCCGCAATGCCGTTGCCGCTGTCCACCACCACCTTCATGGGGCGGGCCAGCTTCACGTCGCCTACGATGCGTTCGCGGTAGGCGTTCAGCACATCGGCCTGGCGCACACTGCCGCCGGGCACCAACTGCCAGGCATCGGCCTCCATGGTGCGGCGCAGGGCCTGGATCTCTTCGCCATAAATGGCGCGGCCACCCAGCACCATCTTGAAGCCGTTGTAGTCCTTGGGGTTGTGGCTGCCGGTGACCTGGATGCCGCTGGCGCACAGCGTGTGGGCCGCAAAGTACAGGATGGGCGTGGTGACCATGCCCACGTCGATGACCTCGATGCCCGCCTCGACCAGCCCCTGGATCAGCGCGCCCGCCAGCGCGGGGCCCGACAGGCGCCCATCGCGCCCCACGGCCACCACGGTCTGCCCCTGGGCACGGGCGGCCGTGCCAAACGCCCGGCCCAGGCCCAGGGCCACGGACTCGTTCAGGGTCGAAGGCACGATGCCGCGAATGTCATAGGCTTTGAAGATGGCGGGCGAGAGTTGCACGTAAAGGGCCTTTCTGAAATGGGTGGGTGCAGCAGGAACCATGGCCGGGGTGGAGGGCTTTGGGGCACCGCCCCTGAAGCCACGCAGTGCGGGCCAAGAAGCAGGCCTCTGCCACGGTGGCCCACAAAGAACTTGCTCAAAGCTCAGGGGCCACAGCACACGGTAGATAACCGCCGCATTGTAGGTGCCTGCCGCGCCCGCCCCTGGTCAACCGCCCCAGCAGGCACAGGTCCGAAAACGGCCAGTCTTCCAAAGGCATCGGCCTATCATGCCAAGCCATGCCCTCCCAGCCCACGCCCCCCAGCACCGAGCCCCCCACGCCACTGCCGCACCCGCCGCAAGACGCGGACGAGGGGCGCTACATGGCGCTGCGCACCCGGGATGCGCGCTTTGACGGGCGGTTTTTCACGGGCGTGACCTCTACTGGCATCTACTGCCGCCCGGTGTGCTCGGTGCGCACGCCCAAGCGCGAGAACTGCCGCTTTTTTGACCTGGCGGCCCAGGCCGAGCGGGCAGGCTTTCGGCCCTGCCTGCGTTGCCGGCCCGAGGTGTCGCCCGCCTTGATGGTGTGGTCCACCCAGGACGCTAGCCACCTGCTGGTGCACCACGCGCTGCGCCTGCTGGACGCACCCGACGCCTTGCAAAGCGACCCCCACAGCGCCCAGGCCCTGGCCGAGCGCCTGGGCGTGAGCGACCGGCACCTGCGCCGCCTGTTTGAGGCGCAACTGGGCTTGTCGCCCCTGCAGTACCTGCAGACCCGGCGGCTGCTGACGGCCAAGCAGTTGCTGACCGACACCCCCTTGCCCGTGACCCAGGTGGCGCTGGCCAGTGGCTTTTGCAGCGTGCGCCGCTTCAACGCCGCGTTTGCCCAGCACTACGGCCTGAGCCCCACCGCCCTGCGGCGCAGCGGCGCCGTGGCGGGCGAAGGGGCCACGGGCACTCTGCGTCTGGCCTACCGCCCGCCGCTGGACGCCCCGGCACTGCTGGCGTTTTTTGCCAAGCGCCAGTTCCATGGCGTGGAGTGGGCGCAGCCCGATGGTGCCGCGCCCAGCCTGCGGCGCACCGTGCGCCTGCGGCCCAACGCAGGGGCACAGCCCATCACCGGCTGGGTACAGGCGCAGTTTGATACCGCCCGCCACCAGGTGCTGCTGCAAACCAGCGACAGCCTGTACCCCGTGCTGCCCGCCGTGCTGCGGCGCGTGCGCGCCCTGCTGGACCTGGACGCCGACCCCGCGCCCATCAACGCGGTGCTGCACGCCGACTTTCCGCAAGGCGATGGCCTGCGGGTGCCGGGCGCGTGGGATGGACTGGAGCTGGCCGTGCGTGCCGTGCTGGGCCAGCAGATCACCGTGGCGGCGGCGCGCACGCTGGGGCAGCGGCTGGTCGAGCGCTTTGGCGAGCCCATCGCCACCCCCTGGCCGCAGCTCAGCCGCCTGTTCCCCACCGCCGATGTGCTGGCCCGGGCCGAGGGAGAAGCACTGGGGCAGCTGGGCATCGTGCGCCAGCGGCAGGCGGCCATCGTGGCGCTGGCGCGGGCAGTGGATGCCGGGCAGATCACACTGGACAGCACCGCCGATGTGCCCGCCACCACCCGCGCCCTGTGCGCCCTGCCCGGCATTGGCGACTGGACGGCGCAGTACATCGCCATGCGGGTGCTGCGCTGGCCCGATGCGTTTGTGGCGGGCGATGTGGCGCTGCACAAAGCGCTGGGCGTGCAGGGCCAAAAGCAACCCGCCCGGGCGGCCACCGAGGCCTCTGCCGCATGGCAGCCCTGGCGCAGCTACGCCGTGGTGCGCGCCTGGGCCAGCCTGGAGGCCAGCGCCGAGCCCGCAGCTCCCACGCCACCCATCGCAAACTCACTATCAAATTAATAGCTGCCAGCGCTTATTCATCAAGCGCCAGAGGCCATTTTTATCTAAACACCATGCACTACCCTACCGACACCGTGTACACCCGCATCGCTACAGACCAGGGCCCCGTCTGGCTGGCCGCCACCGCGCAGGGGCTGGCCGGGCTGTGGTTTGACGGGCAAAAGCACTTTCCAAACGACCTCCTCGGCACGCCCGCCTGGGCGCCTGCCCCGCAGCACCCCACCCTGCTGCAGGCTGCAGCCCAGTTGCAGCAATACCTGCAAGGCCAGCGCAGGGTGTTCGATTTGCCGCTGGACTTGTCGGTGGGCACGGCCTTTCAGCAAACCGTGTGGCGTGCCTTGCTGGCCCTGCCCTGCGGCTACACCATCAGCTATGGCGCGCTAAGCCAGTCCATCGCCCGCCCCAGTGCCGTGCGCGCCGTGGCCGCTGCCGTGGGCCGCAACCCCCTGAGCGTGGTGGTGCCCTGCCACCGCGTGCTGGGTGCAGACGGCAGCCTTACCGGCTACGCCGGGGGCCTGCCGCGCAAAGCCGCCTTGCTGGCGCTGGAAGCAATGCCTGCATAGCGCACACAGCCCACGCAGCACGCCGGTGCCCCGACAAACCCGCGCCAGCAGGGCCCGGCAGAAACCGTGACAATTTCCAGCCCCCACCCCAGAAAGCCCCCCGAGTGAACCGTCCCTCCCCCGCACCCATGTCTTCCTGGCTGGGCGAATTCGTGCTGCTGGCCGCCCTGTGGGGTGCGTCCTTTCTCTTCATGCGCCTGGGGGCGGCCGAGTTTGGCCCCATCGTCACCGCGGGCCTGCGGGTGGCGCTGGCCACGGTGCTGCTGTGGCCCATTCTGCTGCGCCAGGGGCAATGGCCTGCGCTGCGCCAGCACTGGCGGCCCATCTTGCTGGCCGGGGTGGTCAACTCGGCCATTCCTTTTGCGCTGTATGCCTGGGCCGTGATGCATATCGCGACCGGGCTGACGTCCATCTTGAACGCCACGGTGCCGCTGTTTGGGGCCCTGGTGGCCTGGCTGTGGCTGGGCGACCGCATCAACCGCCTGCGCTGGCTGGGCCTGGCTTTGGGCTTTGTGGGCGTGGCCCTGCTGGCCTGGCGTGCCCCGGCCGGGGTGGGCGTCAAGTCTGACCAGGCGGGCTGGGCGATTGCGGCCTGCCTGGCGGCATCGTGCTGCTATGGCATTGCGGCCAGCTATGCGCGCCGCAAGCTCATGGGTGTGCCGCCCATTGCCACGGCCACAGGCAGCCAGCTCGGTGCGGCCCTGGCCCTGGCGCTGCCCACCCTGTGGTTCTGGCCCGCCCAGATGCCGGGGCTGCGCGCCTGGGCGGCCATTGTGGCGATTGCCTTGCTGTGTACCGCCGTGGCGTACATCCTGTACTTTCGCCTGATCGAGCACGCAGGCCCCAGCCGCGCCCTGGCAGTGACCTTCATCACCCCGCTGTTTGCCGTGCTGTATGGCGGCCTGTTCCTGCACGAGGCCGTGACGCTGTGGATGCTGGGCTGCGCGGCCGTCATCGTCAGCGGCACGTTGCTGTCAACCGGGCTTGTCACAAGGCTGTGGCCCCGAAGCTAGGGACTGAACCCGCCTAAACTCGGGGCATGGTGCCCGAACGCCCCTCAGCCCCCCGCCACGCTGGCTTTTCAAGCCAGTGGCTCGGCGCCTCTGCTGGCCGGTACCGCCCCCCTCCTGCCTGCCCACCAGTCCCATGAGCGTCATCATGCTGCTGGCCGGCGGCCTGCTCGCCCTTATTGTGCTGACCCTGGTGTGGCTGGAGCCCGCAGAGGTGCTGCGCCCTTCCATGCGCAGCCAGGTGGTGGCGGGCTTGGTGGGGGGGTTGGTGTCGGCGCTGCTGCTCATGACCCTGCGCTACAGCGCACTGAACCTGGGGGTGGTGGTGCACCCCACGGCCACCGCATTTCTGGGCTTGTACTTTGGACCGGTGGCGGCCCTTGTCTCGGCGGGTGTGGCGCTGGGGGCGCAGTGGTGGATTCCAAACGCCCCCTGGGCCAGCGTGGGCAGCGTGCTGGCGGGGGCCTGGGTGCTGGGCCTTTTGGCCCGCAGGTATGCATGGCAAGGCAATGGCGATGCCCGCCTGTGGATCAGCATGCTGGCCGTGGCCGGGCTGCTGCCTGCAGTCACCTACGGGGGCCTGTGGATCAGCGGGGGGGTGCCCAGCCCCACCTCGGTGCTGGAAGCCCTGGCACTCATGCCCTGGCACCACGGTGCGGGGGTGCTGCTGCTGGGCACCGGCCGCCAGTTGCTGGCGGCCCGCGCACAGGCCACGCAGGCGCTGCAGCAGGCCCACCAGGCGCTGGCGCAGCGCGAGGAACAACTGCGCCTGGCACTGGACTCCCTTAACGGAGGGCGCTGGGAGTGGGATGTGGCCACCCGCCAGTTCCGGTGCGAAGGCCACTTTTACGCCGCTTTTGGCATTGAGGACACCCAGGTGCCTGACCTGTGGCAGCGCTGGTACGAACGGCGCCACCCGGCAGACGCCGAGCGTGCTGCGGACTACCTGGCGAGATCGCAAAACGGGCAGGAGGAAGCCTACGAAGCGGAGTTCCGTGTGAAGAACACGGCTGGCCAGTGGCGCTGGATCATGTCGCGCGGCACGGTGGCCGAACGCGATGCCCAGGGGCGCCCCGTTCGCCTGGCGGGCATGGATGTGGACATCACCGCCCACCACGAGGTGCAGGACGCACTGCGCGCCTCCGAGGCCAAATCCAGCACCATCTACCTGACCCTGCCCGACCCCGCAGGCATTGCCAGCATGAACGACGGGCGCCTGCTGGAGGCCAACCCCGCCCTGTGCACCCTGCTGGGCTTGCCGCGCGAGCAGGTGCTGGGCCGCACTTCACAGCAGCTGAACCTGTGGGCCAGCCAGCACGAACACACGCGGCTGCTGCACGCCGTGCTGCGCAACGGGCAGGCGCACCAGTTGCCCATGCGTGCGCAGCGCCCCGATGGCTCCACCGTGTCGGGGCTCACCTCAGCCCGGCCCGTGCACATCAACGGGCAAGAGGGCTTTGTGTTTGTCTTCCACGACATGACCGAGGCCGAGCGCACCAGCGAAGAGCTGAAAACCCGCAACGGCCTGCTGCAGCAGGCGGGCCGCCTGGCCCGCCTGGGCGCCTGGGAGCACGACCTGACCAAGGGGCTGCTGTACTGGTCAGACATGTGCTTTGAGATCCATGGTCTGCCCCCAGGCAGCCCCCTGCCGGACAACTACATCGATCGGTACGTGGCCCCCGAGTACCAGGCCGAACTGCGCCAGAAGTTCCGCAACTGCATCGACCACCGGCAAGAGTGGAGCATGGACCTGGAGATCCTGCGTGCGGATGGCCGCAGGCTCTGGATACGGGCGCGCTGCGAAGCCGTGCTGGAGCATGGCCGGGTTGCCCGGCTGAGGGGCGTGACGCAAGACATCGACGAAGCCCGGCGCGCGCGCTTGCGGCTGAACCAGTCGGAGGAACGCTTTTCCCGGATCTTCCAGCTCATGCCCTTCCCGATGGGGCTGTCGCGCTGCAGCGATGGGCAGTACGTCGAAATCAACCCGGCCTGGGAGGAAATGATCGGCATCCCGCGCAGCGAAGCCCTGGGGCGCAACTCCATCGAGATGGGCATTTTTGACCCCACCGACCGCGCCAACCTGATCCGGGCCGCCGAGCCCACCGGCCAGCTCAACAGCTACGAAGTCACCATCCAGCCGCGCAACGGCCCGCCGCGCACAGTGCTGCAATCCATGCGCATGACGGACTTTGATGGCGAACCGTGCTGGATGTTCTCGGTGCAGGACATCACCGACCGCAAGCGCTCGGAAGAAAAGGTGCGCGAGCGCGAAGAGCTGCTCTCGCTCACCATCTCGGCCGCATCGCTGGGCCTGTGGGACTGGGATTTGCAAGCGGGCACCGTGACGGGCGACAGCCGCTGGCGCGCCCTGCGCAGCGCCCAAGGGCAAGAGGCCAGTGCCGAGCCCACTGAATGGACCCACCTGGTAGCCCCCGAAGACGTGGAGCGCATCGCCGCAGAAATATCACGCCACGCCAAGCACCACGCCACGCCGTTTGATGCCACCTGGCGCCTGCACGGTACGGGCAGCGACCAGCCCCGCTGGGTGCGCAACCTGGGCAAGATCGTGAGCTTTGACGCCCGGGGCACGCCACAGCGCATGCTGGGCGTGGCCATTGACGTGACGCCGCAGCGCGAGCAAGAGGTGTTGCTGCAAAAACTGGCCCACTTTGATGCCCTGACGGGTCTGCCCAACCGCGTGCTGCTGGCGCGCAAACTACAAGAGGCCATGGCCAGCGCCCGCGCACAGGGCAGCTTGCTGGGCGTGGCCTACCTGGACCTGGACGGCTTCAAGCCCGTGAACGACCGCTTTGGCCACGGGGCCGGAGACCGCCTGCTGGTGGCCGTGGCGGGACGGCTGACACGCGCACTGCGGCCCGAAGACTGCGTGGCCCGCCTGGGTGGGGACGAATTCGTCATCCTGCTGCCCCACCTGGCATCGGGCTGCGACTGCGAAGCCCGGCTGACCCGCGTCATGGACAGCGTGGCCGCCCCCTACCCACTGGACGCCGAGCGCGTGGTCGTCACCGCCAGCATCGGCTACACGCTGTTCCCTTCAGACGATGCCGATGCCGACACCTTGCTGCGCCACGCAGACCAGGCCATGTACGCCGCCAAGCAGGCCGGGCGCAACCGTTTCCACCTGTTTGACGCAGCGCAGGACCGTGCCGTGCAACTGCTGCGCGAGCAGGCCAAGCATCTGCGCAACGCGCTGAACGAGGCCCAGTTCATGCTGTACCTGCAGCCCAAGGTGGACATGCGATCGGGCAGCGTGGTGGGTGCCGAGGCCCTGGTGCGCTGGTTGCACCCCGAGCGCGGCGTGCTGACCCCTGGCGAATTCCTGCCGATGATTGAGGGCACGGAACTCGACATCGTGTTCGGCCAATGGGTGATCGAGGCTGCCCTGCTCCAGCTGGAGTGGCTGCAAGCCCACAACATGCCCATGCCACTGAGCATCAACGTCAGTGCGCAGCATTTGCAGCAAGACGGCTTTGCCCACTGGCTGGCGCAATGCATGGCCCGCCACCCCACAGTGCCAGGCCATTTGGTCGAGATTGAAATCACCGAGAGCGCCGCGCTGTATGACCTGCAGGCCGTCACCCACACGCTGCAATCGTTGCGCGCACTGGGGGTGAGCATCTCACTGGACGACTTTGGCACCGGCTACTCGTCGCTGACCTACCTGCGCCGCCTGCCCATGGACACCCTCAAGATCGACCAGAGCTTTGTGCACGGCATGATGAGCGATCCGGGCGATCTGGCCATCGTGCAGGGCGTGATCGGGCTGGCGCGCTCGTTTGGCTACCGCGTCATCGCCGAGGGTGTGGAAAGCGTCGAACAGGGGCAGATGCTGCTGCAGCTGGGCTGCCCACAAGCCCAGGGCTACTGCATCGCCCGCCCCATGCCCCAGGACGCTTTCGCGCAGTGGATGGACACCTGGCAAGCGCCCACGCAGTGGACCCGGCTGCGCCTCCTGTAAAACAGGGGCATCCCCCCCCCCCGCCCCACCAGCGATCAATCCCCCGCCACAAAAGACACCATGCGCCAGCCCTGGGCGGTGGACTCAAAGCGGGCGCGGGCGGCGCGGCCCGCTTGGCGAGGACACTCCACACTGCCGTCGGGCAACGCGGCACAGGGCGCGCCCGTCGCGCGGTGTAAAGCCTTCAAAGCCTTGGGATCAGCCTTCCAAGCGGCAATCGCCTGCTGTGCATCCGCATCACCACCAAAGCTCCACACAAACTCTGGCGCCATCAGCCTTCCCAACGCCGCGTGGCGTTGCTGCCCCGCCGCCATGTGCACTGCGTGGATCACCGCCGTGGCCCCAGGCGGCAAGGGTTTGGCTGCCCACACAGGCAGCGATGCACCGATGAGAGCGCCAACGACCACCATGGCGCCAGCAACGAGAAAGACACGCATGAACAGAGATTTCAATAAAAACAGGCTCTAGCGCTTACCTAGCAAGCGCTAGCAGCTATCATTTTTGAATTACTTTATAGCAATGGACTTACGTCACGGCGCCAACGCGCCGCTGGCCGGAAGATGGTTCACTTCCACCGTGATGTGCACCAACTCCTCGTGGATGCTCAGCTGCTGCTTGAAATAGTCGGGCGTCACATCCGCCGCCGTGGCCAGGGCCACCACGCAGGCATATTTGTCGGTGCCCACGCGCCAGACATGCAGGTCGCACAGCGTGGCAGGCACCGGGCTTTGTTCGATGACCTCACGGATCTCTGCCACCACGGGTGCGTCCATCTCGGCATCGAGCAAGGCCGTGGCAGAGTCGCGCAGCAGACCCAAGGCCCACAACGCCACCAGGCCTGAGCCCACAATGCCCATCGCAGGGTCCAGCCAGGCGGCGCCCCAGAGCTTGCCACCAAACAGGGCCACGATGGCCAGCACCGAGGTGGCGGCATCGGCCACCACATGCACGTAGGCAGCCCGCAGGTTCAGATCCTGGTGGTGCACCGGGTGGTCATGACCATGATGGTGTCCGTGCCCATGATCGTGTCCATGGTCATGACCGTGGTGATGGTGCCCGCCGCGCAGTAGCCAGGCGCACACCAGATTGACCAGGAGCCCCACCACCCCGATCACGATGGCCTCGTCGTAATGGATGGGACTGGGGGTGAACAGCCGGTCCACCGACTGGTACAGCATCAACGCAGCCACCAGGGTCAGCAACACAGCGCTGGTAAAGCCGCCCAGGACTTCGATCTTCCAGGTGCCAAAGGCAAACCGCTGGCTGCCCGCCAGCCGCCGGGCCCAGACATAGGCCAGCACCGACAGGCCCAGCGCCAGGGCGTGCGAGCTCATGTGCCACCCGTCAGAGACCAGGGCCATGGAGTTATAGACCCAGCCCCCCACGATCTCGACCACCATCATGCTGGCCGTCAGCACCACCGCCCAGGTGGTGTTGCGCTCTGCCAGAGGATTGCCTTCGTTGAAATGGTGCGGGTGCTGCCACCCGTGGGCTGCGATGGAGGTTTGCATGAACGCAGGGCTCAAAAGTTGATCGCTGAATATACCCTCCACCAGTATTTTCATAAACAACCCGGCCCTGCTTTTGCCAAGGTTTTCAACGGGAATCAGACCTGCAGCAAGGATCAAGCGGAAACAGGTGGGGAAGCGCCGGTACTTCGCGCCGCACAAGCAGCCACGCCCCCCATGGACCGCACAGGCAAAGGCACAACCGTGGCAAGGCGTCAACAGGCCCTAAGATCACCGCCCATGAGCCACACCATCACCGGAAAAAAGCGTTTGCTGTCGCGTGTGCGCCGCATCAAGGGGCAAACCGAGGCCTTGGAGCGTGCGCTGTCAGATGAGGGAGAGTGCCAGGCCATCCTGCAGCAGATCGCGGCCATTCGCGGCGCTGTGAATGGCTTGATGGCGGAGGTGCTGGAGGGGCATATCCGGGAGCACCTGGGCCAGCCCGACATCGAACCCACCCAGCGCGAAAAAGACATGGCGGCCCTGGCAACCACGCTGCGCTCGTACCTGAAATAAGCGTTCACCGGCACAGCCCAGCGCGGTCCATCCAGCGACCCGCGCCAGGGCGACCTGCACCACCCCAGCGCCTGCCCAGGCCCCCGGGGTGGCTGAAATCAACCGACCAGATCACGCACCTGCTGCAGCGCAGCGGGGTCGTCCATGGTGGTCAAGTCGCCAGGATCACGGCGCTCGGCCACGGCCTGCAGGGCACGGCGCAGCAGCTTGCCGCTGCGCGTCTTGGGCAACACATTCACAAAGTACACGCGCGAAGGCCGGGCCACGGCGCCCAGTTGGTGGTCCACCTGCTTCATGACTTCGCCTTCCAGCTTGAGGCGGCCCGCATCCGAGTCAAGCCCCGACGCATCGCGCGCCACGGCAAACGCCATGGCCACCTGGCCCTTGAGCTGGTCGGCCACGCCCACCACGGCCACCTCGGCAATGTTGGGGTGCGAGGCGATGCTCTCCTCGATCTCACGGGTGCCCAGGCGGTGGCCCGCTACGTTGATCACATCGTCCGTGCGGCCCAGGATGAAGTGGTAGCCATCGGCATCGCGAATACCCCAGTCAAAGGTGCTGTAGATGAGGCGGCCAGGAATGCTCTTCCAGTAGGTGTTCACAAACCGGGCGTCGTCGCGCCACACGGTTTGCATGCAGCCCGGGGGCAGCGGGCCTTCGATGGCGACCACGCCTTTTTGGTTGGCCCCTGTCAGCTCTTCGCCGGTGGACTCGTCGATGATCTTCACGGCGTAGCCATACGTGGCTTTGCCGGGGCTGCCAAAGCGGGTGGTTTGCTGCTCTACCCCATTGGCCAGGGTCAAGATGGGCCAGCCGGTTTCAGTCTGCCAGTAGTTGTCGATGATGGGCACGGCCAGCGCGTCGCTGATCCATTGCGCCGTGGGCTCGTCCAGCGGCTCGCCCGCCAGCCACAAGGCCTTGAGGCTGGAGACGTCGTATTTTTTGAGCCAGCTGGGGTCTTGCTTCTTGAGCACGCGCACGGCCGTGGGGGCCGAGAACATGTGCGTGACCTTGTACTTTTCCACAATGCTCCACCACACGCCCGCATCGGGCCGGGTGGGCAGGCCTTCGTACATGATGGTGGTCATGCCCGCAATCAGCGGGCCATAGATGATGTAGCTGTGCCCCACCACCCAGCCGATGTCGCTGGTGGCGAAGTAGGTCTGGCCCGGTTGCGCATCAAAAATGTGCTTCATGCTGGCAGCCAGGGCCACGGTGTAGCCGCCGGTGTCGCGCTGCACGCCCTTGGGCTTGCCGGTGGTGCCGCTGGTGTACAGGGTGTAGCTGGGGTGGGTAGATTCGACCCATTCACACGGCACCACGGCATGCAGGTGCTGCTCGCGCAGCGATGCCCAGTCGTGGTCGCGCCCCGCTTGCAGGGCCATGGGGGCCAGGCCCCGGTTGACCATGAGCACGGCCGCTGGCTTGTGGGCCGACAGGCTGATGGCTTCGTCCAGCAGGGGCTTGTAGGGCACCACCTTGCCGCCACGCGATCCGGCATCGGCACTGACCACGGCCACGGGCTCGGCGTCTTCGATGCGCGAGGCCAACGAGCCCGCAGCAAAGCCGCCAAACACCACCGAGTGCAAAGCACCGATGCGCACGCAGGCCAGCATGGCAAAGGCGGCTTCGGCAATCATGGGCATGTAGATGAGAACGCGGTCGCCCTTCTTGACCCCCAGGCCTTGCAGCGTGGCGGCCATGCGCTGCACCTCGGCATGCAGCTCGGCAAAGCTGTAGCTGCGCTCGGTATCGGTCTCGGTGGAAATCGCCACCAGCGCGGACTGGTCGGCACGGGCTTGCAGGTGGCGGTCTACCGCGTTGTGGCACAGGTTGGTGATGCCGCCCACAAACCATTTGGCAAAGGGAGGGTTGCTGTAGTCGCACACCTGCTGGGGCGGCGTGTGCCAGTCGATGAGCGCCGCCTGCTCGCCCCAAAAGGCATCGCGGTGGTCGATGGAATGGCGGTAGAAGTCAGCGTAGCTAGCCGTGGGGGTCGTGGCGCTCATGGGTTATGTCTCCTTGCATCTCGATCTGGACCTGGGCCATTGCAGCAGGCACGGCCACCGACGATGGCAGCCCAACACGCTACCCCGCCGCAGGCACCTGCGGCAGGAGGAGGTGTTCGCCTGCGCACGCGAAGGGCAGCGCGCTTGGCCTAGGTTTTGAATTCATAATTATTCATAACGTGCTTGCGGCAAGCTGACGGAAGAGCACTCTGGTTCTCACAACATGCTCGGGGCTTTGTCACCACCGCCCCGGAGGCACTACGCAGGCATTAAGCAGGCCCCTGCTGGCCGTTGTACTCGGCCACCAGCCGCTCAAAATCGGCCACAGGAATGGGCTTGCTCAGCAGATACCCTTGCCAGCTGTGGCAGTGGTTGCGTGCCAAAAACGCCCGCTGCTCCTCGGTCTCCACCCCTTCAGCAATCACGCTCAGCCCCAGGCTGGTGGCCAGGGCCACCACGGTGCGGGCAATGGCCGCATCGTTGGGGTCGGTGAGCACATCGCGCACAAAGCTCTGGTCGATCTTGAGCTGGTTCAGCGGCAGGCGCTTGAGGTAGGCCAGCGATGAATACCCAGTGCCGAAATCGTCGAGCGAAAAGCCCACGCCATAGCTCTTGAGCTTGGCCATCTTGGCGATGGTGTCTTCCACATCGGCCAACAGCAGACCTTCGGTCATTTCAAGTTTGAGGCGCGCGCCCTCGGCCCCCGAGCGGGCCAAAGCCGCCAGCACCTGCGGCACAAAGCTGCTTTGGTGAAACTGCCGCGGGCTCACGTTGACGGCCAGGCTGAGCCCCGCCAACACAGGCTGCTGCGCCCACTGCGCCAGGCGCTCACAGGCGGCGTTGAGCACCCACTCGCCCAGCGGCAGGATGAGGCCGGACTCTTCCGCCAGCGGAATAAATTGCGCCGGAGAGACAAAACCATCGCGCGGATGGCGCCAGCGCAGCAGTGCCTCGGCTCCGGTGATGCGGCCGTTGTCCACCTGGGGCTGGTAGTACAGCTCGAACTGCTCCTGGGCCAGGCCTGCGCGCATGTCGGCCTCCAGCGCCGCACGGGCACTGACGGCGGCCTGCATTTGCGGGTCGTAAAAGCGCAAAGTGTCCCGCCCCGCAGACTTGGCCTGGTACATGGCCAAGTCGGCACGCTTGAGCAGTTCATCCACCGTCTCACGCATACCGCTGAAGACGGTGATCCCCATGCTCAAGGAGCTGTGGTGGGCCTCACCGTCCAGCGTGTAGGGCTCGCGCAGGGCCTGGAGGATTTTTTGCGCAGCGTCTTCCGCGCGTGCGGCAGCGTCTTCCGGGGTGTCACCCAGGTCTTCGAGCACCACCACAAATTCATCCCCCCCTTGGCGGGCCACCGTGTCGTCTTCATGCACGCAGGCGCGCAGGCGATGCGACACCTGCAGCAGCAGCGTGTCACCACGGTCGTGTCCCTGGGTCTCGTTCAGGGTTTTGAAGTTGTCCAGGTCCAACAGCAGCAGGGCCCCGCTGCGCTGATGGCGGGCGCTGGTGGCCAGGGCCTGCTGCAAGCGGTCCAGCAACAGGCGCCGGTTGGGTAGCCGGGTCAAGGGGTCGTAGAAGGCCAGGTAGCGGATCTCTTCCTCCGCGGCCTTGCGCTGGCTCAGGTCCACCATGGTGATGAGGTGGTCCTTGCCCACCAGCACCCCGGCAATTTCAACGCTGCGCTGCTGGCCGTCGTGACAATGGATCACATACTCGGCGGGCTCGATGCTGCCATCGAAGGCATGGGCATGCTCCAGCGCCCGGCTCCAGGCGGCCCGGTGCCGTGCGCGGGTTTCGGCGTCGGGGTACACCTGCTGCCACCACTGCTCAGCGGTGGGGATGTCCTGCTCGGTGTAACCGCAAATTTGCACAAAGCGTTCGTTGCGAAAGCTCATGCGCCCATCGTGCTGCACCAGGCATACCCCCACGGGCAAACGCTGCAAAATGCCGCGCAGGCGCTGCTCGTTGCCGCGCAGTGTCTCTTCCATTTGCTTGCGCGAGGTGATGTCTTGCACCATGGCAATGTGAAAGTCTGGCGTGGCACCCAGGGTCCACATGGGGGTCACGGTCAGGTCCACCCAGACTTCCGCGCCATTCTTGTGAAAGTAGCGTTTTTCGATGCGGAACTCAGGAATATCGCCCGCCTTGAGGCGGTCCATCTGGGCAAAACCCGCAGGCTGATCGGCCGGATGGCTGATCTCGCGCAGGCTGCGGCCCTGCAGCTCTGCGGCGGTGTAGCCAATGATGTCGCAGTAGCGCTGGTTGATGCGAACGATCATCCCGTTCTGCGAGTTGATCTGCGCGACGCCGACAGCAGCCTGGTTGAACAGGGCGCGAAAGCGTTCCTCGCTCTCGCGCCGGGCTTCATCCGATGCCTGCGCCTGCACCAACGCGCTGGTGCGCTGGCGCACCAGCAGCGTCACCAGCACTCCCAGCAAGCCCGACACAAGAGCCCCTGCCCCACCGGCAATCCAGGGCAAGCGCTGCTCCGTAGGCGACAGCAGCGAGCGTGTGGGCTGGAAGGTCAGGCGCCAGCGCCGGTCATGCACCTGCAAGCCTTTGACCAGCGTGGGCGCACCAGGCAGGGCCTGGCCTGTGGGCTCCAGCAAAGGGCGTGCAGTCTTGTCTGCGACCTGTTCGCGCACCGAGCCCGCATCCTCCATCGCCACAGCCACACCTTGCAGGTAGCCCTGGGCTTCCAACGCCCGCACCATGTCATACACCCGGATGGTGGCGGCCACAGCGCCCAGAAAAGGCGGTGGCCCGCTGCGGGAGCCCCCTGCCCTGTCAAACACCGGAATGCGGATGACAAATGCTGGCCGGTGGGTTTGCTCCTGCAGCAAATCAAACGGTGCAGAGGCCACGGGCTTGCCGCTGTCGCGGCTGTATTGCATGGAGGCCAAATTGGTTGACTGTGCACTGATGTCCAGCCCCAGCATCTGCGCGTTGCCTTCCATGGGCCAGATGTAGTGCACCACAAAGTACTCGTCCCGATCACCAGGCGGGTGCACCGAAAAAACAGGCGCACCTGGCGCATCGCGCGACAGCTCGGCGCGGACGCTGGCCTCGTAGCCGGCTCGCTCACTGTGGGGCACGCGCTTGGTAAACGCCAAGTTGCGCACCCCGGGATAGCGTTGCACAGCATCCAGCTCCGACACGACCCGCTCGAATTCGGCGCGCCCCAGCTGCGGGTTCAGCGCAAACAGGTTGTGCAGGCCGTACACAATTTCAGTATTGGCGGCTACGCGCTGGCTCAGGGCATCGGTGAAGGCGCGGGCCTCCTGCGTGAACCGTGTCTGCTCCACCATGGCCACCGACTGCCATTGCTGCTGCACCAGCCAGTAGGTCGTGACCAACCCCACCAACGCCACAGCCCAGCCTGACAGCCAGTGGCGATAGCGACCGAGGGAGAGGAAGGACAGCGTCATAAAAAGGGGTTAAAAGCCAGCCATCACCAAGCCTGCCTGGCTCGAGCCTGCTGCGCTGCAGGTGGTTCTCAGCAAAGACCCAGGCGCTTTGAGCGACGGCAACTATGTCCGCATTTTGCGCCACATTTGGCAACATCTGGTTACCGCACATGCTTCAAGCCAAATTTGCCTTTTACGCAACAAATACAAGCGCTAGCAGCTATGAAATGCATAGCATAAGTTCCACCTCCCGGACAAGCGGGGGAATGCTGTTGTTTTGCGGCTGCAACCCCGTCATTTCCTCACCCGCATTCCGGCTGCACAATGGGATCCGCTGTCCGATAGACAGCATCGCCCTTGCGCTCTCTGCCAAAACCCTTGTGTAACCACCGGTTAAACAAGCTTGACGACAACACAGGGCTCCATTGGCTTCAAACTGGCACGCAATGCAAAGCATCTCGTCACTGAATGTCATTGATCTCTTGCTGGATGCCGTCTGCATCGTGGACGAGGACAGCCGCATTGTGTTTGTGAGCCCCGCGTTCGAACGTATTTTTGGCTACACCCCGCAAGAAGCGGTCGGGCTGCGGATGTTGGACCTGGTCCACCCCGAAGACCTCCAAGCCACGGAGCAGCAAGCCCTGCGGGTCATGGGCGGAAGCCCCCAATTGCAGTTTGAGAACCGCTACGTGCGCAAAGACGGAGCCGTCGCGCACATTCTGTGGACCGCCCAGTGGCTGCCCGAGCGCCGCTTGCGCCTGGCTGTGGCCCATGACATCACCAAGCGCAAGCACACCGAGTCAATGCACGCGGCGATCTATGCCATCTCGGAAGCCGCGCATGCAGCCCCCAACCTGCCCACCCTTTTTGAACGCATTCACCGCATCATCGGTGGGCTGATGGCGGTCGCCCAGTTCACAGTCGCGCTGCATGACCGCGCGCGTAGTGCTTTGAGCTTTCCCTATCTGGCCCCTGCGCTGGAGCAAAACCCACACAGCACACCCGGAGCCGGGCAAATCCAGCTGTGCACCCGGGTGATCCAGGAGGACAGGCCCTTGCGGCTGTCGACTTGCGAAGGGCCACAAACCTGCCACTGGCTCGGGGTGCCACTGCCCGGCCAGGACGGCGCGATGGGCGCCCTGCTATTACAAGGCCCTGCCGAGGGAGATACCTACAGCGAGGCCGACAAGGAATTGCTGCAGTTTGTCTCCACCCAGGTGGCTTTGGCCATTGAGCGCACCCAGATGCACGAGCGGCTGCAGCACATGGCGCAGTACGACCAGTTGACCGCCCTGCCGAACCGCGCGCTCTTCAATGACCGGCTGAGGATTGCCATGGCGCGCGCGCACCGGGAGCAAACCCTGCTGTCTTTGCTGTTCATTGACTTGGACCGTTTCAAAGAGGTCAACGACACCCTCGGTCACGCGATGGGCGACCTGCTGCTGCAGGGCGTGGCACAGCGCCTGCAAGCCTGCGTACGCGGCTCGGACACCGTGGCCAGGCTGGGGGGGGACGAGTTTGTGGTGCTGCTCGAAGGCATTCATGCAGGCGAGCTGCCCCAGCCTGTGGCCCAGAAAATTCTCACAGCGTTCGCTCAGCCATTTGAGCTGAATGGACTGGCACTGAGCATCCAGCCCAGCATTGGCATGGCGGTGTTCCCAGAGCACGGCACCCATGAAAGCATGCTGCTCAGCCACGCCGATGAGGCCATGTACCAGGCCAAGCGCAACGGCGGCAATCAGTTCATTGTTCACCCGCGTGGCGCAGCGACGCGCCAGGGGCTGTCTGGCTCGGCTTAGAGGGCTCACAAAACTCCCCTGACGTCGTCGTTTCGCCTTTTTGCAAGGCTTGTAATGCTTGTGGCGAAACGCCTGACCAGAGCCGCTTCGCTGAGTTTTGTGAGCCACTCTGAGAACCTGTTCAAAGTCTTTTTGGAGATTGCATTGGAGTGCAATCGGGATGAGTGGATGCTTCGGATGCGCAGCATGGGCTCGTGCCCATGCAAGCAGCCGGGGCGCCAAAGCTCTGAGTTCATCGGCCCGATTTCACTCCAACCCTTCGGGCAAGTGGCTTGCCGGGCGGTCTGCGTTGTTGCATCGCTTGCCAATAGCACGGGCTATTGGCTGCGCGCTGCGCCTAGCAGCCCATCCCGGCAAGCCGCTTGTGCAACTCCAAAAAGACTTTGAACAGGTTCTTAGACCCTAGGTACGATCTTCTCCGGGAAAGAAAGGCCCACACCACCATGCTGTATGCAACCCTCAAACTGGTCCACTTGCTCGCAGCCATCGTCTGGCTGGGGGGCATGTTCTTCGCCCATTTCTTTTTGCGCCCTGCCGCACAAACGCTGGAGCCTGCGCTGCGCGTTGGCCTGATGCAAGGCGTTTTGCGGCGCTTTTTTGCGACCGTGGTGGCAGCCGTGGTGGCCCTGCTCGCATCGGGCCTGTGGATGGTGGGCCACGTCGCCAAGCACACAGTGCAAGCAGGGGGCAGTTTTGCCATGCCCTGGGGCTGGACTGTGATGGCGGCCCTGGGCGCGGTCATGGCCGTCATCTTTGGGTACATCCGCCTGTCGCTTTTCCCCCGGCTCAGCCGCGCCCACCAAAGCGCTCACTGGCCGGAGGCGGGCAAAGTGCTGGCCAAAATACGGACGTGGGTGGGCATCAACCTCACTCTGGGGTTGGCGGTTGTCGCAGTGGCAACGCTTGCATGAACAGGCGCCCCGCAGCGTGCCCGGTGGTGCAGAATGACCGAACACAGTCACCATCCACTGGGCTTTCTCCATGCAATTCGGCTACACCATCATTTACGTTCCGGACGTAGCGGCCTCGCTGGCCTTTTTCGAGCAGGCCTTTGGCATGACAAGGCGTTTTCTGCATGAGTCAGGCACCTACGGCGAGCTGGAGACCGGCGCCACCACGCTGGCTTTTGCAGACCACTCGCTAGGCCACTCCAACTTTGCAGGCGGCCATGTCGCTGCCCATGCCAGCGCACAGCCCCTGGGCATGGAGATCGCTCTGGTCACCCCCGATGTCCCCACCGCCCACCAACAGGCGCTGGGCAGCGGAGCCGCCGAGCTGGCCCCCCCCAGCACCAAGCCCTGGGGCCAAACGGTGTCTTACCTGCGATGCCCAGACGGCACCTTGGTCGAGTTGTGCACGCCGATTCTGGCCGGATAGCCCGCAGAACCCACTTGGCCATGCGGCCGCAGAGTCGGCTCGCGGATCCAGCAACAGCCCTCTGCGCAAAGCGGCGGGAAAGTGGCATGCTCTGAACCATGGGAACCATGTTGGAAAAATCACCCCCTGCCGTGCAGCCGCTGCCAAGCCCCTCAGTCGCTGTGGCCTTGAACCCGCTGCATGCCAAAGACTTGCAGGCCAAGGTGATTGGCTTTGTGGCCCTGGCGCTGGTGGTGACGGCAGCACTGGTGGCATTAGCGCTCTACACCAAATGGCAAGACGCGATAGACGCCCAGGAGCGGCAAAACGCCAACTTGGCACGGGTGCTGCAAGAACAAACGCTGCGCGTGCTAGCCCCCATCGACCAGGCCACGCTGCGCATGCGCGATGCCGTCGCCAAAGGCAGCTTTCAGCCCTCAGACTACACACGGCTGGCCAATGAGACGGGCCTCGTCCCGGATATCTTGACCCAGCTCTCCGTCGTGGGAGCGGATGGGCGGTTTGTGGCCAGCAATCTGGACCCGGATGGACAAAAAACCGGGCCGCTTGATCTCTCGGAACGCGAACACATCCAGGTGCACCTGGAGCCGACGCGCCACCTGGATGCTCGCACACAAATCACACGCAACGGTCTGTTTGTGGGCAAACCGGTGCTGGGCAAGGTGTCTGGCCAGTGGACGCTGCAACTCTCGCGCCCCATCGTGTCACCCAGCGGCTACCTGCATGGGGTCGTGGTGGCCTCGGTCGACCCCGACTACTTTGAAACGGTGTATGGCGACGTTGAATTAGGGCCCGGAGGCGCTGTGTCTTTGCTGGGCGACGACAACACACTGCGCGCTCGGGTAGCAGGGGGGAAAGCCACGGGCATGGGCAAGTCCGTCACGCTGCCCAATGGCCACCCTTTGGCTGATCTGAACAAGCCAGAAGGCGTTTACGTCCGTGTCAGTGAGGTGGACAAAACGGAGCGCATCACAGCCTTCAGGCGGGTGCCAGGGTACCCCCTGAACGTGGTGGTATCCAACACCACGGAGGCAGCACTGGAAGAGTGGCGAGACATGCGCAACGTGACGCTGACCGTGGCATTGGTGCTGGGCGCGGCCATCGTGGCCAGCGGCGTGGGCTTTTTGCGCGGCGTGCGCCGACTGGAAGAGTCCCATGCAGCGCTGGCCATCAGCGAGGCGCAGGCCCAATCTGCCAGCCAGGCCAAAAGTGAGTTTCTGGCAGCGGTGTCGCACGAGCTGCGCACGCCGCTCACCAGCATCCGGGGCTTTGCGGAACTGATGGAGTTGCGCTTGCAGCAGCCTTCGTTCAGAGAGGCGGCCACCTTGATCCGGCAGGCTGCAGACCACCTCAACACATTGCTCACCGAAATTCTGGATTTGGCCAAGGTCGAGGCCGGGGCCATGCCCATTGTGCTGGCGCCCCACCCCGTGCGCGAACTGGTGCAAAACACGGCCGACTTCTTCGCTATTTCAGCAGCCCAGAAGGGCCTGACGCTGCAAGTGTCGGTATCACCAGACACCCCGCAATGGCTGGTGTGCGACGGACTCAGGCTCAAGCAAATTCTGAACAATCTGCTCTCCAATGCCCTCAAGTTCACCGCACAAGGCGGCGTGCGGCTGGAAGTGGAAACAGGGGCAGAAGGAACACGGCTGCAGTTTCATGTCGTGGACTCGGGCCCCGGTATTCCACCGCACTTGCATGATCTGATTTTTGAGAAATTTCGCCAAGGCAGCGCCCAGGTGAGCAGCGAGCATGGAGGCACAGGCTTGGGCCTGGCGCTGTCCAGGGCGCTGGCGGAGTTGATGCATGGCGAACTGACTGTCACCTCCACACCCGGCGAAGGGGCGCGGTTCACACTGTCCTTGCCTTGCACGGAGCCGACTGCGGGCTAACCCAGGTTCTCATCCACGCGAAATGACCGGGGGTTGATTCGTCTCGTGCCAACACACCCGGCCCCCGTGAAGCCATAAAAAAAGCCAGCGCAGATGCGCTGGCTTTTCCCCACCAGAATGTGCGCAACGTTGCCGCTGCGCAAGGCGCATCAGAAGCGCCAGCCGAGGCCCACACCCACCAGAACAGGGTCCACCTTGAACGTGCCAATCTTGGCGCCTGCCAAACTCACGTCGGTCTTGATGAAGACCTTCTTGACGTCCAGGTTCAGGTACAGGTTCTTTTGCAGCGGAATGTCCACGCCCACTTGCAGGGCTGCACCAAAGCTGTTGCGATCAATGTCTACGCCAGCGGGCAGCTTCACGCTGGAAAAGCGTGTGTAGTTGATACCAGCGCCCACGTAAGGCTTGAAGCTGCCCATGGGCATGTGGTACTGCACCAGCAGCGAAGGAGGCAGGTGCTTGAGCGTGCCAATCTTGCCGCCCAAGGTACTGGAGCTCAGGTTGTGCTTTTGGGGCACGGTCAACACCAGTTCAGCAGCAATGTTGGGGGTGAAGAAGTACGACACGTCGACTTCAGGAATGACCTTGTCGTTGATCGACAGACCGAGGCCGGTGCTGTCTTTGTTGGCGCTATCGAGGTTCACGGCACGGGCACGCACCAGCCAAGGGCCTTCGGCTTGCTGCGCAAACGCAGCGCCCGAAGTCATCATTGCGCACAGAACGGCCACGGTCAGCAGGTTTTTCTTCATACAGAACTCAATGCAGTTGAACGGGGACGACCCCCGTGTTTGTATTGGGCCTGTTAGCGAAATGGTCAACCTTGCCACAGGTCAAACAACCCCGTGTTTACCCGAGGCGATTCGGTCGGCGCCCATTCAATCGACGGGCCAGGTGCCGCCCCCTTCAACCTTGGATGGCAGGACTGCCGCGCATACGTTGCACTGCCGTTACGGCCACCAGCACCACCACCCCAGCGAACAGCCCAATCAACGCATTCACCCCATTGGGAACCAAAACCGACCACAAGCCCCCCACGGGCCACTGGGCTGCCGCAGTGCCCCAACCTTCGACGGCGTGGTGCAGCCAAGGCACGCCGTGCACCAAGATACCGCCCCCCACCAGGAACATGGCGGCAGTGCCAGCCACCGACAAGCCCTTCATCAACCAAGGAGCCGCCCACAAGATGCCACGGCCCATGGCCTGGGCAGCGCTGCTGCTTTTGCGATGCAGCCACAGGCCAAGGTCGTCCAACTTGACGATGCCTGCCACAAGACCGTACACACCCAACGTCATGATGAATGCAATGCCGCTGAGCACCATGACCTGCTGCGCAAAGGGCGCGTTCGCCACCGTGCCCAACGTGATCGCAATGATCTCGGCGGACAAGATGAAGTCCGTGCGCACGGCACCTTGGATCTTCTCCTTCTCAAAAGCCACCATGTCCACGGCAGGATCGGCATTGGCTTTGACCAGGCTGTCGTGCTCTGCCTGGGCTTCTTCTTGTGGGTGCAAAAACTTGTGGGCCAACTTTTCTGTACCTTCAAAGCACAGGAAAGCACCACCGAGCATTAACAGTGGCGTCACAGCCCAGGGCGCAAAAGCGCTGATCAGCAGCGCCGCAGGCACCAGGATGACCTTGTTGATCAGTGACCCCTTGGCCACCGCCCATACCACCGGGATTTCACGGTCTGCGCGTACGCCCGTGACCTGCTGGGCGTTCAGCGCCAAATCATCGCCCAGCACACCAGCGGTCTTTTGCGCGGCGACCTTGGTCATCACGGAAACATCGTCGGCCATGGCCACGCTCTTTTTGGCCGCCACCTTGGTCATCAACGCGACGTCGTCAAGGATGGTCGCGATGTCATCCAATAAAGCTAAAAGGCTGCCTGCGGCCATGGAGTTTCCTCAACGAAGTCAATGAACCCGCGGGACTATATCAACCAGGTCCATCGGCATACCCAAAAGCCGCCCTCGCCCACAGCCCATTGGGCTCACCAGCAACACCCCCATCCAGGCCATCCGTGCAGATGCTTCCCAAAGCCCTGAGAACAGGTTCTGAGGGCTGTTTTCGGTATAGCGCATACTCCAGGCCCTCACCCACTCTATCGGGGTCCCTTGACAACGGGCTTCAGGCCCATTGCATGCCAGGCTACCTCACCAAGCAAGAGAGCATCCCCGTTCCAGGGGTCGCTAATCTGTACATTCGCTCGCTGCTGGACAAACAGCAATTTTCCGACCCCCTGGGCGCTGCCGAGCAACTGGGCATCTCTTCTGCGGCCTGGCCCTTGTTTGGGCTGTTGTGGCCTTCAGGCGCGCAGCTGGCAGCCCGCATGGCCTCGCGCCCTTTGCGCACCGGAGAGCGTATCTTGGAGATTGGCTGTGGACTGGGACTGGCGAGCCTGGTGTGCCATCGGCGCGGCATGGATGTCACGGCCAGCGATTGCCACCCGCTGGCGAGGCAGTTTCTGGAGGAGAACCTGCGCCTCAACGCACTAGCCCCCATGAAATACCGCACAGGCCAATGGGGCACAGACAACCCCCAGGGCATGGGCGATGTGCAGGGCCAGTTCGATCTCATCATCGGCAGCGATGTGCTGTACGAACGCGATGCACGCGCCACTTTGGCCCATTTTCTGGATGCCCATGCAGACCAGGGCGCTCAGATTTGGATAGTCGATCCCAACCGGGGGAATCGGGCGGCATTCCACAAACAGATGGCAGTGCACCGATTTGAGGTGGTGGAAGAGCGCCTGGACTGTCCGGCACTGGAGAGCGCGCCAGCCTACAAAGGCCGCCTGCTGGTGTATGAAAGACCCCGCACCCACGCCCTGGTGGAGCCCACTTGAGAGCCCCGGGCCATACAAAGGCCAAGGTTCAGACACCCACCCGCATGGTCTGAGCCCCATTAAAAAAGGCCGGGCGCTTGCGCGTCCGGCCTTTTTTGCACAGGCAAACACAGCGGTTTGCCTGTCATCCATCCCAGGGGGCCAAGGTCAGGGCCTCAGCCCACCCACTTGCGCGCGTTGCGCCAGATGCGCATCCAGGCGCTGTACTCCGCCTTGTCTTCGCTCGTCCAGCTCATCTGCACGTTGCGGAACACGCGCTCGGGGTGCGGCATCATGGCCGTGAAGCGGCCGTCTGCAGTGGTCACCGCCGTGAGGCCACCGGCACTGCCGTTGGGGTTGAAGGGGTACTGATCCGTGGCGCGGCCATGGTTGTCCACATAACGCATGGCAGCGATGGCCTTGTCGGCGTTGCCCCGGTACTTGAAGTTGGCATAGCCCTCGCCGTGCGCCACCGCAATCGGCAGGCGGCTGCCCGCCATGCCTTGCAGGAACAGGCTGGGGGATTCCAGCACTTCCACCAGCGACAAGCGGGCCTCGAAACGCTCGCTCTGGTTGGTGGTAAAGCGTGGCCAGTCTTGCGCGCCGGGGATGATGTCGGCCAGCTCGGCAAACATCTGGCAGCCATTGCAAACGCCCAGGCCAAACGTGTCGGTACGACCGAAGAAGCCCTGGAACTGTGCGGCCAACACCGGGTTGAAGGTGATGGACCGCGCCCAGCCAATGCCAGCGCCCAGCGTGTCGCCATAGCTGAAGCCGCCGCAGGCGACCACGCCCTTGAAGTCTTCGAGCTTGACGCGGCCGGTTTGCAGGTCGGTCATGTGCACGTCATAGGCCTCGAAACCAGCCTCGGTGAAGGCATAGGCCATTTCGATGTGCGAGTTCACGCCCTGCTCGCGCAGGATGGCGACCTTGGGTTTGGCGAGATTGAGGAACGGCGCAGCCACGTTGTCTGCCGCGTCGAACGTGAGGTGTACGTGCATGCCCGGGTCGGTCGGCTCGCCCGCTGCCGCGTGTTCAGCATCGGCGTTGGCGGGGTTGTCGCGCTGCTGGCAGATCTTCCAGCTCACCGCGTCCCACACCTGGTGCAGATCGGCCAACGGGGCGCTGAACACAGCCTTGGCATCGCGCCAGACCTGCAGCTCACCCTTGCCAGCGTCGATCTCCGACGACGCTGGCCGCGTCTTGCCCACAAAGTGGCTGAAGGCAGAGAGGCTGTGCGCGCGCAGGGTCTGCATCACCTCGTTGCGCTCTGCGGTGCGCACCTGCAGCACCACACCCAACTCTTCGTTGAACAAAGCCTTGAGGGTCAGTTCATCACGGCGGGCGCCGATCTGGGTGGTCCAGTTCTTGGCATCGCCCGTGTCCATGCGACTGTCGCTCACGCCGTCGCCTTCGGTCACGAGCATGTCCACGTTCAGTGACACGCCCACATGGCCGGCAAACGCCATTTCGGCGGCGGCGGCCAGCAGGCCACCATCGCTGCGGTCGTGGTAGGCCAGGATCTGACCCTTGGCGCGCAGTGCGTTCACAGCGTTGACGAGGTTAACCAAATCCTTTGGATCGTCCACATCGGGCACCACATCACCGCTCTGCTCCAGCGTCTGGCCCAGGATGCTGCCGCCCATGCGGTTCTTTCCATGCCCCAAGTCGATCAACACCAGCGTGGTGTCGGCCTCGGTGGCGTTGAGCTGGGGGGTGAGCGTGCCGCGCACGTCGGACAGCGAGGCAAACGCGCTCACGATCAGGCTGACGGGCGAGGTGACCTTCTTCTTGTCGGAACCTTCATTCCACTGCGTGCGCATCGACAAGCTGTCTTTGCCGACCGGAATGCTGATACCCAAAGCGGGGCACAGTTCCATGCCGACGGCCTTCACCGTATCGTAGAGTGCAGCGTCTTCGCCGGGCTCGCCGCAGGCGGCCATCCAGTTGGCCGACAGCTTCACGCGGGGCAGCTCAATGGGCGCTGCCAGCAGATTGGTCAGCGCCTCGGCCACGGCCATGCGGCCCGAGGCGGGCGCGTTGATGGCGGCCAGCGGCGTGCGCTCGCCCATGCTCATCGCTTCACCCGCAAAGCCCTTGTAATCGGCCAGTGTCACAGCGCAATCGGCCACAGGCACTTGCCAGGGGCCCACCATCTGGTCGCGGTGGCTCAGGCCACCCACCGTGCGGTCGCCGATGGTGATAAGGAAGCGCTTGGACGCCACCGTGGGGTGGGCCAGCACGTCGATCACGGCCTTTTGCAGCGGCACGCCGGTCAGGTCCATCGGTGCGAATTCGCGCACCACGGTCTTCACGTCGCGGTGCATCTTGGGCGGCTTGCCCAGCAGCACGTTCATCGGCATGTCCACGGGCAGCTTCTGGTCGTCGGCCGTCGCAGCCGGGTCGTGCAGCACCAGTTGGCGCTCTTCAGTAGCGGTGCCGATCACGGCAAACGGGCAGCGCTCGCGCTCGCAGAAAGCCTGGAACAGGGGCAGCGACTCGGGCGCAATGGCCAGCACGTAACGCTCTTGCGATTCGTTGGACCAGATTTCCTTGGGCGCCATGCCCGACTCTTCGAGCTGCACGGCGCGCAGGTCAAAGCGCGCGCCACGGCCTGCGTCGTTGGTCAGCTCGGGGAAGGCGTTGGACAAGCCGCCAGCACCCACGTCGTGGATCGCAAGGATGGGGTTGTCGCTGCCCTGCGCCCAGCAGTGGTTGATGACCTCTTGCGCACGGCGCTCGATCTCGGGGTTGCCGCGCTGTACCGAGTCAAAGTCCAGCTCGGCCGCGTTGGTGCCCGTGGCCATCGAGCTGGCGGCGCTGCCGCCCATGCCGATGCGCATGCCGGGGCCGCCCAGCTGGATCAGCAGCGAACCGGCGGGAAATTCGATCTTCTTCGTCAGCTCGGAATCGATCACACCCACGCCGCCCGCAATCATGATGGGCTTGTGGTAGCCACGCTGCACACCGCCGACTTCCTGTTCGTATTCGCGGAAGTAGCCATTCAGGTTGGGCCGGCCAAATTCGTTGTTGAACGCAGCGCCGCCCAGAGGGCCTTCGACCATGATCTGCAGCGGGCTGGCGATGTGCTCGGGCTTGCCGACCGTGCTGCCCCAGAGCTTGGACACCGTAAAGCCCGTCAGGCCCGCCTTGGGCTTGGAGCCCCGGCCCGTGGCGCCCTCGTCGCGGATCTCGCCGCCCGCGCCGGTGGATGCACCTGGGAAGGGCGAGATCGCTGTGGGGTGGTTGTGGGTTTCCACCTTCATCAGCACATGCTGGGTGACGCTACTTTTTTGATAGCTGCTAGCGCTTGATGAATCAGCGCTAGAGGCCATTTTTGCTACAAACCGCTCGACCTGGTGGCCTTCCATGACCGAGGCGTTGTCCGAATACGCGATCACCGTGTGCTGGGGCGCCAGCTGGTGCGTGTTGCGGATCATGCCGAACAGGCTCTTGTCCTGCGCCACGCCGTCAATGGTGAACTCGGCGTTGAAGATCTTGTGGCGGCAGTGTTCGCTGTTGGCCTGGGCGAACATCATCAGTTCCACATCGGTGGGGTTGCGCTTGAGGCCCGTGAAGGCGGTCACGAGGTAGTCGATTTCATCGTCGGCCAGGGCCAGGCCGAAGCGGGTGTTGGCGGCCTCCAGGGCAGCACGGCCACCGGCGAGCACATCCACATGCTCCATGGGCGCGGGCTGCAGTTCGGTGAAGAGGGCGGCTGCGGCGCTGCGGTCGGCCACCACCGATTCGGTCATGCGGTCGTGCAGCAGGGCCGCGATCTGGCCCAGTTGCTCGGCCGTCAGCTCGGGTGTCTTGCCCAGCAGGCCGGATTTCAGGCTGATGCGGTACTCGGTGATGCGCTCCACCCGGCGGATGGCGATGCCGCAGTTGCGGGCAATGTCGGTGGCCTTGGAGGCCCAGGGCGACAGCGTGCCCAGGCGCGGCGTGACGACCAATGCCGCGCCTTCTTGTGGCCCTGCGTAAGGGTCGCCATACGCCAGCAACGCGGCCAGGCGCTCTTGCTCTGCGGCCGTGGGAGCCGCATCGGTGGCAACCAGGTGCACAAACCGTGCGGCAATGCCACTGATCTTGGGGTGGATGGCCTCGAGGGCGGGCTGAAGTTGCTGAGCGCGGAAGTTGCTGAGGGCGTTGCCGCCCGCCAGCGTGGTCATGTGCAAGGTCACGGTAGCGGCCTGTTGGGGTGTGAGGGGGGTCAAATGGATCACGGGCCTGCCGGGTGCAGCAGCCGTGAAGCCCGCCATTTTACCGGGCATGTGCCCCCACCCTGCGCCACGCGGGCCCCAATGGGATAATTGCCCCATGAGCATCACCATCAAAAGCGCCGAAGACATTGAGGGCATGCGGCTGGCTTGCCGCCTGGCTTCGGAAGTGCTGGACTACATCGCCCCCCACATCAAGCCCGGTATCACCACCAAAGAGATCGACCGCCTGGGCGCCGAATGCATGGCCCAGCAGGGCACCATCTCGGCCACTGTGGGCTACCAGCCCCCTGGCTACCCACCCTACCCCGCTTCGCTGTGCACCTCGGTCAACCACGTGGTGTGCCACGGCATTCCCAACGACAAGCCCCTGAAAAAAGGCGACATCGTGAATGTGGACGTGACCGTGATCACCAAAGACGGCTGGTACGGCGACAACAGCCGCATGTACCTGATTGGCGAATGTTCCATTGCAGCCAAGCGTCTGTCGGCCATCACCTTTGACGCCATGTGGCACGGCATTTTGCAAGTCAAGCCCGGCGCACGTTTGGGCGACATTGGGCATGCCATCCAGAAATTTGCCGAAGGCCAGGGCTTCTCGATCGTCCGCGAGTTCTGCGGCCACGGCATTGGCCAGAAGTTCCACGAAGAACCCCAGGTGCTGCACTACGGAAAACCCGGCACATTGGAAGAACTGCAGCCCGGCATGGTCTTCACCATCGAGCCCATGATCAACGCGGGCAAGCGCGACGTTAAAAACCATGGCAACGACGGCTGGACCATTGTGACGAAAGACCACAGCCTGTCGGCCCAGTGGGAGCACACGGTGCTGGTAACCGAAACTGGTTATGAAGTCATGACGCTGTCGGCAGGCTCACCCACCCTGCCCGCGTTTGTGACGGCAACCCGCACCTGAGCACCCGGCCCAGTAGGGCCTGCATGACTCTTGCTTGGGGTGGGTGCCTGAAAATGGTTCAAGTTGCGCAACCCCTCGTTAGAACCTGTTCAAAGTCTTTTTGGAGTTGCACAAGTGTCTGACCGGGATGGGGTGCTAGGCGCAGCGTGCAGCCAATAGCCCGTGCTATTGGCAAGCGGTGCAACAACGCAGACCGCCCGGCAAGCCACTTGCCCGAAGGGTTGGAGTGAAATCGGGCGATTGGATGCCTCGGCTGCTTGCATGGGCACGAGCCCATGCGGCGCATCCGAGGCATCCAATCGCCCGATTGCACTCCAATGCAATCTCCAAAAAGACTTTGAACAGGTTCTTAGGGTGGCGCACTAGACTCTACTGCCACCCCCTTCCAATTTTCATGACCGACATTCAGGCCCTGCGTGCCAACTACCGCAGCAACAAAGCCAGCGTCCTTGACGCCATGGCGGCTACCGTAGCCTCCACACGAGGTATCCATGCGGCGCTGCGCAAGCTATCTTCGTTCACGGATGATCTGCTGCAGTCGCTCTGGCTGCGTGCGGATTTTCCTGCAGGCTGTGCCCTCGTTGCGGTGGGGGGCTACGGGCGAGCACAGCTGTTTCCCTATTCCGACGTCGATGTTTTGCTGCTGCTGCCGGAGGGCGCTACCCCACAAGCCGACAGCCCGCTGAGCGCCCGCATTGAAGGGTTCATCGGCAGTTGCTGGGACGCAGGCCTGGAGATCGGATCGAGCGTTCGCACCATTGCCGAGTGCCTGGCAGAAAGCGCCGCCGATGTCACGGTGCAAACCTCTTTGCTGGAGTCTCGCCTGATTTGCGGAGACCGGGTCCTGTTTGCCCAGTTTCAGCAACAGTACCAAGCACAGATGGACCCACAGGCGTTTTTGGTGGCCAAGACCCTGGAGATGCGCCAACGCCACACCAAGTACGAAAACACGCCCTACTCCCTGGAGCCAAACTGCAAAGAGTCCCCAGGGGGGCTGCGTGACCTGCAATTGATCTTATGGGTGGCCAAGGCCGCAGGTCTGGGGGGCAGTTGGAAGGAGCTGGCCAAAAGCGGCATGGCCACAGCCTTCGAGGTGCGTCAGATCGAGCGCAACGAAGCCGTGCTGTGCCTGATTCGGGCCCGCCTGCACGCGGCCGCAGGGCGGCATGAAGACCGGTTGGTCTTCGATTTGCAGACCGCTGTGGCCGAGTCGTTTGGCTACCGCTCACAAGCCCCCGATGGGTCACGCCTGCCCATGCGCGCCAGCGAAACCCTGATGCGCCGCTATTACTGGGCGGCCAAGGCGGTCTCCCAGTTGTGCCAGATTTTGCTGCTCAACATTGAGGAGCGACTGAACCCTACGGCGCATGAACCCCGCCCCATCAACGACCGCTTTTTTGAAAAAGCCGGGCTGATTGAAGTGGCCAGCGACGACCTCTACCAGCGCGACCCCCATGCGATCCTGGAGACTTTTCTGCTCTACCAAACCACGGTGGGGCTGAAGAATCTGTCTGCACGCACCCTGCGGGCGCTCTATAACGCACGCGGCGTGATGGACGCCGCGTTCAGGCGCGACCCGGCCAACCGCCAGGCCTTCATGCGCATCCTGCAGCAACCTGCAGGCATCACGCATGCCATGCGCCTGATGAACCAGACTTCGGTGCTAGGACGCTACCTCTGGGCATTTCGCGGCATCGTCGGGCAAATGCAGCATGACCTGTTCCATGTCTACACCGTGGACCAGCACATCCTGATGGTGCTGCGCAACATGCGCCGCTTCTTCATGGCTGAGCATGCCCACGAGTACCCCTTTTGCTCGCAGCTGGCGGGTGGCTGGGACAAACCGTGGATTCTTTATGTGGCCGCACTCTTCCACGATATCGGCAAGGGACGCGGTGGCGACCATTCCCAGATTGGTGCGCAGGAGGTCCGGCGCTTTTGCCGACAGCACGGCGTAGAGCAAGAAGATGCGCGCTTGATCGAGTTTCTGGTCAGTGAGCATTTGACGATGAGCCGCATCGCTCAAAAGCAGGACCTGAGCGACCCCGATGTGATTGCTGCCTTTGCCAAACGGGTGCACAACGAGCGCTATCTGACGGCAATGTACTTGTTGACCGTGGCCGACATCCGGGGCACCAGCCCCAAGGTCTGGAATGCGTGGAAGGGCAAGTTGCTGGAGGATTTGTACCGCGCCACTCTGAGGACACTGGGGGGTCGTGCGCCCGATGCGGCTGCAGAAATCGAGGCACGCAAGCGGGAAGCGCTGGTGCAACTGGCCCTGAGCGCGCAGCCATTTGAAGCGCACAAGGCACTGTGGGCCACGCTGGACGTGAGCTACTTCATGCGCCACGAAGCCGCAGACATTGCATGGCACACCCGCCACCTGTCCCGCCACGTTGGCACAACCAAGCCCGTTGTTCGGGCCCGCCAATCGCTGGCGGGCGAGGGCCTGCAGGTGCTGGTCTATGCGCCTGATCAAGCCGACTTGTTTGCCCGGATTTGCGGTTACTTTGACCGCGCAGGCTTCAGTATCCTGGATGCGAGGGTGCACACAGCCAACAACCATTACGCGCTGGACTCGTTTCAGGTCGTGGCATCGTCACAGGCCGGGCATTACCGCGAGCTAACGCACATGGTGGAGAGTGACCTCGTGCGCACGATTGAGGCTGGAGGCCCACTGCCTGAGCCTGCGCGCAAACGGGTGTCCCGCAGGGTCAAGAGCTTTCCAATCGCCCCACGTGTCACCCTGCAGCCTGACGAGAAGGCCCAACGTTGGCTTTTGGGCATCTCTGCCAGCGACCGCGCTGGCTTGCTCTATTTGGTGGCCCGGATCCTGGCGCAACACCATCTCAGCGTACAACTGGCCAAGGTCAGCACGTTAGGCGAGCGGGTGGAAGATACCTTCTTGCTGCAAGGCTCTGAGCTGCAAAACAATGCACGGCAAATCCAGATTGAGACGGAGTTGCTGCAAGCACTGTCCGAGTGATGGACGAGCGCATTTGCGATGGCTATGCCTCAGTCATCAGCGTCTGCGGCCCCCAGTTCGGGAAAGAGCACCTCGGTGTAGCCAAACTGGGTGAAATCCCGCACCCGCATCGGGTAAAGCTTCCCCCACAAGTGATCGCACTCGTGCTGCACCACCCTGGCATGAAATCCCTCCACCTCTCGATCAATCGGATCACCATAGGGGTCAAAGCCTGTGTAGCGTACGCGCTGCCAACGCGGAACCTTGCCCCGCAAACCAGGCACCGATAGGCAGCCTTCCCAGTCTTCTTCCTCGGCGTCCCCAACAGACGTGATCACCGGATTCACCAGTACGGTGAGGGGAACCAATGGCCTGTCTGGGTAACGGGGATTGCGTTGCTCGGAGCCAAAAACAACGACCTGAAGATCCACACCAATTTGAGGCGCCGCCAACCCAGCTCCATTCACGGAACGCATCGTCTCCCACAAATCACGTACCAGCAGGTGAAGCCCATCGGTATCGAATTGGGACACAGGGCTTGCGATCTTCAGAAGTCGCGGGTCTCCCATTTTGAGAATAGTGTGGATGCTCATAAAAACCTAATTTGGAGATAAAACGGCACGACGAGAAGCAGGGTTGCGGCATGCAACAGGGCCAGCCCTAACCCAAGTGCATGCGGCTGCCGGCCACGTGGAAAGCCACCGTCGGGGCCTTGGGGTCTGAAAATGAAACGCCGAGGGATATTTCGCCCGTGCCGTGCAAGATGCAAGCATCACGGCGAAGTCGCACATGCGAGTCACTGCCATCAAACCGCACCCAGGTACCAAAGCTGCTCAAATCCGTCAGCAAAAAACCGCTGTTGCGCCAGTCAATGCGTGCATGCAACCTTGAAACCCGCAAATCATTAATGCACAACTGTGCATGAGTGGCTCGGCCGATATGCACAGGGGCTTCATTTGAAGCGAAAGTGGCATCCAAACCATGCCAGCTGAACTGTATGGACCCCAAAATGGAATCCACCGGGGCCAGCTGGCTAGCCAGCCCAGCCTGCATGGTCAGCGAGTCTGGCTCCTGGTCTTGGCGCCACTCGACTTGGTAAAGCATGGCGGGTTCCGCTTTGCCGCGAATGTCCATCATGCCGAGTTTGCGAAACCAAACGGCAGGTGCGGCGCCAGCCAGCAACACTGCCATTTCTGTTGCCCAAATCTCCCCTGGTCCAGAGCGCTCGCACAGTCTGGCAGCCACATTGACCGCATCACCATAACAGTCGCCGTCGACCTCGACAATCTCACCCGTAGCTACCCCGACACGAATATCCATCCGCAGTGGATAAGGCCAACGTGCAAGCCTTTGTTCATGGGCTTGGAGCATGTCTGCAGTCGCTGCAACGGCGCCAGCGGCATCCCCGAACACCCCCAGAACACCGTCACCCAGCTTTTTCACCACCCTACCTGAATGGGATTGAATTGAAACACTGATCCACTGAGTCAACTGGGCAACCGCAGCGGCAGCACGCTCGTTACCCAGTGTCTCGTACAGCGCCACACTGCCGGAAATATCGGCAAACACAACCGTTGTCAAAACGGTCATGGCCGCAGGTTCACACAAATCGTCATGCAGCCCAGTTTAGTACATGGACCGTCGGCTGTAGTGGTCGCATCCGCGAGAAATGGCAAAGTCAGGGATTAGAAAACCACAAAACGGCTAAGCGTACTTCAGAAAAAGCCCAAGGGCCCGGGGCCCAAAACAAAGCGAGAGATCTTTGCAAGCAAAGATGAGATTGCAAACAATTGCAAAGCAATGGTCATCCTTAACTAGTGGGTGTGGCCCCAATACAAAAGGGCGTCACGCCCTTCAACGGATAAGGAAACCTTAGCACCAACAGGTAAAAGCACTTTGGTTGGCACATGACCAAATGGCAAATTAGTCAGTACAGGCACAGAAACTTTGGTGCGCAGCCAGTCGACTACCGATTGAAATTTAAAGCCTTTGTCATGAGGGGCAAGCTTGTATCCATTGAACTGCCCCAACACTATTGCCTTTTGCTTTGCAAGCACGCCTGAATGCAGCAACTGGGTCAACATACGCTCAATCCGATAAGGATGCTCTCCAATATCTTCCACGAAAAGGATCCCTCCCTTTATGGACGGGAAATAAGGCGTTCCAATCAATCCAGTCAGCACCGCCAAGTTCCCACCCCAAAGGGTAGCTTTTTTGATATAAAAATCGCTTGATTCAACTTCAGCCAAAGATTTTCCACGAGGAAGACGCCACCCTGCCCCCTCGCCATGGCCAGTCAACAGATCATCAAAGCAAGCCTCCATGATGTCATCTGGAGTTCCTTCCACACCGAAATCGGTGATCAAAGACGGTCCAGCCCACGTCACATCACCTGTTTTCGCAAGCACCGCCGACTGAAAGGCGGTGAAATCACTGAGACCGACAAATTTTGTGCCTGCGCCGATAGCTTTACCCACTGCCTTGTAGTCAATCTCTGAAAGCAAACGAGTCAGCCCATAAGCGCCACGGGTAATCAGGGCTACGTCTGCGCCACTGGCTGCAGCCCTATGAATCGCAGCCAAGCGCGTCTGGTCATCTCCAGCAAAGCGGGTGTACACAGCACGCGCATCTTGATCAATCTCTACCTCGTGGCCCAAAGCTTCCAGACGAGCGACTCCCCTCTCAAAAGCCAACTTGTCACGAATGGCTCCAGCGGGGGAGTAGATATAAATATGCTTCGGCCCATGATCATGATGACAACACAGTTGATTATGGCTATTTTGCTTCACAAAATTTAGATCAAAAGATCTACTCCGTTTATTTTAAAATACCGAATTATTAAATTTAAAGCGAAATGAAATAACTTTTCACTTTAATTAAAAAATTATCAAAACTGGATTCATTTATTTTGTCAAACGATTCGAAATCAATATTTTTTTGAAAAAAATTCAAATTCAAATCAGAATCATCACCAACGCAAAAAAGCTTTTTTACATTAAAAAAATCAGGCATTGGTGATTTAAAAAATGGTTCACGTTCAATCTCCTTCTGTATCTTAAGAAATACGCGAGGAGCAGCCCGATGCCCTCTATCAGGAAATGGGGCATCGTTTATAAGCATCGAATCTGGAGAGCGACCGTACTCAATTCCGTCAGCAAAAACAAGGATGCCTTCAACATAAGAGGCAATTTCTGCACAGAGCAAGAGTCCTACTCCCTCATCCCAGCCGTCTAAAACAAGGACCAAACGCTTTAGCTGTAATCGTTCCACGAAGTCTAGCAACACCTGCTGGTGGCGCTCAATCTGATGGAACGATTCTTTTTTAGGCTTGTCACTGCGCCCAAATCCTATCAAATCGGGGGCAACAACGCGGACCGAGGGTAATAACTCGGACAGCAATCCATTGAAAACATAGCTCCAGCGCAATGAGGAATGCAAACAAAGCCACGTGATTGAGGCGTCCGATGGCCCTTGGTCAACGTAGTGCATACGTAAACCAGATAGGCTGGGCAAATCGCTTAGATAAGCAGAGGCGTGCAGGGGGTAGGAGCCAAGCCCCGCAAATGCAGAATCCGGAGTTCTGAGGGCATCGTCTCGCAAAACGGGGCGCTGAGACTCTTTTGCGCGAGCCTGCTGGCGTCGCTTAGTGAAAAAATCAACAAGCAATGCGCTGCAGCGATCCGCCAGAACACCCCCACAGATTTTGGTTTGGTGATTCAGAGCAGGCAGCGAAAAGAGATTAATCACAGAGCCCGCAGCACCAGTTTTCGGCTCCGCGGCACCAAAAACGACTCTACTGATACGTCCGTTGAAAATAGCGCCAGAGCACATGACACACGGCTCAAGCGTCACATACAAAGTACATCCCTCAAGACGGTAGTTGCCCAAAATTTGTGCAGCAGCCCGCAATGCAAGCACCTCGGCATGTGCTGTTGGATCACCTAGCGCTACAGGAGCATTGCGCCCTTTCGCAATAAGTTGACCATCTTTGACCACGACTGCACCTACGGGAATCTCTCCATCCCTGGCGGCTGACTCTGCCTCCTGCAGCGCCATATTCATCCAAAACTCATCCGAATAATTTGGAGCAGTCATTTAGATAAATAGCAAATGGCTAGAGAATATCTGAGTACCAAACGCAAAACCCCCCAATCCTTATGGACTGGGGGGTATTGGGGCTATAAGAGCCTGACGATGACCTACTTTCACACGGGAACCCGCACTATCATCGGCGCAAAGTCGTTTCACTGTCCTGTTCGGGATGGGAAGGAGTGGTACCAACTTGCTATGGTCATCAGGCATAACTTGGTGCTGGGCTGTTCATGGAACAGCCTAGCGAATTCATAGAGTTTGGAATCAGATTTTATGTGTTTTGACTGCGTCAACTTGGCATAACAATCTTTGAGCTTTTCACACAAGCATGACTGCTTGAGCGTTGGCTATCAAAGTTATAGGGTCAAGCCTCACGAGCAATTAGTATCAGTTAGCTTAACGCATTACTGCGCTTCCACACCTGACCTATCAACGTCCTGGTCTTGAACGACTCTTTAGGGGGCTCAAGGCCCCGGCAGATCTCATCTTGAAACGAGTTTCCCGCTTAGATGCTTTCAGCGGTTATCTCTTCCACACTTAGCTACTCGGCAATGCCACTGGCGTGACAACCGATACACCAGAGGTGTGTCCACTCCGGTCCTCTCGTACTAGGAGCAGGCTTCCTCAAATCTGCAGCGCCCACGGAAGATAGGGACCAAACTGTCTCACGACGTTTTAAACCCAGCTCACGTACCTCTTTAAATGGCGAACAGCCATACCCTTGGGACCGGCTACAGCCCCAGGATGAGATGAGCCGACATCGAGGTGCCAAACACCGCCGTCGATATGAACTCTTGGGCGGTATCAGCCTGTTATCCCCAGAGTACCTTTTATCCGTTGAGCGATGGCCCTTCCATACAGAACCACCGGATCACTATGTCCTGCTTTCGCATCTGCTCGACTTGTCAGTCTCGCAGTTAAGCACGCTTATGCCATTGCACTATCGTCACGATGTCCGACCGTAACTAGCGTACCTTCGAACTCCTCCGTTACGCTTTGGGAGGAGACCGCCCCAGTCAAACTGCCTACCATGCACTGTCCCCGATCCAGATAATGGACCTAGGTTAGAACCTCAAACACACCAGGGTGGTATTTCAACGTTGGCTCCATGAGAACTAGCGTCCTCACTTCAAAGCCTCCCACCTATCCTACACAGATCTGTTCAAAGTCCAATACAAAGCTACAGTAAAGGTTCATGGGGTCTTTCCGTCTTTCCGCGGGGAGATTGCATCATCACAAACATTTCAACTTCGCTGAGTCTCAGGAGGAGACAGTGTGGCCATCGTTACGCCATTCGTGCAGGTCGGAACTTACCCGACAAGGAATTTCGCTACCTTAGGACCGTTATAGTTACGGCCGCCGTTTACTGGGACTTCAATCAAGAGCTTGCACCCCATCATTTAATCTTCCAGCACCGGGCAGGCGTCACACCCTATACGTCCACTTTCGTGTTTGCAGAGTGCTGTGTTTTTATTAAACAGTCGCAGCCACCGATTTTTTGCAACCCCTTTGGGCTCCCTCTGTACGAGTTCACCTACTTGGGGCATACCTTCTCCCGAAGTTACGGTATCAATTTGCCGAGTTCCTTCTCCTGAGTTCTCTCAAGCGCCTTAGAATACTCATCTCGCGCACCAGTGTCGGTTTGCGGTACGGTCGTCAATAGCTGAAGCTTAGTGGCTTTTCCTGGAAGCAGGGTATCACTCACTTCGTCTGCAAGCAGACTCGTTATCACCCCTCATCTAAGCCCGGCGGATTTGCCTACCAGGCACGACTACAGGCTTGAACCAACATATCCAACAGTTGGCTGAGCTAACCTTCTCCGTCCCCACATCGCACTATTGATCGGTACAGGAATATTGACCTGTTTCCCATCAGCTACGCATCTCTGCCTCGCCTTAGGGGCCGACTCACTCTACGCCGATGAACGTTGCGTAGAAAACCTTGCGCTTACGGCGAGGGGGCTTTTCACCCCCTTTAACGCTACTCATGTCAGCATTCGCACTTCTGATACCTCCAGCATCCGTTACCAGACACCTTCACAGGCCTACAGAACGCTCTCCTACCACGTGCAATAAATTGCACATCCGCAGCTTCGGTAACTGGCTTAGCCCCGTTACATCTTCCGCGCAGGACGACTCGATCAGTGAGCTATTACGCTTTCTTTAAATGATGGCTGCTTCTAAGCCAACATCCTGACTGTTTTAGCCTTCCCACTTCGTTTCCCACTTAGCCAATTTTAGGGACCTTAGCTGGCGGTCTGGGTTGTTTCCCTCTTGAGTCCGGACGTTAGCACCCGGTGCTCTGTCTCCCAAGCTGTACTCGTCGGTATTCGGAGTTTGCATAGGTTTGGTAAGTCGCCATGACCCCCTAGCCTAAACAGTGCTCTACCCCCGACGGTAATACTTGAGGCACTACCTAAATAGTTTTCGGAGAGAAC